>NZ_JBWKLJ010000008.1:0-352802 GCF_056430285.1 Streptomyces sp. NPDC045998
TGCTGCTCGGCGTGGACGATCTCCAGCACGTCCTCAAGCGTCAGCGGCTCGAAGTACAGACGGTCGGAGGTGTCGTAGTCCGTCGAGACCGTCTCGGGGTTGCAGTTGACCATCACCGTCTCGTAGCCCGCCTCGCTCAGCGCGAAGGAGGCGTGGACACAGGAGTAGTCGAACTCGATGCCCTGACCGATACGGTTCGGACCCGACCCCAGGATGATCACCGCGGGCTTCTCACGCGGCGCGACCTCGCTCTCCTCGTCGTACGAGGAGTAGAAGTACGGCGTCTTCGCCGCGAACTCGGCGGCGCAGGTGTCGACCGTCTTGTAGACCGGGCGGACGCCGAGGGCCTGGCGGACCTCGCGGACGACGTCCTCCCGCAGGCCGCGGATCTCGGCGATCTGGACGTCGGAGAAGCCGTGGCGCTTGGCCTCGGCGAGGAGGTCGGCGTCCAGGCGGTCGGCGGCGGCCAGCTCGTCGGCGATCTCCTTGATCAGGAAGAGCTGGTCGACGAACCACGGGTCGATCTTCGTCGCGTCGAAGACCTCCTCCGGGGTCGCACCCGCGCGGATCGCCTGCATGACGGTGTTGATCCGGCCGTCCGTCGGGCGGACCGCCTCACGCAGCAGTTCGGCCTTGTCACCGACCGGGCCGGTGAAGGTGAACTGGCTGCCCTTCTTCTCCAGCGAGCGCAGCGCCTTCTGCAGCGCCTCGGTGAAGTTACGGCCGATGGCCATCGCCTCACCGACCGACTTCATCGTCGTGGTCAGCGTCGAGTCAGCGGAGGGGAACTTCTCGAAGGCGAAGCGCGGAGCCTTGACCACCACGTAGTCGAGCGTGGGCTCGAAGGACGCCGGGGTCTTCTCCGTGATGTCGTTCGGGATCTCGTCCAGCGTGTAGCCGACGGCGAGACGGGCCGCGATCTTCGCGATCGGGAAGCCGGTTGCCTTGGAGGCGAGCGCGGAGGAGCGCGAGACGCGCGGGTTCATCTCGATGACGATGACCCGGCCGTCGGCGGGGTTGACCGCGAACTGGATGTTGCAGCCGCCGGTGTCCACACCGACCTCGCGGATGATCGCGATACCGACATCCCGCAGGATCTGGTACTCGCGGTCGGTCAGCGTCATCGCCGGGGCGACGGTGATCGAGTCACCGGTGTGCACGCCCATCGGGTCGAAGTTCTCGATGGAGCAGACGACCACGACGTTGTCGTGCTTGTCGCGCATCAGCTCCAGCTCGTACTCCTTCCAGCCGAGGATCGACTCCTCCAGGAGCACCTCGGTGGTCGGCGAGAGGGTCAGGCCCTGGCCGGCGATGCGGCGCAGCTCCTCCTCGTTGTGCGCGAAGCCGGAGCCGGCGCCGCCCATGGTGAAGGAGGGACGGACGACGACGGGGTAGCCGCCGAGGACCTCGACGCCCTTGAGGACGTCGTCCATGGAGTGGCAGATCACCGAGCGGGCGGACTCACCGTGGCCGATCTTCCTACGGACCTCTTCCACCACCCCCTTGAACAGGTCGCGGTCCTCGCCCTTGTGGATGGCCTCCACGTTGGCGCCGATGAGCTCGACGCCGTACTTCTCCAGCACACCCTGCTCGTGCATGGAGATGGCGGTGTTGAGCGCGGTCTGGCCGCCGAGGGTGGGCAGGAGCGCGTCGGGGCGTTCCTTGGCGATGATCTTTTCGACGAACTCGGGGGTGATCGGCTCGACGTAGGTGGCGTCGGCGATCTCCGGGTCGGTCATGATCGTCGCGGGGTTGGAGTTGACCAGGATGACCCGCAGGCCCTCGGACTTCAGGACGCGGCACGCCTGGGTGCCGGAGTAGTCGAACTCGGCGGCCTGGCCGATGACGATCGGGCCGGAGCCGATGACCAGGACGGACTGGATATCGGTGCGCTTAGGCACGCTCGGCCTCCATCAGGGATACGAAGCGGTCGAAGAGGTACGCGGCGTCGTGCGGGCCGGCGGCCGCCTCGGGGTGGTACTGGACGCTGAAGGCCGGCTGGTCGAGCAGCTGCAGGCCCTCCACCACGTTGTCGTTCAGACACACGTGGGACACCTCGGCACGGCCGAAGGGGGTGTCGGACGGCTTGTCGAGCGGCGCGTCGACGGCGAAGCCGTGGTTGTGCGCGGTGACCTCGACCTTGCCCGTCGTACGGTCCTGCACCGGCTGGTTGATCCCCCGGTGGCCGTACTTCAGCTTGTACGTGCCGAAACCGAGCGCGCGGCCCAGGATCTGGTTGCCGAAGCAGATGCCGAACAGGGGCGTCTTCCGCTCCAGGACGGCCTGCATCAACGCCACCGGGTGGTCGGCGGTGGCCGGGTCGCCAGGACCGTTGGAGAAGAACACCCCATCAGGCTCGACCGCGTACACGTCCTCGGCGGTGGCGGTCGCGGGCAGCACATGCACCTCGATGCCACGCTCCGCCATCCGGTGCGGGGTCATGCCCTTGATGCCCAGGTCGATCGCGGCCACGGTGAACTTCTTCTCGCCGATCGCCGGGACGACATACGGCTCACTGGTGGCGACCTCCGCCGACAGGTTCGCGCCCTTCATCTGCGGCTGCGCCTGGACCTTGGCCAGCATCTCCGCATCCCCGCCGATGGCGTCACCGGAGAAGATCCCGACGCGCATCGCGCCGCGCTCACGCAGATGGCGGGTCAGCGCGCGGGTGTCGATGCCGCTGATGCCGACCACACCCTGGGCGGCCAGCTCCTCGTCCAGCGTGCGCGTGGCACGCCAGCTCGACGGGATGCGGGCGGGGTCGCGCACCACGTAGCCGGAGACCCAGATCTTCTTGGACTCGGGGTCCTCGTCGTTGACACCGGTGTTGCCGACGTGCGGCGCGGTCATGACGACGACCTGGCGGTGGTACGACGGGTCGGTCAAGGTCTCCTGGTAACCGGTCATGCCGGTGGAGAAGACGGCCTCGCCGAAAGTCTCCCCCACGGCCCCGTAGGCACGGCCGCGGAAGGCGCGGCCGTCCTCCAGGACGAGTACGGCGGGAGTCTTGGCAGCTCCCCTGGTGGAGGTGGTCATCGTGCGGTGCCTTCCGTCGTGGTGATCATGGAGTTCAGGGTGTCGACCCAGGTGATGTGCTCGGCCGCGCGGTCCGAGCGGAAGCCGGAGTCGATCAGCTTCTCGCCGTGCGCCCAGGTGACGATCAGCAGGCCGCCCTCGGCGAGGACCTTGCCCGCGATGCCCTTGTCGAGCCGGGCCTCGCGCAGCTGCTCCGCCGGGACGAAGAAGTCGCGCGCCCCGGGGCGTACGACCTCCAGGCCCGCGTCGGTGAGCGTCAGCTCGACGCGGCTCCGGGTGCCCAGGCCGTGGGCGACGATGCGGTCGAGCCACTGCCCCGCGGTGGTGGAGCCGTGGTAGCGGCCGCTGAGTGTGAGCAGGGGCGGCTTGCCGCCTCCGTTGAGGGTGGTGGTGGGAGACGGGTGGGTCAGTGTCGCGGTGCCGGGGGTATCCGGCATTCCCGGCAGGTCCGGGAGGTCCGACTGGAGGGCGCCGCGCCACTTCCAGCCCTGGCGCATCAGCCAGTAGACGAAGGCCACGAAGAGGAGCAGTCCGGCGACCCAGCCGAGCCGGGCGGCCCAGTCGGTCACTTCTGCGGATTTCTGCTCCGCGGCCAGTTCGAAGAGTGTCACGCCAGCTTCCCGTCCATGAGCGTCGCCCGGCCCCGCAGGAAGGTGTGGGTGACACGGCCCGGCAGCTCGCGGCCCTCGTAGGGCGTGTTGCGGCTGCGGGAGGCGAAGCCCGCGGGGTCCACGGCTCCACGGTATGCCGGATCGACCAGCGTGAGGTTGGCGGGCTCACCAGCCGAGACGGGGCGGCCGTGGCCGGTGGCGCGGCCGATCCGCGCGGGCGTGAAGGACATGCGGTCGGCGACGCCGGCCCAGTCGAGCAGCCCGGTCTCGACCATCGTGTGCTGGACGACGGAGAGCGCGGTCTCCAGGCCGACCATGCCCATGGCGGCCGCGGCCCACTCGCAGTCCTTGTCCTCGTGCGGGTGCGGAGCGTGGTCGGTGGCGACGATGTCGATCGTGCCGTCGGCGAGCGCCTCGCGCAGCGCCATCACGTCGCGCTCCGTGCGCAGCGGCGGGTTGACCTTGTAGACGGGGTTGTACGAGCGGACCAGCTCGTCCGTCAGGAGGAGGTGGTGCGGGGTGACCTCGGCGGTGACGTCGATGCCGCGGGACTTGGCCCAGCGGACGATCTCGACGGACCCGGCGGTCGACAGGTGGCAGATGTGCACGCGCGAGCCGACGTGCTCGGCGAGGAGCACGTCGCGGGCGATGATCGACTCCTCGGCGACGGCCGGCCAGCCGCCGAGACCGAGCTCCGCGGAGACGACGCCCTCGTTCATCTGGGCGCCCTCGGTGAGGCGCGGCTCCTGGGCGTGCTGGGCGACGACGCCGCCGAAGGCCTTCACGTACTCCAGGGCGCGGCGCATGATCACGGCGTCGTCCACGCACTTGCCGTCGTCGGAGAAGACGGTGACGCCGGCGGCGGACTCGTGCATGGCGCCCAGCTCGGCGAGCTTCTTGCCCTCCAGGCCGACGGTGACGGCGCCGATGGGCTGCACGTCGCAGTAGCCGTGCTCCTGGCCGAGCCGGTAGACCTGCTCGACGACACCGGCGGTGTCGGCGACCGGGAAGGTGTTGGCCATGGCGAACACGGACGTGTAGCCGCCGGAGGCGGCGGCGCGGGTGCCGGTGAGGACGGTCTCGGAGTCCTCGCGGCCCGGCTCGCGCAGGTGCGTGTGGAGGTCCACCAGGCCGGGCAGCAGGATCCGCCCCTCGGCCTCGACGACGGTCGCGCCCTCGGCGCTCAGCCCGCTGCCGACCTCCGCGATGGTCTCGCCGTTGATCAGGACGTCCTGGGCCTCGCCGCCCAGCACCTTCGCACCACGGATCAGGATCTTGCTCATGGGTCTTACTTCTCCTCGGTACGGGTGGACTGGGCGACGGCGGACTCGTTGCCGCCGAGCAGCAGGTAGAGGACGGCCATGCGGATGGAGACGCCGTTGGCGACCTGCTCGACGACCGTGCAGCGGTCGGAGTCGGCGACCTCGGCGGTGATCTCCATGCCGCGGACCATGGGCCCGGGGTGCATGACGATGGCGTGCTCCGGCATCTTCGCCATGCGGTCGCCGTCCAGGCCGTAGCGGCGGGAGTACTCGCGCTCGGTGGGGAAGAACGCGGCGTTCATGCGCTCGCGCTGGACGCGCAGCATCATCACGGCGTCGGACTTCGGCAGGGTGCTGTCGAGGTCGTACGACACCTCGCACGGCCAGGTCTCGACGCCCACGGGCACGAGCGTGGGCGGGGCGACGAGGGTGACCTCGGCGCCGAGCGTGTGCAGCAGGTCGACGTTGGAGCGGGCGACCCGGCTGTGCAGGACGTCGCCGACGATCGTGATGCGCTTGCCGGCCAGGTCCTTGCCCAGGCCCGCGTCCCGGCCGACCAGGCGGCGGCGCATGGTGAAGGCGTCGAGCAGCGCCTGCGTGGGGTGCTGGTGGGTGCCGTCGCCGGCGTTGATGACGGCCGCGTCGATCCAGCCGGAGGTGGCCAGGCGGTACGGGGCACCGGAGGCGCCGTGCCGGATGACGACGGCGTCGACGCCCATGGCCTCCAGGGTCTGCGCGGTGTCCTTGAGGGACTCGCCCTTGGAGACCGAGGAGCCCTTGGCGCTGAAGTTGATGACGTCGGCGGAGAGGCGCTTCTCGGCGGCCTCGAAGGAGATGCGGGTGCGGGTGGAGTCCTCGAAGAAGAGGTTGACCACGGTCCGGCCGCGCAGGGTGGGCAGCTTCTTGATCGGCCGGTCGGCGACCCGGGCCATCTCCTCGGCGGTGTCGAGGATGTGGACGGCGTCGTCGCGGGTGAGGTCGGCGGCCGAGATGAGGTGGCGCATCATCGGGGGTGTTTCTCCGGGTTCGTGGAGTTTCGTGGGCCGAGGCGAGCCCTGCTGCGGGGCCCTGGAGACGTGCGGGGGCGCAGGGAGGGCGCGCGCCGTACGAAGGGGGCGTACGGGACGCGCGTGCTACTGCTCGTCGGCGGCCGGGGCGGTCTCGCGGACGCCGAGCAGCACGGCGTCGCGGCCGTCCTCCTCGGCGAGCTGGACCTTGACCGTCTCCCGCAGCGACGTCGGGAGGTTCTTGCCGACGTAGTCGGCGCGGATGGGGAGCTCGCGGTGTCCGCGGTCGACGAGGACGGCGAGCTGGACGGCGCGGGGGCGGCCGAGGTCGCCGAGCGCGTCGAGGGCGGCGCGGATGGTGCGACCGGAGAAGAGCACGTCGTCGACGAGGACGACCAGGCGGCCGTCGATGCCGTCACCGGGGATCTCGGTGCGGGCGAGCGCACGCGCCGGGCGCATGCGCAGGTCGTCGCGGTACATGGTGATGTCGAGGGAGCCGACCGGCACCGTGCGTCCGGTGATCTGGTCGAGTTTGTCGGCGAGACGGCGGGCGAGGAACACGCCGCGCGTGGGAATGCCGAGGAGGACCACGTCGTCGGCGCCCTTGGCACGTTCGACGATCTCGTGGGCGATACGGGTCAGAACCCGGGCGATGTCGGGGCCCTCGAGGACGGGGCGCGCGGCATCGGACTGCTGAATGGCGTCCATACGAAACGGACCTCCTTCTCCGCCTCACGGGACGGACCTTAAAGGACGTCGGAATTGCGCCATCCACGGTACCAGCCCCCGGGGAGTGCCCCCGACCCCACCCCGTGAAGACGGTCGGTATGGACCATTCGGCTTGACGCAGCCAAGTAACGCTGCGTAACCTCACAGTGAGTTACCACTCTTCGTCCCGGGAGCTATATGTCCAGCGAATACGCAAAACAGCTCGGGGCCAAGCTCCGTGCCATCCGCACCCAGCAGGGCCTCTCCCTCCACGGGGTGGAGGAGAAGTCCCAGGGCCGCTGGAAGGCCGTCGTGGTCGGTTCGTACGAGCGCGGCGACCGCGCCGTGACCGTACAGCGCCTCGCCGAGCTGGCCGACTTCTATGGCGTCCCGGTGCAGGAGCTGCTGCCGGGCACCACGCCGGGCGGGGCCGCCGAGCCGCCGCCGAAGCTGGTCCTGGACCTGGAGCGCCTGGCGCACGTCCCCGCCGAGAAGGCGGGCCCGCTGCAGCGCTACGCCGCGACGATCCAGTCGCAGCGTGGTGACTACAACGGCAAGGTGCTCTCCATCCGCCAGGACGACCTGCGCACGCTCGCGGTGATCTACGACCAGTCGCCCTCGGTCCTCACCGAGCAGCTCATCAGCTGGGGCGTGCTGGACGCGGACGCGCGGCGGGCCGTCGCCCACGAAGAGGCCTGAGCCGGCCCTCTTCTCGTACGTACACGTCCGATACGTCCGTACGCATCCGTACGCGTCCGTACACAGCAGAAACGTTGCCGCCGGGGGCGGCGGGACCTTGCGGGGTTCCTGCCGCACCCGGCGGCTTTCGTATGCGCACGTGCCGCCCGCACGCCGGGGGGCGGGTACGCCGAAGGGCCCGCGGCGCTCGGCGGCGCTGCGGGCCCTTCGTACGGGCTGGGGCCAGGGATCAGGCGGCCCGGCGGAGGCTGGGCTTCAGGTCCTTGAAGCGGCCCAGGAGGCCGTTGACGAACGACGGGGAGTCATCGGTGGAGAACTCCTTGGCGAGCTGCACCGCCTCGTCGATCACCACGGCGTCCGGGGTGCCGTCCACCCACACCAGTTCGTACGTACCGAGGCGCAGGATGTTCCGGTCGACGACCGGCATGCGGTCGAGCGTCCAGCCCTCGGCGTAGGTGGAGATCAGCTCGTCGATCCGGGCGGCGTACGGCGCGTACCCCTCGACCAGCTCCATCGTGAACTCGCTGACCGGCGGCTGCCGGTCGTCCGACCGGGCGTGCCGGATCCAGTCCGCGAGGACCTCCTGCACGGACACGCCGCGCTGGTCGGCCTCGAAGAGGATCTGGAAGGCCCGCTTGCGGGCCTTGTTGCGGGCAGCCACGGTTAGCTGTTCACCCGGCCGAGGTAGTCGCTGGTGCGGGTGTCGACCTTGATCTTCTCACCGGTGGTGATGAAGAGCGGGACCTGGATCTGGTGGCCGGTCTCCAGGATGGCGGGCTTGGTGCCACCGGTGGAGCGGTCGCCCTGGACTCCCGGCTCCGTCTCCTTGATGGTGAGCTCGACGGCGGCGGGGAGCTCGACGTACAGCACCTCGCCCTCGTGGGTGGCGACGGTGGCCGTGAAGCCCTCGATCAGGAAGTTGGCGGCGTCGCCGACGGCCTTGCGGTCGACGTGCAGCTGGTCGTAGGTCTGCATGTCCATGAAGACGAAGTGCTCGCCGTCCATGTACGAGAACTGCATGTCGCGGCGGTCGACGGTGGCCGTCTCGACCTTCACACCGGCGTTGAAGGTCTTGTCGACGATCTTGCCGGAGAGCACGTTCTTGAGCTTGGTGCGCACGAAGGCCGGGCCCTTGCCGGGCTTGACGTGCTGGAACTCGACGACGGACCACAGCTGGTCGTTGTCGAGCTTGAGCACCATGCCGTTCTTGAGGTCGTTCGTGGTGGCCACGGTTGCGGAATCTCCTGGACTGACGCTGGTGGACGACCGAGGCGTGGTGCGGTGCGCGCCGCTTCAGGGTGCGATCCCTTACAGCGCGAGCAGCTCCTTGGTCGTGATGGTGAGTAGCTCGGGTCCGCCGTCCGCCTCCTGGCGCACGACGAGCGTGTCATCGATCCGGACCCCGCCCCGGCCCGGGAGGTGGACCCCCGGTTCGACGGTGACCGGCACACAAGCGTCCAGTTTACCCATGGCGGCGGGTGCCAGCTGCGGGTCCTCCTCGATTTCGAGCCCGACTCCGTGTCCGAGGAAGGGCGCGACGGCGTCGCCGTACCCCGCCGCGTCCAGGATCTGGCGGGCGGCCCGGTCCACGTCGCGGTACGCGGTACCGGGGGCGAGGGTCTCCCGGGCGGCCCGCTGAGCGGCGAAGACGAGGTCGTACAGCTCGATCTGCCAGTCCGCGGGCGAGGTGCCGATGACGAAGGTGCGGCCGATCTCGCAGCGGTAGCCGCGGTAGTTCGCGCCGAGGCAGACGGAGAGGAAATCGCCCTCCTCGACGCGCCGGTCCGAGGGGCGGTGGCCGCCGCGGCCCGCGTGGGGGCCGGTGGCGACGGAGGTCGGGAAGGCGGGACCGTCGGCGCCGTGGTCGACGAGGCGGCGCTCCAGTTCGAGGGCGAGATGGCGCTCGGTGCGCCCGACGAGGATCGACTCCAGGAGCTCGCCGAGGGCCTGGTCGGTGATCTCGGCGGCGATCCGGAGGCAGGTGATCTCGTCCTCGTCCTTGACGATACGTTCCTGCTCGATGGCGCGGCCGAGATCGACGAGGCGCAGACGGGGCGCGACGGAGCCCATGGCGCGGTAGCGGGTGACGCTGAGGTGGTGCTCCTCGACGGCGAGCGTCTCCGCGCCCGCCTTGCCCGCGAAGTCGCAGGCGGCGACGGCCGGGTCGCCGCCGGAGGCCTGGAGCACGATCTGGCGCAGTTCCTCGTCGATGCGCCCCTCGGCCGGGTCGCCGGTGGGCGGCCGAGGGCACACCAGCACGTCGTCGTCGGCGCCGACCAGCAGGACGGCGCCGGGGGGCGAGCCGCCCGCGAGGTAGCGGACGTTCGCGGGACGGGAGACCAGAGCCGCCGCTGTGCCGGCCGCCGCGCACCGGTCGCGCAGCCGCCCGCGGCGGGCCGCATACACCTGTGACATGTCACGAGCCTACGAGCGCGGGGCCGAGGCGGCAGTTCGAGCAGGTCCGGACGGGGTGCGGCGACCGGGCGGGACGGGCGTACGCGGGTGGCCGCGGGCGTACACGGGCATACACGGGCGGCTGCGGGGTTCAGTACGCCGGGGGGCTGGCTATCGAGCGGGCCAGGATGTCGTCCAGGACGCGGGCCGTGGTCTCGACGTCGTACGTGGAGTTGTCGATGATCGGCAGGCCGGAGCCGTACCACCCGGCCATGCGGCCGTGGATGCCCGCGACCTCCTCGTCCGAGAGGCGCCGGTTGCCGGTGCGCTCGGCGTTGCGCTCCAGGACGATCTCCAGGCCCGGCAGGAGGACGACGGGCAGCAGGCCGGGGCCGACGTGGCGCTTCCAGCCGCCGAGGCCGACGACGGGGCGGTCGGGGAAGACGGCGTCGTCGAGGATGCAGGAGATGCCGTTGGCGAGGAAGTTGCGCGCGGCGAAGCCGCAGGTGCGGCGGGCGAGGCGGTACTGGGCCTCGGACTGGTCGTTCCAGCCGTCCTGGGGGTCGGCGAAGCCCGCGCAGACCCATTCGCGTACGTCGTCGAGGCTGATGTGCGCCGTGGGGACCTGGCGGTTCCTGGCCCAGTGGCGGGCCACCGTCGTCTTGCCCGCACCGGCCGGGCCGATGAGGAGGACGGCGAGCGTGGCGTTGCCGGTGCCGTGGCCGGTGTGCGGCGGGGTGGGGACGGCCACCGGGCCACCGGGCGGCAGCTGGATGTG
This sequence comes from Streptomyces sp. NPDC045998, assembly GCF_056430285.1. Classification (NCBI taxonomy): domain Bacteria; kingdom Bacillati; phylum Actinomycetota; class Actinomycetes; order Kitasatosporales; family Streptomycetaceae; genus Streptomyces; species Streptomyces sp. NPDC045998. The sequence continues at coordinate 10,496 of NZ_JBWKLJ010000008.1, forward strand.
ACCGGTGGCGTCACGCGGAGGCGCGGCCTGCGGCGGCGCGGCGGGCGAGGGCCCGGCGTGCGACGGCACGGCAGGGGGCGGTCCGGCATGGGGCGGTCCGGCAGGATGCGGTCCGGCCTGCGGTGGCCCGGCCTGCGGTGCGGGCGCGGTCCAGCCCGGGGCGGGCGGGGTGTGCGGGATGGGCGGTGGCCCCGGTGGGATGGGGGCCTGGGGGTGCTGGTGCTGGCTCATCCATGCGGCGGCTGCGTGCCCCGGCTGGTGGGGCGGCGGCAGCGGAGCCCCCACTGCGTGCTGCATCCGGTGCCACTCCATCTCGTCCGATCGGCGCTGGTGGGGCGGCCGTTGGGGCCTCCCGTTACCGAACCGTACCCTCCCCGGCCGCCACTATGGGAACGGCCGGGGAGCGCGTGGCCGTCAGGCCGTCAGTTCCTCGGCGAGCGCGCGCAGGGCGAGGCGGTAGGACCCGATCCCGAAGCCGGCGACGGTGCCGCTGGCCACGGCGGCCACCACGGAGGTGTGGCGGAACTCCTCGCGGGTGTACGGGTTGGAGATGTGCACCTCGATGAGCGGGGCGGTGCGCTGCGCGGCCGCGTCCCGCATGCCGTACGAGTAGTGCGTGAAGGCGCCGGGGTTGAGGACGACCGGGAGGGAGCCGTCGGCCGCCTCGTGGAGCCAGCGGATCATCTCGCCCTCGTCGTTCGTCTCGCGTACGTCCACGTCGAAGCCCAGCTCCTTGCCCAGGGTCTGGCAGGCGGAGACGAGTCCGGCGTAGGAGGTGGAGCCGTAGACGTCCGGTTCGCGCGAGCCGAGCCGGCCGAGGTTGGGGCCGTTGAGGACGAGCACCCGGCGGGCGGTCATGCGGAGACCTCCCCGTACGCGGCGACCAGGATGGCCGGATCCGGGCCTTCGAGGACCGTCGGCTTGGCGAGGCCGTCGAGCACGATGAAGCGCAGCAGGTCGCCGCGGGACTTCTTGTCGACCTTCATGGTCTCCAGCAGCTTGGGCCACTGGTCGCCCCGGTAGGTGAGGGGCAGGCCGACCGCTTCCAGGACCGTGCGGTGCCGGTCGGCGGTGGCGTCGTCCAGGCGGCCGGCGAGGCGGCCGAGCTCGGCGGCGAAGACCATGCCGACGGAGACGGCGGCGCCGTGGCGCCACTTGTAGCGCTCGTTCTTCTCGATGGCGTGCGCGAGGGTGTGGCCGTAGTTGAGGATCTCGCGCAGGCCCGACTCCTTGAGGTCGGACGAGACGACGTCGGCCTTGACGCGGATGGAGCGCTCGATGAGCTCCGCGGTGTGCGGGCCCTCGGGCGTGCGGGCGGCGGCCGGGTCGGCCTCGATCAGGTCGAGGATGACGGGGTCGGCGATGAAGCCGGCCTTGATGATCTCGGCCAGGCCGCTGACGTAGTCGTGGACCGGGAGCGAGTCGAGTGCGGCGAGGTCGCACAGCACACCCGCGGGCGGGTGGAAGGCGCCGACGAGGTTCTTGCCCTCGGCGGTGTTGATGCCGGTCTTGCCGCCGACGGCAGCGTCGACCATCGCGAGGACGGTGGTGGGGACGGCGATCCAGCGGACGCCGCGCAGCCAGGTCGCCGCGACGAACCCGGCGAGGTCGGTGGTGGCGCCGCCGCCCACGCCGACGATGACGTCGGTGCGGGTGAAGCCGGTCTGGCCGAGCGCCTTCCAGCAGTAGGCGGCGACCTCGGCGGTCTTGGCCTCCTCGGCGTTCGGCACCTGGATGGCGACCGCCTCGTACCCCTGCTCGGCGAGGTCGGCGCGCAGGGCCTCGCCGGTCTCGGCGAGCGCCTCGGGGTGGATGACGGCGACGCGCTTGGCCCTGGGGCCGATGAGGCCGGGGAGTTCGCCGAGCAGCTGCCGGCCCACCAGTACCTCGTACGGGTCGGTGCCGGCGGTGCCGGCGACCTGGATGCGGGTCACTGCGTGGTCAGTCACTTCTGAAGCTCCAGTGCGTCGAGGACCGCCTGGGCGACCTCGTCGGGGGTCTTGTCGTCCGTGGCCACGACGACCCGGGCGACCTCGGTGTACAGGTGCCGCCGGGCCTCCATCAGCTCGCGCCACTGGCGGCGCGGGTTGACGGCGAGCAGCGGGCGTGCGGTGTTGAGGCCGACGCGGCGGACCGCTTCCTCGACGTCCATCGAGAGGTAGACGACCGGGAGCCCGGAGAGGAGCCCGCGGGTTCCGGCGTCGAGGATGGCGCCGCCGCCGAGGGCGAGGACGCCCGTGTGCTCGGCGACGGCGGCCCGTACGGCCTCGCGCTCCAGCGCGCGGAAGTGCTCCTCGCCGTCCTCGATGAAGATGTCGGAGATCTCTCGGCCCTCGGCGGCGACGATGTCGGCGTCGGTGTCCCGGTAGGACGTGTCGAGCCGCTCGGCGAGCAGCGCGCCCACGGTGGACTTGCCGGAGCCCATCGGCCCGACCAGGACGATCAGGGGGCCGGTGCTCACCGGATCTGGAGGTTGTCGAGGTACGACCGCACGTTGCGGCGGGTCTCGGTCACGCTGTCGCCGCCGAACTTCTCCGCGACCGCGTCCGCGAGGACCAGCGCCACCATCGCCTCCGCGACGATCCCGGCCGCCGGGACGGCGCAGACGTCGGAGCGCTGGTGGTGGGCCTGCGCCGCCTCACCGGTGGCCACGTCGACCGTGGCCAGCGCGCGCGGCACGGTGGCGATCGGCTTCATCGCCGCCCGCACCCGCAGCAGCTCACCCGTGGTCAGGCCGCCCTCCGTACCGCCGGAGCGGCCCGAGGTGCGCTTGATGCCCTCCGGCGTCGAGACGATCTCGTCGTGGGCCTTCGAGCCGGGCACGCGGGCGAGGTCGAAGCCGTCGCCGACCTCGACACCCTTGATGGCCTGGATACCCATGAGCGCGGCGGCGAGACGGGCGTCGAGGCGGCGGTCCCAGTGGACGTGCGAGCCGAGGCCGACCGGCACGCCGTACGCGAGGACCTCGACGACGCCGCCGAGGGTGTCGCCGTCCTTGTGGGCCTGGTCGATCTCCGCGACCATCGCCTTCGACGCGTCCGCGTCCAGGCAGCGCACCGGGTCCGCGTCCAGCTTCTCGACGTCGGCCGGGGTCGGGTACACCCCGTACGGCGCCTTCGCGGCGGCCAGCTCGACCACGTGGCTGACGATCTCGATGCCGGCCGTCTCCTTGAGGTAGGAGCGGGCCACGGCACCGAGGGCGACGCGGGCGGCGGTCTCCCGGGCGGAGGCGCGCTCCAGCACCGGGCGGGCCTCGTCGAAGCCGTACTTCTGCATGCCGGCCAGGTCCGCGTGGCCGGGGCGGGGGCGGGTCAGCGGCGCGTTACGCGCCAGCTCGGCGAGCTCGGCCGGGTCGACCGGGTCGGCCGCCATGACCTTCTCCCACTTCGGCCACTCGGTGTTGCCCACCATGACCGCCACCGGGGAACCCATGGTCAGACCGTGCCGCACACCGCCGAGGAAGGTCACCTCGTCCTGCTCGAACTTCATCCGCGCGCCGCGCCCATAGCCGAGGCGCCGCCGGGCCAGGTGGTCCGCCACCATCTCCGTGGTGATCGGGACACCGGCGGGAAGACCCTCCAGCGTCGCCACCAGTGCGGGGCCGTGCGACTCCCCCGCGGTCAGCCAGCGCAACCTGCTCAACGGTGCTCCTCATGCTCGCGCCTCGACTGCGACGGCGCGACCGGGTGCGCGGCCCTGGCCCGCCTTACCCCGATCCTCCCATGTCCCGGGCCTGGACCGGTCGACCGGTCCAGCAGGCGGACGCCGCTTTGGGCAAGATCAGGTCCGGAACCTGCGCCGGACCTTCACCACCAGGGCCGCCAGCACGCAGGCCACGACGAGCCCGAAGAAGGTCCAGGTGACCCAGTCCGGCAGCAGGGCGAGGATGCCCCGGGTGATCGCGGCGCCGTTCGACGCGGCCCACGGCTGCGCGTGGTCCATGTGGTCCATCAGCTCGCGCCGAGGGCCCGCTCCCCCGCGGCCCTCATGGCCGCAAGGGGGGCCGGGGTCAGGCCGGTCATCTGCTCGACCTGGAGCACGGCCTGGTGGACGAGCAGGTCCAGACCGCCCACGACGGCGCCGCCGCGCGCCGACCAGGCGGCCGCCAGGGCCGTCGGCCACGGGTCGTACAGCACGTCGAAGAGGGTGCCCGGCCGGTCGGGCACCGCGGCGGCGAGCGCGTCGGTCGTCCCGGCGGGCGTGGTGGCGATGACGAGCGGCGCCCGGAAGGCGTCGGCGGCGTCGCTCCAGGGGGCGGTACGGACCTGGACGCCGAGCCGCTCGCCCCAGACGCGCATCTCGGCGGCGCGGGCCTCGCTGCGTACGTACGCGGTGACGGGCCCGGCGCAGATGCGGGACAGCGCGGCGAGCGCGGAGGAGGCGGTGGCGCCCGCGCCGAGGATCGCGGCGGAGTCGACCCGCTCCACACCGCGCTCCCGCAGGGCGGCGACCATGCCCGGGATGTCGGTGTTGCCGCCGACGCGGCGGCCGTCGTCGGTGAGGACCACGGTGTTGACGGCCTCCACCGACGCCGCGGTCTCGGTGATCTCGTCGAGGAGCGGTATGACGGCCCGCTTGAGCGGCATGGTCAGCGACAGCCCCGCCCAGGTCTCGTCCATCCTCTCGAAGAACCCGGGGAGCGCGGTCTCGTCCACGTCGTACCGGTCGTACGTCCAGTGGGTGAGGCCGAGCTCCGCGTAGGCGGCCCGGTGGAGGACCGGGGAGAGGGAGTGGGCGATGGGCGATCCGAGGACGGCGGCCCTGCGCGGGTCAGTCCCTGCCCTTGCTGTCATTGAATTTATCCTTCAGTTTCAGGAATTCGTCGTGCGTCTTGGCGAATTCCGTCTTGTTCATGCCGTCCGTGGCGACGAAGTACATCCAGCCTTCCTTCGTCGGGTCCATGGCGGCTTCCAGCGCCTCGATGCCGGGATTGCTGATCGGCCCGGGGGTGAGGCCCTTCTGGGTGTACGTGTTGTACGGGTCCTGGTTGCTGTTGATCTCGGATTCGCTGATGTCGATGTTGCTCTCGCCCTGGAGGTAGTTGAAGGCGGAGTCGAACTGCAGCAGCTGGTTGGTCTCGGTGTTGGTGGGCTTGAGGCGGTTGTACACGACCTCGCTCATCCTGCGGAAGTCGTCGTCCGTCTTGCCCTCGACCTGGACCAGGCTGGCGACCGTGAGCAGTTCCCAAGGACTCTTCAGACCAAGGGTCTTGGCCTTGCCCTCCAGGTCGGCCTTGATGTACTCGGCCTTGGCGCGAGCGACCATCTTCTTGAGGACGTCCTCCGGCTTGGCGCCCTTGGCGACCGGATAGCTGGCCGGGAAGAGGAACCCTTCCAGCGGGTCCTTGACGTTGCGGTGGCCGGTCGCCCAGGCCGGGAGGCCGAGGTTCTTCGCCTCCGCGGCCGCCACCGCTTCGGTGGTTCCGGCCTTCAGCTGGAGCTTTTTGTCGATCTGCTCGTAGACCCAGGCGTTGCGTCTGCCCTCGGGGATGATGAGGGTGCTCTGGCTCAGCGGATTCAGCATCAGTTCGACGGCGCTCGTCGCCGACATGCCCTTCTTGAGGGTGTAGACGCCCGCCTGGATGTTCTTGCCCTTGGGGTGCTTGCTCTGCGCGGAGACGAAAGCGCCCTGGCTCTTCACGACGCCGTTCTTGACGAGGATGCTGCCGATCTCGTACCCGCCGGCGCCCTGCGGGATGGTCACCTGGACGGTCTCGCTGGTGCCCGTGCCCTCGAAGTCGGGGGCCGCGCCGAACTGGCTCTGCCAGAACTGGTAGCCGAAGTACGCGACACCGCCCGCGCCGCCCACCAGCACGAGGGCGACGACGAGGCAGGCCACGCCGTTGCGGCTCTTGCGCTTCTTCGCCTTCGGGGAGTCCTTGGCACCCTTGGCGTTCCTCGACCGGCCGCGGCGCTCGCTCCGGGTGGACGCGGGGTCGTCGGCCTCGGGGTCATCGCGGTCGGCGTCGTCGCCGTCGCCGTTCGAGAAGAACGGGTGGTTCTCCTCCTCGGGCTCGGGCTGCCGCTCCTCCTCGTACGAGGGCTCCGGGTCGGCCGGCCGCCGCTGGCCCGGGGGCTGCGGCGGCGGGTAGGCCTCGGGGGTGCGGTAGGGGTCCGGGTCGCCACCGCCGTACGGGGCGGCCGGGGCAGGCGGGGCGCCGTACGGCATCGCCGCCTGCTGGCCCGTCTCCCAACCCCCGTCGTACTGCTGGCCGTTGAAATGCTGGCCGCCGTACGGCTGCCCGGTGTACGGCTGACCGTCGTACTGGCGGCCGTCGTACTGCTGGGCACCGTACGCGGCGTGCTCCTGGTACTGGTACTGCTGGGTGCCGTACGGCTGCGCGTGCGGCTCCGGATGCGCCTGCGGCTGCTGGTGCGGCTGGGGGTGTGGCGCGCCGTCGGTCGGATGACCTCTCCACCCCTGGTCCCCGTACAGCGGGTCCTCGGGGTGCCACGGTTCGGAGCCGGGGCCCCGTCCATATCCAGTCATCGATCCCCAAACGGCCGCGAGGCTTCCGGACATCCGCCTCTACGTAGTACAGCGCTTGTTCGAACGCGCCGTATCGCGCGGAACGTTACCGTATCGCGATCAGATGACCACTTCGACGCTCTCACCGGGCGGATTACCGGATACCCGTTCGGACTCAAGAGCGTTCTGGAGGATGATCACAGCGGCTGCCTGGTCGATCACGGACCGGCCCTTTTTGGACTTCACGCCCGATGCGCGGAGTCCCTGAGTGGCCGTCACCGTGGTCATCCTCTCGTCCACCAGCCGCACCGGCACGGGCGCGACCGAGCGGGCGAGCACCTGGGCGAAGGCCCGGACCTTGGCCGCCGCCGGGCCCTCGCCCCCGCTGAGGGAGCGAGGGAGCCCGACGACGATCTCGATCGGTTCGTACTCCTCGGCGATCTGCCGCAGCCGCCGGTGCGCGGCCGGGACGTCCCGTCCCGGCACGGTCTCCACCGGCGTCGCGAGGACCCCGTCGGGGTCGCACGAGGCGACCCCGATCCGGGCGTCCCCGACGTCTATCGCGAGGCGACGGCCGCGTCGCATCAGGCCGTTTCCGCGACGAGCCGCTCGACGGCCTCGACGGCCTCGCCGATCGCCTCGACGTTCTGGCCACCGCCCTGGGCGACGTCCGGCTTGCCGCCACCGCCGCCGCCGAGGGTCTTGGCGGCCGTACGGACCAGCTCGCCGGCCTTCAGACCGCGCTCGCGGGCGGCCTCGTTGGTGGCGATGACCGTCAGCGGGCGGCCGTTGGCGGTGGTGAACAGGGCGACCACGGCCGGGCGGTCACCCGGGATGCGGCCGCGCACGTCGAGGACCAGCTTGCGCAGGTCGTCGGCGGACGTGCCGTCCGGCACCTGGCCGGTCACCACGGCCACGCCGCGGACGTCCTTGGCGCCCTGGGCGAGCCCGGCGGCGGCCTGGAGGACCTTCTCCGCGCGGAACTTCTCGATCTCCTTCTCGGCGTCCTTCAGCTTGCCGAGCATGGCGGAGATCTTGTCCGGCAGCTCCTCGGGGCGGCCCTTGACCAGCTCCTGGAGCTGGGCGACGACCGTGTGCTCCTTGGCGAGGAAGTGGTACGCGTCGACGCCGACGAGGGCCTCGATGCGGCGCACGCCCGAGCCGATCGACGACTCGCCCAGCAGCTTCACCAGACCCAGCTGGGCGGTGTTGTGGACGTGCGTACCGCCGCACAGCTCCTTGGAGAAGTCGCCGATGGTGACGACGCGGACCTTCTCGCCGTACTTCTCGCCGAACTCGGCGATGGCGCCCTGGCGCTTGGCCTCGTCGATCGGCATGACCTCGGCGTGCACGTCGAGCTCGCGGGCGAGGACCTCGTTGATCTTCTGCTCGACGTCGGTCATGACGGCCTGCGGCACGGCGGACGGCGAACCGAAGTCGAACCGGAACCGGCCGGGCTGGTTCTCCGAACCGGCCTGGGCGGCCGTCGGGCCGAGGGCGTCGCGCAGCGCCTGGTGGGTGAGGTGGGTGGCGCTGTGGGCGCGGGCGATGGCCCGGCGGCGCTTGACGTCGATCGTGGCGTACGCCGTGGAACCCACGGTCACCTCGCCGACCTGCACCGATCCCTTGTGGACGGAGACGCCCGGGACCGGCTGCTGGACGTCGCGCACCTCGATGACGGCACCGCTGTGCAGCCTGATGCGGCCGGTGTCGGCGATCTGGCCGCCGCCCTCGGCGTAGAACGGGGTGCGGTCGAGGACGACCTCGACCTCGTCGCCCTCGGTGGCGGCGGGCGAGGACACACCGTTGACGAGCAGGCCGACGACGGTCGTCTCGCCCTCGGTGTTGGTGTAGCCCACGAACTCGGTGGCGCCGGCGGTGTCGGCGATCGCACGGTAGGCGGAGACGTCGGCGTGGCCGGTCTTCTTGGCCTGGGCGTCGGCCTTGGCGCGCTCCCGCTGCTCCTTCATCAGGCGGCGGAAGCCCTCCTCGTCCACGGAGAGGCCCTGCTCGGCGGCCATCTCCAGGGTGAGGTCGATCGGGAAGCCCCAGGTGTCGTGGAGCAGGAACGCCTTGTCGCCGGAGAGGACCGTGCCACCGGCGGCCTTGGTCTCGGTCACGGCCGTGTCGAGGATGTTGGTGCCGCCCCTCAGGGCCTTGAGGAACGCGGCCTCCTCGGCGAGCGCGACGGTCTCGATGCGCTTGCGGTCGGTCTCCAGCTCCGGGTACTGCTCGCCCATCGTGCGGATGACGGTGTCCACGAGCTCGCCGACGACCGGGCCCGAGGCGCCGAGCAGCCGCATGTTGCGGACGGCGCGGCGCATGATGCGGCGCAGCACATAGCCGCGGCCCTCGTTGCCGGGGGTGACGCCGTCGCCGATGAGCATCACGGAGGTGCGCATGTGGTCGGCGACCACACGGAGGGAGACGTCGCTCTCCTGGGCCTGGCCGTAGCGCACACCGGTCAGCTCGGTGGCCTTGTCGATGACGACCTTCAGGGTGTCGGTCTCGTACATGTTCTGTACGCCCTGGAGGATCATCGCCAGGCGCTCCATGCCGAGGCCCGTGTCGATGTTCTTCGACGGGAGGTCGCCGAGGATGGGGTAGTCCTTGCCCCGGCCCTCGCCGCGCTCGTACTGCATGAAGACGAGGTTCCAGATCTCGACGTACCGCTCGTCGTTGACGGCCGGGCCGCCCTCGACGCCGAACTCGGGGCCGCGGTCGTAGTTGATCTCGGAGCAGGGGCCGCAGGGGCCCGGGACGCCCATGTCCCAGAAGTTGTCCTTCTTGCCCAGACGCTGGATGCGCTCGGCGGGAACCCCGATGACGTCGCGCCAGATCTGCTCGGCCTCGTCGTCGTCCTGGTAGACGGTGATCCAGAGCTTCTCGGGCTCCAGGCCGTAACCGCCGTGCTCGACGGAGCTGGTCAGCAGCTCCCAGGCGAGCTTGATGGCGCCTTCCTTGAAGTAGTCGCCGAAGGAGAAGTTGCCGCACATCTGGAAGAACGTGCCGTGCCGGGTGGTCTTGCCGACCTCCTCGATGTCCGGCGTCCGCACGCACTTCTGGACGCTGGCGGCGCGCGAGAACGGCGGCTTGACCTCACCCAGGAAGTACGGCTTGAACGGGACCATGCCCGCGGGGACGAGGAGCAGAGTCGGGTCGTCCGCGATGAGCGACGCCGAAGGGACGACGGTGTGCCCGCGCTCCTCGAAGAAGCTCAGCCAGCGACGGCGGATTTCAGCCGACTCCATCAGTGGTCCTCATTCCGGTTGTACGAGTGGTGGTGGGGATACGGGTGGTGCGGGTCGCGCCGGTCCGGGTCCGGGCGCCGCGCGCCGGGGTCCAGCGCCGCCGCCCGGCGCGGGGCCGGGAGGGCGTGGTCGTCGACCGGCGCCTGGAGGCCCAGCGCCTCGCCCAGCTCGGCCTCGCGCTGGAGCATGCCCGCGCGGACGTCGAGCGCGAAGTCCTTGAGCCGGTGGCCGGTCTCGATCGCCTTGTCGGCGGCCTGCGCGGCGAGGCTCTCGGGGGTCAGCTGCTTGAGCTTGCGGTTGACCTTGGTGGTGGCCCACACGCCGGCTGCTGCGCCCGCGGTGAACCAGAAAGCACGGCGGAACATCCCTGCGTCAGCCCTTTCGCTTCTTCCTGCTGCTCCGGGCCGACGGCACCGTACGGCCGACGACGACCGTGCGCCGGGGCTGCTCGGCCGGCTTGTCGTTCTTGTTCCGGCTCATGGCCCGGCGTACGCCGTAGCCGAACGCCGCGACCTTGACCAGCGGTCCGCCGAACGTCGAGGCGACCGTCGTGGAGAGTGCGGACGCGTTGGAGGTGACCTCCTGGACGTCCGTCGCGATGGCGTCGACCCGGTCGAGCTGGGTCTGCGCGGCGCGCACGGTCGCGGAGGCGTCGGCCAGTAGCGGGACCGCCTGCTCCGTCACCTCTGCCACGAGCCGGGTGGTCGCCTTCAGCGTCTGGGCCAGCCTCACCAGCACCACGGCCAGGAAGGAGACCAGGATCGCCCAGAAGACGGCCACCAGAATCCCGGCAACCTCTCCACCGGTCACTGCGCACCGCTCTCTCAATGGATGCTTCGAAAGTCGTTATCCGAGCCTATCGCGCCCGCCCGCGCTCCCCGAACCGCATTACCCGTGGTCTGGGCGGCAGAGGGGAACAGGCCCCTCCGGAGCCATTACGTCCGATTGTACGGAGTGCACCTGGCTCGGTACCCTCCGTGTTTCATGCGACGCAGCAACCTTCCGGCAGAGCTGAACCGGTTCGTCGGGCGTGAGGGCGAACTCGACGAGCTGCGACGGCTCCTGGCGGAGTTCCGGCTCGTGACGGTGGTGGGCGTCGGCGGGGTGGGAAAGTCCCGGCTGGCCCTGCGCGTCGCGGCGGCCGTGGCCGGGGAACCCGCCGACGGCGTTGCCGACGGGCGCGGCGACGCGCTCGGCGACGGGCGTGGCGGCGGAGTCGGCGGTGGCGTGGCGAAACGCTCCTGCGACGAGGTCCGGCTGGCCGGGCTCGCCACCCTGCGGGACGCGGGGCTGCTGGAACACGCGTTGATGGAGGCGCTCGGCCTGACCGACCACACCCGCCGGCCGCCGCGCGAGGTGCTGGTGGAGCACCTCGCCGAGCGGCGGCTGCTGCTCGTCCTGGACGGCTTCGAGCACCTCGTGGAGGGGTGCGCCGCGCTCGTACGGGAACTGCTGTGCCGGGCGCCGGGGTTGACCGTGCTGGCCGCCGGGCGCAGGCCGCTGCGGATCGACGGCGAGGCGGTGCTGCCGCTGGCGCCGATGTCCGACGCCGACGCGGTGCGGCTGTTCCTCGACCGGGCCGCGGCGGCCGTGCCCGGCTTCCGGGCCGCCGACCCCGGCGCCGTACGGGAGCTGTGCCGCCGCCTGGACGGGATCCCGCTGGCGCTGGAGCTGGCGGCGGGGCGGCTGCCGGCGCTCGGCCTGGAGGGGCTGCTGCACCGGTTGGACGACCGGTTCCGGTTGCTGACGTGCGGGGCCAGGGGCGAGCTCGCGCGCCATCGCACGCTGCGGACCGCCATCGGCTGGAGCCATGAGCTGTGCACGCCCGAGGAGCGGCTGCTGTGGGCGCGGCTGTCGGTCTTCGCCGGGCCGTTCGACCTGGACGCCGTCGAGTACGTGTGCGCCGGCCCGCAGCTGCCCGCCGAGCGGGTGCTGGACGTGCTCGGGGAACTGCTCGCCCAGTCCGTGGTGGTGCGCGAGGACACGGCGGCGGGCGTGCGGTACCGGATGCTCGACACGGTCCGGGCGTACGGCGCCGAGTGGCTGGCCGCGCTCGGCGACGAGGAGCGGCTGCGGCGGCGGCACCGCGACTGGTACCTGGGCCTGGCCGCCTGGTGCGAGCTGGACTGGTTCGGCCCGCGCCAGGCCGAGGTCGCGGCCTGCACCGACAGCGCCCTGCCCGATCTGCGCGCCGCGCTGGAGCTGTGCCTGGAGGAGCCGGGCGAAGCACACCTGGCGCAGCACCTCGCCGGGACGCTGTGGTTCTACTGGGTGGGCTGCGGGCGGCTCGCGGAGGGCCGGCACTGGCTGGACCGGGCCGTGGCGCTGGAGTCCCGCCACGGCGAGGCGCGGCTGAAGGCGCTGTGGGTGCTGGGGTACGTCGCGATCCTCCAGGGCGACAACACGGCGGCGATGGCGGCGCTGTACACCTGCGAGGAGGACGCGGCGCGTTCGGGCAGCGCGCTGGCGGCCGCGTACGCCACCCACCGGATGGGCTGTCTGGCGCTGGTCTCGGACGACATGCCGCACGCCGAGGAGCTGCTGGGGCGGGCGCAGGACGCCTACCGGGCGCTGGGCGAGCTCAACAGCCAGGTGCTGATGGGCCAGGTGGAACTGGCCATGGCGAAGGTGTTCCTGGGCGACCTGGACGGTGCGGTGGCGCTGTGCCGGGAGGTCCGTGAGGTCTGCGAGGAACGCGGCGAGCGGTGGACCCGGGCGTACGCGCTGTACGTCCTGGCCTACGCGGCCTGGACGCGCGGCGAGCACGGCGAGGCGCGGGGCCTGCTCGGCGAGTGCATCGCCATCGACCACGCGTTCCACGACCTGGTCGGCCTGGTGCTGGCGGTGGAGCTGCTCGCCCTGGTGACGGCGAGCGAGGGCGACCCGGCGGAGGCCGCGGTGCTCCAGGGCGCGGCCGCGCCGATGTGGGAGGCGGTCGGTCTGCCCCTGTTCGGCTCCGGCTACTTCGGCGCGCCCCGCGCCCTGTGCGAACAGCGGGCGACCGAGCTGCTGGGCGCGGAGCGGTACCGCGGGTACGAGGCGGAGGGGCGGGCCCTGCCCCTGGAGGCGGCGGTGGCGCGGGCGCTGGCGGGCGGACCGGAGGCGCGGGCGCGTTCGACGCCACCGGCCTGAGGGCGGCGGGGCCGCGGAACGCGCCGGCCTGAGGGCGGCGGGGCCGCGGAACGCGGCCCGGAAACGCGGAGAGCCCGCCGCCTTCCCAACGGGAGGCGGCGGGCTCGAAGCCGGTGAGGGCTACGCCTGCGTCAGCGGGCGTAGTACTCGACGACCAGCTGCTCGTCGCAGATGACCGGGATTTCCTTGCGGTTCGGCTCGCGGTCCAGGCGGAAGGCCAGGGCCTTCAGGTTGACCTGGAGGTAGCGCGGGGTCTCACCCTCGGGGGCGAAGCCACCCTCGCGGGCGACCTGGAACAGCGTCTTGCTGCGGCTGCGCTCGCGGACCATGACGACGTCGTCGGGGCGCACGCGGAAGGACGGCTTGTCGACCTTGCCGCCGTTGACCTCGATGTGGCCGTGGACGACCATCTGGCGGGCCTGGTAGATGGTGCGGGCGATGCCCGAACGCAGGACCAGGGCGTCGAGGCGGCGCTCGAGCTCGACGACCAGCGCCTCGCCCGTCTTGCCCTCGGCCTTCTTGGCGCGGTCGTAGGCGCGCGCCATCTGGCGCTCGCTGATGTCGTACTGGGCGCGCAGACGCTGCTTCTCGAGCAGACGGACCTTGTAGTCCGAGTTCTGCTTGCGGCCACGGCCGTGCTCACCCGGCGGGTAGGGGCGAGCCTCGAAGTACTTGACGGCCTTCGGCGTCAGCGCGATACCGAGCGCACGGGACTTCTTGACCTTGGGACGCGACTGGTTAGGCACGTTCTCCAGACCTCCGATATAGGTTAGGTTAGGCTTACCTTAATCAAGGAGATCGCATGTCGAGCCCTGGGAACACCACGCGCATCACAGACTGCAGCACAAAGAGCGACGCTCCTGCCTCGCAGAGCGTCGATGTGACGGAGGTCCGATCAGCTCATGGTCAGCCGCGTCCCAGCGGGCTTGAAATCGCGCGGATGCCGTCAGCAGCCGAGCGCACACGAACTCTCGTACAGAGTACATGCTCCGCGGTACTGGTCGCGCCCGGGACCGACGGCGCCCGCCCCGACCAGCTGGTGCCCGACGCGCGGACCGTCGGCACCGAGGGCGAGGTCTTCCTGCTGTACCCCGCGGACTCCCCGGCCGTACGGGCCGCGACGCACGCGCAGGACGACGAACTGCCCGCCGTACTGGAGCTGACCGACGTCGCCCCGGTCGCCGTCCCGGACCGGATCCGCGGCCGTGCCTGGGTCTCCGGCTGGCTGACCTGCGCGCCCGGCATCGCCGCCCCCGGCCACATGATGCTGCGCCTGGAGGTCGGCGAGGTGTACGTCGACGACCTGTGGGGCGACGCGATGGTCGGTTCCGAGGACTTCGCGGCCGCCCGGCCCGACCCCCTCACCGCGTACGAGACCGAGCTGCTCCAGCACCTCGCCGCCACCCACGACGACCACGTCCAGGCCCTGAGCGCCCTGCTCGAACGCGACGACGCGCAGGGCGCCCAGCACGCGCAGGAGGTGGAGCGTGTGGTGCCGCTCGCGCTGGACCGGTTCGGGCTGCGGGTGCGGTGCCGGGACACGGCCGGGCGTTGCTTCGACGCGCGCTTCGACTTCCCCGCGCCCGTGCGCGACGTCAACGGGCTGCGGCGGGCCATGCACACCCTCTTCCAGGCCGCGCGGAGCTGACGCCCGGGCGCCGGCTACGCGGTGCCTTCGCCCCGCAGTCGCTCGCGCACCTTCTCCACCACGTCCGCGTACCGCGCCTCCGCGCCGTACCGCGTGGGTTCGTAGTACCGCCTGCCGTGGATCGCGTCCGGCGCGTACTGCTGGGCGGCGATACCGCCCGGGACGTCGTGGGGGTAGACGTATCCCTGGGCGTGGCCCAGCTTGGCCGCGCCCTTGTAGTGCCCGTCGCGCAGATGGGGCGGGACCGGTCCCGCCAGCCCGTTGCGTACGTCCTCCCGGGCCGCGGAGATCGCCGTCGTCGCGGCGTTCGACTTCGGGGCGAGGGCGAGTGCGATCGTGGCGTGGCTCAGGGTGAGGGCCGCCTCCGGGAAGCCGATCATGGCCACCGCCTGGGCCGCCGCGACCGCGAGGGGCAGGGCGGTCGGGTCCGCGAGCCCGATGTCCTCGCTGGCGGAGATCATCAGCCGGCGGGCGATGAACCGCGGGTCCTCCCCCGCCTCGATCATCCGCGCCAGGTAGTGCAGCGCCGCGTCCACGTCCGAACCGCGGATCGACTTGATCAGCGCGCTCGCCACGTCGTAGTGCTGGTCGCCGTCCCGGTCGTACTTCACCGCCGCCCGGTCGACCGTCTCCTCCAGGGTGGAGAGGGTGATCTCCGGCTCCCCCTTGGCCATCGCCGCTCCGGCGGCCGCCTCCAGCGCGGTCAGCGCCCGGCGGGCGTCGCCGCCCGCGATCCGCAGCAGATGCGCCCGGGCGTCCTCGGGCAGGGTGACCGCGCCGCCCAGGCCGCGCTCGTCGGTGAGCGCGCGCTCCAGCAGGCCGCTGATGTCGTCGTCGGTGAGCGGCTCCAGGGTGAGCAGGAGCGAGCGGGAGAGCAGCGGGGAGATCACCGAGAAGTACGGGTTCTCGGTGGTGGCGGCGATGAGGGTGACCCAGCGGTTCTCCACGGCGGGCAGGAGCGAGTCCTGCTGGGCCTTGCTGAAGCGGTGGATCTCGTCGAGGAAGAGGACGGTCTCCTTGCCGAAGCCACCGGTGGCGCGGCGGGCGCCGTCGATGACCGCGCGGACCTCCTTGACGCCGGCCGTGATCGCGGAGAGCTCCACGAAGCGCTTGTTGGTCGCCTTGGAGACGACGTACGCCAGGGTGGTCTTGCCCGTGCCCGGCGGACCCCACAGGATCACGGACGAGGCGCCCGCCGGGCCCCCGGAGCCCTCGCCCACCAGGCGGCGCAGCGGGGATCCGGGCTTGAGCAGATGCTGCTGGCCGACGACCTCGTCGAGGGTGCGCGGGCGCATCCGGACGGCCAGGGGTCGGCCGGCCGGGTCCTTCTCCTGGCGGTCTTCGGCTGCGGCGGTAAAGAGGTCGGGCTCCACATCCAGAAGCCTATGTCAGCCCACTGACACTCCCGGCCGGGCCGCCCGGCTCACGTCAGCCGGGCTCACGTCAGCTGGTCCAGAAGTCCCACCAGCGGGTCAGGATCAGCATCCCGATGATCCCGATGTGGACGGCCGGCAGGACCCAGGTGAACTCGTCGAGGAAACCGCGCAGCGCGCGGGGCGCGGGCAGCAGCCCGTTGCGGACGTTGTGCGAGGTCACGTACCAGAACATGACGATGGTCGCGACCCACGCCAGCGAGCACCACAGGCACAGCGCGTTGATCTCGTACAGCGACTGGTACATCAGCCACATGCAGAAGCCGACGCCGAAGAGCGTGCCCGCGTTCAGCCCGAGCCAGTACCAGCGGCGGTAGCGGGCACCGGCGAGCAGGGCGACGCCGATGGCGATCACCATGGCGTACGTGACCAGGCCGAGCATCGGGTTGGGGAAGCCGAAGGCCGACGCCTGCTCGCTCTTCATGATGTTGCCGCAGGAGACGACCGGGTTCAGGCTGCAGCCCGGCTGGAAGGTCGGGTCCTCCAGCAGCTTGAACTTGTCCAGCGTGATCACCCACGCCGCGAGCAGCCCCGCCGCCCCCGTGACCACCAGCATCCACGCGAACGCCCGGCTCGCCCCCGTGCCCGTACGGGAGTCCGGGGACCCGTCGTGAACCGTCGCAGTCGTCATATCGCCGTTCCATCGTTCGGAGGCTGGTGGGCAGGGGTCATTTTGCCGCACGCGGGCCACCGTCCGCCGTTCGGTGGACATAAGAAGGGCGGGGTCCGGCCATGACCGGACCCCGCCCCGGGCGTGCGTGTCAGGCGTAGCGGGCCTGCAGGATCTCGACGACCGCGTCCAGCGCGACCGCCTCCTGCTCGCCGGACTCCATGTCCTTGAGCTGGACCACGCCGTCGGCGAGGTCGCGCTCGCCGGCGACGAGCGTGTACCGGGCGCCCGACCTGTTGGCCATCTTCATGGCCCCCTTGAGGCCCCGGCCCCCGTACGCGAAGTCGGTCGCGACCCCGGCCCGGCGCAGCTCGGTGACGATGCCGAACAGGGTCCGGCGCGCCTCGTCGCCCAGCGGCACGGCGTAGACGCTGGTGGTGGCCGGCAGGTCGAGCGTGATGCCCTCCGCCTCCAGGGCGAGGACCGTGCGGTCGACGCCGAGCGCCCAGCCGACGGACGGCAGGGCGGGACCGCCGATCATCTCGGAGAGGCCGTCGTAGCGGCCGCCGCCGCCGACCGCCGACTGGGAGCCCAGGCCGTCGTGGACGAACTCGAAGGTGGTGCGCGTGTAGTAGTCCAGGCCGCGCACCAGCCTCTCGTCGTCCTCGAAGGCGACGCCCGCCGCCGTCAGCAGCTCGCGCACCTGCTCGTGGTACGCCTTGCACGCGTCGCACAGGTAGTCGCGCAGGAGCGGGGCGCCGACCAGCTGCTTCTGCACCTCGGCGCGCTTGTCGTCGAGGACGCGCAGCGGGTTGATCTCCACGCGGCGGCGGGTGTCCTCGTCGAGGTCGAGGTCGCGCAGGAAGCCCTGGAGGGCCTCGCGGTAGACCGGGCGGCACTCCTTGTCGCCGAGCGAGTTCAGCAGGATGCGGAACTCACGCAGGCCCAGCGAGCGGTACGCCTGGTCGGCGAGGATGATCAGCTCGGCGTCGAGCGCCGGGTCCTCGGCGCCGATCGCCTCGGCGCCGACCTGCGAGAAGTGGCGGTAGCGGCCTGCCTGAGGCTTCTCATAGCGGTAGTACGAGCCCGAGTACCAGAGCTTGACGGGGAGGTTGCCCTGCTTGTGCAGGTTGGCCTCCAGCGCCGCGCGCAGCACGGACGCGGTGCCTTCGGGGCGGAGGGCCAGCTTGTCGCCGCCCTTGGTCTCGAAGGCGTACATCTCCTTGGTGACGATGTCGGTGGACTCGCCGACACCGCGCGCGAACAGCTCGACGTTCTCGAAGCCGGGGGTCTCGACGTACCCGTAGCCGGAGTTCTTCAGCGGCGTGGAGATCGCCTCGCGCACGGCGAGGAACGTCGCGGAGCGCGGCGGAAGCAGGTCGTACGTGCCCTTGGGGGCCTGGAAAGTACTCACGGAAGGTCTCTCGTCACATTCCTCGTCGGGGAGCGGGGCCCGCTCCCTGGCCGGCCGCCACCTCCCGCAGATACGGGTTGGTGGCGCGCTCGCGGCCGATGGTCGTCTGGGGGCCGTGGCCGGACAGCACCACGGTCGAGTCGTCGAGCGGCAGGCACACGCGGGCCAGCGACGCGAGCATCTCGTCCATGTCACCGCCCGGCAGGTCGGTGCGTCCGATGGAGCCGGCGAACAGCAGGTCGCCCGAGAAGAAGACGGGCGGGATGTCCGCCGCCTCGGGCATGCCGAAGGTCACCGACCCCTTGGTATGGCCGGGCGCGTGCGACACGGTGAGCTCCAGACCCGCCAGGCTCAGCTTCGCCCCGTCGGTGAGCTCGTGGACGTCGTCCGGCTCCCCCACCGTCAGCTCCCCCATCAGCGGCATCCCGATGGAGCGGCCGAGGGCCTTCTCCGGGTCGCTCATCATGTACCGGTCGGCGGGGTGGATCCACGCGGGTACGTCATGGGCGCCACAGACCGGGACGACGGAGGCGACGTGGTCGATGTGGCCGTGGGTCAGCACGACGGCGACGGGCTTCAGCCGATGCTTCCTGAGCGTCTCCTCGACTCCCTGGGCGGCCTGGTGGCCCGGGTCGATGATCACGCACTCCTCGCCTGCGGCGGGGGCGACCAGGTAGCAATTGGTCCCCCAGGCCCCGGCGGGGAACCCGGCAATGAGCACGATCGTCCTTAAAAAGTCGTCCGGCGGAAGAATGCAGCAGATCAGAGCCTACCGGCGCTGCTCATTCCACAGCCAACCCGTATACGGTACGGGCACGCTCCGCCAGGACAGGTGGGAACGGACGGACGGCCGACAACCGACCGACAACCGACAAGGAGAGACACCCGGTGGTCAGCAGCGATCAGCGGCGGCGCCAGCTCGCCAGGGAGAAGTACGAGCGGCAGATGAAGCGCCGTGAGGAGGCCCGCAAGAAGGCCAAGCGCCGCAACACGGTCATCATCGCCTCGGTCGTCGCGGTGCTGGTGGTCGGTGCCGGGGCGTACACCACCTTCCGCTCCGAGTCCGCCGCGGACGCGAAGAAGCCGGTCGAGCTCCCGCCGTCGCCGACCGCGAGCGAGAGCTCCTCGCCGGAGCCGAAGATGGCCATCGACGCCAAGGCGAAGTACACGATGGCGCTCACCACGAACCACGGCGACGTCAAGATCGCCATGGACGCGGCGAAGACCCCGCGCACGGTGAACTCGTTCCAGCACCTCGCGGACAAGAAGTACTTCGACGGCACCAAATGCCACCGCCTGACCACCCAGGGCATCTTCGTGCTCCAGTGCGGCGACCCGAAGGGCGACGGCACGGGCGGCCCGGGCTACACCATCCCGGACGAGAACCTGACCGCGCTGGGCAAGGCGGGCGCGGACGGCACGGTGACCTTCCCCGCCGGGACGGTGGCGATGGCCAACACCATGCAGCCGAACACCGGCGGCAGCCAGTTCTTCCTGGTCTACAAGGACACCAAGCTGCCCCCGCAGTTCACCCCCTTCGGCACGATGGACGCGGCCGGCCTGAAGGCCGTGCAGAAGATCGCCGAGGGCGGGGTCGAGGGCGGCACCACCGACGGCGCGCCGAAGAAGGCCGTGACCATCGAGAAGGCCACCGTCGGCAAGGCGTGAGGCCCCTCGCCCCCGCCCGGGGCGGAGTGACGCGTGAACTGCCGAATTTCGGTCGCGCTGAGTGCGGACAGCCGGGCGGCCGGTCGCCTAGATTGGCGTTGTGCAGCGCGACCTCGACTGTCGCGTTGTGGAGGGCGGGCGAGGCCCGTCAGGGAACTGTGGACGATGCCCGGGGGTGACCGCCCTCGTCGGCATCATGTGGAGGAGGCGCTGTGAGCAGCGACCCGTGGGGCCGCGTCGACGAGACGGGCACCGTGTACGTGCGTACAGCCGACGGCGAGCAGGTCGTCGGATCGTGGCAGGCCGGTTCTCCCGAGGAGGCGCTGGCCTACTTCGAGCGCAAGTACGAGGGCTTGGTGGTCGAAATCGGCCTCCTCGAGAAGCGGGTGAAGACCACCGATCTGTCGGCCAAGGACGCGATGGCCGCGATCGACCACATCCGTCAGCAGGTGGACGAGCACCACGCCGTGGGTGACCTCGACGCGCTGCGCAAGCGGCTGGACCAGCTGGTCGAGACGGTCGAGGCGCGGCGCGAGCAGCGCAAGGCCCAGAAGGCCAAGCAGACCGACGAGGCCGGCAAGGCCAAGGAGGCGCTGGTCGTCGAGGCCGAGGAGCTGGCCCAGAGCGAGCAGTGGCGGGCCGCGGGCGAGCGGCTGCGCGCGCTGGTGGACACCTGGAAGGGCCTGCCCCGGCTCGACCGGAAGTCCGACGACGAGCTGTGGCACCGCTTCTCGCACGCCCGCTCGGCGTTCTCCAAGCGGCGCAAGGCGCACTTCGCGTCGCTGGACGCGCAGCGCGAGGAGGCCCGCAAGGTCAAGGAGAAGCTGGTCGCCGAGGCGGAGGCGCTCTCCGGGTCCACGGACTGGGGTGTCACGGCCGCCCGCTACCGCGAGCTGATGGCGGAGTGGAAGGCGGCGGGCCGCGCCCAGCGCGAGCACGAGGACGAGCTGTGGAACCGTTTCCGCGGCGCCCAGGACGTCTTCTTCGCGGCGCGCAGCGAGGTCTTCGCGGAGCGTGACGCCGAGCAGGCCGAGAACCTCAAGCTGAAGGAGGAGCTCGCGGGCGAGGCCGAGAAGCTGGTGCCGGTGACGGACCTGAAGGCGGCCCGCGCGGCCTTCCGGGCCATCAACGAGCGCTGGGAGGCCATCGGCCACGTACCGCGTGACGCCCGCCCGAAGGTCGAGGGCCGGATGCACGCCGTGGAGCGGGCGATCCAGGAGGCCGAGGAGGCCGAGTGGCGGCGTACGAACCCGGAGGCACGCGCGCGTGCGGCGGGTCTGACGGGGCAGCTCCAGGACGCGGTCGACAAGCTGAAGAAGCAGATCGACGCGGCCCGGGCGGCGGGCAACGACGCCAAGGCCGACAAGCTGGCGCGTGAGCTGGAGGGCCGGCAGGCGCTGCTGGACCAGGCGCTGAAGGGTCTGCAGGAGTTCGGCGGCTGACACCCGCCATCGCGTAACGGAAGATGGCCCCGACCGTGGTCGGGGCCATCTTCCGTTACGTCATCACGGTCGGCGGGCCGAGGTCACGCGGTAGACGTCGTACACGCCCTCCACGCCGCGCACCGCCTTCAGGACGTGGCCCAGGTGCTTGGGATCGCCCATCTCGAAGGTGAAGCGGGAGGTGGCGACGCGGTCGCGGGAGGTCTGGACGGCCGCCGACAGGATGTTGACGTGCTGGTCGGACAGCACCCGGGTGACGTCCGACAGGAGCCGGGAGCGGTCCAGCGCCTCGACCTGGATGGCGACCAGGAAGACGGACGACTGGGTCGGCGCCCACTCGACGTCGAGGATCCGCTCGGGCTGCTGCGAGAGCGAGTCGACGTTGACGCAGTCGGCGCGGTGAACCGATACGCCGCTGCCGCGGGTGACGAAGCCGATGATCGGGTCGCCCGGCACCGGCGTACAGCAGCGGGCCAGCTTGACCCAGACGTCCTCGACGCCCTTGACCACGACGCCCGGGTCGGCCTTGGTGCGGCGCTTGCCGCGGCCGCGGCTGGGCGGCGCCGACTCGGCGATGTCCTCGCTGGCGGCCTCCTCGCCGCCGAGCGCCTGCACCAGCTTCTGGACGATGGACTGGGCGGTGACGTGGCCCTCGCCGATCGCCGCGTAGAGCGAGGAGATGTCGCTGTAGCGCATCTCGTGCGCGAGCGTGACCAGCGAGTCGCCGGTGAGGATGCGCTGGATCGGCAGGTTCTGCTTGCGCATGGCGCGCGCGATGGCGTCCTTGCCCTGCTCGATCGCCTCGTCGCGGCGCTCCTTGGAGAACCAGGCGCGGATCTTGTTCCTGGCCCGGGGCGACTTGACGAAGCCCAGCCAGTCGCGGGAGGGTCCGGCGCCGGCGGCCTTGGAGGTGAAGACCTCCACCAGGTCGCCGTTGTCGAGGGTGGACTCCAGCGGGACGAGCCGTCCGTTGACCCGCGCTCCTATGGTGCGGTGGCCGACCTCGGTGTGGACGGCGTACGCGAAGTCGACCGGCGTCGCCCCGGCGGGCAGCGCTATCACGTCACCCTTCGGGGTGAAGACGAAGACCTCGTTGCGGGAGAGGTCGAAGCGCAGGGACTCCAGGAACTCGCTGGGGTCCTCGGTCTCCTTCTGCCAGTCGAGCAGCTGGCGCAGCCACGCCATGTCGTTGATGTGGTCGTCCTTGCCGGCCTTCTTCGGTACGTCGGTGCGCACCTTGGAGGCGCCGGCGACGGCCTCCTGCTTGTACTTCCAGTGGGCGGCGATGCCGTACTCGGCGCGGCGGTGCATGTCGAAGGTGCGGATCTGCAGCTCGACGGGCTTGCCGTTGGGGCCGATGACCGTCGTGTGGAGCGACTGGTACATGTTGAACTTCGGCATCGCGATGTAGTCCTTGAACCGGCCGGGGACCGGGTTCCATCGCGCGTGGACGGTGCCGAGGGCGGCGTAGCAGTCGCGGACCGTGTCGACGAGAACGCGGATGCCCACCAGGTCGTAGATCTCCGCGAAGTCACGGCCGCGGACGATCATCTTCTGGTAGACGCTGTAGTAGTGCTTCGGGCGGCCGGTGACGGTCGCCTTGATGCGGGCGGCGCGCAGGTCGGACTGGACCTCGTCGATGACGGTGGCGAGGTACTCGTCGCGCTTGGGGGCGCGCTCGGCGACGAGGCGGACGATCTCGTCGTACATCTTGGGGTAGAGGATCGCGAAGGCGAGGTCCTCGAGCTCCCACTTGATGGTGTTCATGCCCAGGCGGTGGGCGAGCGGCGCGTAGATCTCCAGGGTCTCGCGCGCCTTCTTCTCCTGCTTCTCGCGCTTGAGGTAGCGCATGGTGCGCATGTTGTGCAGGCGGTCGGCGAGCTTGATGACCAGGACGCGCGGGTCCTTGGCCATGGCGACGACCATCTTGCGGACGGTCTCGGCCTGCGCGGCCTCGCCGAACTTGACCTTGTCGAGCTTGGTGACGCCGTCGACGAGGAGGGCGACCTGGTCGCCGAAGTCCTTGCGCAGCTGCTCCAGGCCGTACTCGGTGTCCTCGACGGTGTCGTGGAGGAGGCCCGCCATCAGCGTCGCGGGGTCCATGCCGAGCTCGGCGAGGATGGTGGTGACGGCGAGCGGGTGCGTGATGTACGGGTCGCCGCTCTTGCGCTTCTGGCCGCGGTGCCAGCGCTCGGCGACCTGGTAGGCGCGCTCGATCTGGCGGAGGGTCGACGTCTCGATCTTCGGGTCGTTGCTGCGGACTATGCGCAGCAGGGGCTCCAGGACCGGGTTGTACGGCGACGAGCGCTGCACGCCGAGCCGGGCGAGGCGGGCCCGGACGCGGTTGGAGGAGCCGCCGGAGCGGGCGGCGGCGGGCGTGGTGGGCTTCGGGGCCGAGACGGGGGCCGGGCCGGAGGGGCGCTGCGGGGTGGCCGGGGGCCTGGGCGCGCCCTCCGCGGGCTCGTTCCGGTTCTGGGGCGTGGCTGGGGTCGCCGCGGCCTGGTCGGCCCGCTGGTCGGGTTTCGCGGCGGAGAGTGGCTGGGCCTCGTCTGGCAAGAGCGCTCCTCGTGCGGGTCCCGGGTCCCCCGGTCGAGCCCGGACACCCATGGTATCGACCCGGGCGGCCGGGTGCTTCACGCGGTTGGGGGGCGGGCGCGGGCGGCGGGTACGGGACCGCCGCGGGCACGGGCCGCGGGTACAGGTGGCACGTACGAGCCGGGTACAGGTGGCGGGTACGACGACGGGCGCCGCGGGGGTGTTCCCCGGGCGCCCGTCGTACGTGCCTGCCTCGCGCGGTCAGAGCGTGATGAGCGCCTCCAGCGGCGCGTCGCCCAAAGCGGGCTCCAGGCGGGCCCGGCCGCCCAGGAAGCCGAGCTCCATGAGGACCGCGACGCCCGCGACCTCCGCGCCGGCCCGCCGGATGAGCTCCAGCGCGGCCTCGGCGGTGCCGCCGGTGGCGAGGACGTCGTCGATGACCATCACGCGGTCACCGGGGAGCAGGTCCTCGGCATGCACCTCGATCTCGGCGGAGCCGTACTCCAGGTCGTACGCCTGGCTCAGCGTGGCCCCGGGCAGCTTGCCCGCCTTGCGGACGGGGATGAAGCCCAGCTGCGCGGTGACGGCGACCGGCGCGGCGAGGATGAAGCCGCGCGCCTCCAGGCCGACGATCTTGGTGGCGCCGCTGCGGACGCAGAGCTCGGCCAGCGCGCCGGTGAGGGCGTGGAACGCCTTCGGGTCGGCGAGCAGCGGGGTGATGTCCTTGAAGACCACGCCCGGCTTGGGGTAGTCCGGGACGTCCCGGATGCGGCTGAGCAGGAGTTCCCGCGTACTGCTGTCGGTCATCGCCTCTTCCCCCGGCCGCGGGTCGGCTGACGGCGCTGGCCGACGACGGCCCCGGCGGGCGTCGCGTCGTCGCCGTCCTGGTCCGCGCCGTCCTGCGGCTCGCCGCCGCCGTCCGTGGCGTCGGCGGAGGCGGACTCGCCCTTGGCGGCGGCGGCCCGCTTGGCCAGGACGCGCTTCTTCAGCGCCTTCATCTGCGGGTCGCGCTCCTTGAGGTCGGCGACCAGCGGTGTGGCGATGAAGATCGAGGAGTACGCGCCGGCGGCGAGGCCGACGAAGAGCGACAGCGAGATGTCGTTCAGCATGCCGGCGCCCAGGAAGCCGCCGCCGATGAAGAGCAGGCCCGCGACCGGCAGCAGCGCCACCACGGTGGTGTTGATGGAGCGCACCAGCGTGCTGTTGAGGCTGCGGTTGGCGATCTCGCTGTACGTCCAGCGTGTCTGCTTGGTGATGTCCTTCGACGCCTCCTTGAGACCGTCGAAGACGACGACGGTGTCGTAGAGGGAGTAACCGAGGATCGTGAGCAGACCGATCACGGTGCCCGGCGTGACCTCGAAGCCGACCAGGGCGTAGATGCCGACCGTGATGGTGAGGTCGTGGATCAGGGCGATCAGCGCGGCGAGCGCCATGCGCCACTCGAAGGCGATCGCCAGGTAGATCACCACGAGGACCATGAAGACGCCGAGGCCCGTCCAGGCCTTGTTGGCGATCTGCTCGCCCCAGCTCGGGCCGACCTGCTGGGCGTTGAGCTGGTCCTCGGGGACCTTCAGGTCGTCGGCAAGCGCCGTGGCGATCTTGTCGGCCTTGGCCGTGTCCACGTCGCTGATCTGGATGCGCAGGCCGCCGTTGCCCAGCTCCTGGACGATCGGGGTGTGGCCGGAGACCTCCGCGGTGGCGTCCCTGGCCTCGGCGACGGACACCGAGGTCTTGGGGGTGGTGATGACCACGCCGCCCTTGAACTCGATGCCCATGTTGAGGCCCTGGATCAGCAGTCCGGCGATGGCCGTGATGGTGATCAGGATGGAGACGCCGTACCAGAGCATCCGCTTGCCGACGAAGTCGTAACCGACCTCACCGCGGTACAGGCGGGCGCCGAGGGTGCCGAGTCGTGACATCTCACGCCTCCTTCGGGTCGATGGTCGCGGAGGCGGAACGGCGCGAGCGGCGCAGCGGAGGCTTGACTCCGAGGCGCTTGGGGTCCAGTCCCGACCACGCGTGGCCGCTGCCGAAGAACTTCGTCCGGGCGAACAGCGTCATCAGCGGCTTGGTGAAGAGGAACACGACGACGACGTCGAGGAGGGTCGTCAGGCCGAGCGTGAACGCGAAGCCCTGCACCTTGCCGACGGTCACGATGAACAGCACCGCGGCGGCGAGGAAGGACACGAAGTCGGAGACGAGGATGGTGCGCCGGGCGCGCGGCCAGGCCCGCTCGACGGCCGGGCGGAGCGTGCGGCCCTCGCGGATCTCGTCACGGATGCGTTCGAAGTACACGATGAACGAGTCCGCGGTGATACCGATCGCGACGATGGCGCCGCAGACGGCCGGCAGGTTCAGCGCGAAGCCGATGGCCGGGCCGAGGAGCGCCATCAGGGCGTAGGTGAGGACCGCGGAGGCCAGGAGGCTGAGGAGCGCGATGAGCGCCAGACCCCGGTAGTACACCACCAGGTAGATCACGACGAGCGCGAGGCCGATGGCGCCGGCGATCAGGCCGGCCATGAGCTGCTCACCGCCGAGCGCCGGGCTGACGGTGTCGACGCTCTCCTCCTCGAAGGAGAGCGGGAGCGCGCCGTAGGACAGGACGTTGGCCAGGTCGGTGGCGGACTCCTGGTTGAAGCTGCCGGTGATCTCGGCGCTGCCGCCGCCGATGACGCTGTTGACGGACGGGGCGGAGACCACCTGGCCGTCGAGCATGATCGCGAACTGGTTCTGCGGCGGGGCCTGCGAGGCGAGCTTGCCGGTGGTGGCGGCGAACTTCTTGGCGCCCTTGTCGGTGAAGCCGAGCTGGACGATCCACATGTTGCGGGTCGGGTCGAGGACGCCCTTGGCCTCGTCGACGTCCGTGCCCTCGACCTCGGACGGGCCGAGGATGTACTTGGCGTCGCCCTTGGTGCCGCAGGCCACGGTGGGCTTGGCCGGGTCGGCGTTGCGCGCCGGGTTGGGCACTTCCTTCTTCTCGCCCTTCGGGCGGCAGTCCAGCGCGGCGAACTGCGCTTCCAGGCCGGCGGCGCCCGCGTCGGCGGAACCGGACGGCTGCGGGGTGCCGGTCGGGCTGCCGGACGGGGCCGGCTTGCCGGAAGGGGTCGCCGACGGCGAGGGGGCCTTCTTCAGGGCGTCCGGGACGGCGCGGCCCTGAGTGGTGGCGCTGGGCGAGGGGGTCGCCTTGCCGCTGGGCGTGGCCTTGCCGCTGGGGCTGGCGCTGGGGCTCGGGGAGCCGCTCGCGGCGGGGGGCTCCTCGATGGGGCCGCTGCCGGCGGCGGTGATCACCGGCCGGAAGTACAGCTGGGCGGTGGTGCCGACCTGCTCGCGGGCCTGCTTGGAGTCCGTCGCCTTGGGGATGTTGACGATGATGTGCCGCTCGCCCTGCTGCTGGACCTCCGCCTCCGAGACACCCAGACCGTTGACGCGGCGTTCGATGATGCCGATCGCGGTCTGCATGTTGGTGTTGTTGATGGAGTCCGGCTTGCCGGGCTGGTTCTCCGCCCTGAGCGTGATGCTCGTGCCGCCGGCGAGGTCGATGCCCAGGCGCGGGGTGAGGTCACCCGACGCGAACATCCCGCCGATCAGGGCGCCCATGACGATCAGGATCAGGGCCAGGGCACGCCCTGGCCTGCCCTGGCCCCCCGTCGTCTGCCCTCTGCCCTTCTTGGGTGCTGCCACCTTCTCGTTTCTCCCTGTCCAACCGCCACGCGCCGGGTGAGCGTCGAGGCGGCCACGAAGTGGTGTGGGGATTCCCCCGCGTGTGTCGGCACGGACGCGCGGACCGCGGTACGCCGCTGCGCGGCGTCACGCGGTCCCCGGATGATGCCAGCCTTACTTCGCGTCGGTGTCGCCGTCGCTCTTGTCGTCGGTCTTGGCGTCCTTGGCGTCCTTGGTGGCGTCGATCGCCTCGGGAGCGGTCCCGGCGTCGTCGGCCGCGTCCTTCTTGCCGAGGTCGATCTTGTCACCCTCGGTGAGCGAGGAGATGTCGTCCGGGACGACGGCCTCGTCGGTCTCGGCGTCGGTGCCGGTGTCGCCGTGGACGATGCGGTTGTACTCCTCGTCCTCGAGGACGGCGCCGATCGCGTTCTTCGCGTAGACGGCGTGGACGCCCGGGGCAACCTCGAGGAGGACCGTGTCGTCGCCGACCTCCTTGACGGTGGCGTACATCCCCCCGATCGTCCGCACGCCGGAGCCGGGCTGCATCTGGTTGCGCATCGCCGCTGCCTGCTGCTGCTTCTTCTTGGCGGAGCGGGTCATCAGGAACATGGCCCCGATGAGGACGATGAACGGGAGAAGGGTCACGATATCCACGGGACGACAAATCCTTCGCACGGTCGCGGTCGGCGTCGGGGTCGGCCGCGGCCTGGTCTTCGGGGGTGGGTACGCCGACCGAAGGGTCGGCATCGGCGGAGTCTAGGCGAGTCCGCATCATTGGAACAACGCCCAGCATGGCACCGTGGTTCCGGGCCCGGCGAGTGACCTCGCCGTCACGCCCCGAACAGCCCCTGTTGTCCGCTTCCCGGCCCGTGGGCCTGCGGCGGTACGAGCCCGAGGTGGGCCCACGCGGCGGGCGTCGCGACCCGCCCCCTGGGCGTACGGGCCAGCAGCCCCTCCCGTACGAGGAAGGGCTCGGCGACCTCCTCGACGGTCTCGCGCTCCTCGCCCACGGCGACGGCGAGCGTGGACAGACCGACCGGGCCGCCGCCGAAGAGCTTGAGGAGCGCCTGCAGGACCGCCCGGTCGAGCCGGTCGAGGCCGCGGCCGTCCACCTCGTACACCGCGAGCGCGGTGGCGGCGATCTCGCGGGTGATCACGCCGTCGGCCTTGACCTGGGCGTAGTCGCGGACGCGGCGCAGCAGGCGGTTGGCGATGCGGGGCGTGCCACGGGAGCGGCCGGCGATCTCGGCGGCGCCGTCCGCCTCGATCTCGACGTCGAGGAGCCGGGCGGAGCGGTGGACGACCCGCTCCAGCTCGCTCGGGGCGTAGAACTCCATGTGGGCGGTGAAACCGAAGCGGTCGCGCAGCGGGGGCGGCAGCAGTCCGGCCCGGGTGGTGGCGCCGACCAGGGTGAAGGGCGGCAGCTCCAGCGGGATGGCGGTGGCGCCGGGGCCCTTGCCGACGATGACGTCGACGCGGAAGTCCTCCATCGCCATGTAGAGCATCTCCTCGGCGGGCCGGGACATCCGGTGGATCTCGTCGAGGAAGAGGACCTCGCCCTCCTGGAGGGAGGAGAGGATCGCGGCGAGGTCGCCGGCGTGCTGGATGGCGGGGCCGGAGGTGATCCGGATGGGGGCGCCCATCTCGGCGGCGATGATCATGGAGAGGGTGGTCTTGCCGAGGCCGGGGGCGCCGGAGAGCAGCACGTGGTCGGCGGTGGCCCCGCGCGCGAGGGCCGCCTTGAGCACCAGGTCCAGCTGCTCGCGCACCCGCTCCTGGCCCACGAACTCGTCCAGCGACTTGGGGCGCAGGGCGGCCTCGACGGCCTGGTCCTCGCCGTCGGCGGCCGCGCCGACCAGCCGCTCGGCGGGGGCGGTCGCGGGGTCGTCGGCCGGGGGTGCGGTGTCGTCCCAGTTCACAGTTCGAATGCCTCGTGGGGTCAGCGGGTGCGGTTGAGGGTCTGGAGCGCGGCCTTGAGGAGCTGGCCGATCTGCGGCTCGCCGCCGGCCGCCTCGGCCTGCGGGGTGACGGCCGCGACCGCCTCGTCGGCCTCGCGCGTGGCGTAGCCGAGGCCGATCAGGGCGGCGTGCAGCTGGTCGCTCCAGGAGCGGGGGGCCGTCGCGGCGCGGGCGGCGGGTACGGAGCCGAGGGGCTCGCCGAGCCGGTCCTTGAGCTCCAGCAGCAGCTTCTGGGCGCCCTTCTTGCCGATGCCGGGGACGGCGGTGAGCGCCTTCTCGTCGCCGGAGGCGACCGCGGCGCGCAGTGCGTCGGGGCTGTGCACGGCGAGCATGGCCTGGGCGAGGCGCGGGCCGACGCCGCTGGCGGTCTGGAGCAGCTCGAAGACCTGGCGCTCGTCGTCGTCGGCGAAGCCGTACAGGGTGAGGGAGTCCTCCCGGACGACCAACGAGGTGGCGAGGCGGGCCTCCTGACCGACCTTCAGGCCGGCGATGGTGTTGGGCGCGCACTGGACGGCCATGCCGACGCCGCCGACCTCGATCACGGCGGTGGTCGGGGCGAGCGCGGCGACGGGGCCGCTCACGAAGGCGATCATGCGGTACGGCCTTTCACGGTCATGGCCCGGTGGGCGGCGACGGCTTGCTGGAGCCGGTTCTGGGCGGGGGCCCGCCAGATGTGGCAGATGGCGAGGGCGAGGGCGTCGGCGGCGTCGGCCGGTTTCGGCGGGGCGTCGAGCCGCAGGAGGCGGGTCACCATGGCGCCGACCTGCGCCTTGTCGGCGCGGCCGCTGCCGGTGACGGCGGCCTTGACCTCGCTGGGGGTGTGCAGGGCGACGGGCAGTCCGCGGCGCGAGGCGCACAGGATGGCGACGGCGCTGGCCTGGGCCGTGCCCATGACCGTACGGACGTTGTGCTGGCTGAAGACGCGCTCCACGGCGACCATTTCGGGGCGGTGCTCGTCGAGCCACTCCTCTATGCCGCGCTCGATGGCGACCAGACGGTGACCGGTCTCCGCGTCGGCCGGTGTGCGCACGACACCGACGCCGAGCATCGTCAACGGACGGCCGGCGACGCCTTCGACGACACCGACGCCGCACCGCGTCAGCCCTGGGTCCACCCCGAGAACACGCACGCCACCCCTCCTTCGTCAATCTGTTCGTGCAGGCTATCGGGTGGCACTGACAACGCGACGGGCCGACGGGGTGTGTCCCGTCGGCCCGTCGTGTGCGTGCGTACGTGCGTACGTGCGTCGGTCAGGCGTCGACCTTCGCCATGACGTCGTCGGAGACGTCGAAGTTGGCGAAGACGTTCTGCACGTCGTCGCTGTCCTCCAGCGCGTCGATCAGCTTGAAGATCTTGCGCGCGCCCTCCTCGTCGAGCTCGACCTGCATGGTCGGGACGAAGTTGGCGTCGGCCGAGTCGTAGTCGATGCCGGCCTCCTGGAGGGCGGTGCGGACCGCGACCAGGTCGGTGGCCTCGCTGATGACCTCGAAGCTCTCACCGAGGTCGTTGACCTCCTCGGCACCGGCGTCCAGGACCGCGCCGAGCACGTCGTCCTCGGTCAGCTCGCCCTTGGGGACGATGACGACGCCCTTGCGGTTGAACAGGTACGACACCGAGCCGGGGTCGGCCATCGAGCCGCCGTTGCGGGTCATGGCGACGCGGACGTCCGAGGCGGCGCGGTTGCGGTTGTCGGTGAGGCACTCGATGAGCACCGCGACGCCGTTCGGGCCGTAGCCCTCGTACATGATCGTCTCGTAGTCGGCGCCACCGGCCTCCAGGCCGGCGCCGCGCTTGACCGCGGAGTCGATGTTCTTGTTCGGGACGGAGCTCTTCTTCGCCTTCTGGATGGCGTCGTAGAGCGTGGGGTTGCCGTCCGGGTCGCCGCCGCCGGTGCGGGCGGCGACCTCGATGTTCTTGATCAGCTTCGCGAAGAGCTTGCCGCGCTTGGCGTCGATCACGGCCTTCTTGTGCTTCGTCGTAGCCCATTTAGAGTGGCCGGACATCTGCCTGTCTCCTTCGCGTAACCCATTTCAGAACGAACCCCAGAGATCCTACCGGGACGGGATCAGCGCGTGGCGCGCACCATCTCCACGAACAGGGCGTGGACGCGGTGGTCGCCGGTCAGTTCCGGGTGGAACGACGTGGCGAGCGCGTTGCCCTGCCGTACGGCGACGATGTGGCCGTCGTGCTCGGCGATGACCTCGGCCTGGGCGCCGACCGACTCGACCCAGGGGGCGCGGATGAAGACGCCCTCCACGGGCCCGCCGTCGACGCCGGCGACCTCGACGCCCGCCTCGAAGGACTCGTTCTGCCGCCCGAAGGCGTTGCGCCGCACGATCATGTCGATGCCGCCGAGGGTCTCCTGGCCCGAGCGCGGGTCGAGGATCTTGTCGGCGAGCATGATCAGGCCGGCGCAGGTGCCGTAGACGGGCATGCCCGCCTTGATGCGCTCGCGCAGGGGCTCCATCAGCCCGAAGAGCACGGCCAGCTTGGAGATGGTGGTGGACTCGCCGCCGGGGATGACCAGGCCGTCGACCTCGGCGAGCTCTTCGGGGCGCCGGACCGGCCTGGCCACGGCGTCCGCCGCGGCCAGGGCGATCAGGTGCTCCCGTACGTCGCCCTGGAGGGCCAGGACGCCTATCACGGGGGTGTTGCTCATGGTGTCGTGTGCCTTACCAGCCGCGGTTCGCGTAGCGCTCGGCCTCGGGGAGGGTGTCGCAGTTGATGCCGACCATGGCCTCGCCCAGGTTGCGGGAGGCGTCGGCGATGATCTTCGGGTCGTCGTAGAAGGTGGTGGCCTTCACGATGGCGGCGGCGCGCTTGGCCGGGTCGCCCGACTTGAAGATGCCGGAGCCGACGAAGACGCCCTCGGCGCCGAGCTGGCGCATCAGCGCGGCGTCGGCGGGGGTGGCGACGCCACCGGCGGAGAACAGCACGACCGGCAGCTTGCCGAGCTCGGCGACCTCCTTGACGAGCTCGTACGGCGCGCGCAGCTCCTTGGCGGCGGCGAACAGCTCGTTGTTGTCGAAGCCGCGCAGCTTGGCGATCTCGTTCTTGATCTGGCGCAGGTGGCGGACGGCCTCGACGACGTTGCCGGTGCCGGCCTCGCCCTTGGAGCGGATCATGGCCGCGCCCTCGGCGATGCGGCGCAGGGCCTCACCGAGGTTGGTGGCGCCACAGACGAAGGGGGTGGTGAAGGCCCACTTGTCGGAGTGGTTGACCTCGTCGGCCGGGGTGAGGACCTCGGACTCGTCGATGTAGTCGACGCCGAGGGACTGCAGGACCTGGGCCTCGACGAAGTGGCCGATGCGGGACTTGGCCATGACCGGGATGGAGACCGCGTCGATGATCTCCTCGATCATGTTCGGGTCGGACATCCGGGCCACGCCGCCGTCCTTGCGGATGTCGGCGGGGACCCGCTCCAGGGCCATGACCGCGACGGCGCCGGCGTCCTCGGCGATCTTCGCCTGCTCGGCGTTGACCACGTCCATGATCACGCCGCCCTTGAGCTGCTCGGCCATGCCGCGCTTCACGCGGGCGGTGCCGGTCTCGGGGGACTGCGGGGTGGTGGGGAGCGTGCTGGACACGAGGGACCTCACTCGAAAGAACAGGGGGTTTTCGACAACAGTGAGGAAACCCGCCCCGGCCAGTCCACATCAAGGGCCAATAGCGAGCCGGTGGCTCGTTTTCGCGTGGGTGCCCTGGTTACGGCCGGTCCGCGAGTGCCACGGGGGGCTCGTCGTCCATCTCGAACGCCATCGGGAACGGCGCGTGGCCCGCGAGCCGGAACCAGCGCACCGTGCGGTGCCTGCGCAGTGCCCGCGCCGCCCGTACGGCGTCGTTGTGGAACCGCCGGGCCATCGGCACCCGCCGCACCGCCGCCGCGAGCTCCAGGGCCGCCTCCTCGCCGCCGGGCGCGTCCCGCACCACCTCGACCTGCTCCGGCTCGCCGAACACGGCGCGCAGCGCCTGGCTGAGCTCGCTCTCGGCGACCTCGCGGTGCTCCTCCTCGGCCTGCCGGGCCGCGTGCGCCGCCTCGTACAGCACGATCGACGCGGCCGGGTCCAGCACCTTGGAGGTGGCCAGCTCCTGGGCGACGGAGGCGCGCCGTACGAGCTGGGCGTCGAGCGCGGCGCGGGCGGCGTCGATCCGGGCGTGCAGCCGGTCGAGCCGGCCCGCGGTCCAGCTCAGGTAGAGACCGATCGCGACCAGGCCGACGACGATCCAGATGAGGGTTTCGATCACGGGCGCACAGGCTACCGGGGCGCCGGCATGCGCCCTTCCCACACCGAGCGGTCGTGCGCGAAGAGGACGCGGCTCGGCTCGAACTCCGCGAGCCGGTCCAGCCAGGGCCGGTAGCGGCCCTCGAACTCCTCGGCCCCCTCGGCGCGGGCGCGGCGGGCCATCTCGTCGGACGCGAACTCCGAGGCGAAGTCGTACGCCTGCCCCGCCAGCACCGTGGTGCCCTCGCGTCCGGAGACGACCAGGGACTGGTGCCCGGCCGTGTGCCCGGGTGTCGGGACGACCCGGACTCCCGGCCACACCTCGGCCTCGCCGTCGAGCTCCTCGTAGCGCGCGCCGGGGAAGTCGACGAGCGCGCCGATGGTGTAGTCCCCGGCGCGGGCGGTGGCGAGCTCCCCGCGCTGGACGAGAACGGGACGGCCCGCGAGGAGCGGGTTACCGCCGCAGTGGTCGAAGTGGAGGTGGCAGTTCACGACGAGGTCGATGTCGTCCGTGCCCACGCCTCTCGCCGCGAGCGCGGCGCCGAGGTCCTTGCGGCGCGGCCGGTAGTGCGCCTCGGCCTCGGGGTCGCCGGAGCCGAGGCCGCTGTCGAAGAGCAGGAGCCCGGCCTCGTGCCGTACGAGGTACGCGAGCACGGGCTCGACACGCGGGCGCGCGGTGCCCGCCTCGGCGGCGGGGCGGATGAAGTACCCGAGGTCGAGCCGTTCGATGGCGGTGTGCTGTCCCATGCCGTCCATGATGTCTACGCGCTGGCGTGGCGGAGGGGCCTTCCGGAAGAACGGCTCGGCGGCCGCGGCGGCTCTTACGCGGGGCGCGACGCGGCGTGTGGAGGGCCGCCCGGAAGTCCGCCGTCACGGTGTTCGGCACGCGGGCCCGGCCCGCCCCCGCGCCGTGCGCCTGCCTCAGAGCCGCGCCACCAGCGCGTACCGCTCGTCCGCGACCGGGCCGCCCCACAGCTCCGGGACCGCGCTGAGCGGCTCGACGTCCAGGTCGCTGACGAGTGGACGCACCACCGAGGCCAGCTCCTCCGCGCTCACGCCCCCGTTCCACGGCAGGTCCTCGGCGCCCGGTACGTAGGCGGTGGGTCCCGCCTCGCGCCAGCGGCCCTCGACCAGCAGGAGCCGGCCGCCCGGGCGGAGTCCGTCCACCCAGGCGCGCAGCGCCGTCTCGGGGTCGGGCAGCGTCCAGATCAGGTGCCGTGAGACGAGCATGTCGAAGCGGTCCCCGCCCGTGGGCGGCGCGGCCGCGTCGCCGACGAGGAAGCGCGCGGCGAGCCCGGCGGCCGCCACCTTGGCCCGCGCCTGCTCGACCATGCGCGGCGCGAGGTCCACGCCGGTCACGCGGTGCCCCGCCGAGGCGAGCAGCACCGAGAGCGAGCCGGTGCCGCAGCCGACGTCCAGCACGTCGGACGGCTCGGCGGGCGCCCACCGCAGCACGCGGTCCCGCCAGGCGGCACGGGTGGGCGCCGCCCGCAGGCCGTGGTCGGGCTCGTCGTCGAACGTCGCCGCGGCAGCGTCCCAGTAGCCCGTGATGGCAGAGGCGAGCCCGGCCGCTCCGGTCGCGTCGGTGGAGGCGGTCGCCTCGGTCGCTTCGGTCACTTCGCTCATGGAGTGATCGTCGCAGGCACCACTGACAATGCCCGCCGCGCGCCGAAAGGGCCCTAGTCCCGCGCCAGCCCCCACCGCGCCCGCAGGCCCCCCACCCGCTCGTCCGCGGCCACCGAGGCCGCGCCGTCCGTCACCGTCTCGTACACCGCCAGGATGTCCGCGCCCACCGTCGACCAGTCGAAGCGCCGCACATGCGCGCTGCCCCGCTCGTGGAGCTCCTGGCGGCGCGCCGGGTCGCCCAGGAGGCGGATCGCCGCGTCCGCCAGGGCGTCCGCGTCCTCGTTGGCGAACAGCTCGCCCGCCGCGCCCTTGTCCAGCACCTGCGTGAACGCGTCCAGGTCGCTGGCCAGTACCGGCGCGCCCGCCGACATGGCCTCGACCAGGATGATGCCGAAGCTCTCGCCGCCCGTGTTGGGCGCCACGTACACGTCCACGCTGCGCAGCAGCCGCGCCTTGTCCTCGTCGCTGACCATGCCGAGGAACTCCACCCGGCGGCGCATGTCGACCGGGAGCGAGGCCACGGCCTCCTCCTCGTCGCCCCTGCCCGCGACCAGCAACCGGGTCTCCGGCAGGGCCTCCAGGATCCTCGGCAGCGCCTTCATCAGCACCGGCAGGCCCTTGCGCGGCTCGTCGATCCGGCCGATGAAGCCCAGCGTGCCGCCCTGCCACTCCGGCTTGGGGTCGGCCTTGGCGAAGAAGTCGACGTCCACGCCGTTCGGGATGACCACCGCGTCCCCGCCCAGGTGCTCCACCAGCGTCCGGCGGGCGTACTCGCTCACCGCGATCCGCGCGCTGATCTTCTCCAGCGCCGGCTGGAGGATCGGGTACGCCGCGATCATGGCGCGTGAGCGCGGGTTGGACGTGTGGAAGGTCGCCACGATGGGCCCCTGCGCCGCCCAGCACGCCAGCAGCCCCAGCGACGGCGACGCCGGCTCGTGGATGTGGATCACGTCGAAGGTGCCGTCGTGCAGCCAGCGCCGCACGCGCGCCGCCGACAGGAAGCCGAAGTTCAGCCGCGCCACCGAGCCGTTGTACGGCACGGGCACCGCGCGCCCCGCCGAGACCACGTAGGGCGGCAGGGGCGTGTCGTCGTCGGCGGGGGCCAGCACGGACACCTCGTGCCCGAGCCGGATCAGGTGGTCCGCGAGGTCACGGATGTGGAACTGGACGCCGCCCGGCACGTCCCAGGAGTACGGGCAGACGATGCCGATCCTCACGACAACACCTCGCCCCGGTCAGGGCCCCGGCCCCGGTCAGCGTCCCGGCCCCGCTCCTCGTCCAGGTCCGCGAGCCACAGCCGCTGCAGCATGTGCCAGTCCTCCGGGTGCTCGGCGATCCCGGTGGCGAAGGCGTCGGCCAGCGCCTGCGTCATGACCGCGGTCTTCTCCGCCCGCGTCCCCGTCTCGGGCACGTCCACCGGCGGATGGACCCGCGCCTTCATGACCGGCGTGCCGTCGTACCAGAGCGTCGCCGGCAGCAGCAGCGCACCCGTCTGCTGGGCCAGCATCGCGGGCCCGCCCGGCATCCGCGCCGCCTCGCCGAAGAACTTCACCTCGACGCCCGACGCCGACAGGTCCCGGTCCGCCACCAGGCACACCAGCCCGCCCGCGCGCAGCCGCCGCGCCAGGGTCCCGAACGCCGACCCGCCGGTGTGCGGCAGCACCTCCATGCCCAGCGACTCGCGGTACGCCACGAACCGGTCGTACAGCGACTCCGGCTTCAGCCGCTCGGCCACCGTCGTGAACGGCACGCCCAGCGACCGGGTCACCCACACCCCGGCCAGGTCCCAGTTCGCCAGGTGCGGCAGCGCCAGCACCACGCCTCGCCCGGAGGCCAGCCCGTCCGTCAGGCGGTGGACGTCGAGCACCTTGACGGCGTCCGCCACGCGCCGCGCGCTCCACGAGGGCAGCCGGAAGGACTCCATCCAGTAGCGCATGTACGAACGCATCCCGGCCCGGGACAGCTCGGCCAGCCGCTCCGGGGACGCGTCCGGCACCACGCGCGCGAGGTTGGACTCCAGCCGCAGCACGCCCTGGCCGCGCCGCTTCCACGCCGTGTCGGCGATGCGCCGCCCCAGGCCCACCGCCACCGGCTCGGGCAGCTTCTTGACCGCCGCCCAGCCCAGCCCGTACAGCGCGTCCGTCAGCCGGTCCTTCGCCCCGCTCATGTGGCCTCACTCCCCCGCGCCCCGGCGGCGTCCGCCTCCGCGGCCTCGCGCCGCACCGTCACCACACGCTGCCCCAGCGTCACCGCGCTTCCCACGGCCACCAGCCACAACGCGATCGGCAGCAGCACCTGGACACCCGGGACGCCGAAGCCGTGCAGTCCGGCGAGACCCGCCGCCACCAGCGAGACGACCAGCCGCTCCGCGCGCTCGACCAGGCCGTTCACCGCCACCGGCAGGCCGATCGACTCGCCCCGCGCCTTGGTGTACGACACGACCTGGCCGCTCGCCAGGCAGAAGATGGCCACGGCACACAGCACATTGTCGTCGCCCTTGCCGGCGTACCACAGGGCGAAGCCGCCGAAGATGGCGCCGTCCGCGACCCGGTCCAGCGTCGAGTCCAGGAAGGCGCCCCAGCGGCTGGAGATCCCCGCCTGGCGGGCCATGTTCCCGTCCACCAGGTCGGAGAACACGAACAGCGTGATGACGATCGTGCCCCAGAAGAACTCGCCCCGCGGGAAGAAGACCAGCGCCCCGGCCACCACCCCCGCCGTGCCGATGAGCGTGACGGCGTCGGGGCTCACTCCGCGGCGGAGCAGAAACGCGGCGAACGGTGTGAGAACACGCGTGAAAAACGCACGCGCGTACTTATTCAGCATGGCCTTCCCGAGGGTCGGTGAGCCGCGCGGCCCCATCGGCCACCGGCTGGCCCATCGTAGCCAGCACCGCCCCGCCCACACCCCGGGGCACCACGCACCCCACGTGGCATCGGCGAATAACCGGATACCCGACGCACGCGTATGTCTGTCGTATGGACGCGGCCTGACCGGAGTGGAAAGCTCGAAAGACCACCGCGGGCACCGCCGGAGCTGCCCCGCTTGAGGGTCGCTCCCCCGCGCCCGCGCCCCCCACCTCCACCGTGCACGCACCGTGCACCGGCGATCAGGAGGAAGAAATCATGGGCGACAAGGCGAACACCCACCCAGGAGCCGCCGGCAGGGCTCTTACGGCCGACCAGCCCGCATCGGTACGGAATGTGGTGCTGGTCGGCCACAGCGGATCCGGTAAGACCACCCTCGTCGAGGCCCTCGCGCTGACCGCCGGCGCGGTCAACCGGGCAGGACGGGTCGAGGACGGCGCCACGGTCTCCGACTACGACGAGATCGAGCACCGTCAGCAACGCTCCGTACAGCTCTCCCTCGTCCCCGTCGGCTGGGACGGCTACAAGATCAACCTGCTCGACACCCCCGGTTACGCCGACTTCGTCGGGGAGCTGCGGGCCGGCCTGCGCGCCGCGGACGCGGCCCTCTTCGTGGTGTCGGCGGCCCAGGAGGCCGACGCCGTCGCCGGCTCCACCCGGATGGTGTGGGAGGAGTGCGCGGCCGTCGGCATGCCCCGCGCCATCGTCGTCACGCACCTCGACACCGCGCGCACCGACTTCGAGCGGCTCACCCAGGTCCTCGCCGACATCTTCGGCGGCGACGACCCCGACGCCATCCTCCCCCTCTACCTGCCCGTACTCGGCCCCGAGGCAGCCGACGGGCACGCCCCCGCCACCGGACTGGTCGGCCTGCTGACCCAGAAGATCTTCGACTACTCCTCCGGCGAACGGAAGGAGAACCCACCCGACGACACCCAGCGCGACCTCATCGCCGAGGCCCGCAACCGGCTGATCGAGGGCATCATCGCCGAGAGCGAGGACGAGACCCTCATGGACCGCTACCTCGGCGGCGAGGAGATCGACCTCAAGACCCTCATCGAGGACCTGGAGAAGGCCGTCGCACGCGGCACCTTCCACCCCGTCCTCGCCGCAGCCCCCGCCGCCCCCGGCGGCAAGCAGGGCCTCGGCACCGTGGAACTGCTGGAGCTGATCACCCGCGGCTTCCCCACGCCCCTGGAGCGTGAGGCGCCCGCCGTCACCACCCCGGACGGCCGCCCGCGCCCGGCGATCACCTGCGACCCCGACGGGCCGCTGGTGGCCGAGGTCGTCAAGACGGCGTCCGACCCGTACGTCGGCCGGATCTCGCTGGTACGCGTCTTCTCGGGGACCCTGCGCCCCGACGAGACCGTCCACGTCTCCGGGCACGGCCTCGCCGACCGCGGCCACGAGGACCACGACGTCGACGAGCGCGTCGGGGCCCTGTCCGCGCCCTTCGGCAAGCAGCAGCGGCAGATGAACCGCTGCATCGCCGGCGACCTGTGCTGCGTGGGCAAACTGGTCCGCGCCGAGACCGGGGACACGCTCTCCGCCAAGGACGACCCGCTCCTCATGGAGCCCTGGACCATGCCCGAGCCGCTGCTGCCGCTCGCCATCCAGGCCCACAGCAAGGCGGACGAGGACAGGCTCTCCCAGGGCCTCGCGCGCCTCGCCGCCGAGGACCCCACCATGCGCCTCGAACAGAACCAGGACACCGGTCAGGTCGTCCTGTGGTGCCTCGGCGAGGCCCACATGGACGTCGCCCTGGAACGGCTGCGCACCCGCTACGGCGTCCAGGTCGACGCCGTACCCCACAAGGTGGCCCTCCGCGAGACGTTCGCCGACAGGTCGGCGGGGCGCGGACGGCACGTCAAACAGTCCGGGGGACACGGCCAGTACGCCATCTGCGAGATCGAGGTCGAACCGCTGCCCCAGGGTTCCGGCATCGAGTTCGTCGACAAGGTGGTCGGCGGCGCGGTGCCCCGCCAGTTCATCCCGTCCGTCGAGAAGGGCGTACGGGCCCAGGCCGCGAAGGGCGTCGCCGCCGGGCACCCGCTCGTCGACGTACGCATCACCCTCCTCGACGGCAAGGCGCACTCGGTGGACTCCTCCGACGCCGCCTTCCAGACCGCCGGCGCCCTGGCCCTGCGCGAAGCCGCCGCCGACGCCCGGATCAACCTCCTCGAACCCGTCGCCGAACTCCAGGTCCTCGTCCCCGACGAGTACGTCGGCCCGGTCATGAGCGACCTCTCCGGCCGCCGGGGCCGCGTCGTCGGCACCGAACAAGCCGGGCCCGGGCGGACCCTCGTCCGCGCCGAGGTGCCCGAGCTGGAGATCGGACGGTACGCCGTCGACCTCCGCTCCATCTCCCACGGCACGGGCCGGTTCGACCGGACGTACGCGCGCCACGAGCCCATGCCCGCGCACGTCGCGGAGAAGGTCCGCGAAAAGACCGCAAGCTGACCCGAATCCATCCCGAATCCATCCCGAATCGATCAGCCGCCCACCGCAACCGTCCCGAGGACCACCCGCGGTGGGCGGCATTCGGCCGTCTCCGGACACCGGACCGTACGCCCCGATAGGCTGTACTGCTCGGCTCAGGGCGGCCACCTCGGCTCAGGGCGGCCACCAGGTGTGCCGGGCACGGTCGTTGGGAAGGCCGCAGAGCGGACAGCTGTGAGAGGTGGGGGCGGCGGCAGTGACGACGATGGACAGTTTCAGCCCCGGGGCGCAGGTCCCGATCCAGGGCTCGGCCGGACAGATGGCGGCGACGCACGCGCTCGCCTCCGCCGCCTACCGCGACGACAAGATGGAGAAGATCCTCGACGCCAACAACGAATGGCACGAGTCGACGGTGAAGAAGGGCAAGTTCTCCCTCTTCGCGCCCAACCTCGGTGAGGCCTTCTCCCGCGCCGTACAGGTCCGGATGCTGGGCGGCGCCCGCAAGCCGCTGATCCAGTCCTTCGGCGCCGAACCACAGACGGTCGTCGAGCACTGCCTGGCCGCCACCAACATCCGCAGGCGGCGCGACAAGCTCCTCACCCTGATCACCGTCTTCTTCGGCGTCGTCTTCCTGCCCGGCATGCTCGCCTGGATGACGGTCTTCCAGGTGCGCAGCGCCCTCGCCAAGACCTCCGCCGACAAGAAGGGCTCCGGCGCCCTGGGCACCGGCCTCCTCGTCGGCATGGGCATCCTCGCCGTCCTCTTCCTGCTCCGGCTGCCCTTCACCGGCTTGCTGGGGCTCTACCTCCGCATCATGGTCGTCGCCCCGGTCGTCGGCTGGTTCCTCGCCAAACGCGTCTGCGAGCGCACCGCCAAGGACCTGCGCGCCCGCTGGGACTCCCTCCTCAGCGGCGGTGGCGGCATCGGTCCCAAGATCCCCGAAGCCGTACCCCAGGACCCCAACGAGACCGCCGCCGAAGAGCTGCGCCAGTCCCTGGAGAAGCTCACCGCCGAGCAGCGCTCCAACGTCGTCTTCTACGCAGGCCCCAAGGGCATACTCGGCATGGGCACGCGCTGGGGCAGCTGGCACCTCGCCGAGGAGCTGATCCCCAAGGAGGGCAAGGAGATCCACGCCTTCCGCACCTGGGACGTGATCCGCCCCATCCACGACCAGCTCAAGATGCTCGAACGCGGCACCCTCAAGACCGGCTTCCCCACCCCGTCGGTCAGCCACTGGATCGTCTCCCCCGTCGGCGAGGGCGCCAAGGAGGTCGCGCGGCCCGAGGGCGAGGACGTCGTCGCGTACCAGGTCAAGCCGCACGAGATACAGCGCATCTGCAACGAGAACCAGTTCGGCAAGGGCAACCGCCACTACCTCGGCGTGCAGTTCGTCCTCTGGGACGGCCAGCTGGTGCTCACCATGATGGTCACCGTGACCGCCCTGCTGCACACGCTCCGCATCGAGGTCACCGGCCACGCCCTCGGCCCCGTGCACTCGCTCTTCACCACGAAGCCGGAGGCGCCGAAGAAGGAGGTCTCCAAGACCGTCCGGTTCTGGGAGACCAAGGAGGTGCTGCTGCCGCTGATCACCAACGACGAAGTCGTACGGCTGGCCGTCCGCGCCCCGCTGACCTGGTTCCCGCCGGTCCTCGACTTCCTCGGCGGCAAGCTCGTCCTGCCCGAGCCCTTCGGCCTGCGGCACGCCTGGGCCGCCCAGCCCTGGCGCCACCGCTTCATGGCCGACGACGCCATCCGCGCGGCCACGCCCGTACTGCGGGCGGTCCACGCCGCGACCATCAAGATGCTCGACGATCACGGCGTGGACACGGAGCGCTTCACCAACCGCTCGATGGTGCTCAGCGGGTTCGTCCAGGACCCGATGCCGAAGAAGGCGGACGTGTACGACGCGTGACTAAGCGGTCGTCGTCGGCCAGGCCTCGGCGAGCATCCGGCGGGTGTCCGCGAGGAGTTGCGGCAGCACCTTGGTGTGGCCGACGACCGGCATGAAGTTGGTGTCGCCGCCCCAGCGCGGCACGATGTGCTGGTGCAGATGGGCGGCGATCCCGGCGCCGGCGGCGCTGCCCTGGTTCATGCCGATGTTGAACCCGTGCGCACCGGAGGCGGTGCGCAGGGCGGTCATCGCCTGCTTGGTGAGCACCGCGAGCTCGGCGGTCTCGGCGTCGTCGAGCTCGGTGTAGTCGGCG
Source organism: Streptomyces sp. NPDC045998 (assembly GCF_056430285.1). Lineage (NCBI taxonomy): Bacteria > Bacillati > Actinomycetota > Actinomycetes > Kitasatosporales > Streptomycetaceae > Streptomyces > Streptomyces sp. NPDC045998. The sequence goes on from NZ_JBWKLJ010000008.1 coordinate 53,071, forward strand.
ACGTGCCGGAAGGGGACGACCATGAGGTGCCCGCCGTTGTACGGGTAGAGGTTCAGCACCGCGTACACCTTCTCGCCCCGCGTGACGATCAGCCCGTCCTCGTCGGACTTCGCCGGGATGGTGCAGAACGGGCAGCCGTCGTCGGCCCCGGGGCCGGTGGGCTTGTTCTCGCCCTGGATGTACGCCATCCGGTGGGGCGTCCACAGGCGCTGGAACGCGTCAGGCGTCCCGACTCCGATCTGCTGCTCCGGCTCAGTCGTCATGCGAGCCAGCATATTCGCTGGCGTGCGGGCGAATGCGGCGAGGGGCGGACCCGTCCGGGACCGCCCCTCGCCTCACCTCCGGGTCAGACCTGGACGCGGCGCTCCACGACGTCGAGGAGCTTGGCGATGGCCTCGTCCTTCGGGATGCCGTTCTCCTGCGAACCGTCGCGGTAGCGGAAGGAGACCGTGCCGGCGTTCATGTCGTCGTCGCCGACGATGACCATGAACGGGACCTTCAGCTTCTGGTGGTTCCGGATCTTCTTCTGCATCCGGTCCGAGGACGCGTCCACCTCGACCCGCAGGCCCTTCTTCTTCGCCTCGGCGGCGAACTCCTGCAGGTACGGCACGTGGGCGTCGCCGATCGGGATGCCGACCGCCTGGACCGGGGCCAGCCACGGGGGCATGGCGCCCGCGTAGTGCTCCAGCAGCACGGCGAAGAAGCGCTCGATCGAACCGAAGAGGGCGCGGTGGATCATGACCGGCCGCTGGCGCGAGCCGTCCGGCGCGGTGTACTCCAGGTTGAACCGCTCCGGCAGGTTGAAGTCGACCTGGATGGTCGACATCTGCCAGGTACGGCCGATGGCGTCCTTGGCCTGGACGGAGATCTTCGGGCCGTAGAAGGCCGCGCCGCCCGGGTCGGGGGTCAGGGGCAGGCCCTGCTTCTCGGCCGCCTTGCGCAGCACCTCCGTGGCCTCTTCCCAGACCTCGTCGGAGCCGACGAACTTCTCCGGGTCCTTGGTGGACAGTTCGAGGTAGAAGTCGTTCAGGCCGTAGTCGCGCAGCAGGTTCAGCACGAAGGTCAGCAGCGAGTCGAGCTCGTCCGCCATCTGCTCCTTGGTGCAGTAGATGTGCGCGTCGTCCTGGGTGAAGCCGCGGGCGCGGGTCAGGCCGTGCACCACGCCGGACTTCTCGTACCGGTACACCGTGCCGAACTCGAACATGCGCAGCGGCAGCTCACGGTAGGACCGGCCGCGCGCGTCGAAGATCAGGTTGTGCATCGGGCAGTTCATGGGCTTGAGGTAGTAGTCCACGCCCTCGTCGAGCTGCATGGGCGGGTACATGCCCTCGGCGTACCAGTCCAGGTGGCCCGACTTCTCGAACAGCTTGCCCTTGGTCGCGTGCGGGGTGTAGACGAACTCGTAGCCCGCCTCCTCGTGCCGGCGCCGCGAGTAGTCCTCCATGGCCCGGCGGATGATGCCGCCCTTGGGGTGGAAGACCGCGAGGCCGGAGCCGATCTCGTCGGGGATGGAGAAGAGGTCCAGCTCGCTGCCGAGCTTGCGGTGGTCGCGCTTCTCGGCCTCGGCGAGGAAGTCCAGGTGCGCCTTCAGCTCGTCCTTGGACGGCCACGCGGTGCCGTAGATGCGCTGCAGCATCGGGTTCTTCTCGCTGCCGCGCCAGTACGCGGCGGCGTTGCGCATCAGCTTGAAGGCGGGGATGACCCGGGTCGAGGGCAGGTGCGGGCCCCGGCAGAGGTCCTTCCAGCACAGCTCGCCGGTCTTGGCGTCGAGGTTGTCGTAGATGGTCAGCTCGCCGCCGCCCACCTCGACGTCCGCGCCGTCGTCGCTGGAGGCGGAGCCCTTGATGCCGATGAGCTCCAGCTTGTACGGCTCGTTCGCCAGCTCCTCGCGGGCGGCCTCGTCGGTGACGACCCGGCGCGAGAAGCGCTGGCCGCGCTTCTGGATCTCCTGCATCTTCTTCTCGATGGCCTTGAGGTCATCGGGGGTGAAGGGACGCTCGACGTCGAAGTCGTAGTAGAACCCGTCCTTCACCGGCGGGCCGATGCCCAGCTTCGCCTCGGGGAAGAGCTCCTGCACGGCCTGCGCCATGACGTGCGCGGTGGAGTGCCGGAGGATGTTCAGGCCGTCCTCGGAGGAGATCTCGACCGGCTCGACGGTCTCGCCGTCGCGGACCTCGTACGCGAGGTCCTTCAGCTCGCCCGCGACGCGCGCCGCGACGACGGTGCGCTCGCCGGCGAAGAGGTCGGCGGCGGTAGTGCCCGTCGTCACCACGCGCTCTTCCCGCTCGGAATCGCGTTGGATGATCACACGGACGTCTGACACCGGTCTCTCCTGACTGAAGGGGGAAGCACTGCGTTGCATTGCATTGCAATGCATTACCGCATGGTACCGAGCCGCCCGACCCACCCGCGAAACGGTTTCCCGGAGTCCGGAGGTCAGTCGGCGGACCCGTCCGCCTCCCCGAAGAAGCCCAGGTTCTCCTGGAGGGACTTCATCAGCCGGTCCCGCTCCGCCTCGTCGACCTGGACGAGTACGACGTCGGAGGCGTCCGTCAGCCGCCGGAAGCCGCCCCGGCTCTCCAGCCGCCCGGTGACGCGCAGCGGCAGGCCGTGCAGGTGGGCGTGGCCGGCCGTGCGGTACGCGTCCTCGTCCAGGGCCACCCGTACGTGCGGTACCTCCGCCCCGGCGAGCACCCGGAGCCGTACGGTGCCCGGCCCGCGCGGCCCCGACCGGCGGAGGCGTACGACCGCCCCGGTGAGGCGGACGGGCACGGAGGGCTCGTCCTGGAGGTAGCGGGCGCCGGCCTCGCGCAGGGCGGGCAGGTCCCCGGGCGAGAACTCGACCGGTTCGGGGCGGGGCGCGCACCCTTCGGGCGCGCCGGTGGCGGGGGCCCAGGCGAGGGTGATCGCGGCGCCTTCGGCGCCTCGGACGAGGGCGATGAGGGCCTCGGTGAGCTCGCGGCTGGCGCCCGCTTCGACGGCGGCGTCGAAGGCGTCGTGGCGTCCGGTGGCCCGCTGGTAGTCGACGGCCTCGCGGGTGGCGTACAGGGCGTGGTAGAGCCGTGCGGTGACGGCCCGGGCGGGGTCGACGGGGACGAAGGCGGTGAGGCCGCGCCCGCCGGGGGCCGCCGCCACGAGGACGCCGTCGAGGAGGGCCTGGGCCTGCCGCCGGTGGCGTGCGCCGTGGTAGCGGGCGCGACCCCGTACGGCGAGGGCGCCGGCGAGGAGGATCTGGCGGGCGGCGGAGCGGAGCTGCTCCTGGGCGGTCCAGGTGGCCGTGGAGGAGGGGCCGGGGGGCGTGTCGCGCCACCAGCGGATCTCGTCGCTGGGCACGGTGAGGCCGACGAGCACCTCGCGGGCGGAGGGCGCGGGGCAGCGGGCGAGCGCGGTGAGGGCCTCGCCGAGGAGGTCGTCGCAGTCCGGGAAGGCGCGGCTCTCGGGGACGAGGAGGCTGATGGGCGTGGTGCCGGGGCCCGGCGGGGTCCACCGGCTGTAGCGCCCGGTCGCGCCGCCGCGGCGCCGCCAGCCGTGCCGGCCGAGCAGCGCGCCGAGGACGAGGGGGTCGACGCGGGCGGGGTCGAGGGCCGGGCCGGGGGTGCCGGCGGCGGGGCCGGGGGCCGCGCCCGTCCACGGGGACGGGACTCCGGTCACGGGGTGGGGGTGGGGGTGGGGCCGCATGGGCTCGTCGGTCGGCCGGTGCATCAGGGTCTTCCTCCCGCCCCGACCCGGGCCATGATGTCGCACAGTGCCCGGTCGTCGAAGATCCGTGTGGTGGGGATGCGCACGGTGGTGCGGCGCCTGCCGGTGACCGGGTGGCCCGCGAGGTTGGTCCAGTAGCAGCAGTGCCGCAGGTCGAGGCGGTCGTGGCCGGCGCGCAGCCATTCCTCCCGGACCCTGGGGACGATCATCACGACCAGGATCTTGTGCACGGCGACGGGGGTCCGGGCGAGCTTCACCAGGTGCTCGTTGTCGAGGGTGAAGGAGAACGTCGGCCCCGGGGGGTGCGGCGGGATCTGGTACGTGGCCTTGAGCTGCACCTTGACGGTGACTTCGTCGTCGACCACGTGCCCGGGGGCGCTGTGGCTGACGTGCCAGTCGATGCCGTTGTCCGGGAAGGGCTGGGAGAGCGAGCAGCCGGCGGCGGCCGCGACCGCGTGGAGGTAGCCCACTTGGAGGGTCTCCATGCAGGCGGTGGTGGCGAGTGCGCCCCGCAGCGGTGCGATCTGCTGGGGAAGCAGCCCCCCGGGTTCGGGCTGCGCGAGCGCCATGGCTCCTCATGCCTTCCAGGCGACGACGGGGCGTCAGTTCGACCACCCCTCACCTGTGTTGTCACCGCGTTGCGTACGGTGCAAACGGCGCGGGTATCACCGTTCCGGGCAGATGGCATGACGCCATGTGCCGGGCACGCGCGAGGAGTTCGGGGTATGACGCTCTGGTACGAGGGGCCCCTGGCCGCATTCGACACGGAAACAACGGGAGTTGACGTCGAGCGGGACCGGATCGTGTCGGCCGCCGTCGTCGTTCAGGACACCGCGGGCGGGCGGGTCCGGGCCACGCGGTGGCTGGTGAACCCGGGCATACCGGTGCCTCGGGAGGCGACGGAGGTGCACGGCCTGACGGACGATCACCTCCAGCGCAACGGGCGCTGGCCCGCTCCGGTGATGGAGGAGATAGGCCGGGCACTGGCGGAGCACTGTGCGGCGGGGCGGCCGCTGGTGGTGATGAACGCGCCGTTCGACCTGACGCTGCTGGACCGGGAGCTGCGCCGCCATCGCGCCTCGTCGTTCGCGCGCTACCTGGAGAACGCGCCGCTGTGCGTGCTGGATCCGCGGGTGCTGGACAAGCACCTGGACCGCTACCGCAAGGGCCGGCGCACCCTGACGGACCTGTGTGCCGAGTACGAGGTCCCGCTGGAGGGGGCGCACGACGCGGCGGCGGACGCGGCGGCGGCGCTCGAGGTGGTACGGGCGGTGGGGCGGCGGTTCGCGGCGCGCCTGGAGCGGCTGTCGCCGGCGGAGCTGCACGCGCTGCAGGCGGTGTGGCACGCGGCGCAGGCGCGCGGGCTGCAGGCGTGGTTCGCGCGCAACGGGTCGGAGGAGGCGGTGGATCCGGCATGGCCGTTGCGTCCGGAGGTACCGGCGGCGGCCGCGTAGCCCCCGGTCTCCCGTGGGACACGAAAAAGCCGGTCCGTACGGTGACGGACCGGCTCTTCCCGGCGGTGGGCGATACTGGGTTCGAACCAGTGACCTCTTCGGTGTGAACGAAGCGCTCTCCCACTGAGCTAATCGCCCGGGAACGCACTGAACCATACAGGTCCTGGTGCGTTTCCTTCAAACCCGTTACGGCCCCGGCCCGCGTGCGCCGGGTGTACTCATGCGCATCTGAGTACGAGCACCGATGCCGCGGCGGCGTGACAGGCGCCACACTCCGCCGTATGGACAACATTCCGCCGCCCGCACAGGAGCTCGCGCTCGTCGAGCGTGAGCTGGTGCAACTGGATGCGCGCCGCGCGCAGTTGCTGGCACGCCGGGCCTGGCTGCTCAGCGTGCTCCACGCCCCTCTTCCGCCCGCTCCGCCGGTGGCGGGGCGGGAGACCTCGCCGCGCAGCGCGCAGAACGTGCTGCTGACGCTGGGCGGGGCGCTGCTGACGGTGGCCGCCGTCGCCTTCACGCTGGTCAGCTGGGGTCACTTGGGCATCGCCGGCCGCGCCGCCGTCCTCGGTGTCGTGACGGCCGTGGCGCTGGCGGCGCCGGTGGTGCTGCTGCGGCGGGGGCTGGCGTCGACCGCGGAGTCGGTGGCGGGGCTGGGTCTGGTGCTGATGGTGCTGGACGCGTACGCGCTGCACCGGGTGGCGCTGCCGGACGCGGGCGGCCTGGGGTACGCGGCGGTCGCCTCGGGTGTGCTGGCGGTGTTGTGGGCGGGTTATGGCACGGGGGTCGCGCGGCTGCGGCTGCCGCTGCCCGCGGCGGTGGCGGCGGCGCAACTGCCGCTGCCGTTGGGGGCGCTGGCGGCGGACGCCGGGGCGCTGCCGGTGGCGTGGGCGATGCTGGTGACGGCGGGGCTGGACGCGGTGCTGGCACTGTGGGCGCGGCCGTCGCCGGCGGTGCGCGGGGTGGCGTGCGCCGGGGCGTGTGCGGCGGGCGCCTGGGCGGTGCTGACGGGTGTCCGGCTGTCGGTGGTGGCGGGCGGCGCCGGTGGGGCCGTACTGCTGCTGGGGGTGTCGGGCCTGGCGCTGTACGTGGCGTGGCGCACGGCCGCGCTCCGGGAGGACGTGGCGGTGGTGTGCGCGGCGGCGGCGGGCCTGGCGGCCGTGGCCGGTGCGGGCGGGTTGCTGCGGGGGGTGCTGCCCGCGGGGTGGGTGGTGCCGGGGTACCTGCTGTGCGCGGTGGCCGTGGCGGCGGTGGCCGGTGCCGGACGGGTGCCGGGTGGTCTGCGGCTGGGGCTGCTGGGCGCGTCGGGCGTGGTGCAGGGCCTGTCGGTGGCGTGGGCGGCGGCGCCGCTGATGGTGGCCGTGGTGATGCCGGGCCGGGGGGTGCCGTGGTCGACGCCGGTGGTGCTGGTGACGGTGGCGGCGGTGCTCGCGGTGGTGCGGTGGACGGCGGCCCGTCCGGGCGCGCTGATCGTGGCGTCGGCGGCGGCGCTGTCCCTGCCGGAGGCGGTGCGGCTGCCGTACGCGGCGTCCCTGGCGGCGCAGCTGGTGCTGACGGCGGTGCTGCTGGCGCTGGTGGCTCGTCCGGAGGCGCTGGCGCGGCGGCTGCCGCAGCAGGGCGAGGCGGGCGCTCCGACGGGTGTCCTGGCGGCTGTGGCGCTCGGTTGCGGGCTGGTGTCGGCCGGGGCCGCCGCGTGGGCGGCGAGTGCCGGGCCGGTGGCCTCCGTGGTGGTGGCCGGGGTGCTGGCCGCGCTGTTCGCGGGCGCGGCGCTGGCGGCGGTGACGCAGGCCGTACGGGCGGTGGCGGCGTGCGTGGCGGTCGTCGCGGCGGCGGGGTGCGTGGGCGCGGGCGCCGGGCTCGCCGCGCTGTCCGCGCACGGCACGGCGCTCGCGCTGCTCGCGGTGCCCGCGGCGACCGTCGCCGTGGGCGCGCGGCTGCGGCTCCACCCGGTGGCGCTGCCGGTCGAGCTGACCGGTGCGGGCGCGGCGGTGGTGGCGGTGGGGCTCGCGGCCGGCCGGCCGGCGTACCTGGCGCTCGTGCTGGCGCTGTGCGGCGTACTGGCGGCGGCCACGGCGCTGCGCCCGGAGCGGCGCCCTGTCGCCGGGTACGCGGCCGCGGTGCTGTGCGTGGCGGCGACGTGGGTGCGGCTGGCGGCCTCGGGGGTGTCGGCACCGGAGGCGTACACGCTCCCGGTGACGGTGCCGGCCCTGGTGGTGGGCGTGCTGCGCAGGCGGCGCGACCCGGAGGCGTCGTCGTGGGCGGCGTACGGCCCGGGGCTGGCCGCGACGCTGGTGCCGAGCCTGTTCGCGGCGTGGGGTGACGCCCAGTGGGTGCGGCCGCTGCTGCTCGGGCTGGGGGCCCTCGCGGTGACGCTGCTGGGAGCGTGGCTGCGGCTCCAGGCGCCGCTGGTGCTGGGTGGTGCGGTGCTGGCGCTGGTGGGGCTGCACGAGCTGGCGCCGTACGTCGCGCAGGTGGTGGGTGCGCTGCCGAGGTGGCTGCCGCCGGCCCTGGCGGGACTGCTGCTGCTCGCGGTGGGGGCGACCTACGAACAGCGGTTGCGGGACGCTCGCCGGCTGCGCGAGAGGGTGGGCCGGCTGCGCTGACGCACGGGCGGCGCGGGCGGGCCGGGTACGCCGGAGGCCCGGAGACGTGATCACGTCTCCGGGCCTCCGGTCCGGGTGGTGGGCGATACTGGGTTCGAACCAGTGACCTCTTCGGTGTGAACGAAGCGCTCTCCCACTGAGCTAATCGCCCGGGCGCACCGCAAACATTACCGCATGTCAGCAGGTGCCTCCGACCACCCCGGGAGGGGAGCCGGTGAGGGTTGCCCCGTCAGCGGGGGATCTTCCACGGCATGACGATGCCGTACTTCCACACGTAAACACCGACGAGCGCGGCGATGATCACCAGGCCGATCGTCGTGAGGATGATGTTGCGCCTGCGTACCCTCGGGTCGAGGGCGCGCTGCGCCGCCTCGGTGACCTTCCGCTTCGTCCAGCGGAGCACCAGCTGCGCCCAGACGAACTCGGTGGCCCAGATGGCCATGCCGCCGAAGATCACCACCCAGCCCGGGCCGGGCAGCGGCAGCATCACGATGCCCGCCCCGACCACGGCGAGGCCGACGACGAACACGCCGACCTGCCAGCTGAGGTGCAGCGTGCGCCGCGCCTTGATGAAGCCGGGCGCCCGCGAACCGAGCGCCGGTTCGTCGGTCTCGCGGCCTGTCACGTCCCCCGTGGCGGGTTCCGGAGCGGCCGGCTGGGCGCCCCTCCCCCGCTCGTCACTCTCCGCTTTCATGAGGCCCAACCTACCGGACGAGGCGGGGGCACCGGAATGGCCGTATAACCACCGGTTACACACCGCCATACGAGGGAGCTCAACCATCACAAAACAGACAGAGGGGTTTACAACGGCACCGTAGGTGGCATGTCGATTTCGCCGACGTGCGAATCCCCGAGCGCACACTGAGCGAAAGGCCCTGGCGCTTATGAACACCACGGTCAGCTGCGAGCTGCACCTGCGCCTCGTTGTGTCGAGCGAGTCCTCACTGCCTGTACCGGCGGGCCTGCGGTATGACACGGCCGATCCGTATGCCGTGCACGCCACCTTCCACACCGGAGCCGAGGAGACGGTCGAGTGGGTGTTCGCCCGCGACCTTCTCGCCGAGGGGCTGCACCGCCCCACCGGAACCGGCGACGTCCGTGTCTGGCCGTCTCGCAGCCACGGCCAAGGCGTCGTCTGCATCGCGCTGAGCTCCCCGGAGGGAGAAGCCCTGCTCGAGGCCCCGGCGAGGGCCCTGGAGTCGTTCCTGAAGCGGACCGACGCCGCCGTCCCCCCGGGCACCGAGCACCGACACTTCGACCTCGATACGGAGCTCTCGCACATCCTGGCCGAAAGCTGACCGGCTGACGAGCTGAGCGGCTGAGCCAGGCCGAGAGCCGCACGGCGCCGTCCGACTCGGGGCGACGGCGCCGCGCGGACAACCCCACACGGCCACCGACAGGCTGTACAGGACGGACACCCGCGCCGTCACGGCGAACCCTCGCCGTGACGGCGCGGTCGTGTGCCGCCTGCTCCGTGAAGCCCGCGAAGCCCGCGAAGCCGGTACGAAACCGGCACGCATCCGGTGGCGCGCGCACGAGCCGCTAGAGTCGGCGCCACATGCGGCGGGCGCCCGCCCACCGCATCAGGCCAGGGAGCGGAGCGGAATTCGTGCTGATCCCCCACGACACCCGGATCGCCCTCGACACCGTCGTCGACTTGATGAACACGGCGCCCGAGGACGGGCGGGACGACATACTCGGGGACGTCGCCGCCTTGTACGCGTTCGTACGCGACCACGACGTCAGCGGCGTCGGCGAGCTCGACACGCGGGATCTGAAGGCGGTCCAGGACGTACGGAAACGGTTCGCCGAGGTGTTCGCGGCGCCCGACGCACACACCGCCGCCGACCTGATCAACCAGCTGGTGGCCGCGGCCGGCACCACACCGCAGCTCACCGACCACGACGGTTACGACTGGCACGTGCACTACTTCGCGCCGGGCGCGTCGGTCGCCGACCACCTGGCCGCCGACTGCGGCATGGCCCTCGCCTTCATCCTGGTCGCGGGCGAGCGGGAGCGGCTGCGGCGCTGCGAGGCGCCGGACTGCGGGCGGGCCTTCGTCGACCTGTCGCGCAACCGCTCCCGCCGCTACTGCGACAGCCGTACCTGCGGTAACCGTCTGCATGTGGCGGCGTACCGGGCCCGCCGCAAGGAAGCAACGACCGGCTGATCCGGAGCCGGAGCGGGAGTCGGGGCCGGCGTCGGGATCGGGATCGGGGTCGGGGTCAGAGCAGGAACAGGTCGTGGACGGCGGCCATGAGCAGCAGGCAGCCGATCACCCCCAGGAAGATCATCAACGGGGGCTGGGACAGCGCGAAGAGGCAACCGCGCGGCTCTTTCGTGGTGGCGGGAGGACGCTCCCGCGAGGTATCCAGCATCTCGGGGCCGATGATGGCGCAACCGGACGCCCGATGATCGGGGAACGGCCCTTCCCACACGCTTGTGGGGGACGCCGGTTTCCCGGAGGCCCCTCAGCCGTTCCGCACAGAGGACGCTTCAGATGCCGTGCTTCTTGAGGATCGCCTCGATGTCGCTGAAGTCGTCGGCGGGGGCGGGGCCGGACTTCTGGGCGGACTTCGGGCCGGACGTCGGGCCGGACTTCCCGGCGGGCCGGCGCGGTCCGGCGGGCCGGCGCGGTCCGGCGGAACCGGCGCCCAGGGAGGGCGCCGACGCGGCCGGGGCGACCGCCTCCGGCTGCACGCGCCTGCCGGCCCTGCGCCGCTCGACGGCCCTGCCGGTCGCGAACAGCAGCCACGCCACGCCGAGCACGCCGAAACCGGCCCACGCCACCGGGCTGAAGGCCGTCCCGGCCAGCCACTCCACGGCGCCGGTCATCACCAGTCCGAGCGGGACGAGCGCGTAGGCGGCGATACGGGTGGCGGCGAGGAACCGCCTGCGGTACGCGGCGATGGCCGCGATGCCCAGCCCTGCCGCCGACACGGCGGAGCAAACGGTCTCGGCGAGCATCCGGTCCTCCAGGCTGGGCGGTGGCGAGGTCGCACGTCTTCGGGTCGTACACCCCTCGGGTCATACGTCCCCTCCATCCTGCACCGGGCGCGCGTCCGGCGGCCACGGTCCTCGGCCAACCTCAGGGAGATCTCCGGGTTGGGGACCCGCGGCCCCTGCTGGAAAACTGGTCTCATGACTGACTCCCCCACCGACCACACCGCCGGCCCCGTCGTCCTCGACGTCTGGTGCGAGCTCCAGTGCCCCGACTGCCACGCCGCGCTGGAGGACCTGCGCGACCTGCGCGCCCGCTACGGCGACCGACTGGAGGTGCGGCTGCGGCACTTCCCGCTGGAGCGGCACCAGCACGCCTACGCTGCGGCGCAGGCCGCCGAGGAGGCGCTGGAACAGGGCAAGGGCTGGCCGTACGCGGAGGCGGTGCTGGCCAGGACCGAGGAGCTGGCGTCGCGCGGGGAGCCGCTACTGCTGGAGGTGGCGGCCGAACTGGGCCTGGACACCGAGGAGTTCGACACGGCGCTGATCGACGGCCGGCACCTGCTGGCCGTGGACGCCGACCAGGCCGAGGGCAAGGCGATCGGCGTCACGGGCACGCCCACGTACGTGATCGGTGGCGAGCGGCTGGACGGCGGCAAGAGCCAGGAGGGTCTGCGCGAGCGCATCGAGGAGATCGCCGACCGGCTCCTGGCCCAGGCCTAGGGCCTGTCTTTCGGATCAGGCCGGTTAAGGGAGCGGGGTCTGGTGCCGTACATCGCAAGGCGGAGGAGGGAGTCACTGCGGAGCAGTGGCGACCGACGACAACGCGGCGAGGTGCGGCACCAGGGCACGCGAGCCCGGCAAGATCCGGAAGACAGGCCCTAGGCTCCGACCCTCAGACGTGCAGGACGGCGACCAGGCCCCGCGCCCGGCTGCCGTCCGGCAGCTCCCAGGCACCGACGACGTGTCCGGCGGCCCCCTCGGGCAGGTCCGCCGGGCCGTCGGAGCCGGGGCTCAAGATCCGCCGCAGGACGAGCGTCGCGCCGTCCGGCGTGGACAGCTCGGTGCGGTCCGGGTGCTCGACGACGGTGGTGAAATCCGCCGGGACCGGCCCGTCGCCGGTGAAGGAGCGGGCGACCTCCTCGTCGACGGCGTCGCTGACGCTCTGGGCCTGGGCCTGCACCCGGCCCTCGATCAGGGCGAGCAGCTGGGCGGTGAGGACCGGGTCGTGACAGCCGTCGTAGACCCATCGCGTGCCCAGCACGCCGTGCTCCGCGGTGCTGACGAGAGCGTGCTCCGCCCCCTCCAGTGGGGCGCCGCGGTAGGTGAGCGGCACCAGGTAGCCGGCCGGTGCGGAGGCGCCGTCGGCGCCCGGTGCGGCGTCGGTGACCACCATGAACTCGATGCCGACCTCCCCCTCCGGGTCGTCCAGCCGGAAACCGCCGGCCTTGGTCAGCCGCGGTTCCCCGTCGCCGCGGTACCAGGGGCGCGAGGGCAGCCAGGCGGTGAGCATCTCCAGCTTGCTGGGGGTGACGGTGGTCTGGTGGATGACGGCCATGCCGGGGACTCTCCTCCGTCGGACGGTGTACATACCAAGATCCACAAGGTACGCCGCGGCCCCACCGTCTGCCTAGACATCCGCTAGAGCAGGGGCTTGAAGCGGTGGAGGTGCGTGGTGGCGTAGCCGAGCGACTCGTACAGCCGCGCCGCCGGGGTGTTGCCCGCGAAGACGTGGAGGGCGATGCGGCGCAGCCCCCAGCCGTGGGCGGTGCGCTCGGCGGCGAGCATCAGGGTCCGGCCGTAGCCCCGGCCGCGCTGGCCGTCGGCGACCTCGATGTCGTACACGTACGCGACCGGCTCGCCGCCGGGGTCGAGTGCGCGCCGGCCGGTCCATAGGTGGCCGGCGATCCCGCTCCCGTCGCGTACGGCCACGTGGAAGGCGGTGCCCTCGGTGGCGAGGCCGTCGGGGAGGCTCGTGCGGTGGCTGGTTTCGGACGCCGCCCTGGCCTGGGCCTCTGGTACGCCGCGGGCGATCCAGCCGCGGGCGAAGGTCTCCCGGGCCGTGGCGTACCACTCCTGGAACTCGGCCTCGCTCATCGGCCGCACCGTCACGCCGTCGTCGGGCGGCGCGGGCGGCGGCCCCGCGAGGTCCTTCACCATGGTGCGGCCGCGCTCGGTGTAGCCGAGGGCTTCGGTCATGCGGAGCGCGACGGTGGCCTCGACGGGGACGACGACCTGGATCTGGCGGCAGCCCCAGCCCCGCAGGACCTCCTCGGCGGCGAGCGCGGCCACGGTGGCGCGGCCGCGCCGCCGGTCGGGCTCGTCGACGCGCAGCGAGCGGACGGTCCCGATCGCCGTGCCGAATCCGGGCTGGGTGCCGAGCTCGACCGCGCCGACGGGACGGCTGTTCACGCAGATGTCGTACGAGCGTGAGCGCGTGCCGTCGGGGGCCTGCTGAAGCGGCCCGGTCGGCCGCAGGGTGGTGGTCATCAGCAGTGTCCTACCCACCCCGCGGCCGGGGGCTCACATCTGGGCGGCGCGCTCCGCGAAGATCCGCATGGCCTTGGCGGTGACCGGGCCGGGGGCGCCGGGCAGGTCGCGGCCGTCGACCCGGTGGACGGCCTGGACGTCGCGCAGGGTGGAGGTCAGGAAGATCTCCTCCGCGCTCCGCAGGACGTCCATCGGCAGGTCGGTCTCCTGGGCACCGGTCCACTCCACGGTGAGGGCGCGGGTGATGCCGGCGAGGCAGCCGGAGGCGAGCGGCGGGGTGTGGAGCTGCCCGTCGAGGACGACGAAGACGTTGGAGCCGGTGCCCTCGCAGAGCTGTCCGACGGTATTGGCGAACAGCGCCTCGGAGGCGCCCTGCGCGTGCGCCTGGGCGAGGGCGACGACGTTCTCGGCGTACGAGGTGGTCTTCAGGCCCGTGAGCGCGCCGCGCTCGTTGCGGGTGAAGGGGACCGTGATCACGGCCGTGGTGTCGGGCCGGTGCTTGGCCTCGCCGAGGGCGACGATCAGGGTGGGCCCGGTGTCGCCGCGCTCGGAGCCGAGCGGGGACAGGCCCCCGGTGTAGGTGATGCGCAGCCGCCCGAGCGGCATGGGGTTGGCCTCCACGACCGCGGCGCAGGCGCGGCGCACCTCGTCGAGGTCCGGATCGGGCAGGCCGAGGCCGCGGGCGGAGCGGGTGAGCCGGTCGAGGTGCGGCTCGAGCGCGAACAGACGGCCGTCCTCCGCCTTGACCGTCTCGAAGATCCCGTCGCCCACGGTCAGGCCGTGGTCCAGCACGGAGATCCGGGCGGTGTCCGCGTCGCGCAGCCCGCCGTCGACCCACAGCTTCATTGTCCGATGGTCCTTCCACTCGCCTCGTACGTCCCCGACGCTACCGCGAGCAGCCGCGACGCCTTGAGTTCGGTCTCGGCCCACTCGCGCTCCGGGTCGGAGCCCCAGGTGATGCCGGCGCCGGTGCCGAAGCGCAGCACGGCGGCGCCGTCCGCGCGGTCGATCCAGAAGGTGCGTATGCCGACGGCGAGCTCTCCGGTGCGGCGGTCGGCGTCGACCCAGCCGATGCCGCCGCAGTACGGACCCCGGGGCGCGGTCTCCAGCGCCTCGATGATCCTCAGGGCGCTGGACTTGGGGGCGCCGGTGACGGAGCCGGGCGGGAAGGTGGCCTCCAGCAGCTCCGTCCAGCCCGCTCGCGGGGCGAGCTCGCCGCGCACGGTGGAGACGAGGTGGACGAGTCCGGGGTGCGCCTCGACGGCGCAGAGCGCGGGGACGGTCACCGATCCGGTGGCGCAGACGCGGCCCAGGTCGTTGCGGACCAGGTCGACGATCATCACGTTCTCGGCGTGGTCCTTGTCGAGCAGGTCCTCGGGCGTGCGGCCGGTGCCCTTGATCGGGCCGGATTCCACGGTGCGGCCGTCGCGCCGCAGGTAGAGCTCGGGGGACGCGGTGGCGATCTCCACGCCGTGGGCGGGCAGGCGAATCGTTCCGGCGTACGGGGCGGGGTTGCCGCGCGCGAGGAGCGCGGTGAGCGCGTCGACGTCGGCGGCGGCGTCCGGCAGGGGCGCGGAGAGCACCCGGCAGAGGTTGGCCTGGTAGACCTCGCCCGCCGCGATGTGCTCCCGGATCCTGCGGACGCCCGCGGTGTACGCGGCGCGGTCGAGCGACGACGTCCAGTCGCCGGTGGCGGGTCCACGCCAGGCGCCGGGGACGGGCGCGGGAACGGGGGCCGTACGGACGTCACCGAAGCGGGCGCAGGTCAGACGGCCTTCGAAGTCGGCGCTGACCGCCCAGAAGCCGGTCGAGTCGAGGGCCTCGGGATCACTGGTGACGTCCCGCAGGTCGGTGGCGAGGAGGCCGCCGAAGCGGGCCAGAGGAGCGAGGTGGTGCACGCTTGCGAGTCTATGGCGGGGGCCGGTGGGACGGCGCCGGGCGAGGTCAGCGCAGCACGCTGGGCAAACGCGTTTTTGTACTGGCCCGGGAATCCGCTAGAGTTCAACACGTCGCCGGGACGCGAAAGCGAAACGGAAACGACAAGCGGACGTGGCTCAGTTGGTAGAGCATCACCTTGCCAAGGTGAGGGTCGCGAGTTCGAATCTCGTCGTCCGCTCGAAGTGGGGGATCTTCCCGACCCCCTGCACTCCGGGTGGAGTGGCCGAGAGGCGAGGCAACGGCCTGCAAAGCCGTCTACACGGGTTCAAATCCCGTCTCCACCTCCAAGGACGATTAGCTCAGCGGGAGAGCGCTTCCCTGACACGGAAGAGGTCACTGGTTCAATCCCAGTATCGTCCACTGGATCTTCGGATCCCCCGCGCGATTAGCTCAGCGGGAGAGCGCTTCCCTGACACGGAAGAGGTCACTGGTTCAATCCCAGTATCGCGCACGCAGTGCCCATGATCTTGATCGTCTTCATTGTTCGGATCATGGTCCCGAGGACGATTAGCTCAGCGGGAGAGCGCTTCCCTGACACGGAAGAGGTCACTGGTTCAATCCCAGTATCGTCCACACCGTCCGGAGCCCCGGTCGCATCACGCGGCCGGGGCTCCGTGCTGTTCCCCCGCTCAGGAGGAGAAGAGCAGCCGGCCGAAGCCGCGGTGGTGGCTGCCGTGGTGCCCGTGGTGGCCGTGGTGCGGCGC
This sequence comes from Streptomyces sp. NPDC045998, assembly GCF_056430285.1. Classification (NCBI taxonomy): domain Bacteria; kingdom Bacillati; phylum Actinomycetota; class Actinomycetes; order Kitasatosporales; family Streptomycetaceae; genus Streptomyces; species Streptomyces sp. NPDC045998. The sequence continues at coordinate 68,896 of NZ_JBWKLJ010000008.1, forward strand.
ACCCCAGGCGGGGGCGGCCGGAGCCGGGTAGCCCTGCGGGGCCGGCGGCGCGGGCGGGGCCTGCTGCACCCACTGGGCCTCCAGACGGGTCAGCGCCTCCAGCTCGCCGTAGTCGAGGAAGATCCCCCGGCAGCCGCTGCACTGCTCGATCTGGACGCCGTTGCGGTTGTACGTGTGCATGGGCGCGTGGCACTTGGGACACTGCATGGTTCGGCTCAACTCCTCGCCGTACGGATGGTGTCCTCACCCTACGACGTGGGGCCGGGGTCCAACTCGGGCGGGAGTGTCGCAATTCGGGTACAGGCGTCGACGACGCCGAGCTCGACGTCGTCCAGGTCCCGGTGCTCGGCGCGGGACTTGGCGACCGCGAGGGCGGCGGTCTGCACCGTCAGCGCGCGGGCCGGGACGTCGAGCCGGGGCCACGGGTCGCCGTCCGCGGGGACCGCCGGGCCCCCTGCCGCGCGGTACGCGCCGAGGAACCGCGCCCACACGTCGGGCGCCAGCAGGCCGGCCGCGTACCAGGCCGCCGGGCGGGCCAGGTCCCAGGCGGGGTCGCCGAGACCGAGGTCGTCCACGTCGATGAGGAGCCACGGGCCGGTGGCGGCCGGGTGGCGGACGAGCTGGCCGAGGTGGAGGTCGCCGTGGCAGAGCGCCGCCGGACCGGGTGACGGGGCTTCGTCGCGGGCCCAGGCGGGCAGCCGCGTCCAGGCCGCCAGGACGGGGGCCGCGGCCGGATGCGGCCCCGCCGCCCGCATACGTGCCACGGCGCGGGCCGCCTTGGCCGGACCGCGCATGGGGGGCAGGGGGCCGGGGAGGTCGGCGGGCAGGACCGCGTGGAGTCTGGCCAGCAGCGTCGCCGCCTCCTCCCAGGGTGCGGCGTCCGGGTCGGCGGGGTCGACGGGTGTGCCGTACGGCCAGGCCGTCACGGGGCGGCCCCGCACCTCCGCGGCGCTCACCGGCAGGGGCGGCAGCAGGATGCCCGACAGAAGGGGATGCGCGGCGACCGCGAGGCGCGCGCGGTGCGCGGCCTCCTCGGTGTCGGGCGCGTGCGCCTTGGCGACGGCGTGCCCGTGCCGTACGACGGTTCCGTCCGCGCGGTCGGCCAGCACGGCGGGCGCGCTCCGCCCACACGCGGGGCACCCCGCGCGCGCCGGGCCCTGGGGATGCGCGGCACGCCGCGCGACCCCCGCGAGCTCCTGGACGAGTACCTTCCCGGTCTCCATACGCCGACCCTACGGCCCGGGAAAAGCTCGGTGGCCGGCAGCTCCCCAGCTGCCGGCCACCCACAGGGCCTGTCTTTCGCATCAGGCCCCAGCCGTCCGCCGCACCCCCGTCCCCACGGGGTTGTTGGCCGGATGTCCCCGACCCGGGCCGCTCTCCCGGATCCGGGGCGCCGCTCAGCGCCCCAGCATCACGCCCACGGACGACGCCTGTGTGAGCACCGCGTCCCAGCCGCCGAAGGCGACCACCAGCAGTGCCGCCAGGGGAAGAACCATCATCGTCGCCACCAACGGGTGGCGCCTGCCGGACGGGCGGTCGCCGAACGAGGCGTAGGCCTTCCGTCCCTGCGCGCGGACCAGCGTCCGCGGTGCCGTGTCCGCCATGGTTCCTCTCCTGTCGATCTGGCAGCGGCGGGCGTCCGATCTCGGGGGACGAGTACCGCACCCGCCGCTTGAGCTCAACATTAGGGACGCGGCCGGTCGGAGGCGTCATGCCCGCGTACCGATTGCCAGGCCTCCCGGAGGATGAGCCGTGGGCCCGGCGCGTACTCCCCTGGGTGGAGACGCGGTCCCGGGGGTGGGGGACATCCCCGAGGGGTGACGGGGACGCGCGACGGGTTCGCGGGAGGTGGGGGCGCGGGGGTCGCGGGAGGTGGGGGCGCGGGGTCGCGGGAGGTGGGGGCGCGGGGTGATGTCGATCACCCCGCTCGGCGGTGCACCGGGTCGTTTCCGCGCCGTGCCCCAACTCCCCCTCGCCCGGCGGGTCGTGGGACCCGCGGCCGCCGGAAGCCCGTAGCCCTGCCGCCTTCTGACCCCTCCTCAATCCGTCCGCGAGGGCGCGGCCTATGAGCACACCGGGGCGCGGGTACGTAAGCTGTGCCCGTCAAACGGATAACCGCGGCTGCGGGGTGGGGAGCTCCCCACCGTAGGTAGGGGACGGACATGGCGATGATGCGGCTCCGGCGCGAGGATCCGCGTGTCGTCGGCTCGTTCCGGCTGCACCGGCGGCTGGGCGCCGGCGGCATGGGGGTCGTGTACCTGGGCTCCGACCGGCGTGGACAGCGGGTGGCCCTGAAGGTGATCCGGCCGGATCTCGCCGAGGACCAGGAGTTCAGGTCGCGCTTCGCCCGCGAGGTGTCGGCCGCGCGGCGCATTCGCGGTGGATGCACGGCGCGGCTCGTGGCGGCCGACCTGGAGGCGGACCGCCCGTGGTTCGCCACCCAGTACGTGCCGGGTCCGTCCCTGCACGACAAGGTCGCCGAGGAGGGGCCGCTGTCGGCGGCCGACGTGGCCGCCATCGGCGCCGCGCTCTCCGAGGGGCTGGTGGCCGTCCACGAGGCCGGGGTGGTCCACCGGGACCTCAAGCCGTCGAACATCCTGCTGTCCCCCAAGGGCCCCCGGATCATCGACTTCGGCATCGCCTGGGCGACCGGCGCCTCCACGCTCACCCACGTCGGTACGGCGGTCGGCTCCCCCGGCTTCCTCGCCCCCGAACAGGTGCGGGGCGCGGCCGTCACGCCCGCCACGGACGTGTTCTCGCTGGGCGCGACCCTGGCGTACGCGGCGATGGCCGACTCGCCGTTCGGGCACGGCAGTTCCGAGGTCATGCTCTACCGGGTGGTGCACGAGGAGCCGCAGCTGCGCGGCGTGCCGGACGCGCTGGCCCCCCTCGTACGGGCCTGCCTGGCGAAGGACCCGGAGGAGCGGCCCAGCACGCTGCAGCTGTCCATGCGGCTCAAGGAGATCGCCGCGCGCGAGGCACAGGGCCTGTCGGAGAGGCCGCTCGCGCAGCGACCGGTGGGGCGGTCCCTGGACGAGCGGCCCACGGACCGGCCCACCGAGCGGTACACGGAACGCAACGGGGAGCGGGGCCCCGCGCGGGACACGGAACGCAACACCGGCCGCAACACGGGGGGGCGTACGACCCAGGGGCGCGGCGCGCCGCGTACGCCCGCACCGCACCCCTCACGCGGGGGCGCGCGGACCGGAGGCGGGCGCCCCGGGACCCGGCCCACGGGCTCCCGGCCCGGCGTACGGACGTCGCCCGGCGGGCGACGGCCCGCGAACCCGCGGCTCCTGCGCCAGCGGATCGTCGTCTTCGTCGTCGTGACGCTGATCGTGCTGCTGGGGATCGCGGCCGCGCAGGGCCTTCAGGGGTAGCAGGGCTGCAGGAGTGGGCGCTCAGGATTCGGGGCGGCCGGTGGCCACCGCGTAGAACGCGACCGCGGCCGCCGCACCCACGTTCAGCGAGTCCACCCCGTGCGCCATGGGGATGCGGACCCACTCGTCGGCCGCGCGCAGCGCCTTCGCCGACAGGCCCTCGCCCTCGGCACCCAGCATCAGCGCCACCCGCTCCATGCGGTGCGGGGCCACCTCGTCGATCGCCGCCGCCTTCTCGTGCGGCGTCAGCGCGAGCAGGCGGAAGCCCGCCTCCCGTACCGTCTCCAGTCCCTGGGGCCAGGACTCGAGGCGGGCGTACGGCACGGAGAACACCGCGCCCATGGAGACCTTCACCGAGCGGCGGTACAGCGGGTCGGCGCAGTCCGGCGACAGCAGCACCGCGTCCATGCCGAGCGCGGCGGCGCTCCGGAATATGGCCCCAATATTCGTATGATCATTTACGCCTTCCATCACGACGACGCGGCGCGTGCCGGCGAGCAGCTCGTCCGCCGCCGGCAGCGGCTTGCGCTGCATCGAGGCGAGCGCGCCGCGGTGCACGTGGTAGCCGGTCACCCGCTCGGCGAGGTCCGGGCTCACCACGTACACCGGCGCCTCGGCCTCCTCGATGACGTCCCGCATGACGTCGACCCACTTCGCCGACAGCAGCATCGACCGCATCGCGTAACCGGCCTGGGCGGCCCGCCGGATGACCTTCTCGCCCTCGGCGATGAACAGCCCCTCGGCCGGCTCGCGCCTGCGGCGCAGCTCGACGTCGGTCAGGCCCGTGTAGTCGTGCAGCCGGGGGTCGTCGGGGTCGGCGAGGGTGAGGAGTTCCGCCACGGGGTGCTGCCTTGTCGTCGTCGGAGCGAGTCGAGTGTGGTCGCGGTCGCGTGTGGTCGCGTGTAGGGGGAGCGTTACGCGGACGGCTGCGCCGCGGGGCGCTTGTGCGGGCCCTCGTGGACGACGTCGCCGATGACGATGACCGCCGGCGGGCGTACGTCCTCCGCCTTGACCTTCTCCGCCACCGTCGCGAGCGTCGCGTCCACGCGCCGCTGCGTGGCCGTCGTGCCCTCCTGGATCAGCGCCAGCGGCGTCTCCGGGGCCTTGCCGTACGCGACCAGCGCCTGCGCGATGGCGCCGATCTTGTCCACGCCCATGAGGATCACCAGGGTGCCGCGCAGCTTCGCGAGGGACTCCCAGTCCACGAGCGAACGCGGGTCGTCGGGCGCGACGTGGCCGCTGACCACGGTGAACTCGTGCGCCACGCCGCGGTGCGTCACCGGGATGCCCGCCGCGCCCGGCACGCTGATCGAGCTGGAGATGCCCGGCACGACCGTGCACGCGATGCCCGCCTCCGCGAGCGCCTGCGCCTCCTCCATGCCCCGGCCGAAGACGAACGGGTCGCCGCCCTTGAGGCGGACCACGGACTTGCCCGCCTTCGCGTGCTCGATCAGCGCGTTGTTGATCGCCTCCTGGGCCATGAAGCGGCCGTACGGGATCTTCGCGGCGTCGATCACCTCGACGTGCGGCGGCAGCTCGTCGAGCAGGTCACGCGGGCCCAGGCGGTCCGCGATGACGACGTCCGCCTCCGCGAGCAGGCGGCGGCCGCGGACCGTGATCAGGTCCGGGTCGCCGGGGCCGCCGCCGACCAGGGCGACGAACGGCGTACGGGCGCGGTGGTGCGGCGCGCCGATGGAGCCGTCGCGCAGTCCCTCGAGGATCGCGTCCCGCACGGCGGCGGAGCGGCGCGGGTCGTGGCCCGTGAGGACCGCGACGGTGACGCCCTCGCCGCGGCCCGTCGCCGGGGTCCAGGCCGTGGCCGCATCGGCGTCGTCGGAGCGTACGCACCACACTCGGTGGCGCTCCGCCTCGGCGGAAGCGCGGGCGTTGGCCTCCGGGTCGGTGGACGCGACCAGCGCGTACCAGGCGTCGGCGAGGTCGCCGTCCTCGTAACGGCGCCTCACCCAGGTGATCTCGCCCGCCTCCGCCATGGCCTCGACGGACGGGGTCGCGGACGGCGAGACGAGGGTGATGTCGGCGCCCGCCGCGATGAGCGCGGGGAGACGGCGCTGGGCGACCTGGCCGCCGCCGATGACGACGACCCGGCGCCCGGAGAGGCGAAGTCCGACGGGGTAGGCGGGCTGCTCGGCGTACTCGACCATGAGGGTGCGGCTCCTCGACGGGGGCGGTGGTGCGGTGTGCGGTCTGCGATGTGCTGTCTGCGAGGCCGCTGCGACGGTGAAGCGGCTGGTGGGGCAGGGGTGGCGCGGGAGGCGCGCGGCGGTGGGGCGCTTGCGACCACCTTACGGTGCGGGGCGCCGGGGTGGTCCGGGGGCTTTCGCCGTGGAGGGACCGTGTGGGGGGCGGGGGGTGGAGGTGGGGTGGGGTGGAGGTGGGGGTGGCTTGCGCCGGTGGGGGGGCTTATGGCCGGTGAGCGCTTGCGCCGGTGGGGCGCTTGCGGTGGTTGCCGCTTGCGGCGGGTGCGGGGCTTTTGGCCGGTGGGGCGGGGGCTGCGTGCGGTGGTTGCCGCTTGCGGCCAGGGCTCTTGCGCCGGTGGGGCGCTTGCGGTGGTTGCCGCTTGCGGCGGGTGGGCCCGGGCGGGGGCCGGGGTCTTCGGTGGGGGGTGCTCGGGCTCTCGTTCACCGCGCTTCGCGCGAGTTCAGTCGTTTTACGCCCGAGCACCCCCCACGCTCCGACCCCGTCCCCCTCACCCTCGTGGGCGGGACCTCCGGAGCGCGGAGTTACTTCTCCGTGACGCCCGCCGAGTCGAACGTCGCCACCTCGTGCATCGCGCGCGCCGCGCTCTGGACCACCGGGAGGGCCAGCAGCGCGCCCGTGCCCTCGCCGAGGCGGAGGTCCAGGTCGACCAGCGGGCGCAGGCCCAGCTTGTTGAGGGCCGCGACGTGGCCCGGCTCGGCGCTGCGGTGGCCCGCGATGCACGCCGCCAGGGCCTCGGGTGCGATGGCGCGGGCCACGAGCGCCGCGGCGCCCGCGCTGACGCCGTCCAGGATGACCGGCGTACGCAGCGACGCGCCGCCGAGGATGAAGCCGGCCAGCGCCGCGTGCTCCAGGCCGCCGATGGCCGCGAGGACGCCGATGGGGTCGGCCGCGTCCGGCTGGTGGAGCTCCAGGGCCCGGCGGACGACGTCCACCTTCCGGGCGTGCATCTCGTCGTTGATGCCCGTGCCGCGGCCGGTGACCTCCGCCGGGTCGACACCCGTGTAGACGGAGATCAGCGCGGCGGAGGAGGTGGTGTTCGCGATGCCCATCTCGCCGGTGAGCAGGCCCTTGTTGCCGGCCGCGACCAGGTCGCGGGCCGTCTCGATGCCCACCTCGATCGCGGCGAGCACCTCCTCGCGGGTGAGGGCGGGGCCGATGGTGAAGTCGGCCGTGCCGGGGCGCACCTTGCGGGGCAGCAGGCCCGGCGTGGCGGGCAGGTCGGCCGCGACGCCGACGTCGACGACGCAGACCTCCGCGCCCACCTGGTTGGCGAACGCGTTGCAGACCGCGCCGCCGCCGAGGAAGTTGGCCACCATCTGGGCCGTCACCTCCTGCGGCCAGGCGGTGACGCCCTGGGCGTGGACGCCGTGGTCACCCGCGAAGATCGCCACGGCGGCGGGCTCCGGGATCGGCGGCGGGCACATCCGGGACAGACCGGAGAGCTGGGCGGAGATGATCTCCAGCATGCCGAGCGCCCCGGCGGGCTTCGTCATGCGCTTCTGCCGCTCCCACGCCTCGCCGAGCGCCTTCGCGTCCAGCGGGCGGATGTTGGCGACGGTCTCCTGGAGCAGGTCGTGCGGCTCCTCGCCGGGCAGCGCGCGGCGGCCGTACGTCTCCTCGTGGACGACCCACGAGAGCGGGCGGCGCTTGGACCAGCCCGCCTGCATCAGCTCGGGCTCCTCGGGGAATTCGTCGACGTACCCCACGCAGAGGTACGCGACCACTTCGAGGTGCTCGGGCAGGCCGAGGGCGCGGACCATCTCGCGCTCGTCGAAGAAGCTGACCCAGCCGACGCCGAGGCCCTCGGCGCGGGCGGCGAGCCAGAGGTTCTCGACCGCGAGGGCCGAGGAGTACGGCGCCATCTGGGGCTGCGTGTGGCGGCCCAGCGTGTGGCGGCCGCCCCGGGTCGGGTCGGCGGTCACCACGATGTTGACCGGGGTGTCGAGGATCGCCTCGATCTTCAGTTCCTTGAACTGCTTGGCCCGGCCCTTGGGCAGCGACTTCGCGTACGCCTCGCGCTGGCGCTGGGCGAGCTCGTGCATCGTGCGCCGGGTCTCGGCGGAGCGGATGACGACGAAGTCCCACGGCTGCGAGTGGCCGACGGACGGTGCCGTGTGGGCTGCTTCGAGGACGCGGAGCAGGACCTCGTGCGGGATCGGGTCGCTGCGGAAGCCGTTGCGGATGTCGCGCCGCTCGCGCATCACGCGCAGGACCGCCTCGCGCTCGGCTTCGTCGTAGCCGGGGGCGGGCGGGGTGGCCGCTGTCGGGGCCGGGGCCTCTTCCGGCTGCGTGGCCGGGGCCGGGGCGGCGTCCGTGGCCGGGGCCGGAACCTCTTCCGGCTGCGTGGCCGGGGCTGCTGCCGGTGCCGGGGCGGCGTCCGTGGTGTCGGTGGCGACCGTGGTGGTGCTCGTGTCGGCCGCGGGCTCCTCGTCAGCGGGGGCCTCGACCGGCTGGGCCGGCTCGGGAGTTGCCTCCGCCTCGACGGGCTGGACCTGCTCGGGGGCTGCCTCCACCTCGACCGGCTGCTCCTCGGCGGCCGGCTCCTCGGTGGCGGGCTCGACGGCGGGCGGCTCCTCGACGGCCGGAGTCTCGGGCGCGGGGGCCTCGGCCGTCGGCTGCTCGATCACCTGGGGGGCCTCGGGGGCCGCGGGAGCCTCAGGCACCTCAACAACCTCGGGGGCTGCGGGAGCCTCAAGTACCTCGGGGGCCGCAGGGGCCTCGGGCGCCTCCGCCACCGGCGGAACCTGGGGCTCCTGCGGGGTGGCCTCCGCCTCGACGGGGGCCGCGGGGGCCGGGGTCTCCGCCGCGGGCTCCGGGGCGGCCACGCGCTGCGCCGGGACGGTCGCGACCGGCTCCGGGGCGGGCTCGGCGGCAGGCTCCGCGGCGGACGGCTCCACCGGCGCCTGCGGAACGACCGTTTCTGCTGGGACCGGAGCCTCCGGCTGGGGCTCCGTCGGCGCGGGCAGCGGCTGGACGGCCTCGACCGGCTGCGGGGACCACGGCTCCGCGCCCTGCGGCGGGATGTCGACCGCGAGCTGCGGACCGGGCTGGACCGGCGCGGGCTCCTCGTGGGCCACCTCGAAGTACTCGGGGCCGGTCGTCGCCGGGCCCGGGTTCTGTACCGGCACCGGCGCGGGCTCCGGCATCGGTTCCGGCGCCGGCGCCGGAACGGGAGCGGGAGCGGGAGCCGACGGAGCGGCGGCCGGGCCGCGGTCGGCGAGGGAGCGGACCACGCCGGAGGGCGCGTCGGTCACCGGCGGCCCCATGTGGAGCGGGCGCCGCGCGGGCGGCGGGCCCTGGACGGCCGGCGCCGGAGTCTGGGCGGGTTCGGGAGCGGGAGCGGGCGCGGCTTCCGCCAGCGGCATGCGTACGGCGCCGAGGTCGACCGACCCCGAGTCACGGCCGCCCGCCACGTGCGCGTCCGCCTCCTGGGCGGCCGGCTCGTACGCCGCCTGCGGCTGCTGCTCGGGGGCGGCCGGCTCGTACGCCGCCTGCGGCTGCTGCTCGGGGGCGGCCGGTGCGTACGCCTCGTACACGGGCTGCGGCTGCTCCGGAGCGATCGGTTCCGGGGCGGGCGCCTCCACCGGCTGCGGCGTCGGCTCCTGCGCCTGGTGCACCGGCATCGCTTGCGGCTGCGCCTGCGCCGGCATGGGCGGGGGCGCCACGGCGGCGGCCTGCGGGTCGCTGCCCCACGCGCCCTGGGCGCCCGGCATCAGCAGCAGGTCGTCGTCCTCGGCGGTGGTGTCGGAGGGGTCCAGGAAGGTGTACGCGTCCGGAGCGGGGATGCCCGGCTGCTCCACCATGCCCGGGCTCTCCGGCTGTCCCTCGCCCGGGACCTGGCCGGTGTCAGTCATGCGTACCCCTCGCCCATCGGTTGTGCTCCTTCAGACCTTCGCCCGCACTCATCGAAGAGAACGAGCGTGCGCGCCGCGCGGCACGAAGGCCCGCGGGACATCACGTATTGTCGCGGCCTTCGGCCGGGCATGGCAGCGGGTTCCGCCACCGTTGGCTGTGGACTGCGCCACGTCGCGCACCCCCCCGATTGCGCCATACCACAGAGGCCGCCCCAAAGAGGGCCCCTTTTCCGGACATTGGCGTACGTAGTGCCGAACGCCCGGCTGCGGTACAACAATCGGCCAGCCTACCTCCCGTGCCGTAGTGGCATGGTCACGGGGCCGGAGCCGGCCTGCTTCCGGCCAGCAGGAACACCACGGAGCGGTCGCGCTCCCGCCAGGCGGAGGTGTCGAGTTCGACGCTCTGGAGCAGTGCGCACTCGACCGCGTATCCGCCCTCCGTCAGGGCGGCGCCGATCGCCTCGGCCTCGTCCCTGGTGGTGGCGTGCGCCACGATCCGCTCGGGGCGGCGGTCGGCGCAGGCGGCGACGACCGGCACTCCCCCGCCCCCGACGCGTACGACGTCGGGCTCGGGCAGCCGTTCCAGGACGTGCGGGGCGCGGCCCGCGACGGTCTGGAGCTGGACGCCGAAGCGGCGTGCGGCGGCCTCGGTGCGGGCGCAGGCGTCGGGGTCGGCGTCGACGGCGATGACGGCGGCGCCGAAGCGGGCGGCCTCCACGGCGAGGGCGCCGGAGCCGCAGCCGATGTCCCAGACGAGGTCGCCGGGGCGGGGGCCGAGGCGGGCGAGCTGGGCGGCGCGCAGGTCCGCCGATTCGCCGCGGGAGGGTTCGCCGTCGTACGCGCCGGGCGGCAGGGCCCAGCCGCGTACGGGGCCGGGATCGCGGCCCATCAGCCAGGGTCCGGCGGGGGCGGGGGCGGCGGTGGCGCCGATGACGATGACGACGTTGGGGTCGCGCCAGGCGTGGTCGGCGGCCTTGTCGGAGGTGAGGACCGTGACCTGTTCGCGCTCGGTGCCGAGCTCCTCGCAGATGACGAAGGTGCGGTGCACGCCCTCGAGGAGCAGGGCCAGTTCGGCGGGGCCGGCGCCCGGGGAGGTGAGGACGGCGACCTTGGTGTGGGCGCGGCACACGTTGACGGCCCGGCGCAGCGTACGGCTGTGGGCGACCACGATCTGCGCGTCGTCCCAGGGCATGCCGGCCCGGGCGAAGGCGGCGGCGACGGAGGAGACGGCGGGCACCACTTCGACCTCCAGCCCGTGCTCGGGTGCGCGCAGGGTGCGGACGACGCCGAAGAAGCCCGGGTCGCCGTCGGCGAGGACGACGGCGGTGCCGCGGTGGCCGGCGATGCGGCGGGCGGCGAGGTCGACGCTGCCGAGGCGGATGCGCTCGGCGGTCGGCGGGACCTCGGGGAGCGCGAGGTGGTGGGCGGCTCCGGCCACCAGGGTGGCGGCCGACAGGGCGGACCGCGCGGCCGCGGTGAGGGGCGAGCCGTCCCAGCCGATCACCGTGACCCGGTCGGCCATCTTGGTCTGTCTCCTGGGGTGTTGATGCAGGTCGGGGGCAGGCTGAGGGTACCGCGCGGGACGGCGGTCAGTTCCAGTCGGTGTAGCCGCTGTAACCGGCGTCGGCGTGCTGGTCGTCGGCGCCTTCGAGGTCCTCGGGGAGCAGGCTCCAGACGATCAGGTCGGTGCGGATGTCGGCCCAGCCGCCGTCCTCCGTCCGGCTGCGGGCTATCCACGCGTTGCGGAGCACGCCTTCGCTGATGCAGCCGATCTTCTGGGCGACCTGCTGGGAGGCGGTGTTGCCGGCGGCGGTGCGCAGTTCGAGGCGTTCGAAGCGCCGGTCGCGGAAGAGCCACTGCGCGACGGCGAGGAGGGACTCGGTGGCGTAGCCCTCGCCGCGGGCCCAGGGGGCGGTGACGTAGGCGGCCTCGGTGGCGCGGGTGTGCCAGTTGGTGTTGCGGAGGTGGACGGAGCCGACGAGGCGCTGGGTGAGGAACTCGGTGACGGCGAGGACGATGCCGCGGCCTTCGGTGCGCTCGGCAGGAGCGATCCTGCCGACCCACTCCCGGGAGTGGGAGGTGGTGTACGGGTGGGGAACCGACGTCCAGGCGACGATCAGCTCGTCGTTCATCATCTCGGTGTGAGCCGGAATGTCCGATTCCTCGTAGGGGCGCAGCACCAGCCGTTCCGTGCTGATGGAGATGTCCGGAAAGGTGGATGTCATGCGCTGCTCCATGCCGAAGACCGTCCGTAAAACCGTTCGTAAAGCCATGAACGCACAGCATGCAGCATGGGGCACGCGATACGCATGGGCGGGTCGGTACGGCCGCGTCGTCACGTCACCGTGGTGACGCCGCAGGCCCCGCGTACCGGATGGGGTGCGCGGGGCCTGCGGGGTTCGGGGGTGTTACTTCACGGCGCCGAAGGCGGGGATGACCGCGCCGTTGCTGTAGGTGTCCTCGATGTACTTCTTCACCTCGGGCGAGTTCAGCAGCTTGACGAGCTTCTGGACCCGGGGGTCGTTCTCGTTGCCCTTCTTGACGGCGAGGAAGTTGGCGTACGGGTTGCCCTCGGGCTTCTCCAGCGCCAGGGCGTCCTTGGCCGGGTTGAGCTTGGCCTCGATGGCGTAGTTGCCGTTGATGACGGCGGCGTCGACGTCGTTCAGGGCGCGGGGCACGGTGGCGGCCTCCAGCTCCTTGAACTCCAGGCCCTTCTTGTCCTTGATGTCGGAGAGCTTGGCGTCGGCGCCGACGCCGTCCTTGAGGGTGATGACACCGTGGTCGGCGAGGAGCTTGAGCGCGCGGCCCTCGTTGGTGGTGTCGTTGGGGACGGCGACGGTCTGGCCGGGCTTGAGGTCCTTGAGGTCCTTGACCTTCTTGGAGTAGAAGCCGAGGGGCTCCAGGTGGACGTTGACCACCGGGACGATGTGCGTGCCGTTCTTCTTGTTGAAGTCGTCGAGGTACGGCTTGTGCTGGAAGTAGTTGGCGTCGACCTGGCCCTGTTCGGTGGCGGTGTTCGGCAGGACGTAGTCCGTGAACTCCTTCACCTCCAGCTTCAGGCCGGCCTTCTCGGCCAGGTTGTCCTTGACGAAGGTGAGGATGTCGGCGTGCGGCGTCGGGGACGCGGCGACGACGAGCGGCTTCGACGGGTCGGCCTTGCCGCCGTCGGCCTTGGCGCCCGGGTCGGAGGCCGTGCCGCAGGCGGTGAGGCCGAGGGCGAGGGCGGTGATGCCGGCGAAGGCGGTGGTGAGCTTCAGGTTCTTGATGTTCTTACGCACGAAAAGTGCCTCTTTCTGGTGGTGCGGACAACGCCCGGACAAGGAGTGCGGGCTGTGTGGGGGAGGAAGTCAGGAGGCGGTACGTCCCCGGCGGGCGAGGAGCCGTACGGCGAGGTCGCCGATGAGCTGGACGACGGTCACGATGACGATCAGCAGCACCACGGTGACGAGCATGAACTCGGTCTCGAAGCGCTGGTAGCCGTAGGTGATGACCTTGGAGCCGAGTCCCTCGCCGCCGACCGCGCCGGCCAGCGCCGAGTAGCTGATCAGCGTGATGACCGTGGTGGTGAGGGCGGCGATCAGGGACGGCAGGGCCTGCGGGAGCAGCACCTTCCGCACGATCGTCGGGATGGAGCCGCCCATGGACTGGACGGCTTCGACCAGTCCGTGGTCGACCTCGCGGATCGCCGTCTCGACGAGGCGCGCGAAGAAGGGGATGGCGCCGATGGAGAGCGGCACGATCATGGCGCTCGGGCCGATGAAGGTGCCGACCACGAAGGTCGTGAAGGGGATCAGCGCGACGAGCAGGATGATGAACGGCAGCGAGCGGCCGACGTTCACGATCGCGCCGATGACCTTGTTCACCGGCCGGTTCTGCAGCAGTCCGCCCTTGTCGGTGAGGACGAGGAGGACGCCGAGCGGCAGACCGCCGATGACGGTGACGACGGTGGACCACAGCACCATGTAGAGCGTGTCGATGGTGCCCTGTTCCAGCAGGGGCCGCATCTCTTCCCAGGTCACTTCGTGGCCTCCTTGACCAGCAGCGGCTCTTCGGTGGCGGCGGTGGCACCGGTCGCCTCGTCGTCGATGACGTCGACCTGGAGGCCCTGCTCGCGCAGGAAGCCGACGGGCACGACGTTGTCCTCGTAACGGCCGGGCAGCTCGATGCGCATGCGTCCGATCTGCCTGCCGCCGACGGTGTCCATGGCGGCGCCGAGGATCGAGATGTCGACGTTGTACGTGCGCGACAGCTGGGAGATCACCGGCTGGGTGGCGGCCTCGCCGTGGAAGGTGACGTCGAGGACCGTGCGGTCCGGGCCGGTGGCGGTGCCGGTGACCGGGAAGAGCTCGTGGGCGAGCTCGGAGCCGGGGGTGGCGAGCAGCTCGGCGACCGTGCCGGACTCGACGATCCGGCCCTTCTTCATCAGGGCGGCCGAGTCGCAGATCTGCTTGACGACGTCCATCTCGTGCGTGATGAGGAGGACGGTCAGGCCGAGCTGGCGGTTGAGGTCGCGCAGCAGCTGGAGGATGGAGCGGGTGGTCTCCGGGTCCAGCGCGCTGGTCGCCTCGTCGGAGAGCAGCACCTTCGGGTTGCCGGCGAGCGCGCGGGCGATGCCGACGCGCTGCTTCTGGCCGCCGGAGAGCTGGCCGGGGTACGCCTTGGCCTTGTCGGCGAGGCCGACGAGGTCGAGGAGTTCGCGCGCACGGCGGGAGCGCTCGGCGCCGTGGACGCCGAGGATCTCCAGGGGCAGCTCGATGTTGTCCTGGACGGTGCGCGAGGACAGCAGGTTGAAGTGCTGGAAGACCATGCCGATGCGGCTGCGCGCGCGGCGCAGTTCCTTGCCGGCGCGGCGGCCCCGGCCGGCGAGCGCGGTCAGGTCGGTGCCGTCGACCGTCACGGTGCCGGAGGTGGGGCGCTCCAGGAGGTTGACGCAGCGGATGAGGGAGGACTTGCCGGCGCCGCTCTGTCCGATGACGCCGAAGACCTCGCCCTCGCGGACGTGGAGGTCGACGCCGTCCAGAGCGGTGACCTGGCGGCCTCTCGTCTCGTAGACCTTGGTCAGGCCCGAGGTGGTGATCACAGGGGTTTCCGTCACTGTCGAGTGCGCGGCGCGGAGTCCGCCGGGCACGGGGCATTCGTCACACGGGTCGTTCGTCGTTCCGACACGCGGCACGGCCGGTTCGGCGGTGGCCGGGGGGTGGCACGTGCGCGGGGCGGGCGGCGCGGTCCGGCGGTCGCGGTCTTCGTTCCGCTGGCGTACGGGCGCGGCGGCCGGCTCGGCTGTCGGTCTCGCTTCGGGGCGCGAGGCTCACGCGGGGGCCCTCAGAAGGCGCACATTCGACACATACAACGAGCACCGGGCGTCATCATCGCCTCGGTCGCAAGGGTGCGGCTGCTCGTCGTGGTCATGCGTGCCAGTAAAGCAGACACGTCTTCGGGGTTCGGGCGGCTGTCCGCATAGCGGACCGCTGCGTCACACCATGCGGACGCCGATATTCCGCACATCGGGGGGTGGCTGCACCTCCATGACCTGCGCGGATACGGCGGGACGACCGGCTCGGCGGCCGCGGCGGCGGCTCGCGCGCGGTGGCATGTTGTGGTCAAGACCACGGCTGCCGGGGTGGTGCACGGAGCGGGGTGCCGCCCCGGGGGCGGTCGCACCGGGCCTTTTGGGCCGTATTAGTCTCGGCGCATGCTCGACGCCCTGACGGTCGCGGTCTCCGTGGCCGCGCTCGCCCTCGCCGCCTGGTGCGGCTTCGCCGCCTACCGGGACCAGCCCACCAAGGACTGGCACTTCATCGGCATGGCGGTGGTGACGGTGCTGGCGCTCGCTCAGCTGGTCATCGGCGTCGTGCTGCTGGCGCGCGGCGAGAAGGCCGACGAGGGTACGGCCATCTTCGTGGCGTACCTGCTCGGCGCGTTCTGCGCGGTGCCGGCGGCCGGGTTCATGTCGCTGGCGGAGCGCACCCGCTGGGGGTCGGCGACCGTCGCGGCGGGCGCGGTCGTGCTGGCCGTGCTGGAAGTGCGCCTCTTCGACATCTGGGGGGCCTGACGTGGCGGCGGAGCGCAGGCTGGTCCAGGGGCCCGGCATGCTCGTGGTCTGGCTGTACGGGGTGATGTCGGTCGGCGCCGTGTCGCGGTCGGCGTACCAGATCGCGACCGAGTTCGACCGCGCGCCGCTGCCGTACACGCTGTCGGCCCTCGCGGCCGTGGTGTACGTCTTCATCACGTACACGCTGGTACGGGGCGGGGAGACGGCCCGCAGGGCGGCGCTGGTGTGCTGCGCCGCCGAGCTGGTGGGCGTGCTGGCCGTGGGGACCTGGTCACTGCTGGACCCGGGCGCGTTCCCGGACACCACGGTGTGGTCCCGGTACGGGTACGGCTACGTCTTCATCCCGGTACTGCTGCCGGTGACCGGGATCCTGTGGCTGCGGAAGGCGGCTACGCGGCCTTCTCCAGCGTGACCAGGGTGAGGCGCGGCCCGACCTGCCGGGTGGCGACCGCCTCGTACCCCTTCTTGCGGTAGAGGCGCAGATTGCCGTCGCTGCGGTGGCCGGTGAAGAGCTGGTAGCGCTTGGCGGCCGGGTCGGCGGCGAAGTGCTGCTCGATGGCGTCGAGGAGCCGGCTGCCGAGACCGTGGCGGCGCATGCGCGGGTGGACGATGAGCTTGGCGATGCGGGCCGTGCCGGTGGCGTCGACCTCGCCGCGTACGGAGGCGACGACCTCGCCGCCGAGCCGCGCCACGAGCGCGTGGCCGCGGGCGATCTCGGCCTTCAGGTCGTCGAGGGTCTGGGTGAGGGGCTCGATGGTGTAGTCGCCGTAGAGCTCGGCCTCGCTCTGGTAGCAGAGGTACTGCAGCTTGAGGATGTGCTCCGCGTCCTGCTCGTCCGCCGCTGAGATGGTCACGCTCATGCCCATGTGTGCATGCCTCCGGCTCACCTGATACGCCCTGTCGGTCTACCGCACCATTCCCCGATGGGCGGGAGCGGCAACCTCTGCCGGCAGCATTCTGCGCAGACATCCCAGGCAACGGGAACGCATCGGCCCTAGACTCCCCTGTGAGATACCCAACTCTCCTGCGATTTCGCGGTAGGTCGGGTCGTTTGGCGACAACATCGCAGCCAGCAGCCTCCGACAGTGGGCGGGCGCCCGATCGATGGCGCGCCGCAGGACGCGGCGCCGTTCGGCGGTGAGCGCGGCGCTCTCGGGCCCGGCGTCGTGCCCGGCGTCCGGGACCGGGAAGGGGAACGGGGGCGGTTCCTCGCCGCCGTACGGGTGCTCGCGCACGGCCGTACGGCGGGCGCGGCGGGCCTCGGCGCGCACGGCGCGGCGCAGCCAGTCGGCGGGGTCGTCCGGCACGCCGGCGGGCCGCCGGGAGGCGGAGCCGCCGCGGGGCCGGGAGGCGGGACTGGAACCGTGCCTGGAGGCCGGGCCGGAGCCGGGCGGGGAGGCGGGGCCGGAGCCGTCCAGCCGTTCCAGGAGGCGGAGCCACACGGCCTGTTCGAGGTCGTCCGGCTCGATGCCGGCGGCCGTGGCCTCGGCGTGGCACTCGGCGGCGAGGAGGGGCGCGAGGGCGCGGAGGGGTTCGGGGAGGTGGGCGGTGCCGGGGGTGCCGGTCGGTGTCGTCGTCATGCCGGGCATGACTCGGGCGGTCCGGGCGGCGGTTTCCACGCGCCGCCCAAACCGCCCGTGCGGGTGACCCCGGCGCCCGGCTCCCGGTCCTCGGCCCCCGGCCCCCGGCTCAGCGGGTGCGGGCGTCCGCCGCCGCCAGCAGGCCCGTGTCCGGGTGGTCGGTGAAGATGCCGTCGATCCCCGTGGCGAAGTAGGTCTCGTACGCGCCGAAGACGTCCCCGAAGGCCGCCGGATCCGTGCCGCGCCGGAAGTCGGCCGGCAGGAAGGTGTTCTCGTTGCGCAGCGTGTACGGGTGGACGAGCAGCTTCGCGGCGTGCGCGTCACGTACCAGGGTGGTCGGCTTGCCCAGCTTGCCGTTCTCGTCCTTCGGGATGACGAGGTCCAGCAGCGGGCCGATGCCCTGCGCGTACGCGGCGATCCCCTTCAGGCCCTCGGGCGTGATCAGGTCGGCGACCGTGCGGGGGTCGCCCGCCTCGCGGAAGTCCCACGGGCGGTCGTCCGGGGTCCACAGCAGCACGACGCGCGGCGTGGAGACGAGCTTCGCCATGCGCTCCATGCTGGTCGGCTCGAAGGACTGGAGGAAGGTCGGCGAGTCGGCGCCGTGGCGCCCGTACCGGCGCAGCAGCCGGGCGAGCCGCTCCTCGAGGCCGAGGCCGAGCTTGCGGAAGTAGGTCGGGTGCTTGGTCTCGACGTACAGCCACACCGGGTGGCCGCGTCGGCGGCCCTCCTTCTCGGCCCAGCGCAGCACCTCCTCGAAGGTGGGGACGGTCCAGCGCCCGTCGTACAGGGTGTTCTCCTGGCGGGTGGCCGGGATGCGCTCCTTGGCGCGCAGGGTCTTCAGCTCCGCGAGGGTGAAGTCCTCGGTGAACCAGCCGGTGAGGGTGGTCCCGTCGACGGTCTTCGTCGTCTTGCGGGAGGCGAACTCGGGGTGGTCGGCGACGTCCGTGGTGCCGGTGATGTCGTTCTCGTGGCGGCAGACCAGGTGGCCGTCCTTCGTCGGGACGAGGTCCTGTTCGATGACGTGCGCCCCCATGTCGAGGGCGAGCTGGTACGAGCCGAGGGTGTGCTCCGGCCGGTAGCCGCTGGCGCCGCGGTGCGCGATGACCGTGGGGACGGGCAGCCGCCGGTGCGGGGCGGGGGGCCTGGCCTGCGCCGTACCGGCGCTCCCCGCCGAGAGGACGGCGGCCGAGCCGACCACCGCCGCTCCGAGGACGGCTCGCCTGCGCGCACCCTGTGTCATGAAGGCTCCTTACGTACGTCAGCGTGATCGCCCTTTCGGGCGAGTGAGCGAGGCCCGATCGTAGGTACTTCGGCCTTACGTACGGGAGACCCCCGACGAACGTGTGGAAAACACAGGTCAACGTCGCGTATCGGGTACGTCAACCCGATGTGCGGTGCGGGGTGACCCGCGAGTATCGTCCTCACCCGCACATACTGGTCACATACCCGGTTGGCTTCTCGGCTACTTCGTCGGAGGACTCGTTGTCCCGCTTCGCCCTCATCAAGGCAGTGCTCGGCCCCGTCATGCGCCTGATGTTCCGCCCCCGGGTGGAGGGCGCGGAGAACATCCCCGGATCGGGACCGGTCATCCTCGCGGGCAACCACCTGACCTTCATCGACTCGATCGTCCTGCCGATCGTCTGCGACCGGCAGGTCTGCTTCATCGGCAAGGACGAGTACGTCACGGGCAAGGGGATCAAGGGCCGTCTGATGGCCTGGTTCTTCACGGGCGTCGGCATGATCCCGGTGGACCGCGACGGCGCCAACGGCGGCGTGGCCGCGCTGATGACGGGCCGCCGGGTGCTGGAGGAGGGCAGGGTCTTCGGCATCTACCCGGAGGGCACCCGCTCCCCCGACGGCCGGCTCTACCGGGGCCGCACGGGCATCGCGCGGCTGACGCTGATGACGGGCGCGCCGGTGGTGCCGTTCGCCATGATCGGCACGGACAAGCTCCAGCCGGGCGGCGCCGGGCTGCCGCGCCCCGGCCGGGTGACGGTGCGCTTCGGCGAGCCGATGGAGTTCTCGCGGTACGAGGGCATGGACCGCGACCGGTACGTGCTGCGGGCGGTGACGGACTCCGTGATGACGGAGGTCATGCGGCTGTCCGGTCAGGAGTACGTGGACATGTACGCGACGAAGGCGAAGGCGGCCTGACGGGCCGCCGCCGGCCGGCGGCCGGCGCGGCCGCCCGAAGCGTGCGAGGCGCCCCGGCGCCGAGCCCGCGAGGGCGGCGGACGAAGGCGAAGGCCGCGTAACCGACGGGTTCGCGCACGGCTGTATACGACGGAGGGCCGCACCCCCGGTGGGGTGCGGCCCTCCGTCATGGCGTCACGGGTGCTCGACGCCCTCCGCCAGCTTCTGGCCCCGCAGCAGGAACCACGCGGCGACCGCCGTCGCCAGCAGGACGACCGCGCCGACGCCCGCCGCGATGCGCAGGCCCTCGACGAAGGCGTCCTGCGCGGCCGTGACCAGCGCGGTGGCCGTGGCGTCCGGCAGGCCGGCGGACGCCTCCACCGCGCCGCCCAGCGACTGGTGCGCGGCCGCGGCGGTACCGGCGGGCACGCCGTCCGGTGTGGCGAAGTCGCTGTAGACGCCGGTCACGACGGAGCCGAGGAGCGCGATGCCGAGCGCCGCGCCGAGTTCGTACGCCGTCTCGGACACCGCCGAGGCCGCACCCGCCTGCTCCCGGGGGACGCTGGAGAGGATGACGTCGGCGGTGACGGTGAACGCGAAGCCCGCGCCCACGCCGACGACCAGCAGCGACGCGCCGAGCATGGGGTAGCCGGTGGACCGGTCGAGCAGCGTCAGCGCGGCGAGGGCCAGGCCCACGCCGGCGAGGCCGCCGGAGACGACGGACCGCACCGAGAAGCGGCGGGCGACGGTGCCCGCGATCAGACCCGCCGTCACGGCGCCGATCGCGGCGGGCAGTTCGGCGAGGCCCGCCTCCAGCGGGTGGCGGCCCTGCACCAGTTGCAGGAACTGGGAGAGGAAGAACACCAGTCCGGACAGGCCCAGAATGGTCAGCAGGTCGGCGAGGACGGCCCCGGAGAAGCCCCGGTGGTGGAAGAGCCGCATGTCCAGCACGGGAGCCTCCAGCCGGAGCTGGCGCCGCACGAACCAGGTGAGGGCACCCACGCCGATCACGGCGGCGACGGCCATGTCGAGGCGCAGGCCGTGCGCGGCCGCCTCCTTGACGGCGTAGACGACACCGATCATGCCGACGAGCGAGAGCGCGACGCTGAGCAGGTCCCAGGGACCAGGCGCCGGGTTCTTCGACTCGGGGATGAACTTGATGCCGACGACCACCAGCACCACCATGACGGGCAGGTTGATCAGGAAGACCGAGCCCCACCAGAAGTGCTCCAGCAGGAACCCGCCGACGACCGGCCCGACGGCCGCGCCGGCCGAGGCCATGGCGCCCCAGATGCCGATGGCGAGGCTGCGCTCGCGCGGGTCGTGGAAGAGGTTGCGGATGAGCGCCAGCGTGGACGGCATGAGGGTCGCGCCGGCGACGCCGAGCAGCGCGCGGGCGACGATCATCAGCTCGGGGGTGGTGGCGTACGCGTTGAGCACGGACACCGCGCCGAAGGCGGCGGCGCCGGTCAGCAGCAGCTTCTTGCGGCCGATGCGGTCGCCGAGGCTGCCCATCGAGACGAGGAGCCCGGCGATGACGAAGGAGTAGACGTCGCCGATCCACAGCAGCTGGGTGCCGGTGGGGCGCAGGTCCTCGCTGAGGAAGGGGGTGGCCAGGCCGAGGACGGTGGCGTCGACCGCGACGAGCAGCACGGCCAGGACGAGTACGGCGAGTGCCAGCCACCGCCCGGGGCGGCGTACAACCTCCGATCCCTTGGTGAGCTGTTCTGTACGGGTCATCTCTCCACGCTCCTGCGTGCTCCGCCGAGCAGCAACTCGGCGATCATGTACTGGAAGTCCTTGGCGGCGACCCGCCCGTCCTGCACGGCCCAGGCGCCGGTGCCGATGAGGCCGTAGAGCGCCTCGGTGAGCCAGGCGGGTGTGAGGTCGATCCGGAACTCGCCCTCCTCCTGACCGCGCCGGAACAGCGCGGCCACGCGGGCGTCGAGGCGGGCCCATCCCTCGTTCACCTGGTCGCCCTCGAAGAGCTGGTTCTCGGTGACGAGGAACGCGAGCAGTCCCGCGACGGGCTCCACCCCGGCGATGAGCCGGCGCAGCGCCGCCTCGGCGGGGCCGTCGTCGAGCCGGGCGCCGTCGAGGGCCGCCTCGAACTCCTGGATGCCGAGCGCCTCCAGCGCCCTCACCAGCGCGTCCCGCCCGGCGAAGTGCCGGTGGAGGGTGGCCCGGCCGATGCCTGCGGCGCGGGCGACCTCGTCCATGGTGGCGGTCGCCTTGCGGGAGAGGAGGGCGGCGGCGGTGCGCAGCACCTGCTCACGATCGACTGTCATGAGACAACCATAACCCAAGTGAGACATCAATGTCTCATTCGAAATTCGATCGACTCACGAGGAGGAGGACAGGATGCTGAGGCGCATGAAGCCACTGCTGCTGATCGACGTGGACGGTCCGCTCAATCCGGAGCACGGGAAGGAGCTGCTCGCCCTCGCGGAGGACTACGAGCTCGTCTGGGCCACGACGTGGAAGGGCGAGGCGAACGACTGGATAGGGCCGCACCTGGGCCTGCCCGAGCTGCCGTACATCGACTGGCCCCAGATGCACGGAAAGGCCCCTCGCGGGACCTTCTGGAAGACGCAGTACATCCTCGAGTACGCGGCGGGGCGGCCGTTCGCCTGGGTGGACGACGACATCACGGCGTACGACCGGGAGTACGTGGAGCGGGAACACCTCGCCGCCGCCCTGTTGCTGCACGTCGATCCCCGTATCGGACTGATACGGCCGGACTTCGACGCGCTCGCGGAGTGGGCGGCGGCGGTGTGACCTCGGCGTGGTGAGGACTAGTGCTTCGCGGTGGCCCAGGCGCGCTGGATCACCAGGTCGGCCTTGACCTCGGAGAGCTGGGTGGCGACGGCCGAGGGGGCCGTGCCGCCGCGGCCGTCGCGGGAGGCGAGGGCGCCGCGGACGTTGAGGACCGTACGGACCTCGGGGGTGAGGTGCTCGGAGATCTTGGCGAACTGCTCGTCGGTGAGCTGGTGCAGCTCGATGCCGTGCGCCTCGCACTCCTTGACGCACTCGCCCGCGACCTCGTGCGCCACGCGGAACGGCACGCCCCGCTTGACCAGCCACTCGGCGATGTCGGTCGCGAGGGAGAAGCCGGCCGGGGCCAGCTCCTCCATGCGCTCCCGGTTGACGGTGAGCGTGGCCATCATGCCGGTGAAGGCGGGGAGCAGGACCTCCAGCTGGTCGCAGGAGTCGAAGACCGGCTCCTTGTCCTCCTGGAGGTCGCGGTTGTAGGCGAGGGGCAGGGCCTTGAGGGTGGCCATGAGCCCGGTCAGGTTGCCGATCAGGCGGCCGGACTTGCCGCGCGCCAGCTCCGCGATGTCCGGGTTCTTCTTCTGCGGCATGATCGACGAGCCGGTGGAGAAGGCGTCGTGCAGGGTCACGAAGGAGAACTCCTTCGTGTTCCAGATGATGATCTCCTCGGCGATCCGGGAGAGGTTCACCCCGATCATCGCGGTGATGAAGGCGAACTCGGCGACGAAGTCGCGCGAGGCCGTGCCGTCGATGGAGTTGCCCGCGCTGCCGTTCTCGAAGCCCAGGTCCTTGGCGACCGCCTCCGGGTCGAGCCCGAGGGACGAGCCGGCGAGGGCGCCGGAGCCGTACGGGGAGACCGCCGTGCGCTTGTCCCACTGGCGCAGCCGCTCGGCGTCCCGGGAGAGGGACTGCACGTGCGCGAGGACGTGGTGGGCGAAGAGCACCGGCTGGGCGTGCTGCAGGTGCGTACGGCCCGGCATGGCGACGTCCGGGTGGGCCTCGGCGAGGCCGACGAGGGCGTCCTGGAGGTCGGCGAGCAGGCCGCCGATGATCCGGGCGTGGTCGCGCAGGTACATCCGGAAGAGCGTGGCGACCTGGTCGTTGCGGGACCGGCCGGCCCGCAGCTTGCCGCCGAGGTCCGGGCCGAGCCGCTCCAGCAGGCCGCGCTCCAGCGCGGTGTGGACGTCCTCGTCGGCGATGGTGCCCACGAAGGAGCCGTCCGCGACGTCCGCCTCCAGCTGGTCGAGGCCCGCCAGCATGCGCGTCAGCTCGTCCGCCGTGAGCAGCCCCGCCTTGTGGAGCACGCGCGCGTGGGCGCGCGAGCCGGCGATGTCGTACGGCGCGAGGCGCCAGTCGAAGTGCACGGACGCCGACAGCTTGGCCAGGGCCTCGGCGGGGCCGTCGGCGAAACGGCCACCCCAGAGCCGGACGTCACCGGTGTTGCTGCTCACTGCACTAGCTCCTCAAGGCTGTGGGTCACGCTGTGGAATCAGAACGCCTCCCCCTCCGGGCGCGGACGGGGAGGCGGCTGTCGAACGAGTCGGCGTCAGGCCAGGTCACGCCGGGCGGCGATCTTCGCCGAGAGGGCGAAGATGTCGATGAAGCCCTGGGCCTTCGACTGGTCGAAGGTGTCGCCGGTGTCGTACGTGGCGAGGTTGAAGTCGTACAGCGCCTGCTCGGACTTCCGGCCGGTGACGACGGCGCGGCCGCCGTGCAGGGTCATCCGGATGTCGCCGGAGACGTGCTGGTTGGCTTCGTTGATGAAGCCGTCCAGGGCGCGCTTGAGCGGCGAGAACCACAGGCCGTCGTAGACGAGCTCGCCCCAGCGCTGCTCGACCTGCCGCTTGTAGCGGGCCAGCTCGCGCTCGACGGTGACGTTCTCCAGCTCCTGGTGGGCGGTGATCAGGGCGATCGCGCCGGGAGCCTCGTAGACCTCGCGGGACTTGATGCCGACGAGGCGGTCCTCGACCATGTCGATCCGGCCGATGCCCTGCGCGCCGGCGCGCTCGTTGAGCTGCTGGATGGCCTGGAGGACGCTGACGGGCTTGCCGTCGATGGCGACCGGGACGCCCTCCTTGAAGGTGATGACGACCTCGTCGGCCTCGCGCGGGGTGGCGGGGTTCGACGTGTACTCGTAGATGTCCTCGATCGGCGCGTTCCAGATGTCCTCGAGGAAGCCGGTCTCGATGGCGCGGCCGAAGACGTTCTGGTCGATGGAGTACGGGGACTTCTTGGTGGTGGCGATCGGCAGCTCCGCCTTCTCGGCGAAGGCGATGGCCTTGTCCCGGGTCATCGCGTAGTCGCGGACCGGGGCGATGCACTTCAGGTCGGGGCCCAGCGCCTGGATGCCGGCCTCGAAGCGGACCTGGTCGTTGCCCTTGCCGGTGCAGCCGTGCGCGACGATGCCGGCGTTGTGCTTCTTGGCGGCGGCGACCAGGTGCTTGACGATCGCGGGCCGGGAGAGCGCCGAGACCAGCGGGTAGCGGTCCATGTACAGCGCGTTGGCCTTGATCGCCGGGAGGCAGTACTCGTCGGCGAACTCGTCCTTGGCGTCCGCGACCTCGGCCTCGACCGCACCGCAGGCGAGCGCGCGCTTGCGGATGACGTCCAGGTCCTCGCCGCCCTGGCCGACGTCCACGGCGACGGCGATGACCTCGGCACCCGTCTCCTCGGCGATCCAGCCGATGGCGACGGAGGTGTCCAGTCCGCCCGAATAGGCGAGTACGACGCGCTCGGTCACGGGTTTCTCCTTACAGTGCATGCGGTGATGGGTATAAGTATGCAGGGGTCCGTATGATTCGTCAATCCGGGCTCGCGGGCGTGACGCGGGCCACACGGGGCGCCAGGCGGTAGCGGGGCGGGTGGGGCGATGAGCCGGGCCCGGCGGGAGCGCCCTGGGGCCGGACCGGGAAAGACGTTGAAAGGCACAAGCGTCGACACGTCGAATGGTGGAACGCGGCACCATGTGTGCCGCGAGTTTCCTCAACCCGCCTGCGGTAGCGGGGAATACGGTGCCCGCGGCCGACGACTCCCCACTCCCTCCGTTCCGTTGTGCCGTCCTTGTGCACACGAGGACGGTAAGGCTTAGGCTGGAACTCGCGAAAAGCACACGGCCCGCTCCACCAAAAAGGTTGAAAACCACGATGGTTGAGGCGGCAAGAGTGGGTCGGGTGAAAAGGGTCCTTGAGTTTTCATGCGACCCCTGCGAGGTCCCCGGCCATAAGGACGGCGAACCCCACACGGCATTCCAAGGCGGCGAATCCGGTGATGCGACCGCGCTTTCCGTGTGGTCGCACCGCCCCGTGCGACGAGAGGAGGTGTGACGACATGCGCGTCTACGAGCGTCCGACGTTGACCGCGGTCGGCTCTTTCCGCAAGACCGGCCTGGGTACCTCACGAGGCCCTGAGAAGGTCCTGGTCTTCCGGTTCAGCTTCTGAGGAGGAGACGCCGGGTGGCGGTGGGTGTGCGCTGACGGCCCCGCCGCCCCCGGTTCCGCGTCAGGAAGGCACCTCATGGTCAGTTTTCCCGTTTCCGGGGAGGGCCCCGGCCGGTTCGTCGTCCTTCCGGACTCCGCCGCGGCGGACCCCGTCGTCGCCGCGCTGCGTCGACGGGCGGTACCGGCCGTACCCGCGCTCCAGGAGGTCGGCCACCCCAGTGGCCGCCCCTGGCTGCTCGGCCGCTGGTCCCCCGGCGCCATGGCCGTCGGTGAGGCGGGCCTGGTGAAGATCGCCGTCCTCGGTGAGCACGCGGTCACGGCGGACCGGCTCGCCCGGGAGGCCGCCCGCGTACGGACCGTGGCCGACCTCGACGGGCTGGCCGGTTCCCTGGTGGGCAGCGCGTACCTGACCGCTTCGGTCGCCGGGTCCGTACGCGTCCAGGGCGGTGTCAGCGGGCTGCGGCGGGTGTTCCACGCGAGGGTCGGCGATGCCGCGGTGGCCGCCGACCGGGCGGACGTGCTGGCCGACCTGCTCGGCGCCGAGGTCGACGAGGAGCGGATGGCGCTCCGCCTGTTGCAGACGATCTCGCTGCACCCGCTGTCGGGTGAACCGGTGTGGCGCGAGGTCAGCGCCCTGCCGCTCGGCCACTACCTGGCGCTCGACGGCGGTGGCCGGGGACGAGCCGTCGCCTGGTGGACGCCCCCCGAGCCGGTGGTGCCGATGGCCGAGGGGGCGCGGGCGCTGCGCGAGGCGCTGTCCGCGGCGGTCGAGGCGCGGGTGCGGGGCCGGACGCCGGTCAGCTGCGACCTGGGCGGGCTGGACTCGACGTCGGTGTGCTCGCTGGCCGTCCGCGCCGGCGCGGAGGTGGTCGCGTACACCGCCGACGGCCGCGACCCCATGGGCGACGACGTGGCATGGGCCCGCCGTACCGTCGAAGGGCTGGGCGGCGGCGTCGAGCACCACGTCATCGCGGGCGACCGGTTGCCGATGGTGTACGACGGCCTGGCCGACGGCGACGGAGGGATCACCGGGGGCATGGACGGGCTCTTCGACGAGCCGTGCCCGGCCGCCGCCTTCCTCAGCCGCTGGCTGGAGATCCCGCGGCTCGCCGCGGAACGCGGCTCGCGGATGCACCTGACGGGCTTCGGCGGGGACGAACTGCTCGCCGGCTCGCCGGCGCACCTGCACGACCTGATCCGCACGCGGCCCCGGCTCGCGTGGCAGCGCGTGCGCGGTTTCGCCGCCCAGCGCCCGTGGCCGTACCGCGAGACGCTGCGGCAGCTGTGGGACAGCCGCCCCTACCGGGCCTGGCTCGCGAGCGCCGCGGACCAGCTCACCGCTCCGGCCCCGCCGACGGAGCGGCCCACCCTGGACTGGGGGTCGCCGCCGGGACTGCCGCCGTGGACGTCGCCGGACGCGGTGGCGGCCGTACGGGAACGGATACGCGCCGCGGCCCGTACCGTCGAACCGCTGGCCGAGAGACGTGGGCTCCACGTCGAGCTGACGGGGATGGCCGCCATCTCCCGGATGGTCCGGCAGCTGGCCCAGGTGACCGACCGCTTCGGGCTCACGCTCGCCAGCCCCTACTACGACGACCGGGTCATCGAAGCGGGCCTGGCCGTGCGGCCGGAGGACCGGATCACTCCGTGGCGGTACAAGCCGCTCATCGTCGAGGCGATGCGCGGCATCGTCCCCGGCGACAGCCTGACCCGCCACACCAAGGACGAAGGCTCCCACGAGGTCGAGGTGGGCCTGCGCGAGCACCGCGCCGACGTGCTGGCGCTGTGCGAGGACTCCCGGCTGGCCCGGCTGGGCCTGATCGACGTGGACGCGTTCCGCGCGGTGTGCTCCCGGCCGCTGCCCCCGACCCTGTCGTTCGACGCGCTGTACCAGACGGCGGCGTGCGAAATGTGGCTCCGTACGCGGGAAAGTACGCGGGAAAGGGAGAGGTCCCATGACGTTCAAGCTGCGTGACGGCGTGTTCACGGCCGAGACCGAATACGGAATCGCGGTCCTGGATGAGGACCACGATCAGTATTGGACCCTCAATCCGACCGCAGCGCTGATTCTGCGTACCCTGCTGGACGGCGGAACCCCCTCCGATGCCGTACGTTCCCTGACCCGTGAATTCGCGGTGGACGCCGACAGCGCCGACCGGGACGTGCGGGAACTGGTCGGTGAATTGTGCGCCGCGGGTCTGGCCGAGGAGAACGGCGGGGAATCCGCGCGGCGCCGTCGCCTGTACCGGCGGCGCACGGAGAAGAAGAGCTCATGAGTACGCCGGAGGTCGTCTTCCACCGGCCGCGCTCGGTGCCCCTCCGCCGCCGGCTCGTCGTGCGGCTCGTCGTCGGCGTCGCACGGCTGCTGGCGGCCCAGCGGCCCCGGCGCATCCGTACCGTGCTCGGCTGGCTCCGCCGGGGCGCCCGGCCGGCCACCGTCGAACAGACGCGGGCGGCCCGGAACACCGTCGTCGCGGTGAGCCTGGCCTGCGGAGGACGGGAGGGCTGCCTGCCCAGGTCGCTGGCCACGACCCTGCTGTGCCGGCTCCACGGCCGGTGGCCGACCTGGTGCGTGGGCGCGCGGCGCCTGCCGCCCTTCGGCGCGCACGCCTGGGTGGAGGCGGAGGGGGTGCCCGTGGGCGAGGAGTACCCGCCCGACTACTTCCGCACGCTCTTCACGGTGCCGTGAAGCGGCGGGCGACGACACCCGAGCCGCACGGCGCCGGGTTCCGGGACGTGGTGCGGCTGCTCCGGGGGCACCGGCGGTGGGTGGGGTTCGCCGTGGCGCTGACGCTGGGGGCGTCGGCGCTCGGACTGGCGCAGCCCCTGCTGGTGAAGAAGGTGATCGAGTCGACGGCGGCCGGGAGCGCCATCGGGTTCCTCGTCGCCCTGCTGGTCGGTTTCTTCGCCGCCCAGGCACTGGTGCAGGCCCTCGCGCAGTACGTCCTGGCCCGTACCGGCGAAGGCATCGTCCTGGGCGTCCGGCTCGGGCTCATCGGGCACGTGCTGCGGCTGCCCATGGCCGTGTACGACCGGCACCGCATCGGGGATCTGATCTCGCGCACCAGCAACGACAGCACCGCGCTGCGGCTGCTCATCGCCCAGGGGTTCACCGACGCGGTGACCGGTGTCATCGGGCTGGCGGGCGTCGTCGCGCTGATGGTCTGGCTCGACTGGACGCTCTTTCTGGTCGTGGCCGCCGTGATCGCCGTCGGCGCGCTGGCCGTCGCCTCGGTGCTGCGCGGCATCCAGACGGCGTCGTTCCGCGCCCAGCAGGCGACCGGCGCCATGACGGCGGAGCTCGAGCGGGCGCTCGGCGCCCTGCGCACCGTACGGGCGAGCCGTGCCGAGGCGCGGGAGGCCGAACGCATCGGGGCGCGGGCCGCGTCGGCGTACGCGGCGGGGGTGCGGATGGGCCGGCTCGACGCGGTGGTGGCGCCGGCCGTGGGGCTCGCGCTCAACGGCTCGTTCCTGGTGGTGCTGCTCATCGGCGGCGTACGGGTCGCGGGGCGGGAGGGTTCGGTCGCGGATCTGGCCGCGTTCCTGCTCTACATGCTGTACCTGGTCGGGCCGGTGGGCGCGGTCTTCCAGGCGGTGAGCACCCTGGAGCAGGGCATGGGCGCGCTGCGCCGCATCGACGAGGTCCTGCGCCTGCCCGGCGAGGAGGACACGGCCCGCACGGTGCGTACGCCGCCGGCCCCGGTCCGCGCGGGGGCGCCCGTCCCTCCCGTCCTGGAGTTCCGGGACGTCTGGTTCGGGTACGACCCCGGGCGCCCTGTGCTGCGCGGCATGTCGTTCCAGGTGCCGCAGCACGGCCATGTCGCACTGATCGGCAGCTCGGGCGCCGGCAAGTCCACGGTCTTCGCCCTCGCCGAGCGCTTCTACGACCCGGACGCGGGGCGCGTGTTCTTCGACGGCCAGGACGTACGCGCCGTGAGCCGGTCCGAGCACCGCTCCCGCATCGGGCTCGTCGAGCAGCACTCCCCCGTCCTGTACGGGACGCTGCGGGAGAACCTGCTGTACGCGGTGCCCGACGCGGGCCCGGACGAGTTGGCCCGGGTGGTCGAACTGGCGCACCTGACCGATCTGGTGGACCGGCTTCCGCACGGCCTGGACACCGAGGCGGGCGAGCACGGCACGGCGCTGTCGGGCGGTGAGCGCCAACGCATCGCCCTGGCCCGCGCGCTGCTCACACGGCCCCGGCTGCTCCTGCTCGACGAGCCGACGGCCCATCTGGACGCGGTGAGCGAGGAGGCGTTGCGCCGTTCGATCCGGCGGGTGTCCCGCGAGTGCGCCCTGCTGGTCATCGCGCACCGGTACTCCACCATCCGGGCGGCGGACGTCATCGTCGTCCTGGAGGGCGGCCGGGCCGTCGCCACCGGCACGCACGACCAACTGCTGTCCGCGAGCGACCATTATCGTTTCCTGTCCCGGGCGCAACGGGTGGGACGATAATGCGCTCATGGGACAACGCTACGCACGCATCGAAGGCCGTATACGCGACTTCATCGAACAGCAGCCGGTGTTCTTCACGGCCACCGCCCCGCTGACGGGCGACGGCCACGTCAGCCTCTCCCCCAAGGGCCGCAAGGGCAGCCTCGTCGTCATCGACGAACTGACCCTCGCCTACCTGGACTTCGGGGGCAGCGGCGCCGAGACCATCGCCCATGTGCGCGAGGAGGGCAACGGCCGCATCACGCTGATGTGGTGTGCGTTCAGCGGTCCCCCGAAGGTGCTGCGGGTGCACGGCAAGGGCGAGGCGGTGTTCCGGGACGACCCGCGCTGGGCCGAGTTCATCCCGTACTTCAAGGACGTCGACGGCCCCTCGGCCCGCGCGATCATCCTCGTCCACGCCCAGCGGATCAGCGACGCGTGCGGCTTCGCCGTGCCGTTCATGGACTACCGCGAGGAGCGCACGCAGCACGCCGAGCACTTCGGCCGCAAGACGGACGAGGAGTTCGCGGCGTACTGCGAGAAGAAGGAACACGTCGGCGTGAGCCTGGACGGCCTGCCGGCCCTGCCCTTGCCGTTGCCGCCGCGCACGGACGCGGTCTGAAAAGCGGCGAGAGATCGCCCACCGGTACGATCACGGGGCTGGGTTCGGAGGGTTCGGGGGGAACGACCATGGCGGACACTCGCGTCGCGCTGCTGATCGCAGTGGCGTCCACGCCGCAGGCCGAGCACAGGTTCGAGCGCCTGGACGAAGCGGTCGCCGCCGACCAGCGGGTCGTGAGCGACTCGCTCGCAGCCGCCGGATACGAGATCGAGACGCTACCCAACGCGACCCGGGCCGAGATCACCACGACCATCCATGAGGTGTCCCGGCGGGTACCGCCCGACGGCACACTCCTTATCCACTTCTCCGGGCACGGCATCCGGGTCGGTGACACCGACTACCTCGTACCATCCGACGCCCGCGCGCCGCACACGGCCGACGAAGAGTGGCGGCAGCCGTATCTCGACACACTCCTCCCGGCCGACATCAGTCCGTCCCTTGCCGCCTCCGCGGCCGGGACGGTGCTCTGGCTGATCGACGCGTGCCGCGGCGGCGACTCCGGTGGCGCAGAACCGTTCGGCAGCCGCATCCTCAAAGGCCAGCCCTCGGGCCGCTTCGCGGTGATGACCGCGTGCGGGCCGGGCCAGCAGGCCGGGTTCACGGCGGACGGCAGCTTCTTCACACGCGCTCTCGCGGAGGCCCTCAGCCCCCTGACCCAGGCCCGCACCGTCCAGGAGGTGTACGAGGCGGCACGGCAGCACACCGTGGGCCTGGCCCGCCGGCAGGCGGGAGCGCAGCAGGAACCGCAGGTCTACTACGGCACGGAGCTGGGCGATGAGGCCCGGGCCACCGTCGTCTGCGAAGGCCGGCCGCTGCTGGACGCTTGGCGGGACGCCGTTCTCGACACCGCCCTATGGGAACGGGTCACGGAGGGGGAAGGGCGCAGACTGCGGGCGCTGCAGGAGCACCTGGCTGTGCTGGCCGAGACCTGTGCTTCCGTGGTCCATCTCGCCCAGAAGCGCATGCCGGACCCGTGGGCGGACGACGCCTTCCCCGTCCGCCTCCTGCGGGACCGGCTGCCGGGCCTACTGCCCAAGACGGTGACGCTCTCCGCCGTCGAAGCCGCCGCGCTGATCGCCGCACCGTTCCTGTACGAGGCCGCCCGGGCCCGGCTGCTGAGCCAGGCGCGGGACATCAAGCCGTACACGGTGCGGCGCCGGGAGGACGCCGACGCCTGGCGCAGGAACTACGAGCAGGTGGCCGAGCATCACCCGCACATCGCTAAGAAGGTTTCCGCATGCTGGCGGAACGGTCTGTACGACGAGGGCACCAGTGTGGTGCTCTGGCTGGTGCACCGGTGGATCGCGGAGCGGTTCGAGACCGACGAGGACCCCGTCCCGGACGCGGAGGCCGGACCGTTCGCCGCGGCCCTGATGGGCGAGACGGGCGAGGGGGCTCGCCGGGCGCCCGCACTGGCGGCGGCTCTTCGGACCGTCGCCGCGGGCATCGCCCTCGGTGCCCCCGCGGAGGATCCACCGGGACTGGCCTCCGGCCGGATCCTGCTGCCCGGCGGACACCAGACGCTGCGGTCGCGTGAACTGGCGGAGCTGTTGCGGTTCGCCGCGGTCCTGGCGCTCGACGTCCGCACCTTGCCGGACGTCGTCGCCGAACACCTCGCCGTCTCGGACCCGGTCCTGCCGCAGGACGTGATCGACGCCGTACGGCAAGCGGCATGGGACACCGATGACCACGGCGCACACCTGGACCTGGAGTGCTCGCACCCCGCACTCCACGCCGCGCTCGCGGGCGTCGTCGAGCACGCGGACGAGCTCGCGCGCGCTCTGCGGGAGTCCGCGCGGCAGCTACCACCGTCGCGCGCCGCCCTGCTGTCCGGGATACCGGCCCGCGTGACCGACCGGGGACTGCACCCTTCCGGGGACAACGGCCGCAACGCCTATGACGTTCCGCTGCTGCGCTTCAGTCTCGCGCAGACCGAAGTGCGGGATCTCCTCATGGGGGAGCGGCTCTACGACGGCGAGACGGCGCTGGCTGTGCGGGAGCTGTACCAGAACGCCATGGACGCCTGCCGCTACCGGGCGATGCGGTGGCGCTACCTGCAAAGCAGCGGCAGCGAACCGGTGCCCTGGTCGGGCCGGATCTCCCTCACCGAGGGCAAGGACGAGCGCGGCCGGTACATCGAGTGCCTGGACAATGGTGTGGGCATGAGCGTGGAACAGCTGAAGAGCACCTTCACGCAGGCCGGCCGCCAGTTCGGGCAAACCCGTTCGTTCCGGCGCGAGCAGGCCGCCTGGCTGCGGCACGACCAGCGCCTGCGGCTCTACGCCAACAGCCGCTTCGGCATCGGCGTGTTCAGCTACTTCATGCTGGCCGATGAGATGTCCATCGTCACGAGGCCCGTCGCCCCTGACGGCACGGTGGCGGCCCGTGGCCTGAGGGTCGACATCTCGAGCAGCGGCAGCCTGTTCCGGATCCAGGAGTGCGGCCGCGAGGAGGGAGGCTGCGCCGAGGGTGGGACACGCGTGCGCCTGTATCTGCGCGACTCCGCCCAGGCGCTGTCGTGCCTGGCCACGCTGCGCACGCTCGTGCTGGTCAGCGAATTCGACCTGTGGGTGTCCGACGCGTCCGGACGGGAGCACCACTGGCGCGCGGGAGAGCTCCAGCCGCCCGCCGGAGCCGACGACACATGGGCGGTGGAGGCCGTTCCCGGCGTGCTGTGGTGGGTGGCCAACGAGGGTGCACTGCTGTGCGACGGGATCCGCACGGACAAGAAGCCGTTCGGTTACGTGCTCAACCTCACGGGGCCGCACGCCGGTGAGCTGAGCCTCAACCGCAAGAAACTACAGTCGTACGACCGCCGGTGAGCGCAGGAGATGTGGCGGAAGGGTGCCGGTGCGCTGGCGTCCTCGTCGAGGCTGTCGCTCGATTGGCTCTGGACGCTGGAGAGCCGCAACCTTCACGCCGCCCGGCAGCTCTGGCAGGACTGGCAGGGCAAGGGCCTACGGGTAGGGGTGCAGCCATGGGGCACGTCGACAGACCTCGACACCATCGGCTGCTTCCACTGGGACGCGCAGGTCACAAGGGACAAGCCCGCGCCGTACAGGAACGAGAACCGCTGGGCCTACACCAGGGCATGGCGGGCGGCGGCCCTCGGCCACCACCATCTGGCACGCACGGAGCCCGCTCCCGCGTCACTGACGGGGTACCCCGTGCCGGACCCCGGCTGGGCGGACATCGTGTCGACGGTCACTCGGGACTGGCGTACGGCCGTGAAGGCGGCGCACCACCAGGGCGTCACCGTGGCCACGATGCTGCGCGCGGCACGCGCCCTGCGCGTCGCCCATCCGCGGTTGGCGCCACCGGCTGTCCGGCAGCCCGGGGACCTGGAGTGGGTGCCCGACTGGCGTGACTCCTTGGTCATGGACGGCTTGCTGGGGCCGGAGGGCAAAGCCTGGGAGCGGCGTAACAGCAACGCGTATCGGCACTCCCCCGACGACCTCGGTGGCCTGGTCCGAGCTTCCGCCACCGCGCATCTCCCGCTCGGTGACCTGGCGCGGACGGCCGAGCGCTACGCGCCCTTCCTGCCGGCACCGGTTGCCGCCGTACCCGAGCACCATCGACAGCATGTGTGCGACGACGGCGATCTCCAGATCCTGTACCTGGAGGAGAACAGCGAGTGGCGCCGCACGCGACGGCCATGGGATGTGGTGCGTATCGCGCGGCGTCTGGGACGCGAGCCGCACGCCGTACGCGAACACCTGGCGCTTTTCGACTGGTTGGGATGGAAGGCTCCCAGCGAGCGATCGGTCGAGAGGTGGGATCGCGTTCCGTTCGACACCCTGAACGTGGTGGTGGACTACCTGCGCGCCGCCGATGACGGGAGCGTGGAACTGGCCTGGGGAGCGACCATCGAACTGGCGGCGGAATGGGACATCTCGCTGCTCAAGGCGGAGAAGGAGCTGTCGCACTGGGCCGAGTTCCTGGGCCTGCGCCACACACGGCGCTACCGGAAAGGGATCGGCAAGGGCGTCTATGTGGAGCCGGATGCCGCCGGACTCGTGGCTTCTGTCTACCGCGCGGGCATCCGTCCCGAGGACGGGCTGACGCTACGCGATCTGGCGTACGTGCGGCCGCACGAGATGGACTGGGAGGAGCTGGCGTACACGGTCGAGGAGTTGCGGGAAATCGGCCTGGACGTTCCCCGGGCCGGTGCCCTGCTGCGGTCGTGGAGCGACCTGCCCCTGACGGACCAGTACGTGTTCTCGGGCCAGGACACGTCGTTCGATGCGGCCGACTACCCCGTCCTGCCCACCGGGGAAGTCCTCTTCTCCGCCGGCCTCGAACTGAAGTCGTCGCTGGGCAAGACGTGGAAGCGGGCCCGGAAGCGCGCGAAGAGCTTCGGCCTCACCGTCCCTCCGTTGCCGGCGGAGCTGGCGGATCTGCGGCCCAGCCGTGAGGAGGCGGCCGCACTGCTGAATTGGGACGACGTCGATGACGACCCCCTGCTCGACGGCGAGTGGTTCGAGCCGCCGAAGTGGGCGCCGCTGACGGCCGCCAGACTCGCCGCGTACGCCCGCGCCCTCCACATCGGGCCCCGCGAGGCCTATCGCCGTCTGGCACGGCTGAGGTCCATCGGAGCGCTCGTGCCCGAGCTGACGGAGGAGGCGATCAAGCGCCTTCCCCGGGCAAGGCCGGAGGCCGAGGATCAGCTGGCACTCAAAGCCGAACTGCGCGTCTCCGAGCCGGGGTCCCCGCTCGTGCCGCTGGACCTGGTCAGCATCGCGGCGCGGCTCGGCGAGGGCATGAGTCACACCTGGCAGCGCGTCTCGCCATACCTCCCCATGGAGGAGACCCCCCGCATGCCCGGGTGGCCGGAGCCGGCCGTACCGGAGGCGCTGCCCCTATGGCAGGACCTCATCCTGCTGTCCGAGCACGGAGACGGCATGCTGCCCGCCCTGCACGGGCGCGTGAGCGCGCGGCAGGTGAGCTTCGCCGCCCAGGTGACCGGCGAGACCGAGGCATGGGTGAGGGAGCGGCTGCGCCTGTACGCGCCGCTGTTCGAGTTGGATCTGGAGGACGAGGTTGACCGAGCCGACTGAGCACCCCGCCGCGCACGACGTCGGCGTTCCGTATGCGGAGACCGACATGGGACGTGCCCGGACGCCCTTCTCCCAGCGCACCTCGGCGGACGGACTGCGGCTCGTGGTGGAGGGCGTCTGCCCGCGCTGCTACGGGCCCACGGTCACCGAGTATCCGTACGGCCTGCCGGGTGTCGGTACGAAGAGCCCGTGGCCCTTCCGGGCCCGCGCGGCGGGCCCTGCCCCCGATGTCCTCGCCGGCGAGGTCCACTTCTG
Source organism: Streptomyces sp. NPDC045998 (assembly GCF_056430285.1). Lineage (NCBI taxonomy): Bacteria > Bacillati > Actinomycetota > Actinomycetes > Kitasatosporales > Streptomycetaceae > Streptomyces > Streptomyces sp. NPDC045998. The sequence continues at coordinate 104,692 of NZ_JBWKLJ010000008.1, forward strand.
CGAGTGCGGTCATCCGCATCCGTCCCTGCCCTCGAACGCCGCCTTCGTCGGCTGCGGTGCGAGCTGGCGGCTGAGCGGTGCGGAAGCGCCCGCGGACGGCGGCTCGTGAGTGCGCGGTCGGACCGGCGCTGGGCGGAGCTGGCCCGGGAGCTGGAGTTCACCCAGCTGCCCGAGTTGCGCCGCCAGGCCGAGGGCTGGAGGAACGGGCTGACGGCTCTGACCGCCCTGCTCGCCGTCCTCACCGTAGTCAAGGGGCAAGACCAGCTGGCCGGGCTGCCCGCCGCCCCCGGCCGGTGGGCGGCCGGGCTGGCCGCGGCGGCCTTCGCGGTGCTGGTGTGCGGTGCCCTGCTCGCCCTGCGGGCCGCCCACGGGCGCCCGGGGCAGCGGATCGTCCTCAGCGGGCAGAATCTTCGCCGCTGGACGGCGAGCGAAGTGGTCCGCGTCACCCGCTCGTTGCGGTGGGCCACCGTGTGCTGCGTGTCGGGGCTGGCGCTCGCCGCCGGGGCCACGGGAGTCGTGTGGACGGCGGCCGCCGCGCCGGCGGGGCATGCCGTCCGGGTCACCACGTCGTCGACCGAGCTGTGTGGCGAACTGGTCAGGGCCGATCGGGCCGGTGTCGTGGTGCGGACCGGGCGGGGCGCCGCCAAGGCGCTCCGCACCGTCCCGCACAAAGCCCTGGTTTCCCTCACCCCGGTCAGCGGTTGCTGACCGGGGCCCCGGCGCTCAGCGCTCCTTCTGCGCCAGCCGCAGCAGGTGGTCCGCCAGCGCCTGGCCGCCCGACGGGTCGCGGGAGATGAGGAGCAGGGTGTCGTCGCCCGCGATGGTGCCGAGGACCGCGTGGAGTTCGGCCTGGTCGATCGCGGAGGCGAGGAACTGGGCCGCGCCCGGTGGGGTGCGCAGGACCACCAGGTTGGCGGATGCCTCGGCGGAGATCAGCAGTTCGCCGGAGAGGCGCCGCATGCGCTCCTCCTTGGCGGACTCGCCGAGGGGGGCCTGCGGGGTGCGGAAGCCGCCCTCGCTGGGGACCGCGTAGATCAGTTCGCCGCCCGTGTTGCGGATCTTGACCGCGCCGAGCTCGTCGAGGTCGCGGGAGAGCGTCGCCTGGGTGACGCTCAGCCCGTCGTCCGCGAGGAGCTTCGCCAGTTGGCTCTGGGAGCGCACCGGCTGCCGGTTGAGGATGTCCACGATCCGGCGGTGGCGCGCGGTGCGCGTCTGCGGAACGGACGGCCCGCCGTTCTCGTTGTCCTGGGCCTCGCTCATCGTCGTCTCATTCTCCGGATCGTCCGTCCCCGTTGCCTGCTGCGTCGAGGGCGCCGGGCAGGGCCCGGAGGAAGGCGTCCACCACGTCGTCGCCGATGGTCAGCGGGGGCATGAGCCGTACGACATCGGGGGCGGGCGCGTTCACCAGGAGGCCGGCGTCCTGAGCCGCCTGCTGCACCTGCGGCGCGAGGGGCTCGGTGAGCACGATACCCAGCAGGAGGCCGGCGCCGCGGACGTGGGAGACCAGCGGGTGGCCCAGGGCCTCGATTCCGTCGCGCAGCTTCTCGCCGACGCGCTTGACCTGGTCGAGGGCCCCGTCGGCCGCGAGGGTGTCGAGGACGGCGAGTCCTGCGGCGCAGGCGATGGGGTTGCCGCCGAAGGTGGTGCCGTGGTGGCCGGGCTTCAGCAGGTCGGCCGCCGGCCCGAAGGCGACGGTCGCGCCGAGCGGCAGTCCACCGCCGAGGCCCTTGGCGAGGGTGACCAGGTCGGGCTCGACGCCGTGCGCCTGGTGCTCGAACCAGTGGCCGCACCGGCCGATGCCGGTCTGCACCTCGTCGAGGACGAGGAGGGTGCCGGTGGCGCGGGTGATCTCGCGGGCCGCCTTCAGATAGCCGGCGGGCGGGACGGCGACGCCGATCTCGCCCTGGATGGGCTCGATGATGACGAACGCCGTCTCCTCGGTGACCGCCGCGCGCAGCGCGTCGACGTCGCCGTACGGCACGTGCGTCACGTCGCCGGGCAGCGGCAGGAACGGCTGCTGCTTGCCGGGCTGGCCGGTGAGGGCGAGCGCGCCCATGGTGCGGCCGTGGAACCCGCCGGTGGTGGCGACCATGTGGGTGCGCCCGGTCAGCCGGCCGATCTTGAAGGCGGCTTCGTTGGCCTCGGCGCCGGAGTTGCAGAAGAAGACCCGGCCCGGCCGGCCGAAGAGCTGGAGCAGCCGCTCGGCGAGCGCGACGGGCGGCTCGGCGACGAAGAGGTTGGAGACGTGGCCGAGGGTGGCTACTTGCGTGGAGACGGCCTCGACGATCGCGGGGTGGGCGTGGCCGAGGGCGTTGACGGCGATGCCGCCGACGAAGTCGAGGTACTCGGTGCCGTCGGCGTCCCAGACCTTCGCGCCCTGACCGCGTACGAGGGACAGCTTCGGCGTGCCGTAGTTGTCCATCAGCGCGGCCTGCCAGCGCTGCCGCAGTGCGTCGGTGCTCATGACTCCCCCTGTCCGTCCGGCACGACCATCGTGCCGATGCCCTCGTCGGTGAAGATCTCCAGGAGGATGGAGTGCTGCACGCGGCCGTCGATGACGCGCGCGGTCGTCACGCCGTTGCGTACGGCGTGGAGGCAGCCCTCCATCTTGGGGACCATGCCGCTGGAGAGCTCGGGCAGCAGCTTCTCCAGCTCGGTGGCGGTGAGCCGGCTGATGACCTCGTCGGAGTGGGGCCAGTCCTCGTACAGGCCCTCGACATCGGTCAGGACCATCAGCGTCTCGGCGCCCAGCGCCGCAGCGAGTGCCGCAGCCGCCGTATCAGCATTGACGTTGTAGACATGTCCGTCGTCCTGGGAACGGGCGATCGACGAGACGACCGGGATGCGGCCGTCGGCGAGCAGGGCCTCGATGGCGCCGGTGTCGATGCCGGTGATCTCACCGACCCGGCCGATGTCGACGAGCTCGCCGTCGATGCGCGGCTGGTGCTTGGTGGCGGTGATGGTGTGGGCGTCCTCGCCGGTGAGGCCGACGGCGAGCGGGCCGTGCTGGTTGAGCAGCCCGACGAGCTCGCGCTGGACCTGCCCGGCCAGGACCATCCGTACGACGTCCATCGCGTCCTCGGTGGTGACCCGCAGGCCCGCCTTGAACTCGCTGACGATGCCGTGGCGGTCGAGCGCCGCGCTGATCTGCGGGCCGCCGCCGTGCACCACGACCGGCTTGAGGCCGGCGTGGTGCAGGAAGACGACGTCCTGGGCGAAGGCGGCTTTCAGGTCCTCGTCGATCATGGCGTTGCCGCCGAACTTGATGACGACGGTCTTGCCGCGGTGGCGGGTCAGCCACGGCAGCGCCTCGATGAGGATCTGGGCCTTGGGCAGGGCGGTGTGCTTGCGTGTCGTGCTCATGAGCTGTACGCGCTGTTCTCGTGGACGTAGTCGGCGGTGAGGTCGTTGGTCCAGATGACCGCCGACGCGGAGCCGGCCGCGAGGTCGGCGGTGATCGTCACTTCCCGGTAGCGCATGTCGACGAGGTCGCGGTCCTCGCCGACGGAGCCGTTCTTGCAGACCCAGACGCCGTTGATGGCGACGTTGAGCCGGTCCGGCTCGAAGGCGGCCTTGGTGGTGCCGATGGCGGACAGGACGCGGCCCCAGTTGGGGTCCTCGCCGTGGATCGCGCACTTGAGGAGGTTGTTGCGGGCGATGGAGCGGCCCACCTCGACGGCGTCCTCCTCGGAGGCGGCGTTGACCACCTCGACGCGGATGTCCTTGGACGCGCCCTCGGCGTCTCCGATGAGCTGTCGGCCGAGGTCGTCGCAGACCGTGCGGACGGCCTCGGCGAACTCCTCGTACGCGGGCGTGGTGCCGGAGGCGCCGGAGGCGAGGAGCAGCACGGTGTCGTTGGTGGACATGCAGCCGTCGGAGTCGACCCGGTCGAAGGTGACGCGGGTGGCGTCGCGCAGCGCCTTGTCGAGCGCCGCGGCGTCGACGTCGGCGTCGGTGGTGAGGACGACGAGCATGGTGGCGAGGCCGGGGGCGAGCATGCCCGCGCCCTTGGCCATGCCGCCGACGGTCCAGCCGTCCGTGCCGGTGGCGACGGACGTCTTGTGGACGGTGTCGGTGGTCTTGATGGCGATGGCGGCCTTCTCGCCGCCGTGCTCGCTGAGCGCCTCGGCGGCCTTCTCCACGCCGGGGAGCAGCTTGTCCATGGGGAGGAGTACGCCGATGAGGCCGGTCGACGCGACGGCGACCTCGCCCGCGCCGATGCCGAGGACGTCGGCGGCCTTCTCGGCGGTGGCGTGGGCGTCCTGGAAGCCCTTCGGGCCGGTGCAGGCGTTGGCGCCGCCGGAGTTGAGGACGACGGCGGTCAGCTCGCCGGTCTTCAGGACCTGCTCGGACCACAGGACCGGCGCGGCCTTGACGCGGTTGGAGGTGAAGACGCCCGCGGCGGCGCGGCGCGGCCCGGTGTTGACCACGAGGGCCAGGTCCGGGTTGCCGTTCTCCTTGATCCCGGCGGCGATGCCCGCCGCCGTGAATCCCTTGGCTGCCGTGACGCTCACGGTGCGACTCCGATCGTGGAAAGTCCGGTCTCCTCGGGGATCCCGAGGGCGATGTTCATGCTCTGCACCGCGCCGCCGGCGGTGCCCTTGGTGAGGTTGTCGATGGCGCTGATCGCGATGACGCGCCCCGCCGCCTCGTCGTACGCGACCTGGACCTGGACGGCGTTCGAGCCGTAGACGGAGGCGGTCGCGGGCCACTGCCCCTCGGGCAGGAGGTGGACGAACGGCTCGTCGGCGTACGCCTTCTCGTACGCGGCGCGTACGTCCTCGGCCGTGGTGCCCGGCTTGGCCTTGGCGCTGCAGGTCGCGAGGATGCCGCGGGCCATGGGGGCGAGGGTCGGGGTGAAGGAGACGGTGACCTTCTCGCCCGCCACGGCGCCCAGGTTCTGCATCATCTCGGGCGTGTGGCGGTGGCCGCCGCCGACGCCGTACGGGGACATGGAACCCATGACCTCGGAGCCGAGCAGGTGCGGCTTGAGCGCCTTGCCCGCGCCGGAGGTGCCGGTGGCGGCGACGATCACGGCGTCCGGCTCGACGAGGCCGCTGCCGTACGCCGGGAAGAGCGCGAGCGATACGGCCGTGGGGTAGCAACCGGGCACCGCGATGCGCTTGGACCCCTCCAGCGCGGCGCGGGCGCCCGGCAGCTCGGGGAGGCCGTAGGGCCAGGTCCCGGCGTGCGGGGAGCCGTAGAACCTCTCCCAGTCGGCGGCGTCGCGCAGCCGGAAGTCGGCGCCCATGTCGACGACGAGGACGTCGTCGCCGAGCTGCTCGGCGACGGCGGCGGACTGCCCGTGCGGGAGCGCGAGGAACACCACATCGTGCCCGGCGAGGACCTCGGCGGTGGTCGGCTCCAGCACCCGGTCGGCGAGCGGCAGCAGGTGCGGCTGGAGCCCGCCGAAGCGCTGGCCGGCGTTGGAGTTGCCGGTCAGGGCGCCGATCTCGACGCGGGGGTGGGCGAGGAGCAGGCGGAGGAGCTCTCCCCCCGCGTATCCGCTCGCGCCCGCCACTGCTGCTCGTACTGCCATCGGTCCTCCTCGGTGATGGCATGACTATACGCAGTGCTGCAGCTTTATGCAAAGAACCCCACGCATCGCCGCTCAGTACGACAGGAAGGGGTTGGTCATCCCAACGTGGCGCGGGTGAGCGCCCTGCGGACCTCGGCGGTCATGGCCGCGTCTTCCGGACGCGCGGCGGCCTTCAGCGCCCGGTAGACCTCGGCGAGCTCGGTGATGCCATGTTCGTCACCCAGGTCGAGGAGGAGCTGACCGACATGGAAGCGGACCTCGAGCAGCAGACGGTCCTCGGGTGACCAGGACCGCAGCTCGTCCGCGAGGGCCGAGAGAGCCTTGAGGGCCTCCTCCTGGTAGCCGAGGTGCCTCTGGCACCTTGCGAGACCGAAACGGCAACGCACCGCGTCTTCGACGTGCTCTGGACCGAGATCTGCCAGGTCTTGCGCGAGGCGGGCGTACGCAGGCAGGGCTTGTGCGATGAGCCCCTCCTCGAAAAGCGCTTGCGCGCGTGTGATCCGCACGGCGATAGGGAGCGTCTCGAGCGCCGGACCGCCTGGGGCGGAAAGCGGAGAAAGCGAGCGGGAAGAGGCCGGCGGACACGTGGCGAGGGGGTCGTGCGTCGACTCGAGTCGTCTCCGGAATTCGCCGGCGGTGGCCGGGCGGTCGCTCGCCCGCTTCGCCAGACCGGCCATGATTACCGCCTCCAGCGTCGGGGAGACACCGGGCCGCAGCAGACTGACCGGCTCCGGTGTCTGGTACCGATGGCGCTGCATGACCCGGGCCACGTCCGCGTCGCCGAAGGGCGGTATGCCGGTGAGCAGTTCGTAGAGCACGCAGGCCAGTGAGTACAGGTCGCTGCGTGGATGGACATCGCGTCCCTCACACTGCTCAGGCGACATGTAGGCGACGGTGCCCAGGACCCTGTTGTTCTGGGTCAGCCGTGCCTGATCCGTCCTGAACACCTTGGCCACGCCGAAATCCAGCACCACCACTCGGTGTCGGTCGGTCAGCATGATGTTGGCGGGCTTAAGGTCCCGGTGAATGACGGGGATCGCATGGGTGTGTTCGAGGACGTCACAGATCTGAACGGCGAGGGACACGACCTCGTCCTCGGAAAAGCGGTGTCCGTCCGCGAGGACCTGGGTGAGATCCCGCCCGAGAACGTGCTCCATCACCAAGTAGGCGTCGCTCGCGACGGAATCCACGCGTGCGTCGAGGAACTGCGGGATGCCCGGGTGCTCCCAGCGCGCCAGCAGGTCGGCCTCCAGCGTGAAGCGCTGGATCAGTTCCTCAGGGTGATGGGGGTCGACGAGTTCCCGATGGATGCCTTTGACGGCCACCGCTCGCCGTGATCGGCGGTCGTACGCCAGCCAGACGTCCCCCATGGCGCCACGGCCAAGCCGTCGGCGCAGCTCGTAGCGCTCGTCGAGGACGTGCCCCTCACTCCACACCGGGACCGTCGCCCGCCGCTTCCATATCTGCCAGCAGCTCGTCCGCGAGATCGGCCAGTGTGCCTTCGCCGGGCAGGTACCACCGCGTCGTACCCTGCACCGCCACGGGCTGTTCGACCCACTCGGCGCTCTCCCAGATCCGCAGCACCAGCCCCGACGGTGAGTAGCTTCGGCCGTCCAGCGCCCAGATCAGGGGCTTGCGGGCGTCGTTGACCCAGGTGGCCAGGTACCGCTCAGGACCCCCACTCAGCCATCCGCTCACGGCGTCCCGCTCTGTGACCGTGCCGGGACGGTAGATCAGCTGGGCCCCGTCGTCGATGAGCCGGTGTTGGACGAGGAACGGCACGGTGTTGGGACGACGCCTACGGTTCGGACGGGGTGGGACGGCAAGTCTTCTCTCAGCTCCATGCCGCAGGGTCTGCAGGACGTCCGAAATGAGGTGTCGGCAACTCTGCTCGTCGCGCATGATCCGGGCGAGGAAGGCGTGCTGCCCGTGGCGAGCGTCCAGGTGGTCGGTCAGGGCGACAAGGATCTCGGCGGTCCGCTTCACGGCGCCCTGGGCCCGCGCTTCCCAGTCGTCTCCCGGCTCATCGATTCCGTCGCCGCCGATCAGCTGGAAGACCGCGTGGGCGACCAGCAGCTCGGCTCGGTCGGCGACCACGCGCTCGCGTCCTTCCAGACTGCCGGCCAGGACCGCCAGTTCGTCACGGACCTGACGCAAGAGGCTGACGGATCGCCAGATCTGCAACGCACCCGGCCGATTGTCGAACAGCCGGGAGTAGAAGCCGCCCGAGCCGCGGCGCCACAGGACATCGCCGTCCGCCCGGTACCGGGCGAGCAGAGCGGCATCGGGGTAGGCACAGGTGAGGGCGAGCGCCGCCTCGGCCATGGTGCACCCCGCGGCCGGTGACGGCTCCGGGCTGCCGCGCTTGAGGACGTACGACTTGCCCAGCGTCAGGGCGAGGTCCTGACGGATGAGCTGCTGCTGGGGATCCAGCGCGGCGAAGTCCCGTGCTTCCACGCGGTTCTGCGTGTTGGTCGCTCGTGTGATCCGCTGCGCCAGGTCGTTCGGGGCCCCGTCCAGGCAGATGAGGCGGACCGCGACGAGCGCTTCGGCGACCGCCCGCGGTTCCTGCTCGTAGGCCTGACGGACAGCGGCCACTGTCTGCGCGCCGTTCACGACTCGTGCGTTGCCCAGCTCAAGTCGAACCGGCTGGCCTTGAGCCCGTCGGGCGACATACGTGGTCTGGACCGAGTCACACAACACCGTGATGCCGTTGTTGAGGTACCAGAACTCCTGGGGGGCGTTGAGCAGGCTGTCGACCATGGTCGCGTTGACGTCGGTCGCACCCAGCGCGAAGCGCACGTTCTGATCGAAGAGCCGCGCGCCGTGCTGCTCGTACCACCCAGCCACTTCCTCGGCGCTCACCGTGCCGAGATACGTCTGATAGGGGGTCGAGTTCAGGTGCCAGCCGTCCGACAACGTGGCGGTGACCGTCGCAGGCTCGGGCAGGGACTCCTTCCGTACGATGGCGTAGAAGTCCCGGACGCCCAGGATGCGGAAGTCCAGCAGCTCCCCGAACCGGTTGAACTCCCTCACGCGTTCGTGCAACAGATCTTCTGCCTCAAGCGAGAGGCCTTCGTCGCCCAGGGCGGCGAAGACCAGGTGGACCCGAAGAGCCGCCTCGTTGAGCAACGCGTCGATTCTGGCGACCAGTTGTTGGAACCTCGCGTTGAACTGGTCGTACCGGAAGTCGAAGAGGTCCTGGACGCCCTGGAGCAACCGCTGGGCTGCGACGCTGTCCAGTCGGGCGGTGGCATGCTCGCTCCACTTCGCCTGGACCAGCCAGATCTCCGTGGTCGCGGGTGAGACGAACACGGCATCGAGACCGTGGTCGTCCGCTCCGTCTACGACCGCCGCAGCTGCCTCCGCTGCCGTACAGTCCGCGACCAGCTGCACCGCCTTGGCGGCCAGGGCTCGGGAGAGAAAGACCCTCTCGCGCTGAGAACGGGATCCCGTCGTGACGTCGTCCATGTCGAGCAGGCCGACGAACTCCCGTACCAGGGCGGCGCGGATCTGCCGGGCCTCCAGGGGAACACCGCGAAGGGCCTCAGTCCCGTGTTCCATGGCGTGCTCCTTCTGGAACGCTTCGGCTCCGCGCGGGGCGCTCCTTGGCTCCGCGCGACCAGCACACTAGCTGCCGTACTCCACGATCAAGGGGCTCGCAACCAGGCAGCCTCCGTCGGTGGCCGTCGCGGGCAGCAGGGCGCTCACCCGGGCATAGCCGATCATGAGTGCGGAGGTGCTGACCTCGGCGCTCTCGGCGTCGAGGGCTGCAAGCAGCTCGCGGATGCCGGCCCGGGACAGGGATGGGGCCGATCGGGGCTGAGTATCGTCGTCCTGTGCGTCGGGGCCGAGCGGACCCTGGGCCTGGGCCAGTGCGGCAAGGACGTGTCCGGCCTGCGTGACGAAGAGCGTACCGGCGCTGTGACCTCCGCCATCCAGGTCCGTGAGCGCGGGTCCGTCGATCTGGACAGGGGGACGGCCGCTCAGGTGACGGGCCGACCCGTGGAGCAACAGGCGACGGGTGACGCCGGCTTCGGGAGGGCGCGGGGCCGGGTCGACGAACAGCACGAGGTCCTGGTACCTGCCGCGGAGCGTGATCCAGCTCAGCGGGGCCTCGAATTGCACCCAGCGGCCGGGAGCAAGCTCGGGCTCCAGGTGTGAGGACGCGTGCCGCTCCAGCTCCTTCTCCACCCGCTTCAGGTGGCGCAACAGGTCCCGGTCGAGGTCCGCCGAGGGGCTCTCCACGTTGATCCCGGCCATCGATACGCCGGCGTGCAGTTTGATGGTGGGAAGGGACAGCCGAGGCTCCGGCAGGAACCCGCTCAGCTTGCCCTCGGACAAATAGACGACCTCACGCACTGGCGCTGCCCCCCGGCTGTTCCGCTTCTCGGTGTGTCAGTCACGCAACCACGTGGCTCATCTTGCCATCTCGCACCGACAACGGCCTCATCAACCACCGCCTCCCCCAATGACGTTATGGGCGGCGTGTGCATCGCACGCCACCAACCCCGACCAACCCGCGGCCGTTTCCACGGAAGCGTTCAGCCGCCGGCGCCGACGTACGCCGCGAGGTGCTCGCCGGTGAGGGTGGAGCGGGCGGCGACGAGGTCGGCGGGGGTGCCCTCGAAGACGATCCGGCCGCCGTCGTGGCCGGCGCCGGGGCCGAGGTCGATGATCCAGTCGGCGTGCGCCATGACCGCCTGGTGGTGCTCGATGACGATGACCGACTTGCCGGAGTCGACCAGCCGGTCCAGCAGGCCGAGCAGCTGCTCGACGTCGGCGAGGTGGAGGCCGGTGGTCGGCTCGTCGAGCACGTACACACCGCCCTTCTCCGCCATGTGCGTGGCGAGCTTCAGCCGCTGCCGCTCGCCGCCGGAGAGCGTGGTGAGCGGCTGGCCGAGGGTGAGGTAGCCGAGCCCGACGTCGGCGAGCCGCGTCAGGATCTTGTGGGCCGCCGGGGTCCGCGCCTCGCCGGTGGCGAAGAACTCCTCGGCCTCGGTCACCGACATCGCGAGCACCTCGCTGATGTCGCGCCCGCCGAGGTGGTGGTCGAGGACCGACGCCTGGAACCTCTTGCCCTCGCACTCCTCGCAGGGGGTGGCGACACCGGCCATCATCGCCAGGTCGGTGTAGATGACGCCGGCGCCGTTGCAGGTGGGGCAGGCACCTTCGCTGTTGGCGCTGAAGAGCGCGGGCTTGACCCCGTTGGCCTTGGCGAAGGCCTTGCGGATCGGCTCGAGCAGCCCGGTGTACGTCGCGGGGTTGCTGCGCCGCGAGCCGCGGATCGGGGTCTGGTCGATGGACACCACACCCTCGGAGGCGGGGATCGACCCGTGGATGAGCGAGCTCTTGCCGGAACCGGCCACGCCGGTGACCACGCACAGCACCCCGAGCGGGACGTCGACGTCGACGTCCCGGAGGTTGTTCGCCGTCGCGCCGCGGATCTCCAGCGTGCCGGTGGGCTTGCGCACCGCCTCCCTGAGCGCGGCCCGGTCGTCGAGGTGGCGGCCGGTGACGGTGTCGGCGGCCCGCAGTTGCTCGACGGTGCCCTCGAAGCAGACCGTGCCGCCCGCCGTACCGGCGCCGGGGCCGAGGTCGACGACGTGGTCGGCGATGGCGATCACCTCGGGCTTGTGCTCCACGACGAGGACGGTGTTGCCCTTGTCGCGCAACCGCAGCAGCAGGTCGTTCATCCGCTGGATGTCGTGGGGGTGCAGGCCGGCGGTCGGCTCGTCGAAGACGTACGTGACGTCGGTGAGCGAGGAGCCGAGGTGGCGGATCATCTTGACGCGCTGTGCCTCGCCGCCCGACAGCGTGCCCGACGGCCGGTCGAGCGAGAGGTAGCCGAGCCCGATCTCCACGAAGGAGTCCAGGGTCTGCCGCAGCGAGGCGAGCAGCGGCGCCGCCGAGGGCTCGTCGAGGTCGCGGACCCAGGCGGCGAGGTCGCTGATCTGCATCGCGCAGGCGTCGGCGATGCTGATGCCCCGGATCTTGGACGAGCGGGCCGCCTCGGTGAGCCGGGTGCCGTCGCACTCGGGGCAGGTGGCGAAGGTGACCGCCCGGTCCACGAACGCCCGGATGTGCGGCTGGAGCGCCTCCCGGTCCTTGGACAGCATCGACTTCCGGAGCTTCGGGATCAGCCCCTCGTAGGTGAGGTTGATGCCCTCGACCTTGATCTTGGTCGGCTCCTTGTGGAGGAGGGCGTACAGCTCCTTCTCGGTGAAGTCGCGGATCGGCTTGTCGGGGTCGAAGAAGCCGCAGCCGGTGTAGATGCGGCCGTACCAGCCGTCCACGCTGTAACCGGGGACGGTGAGAGCGCCCTCGTTGAGCGACTTGGTGTCGTCGTACAGCTGCGACAGGTCGACGTCGGAGACCCTGCCCATGCCCTCGCAGCGCGGGCACATCCCACCGGTGATCTTGAAGTCGCGCCGCTCCTTCACGGTCTTCCCGCCGCGTTCCAGGGTGACCGCGCCGGCGCCGCTGATGGAGGCGACGTTGAAGGAGAAGGCCTGCGGCGAGCCGATGTGCGGGTGGCCGAGCCGGCTGAAGAGGATGCGCAGCATGGCGTGGGCGTCGGTGACGGTGCCCACCGTGGAGCGGGGGTTGGCGCCCATCCGCTGCTGGTCGACGATGATCGCGGTCGTCAGGCCCTCGAGTACGTCGACGTCGGGGCGGGCCAGCGTCGGCATGAAGCCCTGCACGAAGGCGCTGTAGGTCTCGTTGATCAGCCGCTGGGACTCCGCGGCGACGGTGTCGAAGACGAGTGAGCTCTTGCCCGAACCGGAGACTCCGGTGAACACCGTCAGCCGGCGCTTCGGGATCTCCAGGCTGACGTCCTTGAGGTTGTTCACACGCGCGCCGTGCACGCGGATCAGATCGTGGCTGTCGGCGGTGTGCGGCACGGGCGACTGCGGGTCCGTCGTCGTGGCCATGCTCATCGTCTCTCCATCTGTGGGGCGGGTGGGGCGGAGGGGCCGGCGACCTTTCGGCGTCGGGGAAGTATGCCCCGCGCCGGGGAGCGCGGTCACGGTGGTTTGCGCTCCCCGGCGAGTGGTCTTTCGGGCGGCCGAGTCGCGTGCCCGCCACCGGAGTTGGAGCGCTCCGGCGGCGGGGCGGCGGGCCCGGCCGAAGCCGGTCGTTACCGCTTGCGGGGCTGGTTGAAGCGGAGCATGTTGCCGGCCGGGTCGCGGAAGGCGCAGTCGCGGACGCCGTACGGCTGGTCGATCGGCTCCTGCAGCACCTCGCCGCCGGCGGCCCGGATGCGTTCGAAGGTGGCGTCGCAGTCGTCGGTGGTGAAGATGACGCCGCGGAGCATGCCCTTGGCCAGCAGTTCGGCCATCGCCTGCCGGTCGGCGGGCGAGGCGTTGGGGTCGGCGAGCGGCGGTTCGAGGACGATCTCCACGCCCGGCTGCGTGGGCGAGCCGACGGTCACCCAGCGCATCCCCTCGAACGCGACGTCGTTGCGCACCTCGAGGCCGAGGACGTCGCGGTAGAAGGCGAGCGCCTTGTCATGGTCGTCGACGGCGATGAAGCACTGTGAGAGTTTGATGTCCATGCCGTCGACGCTACGAGGCGGCGGCCGCTTCCGCTTCTCCGATCCTGACCGGTTCTCCTCCGGTCCGGACCGGTCGTTCTTCGGCCCCGGCCGGTGCGCGGTCCCGGGACGGCCGGGTGAGGACCTTGGCGACGCAGGCCGGGATCGCGGCACCGGCCTCGTGGGAGCGGGCCCGGTAGGCGCTGGGGCTCTCGCCGACGAGCTCGGTGAAGCGCGAGCTGAACGACCCGAGCGAGGTACACCCCACCGCGAAGCAGACCTCGGTCACGCTCATGTCGCCCCGCCGCAGCAGCGCCTTCGCCCGCTCGATACGTCGGGTCATCAGGTAGCTGTAGGGCGTCTCCCCGAAGGCGGCGCGGAAGCTGCGGGAGAAGTGCCCCGCCGACATCAGGGCGACCTTGGCCAGCGCGGGCACGTCCAGCGGCTGCGCGTAGTCGCGGTCCATCACGTCGCGGGCGCGCCGCAGCCGTACCAGGTCCTCCAGGGTCGCCATACGCACCAGGATGGCACGCGGCCGAGGGGGCTGCGTGGTCGGAACATCGTGGACCCCCTTGACGAGTGGGCACGCGCCGCCTACAAGTGGGCGTATGCCCACTTCGCCCGAGCGAGGCCGTCCGTCCGGACAGGGGCCTCACCAACACCGGTACGTAGCCGAGGCGTTCGGCGCGGACGCCGAGCGCTACGACCGTGCCCGGCCCCGCTATCCCCAGGCCCTCGTCGAGCGGATCGTCGCCGCCGGCCCGGGCCCGCGCGTCCTCGACGTCGGGTGCGGCACCGGCATCGCCGCCCGCCAGTTCCGGGCGGCCGGCTGCCGGGCCCTCGGGGTCGAGCCCGACCCGCGCATGGCCGACCGGGCGCGGCGGCTCGGGACCGAGGTGGAGGTGGCGACGTTCGAAGCCTGGGACCCGGCCGGCCGGAAGTTCGACGCGGTCGTCGCCGGCCAGGCGTGGCACTGGATCGACCCCGTCGAGGGAGCGGCCAAGGCCGCGCGCGTACTGCGCCCCGGCGGGCTGCTGGCGCCGTTCTGGAACGCGTTCCGGTTGCCGCCCGACCTGGCGGAAGCCGTCTCCGAGGTCTGCCGACGGGCGCTGCCCGACGCGCCGTTCGACCACCACGCGATGGCGCAGGGCTCCCTGGACGCGTACGAGGCGGTCTTCGCCAAGGCCGCCGACGGGATACGCGAGGCGGGTGGCTTCAGCGAGCCGGAGCAGTGGCGCTTCGACTGGGAGTGGTCCTACACGCGGGACGCGTGGCTGGACCAGATGCCCACCCTGGGTGCCTTCACCCGGCTCCCGCCCGACAAGCTGGCGGAGGTGCTGGAGGGTGTCGGGGCTGCGGTCGACGCGCGGGGCGGCGGTTTCACGATGCGGTACGTCACGGTGGCGGTCACCGCGGTCCTCGACGGCGGAGCCGGAGCCGGGGGCGGCCCCGAAAGCGGGCCCGGAAGCGAGAGCGGAACCGGAGCCAGGGACGGGGACGGGGACGAAGACGGGGGCCGGGACTGATGCCGACAGGCGTGGCCATCCGCGACCCGCGCGAGCAGCTCTTCGACGCCGCGGAGCGGGTCCTGCTCCGGGCCGGGCCGAACGCGCTGACCAGCCGGGCGGTCACCACGGAGGCCGGGTGCGCCAAGGGCGTCCTGCACCGGCACTTCGCCGACTTCGACGCCTTCCTCGCCGAGCTCGTACGGGACCGGGTCCAGCGCATCGACGACCAGGCCGCCGCCCTGCGGGCCGCCGCCGGGACCGGCACCGTCACGGGCAACGTCACCGACGCGCTGATGGAGCTCTTCCGGTCGGTCGCCGTGGCGATCGTCGCCCTCGTCATCTCCCGGGACGAGCTGCGCGCCCGCCTGCGCCGGGGCCGGTCGGCCGGCGTCCCGGTCCTGGCCGAAGCGGCCGCGATGATCGCCTCGTACCTGTCCGCCGAGCGGGAGCTGGGCCGCGTCGACGCCCACGCGGACGTCGGCACCCTCGCTCCCACCCTCATCGGCGCCGTGCACCTGCTGTTCGCCGACCGGGAAGGCGTTCCGCCGGAGGCAGAGGCCGTCGGCAGGGTCGTGGACGCGGTCCTCTCCGGCGTCGTACGCCGGTGATCCGAACCAGGTCCTCCAGGGCCGCCGTACGCTCCCGAGCGGCACGCGGCCGGGCGCCGGGGGGCATGCCGTGGGCAGAGGGCCTTCGGGGACAATGGGCCGATGCCGGGACAGAGGAAGAGGAAGAACCGGGAGCAGGCCGCGAGTCGGCGGGCCGACGTCCGCACTGCTCCCGGGGCGGGCCGCTGGGAAGTGGTGTTCGAGACGCAGGACGAGGCGGAGTGGCGCGCGTACCTGCGCCGTCCGCGTACGTCGGCGGAGCAGCCCGACGGGGTGATGACCCGGATCGACACGCTCTGCGGGCGGCTGGCGCAGCCGACCACCTACCGGCTGAGCCGCTTCGTGCCGGACGCGGCGCCGTAGGAGCCCCCGCCGCCGGTCGCGCGGCCTGCCGCTCAGTACCCGGCCGGGCGCACCAGGCCCGTCTCGTACGCGAAGACCGCCGCCTGGGTCCGGTCGCGCAGGCCCAGTTTGACGAGGATCCGGCCGACGTGGGTCTTCACGGTCTGCTCCGCGACGACCAGCCGCTCGGCGATCTCCGCGTTGGACAGGCCCTGTGCGATGAGCGACAGGACCTCGGTCTCGCGTTCCGTCAGCTCGCCGGCGCGGCCCTGGCGCGGGGTGCGGGCGGTACGGGCGCTGCGGGTCACGCGGGTGAACTCGGCGATGAGCCGCTTGGTGATGGTGGGCGCGAGCAGTGCCTGTCCGTCGGCCACGACCCGGACCGCCTGGGCGAGTTCCTCGGCGGAGGCGTCCTTGAGGAGGAAGCCGGAGGCACCGGCGCGCAGCGCCTCGTACACGTACTCGTCGAGGTCGAAGGTGGTCAGGACCAGGACGCGGGCGGTGGCGCCGGGCGCCGCGGTGATGCGGTGCGTGGCCTCGATGCCGCCGAGGCCGGGCATGCGGATGTCCATCAGGACGACGTCGGGGGCGAGTTCGGCGACCTTGGCGACGGCGTCGAGGCCGTCCACGGCCTGGCCGACGACCTCGATGCCGGGCTCGGCGTCGAGCAGCACGGTGAAGCCCTGGCGGACCATCATCTGGTCGTCGGCGATCAGGACGCGGATGGGGGCGGTCATGCGGAGTCCTCACAGGGGTGGGCGGGGTGCGTCGGCAGGACCGCGGTCACCTCGTAACCGCCGTCCGGGGTGGGCCCGGTGGCGAGGTCGCCGCCGAGCATCGCCGTGCGCTCGCGCATGCCGAGCAGACCGTGTCCGGCGCCCGGCGAGGGCGCGGCCGGGCGGGCCGGCGGGGTGTTGGTGACGCGGACGGTGAGCGCGGCGGGGTGGTACCCCGTCTCCACGCGCACCTCGGCACCGGGCGCGTGCCGCATCACGTTGCTGAGCGCCTCCTGCACGATCCGGAACGCCGACAGCTCGACACCCGGCGGCAGCGGACGCCGTTCCCCGGTGGTGCGGGCGGTGACGGTGACACCGGCGCCGCACACGCCCGCGAGGAGCTCGTCCAGCTGGGCGAGCGTCGGCTGCGGGGCGTGGCGTCCGCCCTCGGTGGCGGCCTCCTCGGAGCGCAGGACGCCGAGGACGCGGCGCAGTTCGGTGAGGGCTTCGACGGCGCTCTGGCGGATGCCGGCGAGGTTCTCGCGCAGCGCGTCGGGCGGGTCGGCGACGAGGTGCCGGGCGACCTGCGCCTGGATGGAGATGACCGACATGTGGTGGGCGACCACGTCGTGCAGCTCCCGCGCGATCCGGTGGCGCTCCTCCAGCAGCGTGCGCCGGGCGCGTTCCTCGGCGGTGAGCTCCTCCTGGACGCTCAGTTCGGTACGGGCGACCTGGCGGCCGCGCAGGGCCGCGCCGAGCACCGTCGCCCCCACCAGGACCGGAACGGCCAGAAGGACGCTCCCGAGGCGGTACCCGGAGCCCACGGCGTCCAGCATCAGCAGGATCCCCGCCAGCACGGTGATGACCAGTGCCATGCCCGCGGCGCGCAGCCGGACCCGCAGGGCGAGCAGGAACAGCAGGCCCGCCTGCACGCCGAGGCCACCGGATGTCCACGGGTACGGCACCCCCGCATGGGGCAGGAGCGGCCCCGGCGCCCAGGGGTGCGGGTCGACGGCGCCGTCGGCAAGGGGCTGCGCGGCCATGGCCATGACGAGCGTCGCCGCCCACCAGGCCGGAACCGGGAAGTACAGCCCGGCGACGAGCGCCGCCGCCTGGACGCAGGCGAACAACACGCCCAGCCCGCTGCCCAGCCCGTAGTCGGAGCCGTATTCCTCCGCGCCCACGACGACCAGCATCGCGGCGATCAGGACCAGCGGGACCAAAAGAACGGGCCGCCAGTCGAGCCAGCGCGGCGCCCGGACTCCCGGCAGCCGTTCCGGATCCACCGTCAACAGGTCCTCGCGCAGAGCGCGTACGACCGCACGCGAACCCCGCACCCACCGCTCCCCCACCGTCCCCCTGGTCACATGGCTCACCCTAGGCACGCCGCGCCTCCTTGTCGCGTACGGGCCTGCTCACGCGTACGACACGGCCGGCACCGCCCCGCGTCCGGCGCTGCTCGTACGTACGGAACGCCGCCCAGCACACGAGGAGCGCCACCGCGAACAGCGGCAGCCAGGCGAGCCGGGCCGCGATCCAGCCGGCGCCGTCCGGGACGGTGTGCAGCCCTGGCAGGGGCCCGTCCGCGAGCAGGCCGAGCGCGGTGACGGCCATCATCGCCGTCTGGTGCCAGAGGAAGACCGTCATCGCGGAGAGGTTCACCAGCGCCACGGCCGCCCACGCCCCGGGCCGCCTCAGCACCCGCCGCAGCGGGCCGATGAGCAGCAGCGCCGCGCCGCACTGGGCGACGCCGAAGGTGACGGCGGCGAGCGTCGGCGGGTTGAGGTTGGAGACGGCGGCACCGGGCACGCCCACCATGGACGCCGGGTAGCCGGCGCCCAGGACGAGGCCGGCGGTGGCGGCGGAGCCGACGGCGACCAGCGCCCATCCCGTCGTACGCCCCGGCAGGCCGTCCCGCGCCCACAATGCGCCCAGGCAGTACGGCACGAGCCAGCCGGCCGCCACGTTGACCCAGCCGAGCGCGTCCGGGCCGCCGAGGCCGAAGCGCACCAGGTCGACGTGGAGCACGACGGCGAGCGGCCACAGCGGGTGCAGCCGCGCCACGAGCGGGGTCGCCGCCGTCAGCGCCGCGAAGACGACCAGGAACCACAGCGGCGACAGCACCAGCTTGAGCAGGGTGTTGACGGTCCCGGCGCCCGCCCCGGCGGCGAGCATCGCGCCCGCCGCCACCGCCCACACCGCCGCCACGGCGACCACCGGCCGGGACAGCCGCACCAGGCGCGCGCCCAGCCACCGGCGGTACCCCGTGCCGTCGGCGCGGGCGGCCGCGTGACTCCGCGCGGCCACGTAACCGCCCGCCAGGAAGAAGACGGCGAGGGTCTGCAGCAGCCAGGAGACGGGGGCGAGGTGGGGCAGGTACGACAGCGGGCTGGTGGCGCGGACCGTGCCGCTGTCGGCGACCAGGGCCGTCACCAGCCAGTGCCCGAGGACCACGCCGAGGATGGCGAGGGCACGCAGGCCGTCGACGGCGCGGTCACGGCCGGGCGGGGTGGCGGCGTCGATCCGCCGGACGAGTTCACGCATCGGGAACCTCCCCGGAGACGATGCGGGCGATGTTGCGCAGGGGTACGGAGCCGGGTCCGAGGTAGTCGCTGTGGCCGCCCGGGCCCGCGTCGAAGGGGCGCGCGCCGAACTCCGGCGACACCGGGTCGGTCCCGAACCCGACGGTGGCGAGGAGCGGGATCCGGAACCGTACGTGCGGGACGTCGGCGATCCAGTCGGTGGCGCCCCGCCCCGCCCAGACGGTGGCCGTGGTGCGCAGCTGCCGGGCGGTGCCGGTGCGGCCCGTGCCCGGGCTGCCGTACAGGACGATGTCGGCGAGGGGCAGGCCCGGGGCGGCGTCGGCGCAGACGACGGAGCCGTAGGAGTGGCAGAGCAGGGAGATCCGCGCGGCGGGCTTGGCGCGGGCCAACTCCCTGACGAAGGCCGCCAGTCGCGGCCCGGCGTCGGCGGCGCGGCCGTCCGTCAGGGCCTCGGGTCCCAGGGTGCGCGGCGTCTCGTAGCCGAGCCAGGCGACGACGGCCGCCCGGTCGCCCAGTTCGCGCTGGAGCGCCACGGCGCCGGCGTGGAAGCGGCCGTACGTGTCGAGACCGGTGTCGGCGCCGGGTACGAGCACCGCGACGCGGTCGGCGCGTGCCAGGTCCCCGAGGACCTCGGCGGTGCGGCCGCCGTCGCGGCCGTCGAAGTGGAGGAAGCGGCGTTCCGGGTGTGCCATCGCACGCAGCGAGGCCGCGCGTCGGCGGTCGCCGTGGTCGGCGGCCATGCGCGCGGCCGCGCGGAGTGAGTCCCGGTTGACGGCGTAGCGCGCGTCGAGCGCCCCGGGCGCGGCCGTGGCGGCCGTGAGCGGTGCGAGGCGGGCCGGGGCCGGCGCGGGTACGGCGGAGGGGCGGGCGGCGGCCGACACCGGCAGGGCGACCGAGGTGGTGAGGAGCGCGGCGAGCAGGCCGCGGCGCAGGCGGGACGCCATGAGCGGTCCTTCCGTACCGGAGGGGTGTGGGCGGGCTTCCAGTCCGGACGTTAGGGACCGGGCCGGGTGATCCGCGTCCCGCCGGGGAGGGCATCCGGGCCCTGGCTCTCAGGTATGACGGGTAGGGGGAGGAGCCATCGGTTGTGTGGGATTCCCATAAACCCGGACGGCCGGAATCCGTGGAGATACGCACCTGACCACGGATCGGTTCGCTGGCAGAGTGACAAGCGGAGTGATCTTGTTGTGCGATATCAATAAAGAAGGGTGTGCCAGTGAGCGCTTACACGGGTGACGTGGTCGTGACGGGTCTCGGCGCCACCACCCCGCTCGGCGGGGACGCGGCGTCCACCTGGGCCGGGATGCTGGCCGGCCGGTCGGGGATCCGCCCCATCGAGGAGGAGTGGGCGGCCGGGCTGCCCGTACGGATCGCGGGCCGGCTCGCGGTCGAACCCACCGAGGTCCTGGACCGCGTACAGGCCCGGCGCATGGACCGCTGCGAGCAGGTCGCGCTCGTCGCCGCGCGGGAGGCGTGGGCCGACGCGGGGGCTCCGGAGGTCGAGCCGGAGCGGCTGGCCGTGGTGATCGGTACGGGCACGGGTGGGGCGCTGACCATGCTCGGCCAGGACGACGTGCTGGAGGCGTCCGGGGTCCGGCGGGTCTCCCCGTACACGGTGCCGATGCTGATGGCGAACGGCCCGGCCGCCTGGGTCAGCATCGAGCTCGGCGCCCGGGGCGGTGCGCACACCCCGGTGAGCGCCTGTGCGTCGGGCGCGGAGGCGATCGCCATGGGCTTGGACCTGATCAGGCTGGGCCGGGCGGACGTGGTGGTGGCGGGCGGCGCCGAGGCGTGCGTCTGCCCGCTGACGCTGGCAGGGTTCGCACAGGCCAGGGCGCATTCGACGCGCAACGACGCCCCCGAGCGGGCGTCCCGGCCCTTCGACGTGGACCGGGACGGCTTCGTCATCGGCGAGGGCGCGGGCGTGGTGGTGCTGGAGCGCGCGGACTTCGCGGCGGCGCGGGCGGCCCGCGCCCACGCGGCGCTCGCCGGGGCGGGCGTGACGTCGGACGCGTACCACATCACGGCCGCGCACCCGGAGGGCCAGGTCCGCGCGATGCGCCTGGCGCTGGCGGCGGCCGGGCTGTCGCCGCTGGACATCGGGCACGTGCAGGCCCACGCCACGTCGACGCCACAGGGCGATGTGACGGAGGCGCGGTCGGTGGCCGAGGCGATCGGAACGCACCCGGCCGTGACGGCGACGAAGTCGATGACGGGTCACCTCTTCGGCGCGGCCGGGGCGGTGGGCGCGCTGGCCGCGATCATGGCGGTGCGCGAGGGCGTCGTGCCGCCGACGGTGAACCTCGACACGCTGGACCCGGAGGTGAAGCTGGACGTCGTCACCGGCGGGCCGCGCCGGGGGCCGGTGGGCGCGGCGCTGACGAACGCGTTCGGTTTCGGCGGGCACAACGCGTCGCTGGTGTTCACGGCGGCGCGGTAGGCCGTCGGCCGGGGCCGAAGCCGGGATCGGGGCGGGGGCGGGGGCACGGGCGGCGAACGGACCCGGCGCCAGGTGCTACCGCTTCGCCGCCCGCAGGACCACGAACTTCGGGTCGCTCGCGACGGTCTCGCAGTTGCCGAAGATCCGCCGCAGCGTCACGTGGTAGCCCAGGTGCCGGTTGCCGATGACCCACAGCTCGCCGCCGGGCCGCAACGCGCGGCGGGCGTCGGTGAACATGCGCCGGGCCGTGCGGTCGGTGGTCGCCTGGTGGCTGTGGAAGGGCGGGTTGTTGAGGACGAGGTCCACGGACTCCGCGGGGACGTCCGCGAGCCCGTCGCCGACGAGGAACTCCGCCTTCGTCCCGGCCGGGGCGCTCTCCCGGTACGTCTCCTCCGCCGACGCGACCGCCTGGTACGACTCGTCGACGAAGACCAGCTCCGCTTCCGGGTCGGCGAGCGCCACCGCGAGGCCGACGACGCCGTTGCCGCAGCCGAGGTCGACGACGCGGCGGCGGCCCGGGCCCGTCGTCGGCAGGTGCCGGAGGAAGAAGCGCGTGCCGATGTCGAGGCGGTCGGCGCAGAAGATGCCGGCGTGGTTGACGACGCTCCGGCCGGCCACGGGGGCGGGGGCGTCGCCGGGCAGCGCGTACCGGTACGGCCAGGGGCTCGGGCCGCGCCGCAGCGACGGGTCCGGCGTGGAGAAGATGAGGCGGGCCTTCTTGACGGCCAGCGAGGTGCGGGTGGGGCCGACGAGCCGCTCGAAGAGCTTCAGCGTGGAGGTGTGGACCTCCTTGACCATGCCGGTGCCGACGACGACCGTCCCCGCGTGCAGCGCGGGGGCGAGCCGGTGCAGCTGGTCCTCCAGGAGCGCGAGGTTCTTGGGGACGCGGACGAGCAGCGCGTCGATGCGTTCGGGCGGGGTGTCGCGGGTGGTGAGGAGCCGTACGGACCCCTCCTCGATCCCGTTGCGGGCGAGGTTGGCACGGGTGGCCTCGCGGGCGAGGAAGGAGTCGGTGATCTGTACGGGGCCGAGCCCGGCGAGCGAGGTGACCAGCGCGCCCCACCGGTCGCCGACCACGACCACGGTGCCGGAGAGGTCCGGGGACTCCTCCGCCAGGTGCCGCAGCAGGTACTCGTCGGCGGCGTCCCAGGCGCGCAGCGGATCGCGCGGGTCCTCGGGGAAGCGGGCGAGCTCGGCATCGCCCCAGGGCGTGGTCAGACGGTTCATCGTGACCTCAGGCTAACCGCTCGTCCGCGGCCTACTGGAATCGGAGCGCCATCCAGTGTTCGGGCACGTCCAGGGCCCGGAAGCCGACCTTCTCGTACACGCCGTGCGCGTCCTCGGTGGCGAGCATGACGCGTTTGACGCCCAGCGGGGCGAAGTGGTCGCGGACCGCCTCGACGAGGGCGGTTCCCAGGCCCTTGCCGCGGGCTGCGCGGTCGACGTAGACGTCGCAGAGCCAGGCGAAGGTGGCGTGGTCGGTGACGGCGCGGGCGTAGCCGACGAGTTCGCCGGAGCCGGTCTCGTACAGGCCGAAGTTGAGCGATCCGTCGATGGCCCGGTCCTGCTTGTCGCGGCTGCGGCCGAGCGCCCAGTACGCGTCGGTCGACAGCCAGTGGTGGACGCGGGCGCGGTCGAGGCGGGCGGGGTCGGTGGAGATCTCGTACGCGCCCAGGGCGCCGCCGCCCGCCGCCGGGCCGCTCGCCACCGGGCCGTTCGCCGTCAGGGGGTTCGCCTTCGTCGTCTCGTCCATGATCGGACTCTGGCAGGGCGGGGGCCGATTGTCAGTGGCGCGTGCCACGCTTTCCCTGGGCGGTTCTCAGCGCCGCAGTTCGTCGCGGG
Source organism: Streptomyces sp. NPDC045998 (assembly GCF_056430285.1). Lineage (NCBI taxonomy): Bacteria > Bacillati > Actinomycetota > Actinomycetes > Kitasatosporales > Streptomycetaceae > Streptomyces > Streptomyces sp. NPDC045998. Next base: position 127,767 of record NZ_JBWKLJ010000008.1, read on the forward strand.
CGGCGCGCAGCCGGCGTACGCCCTCGGCGAGCTCGGCCGGTCCGGCGACGGCGGCGAAGCCGAGGCGTACGTGCCCGGCGGGTGGTTCGGCGCAGAAGTAGGGGCGGCCGGGGGCGACGGCGACGCCCGCGCGCAGGGCGGCGGCGACCAGGGCGGGCTCGTCGAGGGTGTCGGGGAGGCGGAGCCAGAGCTGGTGGCCGCCGGAGGGGAGGTGGGTGAGGGCGAGTTCGGGCAGGTGCAGGGCGAGCGCGGCGGCCAGCGCGTCGCGCCGGGACTTCAACTCGGCCGCTACGGAGCGGAGGTGGCGGCTCCACGCGGGAGATCCGACGAGCTCCAGGGCGGCTTCCTGCAGGGGCCGCGGTACGAAGAACGTGTCGACGACCTGGATGGCGCGCAGCCGTTCCAGCACGGGGCCGCGCGCGGCCAGCGCGCCGACCCGCAGGCTGGGCGAGGCGATCTTGGTGAGCGAGCGGACGTGGACGACGACGCCGTCCGGGTCGTCGGCGGCGAGCGGCACGGGGAGCGGGCCCGCGTCCTCGTGGACGAGGTGGCGGGCGAAGTCGTCCTCGACGACGAAGGCGCCGGCCTCGCGGGCGATGCGCACCACCTCGCGGCGCCGCTCGACGGGGAGGGCCGCGCCGGTGGGGTTCTGGAAGAGCGGCTGGACGACGAAGACGCGCGCGCCGGTGGCCCGGAAGGCGGCGGCCAGCAGGTCGGGGCGGACGCCGTCGCGGTCGGTCGGCACGGGCACGGGGCGCAGCCCGGCGGCGCGGGCGACGGCCAGCATGCCCGGATAGGTGGGCGATTCGACGAGGACGGGCGCGCCGGGCGGGGCGAGGGCCCGCAGCGCGGTGGCGATCGCGGCCTGGCCGCCCGCGGTGATGAGGACGTCCGCCGCCGTGACGGTGCCGCCGATCTCGCGGGCGAACCAGTCGCGCAGCTCGTGCAGCCCGTCGGTGGGCGGCCGGCTCCAGGCGCCGGGGCGCCGGCCGGCGCGGGCGAGCGCGGCGGCGAGGGCCCGTTCGGGCTGGAGGGAGGGGTGCAGGTAGCCGCCGTTGAACTCGACCACACCGGTGGGCGGCGCGGCGAGGGTGACGAGCACGCCCGAGGCGTCGACGGAGCGCGGCACGAGCTCGGTCGCGGAGTCGGCGCTGAGGGCGACCTCCTGCCAGGAGGTGTCGCCGGCCGCCGGTGTGCCGGTGGCGCGCGGCTGGGCCCGGAAGGCGCCCGCTCCGGGCCGGGTGACGACCAGGCCCTCGGCGGCGAGCCGGGCCAGGGCCCGGGAGACGGTGACCGGCGAGACCCGGTAGCGCTCGACCAGGGCCCGACTGGACGGCAGCTTTCCACCTGGAGAGTAGCGGTCCAGCTCCTGCTTCAGGGTGGCCGCCAGTTCAGCGACGCTGCTACGCTCGTGCATGACAGCACAGAATAGCGCTACCACCCCGACCGCGATAGCAGTGCAGGCCCCGGCCCCGGTCACCCCGTCGAGCACGGAGCCCGCAACCCCGTCCTCCCGGACGACCGCCTCCGGGACGGCCGACCGTCGCGGCGTGGGCACGCTGCTCGCCGCGCTGGGCGTGGTGTCCTTCTCGCTCACCTTCCCCTCCACCGCCTGGGGGCTGGAGAGCTTCGGCCCCTGGTCGCTCGTCGCCGTCCGTTCCACGCTCGCCGCACTGATCGCCGGAGCCTTCCTGCTCGCCCTGCGCGTACCGGTCCCGGACCGCCGCCACTGGGCCGGGCTCGCGGTGGTCGGCGGCGGTGTCGTGGTGGGGTTCCCGCTGCTGACCACGCTGGCACTGAAGACCTCGACCACCTCGCACGCCGCCGTGGTCGTGGGGCTCCTGCCCCTGACGACCGCCGTGTTCGCGGCCGTGCGCACCGGGAGGCGGCCGTCGCGCGCCTTCTGGGCGGCCGCGCTGGCCGGGGCGGCGGTGGTGATCGCGTTCACCGTGCAGCAGAGCGGGGGCGACCTGTCGGCCGGCGATCTGTACCTCTTCGCGGCGCTGCTGGTGTGCGCGGCCGGATACACCGAGGGCGGCCGGCTGGCCGGGGTGATGCCGGGCTGGCAGGTCATCGGCTGGGCGCTGGTGCTGTGCCTGCCGCTCGCCGTGGCCGGTTCGGCGGTCGCGCTGGCCTTCGAGCCGGTGCGGCTGACCACGCACGGCGTCGTGGGCCTGGTGTGGGTGGCGGCCGGGTCGACCTTCTTCGGCCTGTACGTCTGGTACCGGGGCATGGCGGCGGTGGGCATCGCCCGGGCCAGCCAGCTCCAGCTCGCCCAGCCGCTCCTGACCCTGGTCTGGTCGGTGTGGCTGCTGGGCGAGGCGGTCTCGCCCGCCGCGCCGCTGGCGGCCGGCGCGGTCCTCGTGTGCATCGCGGTGACCCAGCGGACCGGCTCCTGAGCCCTCCGTCCGACCCGTCCGAAGTGACGCGGGACACACCTGCGGACGTAAACTCCCCATACGGGATAACTCCGATAAGTCCGGCAACTTCGATCCACGGCGCGAGGAGGTCACTCGATGCACGCGAGCAAGGGCGACAAACTGACGGTGCACGGCAGGACCGTCGGCCAGCACGACCGGACGGCCGAGGTCGTCGAGGTGCTGGGAAAGGACGGCAATCCCCCGTACCGCGTCCGCTTCGAGGACGGGCACGAGACGGTGATGTCCCCCGGACCCGACAGCGTCGTCCGGCACGAGGAACAGATGTAGGCCGACCGCCGACGGATCGCCGGCGGTCGGCCCGGCAGGCGGCAGCCGGTCGGCTGCCGCTCAACGGCCGGTCAGCGCCACGGACGGGCCGCGGTCGGGTAGTGGTCGGCCACCACCCTCGCCATCGCCCCGATACGGTCCGCCCCGACCTCCTTGGCCGAGAAGAAGACATGGCCGCGCACCTGGTCGTACCGCTCGGTGAGGGTGAGGTGGCGCGACAGCTCGGCCGGGTCCTGCCAGGGCTCGGGCTGAGCGGGGTCGCCCGCCTTGTACAGGGCCTCCCCCACGTACAGCCGGACGCCCGTGTCCCGCACGACCTCGTTCCACCAGGGCACCAGCTTGGCGTAGTCGGCGGCGGCGAACCCGATGTGCCAGTAGAGCTGCGGCACCACGTAGTCGATCCAGCGCTCCTTCACCCACGTGCGGGTGTCGGCGTGCAGGTCGTCGTACGTCTGGACGCCCGCCCGGGTGTCGGAGCCGAGCGGGTCGGTCGCGGCGTTGCGCCACACCCCGAAGGGGCTGACCCCGAACCGGGCGCGCCGCCGCGTCTCCTTGATCCGGTACGACATCTCGCGCACCAGCCGGTCGATGTTGTCCCGCCGCCAGGCGGCCCGGTCCGGGAAGCCCGCGCCGTACGCCTCGTACGCCTCGTCGTCGTCGAAGGCCTGTCCGGCCACCGGGTACGGGTAGAAGTAGTCGTCGAAGTGGACGCCGTCGACCGCGTACCGGCGCACGGCGTCGAGCATGGCGTCCTGCACGAAGCGGCGCACCTCGGGCAGGCCCGGGTTGTAGAAGAGCTTCCCGCCGTACGGCACCACCCAGTCGGGGTGCACCCGGGCGGGGTGGTTCTCGGCCAGGCGGGTCGGGTCCGTGTGGTTGGCCACGCGGTACGGGTTGAACCAGGCGTGCAGCTCCAGCCCGCGCCGGTGCGCCTCCTCGACGGCCGTCCCCAGCGGGTCCCAGCCGGGGTCCTTGCCCTGTACGCCGGTGAGGACGTGCGACCAGGGCTCGTACGGCGAGGGCCACAGGGCGTCGGCGGTGGGCCGCACCTGGAAGACCACCGCGTTGAGCCGCCGCTCGACGGCGGTGTCGAGGTGGGCGAGCAGTTCGGCGCGCTGCGCGTCGGCGGTCAGCCCGGGCCGGGAGGGCCAGTCCCGGTTGGCGACCGTGGCCAGCCACATCCCCCGGAACTCCTTGCCGCCCGCCGCGCGCGCCCCCGCCGGCCCGGGCGCCGTCCCGGGCCGGGCCCCTTCGGCCGGAGCGGGCCCGCCTGCCGCGCCGGCACCCGCGCCGACGCCCGCGACGCCCGCCGGTGCCCGCCGGGGTGCCGCGCCCGCCTCGGCCGCCGCCCACAGCGTCGCCAGCACCCCCGCCGCGCCCGCCATCAGACCTCTTCTCCGGATGTTTCCGATCCTTCCGTTCCTTCCGATGTGCCGCATTCATCGCCCCTTACCGGTTGGATTGTCCGGACGTCCCCGCAGAGCATGCCCGCCCCGGGCCGCCCCCCACCGGCCCGAACGGAGTAACGTCAGGGGGTCGAGGCGGGCGCCGGAATCACACGGGGAACCTGCCACCCGCAAGAACAGCGAAAGGCACGATGTGACCGACATCGAACGCGTCGGAGTGGTGGGCTGCGGCCAGATGGGCGCGGGCATCGCGGAGGTGTGCGCCCGCAGCGGCCTGGAGGTCAAGGTCGCCGAGACGACCGGCGAGGCGCTGGAGATCGGCCGTACCCGGCTGTACAACTCGCTCTCCAAGGCCGCCGAGCGCGGCAAGATCACCCAGGAGGAGCACGACGCGACGCTGGCCCGGCTCAGCTTCACCACGGACCTCGGCGAGTTCGCCGACCGCGACCTCGTCATCGAGGCCGTCGTGGAGAACGAGCAGGTCAAGACGGAGATCTTCCAGGTCCTCGACCAGGTCGTGACCCGCCAGGACGCGATCCTCGCCTCCAACACCTCCTCCATCCCGCTGGTGAAGCTGGCCGTGGCGACGTCCCGCCCGGACCAGGTCATCGGCATCCACTTCTTCAACCCGGCCCCGGTGCAGCAGCTCGTCGAGCTGATCCCGGCGCTGACCACCTCCGAGGGCACGCTCAGCCGCGCCCAGGCCGTGGTGGAGAAGGTGCTGGGCAAGCACGCCATCCGCGCCCAGGACCGCTCCGGCTTCGTGGTGAACGCGCTGCTGATCCCGTACCTCCTCTCCGCGATCCGGATGTTCGAGTCGGGCATCGCCAGCCGCGAGGACATCGACAACGGCATGGAGCTGGGCTGCGCCCACCCGATGGGCCCGCTGAAGCTCGCGGACCTCATCGGCCTGGACACGGTCCACTCGGTCGCCGACTCGATGTACGCCGAGTACAAGGAGCCGCTGTACGCCGCTCCCCCGCTGCTCCAGCGGATGGTGGACGCGGGCCGGCTCGGCCGCAAGACGGGATCGGGCTTCTACCCGTACGCGTGACCGCGCAACGCGCGACTCGTCACGCGTCACGCGTCACGCGCAACGCTCCGCGACCGGGATTCGCACGGGGTGTGCGGAGCGTGTGCGCATATGCCCTTCGCACACGCTCCCCCCGCTCCACCAGGGGGAGTTGACTCGGCCCCGGCCCGTCGTCGGCCAGTCTCGGCCAGTCAACGAAGAGGAGCGTAGAACCGTGACCACCACCGACCCCGAACACTTAGCGGCCGTCGAGGAGTTCGCAGAGCTGCGGCGCTGTCTCGACGTCGGTCTCGCGCGGATCGACGGCCAACTGGCGCTGCTCGCCCAGCGCCACGGCCAGATCGACCGCGATCTGACCGATCTGGCCTCGCGCGTCGCGGCGCTGGAGCACACGAGGTGGCCCGTGCCCGCCGTGTCCGTGCTCACCGCGGTGGGCGCGCTCGCGGTCGCGGTGTGGCAGGCGCTCGGGCGCTGACGCACTCCGGGAAGTGGCCTCAGCCCAGCCGCAGATGGTGCAGCAACAGCAACCCGGCCGCCATGTTGGCGGCCGGGACCTCACCGCGGGCGATCATGTCGGGGACCAGCTTCAGCGGGACCCACTCGCGGCGCGAGGACTCGAAGGCGTCCTCGGGAGGGCCGGTGTAGGTGGCCTCCTCCGCCCAGTAGAGGTGGTGGCGGGCGTCGGTCAGGCCGTTGGACGGTTCGACGGTGAGCAGGTGCCGCAGCGGCCCGGGGCGCCAGCCCGTCTCCTCCTCCATCTCCCGCGCCGCCGCGGTCTCGACGTCCTCGCCGTCCTCGACGACGCCCGCCGCCAGCTCCCACCCCCAGCTGTCGGTGATGAAGCGGTGGCGCCACAGCATCAGCACCTCGTTGGCCTCGTTGACGACGGTCGCCACCGCGACCGGACGGAGCCGGATGAGGAAGTGGTCGAGGTGCCGGCCGTCGGGGAGTGCGACGTCCGCGAGGTTCACCTTGAACCAGCGGTTCTCATACACGGTCTGTTCGTTTAAGTTCGTCCACTGCACGGTTCTGCCACCTTCCGACACGTAGGTGGCAATATCGCAGCAGGTGCGGGGTCACAGCGGAACGCGCAACGCCCCATCGATGAGCTCGGCGGCCTCGCGCGCCTCACCGCACCCGCTCGCCACCAGGTGCTCCCGCACCGCGCGCAACCGGTCCCGCAGCCGCTGCGACTCCATCCCCCGGGCCCGCTCGGCCATCTCCACGGCGGTCCGCGCGGCGCGATCGGCCTCGCCCTGCCGCAGCTCGATCTGGCTGAGCATCGCCAGCCGGTGGACCCGGCCCCGGTCGTGTGCCGGGGTGCGCACGGCGGCCGCCGCGTGCTCCCGGGCGCCGCTCAGGTCCCCCAGGCTGAGCAGCGCCTCCGCGACCTGCACATTGACCAGCCCGGGCTGGACGTAGCCGGTCTCGTCGGGCTCGCGCCCCGGCCGGATGCGGTCCGCCTCCGCCTCCGCGTGCCGGATGCACCGCAGGGCACCGGCGCCGTCCCCGAGGTGCGCGTACGCCTTCGCCTGCATGGCGTAGAGGTCGGCGGCGAGCGCGGGGGTGATCTCCCGGCCCGCCGTGCGCAGCGCCGCCTCCGCGAACGCGACCGCCTGCCGGTGCTCCCCCAGGAACAGCGACTGGTTGACCAGCAGCGCGATCACGTACGCGCCCAGCCCGCGGTCCCCGCTCGCCTTCGCCAGCCGCAGCGCCTGGTGGAAATAGCGCTGCGCGAGCCCGTGCGCGTCGGAGTCGTACGCGCAGATCCCGGCCACCGCCACCAGGCCGCCGGTGGCGCGGTGCAACTGCCGGCCGAGGGCGTCGCTGTAGGAGCCGCGCAGCAGCGGCGCGGTCTCGGCGTTGAGGAACCCGACGATCCGGGCACGCGTGGCGATGCCGCCCGCCTTGCGGTACATGAGCTCGTAGTGCGCCCGGGCGGCGCGCAGCATCTCGATGTCGCCGTCCGACACGTGCGTCTGCCCGTCGCGCGAGACGTCCGCGTCCTCGGGAGGGTTCTCCCACTCCCATACGGGCATCACCGCGGGCGTGCCGGTGACGGCCGGGGCGCCCAGTATGTGCGGCCGCTGCTGCTCGTCGGAGCGCCACAGGGCGGTGGCCCGCTCGACGAAGCCGGACAGCGGCGAGCCGTGCCCGGCGGCGGCCTCGCCCGCCACGCCCAGGCCGACGTCGTCGAGCGTGACGGGCCGGTGCAGCCGGGCGCTCAGCACCTCGCAGATCAGGTCCGGCACCCGACCGCGCGGACGCTGGCCCTTCAACCAGCGGGCCACGGCCGTGTGTTCGTACCGCAGCGCCATGCCTCTGGCACGGCCGGCCTGGTTCACATGCGCGGCGAGGCCGGCGTGGGAGATCCCCGCCTCGTCGAGCAGGGCGTCGAGCAGGGTGTTGGGCTGCATGGGCCCCTCCGAATGACTCGGTGCGCTCAGACTAGTGCAGGCGCGTTCGCACGGGGTGTGAACCGAGTGCCCCGGTCCGTGCCCCGCGTACGCTCCCGCCCAGCCGTGGGCGCCGGTTGACTGGGCTGTCTCTCACAGAGGCGGCGGGTCACCGGCTCCCCCTCGTACAGTTGCGGTGACCCGTCGCGTGCCGTCCGTCCTGCCGGATCTGCCCGATACTCCGCGGCGGGGCGGGCGGCACCAACGACGGGCGGGTGACGTCGTTGCGCAGGACGACGAGGGCGACGTCGTCGGTCAGCCGCCCGCCGGTGTGCCGCAGCAGCGCGGCGTGCACGCACTGGACGACCGCGGCCGGCGGCGCGCCCGCCCGCGCGGTCTGCGCCAGCACCTCCTCCAGCCGGAAGAACCGCCCGTCCCGGTCCCGCGCGTCCTCGGCGCCATCCGTGTGCAGGAACAGCGCCTGCCCCGGCAGCAGCCGGGTGCACCGTTGCGCGGGCAGCTCGTCGGGGAGCGGGGAGACCCCGAGCGGCGGCAGGGGGTCGCCCGCGGCGACCGGCTCGGCGCCGGGGCCGAGCCGATAGGGCCATGGATGGCCGCAGTTGAGCGCCCGGACCTCGCCGTCCCGGGCTATCTCCAGCAGCAGCACGGTGACGAACTCCTCCGCCGACGGGCTCAGCGGGTTCCAGCCACCAGCGGCCGGATGCTCATGGCGGCCCCGCTCGCGCAGATGCCGCGCCAGCGCCCGGTCCAACCGGCGCAGGACGCCGCCGAGTTCCGGCTCGTCGTGCGCGGCCTCCCGGAAGCTGCCGAGCACGGCGGCCACCGCGCCGAGGGCGCCGAGCCCATGGCCCCGTACGTCGCCGATGACGACGCGTACGCCGTACGGCGTGGCCACCGCCTCGTACAGGTCGCCGCCCACGGCCGCGCCCGGGGCGGCGGAGAGCTGGCCCGCCGCGACGGACAGGCCGTCCAGCCGCGGCGGCAGCGGGCGCAGCAGCACCTGCTGCGCGGCCTGCGCGACGGCCCGGACCTGCCGCAGCTCCCGAGCCAGACGGTTCCGGAGGCCCAGGATGAGACCGGTGCCCACGGTGAAGAACACGACGCAGGTGACGAGCCGGGTGGGCAGGCTCTCCTGCTGGGCCAGCGGACAGGTGAGCTTCCACAGGACGGCGACCCCGCCCCAGAGGGTGGGCAGCACGAGCGGGACGAGCGAAGCAGGGTGACGAGGCCAAGATCGCGTACGGGCCATACGGATCATGCGGACCGCCCTTCTTCAGGCCCCTGTCGCGGTCGGGACGATTCTGTCGATCGTCTCCGCCGCGGGGCGGGCTCCACCAGCCTTCCCACTCGAACGAGTGAGGGGCATGGCCGGTGTTCCGGCCATGCCCCTCATCACGTGGGACGCGTCCCGTGGGACGCACGCGGGTGTCAGGCGCCGCGCAGCACCGCGCCCGTCCGCTCGGCGGCCAGCGCCACCGCGGCGTCACGGGCGGCCGAGGCCTCCTCGACGGTCAGCGTGCGGTCGGCGGCGCGGAAGCGCAGCGCGTACGCCAGGGACTTGCGGCCCTCACCGATCTGCTCGCCCTCGAAGACGTCGAACAGCCGGAGGGACTCCAGCAGTTCGCCCGCGCCCTCGTGCAGCGCGCGCTCGACGTCGGCGGCCGGCACGTCCTTGCCGACGACCAGGGCGACGTCCTGCGTGGCGACCGGGAACGCCGAGATCCGCGGCGCGCGCAGGGCACCGGCCGAAGCGCGCTCGACGGTGTCGAGGTTCAGCTCCATCGCGCACGTACGGGCGGGCAGGTGCAGCGCCTTGACGACCCGCGGGTGCAGCTCACCGGCGTATCCGACGACCTGCTCCTCGCCCTCCACGACGACCGCCAGCTCGGCGCAGCGGCCCGGGTGCCACGGGCCGTACTGGCCCTGGCGGACGACGAGCTCGGCGCCGGCCTCGCGGGCGACGCTCCGGGCGGCCTCGACCGCGTCGGCCCAGTCGGCCGGACGGTCCTGGCCCCACCAGCCGGCCTGCTCGCGCGCCCCGGCGAGGACGACCGCGACGTGGCGCGGCTGCGCGGGGAGCGGGGCGTTGAGGGCCGCGATCTCCTCGTCGGTGGGACGGCGGTCGACGGGCAGCACCACGGCGGTCCCGGCCTGGCCGGCCGGGTGGAAGACCAGGCCGGTCTCGAAGAGCGCCAGGTCGTGGCTGCCGCGCCCGTCGTTGCGGCGCAGGGCGCCGAGCAGCCCGGGGAGCAGGGTGGTGCGCATCGCCGGCTCTTCGTCGGAGAGCGGGTTGACGAGCGTGACGACCTCGCGGTTCGGGTCGTCCGCCGCGAGGCCCAGCTGGTCGAAGACCTGCGGGGAGACGAACGGGTAGTTCGGCGCCTCGACGTACCCGGCGCCCGCGAGGACCCGCCCGACGCGGCGGTGAAGCCGCTGCCGCGCGGTCAGGCCGCGGCCGGCCGGGGGCTTGGGCAGCGTGGACGGGAGGTTCTCGTACCCCTCCAGCCGGATGACCTCTTCGGCGAGGTCGTTCGGGTGGGCGAGGTCCGGCCGCCACGACGGGACGGTGACGGTCAGCTCGTCCTGGCCCAGGACGTCGCAGCCGACCTCCTGGAGGCGGCGGACGACGGTCTCGCGGCCGTAGACGACACCGGCGACGCGGTCGGGGTGGTCGGCGGCCATCGTCACCGTGCGCGGGGCGGACGGCGCGACGATCTCGGTGACGCCGGCCTCGGCGGTGCCGCCCGCGAGCAGCACCAGCAGGTCGACGGTCCGCTGCGCGGCAGCGGCGGCGGCCTGCGGGTCGACGCCCCGCTCGAAGCGCCGGGACGCCTCGGAGGACAGCTTGTGGCGGCGCGCGGTGCGGGCGATGGAGACCGGGTCGAAGTGGGCGGCCTCGATGACGACCTCGGTGGTGCCGCGCACCTCGCCGGTCTCGGGGTCGGTGACGGAGTCGGCGATCTCGGTGTTCGCGCCGCCCATCACGCCCGCGAGGCCGATGGGCCCGCGCTCGTCCGTGATCACCAGGTCCTCGGCGTCGAGGACGCGCTTGACGCCGTCGAGGGTGGTGAACTTCTCGCCCTCCTCCGCGCGGCGCACGCCGATCGCCCCCTGGACGCGGGTGCGGTCGTACGCGTGCAGCGGCTGGCCGAGCTCGAGCATCACGTAGTTGGTGACGTCGACGGCGAGCGAGATCGGGCGCATGCCGGCCTTCTGGAGGCGGCGGCGCAGCCAGATCGGGGAGCGCGCCTCGGGGTCGAGCCCGACGACGGTGCGCGCGGTGAAGCGGTCGCAGCCGATGGGGTCGGAGACCTTGACGGGGTAGCCGTACGCGTTCGGCGCGGGTACGTCGAGGAGCGCCGGGTCGCGCAGCGGCAGGCCGTAGGCGGTGGCGGCCTCGCGGGCGACGCCGCGCATCGACAGGCAGTAGCCGCGGTCGGGCGTGACGGCGATGTCGAGGACCTCGTCGTACAGCTCGAGCAGCTCGGTGGCGTCGATGCCGATCTCGATCTCGGGCGGCAGCACGATGATGCCGTGCGTGCCGTCGTCGCCCATGCCGAGCTCGTCGGTGGAGCAGATCATGCCGCGGGAGATCCGGCCGTACGTCTTGCGCTCGGCGATCCGGAAGTCGCCGGGGAGCACGGCGCCGGGGAGGGCCACGACGACCTTGTCGCCCTCGGCGAAGTTCCGGGCGCCGCAGATGATCTCCTGCGGCTCACCGGTGCCGTTGGCCTGGCCGACGTTGACGGTGCAGAAGCGGATGGGCTTCTTGAACTCGGTCAGCTCCTCGATGGTGAGGACCTGGCCGACGACCAGCGGGCCGGTGAGCCCGGCGCCGAGCTGCTCGACGGTCTCGACCTCCAGGCCCGCCGACACCAGCTTGGCCTGTACGTCACGGCCGGTTTCCGTCGCCGGCAGGTCGACGTACTCCCGCAGCCACGAAAGCGGGACCCGCATCAGATCTCCATCCCGAACGGCCGGGTGAACCGGACGTCACCCTCGACCATGTCTCGCATGTCTTCCACGTTGTGGCGGAACATCAGCATCCGCTCGATGCCGAACCCGAAGGCGAAGCCGCTGTACTTCTCCGGGTCCACGCCGCAGGCGGTCAGCACCTTGGGGTTGACCATGCCGCAGCCGCCGAGCTCGATCCAGCCCTCGCTGGAGCAGGTGCGGCAGGGGCGGTCGGGGTTGCCGACGGACTCGCCGCGGCACACGTAGCAGACCATGTCCATCTCGGCGGACGGCTCGGTGAAGGGGAAGAAGTTCGGCCGGAGCCGGGTCTTCATGCCCTCACCGCCGAAGAGCGCCTGGACCATGTGGTCGAGGGTGCCCTTCAGGTCGGCCATGGTCAGGCCCTCGTCGACGGCGAGCAGCTCGACCTGGTGGAAGACCGGGGTGTGCGTGGCGTCCAGCTCGTCCGTGCGGTACACGCGGCCGGGGCAGATCACGTACACCGGGGGCTCGCGGTCCAGCATGGACCGGACCTGGACCGGCGAGGTGTGCGTGCGCAGCACGACACCGGAGCCGGAGGTGCCCTCGGCGTCGGCGACGAAGAAGGTGTCCTGCTCGCCGCGGGCGGGGTGGTCGACGGCGATGTTGAGCGCGTCGAAGTTGAGCCACTCGGACTCGACCTCGGGGCCCTCGGCGACCTCGTAGCCCATGGCGACGAAGACGTCCTCGATGCGCTCCATAAGGGTGGTCAGCGGGTGGCGGGCGCCGGCCGGCACGCGGTCGTACGGAAGGGTGACGTCCACCGCCTCCTCGACCAGCACGCGCGCGTCGCGCTCGGCCTCCAGCTCCGCCTGGCGGGCGGCGAGTGCCTTGTTCACGGCACCGCGGGCCTGGCCCACGCGCTTGCCGGCCTCCGCCTTCGCGTGCGGGGGCAGGGCGCCGATCTCCCGGTTGGCGAGCGACAGCGGCGAGGTGGGGCCGGTGTGCGCGATCTTCGCCTCGTGGAGCGCGTCGAGGTCGCCGGCGGCGGCGAAGGCGGCGAGCGCCTCGTCCCGCATGCGCTCGATCTCTTCCGGTTTCAGTGCCTCGACCTCGACAGGGTCGTACGACTTATTGGGTGCCGACATCTCTTCCGTACTTCCGTGGGCTGGCTGGGGCCCCCGCTCGACGACCGAGGACGCAAAGGTGCCAAAGGACGAGTCTAACGGGGTATGGGGTGGCGGATGAGCCGAGGATCAGCCCGTGGACACCTGCGCGGCCTCTGTTACGCCAGATAGGCCGGGGCGCTCACGGGCAGCGTAAATCGGAACTCGGCGCCGCCGGCCGGTCCGCGGCCGACGGTGATCGTCCCGCCGTGCGCCTCGACGATGCCCTTGACGATGTACAGGCCGAGGCCGGTCCCGCCGCGCTTGCTCCCCCGCCAGAAGCGGGTGAAGACACGGCCCATCGACTCCTCGGGGATGCCGGGGCCTTCGTCGCTCACGGTGACCGCCGTTCCCTTCTCCTCGTCGTCGGCGCCGGTGGGTGCCACCTCGATGGTGACGGTTCCCTCGCCGTGCCGCACCGCATTTTCGAGCAGGTTGCCGAGGACCTGGTCGATCTTGTCGGGGTCGGCCCACAGATCGGGCAGCGGGCGGCGTACGCGCACGAAGAAGCGGTCCGGGGACTGGCCGCGCGCGGTGTGGGCCTGGATGTGGCGGCCGATGGCCGCGGCGATGTCGACGGGCTGGCGGCGCACCTCGAGGCGGCCGGAGTCTATTCGGGAGATGTCGAGCAGCTCGGCGATCAACCGGGTGACGCGGCCCGCGTCGGCGTCCACGGTCTCCAGCATCAGCCGCTTCTGGTCGTCGGTGAACCGCTCCCACTTGGCGAGGAGCGTGGCGGTGAAGCCCTTGACGGAGGTGAGCGGGGAGCGCAGCTCGTGGGCCACGGTGGCGATCAGTTCGGCGTGGCTGCGCTCGGTACGGCGCCGGGCCTCGGTGCCGCGCAGGGTGACGACGACCTTCCGGACCGGGCCCAGGGGGTGCTCGCGCACGTAGCGGGCGGCGACCAGGACCTCCCGGTTGCCGGGCAGCAGCAGGTTGCGCTCGGGCTGGCCGCCCCGGATGGCGAGCCCGCCGTACGGGTCGGTCAGCGCCCACCAGCGACGGCCCTTGAGGTCCTCCAGGGGGAGCGCCTCCTCCAGCGGCCGCCCGAGGGCCGCGTCCCGGCGGACGGCGGTGAGGCGTTCGGCGGCGGCGTTGAAGCAGACCACGGTGCCGTGCCGGTCGGCGATGACCAGGCCGTCGGGCAGGTCGTCGGGCTCGTAGGCGCAGGCGGACGCGTAGGCGTCCGGCGCGGCGGCGGGCACCGGGGACGCGCCGGGGGCGGCGGGCGTGCGTTGGGCGGCGGACTCGGCGGGCGCGCCGGGCGCGCTGGGTGCGGCGGGCGCGCGTTCGGCGGGCGCGTTGAGTAAAGCGCCCCGCTTTGCCGACGGCCTGCTCGTCCCGGGCGTCATCCCCGAATCCCACCCCTCCGTACCGCACAGTGGGCCGCTCCCCCGGCCCGCCAGCCTACTAGCTGGAGGTGACGGAGCGGCACCCTCCGGCAGCGCGCTGCGCACGCGCGGAGCCGTAGAGACATACGGCGGCGGCGGTGGCCAGGTTCAGGCTCTCGGCCTTGCCGTGGATCGGTACGCGGACGACCGCGTCGGCGAGGGCGCGGGTCTCCTCGGGGAGGCCCCAGGCCTCGTTGCCGAAGATCCACGCGGTGGGGCCGCCCATGGTGCCCGCGTCGAGCTCGGCGTCCAGGTCGGCCTCGCCCGCCCCGTCGGCGGCGAGGATCCGCACGCCGGCCCCCCGGAGCCCGGCGACGGCCTGCTCGACGGGGACGCCGACCGCGACCGGCAGGTGGAAGACGGAACCGACGGAGGCGCGTACCGCCTTGGGGTTGTACAGGTCGACGGAGGCGTCGGTGAGGACCACGGCGTCGGCGCCGGCGGCGTCGGCGCAGCGCAGCACGGTGCCGGCGTTGCCGGGGTCGCGTACGTGGGCGAGGACGGCGACGAGCTTGGGGCGGCCCTTGAGGATCTCCTCGAAGGGCGAGTCCAGGAACCGGCATACGCCGAGGAGTCCCTGCGGGGTGACGGTCTGGGAGACCTCGGCGAGGACGGCGTCGGAGGCGTGGTGGACGCGGGCGCCGGTGGCGCGGGCGGCCTCGACGATGTCGGCGTACCGCTCGGCGGCCTCGACGGTGGTGAACAGCTCGACCAGCGTCGGCTCGCCGCCGCTGCGGTGGGCGACGGCCTCCCGCACGGCCTGCGGGCCCTCGGCGATGAACCGCCGCTCCTTGCCCCGGAAGTTCCGCTTGGCGAGCCGCCGGGCGGCGATGACGCGCGGGGAGCGGGGGGAGATCAGCTCGGGGAGCTCGGGGGTGCCCATGGTGGTCGGCGGCTCTCTTCTCGTACGCACGGGGGTGGAACAGACCGGACCCGCAGGCGCTGGGCCTGCGGGTCCGGGCGGAAGTCCTACAGCCTGGGAGATCAGGCGGCGGCCTTCGGGGCGTTGACGTCGCTCGGGAGCGCCTTCTGGGCGGCCTCGACGAGCGCGGCGAACGCGTTGGCGTCGTTGACGGCCAGCTCGGCCAGGATCTTGCGGTCCACCTCGATGTTGGCGGCCTTCAGACCCTGGATGAAGCGGTTGTAGGTGATGCCGTTGGCGCGGGCAGCGGCGTTGATGCGCTGGATCCACAGCTGACGGAAGTCGCCCTTGCGCTTCTTGCGGTCGTTGTAGTTGTAGACGAGGGAGTGGGTGACCTGCTCCTTCGCCTTGCGGTACAGGCGCGAGCGCTGGCCGCGGTAACCGCTGGCCTGCTCGAGGATCGCCCGGCGCTTCTTGTGGGCGTTGACTGCCCGCTTGACGCGTGCCACGTGTTAACTCCTTGTAGCGGGGTCGTGGTTGGACTCACACGACCCGGAAACGAATGGATCCCGGCGGTGACCGGATGCCCCCGTCACCGAGGGCGGGAGGTCAATCAGATGCCCAGCATCTTCTTGATCTTGGCGCTGTCACCCGGGGCCATCTCGGCGTTGCCGGTGAGGCGACGCGTCAGCTTGGACGACTTGTGCTCGAGCAGGTGGCGCTTGCCGGCGCGCTCGCGCAGCACCTTGCCGGAGCCGGTGATCTTGAAGCGCTTCTTGGCACCGCTGTGCGTCTTGTTCTTCGGCATAGCGCCGTTCTCTCCTCGTCAGTGGCGCTCCCAGCCGGTCCGGGGACCGGCACGCGGGAGCGTCAGGTGTATCGGTTGAGTCCTGGGCGGATGCCCCGGACACAGGCCCTCGGGGACCTCGGGCCTACTGGGCGGACTCCGCCTCGGCGGGCTGCTCCACCTCGGTGGGCTCGTCCGCCTGAGCGGGCTGGCCCTGGCGCTCCGCCTTGCGGGCGGCCTGCGCCTCGCGGGCCTCGGCCATGGCCTCGGTCTTCTTCTTGTGCGGACCGAGAACCATGATCATGTTGCGGCCGTCCTGCTTCGGGTTCGACTCGATGAAGCCGAGGTCCTGGACGTCCTCCGCCAGCCGCTGCAGCAGTCGGTAGCCGAGCTCCGGCCGGGACTGCTCGCGACCACGGAACATGATCGTGATCTTGACCTTGTCGCCCTGCTTGAGGAACCGGACGACGTGACCCTTCTTGGTGTCGTAGTCGTGCGGGTCGATCTTCGGCCGGAGCTTCATTTCCTTGATGACCGTGTGCGCCTGGTTCTTGCGCGCCTCACGGGCCTTCATGGCCGACTCGTACTTGAACTTGCCGTAGTCCATGAGCTTGCAGACCGGCGGCCGTGCGGACGCCGCGACCTCAACCAGGTCCAGGTCGTACTCCTGCGCAAGCTCCAGCGCCTTGGCGAGCGGCACAATGCCCACCTGCTCGCCGCTGGGACCGACAAGTCGCACCTCGGGAACGCGAATCCGGTCGTTGATGCGGGGCTCGGTGCTGATGGATCCTCCTCGGTAGCACCACGCGACCGCCTGGCGGACGGACGCGTAACGTCTGTTTAGTGAGACCAACCGCGCCGGCGCATGAAAAATGCCCCGGACGGGACACAGGCGGGGCTCCTCGTGCTACCGGAGCACCGCCGCGGTCAACCGCGGGGCGCGCATTCGGACGGCCCCATCGTCCGTACGGAACGATGGTCGCCGTCTGACCGGTGACCCGCCGTCCCGGAGGACGGCCAGGTGGGAGAGCGGAGCCTCCACTTGTGGGCCGGAGCACGAGTCGTGTCCGGCCGGTCGTCACACCAGGTTAGCAGCTTCCCGGGGGTGCGGCTAACTGTCCGGTTCAAGCACCGGCTCCACTGGAGCGGCTTTCGCCGCGCCCCTTGCCTGCGCCTATCGTGGGCGTCATGAGTGACGCCACGCCGAGCAACCCCTCCGCTTCCGACTCCGCCTCCGGTGCGGAGACGACCGACTTCGAGACCATGACCCGCGACATCGCGGAGGTGCCCGCGGTCGAGGTGATCGTCACGGTCGCCGTCAACCTGATGAGCGCCGCGGCCGTGAAGCTCGGTCTCACCGAGGAGGGCGACCAGTACAAGGACCTCGACGAGGCGCGCAAGCTGATCCACGCGCTGGCGGGTCTGCTCGACGCGGGCGCGACGGAGATCAGCTCGTTCCACGCGGCGCCGCTGCGCGACGGGCTGAAGTCGCTGCAGCTGGCGTTCCGCGAGGCGTCGATCGTGCCGGACGAGCCGGGTCAGGGGCCGGGCGAGAAGTACACGGGTCCCGTTTACAGCTGATCGCTCACGGTCTCACGTAGAAGGGCTCGCCCGGAGGGGTGGCCTCGGCCGGCAGGAGTGCCAGGTCCAGGCCCCGCACCAGGCGGGCCCTCAGTGTTTCGTCGGCCGCGAGCGCGCGGGCCACGCGCTGGGCGGTCTCCGCGGGCGGCGCGGCCGGACCGGTGACGAGCGCGAGCGTGCCGTCCGCGCCGCCGCCGGGCACCAGGTACGCGCGGAGCACGGCCGGCTCTGCGGTCACCACCGCGCGTACCGCCTCGGTGACGGCGGGGTCGGCGAGCGGGTCGGTCGTCGTGCGGCCCTCGGCGGCGGCGAGCAGCGCGCGGCCGGTCAGCTGGTACGACACCGGTCCCGCGAGGTCCAGCACCAGCGTGTCGGCCTTCTCGTGGGCGGCCGCCTGGAGCGCCTGGTGCAGCGGTACGGCGACGGGGCGGGCGGCCGGGTCCCAGCGGGCCAGGGACTCGAGGGAGGTGAACGCGGGGAGCGCGCGGCGGTCGCCGGCGGTGAGCGTGGGCACGGCCATGTCGCTGGTCTTCTCGCGGCGCAGCCCGGTCTCCTCGTCCTCCTCCACCTCGCCGAGGACGGCGACGACGGGGACCAGCAGCCGGGCGCCCTTGAGCGCCGCGAGCACGCGCGGCTCGGCCGACCGGTCCTCGGCCCAGGCCGCGAGGGCGGCGGTGAGCTCGGGGTCGGCGGTGCCGTCGTCGTCGGAGAAACCGGGGTCGGGGATGTTCTTGAGCGCCACGCGTCGAGCCTATCCGGGCGTCAGTACCCGTTCGCGCGGCCCCCTCGCCACAGGACGACGGCGACGATCACCAGCAGGACGCCGACGCCGCCGGTGACGGGCGCGATCAGCCCGGTGCCCGCCTCCTCCTCGGGCTCGGGGCTGGGGCCGGTGCCGAAGTAGCGCTTGGCGTAGCCGGAGGTGGCGGCCTTCGGGTCGGCCGGGCGCAGCGTGCCGCCCACCTCGATCGCCGCGGCGGGGTCGACCGTGCCGTAGCCCTTGTCGTCGTCGTGGCCGCCGCTCTCGGGGCGGTCGCGGGCCGTGTCGGCGAGGAGCTTCTTGATCTGGGCGGGCGTCAGTTCGGGGTGGGCGGCGCGGACCAGGGCGACGGCTCCGGAGACGAACGCGGAGGCGGCGCTGGTGCCCCAGCCCTGGTAGTACTTGCGGTCCGGGTCGGGGATGACGATGTCGACGCCGGGCGCGCTGACGGTGGCGTACCAGCGGCTGGTGGAGAAGGCGGCGTGGGTGCCGTAGCGGTCGACGGCGGTGACGGCGATGACGCCGGGGTAGGCGGCGGGGTACGAGATGTGGTCGCCCTTCTCGCCGCCGTTGCCGGCGGAGGCGACGACGACCACGCCCTTGGAGAGGGCGTACTGGACGGCGGCGTCCTCACCGGCGTCGGGGTGGGCGGACTCGCTGTCGTCGCCGAGGGAGAGGTTGATGACGTCGGCGCCCTGGTCGACGGCCCAGCGGATGCCCTTGGCGAGGGCGGTGCCGCGCGTGGTGCGGGCCTTGGTGCGGGCGGGGTCGGCGCCTTCGAGGATGACGCGGACGGGGAGGATCTTCGCCTCGGGCGCGATGCCGAGGACGCCGTCCTGGTTGCCGCGCCCATGGCCGTGACCGGCGATGATCCCGGCCATGGCGGTGCCGTGGCGGGCCCAGGCGCGGTCGCCCTGGCCGGCGCCGAAGCCGATGAGGTCCTTGCCGGGCAGGACGTTGCCGGCGAGGTCGGGGTGGGTGGGGTCGACGCCGGTGTCGAGGACGGCGACGGTGACGCCCGCGCCCTTGGTGGTACGCCACGCCTGGGAGGTGTGCATGGCCTCCAGTCCCCACTGCTGGGCGCGGATCGCGTCGGCGTGGGCGGGGGCGGCGGGCAGCAGCGCGAAGCCGACGGCCGCGAGGGCGGCGGCGACGGCGCGCGGGCGGCGTCTCACTGCGGCTCCTGGGTGCTGGTGGCCTTGGCGAGGGCGGCGCGCAGGCCGCGCTCGACGCGGTCGGCTATGCCCTTGGCCTCGTGCCCGAGGCCGGCCTGGGCGGACGCGGTCGTCTGGCCCTCCGCCATCGCCTCGGCGGCGGGCTGCGGGTCGGGGACGGTACGGCCGTCGGCGAAGCCGGAGACCGCGTACACGATCACCGGTGCCTCGGTGAGGACGCTCACCCGCCAGCTGGCGCGCTGCTTGTCGCCGAAGCCGGCGGCGACGGTGTCGGGGGCCGGGAGGGTGCGGGGCATCAGGTCGGGGCGCTCGTCGAGGCTCTCGTCGCCGAAACGCGCCCTCAGAGCGGTCATGGCGGTGGCGTCGGCCTCGGTGAAGACCATGCCGACGGTGGTGACGCTGGTCGAGGTGGCGTCGGTGTACGTGGCGCGCAGCACGCGTGCGCAGCCGACGGGGCGCAGCGCCTTGAGGAGCAGCGGGTCGAGCGCCCCCGCGCAGGGGCCGTCGGGCGCCACGGCGACGCGCGTCCACACTCGGTCGGCGCGGCCGGGACCGGCGTCCTCGCCCTTGAGGGTGCGGGGGAAGAGGGTGTCGACGGGGACGCTGTGCCAGAGGGTGCGGGCCTCGGTGTACGCGGTACGGGCGGCCGGGTCGGGGCCCGGGCCCCCGGCGAGCCACGCCCCGGCCACGGCGCCGCCGATCAGCCCGAGCCCGAGCACCAGGCACGCGAGGGCGGCCCCGGTGCGCGCGGGGTGGCGGTCCCGGACGGGCCGCAGGCGGGTGGTCTGCTCCACGGGCGCCTCGGGGGGCAGCGGCCCCCAGTAGGCGTGCGGGGCGCTGACGGGTGGGCCGGAGGGCGCCGGTCCCAGGTTGACGGACCCGACGGGCGGTCGCCGCGAGGGCGCCGGAGCCACGGCCGGGGCGCCGGCCGGTGCCTCTGCCGGGGCGGACTGCTGCGGTACGGGCCTCAGGCGCGCGGTGCTTTCGGCGCCCGGCTCCTGCCGCACGGGGCGGAGACGCGCGGTGGTCTCGCCGGCGGCGGACGCGGGCGGCTGCGGCGCGGCGGGAGGCTGCGGCGCGGCCTGGGTCTGCGGCCGCGGCACTCCGGGGGCGCGCGGCGGCTCCTGGGCGGCGGCGGGCGCGGGCTGCCGGGGGGCGGCGGGGCGCGGGGGCGCGACCGGCAGCGAGGTCGGCGGCGCGGTCGGCGGGGAGGTCGGCGCGAGCGGAGGCAGCGGGGCGGCGGCCCGGCGCGGCGGGGAAGCCGGCGGGGTGTTCTCGGGCGACGGGGAGGCCGGCGGTTCAGCCGGCGGGGCGCTCTCGGCGAGCGGGGGCAGCGGGGCGGCCGGCCGTGCCGCGCCGGAGGGCGCGGACCGCGGGGCGGCCGGGGTCGGCGTTTCCGGAGGCGTGGGGCGTTCCGGCGATGCGGGGCGTTCCGGAGGGAGGAGGGCGTCGGTGATGCGGGAGGACGGGCGTCGTGCTTCGGTGCTCATCCGCCCCCCTGGTTGTCGTCCGGATCGCCTTTCGGGGCAGGCCCGTTCGTCGGCGCGTGTCGTCACTCTAAGGCTTCCTCCCAGGTCCGCCGCAACGCGGCCGCGGGTGGGCGGCGGGGGCCCGCACCGATCTGACCGGAACATCCCCCTACCCGGAGGTAGCACCGTCTGGCAGGCTCGGGCCATGACTCCCCGTGCCGCTGACCGGGCCCGGTACGACCGGGCCACCGCCCATCTCGACGCGCCGCTGGCCGTCGTCGATCTGGAGGCGTTCGACGCGAACGCCGACGACCTGGTCCGCCGGGCCGGCGGGAAGCCGGTCCGGGTGGCGAGCAAGTCGGTACGGTGCCGGGCGCTGCTGGAGCGGGTGCTCGCCCGGGACGGGTTCGCCGGGATCATGTCGTTCACGCTCGACGAGTCGCTGTGGCTGGCGCGGGCGGGGTTCGAGGACGTCCTGCTGGCGTACCCCTCGGTCGACCGGGCCGGTTTCTCGGAGCTCGCGCGGGACCCGAAGCTCGCGCGCGCGGTGACGGTGATGGTCGACGACCCGGCGCAACTGGAGCTGATCGACCGGGCCCGTGAGGGCGGGGCCGAGGAGATCCGGGTCTGTCTGGAGCTGGACACCTCGCTGCGCCTGCTGGGCGGCCGCGTACGGATCGGGGCGCGGCGCTCGCCGCTGCACACGCCCGCGCAGGTGGCCGAGGTGGCCCGGTCGGTGGCGCGGCGGCCGGGGTTCCGGCTGGTCGGGCTGATGGCGTACGAGGGGCACGTCGCGGGGGTCGGGGACGCGGTCGCGGGGCGGCCGGCGCGGTCGCGGGCCGTGCGGCTGATGCAGGCGGCCGCCCGTAGGGAGCTGGCGGTCCGGCGGGCGGCCGTGGTGGACGCGGTCCGGGCGGTGGCGCCGGAGCTGGAGTTCGTCAACGGCGGCGGTACGGGGAGCGTGCAGCACACCGCGGCCGAGGACGCGGTGACGGAGGTCGCGGCCGGGTCGGGGCTCTACGTGCCGCGGCTGTTCGACCACTACACCTCCTTCACCGGCCGGCCGGCCGCGCTGTTCGCGCAGCCCGTCGTCCGCCGCCCGGGCGTGGGCGCGGTCACCGTGCTCGGCGGCGGCTACCCCGCGTCGGGCGCGCCGGGCAAGGACCGGCTGCCGGTGCCGTACCTGCCCGAAGGGCTGCGGTACGACCCGCAGGAGGGCGCGGGCGAGGTGCAGACGCCACTGCTGGGCACCCCCGCCGACGATCTGCTGATCGGCGACAAGGTGTGGTTCCGGCACGCGAAGGCGGGCGAGCTGTGCGAGCGGTTCGACGCGCTGCACCTGATCGAGGGCGACCGGATCACGGCGACCGTACCGACGTACCGCGGTGAGGGCCGGACGTTCCTCTAAGGCCTCGCGGCCCTCGCGGCCCTCACGGCCCGATGGAGCTGCCGACGCCGCCGCCCGTGGCACTGCCGATGGGGCGGATCCCGCGCGTGATCTCGTCCATGAGGGTCAGGGGCGGCCCCTCCGGGCCGGCGTCGAAGGCGAACCGTACGACCACGGGGGTCCCGTTGCCGGAGGGGGCGGGAAAGGCGAGCGACTGGACGTAGCCGCCCGGGCCGTTGCCGGTGGTGACCTGCCAGCGGACCAGGTGGCCGGTACGGCCGGCGACGACGGCCGGGCGCGAGGCGATCACCTTGTGGGAACGGATGCCGCCGTGGAGGCGGTTGCCGAGGGCGTCCTCCTCGTACGCGCGGTCCGCGGCCGTCACGACGTCCTGTTCGGCGATGGCCTTGACGGTGCTGCCCTCCGGCGCGCTGACGGTCCAGGAGGTGACGGTCCCGGGCTTGCAGAAGCGGCTCGTGTCGCCGGGGCAGGGCACGTCGGCCACGGTGGTCACGGTGGCGACGTCGGCCGTGGTGTGCTCCGGCTTCTCCCAGCCGTCGGGGATGGGGAGGGTGATGCCGTTGAGCTGGTCGACGACGACCGCGGGGTCGCCCTCGGCGCCGGCACCGGAGGGGGAAGGCGTAGGCGTCGCCGGGGTCGTCGTCACCGGGGCCGTGGGGGAGGGCGGCGGGGCGAGGGCCTCGTCGTCGCCGGAGGGCCGGAGGACGACCGCCGCGACGGCGACCGCCGCCACCAGGACGGTCCCGGCGACGGCGAGCGGAAGCACACCGCTCCGGCCTCTCGGGGGGCGGCCGACAGGGCGGGTGCGGCCGGTCCACGCGGTGCCGTCCCACCAGTGCTCGACGGCGGGGTTGCCCGGGTCCGGGTACCAGCCGGGAGGAGTCGTCATGCTCATGCGATCAGCGTAGGCAGCCGGACGCCGTACGACGACGCCCGGCCACCCGCGCGGTCCCTACAGGGGCGTGACGTACGCGCCGGAGATGCCGCCGTCGACGAGGAAGTCGGTGGCGTTGACGAAGGACGAGTCGTCGCTGGCGAGGAACGCGACGGCGGCCGCGATCTCCTCCGCCTCGGCGAAGCGCCCGACCGGGATGTGGACGAGGCGGCGCGCGGCCCGCTCGGGGTCCTTGGCGAACAGCTCCTGCAGGAGCGGGGTGTTGACCGGCCCCGGGCACAGGGCGTTGACGCGGATGCCCTCGCGGGCGAACTGCACACCCAGCTCGCGTGACATGGCGAGCACGCCACCCTTGGAGGCGGTGTACGAGATCTGGCTGGTGGCCGCGCCCATGCGGGCGACGAAGGACGCGGTGTTGATGATGGAGCCCTTGCCCTGGCGCCGCATGTAGGGGATGGCGGCCTTGCAGCACAGGTAGACCGAGGTGAGGTTGACCTCCTGGACGCGCTTCCACGCCTCCAGGCCGGTCTCCAGGATGGAGTCGTCGTCGGGCGGCGAGATGCCCGCGTTGTTGAAGGCGATGTCGACGCTGCCGTACGTGTCGTACGCCGTCTTGAAGAGCGCCTCGACCTGTTCGGCGTCGGTGACGTCGACGCGTACGAAGGTGCCGCCCACCTCGTCGGCCGCGGCCTTGCCGGCCTTCTCGTCGATGTCGCCGCAGACGACGTGGGCGCCCTCGGAGGCGAGGCGGCGGGCGGTGGCGAGGCCGATGCCGCTGCCGGCGCCGGTGATGACGGCGGTACGGCCGACCAGGCGGCGGCAGACGGTGTTCTCGTTGGTGGCGGTCATGGGGTCTCAGGCCTCCGTGCTGATGAAGACGTTCTTGGTTTCGGTGAAGGCGGTCAGGGCGTCGGGGCCGAGCTCACGGCCGAGGCCGGACTGCTTGAAGCCGCCGAACGGGGTCCAGTAGCGGACGCTGGAGTGGGAGTTGACGGAGAGGGCGCCCGCGCGGACGGCGCGGGAGACCCGCAGGGCGCGGCCGACGTCGCGGGTCCAGATGGAGCCGGACAGGCCGTACTCGGTGGCGTTCGCGAGCCGTACGGCGTCCTCCTCGTCCTC
This sequence comes from Streptomyces sp. NPDC045998, assembly GCF_056430285.1. NCBI lineage: Bacteria > Bacillati > Actinomycetota > Actinomycetes > Kitasatosporales > Streptomycetaceae > Streptomyces > Streptomyces sp. NPDC045998. The sequence continues at coordinate 151,877 of NZ_JBWKLJ010000008.1, forward strand.
GAAGGGGAGGACGACGGCGACCGGCCCGAAGATCTCCTCCATGGCGGCGGGCGCGTCCGCCGGGAGCCCGGTGAGGACGGTGGGCGGGAACCAGAAACCGGGCCCCTCCGGGGCCTTCCCGCGGATCGCGGCCGCGTCCTCGGGGACGTACCCGCGCACCCTGTCCAGCTGCGTGCGGGAGATCAGCGGGCCCATCTGCGTCCGCTCGTCGGACGGGTCGCCGACGACGACCTCCTCGACGGCGGGCGTGAGGAGCTCCAGGAAGCGGTCGTACGCGCTGCGCTGGACGAGGATGCGGGTGCGGGCGCAGCAGTCCTGGCCGGAGTTGTCGAGGAACGACATGGGGGCGGTGGCGGCCGCGGCCTCGATGTCGGCGTCGGCGAAGACGATGTTGGGGCTCTTGCCGCCGAGTTCGAGCGTCACGCGCTTCACGCGGTCGGCGCACTTCGCCATGATCTGCTTGCCGACGCGCGTGGAGCCGGTGAAGACGATCTTGGCGACTCCGGGGTGCTCGACGAGCGCGTTCCCGGCGACGGCCCCGGCTCCGGGCAGCACCTGGAACAGGTGCTCCGGGAGGCCCGCCTCCAGGGCGAGCTCGGCGAGCCGCAGTGCGGTGAGCGGGGTGGTCTCGGCGGGCTTGAGGACGACGGCGTTGCCGGCCGCGAGGGCGGGGGCGGTGCCCCAGGCGGCGATGGGCATCGGGAAGTTCCAGGGGGCGATCACGCCGACGACGCCGAGGGGTTCGAGGATCGTGACGTCGAGGCCGCCGGGGACGGGGATCTGGCGGCCGTTCAGGCGCTCCACTCCCCCGGCCGCGTAGTCGAGCAGGTCCCGGACGTTGCCGGCCTCCCAGCGGGCGTTGCCGAGGGTGTGGCCGGCCTCGCGGACCTCCAGCCGGGCCAGCTCCTCCCGGTGGTCGTCGACGACGGCGGCGAAGCGGCGCAGGAGACGGGCGCGGTCCGCGGGGGCGGCGGCGGCCCAGGTCCTCTGGGCGGCGGCGGCGCGCGTGACCGCGGCGTCGACGTCGGCGGCGGTGGCCGCCGGGACGGTGGCGACGACCTCTTCGGTGGCGGGGTTCAGTACGAGGTGTTCGGTGGTCTCTTCGGTGCTCAAGGGGAGGGCCTCACATGCGTTCGAAGGAGCGGCGCAGCTCCCAGTCGGTGACCGCGGCGTCGAAGGCGTCCAGTTCGACCCGCGCCATGTTGCGGTAGTGGGCGACGACCTCGTCCCCGAAGGCCGCCTTCGCCAGGGGGCTGTTCTCCCACAGTTCGGCGGCCTCGCGCAGGGTGGTCGGCACGTGGGCGTAGTCGGCGGTGTAGGCGTTTCCGTCGCACGGCTCGGGCAGCTCCAGCTCGTGCTCGATCCCGTACAGACCGGCCGCGACCAGGCCCGCGACGGCGAGGTGCGGGTTGACGTCACCGCCGGGGAGGCGGTTCTCGAAGCGCAGGGAGCGGCCGTGGCCGACCACCCGGAGGGAACAGGTGCGGTTGTCGTACCCCCAGGCGACGGCGGTGGGGGCGAAGGAGCCGGGCTGGAAGCGTTTGTACGAGTTGATGTTGGGCGCGTAGAGGAGGGAGAAGTCGCGGAGCGCGGCGAGCTGCCCGGCGAGGAAGTGGCGCATGACCGGGGACATGCCGCCGGGTCCGTCGCCCGCCATGGCGTTGCGGCCCTCGGCGTCCTGGAGGGAGAGGTGGATGTGGCAGGAGTTGCCCTCGCGCTCGTTGTACTTCGCCATGAAGGTGAGCGAGACGCCCTCCTGGGCGGCGATCTCCTTGGCACCCGTCTTGTAGACGGCGTGCTGGTCGCAGGTGACCAGGGCTTCGTCGTACTTGAAGGCGATCTCGTGCTGCCCGGGGTTGCACTCGCCCTTGGCGGACTCGACGGTGAGGCCGGCGGCGGCCATCTCGTTGCGGATGCGGCGCAGGAGGGGCTCGATGCGGCCGGTGCCGAGGACGGAGTAGTCGATGTTGTACTGGTTGGCCGGGGTGAGCCCCTTGTACCCGGCGTCCCAGGCCTGCTCGTAGGTGTCCTTGAAGACGATGAACTCGAGCTCGGTGCCGACGTGCGCGGTGTAGCCGTGCTCGGCGAGCCGTTCCAGCTGGCGGCGCAGGATCTGGCGGGGCGCGGCGACGACCGGGGTTCCGTCGCTCCAGGCGAGGTCGGCGATGAGGAGCGCCGTGCCCTCGTTCCAGGGGACGCGCCGCAGGGTGGACAGGTCGGGGCGCATGGCGAAGTCGCCGTAGCCGTTGTTCCATGAGGACATCGCGTAGCCGTCGACGGTGTTCAGCTCCACGTCCACGGCGAGGAGGTAGTTGCAGCCCTCCGTGCCGTGCTCGAGCACGTCGGAGAGGAAGAAGGGTGCGGCGAACCGCTTGCCCTGGAGCCGCCCTTGCATATCGGGGAAGGCCAGGACCACTGTGTCGATCTCACCGCTCGCGACGAGGGCGCGCAGCTCCTCGACGGTGAGCGGGGGTTTGCGGTCTGCCACGGGAATGCTCCTCCTTCGGTCAGCCGGGAGCCATAAGGTATTGCCGGAGACCATTGCTTGGGAAGGGGAAACCGCGAGGTGGCGAAGAAGAGCGAACCGGAGGACCGGCTGACACCGGTCCTGCGCCCGGTGCGGGCGGGCAACGGCTTCGAGGAGGCGCTGGAGCAGATCCTCCAGGTCGTACGGCTCGGCCTGGTGCCCGGTGGCGAGCGCCTGCCCGCCGAGCGGGAGCTGGCCGAGCGGATGGGCATCAGCCGGGTCACCCTGCGCGAGGTGCTGAAGGTGCTCCAGGAGCAGGGGCTCGTGGAGAGCCGGCGCGGCCGCTACGGCGGAACGTTTGTGCTGCGCCGCGACCGCGCGCCCGGCGACCACGGCGAGGAGGAGCTGCGCCGCCGCGTCGCCGCCGTCGACGTCGAGGACACGCTGCGCTTCCGGGAGGTGCTGGAGGTGGGCGCGGCCGGGCTGTGCGCGGCGCACGGGCTCTCCGAGGAGGGCGCGGAGCGGCTGCGCGCGGCGCTGCGGGCGACGCACGACGCACCGCTGGACGACTACCGGCGCCAGGACACACTGCTGCACCTCACACTGGCGGAGCTGTCGGGGTCGCCGACGCTGACGGCGCAGTACGCGGCGGTCCGGGCGACGGTGAACGACCTGCTGGACTGCATCCCGCTGCTGGTGCGGAACCTGGAGCACTCGCAGCACCAGCACACCGCGCTGGTGGAGGCGGTGCTGGAGGGGGACGTGGACGCGGCGCGCGAGGTGATGCGGGAGCACTGCGCGGGGACGGCTGCGCTGCTGCGCGGCTTCCTGGCGTGAGCCGCGGCCGGGGCGCGGGGCCCGGCGTAACCGGAACGTAACGCACGGGGGTTGCGCTCCCCTCCCGGCCACCGCAAAGGTATGGGTCCATTCCATTGGGCCCCGACCGATGCGGGAGCACGCTGCCATGACGCTGGAAGAAACCAAGGACACCCCGGTCCCCGCGGACGACTACTTGAAACGACGGGCCCTGCGGCAGGGCAGCGCCGGCTGGCTGCTGCTGACCGGCCTGGGGGTCGGCTACGTCGTCTCGGGAGACTTCTCCGGCTGGAACATCGGCCTGGCGGAGGGCGGTTTCGGCGGGCTGGCCATCGCCACCCTCCTGATGGGCGTGATGTACGCCTGTCTGGTGTACGCGCTCGCCGAGCTGTCCGCCATCCTCCCCGCCGCCGGCGGCGGTTACGGCTTCGCGCGCCGCGCCCTCGGCACCTGGGGCGGCTTCCTGACCGGGACGGCCATCCTCATCGAGTACGTCCTGGCCCCGGCCGCCATCTCCATCTTCATCGGCGACTACGTCGAATCGCTCGGCCTGTTCGGCCTGGAGTCCGGCTGGCCGGTCTACCTCGCGTGCTTCGTCGTCTTCATCGGCATCCACCTGTGGGGCGTGGGCGAGGCGCTGCGCTTCAGCCTCATCGTGACGGCGATCGCGGTGGCTGCGCTGCTGATCTTCGCGGCCGGCGCCTTCACGGAGTTCCACGCCGACGGGCTGGACGACATCCCGGTGGACGGGTCCGCCTTCGGGGCGAGCTCCTGGCTGCCCTTCGGCCTGCTCGGCATCTGGGCGGCCTTCCCCTTCGGGATGTGGTTCTTCCTCGGCGTGGAGGGCGTGCCGCTGGCCGCCGAGGAGGCCAAGGACCCGGTGCGGTCCATGCCGCGCGCGCTCTCGCTGTCGATGATGGTCCTGGTGCTGCTCGCCGTCCTGACGTTCTTCGCGGCCACGGGGGCGCGCGGCTCGGCGGCGATCCAGGACGCGGGCAACCCGCTCGTCGTCGCGCTCCAGGGGGACGGGGGTCCGACCCCGCTGAGCCGGTTCGTCAACTACGCGGGCCTGGCGGGCCTGGTGGCGTCGTTCTTCTCGCTCATCTACGCGGGCTCGCGCCAGCTGTTCGCCCTGTCCCGCGCGGGCTACCTGCCCCGCTTCCTGTCGCTGACCAGCCGCCGCAGGTCGCCGTACCTGGGGCTGCTGATCCCGGGGGCGATCGGCTTTGCGCTGGCGGCCGGGACCGGCGACGGCGCGCGGATGCTGAACATCGCCGTCTTCGGCGCCACCATCAGCTACGCCCTGATGGCGCTGTCCCACATCGTGCTGCGGCGCCGCGAGCCGGACCTGCCGCGCCCCTACCGCACGCCCGGTGGCGTCCTGACGTCCTCCGTCGCGCTGGTCCTCGCGCTGTCCGCCCTGGTGGCGACGTTTCTGGTGGACGTGGACGCGGCACTCATCGCGCTGGGGGTGTACGTCGTCGCCCTCGCGTACTTCGCCTTCTACAGTCGGCACCGTCTCGTCGCGAGCGCGCCCGAGGAGGAGTTCGCGGCGCTGGCGGCAGCCGAAGCCGAGCTCGAACGCAACTGACACGCAACCGAGAGGAACCACCCGTGCCGAAGCCGCTCATCGGCGTCACCACCTACCTGGACCGCGCCCGGTGGGGCGTCTGGGACATGCCGGCGGCGCTGCTGCCGGAGACGTACCCGCGCCTGGTCCAGGCGGCGGGCGGCATCGCCGCGATGCTCCCGCCGGACGCGCCCGCCACGGCCCCGGAGGCGGTGGCCCGCCTCGACGCCCTGGTCGTCGCGGGCGGCGCCGACGTCGACCCCGTACGGTACGGCGCCGAGCGCGACCCCCGCACGGGCCCGGCGGCGGCGGAGCGGGACTCCTGGGAGCTCGCGCTGATCGACGCGGCCCTCGCGACCGGCACGCCGCTGCTGGGCGTCTGCCGCGGCATGCAGCTGCTCAACGTGGCACTCGGCGGCACCCTGGTGCAGCACCTGGACGGGCACACCGGCGGCCCCGGCGTCTTCGCCGCCCACACGGTGAAGCCGGTCCCGGGCACGCGGTACGCCTCCCTGGTCCCGGAAGCGGTGACGGTCCCGACGTACCACCACCAGGCGGTGGACCGGCTGGGCCGCGGCCTGACCCCTTCGGCGCACGCGGAGGACGGCACGGTGGAGGCGGTCGAGCTGCCGGGCACGCGCTGGGCGATGGGCGTGCAGTGGCACCCCGAGATGGACGCCGACCTGCGGGTGATGGAGGGGCTGGTCGCGGCGGCGTCGTGAGTACGCGTGAGGCCCGGCCCGCTGATAGCGGACCGGGCCTCTCGCGTGCCTCAGGCGGCCGGGAGCCGGGGCAGCTCCTTCGGGAAGGTCCGCGCCTCCTGGCAGTCGACGGTCTCGTACGTGTGGCGGGCGAGCTGGTAGGCGAAGTCGACGAGGACTTGGCGCAGCTCGTGCCCGTGAACGCGGGTCTCACCGATGGTGCGGGCGTCGACGGTCAGCGCGTACGCTTCCCGCGCCTCGCCGGGCTTCTTGCCGGGCGGAGTGCAGGGGACGTACACGAACGCGCTGTCCGAGTGCACCACGGCTCTGATGCCGCCGGACGACACCTCGACGGGATCCGCTTCGTTCCCGTTCTTCTCGTGGGAGTCCCGCCACCGATCCGCAGCGGCGTCGCGGCCCTCCGCCTCTCCCGAGATGACGGAGCCGCCGCTGGTGCGGACATAACACCCGAACAGGAAGCCGCCGCCGGCCTCCAGGTTGAGCCTCCCGCGTTCCTCGGCCGAACGGGCCGTCGGCAGCACGCGGGCCACCGTCTCCCGGTCGACCGCACCGTCACACGGCCGGGCCGGTAGCCGGTCGAGCCCCTTGGTGAAGATCTCCAGGTATCCGAAAACCGCCGCGAGGGCCAGCAGACACCCCAGACCCGCGCGCATGACGGTCTTCTTACGACTTGCCTGCATCAGACTGCCCGTATCCACTCAAAGGTCACGCGGCCGGGCGGGCATGGGAGTCCTCGAGCAAGGTGTCGCTTCGAGTCCAGCCCGCCTCGATCGCCTCGCGAATCATGTTTCGGGTGGCGCCTTCCGTCAATTCCTTGGAGCCGTGCTCGTTGATGGCGTTGACGGCGCTTTCCTGTGTCTGCGAATTGGCCGATTCCTGGGCGTCGTTCAACTTCCCTCCACTGTCGTAGAGGGACTGGTCCAGAGCTCCGTCAATCTGCTGCGCGTCGATGATGCGGTCGACGGACATACCGGCGATTCCGCCGAAGAATCCACTGACCGCTGCTGCCGTCGCGGCCACGGCGGGTGCCGTGCCCACCAGAGCGACGGTACCCACGCCGACGCCGGCGGACAGGATGGACTTGACGACGTCACCCTTGGTCTTCAGGGCGGTGTTCGCCTCCTTCTCGGCCTCCAGGTCTCCGGCGATCCTGGCGTCCGCGACCGAATGTCCGACGATGCCCTCGATGATTCCGGCGTTCGTGGCGATGGCCTTGACGGCGTCTTCCGTCTTCCCGTCGAAACGCTCCGGCTCGGCGATGTGCGCTTCCAGCGAACTGGCCGTGTAGACGCTCTCGCCGACGATGATCGCGGCGCGCCCCATGGGGTCCCTGGCCGTCTCGTACAGGAAGCGCGTGACGTCCACCTTCTGGAAGTCGCCCTCGGTGTACTGGCCATTGGTCCAGAAGATCGACTCGGCTCCCGTGCCGGCGATCGACCTGCTGATCTCCGGCATGTACGCCGCCGCCATGTCGCCGAAGCTCTCGCCCGTGGCCTTGTTCACCAGCTTGGCGCCGGTCTCCGGCTGCGCGACCGCGTGCATGACGTCCTGCATCAGCGCTATCTGCGCCTTGCTGTGCGGCCTGACGTCGGTCGCCTTCTCGCCGTCCCCGTAACCCGTCACCGCCGCCTCGAGGGCGTGCGCCACCGCTCCGTCGCGGTCGGTGTAGCGGGTGCTCTCCAGCATGTGCTCGAACACCTTCTTGTCGCCGAAGGTGTCCAGCGCCGCCTCGGGGTTGTGCGACAGCGCCTTCATGTAGCCGATCAGCGGGTCCCGGCCGTCGTCGTCGCCGAAGACCAGGTCCGTGATGTTGCCGGCCTTCCAGAGGTCGTTGGTGCCCATGCCGGTGAGGCCGGCCGGCGCCATGTCCATCTTCAGGAGCTGCTTGCCGTAGGCGTCCAGGAACTCGGAGTCGTACTTTCCGTGGTGCATCAGGCTGCTCATGACCTGGTAACCCATGGCGCCGTTGGGCCGCAGCGGGTCGGCGGTGTCGTACCGGAAGGCGGTGGTCGCCTCGGCCAGGACCGTCTTCTTCCATTCCGTCATGCCGGCCGTGTCGGAGATCGTGGCCGTGGCGAGCGTGGTGCTCAGGTCCCTCTGGAGACTCTGGAGCTGCTTGAGCTCGTCGCCCCGCGCTCCCGCGTTCATCTCGGCGACGTCGTTCCAGAACTGGAGCGTCTGCTTCCCGCCCAGCTGCGAGGCGAACTGCGCGGCGAAGAGCTCGTCGTTCTTGTACTTGGCCACGGTCCGCTGGAACTCGGCGAACTCCTCGGGCGACATCTTCTTGGCGTCCTTCGCCAGCTTGGCCATGGCGTCGGCCGCTTTCAGCGCGTCGGCGGCGGAGTCGCGGTCGGCCGCCTTGATGCCGGAGAAGCCGTAGTCGGCCTGCTCGGCGATGGCTCGCAGAGCGCGGGCGGCGGTGGAGTCGCTGGTGGTGGCCTGGGTGAGGATGCGCTGGATGGTGTCCCGCAGCGCATCCGCCTTCTGCTCCCAGTCCGGCGGCTTCGGGTGGACGGCGGCCTCGACGCGGAAGCCGCCGCCCTTCTCGCCGTAGACGGACAGCTTGTCCCGCGCGAAGCCGTCGTCGAGGGCCTTCCTCAGCTGGTCCCGGTAGCCGACGAGCTCGTCGTGGGTGTCCTTGAGGATGTTGTGGATCGAGGTGGCCTGGGCGAGGGCGTCGGAGAACTCGCCGGCCGTCTTGGAGATGAACGTACGGGAGACGGTGGCGTTGACACCGGTCCAGTTGGCCCTGTCGGCCTTGGCCTTCATGTCGTCCTGCGCCCGCTTCTCCATGGTCGTCAGGTTCTTGACGACCGTGGACCAGTCGCCGATCGCGGTGCTGAGCGCGGAGAAGTTGGCGTTGCGCAGCGCCTCGAGGTCCATCAGCGCTTCGCCCCCTCGTCGAAGCCCTTGTCCAGGGTGGCGATGCTGCTCACGGTCGACGTGATGTGGTACTCGTCGCCCGCGTGGGCCTTCTGGGTGAAGTCCATGTGGTTGGAGATGTGCGCGCAGGCGTCGAGCAGGGTCGTGAGGGACTTCTCCCACCGGTCCTGCACCGTGTGCAGGGCGCCGCCGAGCGCGAACTCCTGCGACGTGAGGTCCTTGGCCGCGGTCTGGCTGCTGGACCAGGCGTCACGGCCGTACCGGCCGAGGTCTTCGAACAGTTTGAACGCGCTGTCGCCGACCGCGGCCAGGTCCTTCTGCGAGACCGTGAGGTCGCCCTGTCCGGCTCCGCCCTTGCCGCTCGGAGCCTCGTTCAGTTGCATTCGCGAGGAATCTCTGCCGCTGGCGTCGGCCTTCAGTCGCTCCCATTCGTCCCATGCCATCTGCTGGGCTCCCTTCCCCCGTGCGGACAAGCGAATGATCGACGTTCCGGACGGAAACGGACTCAGGACGTCCGGGACACGTCAATGGATGACCCTACACAAGCCAATGGACGAAGCTGCACAGGGAGTTGCGGGACCCGTCCGGCTGCCTGTTCTCCCCTCCGGCCCCTACCCCCGCGCCAGCGACAGCAGGTCGCGGGCCGGCCCCGTCGGCAGCGGGCCCGTCGGCCAGACCGCGCGCAGGGCGCGGTGGAGGTGGACGCCCTCGACCGGCACCTCGACCAGGCGGCGCGAGGCGAGTTCCTCGGTGACCGCGAGCTCGCTGAGGACCGCCGGGCCCGCGCCGGTCACGGCCGCCGCCTTGACGGCCGTGGTGGAGGCGAGCTCCAGCAGCGGGTCCGCGAGGCCGCCGTGGTCGGCGAGGGCGGCGTCCAGGACCTGGCGGGTGCCGGAGCCGTACTCGCGCAGCACCAGCGGGGTCGCCGCCAGCTCCGCCGGGGTGACGGGGCCGCGGCGGCGGGCCCAGCGGTGCGAGGGCGCGGCGACCACCACGAGCCGGTCGTGGGCGACGACCACGGCGTCCAGGCCGTCCGGCACGGCGAGCCCCTCGACGTACCCGAGGTCCGCCTCGCCCGCGAGCAGGCAGGCGGCGACGGCGGCCGAGTTGCCCGCCTGGAGCGAGACGGCCGTGTCGGGGCGCTCGGCGCGCAGCGCGATGAGCCACCCGGGCAGCAGGTACTCCGCGATGGTCATGGAGGCGGCGACCCGGAGGCGCGAATCGCGCCGGTCCCGCAGCGCCTGCGCCCCCACGTCGAACGCCTCCGCCGCCTCCACCACCCGCCGCGCCCAGTCTGTGACGAGGGAACCCGCGTCGGTCAGCCGCGAGCCGCGCGGCGAGCGGTCCACCAGGGCGACACCGAGCTGCCGCTCCATGGAGCGGATCCGGCTGCTGGCGGCCGGCTGCGTGATGCCGACCTCGCGCGCGGCCCGGCCCAGGCTGCCATGCCGGGCGACGGCGAGCAGCAGTTCGAGGGCTCCGAGGTCGGGGACGCGATGCGACAGGCTCATAACTTCAGTTTATGGGGTCATAGGGACAAGATCCCTGGTGGTGGGCATCGGCGCAGGTCACGGTGGGTGGATGGCAACAACGCTCGCGCAGTACACCCCTCTCCCCCGCGTCCCCCGCACCCTGGCGGTCCGCCATCTCGGACCCAACTGGTACGCGACGGTGATGGGTACCGCGATCGTCGCCGGCGCGGGTGCCGCCCTGCCCGTCCGGGTGCCCGGTCTGCGGACCGCCTGCACCGCCGTCTGGGCCCTGTCCCTGCTGATGCTCGCCGTACTGCTCGTGGCGCGGACGCTGCACTGGACGCACCACCGCGACCAGGCCCGGGCCCATCTGCTGGACCCGGCGGTGGCGCCGTTCTACGGGTGCGTGGCCATGGCCATGGTGTCGGTCGGCGGGGGCGCCCTCACCGTCGGCAGGGACTGGATCGGGATGGACGCGGCCCTCGCCCTGGACGGTGTGCTGTTCGCCCTGGGCACGGCCCTCGGCGTGGCGGTCGCGGTCACCGTCCCGTACCTGATGGTGGTGCACCACCGGATCGAGGCCGCCTCTCCGGTGTGGCTGCTGCCGGTGGTGGCGCCCATGGTCTCCGCCGCGCAGGGCCCCTTCCTCGTACCGCATCTGCCGCCGGGGCAGTGGCAGGGGACGCTGCTGCTCACCTGCTACGGGCTGTTCGGGCTGAGCCTGTTCGCGGTGCTGCTGATGCTTCCGCTGGTCTTCGGGCGGCTGATGACGGGCGGGCCGCTGCCCCTCACCCTGACGCCGACGCTCTTCCTGGTGCTCGGGCCGCTGGGCCAGTCCACGACGGCCGCGAACAACTTCGCCGACGCGGCACCGTACCTTCCCTACGGGACGACGCTGGCCGTGCTGTACGGCGTGCCGGTCATGGGCTTCGCCCTGATGTGGCTGGTACTGGCCGGTGCCCTGCTGGTGCGGGCGCGCCGCAGGGGCATGGGGTTCGCGATGACGTGGTGGGCGCTGACGTTCCCGGTGGGCGTGTGCGTGACCGGCGCGGAGGGGCTGGCCCGGCACACCGGGCTCACGCCGCTGCTGTGGCTGGCCGTGGCGCTGTACGCGCTGCTGGTGGCGGTCTGGCTGGTGGCCGCCGCCCGGACCGTACGGGGGCTGGTCAGCGGAGCGCTGCTCGCAGCGCCGCCGGTGCCGTCGCCAGGGACGGCCCGTACCAGGTGAGGTGGCGCCCGTCGACGAGCGCGGCGGGGATGCCCTCGAACGCCTCGGGTCCGTCGTCCGCCGTGAAGCGGTACGGCTCGTCCGGCAGGACCACCAGGTCGGCGCCGGAGGCGCGCAGCTCGTCGAGCGGGACGCGCGGGTAGCGCTCGGCGTGGTCCGCGTACACGTTGACCACACCCAGGCGGGCCAGCAGGTCGCCCGCGAAGGTGTCGCGGCCCAGCACCATCCAGGGGCGGCGCCAGATGGGCACGACGGCCCTGCGCCGGTACGGGCCCGGGGTGAGCGCGTCCCAGGCCGCCTCGGCCTCGTCGAGCCAGCGCGGCCGGGTCCGTACGCCGCAGGCCCGCAGCACGCGGTCCAGCTCGACGAAGGCCTGCTCCAGGGTGCGCACCTCGGTGACCAGCACGTCCAGTCCCGCGGCACGCAGGGCGGCGAGGTCGGGGGCGCGGTTCTCCTCCTCGTTGGCGAGGACGAGGTCGGGGCGCAGGGCGGCGATGGCGGCCACGTCCGGGTTCTTCGTACCGCCGATACGGGTGACGTCGAGGCCGGAGGGGTGGGTGCACCAGTCCGTGGCACCGACGAGCAGGCCGGGCGCCGTGGCGGCGACGGTCTCGGTCAGGGAGGGCACCAGGGAGACGACCCGCGTACGTACGGCCGCCCCGTGCCCGGCCCCCGTGCGCTCGGCACCCGTGCGTTCAGCCATCGCGGGGCGCCGTCCCCATGTGCTCGGCGACGGCGACGACCAGGATGCGGGTGGCGGGCCCGGTGGCACGCCAGCGGTGGCGCACGCCACCGGAGAGGTACAGCGTGTCGCCGCGTTCCAGCCGGTAGGCGCGGCCCTCGGCCTCCACCTGGGCGGCGCCGTCGGCGACGTACAGCAGGGCGTCGTTGCGCAGGACGAGCTCCCGTCCGGCGTCGTGCTCGCCGGTGAACTCGTCGGCGTGCATCTGGTGCTCGCCGCGCACCAGCGGCCGTACGCCGGGCACGCCGGAGGCGTCGTCGGCCCGCACGACGTCGACGGTGCGCGTCGAGTCGGCCGCGTAGAGGAGCTCCACGGCCGTGGTCTCCAGGGCGTCCGCGACGCGCTCCAGGGAGCGCGTGCTGGGCCGGGCGCGCTCGTTCTCGATCTGGCTGAGAAACGGCACGGACAGCCCACTGCGCTCGGCCACCGCGGCGAGGGTGAGCGAGAGTGCTCTGCGCCTCCGGCGGACGGCCGCGCCCACGCGAAGCGTCTCCTTGTCGTCCATCTCTACGGCTCCCTCCCTCTCCGACCACCTTACGCAGCGTCGGTACCACCGAGTAGCGCAACGGGAGGGAAAGGCGCGATAGGGCGGGCCTCACGCGCACGGTGAGACCGGCCCGGGCACTTCCGGCACAACGGAATGGTGACCCCCTTCACTGGCGTGTCAGTCCGGTGTCGGTGGGGTGGTGCATGATCGGTGGTGTGACGCGACGCCTGATGCTCCTCGACACCGCCTCCCTCTACTTCCGCGCCTACTTCGGGGTCCCCGACTCCGTGAAGGCCCCGGACGGCACGCCGGTCAACGCCGTGCGCGGGCTGCTGGACTTCATCGCCCGGCTAGTCCAGGACCACCGGCCGGACGAGCTGGTGGCGTGCATGGACGCGGACTGGCGGCCGCACTGGCGGGTGGAGCTGATCCCGTCGTACAAGGCGCACCGGGTCGCCGAGGAGGCCGCTCCGGGGACGGGCCCGGACGAGGAGGAGATCCCGGACACGCTGTCGCCCCAGGTGCCGGTGATCGAGGCGGTGCTGGACGCGGTGGGCATCGCCCGGGTCGGCGTCGCGGGGTACGAGGCGGACGACGTGATCGGCACGCTCACGGCGCGGGCGGCGGGGCCGGTGGACATCGTCACCGGGGACCGCGATCTGTACCAGCTGGTGGACGACGCCCGGGGCGTGCGGGTGCTGTATCCGCTCAAGGGCGTCGGCAGCCTCCAGGTCACGGACGAGGACTGGCTGCGGTCGAAGTACGGCGTGGACGGGCGGGGGTACGCCGATCTGGCGCTGCTGCGCGGGGACCCGAGCGACGGGCTGCCGGGGGTGCCCGGCATCGGCGAGAAGACCGCCGCGAAGCTCCTGGCGGCGTACGGGGACCTCGCCGGGATCATGGCCGCGGTCGACGACCCGGCGTCGAAGCTCTCGCCGGCGCAGCGCAGGCGGCTGGCCGAGTCGCGGGAGTACGTGGCGGTCGCGCCGAAGGTGGTGCGGGTCGCCGACGACGTGCCGCTGCCGGACTTCGACCCCGCGCTGCCGGCGGGGCCGGTGGAGCCGGAGGCGCTGGACGAGCTGGCGGCGCGGTGGGGGCTGGGCGGCTCGCTGGACCGTTTGCTCTCCGTGCTACGGGGGTGAGGTGTTAGCTTAGGTAAGCCTAAGCAACCATGTTCGGGGAGAGACGGGGAGACCACCGTGGCGCAGCAGCCCGCCCGCAAGGCACCGAAGGCCCGCGAAGCTCGTGTCGTCCGTACCGAGCGGCTCACGCCGCACATGGTGCGGGTGGTCCTCGGCGGCGAGGGGCTGTCCGATTTCAGCGCGGACGAGTTCACCGACCACTACGTCAAGCTGCTCTTCCCGGCGCCGGGGGTGACCTACCCGGAGCCCTTCGACATGGACCGCATCCGGGAGGAGTTCCCGCGCGAGCAGTGGCCGACGACCCGGACGTACACGGTACGGGCGTGGGACGCCGCCCAGCGCGAGCTGACCGTCGACTTCGTCGTCCACGGCGACGAGGGCCTCGCCGGCCCGTGGGCGGCCTCCGCGCAGGTGGGCGAAACGATTCGCTTCCTCGGCCCGGGCGGCGGGTACGCGCCGGACCCGGCGGCGGACTGGCACCTGCTCGTCGGCGACGAGAGCGCACTGCCGGCGATCGCCGCGTCGCTGGAGCGGCTGCCGGAGGGCGCCGTGGGGCACGCCTTCGTGGAGGTCGACTCCCCCGACGACGAACAGAAGATCGCGGCTCCGCCCGGCGTCGAGCTCCGCTGGTTCCACCGCACCGGCCGCCCGGTCGGCGAGGCGCTCCTGACAGCGGTCCAGGACCTGGACTTCCCGCCCGGCGACGTCCACGCCTTCGTCCACGGCGAAGCCGGCTTCGTCAAGGACCTCCGCCGCCACCTCCGCCAGGACCGCCAGATCCCCCGCGAACGCCTCTCGATCTCGGGCTACTGGCGCCTGGGCCAGACGGACGAGGCCTGGCGCGCGATCAAGCGCGACTGGAACGCCCAGGTGGAACGCGAACAGGAGCCCCCCGCGGGCCCGGCGGCTGCCTGAGCCACCTCCCGGCCGCCGCAGGCACCGGCCCCGGCCCCGGCCCCGGCCCCGGCGAGCCCTACCGTCCCCGCACCCCGGCCCGCCACCGGGACCTCACGCCCTGAAGGGCCGGGGCCCGCCGGCCCCTGGGTCCGGGGCGGATCACGGCTGCGAACCGATCCGCGATGGCCCGGTCACGATCGATCGCTGGTCATGTGTCGGTCGAGGGTCCTGGAGACGCCGCTCCGCGATACCGGGTCGGGTGTCAGCTCACGGACGGGGCCTCCGTGCGGTCCCGCACGATGATCTTGCCGGTGTTCTCGCCGCGCAGCATTCCCAGGAACGCGTCCACGATGTGCTCGAAACCGTCGACCACCGTCTCGTCCAGAGCGAGCCGACCGCTCTGCAGATGCGGCACCGCGAACTCGTACAGTTCCTCCTGCACATCGCGGTGGTTGCTGACCAGGAAGCCCTCCATCCGGATGCTCTTCTCCACAATGTCCGCGTAGTCGAAGCGCGGGTGCGACGCGCCGGGGGTGTTGTACTGGCTGATCGTGCCGACGCGGACGATGCGCCCGAACTCGCGCAGCGCTCCCACTGCCGCGGCCAGCTGCTCGCCGCCGACGTTGTCGACGAACACGTCGATGCCGCCTGGCGCGGCCTTGCCGAGCAGGTCGGCGGCGGGCCCGTCGTGGTAGTCGAAGACGGCGTCATAGCCCACCTCCCGCGTAAGGTGGTCTGCCTTCGCCGCCGAGCCCGCGCTGCCCACGAGCCGTCCGGCGCCGAGCAGTCGGGCGAACCGCCCGGTCGCCGTGCCGACCCCGCCCGCCGCTGCCGACACGAACAGATCCTCGCCCTCCTGAAGCCGGGCGATCCGGGTGAGGCCCACATAGGCGGTCAGGCCCGTACCACCGAGAGTGCTCAAGTACGCGGTCAGCGGCACCCCTTCGAAGCGGGACAGCCGTCGGACCTCCTCCGGCGTGACCGCGGCATGCGTGCGCCAGCCCTGCCGGTGGAACACGATCTCGCCCTCGGCCAGATCGGGCGTGCGCGAGGCGATGACTCGCCCTATGGTGCGGCCCTCCAGCGGTGCGTCGAGCGCGAAGCCGCCGGGCACGTCGTCCATCAGCTCGCGGTGATACGGGTCGACGGACCAGTAGAGGTTCTCCACGAGCGCGCCGCCGACTGCGGGCTCGGGAAGCGGGGACTCGATGAAGGCGAAGTGCTGGGCGGTGGGAAAGCCGTGGGGGCGGGCGATCTGATGCACGGTGAGCGCGGTCGTGTTCATGAACGGACCGTAGGGCGGGAATGCGCCACCTGGGCAGTCGGTTGGGCTCATGCGACCGACCGTTCCATGAGCAGTCCTCATATCTCGAGGTGAGCGCCCTGTGGCCCGCAGTACCGACTCCGATCTCGCCCCACACGAACTGCGCGTCCTGGTGGCGGTCGCGGACACCGGCGGGTTCTCGGCCGCGGCCGGGACACTCGGTCTGACGCAGTCCGCGGTCTCCCACTCGGTGCGCGGCAGCGAGCGCAAGATCGGTGCCGTGCTCTTCGACCGCGGCCGCACCGGCGCCCGTCCCACCCTCGCCGGAGACAAGGCCGTGGCGTACGCCCGCCGCATCCTGCGCCTGCTGGACGTCCTGAACGCCGAGGCGCGCGGCGCGGCCCGGTTCGACGCGGCGGAGGGGCCGCTGCGGATCGCGGCCTTCCGCAGCGCGGCTCTCCACCTGCTGCCGCCCGTCCTCCAGCGGCTACGCGTCCGGCATCCCGGGATCGAGCCGCGGGTGCGGATCGTACGCGAGGTGGGGCGCGGCACCGCGGGCGAAGTGGCCGACGGGAGAGCCGACATAGCCATCGCCACACTCGGCGGCTCCGTGCCGCCTCCACCGGGTCTGGTCGCGAGCCGGCTCCTCGAAGAGCCGTACGCCCTGGTACACCCGAAGGGTCACGCCGCCCCGCGCTCGCTGCCGCTGGTCGACTGGGCGGAGAACTGCGGCTCGTACACCCGTGACTGGTGGGCGGCACAGGACTGGATCCCGAAGGCGACCGTCGAGGCCGAGGACGACGGAGCGGTGCTCTCCCTGGTGAGCGGCGGTCACGGAATGGCGATCATGCCCGCGCTCTCCTTGGTCGGAGCGGCGAACTCGGTCGCGATCACCGATCTCGGTCTCGATCGCCCGACACGCCAGGTCGGCTATGTCACCACCTCCGAACTGGCCGGATCCGCCGTCGTGCGCGCTGTGGTGAGGGAACTGCGGGCGGCGGTCCCGCAGGGCGTGGGCCTTGCTCAACAGTGAGGCGTGATCAGGCCGAGCGTCGCGTGAGCGCGGATTCGCCCGGGGGATCAAGCCGAGCAACTCCGAAGCCACCCTGGGCATCGCGGGGCGGATTCCCTCTCACTCCCGCGCCTCGCCCTCACCCTCCCCCTCCCCATACCGCCGCGCCGACGCATCCACATGCGCCAACCGCCGCAGCGCCGCGAACACCGCCTCCCCCAGCACCGTCCCGACCACCGCGCTCTCCACCAGGTCCTCGCGCCTGGCACCCCCCGCCACCCACGCGAGATCCGCCGCGGCGACACGCTCCGCGGCCTCCGCGTAGGCGTCCAGCACCTCGAAGAAATCCGCGTGCCCCACCTGCCGCAACGCGGCCAGCGCGCCGGCGAGCGCGTCCAGCGCGGGGTTCCCGTCCCCGACGCGCCACCCCCGGCCCGCCACCAGCTCCTTCGCCGTCACGCGCGCCGCCTCCCGCTCCGGGTCCACCTCGTCGCCGCTCGACGCCGTCAGGCGGTGGGTCGCCTCGCCCAGCACCTTGTGGACCGGCCGCCGGGGGTCGTCGATCGCGGCGAGCACCTCGCGCAGGGCCGCGACCGACAGCCCGCCGACGTCGATCAGGGCCCGCACCAGGCGGAGCCGCCGCTCGTGCGTCTCGTCGTACGACGCCTGGTTGGGGCTGGTCAGCCGCCCGGCCGGCAGCAGCCCTTCCCGTACGTAGTACTTGATCGTCGGGACCGACACCCCGGTCCGCCGACTCAACTCACCAATGCGCATGCCCGCGTCACCCCTTGCCTTGAGAACTCTCATCATAGATAGTCTCGCTATCGGATAGCGGATAGCGCCGCTACCCATAACTGGGGGTTCTCCATGTCCTTCTCGCACCGGCTGTCATCGCTGCACCGGCCTCTCCTCCTCTTCTCCGCCGCCATGGCCCTCCTCGCCGGCGTCGCCGCCGTCGGACTGGTCATCGACGACCGCGTCCTCGCCGGGGCGCCGGTCTGGGCCAAGCCGTTCAAGTTCGCGGTCTCGTTCGTGGCGTACTGCCTGTCGCTCGCGTGGATGCTGTCGCTGCTGCCGCGCTTCCGGCGCACCGGCTGGTGGGCGGGGACCATCGTGGCCACGTCGTCCGCCGTCGAGATGGCGATCATCACCTTCCAGGCGGCCCGCGGACGACGCAGCCACTTCAACCACGCCACGCCCTTCGACAGCACGCTGTACGACGCGATGGCGGGCACGGTCGTCGTGCTGTGGAGCGCGACGCTCGTCATCGCCGTCCTGCTGTTCCGGGCGCGGTTCGTGGACCGGGCGTCCGCCTGGGCCCTCAGGCTGGGCGCTCTGCTGGCACTGGCGGGCGCCGGAATCGGTTTCCGCATGACACGGCCCGCGCCGGGTCAGCAGCCGGGCGCCTCCGAGGTGGTCGGCGCGCACAGCGTCGGCGTACCGGACGGCGGTCCGGCCATGCCCCTCACCGGCTGGTCGACGACCGGCGGCGACCTCCGCATCCCGCACTTCGTCGGCATGCACGCGCTCCAACTGCTGCCGCTCTTCCTCCTGGTCCTCGTCGCCCTGGCGCCCCGGTTCGCCCGGCTGCGCGACGAGCGTGTACGCCTGCGCCTGGTGCTCGTGGCCTCGGCGGCGTACGCGGCCGTCTTCGCCCTGGTCACCTGGCAGGCGCTGCGCGGTCAGCCCCTGGTCCACCCGGACGGCGCGACACTCACCGCGGCGGGGGTCGTCGCGCTCCTCACCGCGGTCGGCGGCTGGGCCGCGCTCCGTACGACGGCGCCGGCGACTGGTGCCCGCCCCGCGCACCTGGAGCGAGTGGCATGACCGTCATCCTCTTCGAGCTGTCCTTCTATCTGGCCGCGCCCGTCTGGCTGCTGATGATCCTGGCGCCCCACTGGCGAGGGACCACGCGGATCGCCTCGTCCCCCCTCACCGTCGTACCCATCCTGCTCGTCTATCTGGGCCTGGCCGTCCCGGTGTTCCCGGAGCTCTGGGCCGCCGTACGCGAGCCCGATCTGGAGACCTTCCGCGACCTGACCGCCCTGGCGGACGGAGCCGGAGCCATCTGGGCCCAGGTCATCGCCTGGGACCTGCTGATCGGACAGTGGATCTTCCTGCGGTCGCGCGAACTCACCCTGCACCCGCTGCTCACCGGGCCCCTGTTGGTCCTGACCATCCTCCTCTCCCCCATCGGCCTGCTCGTCTTCCTGGCCGTACGAGAGGTGAGGACCCGGCGCACCGGGCCCACCAGCCCCTAGCCTGAACACATGCACCCGTACGAGCGCGTCACCGGCACCGTCCTGGGTTCCGCCGTCGGCGACGCCCTCGGCGCGCCCTTCGAGTTCGGCCTGCCGGGCGTGTACCGCGCCCGGTTCCCGGACGGCGTCGGCGAGATGTGCGGAGGCGGGGGCTGGGACCCGGGCGAGGCCACCGACGACACGCAGATGGCGGTGCTGGTGGGCGAGTCCTTGCTGGAGCGGGGCGGCCTCGACCTGCCGGACGTCTTCGACCGGTTCCGGCGCTGGGCGGCGGGCCAGCCCAAGGACATCGGGCTCCAGACGGAGGACGTCCTGACCAACGGCGAGCCGTGGGACCTGGCGGCCGCGCTGCACTTCCAGCTCAACGGCCGCGCGGCGGGCAACGGTTCGCTCATGCGGGCCGCCACGTCCGCCGTGTACTTCGCGGGCGCCGGACGCACCGGCACCATGGAGGCCGCCCGGCGGATCGCGGCGCTCACGCACGGCGACCGGGCCGCGTGGGAGGGTACGGCCCTGCTGCACGAGCTGATCCGCGTGGCACTGGAGGGCGCCGACCCCGTGGCGGCGGTACCGGACGCCCTCGCCGCCGTGCACCCGGGCCATCGGGCGCGGTGGGCCGCCGTCCTGGCGCCCGGCTGGCATCCGGATGACGCCACCGAGTTCAACGGCGCGGTCTGGCCGTGCCTGGGCTCCGCGCTCTGGGCCCTGCGGACGACCGGCTCCTTCGAGGAGGCCCTGGCGGCGGCGATCGACCTGGGTGGCGACACCGACACGGTCGCCGCGGTGACGGGGGCGCTGGCCGGCGCCGTGTACGGCGCGGCCGCCATCCCCGCGCGCTGGACGTCACCGCTGCACGTCCCGCTCCCGGGATACGGCGACCGGGTCCTGCGCGCCCCCGAACTCGTCGCGCTCGCCGAGCGTCTCGGCGCGCACCCGCACTGAGGGCCCGGCCGGAGCGATCCGACCGGGCCCTCACCTCTCCACGGGGTGGAACGCCGTCAGCCCACCGAGCTGTACGCCACCACTCCCCGCAGCAGCCCGTCGACCGCCTTGCGCGCGCTCTTGGCGACCGTGCTGTCCTCCCTCGGCGCCGCGGCCGCGATCTGGCCGAGGACGTCGATCACCTGCTTGCACCACCGGACGAAGTCGCCGGCCGGCATCTCCGTCTCGCGCAGCACCTCGTCCAGGCCGCTGCCGGAGGCCCACTGGTGGGCCGCCCAGGCGAAACCGAGGTCCGGCTCGCGCTGGCCGACGCCCTCGGTCTGGTTGATCCTGAACTCCTCCTCCAGGGCGTCCAGGTGGCCCCAGATGCGGACCATCTCACCGAGCGCGGCCTTCGTGCGGCCCGTCGGCAGCTTCGGTGCGACGGCGTCGTCCGACTGCCGGGCTTCGTACACCAACGCCGAGACGCAGGCGGCCAGTTCGGCGGGGTTGAGGCCCTCCCACACGCCCTCGCGCAGGCATTCACTGGCCAGCAGGTCCAGTTCGCCGTAGAGCCGGGCGAGCCGCTTGCCGTTCTCGGTCACCTCGTCGGCGCGCAGGTAGTCCATCTCGGTCAGCAGCGCGACGATCCGGTCGAAGGTACGGGCGATGGTGTTCGTCCGCCCCTCGATGCGCCGCTCCAGCTGGCGCGTGTCCCGCTGGAGGCGGTGGTACCGCTCGGCCCACCGGGCGTGGTCCTCGCGCTCGTCGCACCCGTGGCAGGGGTGCGCGCGCAGCGCCTTGCGCAGCCGGGCGATCTCGCGGTCGTCGGCCGCCGCGGAGCGCTGCTTGCGGTGCCGGTCGGGGACGATGTGCCCGGCCTTGGAACGCAGCGCGGACGCGAGGTCCCGCCGCGACTGCGGGGAGCGGGGGTTGAAGGTGCGCGGGATGCGCATCCGCTCCAGGGGCTCCACCGGCACCGGGAAGTCGATGGCGGCGAGCCGCTTGACCTGCCGTTCGGCGGTGAGCACCAGCGGGCGCGGCCCGTCGGCGTGCTCGAAGCCGCGGTGCCCGTTGGACCGGCCGGCCGGCAGGCCGGGGTCCAGGACCAGCGCCAGGCCGGCGAACTTGCCGGTCGGCACGTGGATGACGTCACCGGGCTTGAGCTTCTCCAGCGAGGAGGCGGCCGCCGCACGCCGCTGCGCCGCGCCCTGCTTGGCCAGTTCGGTCTCGCGCTCCTTGAGCTCGCGGCGCAGCCGCGCGTACTCCTCGAAGTCGCCGAGGTGGCAGGTCATGCCTTCGCGGTAGCCCTCGAGCCCCTCCTCGTTGCGCTGCACCTGGCGGGAGATGCCGACCACCGACTTGTCCGCCTGGAACTGAGCGAACGACGTCTCCAGCAGCTCGCGCGAGCGGTGCCGCCCGAACTGGTCGACCAGGTTCACCGCCATGTTGTACGACGGCTTGAAGCTGGAGCGCAGGGGGTAGGTGCGCGTGCCGGCGAGGCCCGCGAGGTACTCCGGGTCCATGCCGCGCTGCCAGAGCACGACGGCGTGGCCCTCGATGTCGATGCCGCGCCGCCCGGCGCGTCCGGTCAGCTGGGTGTACTCGCCCGGGGTGATGTCGGCGTGCTGTTCGCCGTTCCACTTGACGAGCTTCTCC
The DNA here is from genome assembly GCF_056430285.1 of Streptomyces sp. NPDC045998. Taxonomy (NCBI): domain Bacteria; kingdom Bacillati; phylum Actinomycetota; class Actinomycetes; order Kitasatosporales; family Streptomycetaceae; genus Streptomyces; species Streptomyces sp. NPDC045998. The sequence goes on from NZ_JBWKLJ010000008.1 coordinate 173,420, forward strand.
AGCACGACGGACCGCGCGGGCATGTTGATGCCCAGGGCGAGGGTCTCGGTGGCGAACACCGCCTTGACCAGGCCCCGTACGAAGAGCTCCTCGACGACCTCCTTGAAGGTCGGCAGCATGCCGGCGTGGTGTGCGGCGATGCCCCGCTCCAGGCCTTCGAGCCATTCGTAGTACCCGAGGACGTGCAGGTCCTCCGTCGGGATGGACGCGGTGCGCTCCTCGACGAGCTCCCGCACCCGTCGGCGCGACTCCTCGTCGTTGAGCCGCAGCCCGGCGTACAGGCACTGCTGTACGGCGGCCTCGCAGCCGGCGCGGCTGAAGATGAAGGTGATGGCGGGCAGCAGCCCTTCGGCGTCGAGCCGCTCGATCACCTCGGGGCGTCCGGGTGTCCAGATCCGGGACCGCTGGCGCCGCTCGCGCTCCCGGTCGGCCTCGCTCATCCTGCCGCGCCGCCGGTCACGGCCGTTGAACGGGCGGGAGTTCTCCATGCGGGCCAGGCGCAGCAGGTCGGGGTTGACCTCGCGCCGGGCGGAGCCGCGGCCGCCGTGGTCGGTCTCCTCCTCGAAGAGGTCGTACATCCGGCGCCCGGCCAGCACGTGCTGCCACAGGGGGACGGGACGGCTCTCGGAGACGATCACCTCGGTGTCGCCGCGGACGGTGTCCAGCCAGTCGCCGAACTCCTCGGCGTTGGACACGGTCGCCGAGAGCGACACCAGCGTCACCGACTCGGGGAGGTGGATGATCACTTCCTCCCACACGGCGCCTCGGAACCGGTCGGAGAGGTAGTGCACCTCGTCCATGACCACGTAGCCGAGGCCGCGCAGCGACTGGGAGCCCGCGTACAGCATGTTCCGCAGGACCTCGGTGGTCATGACCACCACCGGTGCCTCGGAGTTGACGCTGTTGTCGCCGGTCAGCAGGCCGACCTTCTCCGGCCCGTAGCGTTTGACCAGGTCGGCGTACTTCTGGTTGGACAGCGCCTTGATGGGCGTGGTGTAGAAGCACTTGCGCCCCTGCTCCAGGGCGAGGTGCACGGCGAACTCACCGACGATGGTCTTGCCGGAGCCGGTGGGGGCCGCGACGAGTACGCCCTTGCCTGCCTCCAGGGCACGGCAGGCCTCGATCTGGAACGGGTCCAGCTCGAAGTCGTACAGGTCCCGGAAGGGAGCGAGCGCGGTCGCCTGCTCGGCGGCGCGGCGCCGGGCCGCCGCGTACGCCTCCGCGGGTGTGAGGTCTTCTTGGGTCATCTTGTTATCGAGCGTACCCGTCACCACTGACAGTCAGCTCGATCTTTAATCCGCCGTGCACGACACCACGGTCCGCAGCGGTACGGAGGCGGGGTGTGACCGGCCTCAGGTGATGTCGTCGTAGCCGTTCAGCCGCTGCGTACGGGAGCCGGCGGCGTCTCCGGTGGCCTGCTCGGGCAGCGCGGCGCGCGCGGACGGCACGGCCTCCACCTCGCCGATCGGGGCGGGGGTGAGGTCGACGGGAGCGGCCTCGTCGTCGTCCAGCTCGGCGTCCGGGTCGTTCCGCCGTCGCCGCTTGTCGTTGAGGAGGGCGATGCCGACGGCCAGGAAGTACAGCAGGATGATGGGCCCGGAGAGGGCGATCATGCCGAGCGGGTCCGTGGACGGGGTGGCGATGGCGCCGAAGACGAAGATGCCCATGATCACACCGCGCCACCAGCCGGCCATGCGCCGTCCGGTGACGATCCCGGCGGCGTTGAGCATGATCAGCAGCACCGGCAGCTCGAAGGAGAAGCCGAAGATGAGGACCATCCGGACCGTGAAGTCCAGGATCTTGTCGACTTCGAGCAGGTTGGCCGCGGGGTCCGGCGTGATGCTGAGCAGCACGCTCATGCTCACCGGCATGATCAGGTACGCGACGTAGACGCCGGCGGCGAAGAGCGGGACCGCGGCGGCGGCGAAGAAGTACGTGTACTTCTTCTCGCTCTTGTGGAGGCCCGGCGCGACGAAGGCCCACAGTTGGTAGAGCCAGACGGGGCACGACAGGACGATGCCCGCCATCAGGACGACCTTGACCGTGGTCGTGAACGGGGACAGCAGGTCGTTGTAGACGATGGTGGCGCACTTGCCACCGGTCTCCATGACTCCCTTCGGGCACCGCTCGACCGGTGACGAGAGGAAGTCCATCAACTCCTGGCTGTAGAACGCCGCGGCGATGGACGTGATGGTGATCGCCAGCATGGCCTTCGCGAGCCGGTTGCGGAGCTCGCGCAGGTGGTCCGCGAGCGGCATCCGCCCCTCGGGGTCCTTCTCCTTCTTACTGCGGGCAGGCTTGAGCAACCCACGTCCTCATCTCGTGCGGCAGGCCGTCCGCTCGGCGGTCGGCCTTGGGTCAGCGCTGGGTGGTGTCGGACGGCTCGGTGACCGGGCGGGCGCTGGTCACGTCACCGGGCGCCGCCTTGATGGTGCGCTGGGCCGGGGGCTGCTCGGCCGGCGGGTCGGCCGGGGCGGGCTGCTGCCCGTCCGTCTTCATCGCCTTGGCCTCGCTCTTCAGGATGCGGGCGGACTTGCCGAGCGAACGGGCCATCTCCGGGAGCTTCTTGGCGCCGAAGAGGAGGACGATGGCCAGGACGATGAGAGTGATCTCAAGAGGGCCGATCTGTCGGAACATAACTGTTGTCTACCTTCTCACCGAGGCGGCTTGGGGCGGGCTCCCGGCCGGTGAACCGGACTGATGTCCGAGCCAACGGCCGTCAGGATCGTAACGCGCACGGGTAAACGCCCGGCAATCCCTGTGCGTACTCCCGTTTGCGGCGGATTTCAGCGAAACCGCCGCAACCAGCAGCGTACCTGCCGGGAGTGGACGGGAGGAGGCCGCGTGCGCTATCGCGTCACCGCAGCGTCTCCCCCGTACGGGCCAGATCGGTGGCCGCGCGTTCCAGGTCCTCGGCCGCGCGGTTGATCCGCTGTGTGGTGTGCGTCACTTGACGTCCGAGGCGCTGGGCCTCGATGAACACCCGGATGCCCAGGACGCCGAGGACGGCGATACCGAGGAAACCGAGGGCGATGGCGAGCATGGGCCAGAACATGCGCAGAGCCTAGACCTCGTCAGACGGTGGAGTGGAGCCGCAGCGTCCGCACGCCGCCCCCGGTGAGGAGCTCGACGATGCGCGCGCCGGCCGGTTTGCGGACGGCGGAGCCGCACGCGGGGCAGGTGAAGGAGTAGAAGGTGGTACGCCGGCTGGCGCCGATGGCGAGCCGGAGGCAGCCGGCGGAGAGCTCGCAGCGTGCGTGGCACTCGGAGCAGGCGGCCTTGAAGAGGACCGGCGCGAGCGGCGGGGACGGGGACAGGGTTCCGGTTCCGGCGGCGGCTCCGGCCCCGACCCCGGCACGGGTGCCGGCACCGGCGGTGCTTCCGCTTCCGATTCCGATTCCGACGCTGGTCCCGGTTCCGGGCGTCGCGGACATATCGCTCGATTCCCTCGACTTTTCATCCACTCGTCGGCTCCCACATGGCCGGTTCTTCGCGGTCGCCCCCGACGACCGTCGCCGTCGGACCCCGTCGGACCCGTAGGACGCCGTCGGACCCGTCGGCCGCCGCGTCAGACGCCGTCGTACGCGGCCAGCGCCTCGGCCGCCGCCCGTCGCGCGCTCTCCGCCAGCTCCGGCGGCGAGACGATCCGCCCGTCGCGCCCCAGCCGCAGCGCGAGCCGCCGCAGCGACGCCGGGTCAGGGGTGCGCACGGTGACGCGCAGGCCGCCGTCGGGCAGCTCCTCGGCGCTGTCGTGCGGGTAGTACTCGGCGACCCAGCGGCCGCCGGGGCCCACCTCGATCACGACCTCGGGGTCGTCGGCCGACGGCTGGACGAGGCCCTCGGACAGGTCGCGCAGCTCTATCTCCGGCGGCGCCGACGGCTCGTCGAGGATCCGGATCTCGGCCACCCGGTCGAGCCGGAAGGTGCGCCGCGCCTCGGAGAGCCGGCACCACGCCTCCATGTACGTATGGCCGACGGCGAAGAGCCGGATCGGGTCGACCTCGCGCTCGGTGAGCTCGTCGCGCGCGGGAGAGTAGTACCGCACCCACAGCCGGCGCCGCTCCGAGATGGCGCGGTCGACCTCGGCGAAGACGCCGCCCTCGGACTCGAAGGTCACCGAGAGGCGGGAGCTCGCGCCCGCCGCCTCGCCGGCCGCCGCCTCCAGCTTCGCGGTGGCGCGCAGCAGCGCCTCGCGGTCGCCCTCGCGCAGTCCCGGCAGGGTGGCGACGGCCCGCGCGGCGACCAGCAGCGCGGTGGCCTCGTCGGCGGCGAGCCGCAGCGGCTCGGCGGCCTCGGCGGCGAGGGCGGCCGGGTTGTGCCACCAGATCCGCTCGCCGTCGGTGTCGATGTCCAGCAGGTCGCCGCCGCGGAAGCTGGTCCCGCACATGGGCAGCACGTCGAGGTCGGAGATCAGCTCGTCCTCGGTGATCCCGAAGGCCCGGGCGACGTCGCCGACGTGCGCGCCGGGGCGCTCACGCAGGTACGTCACCAGGGACAGCATCCGCCGGGTCTGGTCGATCGCGTTCGTGGCCATCGTTTCGTACGTCCCCCTCAGCCCTTGGCCACGGCGCGCAGCCGGTCCACCACATCGGCCCGCAGATCGGCCGGTTCCAGTACGACGACGTCCGGCCCGAACTCGACGAGCCAGGCGTCCAGGCCGTGCCCGTACGGAATCTCCAGCTCGTCCCAGCCGTCACCCAGCTCCGTCACGGACAGGGCGCGGGCGCGCAGCGGGTAGCCGCAGTCCGTGCGCAGCCGGATCCGCGCGGAGCGGGTCGCGCTCTCCCCCGCCCACCGCTCGACGGTCTCGCGGACGGTCGAGACGTCCGGTACGGGCGCGGTGAAGGCGCCGGCCCGGGAGCGGACCGTGCCGGTGATCCGGGAGAGGCGGAAGACGCGCCCGGCGCCACGCTCGCGGTCCCAGCCGGCCAGGTACCAGTGGCCGCGCCAGCACTCCAGCGACCACGGCTCGACCTGGCGGGTCTCCGGGCGGGCGGCGTTGGCCTTGCGGTACTGGAAGACGACCGGGCGGCGGTCGCGGCAGGCCAGCATGAGCGGTTCGAAGGCAGCCTCGTGGACCGGGATGCGCGGTTCGAGCGCGCTGTGCCGGTCGTCGAAGGTGTCCTCGGCCTCGGGCATGCCCGCGGCACGCAGCTTCTGCAGGGCGCCGCTGGCGGCACCGGCGAGGCGGGCCTGCTGCCACACCTTGGCGGCGAGGCCGAGCGCGGCGGCCTCCTCGGCGTCGAGCTGGACGGGCGGCAGGCGGTTGGAGTCGCGGCGGGCGAGGTAGCCGGTCTCGCCGTCGAGGTTCTCCACGGTCTCGATGACCAGGCCCAGTTCGCGCAGGTCGTCCTTGTCGCGCTCGAACATACGGTTGAAGGACTCGTCGGAGCCGGCTTCCAGGTACGCCTCGATGGAGCCGCGCAGCTCGCGCTTGCTCAGCGGACGGCGGGTCCCGAGCAGGCACAGCGCCAGATTCATCAGCCGCTCGGCCTTGGCAATCGCCATCGACGCCCTGCACCCACCTCTGCTCGTGGAGACACTCTCGCCGGATGACGGTACCGCCCCGGGGTGTCGTGGCAAAAGCCGAGGCCCATGCCGTGGAACGGCATGGGCCTCGAACGACCGGTACGACCGGTACGACCGGGAAACGGCCGCGGGCGTCGGCCCTAGCGGACGGCCACCAGGTCGCAGACGAAGATCAGGGTCTCGCCCGGGGCGATGGCGGAACCGGCGCCGCGGTCGCCGTACGCGAGGTGCGGGGGGATGATCAGCTGGCGGCGGCCGCCGACCTTCATGCCCTGCACGCCCTTGTCCCAGCCCTCGATGACCTGGCCGACACCGAGCTTGAACTCCAGCGGGGTGCCGCGGTTCCAGGAGGCGTCGAACTCCTCGCCGGTGGAGAAGGCGACACCCACGTAGTGGACCTTGACGAACTGGCCGGCCTGGGCGACCTCGCCGTCGCCCTCCCAGACGTCCTTGATCTCAAGGTCGGCCGGCGGCTCGCCGCCCGGGAAGTCGACCTCGGGCTTGTCGTTGCTCACGGGAAACATGCTCCTTGGTGTGCGATGTGCAAAGGGCCAGTCTTACAGACGTCCGCTACGCGACTCCGAGGATGTCCACCGCGAACACCAGCGTCGCCTTGGGCGGGATCGGCCCCTGGCCCTGGTCGCCGTACGCCTTGTCCGGCGGTACGACGAGGAGCACGCGGCTGCCGACCTTCTTGCCCGCCAGGCCCTCGGACCAGCCGGGGATCACGTTGGCCAGCGGGAAGGTGACGGGGCCGCCCTTCGAGAAGCTGCTGTCGAACTCCTTGCCCCCGTCCCACAGGACACCCTTGTACTGCACGGCGACCGTGTCGCTCGGCTTCACGGCCGGGCCGGTGCCCTCGATGACGTAGTTCGAGACCAGCTTCTTCGGCGCGGCCTTCTTCGGCACGTCGACCGACGGGGCCTTGCCGTCGGTGTTGGTGCCGACCTTGGGCAGGTCGATGTTGTCCTGCGCGACCTCGGTGCCCTTGGCGGAGGACATGAAGGTCTTGGCCTTCACGATGTCCATGACGAAGACGAGGGTGGAGTTCGGCTTGATGTCGCCCTGGCCCTGCGCGCCGTAACCGAGCTCCGGCGGGATCGAGACCTCCAGGCGGCTGCCGACCTTCTGGCCGTCCAGGGCCTTCTGCCAGCCCTCGATGACGCCGCCGCCGCCGATGGACACGGAGAAGGGCTCACCGCGGTCGAAGCTGTTGTCGAAGGGCTTGTCGGAGTCCCAGGTCTGCCCGAGGTAGTGCACCTGGGCCTGGTCGCCCTTCTTGAGCTTCTGGCCCTTGCCCTCGCTGAGGACCTCGACCTTGAGCTCCTTGGGCGGGGCGCCCTCGCCCTTGGCAAGGGTGGGCTTCTCCCCGAACTTCGCTCCCGCGGTGATCGCCGGGAGACCGTTCTTCATCGAGGCGGTAGAGGCGGTGTCGGAGGCGGTGGAGCCCTTGTCGTCGCCGCACGCCGCCGTGGACAGCAGCAGCAGGGGGACGACGAGTAGGCCGGCAAGTCGGCGCACGTGTTCCTCAGATCTCAGACGGCACAGTGGTCGTCCGCCACTCTAGGGCGTGACAAGGCCCCGCACGAGAAACGTGCGGGGCCCTTTCGGCGCCGAGGCCTGCGGATCACATCCCGGCGATCAGCTTCTCCACCCGGTCGTCGACCGACCGGAAGGGGTCCTTGCACAGCACCGTGCGCTGCGCCTGGTCATTGAGCTTCAGGTGCACCCAGTCGACCGTGAAGTCCCGGCGCTGCTCCTGGGCGCGGCGGATGAAGTCGCCGCGCAGCCGGGCGCGGGTGGTCTGCGGGGGCACGGACTTGCCCTCGAAGATCTTCACGTCGTTGCAGATCCGGGCGGCCTGTCCGTTCTTCTCCAGCAGGTAGTAGAGCCCGCGCCGACGGTGGATGTCGTGGTACGCGAGGTCTATCTGGGCGACCCGCGGGTGCGACATGGTCATGTTGTGCTTGGCCCGGTAGCGCTCGAGCAGCTTGTACTTCATGACCCAGTCGATCTCGGTGTCGATCCGGTCCAGGTCCTCCTGCTCGATGGCGTCGAGCGTGCGGCCCCACAGCTCCAGGACCTGGGCGACCGTACCGGTGCGGATGCCGCGCCGGTCGACGAAGTCGACGGCCTTGTCGTAGTACTCGCGCTGGACCTCCAGGGCGGAGGCCTCCCGCCCGCTGGCGAGGCGTACCTTGCGCTGTCCGGTGATGTCGTGGCTGACCTCGCGGATGGCCCGGATCGGGTTCTCCAGGGTGAGGTCGCGCATGACCGTGCCCGCCTCGATCATGCGCAGGACGAGGTCGGTGGCGCCGACCTTGAGCAGCATGGTCGTCTCGGACATGTTCGAGTCGCCGACGATGACGTGGAGGCGGCGGTAGCGCTCGGCGTCGGCGTGCGGTTCGTCGCGGGTGTTGATGATGGGCCGGGAGCGGGTCGTGGCGGAGCTGACGCCCTCCCAGATGTGCTCGGCGCGCTGGCTGACGCAGTACACGGCGCCGCGCGGGGTCTGCAGCACCTTGCCGGCGCCGCAGAGCAGCTGCCGGGTCACCAGGAACGGAATGAGGATGTCCGCGAGCCGGGAGAACTCTCCGTGGCGGGCGACGAGATAGTTCTCGTGGCAGCCGTAGGAGTTTCCCGCCGAGTCGGTGTTGTTCTTGAAGAGATAGACGTCGCCCGCGATTCCCTCCTCGTGCAGACGGCGTTCTGCGTCGACGAGCAGGCCTTCCAGAATGCGCTCGCCGGCCTTGTCGTGCGTGACCAGTTCGGTCACGTTGTCGCATTCGGGCGTTGCGTATTCCGGATGCGATCCCACGTCGAGGTAGAGGCGGGCGCCGTTCCGCAGGAAGACGTTGCTGCTGCGGCCCCATGACACGACACGGCGGAAGAGGTAGCGCGCCACTTCGTCAGGAGACAGTCGGCGCTGTCCCCTGAACGTGCACGTGACGCCGTACTCGTTCTCCAGCCCGAAAATGCGGCGGTCCATGAGGGAACATTACGCCTGATGGCCCGTGCTGAAACCGGGTTCGACTGCACCGTTTCGATCATTTTCCGATGTCGCCACGACATCGTCGGCGGGTTGGGCCGTACGCAGCGGAACTGCCAGTGCCCGCTGGGTGGCCAGCAGGACCAGCAGGGCGGCGAATCCGGCGGCGCCCGCGACGGCGAAACTCGCGGCGGTACCGGCCAGCTCTACTGCCGGACCGGCCACGGCCGTTCCCGCCGCGGCGCCCACGCCGAAGGTGGTGACCAGCCACGAGAACGCCTCGGTGACCGTGCCGCGCGGCGCGTGCCGGTCGACGACGATGAAGGCGCAGGCGATGGCGGGCGCCAGGAAGACCCCGGAGACGGCCGCCAGGGCCGTCATGGGGACGACCCCGGGGGTGAGCACCAGCGGCAGATAGCCGAGGGCCAGCAGGGCGACGAGCGCGCGCAGCCGCCGCTCGGGGGCGCCGGCCCACTGGCGGGCGCCGTACAGGCCGCCGCCGATGAGGGCGCCGAGCCCGAGCGCGGCCATGAGCCAGCCGTACACGGACTCGCTGCCGTGGTCCTCGGCGTACGCGTACGCCGCGACCGTGATGGAGCCGAGGGCGAGGCCGACGAAGAAGAAGGAGCCGAGCAGGGCGAGCAGCCCGGGCGAGCGCAGGGCGCCCAGCCAGTGCGCGTCGCGGGGCGCGGAGCGCCAGGTACGGGACGGCTCGGAGACGACGACGGAGAGGGCGCCGAGGACGCCGAGCGCGTTGATCACCAGCAGCGCGGCGGACGGCGACCAGACCGCGACGAGCAGCGTGACCAGCAACGGGCCGACGGTGAACATGACTTCCTGGGCGACCGCGTCCATGGCGTACGCCCGGTGGACCCGGTCCTCGCGGCCCAGCACGCTCGGCCACAGGGCGCGCAGTCCGCCTTCCAGCGGTGGGGTGAAGAGCCCGGCGACGGCGACGGCCGCGTACGTCAGCGGCAGCGGCTCCGTTCCGGTGAGGACGAGCAGCGCCATGCCGAGCGCGGAGACGACGGCGGCGGGCAGCTGCACGCGCGGCTGGCCGTACAGGTCGACGGCGCGGCCGAGGACGGGCTGGCCGATGGCGTTGGCGAGGCCGTACACGCCGGCGAGCGCGCCGGCCAGGCTGTAGCTGCCGCCCTCGGCCCGGGTGAAGACCATGATCGCGATGGGTCCGGTGCCGTTGGGCAGCCGCCCGACGAGGGTGCCGACGAGCAGCCGGAGGGCGTGGGGTGCCCGGAGTATGTCGGCGTATCCGCCGGCCGTGGCGGCCATGTGCTGCCCCTCTCACCCGGCGATCATGCCGAGGTTTTACGTATAACGTCCTGCGTCATACGTACCATGACGGCATTCCGCGGGTCCACCCCGCGGCCACTGATCGTCACTGATCGTCGAGACGCGGAGGCGCGCGTGCACCACCCGGACCCGGACCCGGCACCCAGGGCCGCGGCCCCGCCCACCAGCCGGGACGTGGCCCGCGCGGCCGGGGTGTCGCAGGCCACCGTGTCCCTGGTGCTCGGCGACAAGTGGCGCGGGCGGGTCTCGGAGCGGACCGCCGCCGTCGTGCGGGACGCGGCGGACGAGCTGGGCTACCGGCCCAACCTCGCGGCCCGCAGCCTGCGCCTCGGCCGTACGCGCACGGCGCTGCTGGTGGTCCCGGCGCTCACGAACGAGTTCTTCGCCCGCGTCTACACGGGCGCGGCCACGGTCGCCGCCGCACACGACTTCGGCGTGGTCCTGTACCCCTCGCCCGAGGGCGTCGGCCCGGCGCGGGACCCGTTCGCCTCGGCGCGCGCCGCGCTGGACGGGGTCATCGCCTCGTCGATGGCCGCCGACGCGCTGCGGGCGATCCGGGGCACGGACCTGCCGCTGGTGATGCTCGACAGCGACCCGGCCGATCCGGGCGCGGCCGCCCATGTGAACCTCGACGTCGCCGACGGCATGCGGCAGGTGCTGGCCCACCTGCTGGGCCTGGGCCACCGCCGCTTCCTGCACCTGTCGTCGGCGGTGCCGTCCTGGACCTTCGACGTACGCGCCCGCGCCCTGGACGCGTACCTGCGCGAGGCGCCCGGCGTCGAGGTCCGTACCGTCGCGGCGCCGCTGAGCGTGGCGGGCGGCCGGGAGGCGGCCGAGCGTGCGCTGGGCGGGCCCGGCCCGCGTCCGACGGCCGTCGTGTGCGACGACGACATCCTGGCGGCGGGCGCCTGCAAGGCGGTACGGCGCCTGGGACTGCGGGTGCCGGAGGACGTGTCGGTCACCGGCTTCGACGACCTGGCGCTGGCGACCGCGGTGGAGCCCGAGCTCACGACGGTGCGGCTGCCGGCCGAGCGCATCGGCGAGCGCGGCATGGCGGCGCTGCTGGCCGTGCTGACGGGCCGGCCCCCGGAGGACGGCGACCTCCCGGTGGCCCTGGTCCCCCGCGGCTCCTCGGGCCCGGCACCGGCGTAGCCCACGGCGGGCGCGCCCACACCGGAATGGCCCGGCGCCCGCCGTGCCGGGCCCCGGCACGGCGATGCCCCGGCCCGCCTGGCGGCGGACCGGGGCATCAGCGACATTCGCAGCCCTTGAACCCGGGGGCTACTCCTCCTCCGCCTCGTCCGAGGGGGCGTCCGTCGGCGTCGAAGCCGCGCCGTCCGCCTCCAGCAGGCGGACCAGCTGGCGGCCGACGATCCGCTTGAACTTGCGCTGCTGCGGACGCGTACGGTCCAGGACCGCCACCTCCAGCCGCTCCGCGGGGATCTCCCGCTCGCTGCCGTTGGTGTCCCGGGACAGCGCCTGTACGGCGAGCTTCAGCGCCTCGGCGAGCGACATCCCGTCGCGGTGCCGCTGGTCGAGGAAGCTGCTGATCTGCTCGGCGTTGCCGCCGACCGCGACCGAGCCGTGCTCGTCGACGATCGACCCGTCGTGCGGCAGCCGGTAGATCTGGTCGCCCTCGGGCGAGGTGCCCACCTCGGCGACGACCAGCTCCACCTCGTACGGCTTCTCGCCGGCACTGGAGAAGATGGTGCCGAGCGTCTGGGCGTAGACGTTGGCGAGCCCGCGGGCCGTGACGTCGGCCCGGTCGTAGGTGTAGCCACGCAGGTCGGCGTAGCGCACCCCGCCGATCCGCAGGTTCTCGTACTCGTTGTACTTGCCGGCGGCGGCGAAGGCGATCCTGTCGTAGATCTCGCTGAACTTGTGCAGGGCTCGGGACGGGTTCTCACCGACGAAGACGATGCCGTCGGCGTACTGCAGCACAACCAGGCTGCGTCCACGGGCGATGCCCTTGCGGGCGTATTCCGCCCGGTCCTGCATGGCCTGGGCGGGCGAGACATAGAACGGCGTCGTCACCGGCTATCCGTCCCTTTCTTCAGTGGCGGGTTCATCAGAGCAGCGCGGCGCGCGGTCCGTCGGGCTGTTCGAGGCGGCGCTCCAGCACGGAGCGGGAGATCTCGGAGGCCTCGGCCTCGGTGAGCCGCCGGAAGCCCTCGTCCGTGATGACGGTGAGGACCGGGAAGATCCGGCGCGCCACGTCGGGACCGCCGGTCGCCGAGTCGTCGTCCGCCGCGTCGTACAGCGCCTGCACGACGAGGGTGACCGCCTGCTGCTCGGTGAGGTCCTCGCGGTAGAGCTTCTTCATGGAGCCCCGCGCGAAGATCGAACCGGAACCGGTGGCCGCGAAGCCGTGCTCCTCGGAGCGGCCGCCCGTCACGTCGTACGAGAAGATCCGGCCCTTCTCGCGCTCGACGTCCCAGCCGGCGAAGAGCGGGACGACGGCCAGGCCCTGCATGGCCATGCCCAGGTTGCTGCGGATCATCGTGGAGAGGCGGTTGGCCTTGCCCTCCAGGGAGAGCTGGGTGCCCTCCACCTTCTCGAAGTGCTCCAGCTCCAGCTGGAAGAGCTTGACCATCTCCACGGCGAGACCGGCGGTGCCGGCGATGCCCACGGCCGAGTACTCGTCGGCCGGGAAGACCTTCTCGATGTCGCGCTGGGCGATCATGTTGCCCATGGTGGCCCGCCGGTCACCGGCGAGGACGACGCCGCCGGGGAACGTGGCGGCGACGATGGTGGTCCCGTGCGGGGCCTCGATGGCGCCCTGCAGGGGCGGCAGCGTGCGGTTGCCCGGCAGCAGCTCCGGCGAGTGGTCGGCCAGGAAGTCCATGAAGGAGGACGAGCCGGGCGTCAGGAAGGCTGCCGGCAGACGCCCGGTGCTACGAGGGTTGGCTTCCACGCGATTCCTTCCGAAATGAGGCGGCGGCCCGCCGCTGCGGCGGCCGGGCCGATCATGCGTGCTGTGCACGGACCTTACCCGTGCCGTCGCCGGTCATCCGCCCCGGTGCCGTCGGGATCGAAGCTCCTGCCGGAGCTCCTCCACCGACGGCCCGGAAACGGACAACGACCCCTACTGCCCGCCCTTTTGCACGAAGGACCTCACGAAATCCTCTGCGTTCTCTTCGAGTACGTCGTCGATCTCGTCCAGCACGGAGTCGACGTCGTCCGACAGCTTCTCCTGGCGCTCCTTGAGGTCCTCGGAAGCCTGCGCCTCCGGGGCCTGCTCCTCGACCTCCTCCGTGGAGCGCGTCGCCTTCTGCTGCCCGCCGCCGGTGTCCTTGGTCGCCATATCCCTCACCCCGCTCGGTTTGCCCGCTTGGTTCGGTCTCTCAAGATCAGACCCTACAAGGACGGTCTGACATCGGCCCTGCACTTTCCTCAACGTCCGGGGCCCATCACCATGATTCCCGGAAGATCGCCGGCCGAAGCTCTTTTCGAACGACTGGTCCCGTGGTCTCAGCCGCCGGACAGGACGCGGACCAGCTCCTCGGCCGTGCGGCAGCGGTCCAGCAGCGCCTTCACGTGGTTGCGTGTACCGCGCAACGGTTCCAGGGTGGGCACCCGCTGCAAGGAGTCGCGGCCGGGCAGGTCGAAGATGACCGAGTCCCACGAGGCCGCCGCGACGTCGTCCGCGTACTGCTCCAGGCACCGGCCGCGGAAGTAGGCCCGGGTGTCCTCCGGCGGCTTGCTCTGGGCCCGCTGGACCGCTTCCTCGTCCAGGAGGCGCTTCATCTTCCCGCGGGCCACCAGACGGTTGTACAGGCCCTTGTCGGGCCGTACGTCGGCGTACTGGAGGTCCACCAGGTGGAGCCGGGCGGCGTCCCAGTCGAGGCCGTCCCGGCGCCGGTAGCCCTCCATGAGCTCGCGCTTCGCGATCCAGTCGAGCTCGCCGGAGAGGCTCATCGGGTCGTTCTCGAGCCGGTTGAGGGTGTCCTCCCACCGGGACAGGACGTCCTTGGTCTGCTCGTCGGCGTCGGCCCCGAACCGTTCCTCCACGTACTTGCGGGCCAGCTCGAAGTACTCCATCTGCAGCTGCACGGCGGTCAGCGTCCGTCCGTTACGGAGCGTGATCAGGCGCTTCAGGGAGGGGTCGTGCGAGACCTGGTGGAGGGTGCGCACCGGCTGGTCGACGGCGAGGTCGACCGTGATGAAGCCCTCCTCGATCATGGACAGGACCAGGGAGGTCGTGCCCAGCTTGAGGTACGTCGAGATCTCCGACAGGTTCGCGTCGCCGATGATCACATGGAGCCGGCGGTACTTCTCGGCGTCGGCGTGCGGCTCGTCGCGGGTGTTGATGATGGGTCGCTTGAGCGTGGTCTCCAGGCCGACCTCGACCTCGAAGTAGTCCGCGCGCTGGCTGATCTGGAAGCCGTGCTCGTGGCCGTCCTGGCCGATGCCGACCCGGCCGGCGCCGGTGACGACCTGCCGGGAGACGAAGAACGGCGTCAGGTGGCGCACGATGTCCGAGAAGGGGGTCTCCCGTTTCATCAGGTAGTTCTCGTGCGTGCCGTAGGACGCGCCCTTGTTGTCGGTGTTGTTCTTGTAGAGGTGGATCGGCTGGGCGCCGGGCAGCTGGGCCGCCCGCTCGGCGGCCTCGGCCATGATCCGCTCGCCCGCCTTGTCCCACAGGACGGCGTCGCGCGGATTGGTGACCTCCGGGGCGCTGTACTCCGGGTGGGCGTGGTCCACGTAGAGCCGGGCGCCGTTGGTGAGGATCACGTTGGCCAGGCCGATGTCCTCGTCGGTGAGCTGGCTGGAGTCGGCGGCCTCGCGGGCGAGGTCGAAGCCGCGGGCGTCCCGCAGCGGGTTCTCCTCCTCGAAGTCCCAGCGGGCGCGGCGCGCCCGGTGCATCGCCGCCGCGTAGGCGTTGACGATCTGGGACGAGGTGAGCATGGCATTGGCGTTCGGGTGCCCAGGGACGGAGATCCCGTACTCCGTCTCGATGCCCATTACTCGCCGTACAGTCATGCGGCCCTCCTTGCCCGGCGGCGTCCCCGTTCGGAAACGGCGCTCAAGTACCGCTGGTACCCCGATGCGTATGCGGTGCCCGTCCCCGCACTGCGCGACCCGGCGGTATGGAAGAGCCTAGAACGCCTCCGCGCTGGTGGGGAGATCCATTGCGTCATTGCTGCGGTGTGGTCGGAATGATGCCCCCGTGGCCGTTCATTCGTTCATTTGTTCATCACGGAAAGCAACCGGCTGCGGATGCCCGGTACGGACACCCGCAGCCGGTTTGCGATTACAGGTACTGGCCGGTATTCGCCACCGTGTCGATGGAGCGACCGGTGTCCGCGCCCTGCTTTCCGGTGACGAGGGTGCGGATGAAGACGATCCGCTCGCCCTTCTTTCCGGAAATACGAGCCCAGTCGTCCGGGTTCGTGGTGTTCGGCAGGTCCTCGTTCTCCTTGAACTCGTCCACGCACGCCTGGAGGAGGTGGGAGACCCGCAAACCCTTCTGGTTGTGGTCGAGGAACGCCTTGATGGCCATCTTCTTCGCCCGGTCGACGATGTTCTGGATCATCGCTCCGGAGTTGAAGTCCTTGAAGTACAGGACTTCCTTGTCGCCGTTCGCGTACGTGACCTCGAGGAACCGGTTCTCCTCGGACTCCGCGTACATCTGCTCCACGACCGACTGGATCATGGCGTCGACGGCGGCTTCCTTGTTGCCGTTGTGCTCGGCCAGGTCGTCGGCGTGCAGCGGCAGCGAAGGTGTCAGGTACTTGGCGAAGATGTCCTTGGCCGCCTCCGCGTCCGGGCGCTCGATCTTGATCTTCACATCGAGCCGGCCGGGCCGCAGGATGGCGGGGTCGATCATGTCCTCGCGGTTGGAGGCGCCGATGACGATGACGTTCTCCAGGCCCTCCACACCGTCGATCTCGGCGAGCAGCTGGGGGACGATGGTGTTCTCCACGTCCGAGCTGACACCGGACCCGCGGGTGCGGAAGAGGGACTCCATCTCGTCGAAGAAGACGATGACGGGGGTGCCCTCGCTCGCCTTCTCACGGGCACGCTGGAAGACGAGGCGGATGTGCCGCTCGGTCTCGCCGACGTACTTGTTGAGGAGCTCGGGGCCCTTGATGTTGAGGAAGTAGCTCTTCCCCGCGGGCTGGCCGGTCACCTCGGCGACCTTCTTGGCAAGGGAGTTGGCGACGGCCTTAGCGATCAGCGTCTTGCCGCAGCCGGGCGGGCCGTAGAGCAGGATGCCCTTCGGCGGCCGCAGTTCGTGCTCCTGGAAGAGGTCGGGGTAGAGGTACGGGAGCTCGACCGCGTCGCGGATCAGCTCGATCTGGTTGCCCAGACCGCCGATCTTCGTGTAGTCGACGTCCGGAACCTCTTCGAGGACGAGCTCCTCGACCTCGCTCTTCGGGATGACCTCGTACACATAGCCGGACCTGGGTTCCAGCAGCAGGGCGTCGCCGGGGCGGATGGTGGTGTCCAGCAGCGGCTCGGCGAGCCTCACCACCCGCTCCTCGTCGGTGTGCCCGAGCACCAGGGCCCGCTCGCCGTCCTCCAGGATCTCCTTGAGGGTGACGATGTCCCCGGCGCGCTCGAACTCCATGGCCTCGACCACGTTGAGCGCTTCGTTGAGCATTACTTCCTGGCCGCGCCGGAGCTCCTCGAGCTCGACGCTGGGGCTGACGTTCACCCGGAGCTTGCGGCCCCCGGTGAAGATGTCGCAGGTGCCGTCCTCGTTCGCCTGCAGGAAGACACCGAACCCCGCCGGCGGCTGCGCGAGCCGGTCGACCTCCTCCTTGAGGGCCACGATCTGATCGCGGGCCTCACGGAGCGTGTTGGCGAGCCGCTCGTTCTGAGCGGACACGCCGGCCAGATTGGTCTGCAGCTCGACGATCCGCTCTTCGAGAATCCTCGTGTGACGCGGAGAGTCGGCGAGCTTACGTCGCAGGACGGCGATTTCCTGCTCGAGATAGGCGACCTGGCCGGCTGGGTCCTCAGACCCCCGCCCCGGCCGGATGCCGCGGTTGATGTCGTCGTCGTGGGCTGCCACGGTCCTCACCTCCTCCAAGGGGAGCTGGACGCTTCCTGACCCTACCTGGGTGGGTGGTGATTGAAACCCCTAGATCACAAAGACTCTCGAGGTGTGTCCGATCTTCACCCTTGCGCTCTCCCTCACTGCCAGGGGGATACCCACCCATCAACATCTGAAAGCGGGCGGTTGTATGGTCGGAGGGGCCAACACCCGTCGGGGGTGGCCGGACTTAGACGAACGAAGCTAGGGGAATTGCGTGCAGCACGAGGCTCCGACCACGAGCGCCGACGAGGCCCTTGAGGTCTGGATCGACCAGGACCTCTGCACCGGCGACGGGATCTGCGCGCAGTACGCCCCCGAGGTCTTTGAACTGGACATCGACGGCCTGGCGTACGTCAAGAGCGCTGACGACGAGCTGTTGCAGGACAAGGGCGCCACGACGCCCGTACCGCTGCCGCTCCTGCGGGACGTGGTGGACTCCGCCAAGGAATGTCCGGGCGACTGCATCCATGTCCGACGCGTTTCGGACAAGGTGGAGGTCTACGGTCCCGACGCTGAGTGACAGCGTCAACACGGGCATACCCCTACATATCGCTTGGTTCGGCGAGCTCGGAGCGGACGAACTTTCCACCCGCCCACCGCCACTTGACCGTCTCCACCCGGTCCGGGCAGCAGCGCGGCACGTCCGCCGACGAGTACCCCATGAGCGTCGCGGTGACGACACCGTCACGGACGGCGAGCTCGCTCGCCGAGAGCCGCTCGGCGGGCTCCACCAGGGTGGCCACCACGCGCGCTCCGGTGCCGTCGCGCCCCGCCGTGAGGACGTAGAGGCCGCTCGGCGGCGTACCGGAACCGGCGTCGCAGCGGACGGCCGCGACCGTCTCGGGACGCCCGTCCCCGTCGAGGTCCCCCGATGCGCGCTTCGCCACCGCGGTGGGCGCTCCGCCGCACTCCAGCGGGTACGTCGCCGCTCTCGCGTCCGGGGCGGTGACCGGCGCCGGGGCGGCCGGGGCCGCGGCGGTGGTGACGGCGCCGCCGGTCTGCGAGGCGGTGGCGGCGCCGGGTTGCAGCAGTCCGGCGGCCGCGACCACCGCGGCCATCGCCGTGGCGGTGGCGAGCCAGTGCACCGGGCGGGCGTGGGTGTGCGCGAGGTCCAGGGCGGCGGAGGGCTGCACGCGGAGTGCCTCCTGTGGGCTGTGCGGTGGGGGTGGCCTGCATCGTGCCATATGTCACAGGGAGGCGGAACAGGGGGGTCAAGCCCGGGTGAACGCGAAGGCGCCGCCCTCCCGTTCCCGCGCCGATGGCGGGAACGGGAGGGCGGCGCCCGTGCGTTGTCGAGGCGTCAGCCTCAGGGCGTCAGCCCTTGTTGGGGCCTTCGTAGTCGTCGCCGTACGCGCCCTTGGCGGGCCGGCGGCGGCGCATCGGCGGCTCGACGCCGTCCGCGAGGCGGCGGGCGGTGACCAGGAAGCCGGTGTGGCCGATCATCCGGTGGTCGGGGCGGACGGCCAGGCCCTCGACGTGCCAGTTGCGGATCATCGACTCCCAGGGCTGCGGCTCGGCGTAGCAGCCGATCTCGCGGATGGACTCGACGGTCCGCGCGAGCTGGGTCGTGGTCGCCACGTAGCAGCAGAGGATGCCGCCGGGGACGAGCGCCTTGGAGACGGCCTCCAGGCACTCCCAGGGGGCGAGCATGTCCAGGATGACGCGGTCGACGTCGGAGTCCGACAGGTTGTCCTGGAGGTCGCCGACGGTGAGCTGCCAGGCGGGGTGCGGGCCACCGAAGTAGCGCTCGACGTTGGCCTTCGCGATCTCGGCGAAGTCCTCGCGGCGCTCGTAGGAGTGCAGCATGCCGCTGTCCCCGATCGCGCGCAGCAGGAAGCTGCTGAGCGAGCCGGAACCCACCCCCGCCTCGACGACGCGCGCGCCGGGGAAGATGTCGGCGAAGGCCAGGATCTGCCCCGCGTCCTTGGGGTAGACCACGGCGGCGCCGCGGGGCATGGACAGGACGTAGTCGGGGAGCAGGGGGCGCAGCGCGAGATAGGCGACGTTTCCCGTGGTTCGGACAACACTGCCCTCGGGAGCACCGATCAGCTCGTCGTGCGGGAAGGAACCCTTGTGGGTGTGGAAGTTCTTCCCGGCCTCGAGCGTGAACGTGTAGTGGCGTCCCTTGGGGTCGGTGAGCTGGACCTGGTCCCCGACCTTGAAGGGCCCGCGACGGCGGGCGGCACCGGTCGGTTCGGACATGTGACCAGTGTATGGGGTTTACGAACCCGGCCGTGCCATGGCCTGGACGAAGGCCCGCTCGACGTCGGCCGTGGACAGGACGCCGTAGATCTCCCCGGTCTCCTCGACGACGAGGTACTCGCTGGCGGGGGTGGCCCGCAGCCGGTCCAGGAGGGCCTCTCCGGCGAGCTCGGCGGGGACGCGCATGCCGTCGGTGAGCTCCTGGGCGAGGCCGCTGACCGCGACCCAGGGGCGGCGGTGCTGGGGGACGCCGACGATGGCCGTCTCGCGGACGAGGGCGGTCGGCTCGCCGTGACCGTCGACGACGACCAGGGCGCGGGCGCCTGCTTCGTTGGCACGGCGCAGGGCCTCGGAGAGGGGGGTGTCGGACTCGACGGGGACGGCACGCCGGGTGAGGGCGCGGGCGCGCAGGTCGGGCAGGTGCTCGCGCAGGCGGGCCATGCGCAGGCTGTTGCCGGCGCCGGTCCAGATGATCGCGGCGAGGATGGCGGCCAGGAGGGCGTCGGTGACGGTCTCCATGCCGCCGATCTCGCCGCCCGCGGCGCCGAGTGCGCCGGTGTGGGTGAGCAGCGGCAGCCCGATGAGGACGGCGACGGCGAGGGCGCGGCCCACCCAGGCGGCGGCGACGGTGCCGGCCATGGGCCTGCCGGTGATCTTCCAGACGACGGCGCGGAGCATGCGGCCGCCGTCCAGCGGCAGGCCGGGCAGCAGGTTGAAGGCGGCGACGAGCAGGTTGGAGATCATCAGTCCGGCGAGCAGGACGCCGGGTACGGTGCCGGGTTCGACGGCGTACAGCGCGGCGTAGAAGGCTCCGGCGAGGACCAGGGAGAGCAGCGGGCCGACGAAGGCGAGGACGAACTCGCGGCCGGGGGTCTCGGACTCCTTCTCGATCTCGGAGACGCCGCCGAAGAACTGGAGCTGGATGCGGCGCACCGGCAGTTTGAAGCGGAGCGCGGCGAGGGTGTGGGCCAGTTCGTGGACGAGTACGGAGGCGTAGAAGGCGACCGCGAAGAAGAGGGAGACCAGGTAGCGCATGGTGCCGAGTTCGGGCAGGACGCGGTCGAGCTGGCCGCCGAAGACCCAGGTGATGAGGGCGGCCACCAGGAACCAGCTCGGGGCCACGTACACGGGCACGCCGAAGAGGCGGCCCATGAGGATGCCACCGCCGGGTTCGCGCGGTGTGCCGGTGTCGGGGCCGGCTGCGGCCGTGTCGGACCTCGGGCGGGGGGTCTCGCCGCTCTCGTCGTCCTTTTTCACGGGTTCCCTTCGGTGCGTAGCGTGATGAGCTACTCACGATCATGCAATGGCGGGCGGTCTGGCGTCGATGGTATGCCGCTCGTTGTCAGTGGCGGGCCGTAGGGTTCTGAACCATGACCACGAGCCCTTCCGGCTCGCCGGGCCCGGACGGCCCCGCGAGTCCCCGGCCGCCCGCGTCGCTGTCGCCGTCGCGGGCGAGCGACTTC
Organism: Streptomyces sp. NPDC045998; assembly: GCF_056430285.1. NCBI lineage: Bacteria > Bacillati > Actinomycetota > Actinomycetes > Kitasatosporales > Streptomycetaceae > Streptomyces > Streptomyces sp. NPDC045998. The sequence continues at coordinate 193,959 of NZ_JBWKLJ010000008.1, forward strand.
ATGCAGTGCCCGCTGCTGTACCGGTTCCGGGTGATCGACAAGCTGCCCGAGAAGCCGAGCGAGGCGGCGACCCGCGGCACGCTGGTGCACGCGGTGCTGGAGCGGCTCTTCGACGCCCCGGCGGCGGAGCGTACGGCTCCGCGGGCGAGGTCGCTGGTGCCCGGGCAGTGGGAGCGGCTGCTTGAGGCGCGGCCGGAGCTCGGGGAGCTGTTCGAGGGGGACGCCGAGGGCGAGCGGCTGACGCGCTGGCTGGCCGAGGCGGAGCAGCTGGTCGAGCGGTGGTTCACGCTGGAGGACCCGACGCGGCTGGAGCCGGCGGAGCGGGAGCTGTTCGTGGAGACGGAGCTGGAGTCGGGGCTCCGGCTGCGGGGGGTGATCGACCGGGTCGACGTGGCTCCTTCGGGTGAGGTGCGGATCGTCGACTACAAGACGGGCAAGGCGCCGCGGCCGGAGTACAGCGAGGGGGCGCTGTTCCAGATGACGTTCTACGCCCTGGTGGTGTGGCGGCTGAAGGGCGTGGTGCCGCGCCGGCTCCAGTTGGTGTATCTGGGCAGCGGCGATGTGATGACGTACGACCCGGTGGAGGCGGACCTGCTGCGGGTCGAGCGCAAGCTGCTGGCGCTGTGGGACGCGATCCGCCGGGCGACCGAGACGGGTGACTGGCGGCCGCGGCCGACGAAGCTGTGCGGCTGGTGCGACCACCGGTCGTTCTGCCCGGAGTTCGGGGGTACGCCTCCGGTGTACCCGCTGCCGGTGATCCCGGCGCAGCGGGCGGACGCTCCGGAGGCGGCAGGGCAGAATGGGCCCGGTCAGCCGAGCCTTGACGGCCTTTAAGGAGTACTCGTGGCCATCCGCGTCCTACTGGTCGACGACCAGCCGCTGTTGCGCACCGGTTTCCGGATGATTCTGGAGGCGGAGCAGGACATCGCGGTCGTCGGGGAGGCCGGGGACGGCCTCCAGGCCCTCGACCAGGTGCGGGCGCTGCAGCCCGATGTGGTGCTGATGGACATCCGGATGCCCCGGATGGACGGGGTGGAGGCGACCCGGCAGATCACCGGGCCGGAGCGGGACGGGCCGGCGAAGGTGCTGGTCCTGACGACCTTCGACCTGGACGAGTACGTGGTGGAGGCGCTGCGCGCGGGGGCGAGCGGCTTCCTGCTGAAGGACGCGCCCGCCCATGAGCTGGTGCAGGCGATCCGGGTGGTCGCGGCGGGCGAGGCGATGCTGGCGCCGAGCATCACGCGCCGGCTGCTGGACAAGTACGCGAGCCATCTGCCCTCGGGCGAGGAGCCGGTGCCCGACGCGCTGAACACGCTGACCGACCGTGAGGTCGAGGTGCTGAAGCTGGTGGCGCGGGGGCTGTCGAACGCGGAGATCGCCGCGGATCTGTTCGTCAGCGAGACGACGGTCAAGACGCACGTGGGCCATGTGCTGACGAAGCTGGGCCTGCGCGACCGGGTGCAGGCGGCGGTGTACGCGTACGAGAGCGGCCTGGTGCGCCCCGGCGCGCAGCAGTAGCCCGGACCGGCGAGCAGCCCGGACCGGTAAGTAGCCCGGACCGGCCTGTCGGTACGACGACGGGGCGGGGTGCCCGGCGTCCGCCGCAGGCACCCCGCCCCGTATCCGGCCGTCGGGCCGGTCAGGCCTTCTTGATCTCCCAGAACCGGAAGACGGTCGACGCGTCCAGCGTCCACTCCAGGCCCGTGATGCCGTCGCGGGCGACGGCGTACTGCTTGCCCTGCCACAGCGGCAGGATCGGCAGCTCCTCGGCGACGAGGTCCTGGAGCTTGCCGTAGTCCTCCTCGGTGGCCGTGCGGTCGGCGGCGGCCGCGGTCTTCGGGATGATCGTCCCGGTGATCCGCTTGTTCTCGTAGTTGTTCTCGAGGACGTTGCCCTCGCCGAAGAACGGCGAGGTGAAGTTGTCCGGGTCCGGGTAGTCGGGGACCCAGCCCTTGACGTACACGCCGTACTTGCCGGCCTTGATGTCCTTCTCGTACTGGGCGTACTCGACGGACTTCACGGTGACGTCGAACAGGCCGCTGGCGTTGAGCTGCTTGGCGATCGCCTTCAACTCCTCGTCCGTGGACGGGCCGTAACGGCTGGGCGTGGACCAGAGGGTGAGCTGGACCTTGCCGTCGACACCGGCGGAGCGCAGGGCCTGCTTGGCCTTCTCGGGCTGGGGCCGGTCGCCGTAGGTGTCGAAGAAGGCGGTGTTGTGGCCGGTGATGCCGGCCGGGACGATCGAGTAGAGGGAGGTGGCGGTGGCCCGGTGGACGTCCTCCACCAGGGCGTCGCGGTCGACGAGGTACGCGATGGCCTTGCGGACGCCGAGCTTGCCGACGACCGGGTCCTTCACGTTGAAGACGAGGTGCTTGACCTCGGCGCTGGTGCCCTCGATGACCTCGATCTTGGAGTCGGCCGTCGCCGACTCCTTCAGCTCGGCGATGTCGGCGGCGGCGAGGCCGCGGTAGGCGACGTCGATGTCGCCCTTCTTCAGGGCGTCGGCGAGGGACTTGCGGTCGCCGTTGTAGAACTTCAGCGTGACGCCGCCGTTCTTCACCTTGGCCGTGCCCTGGTACTCGTGGTTGACGGAGAAGACCGCCTTGCCGTCGGAGTACGACTCCAGCTTGTACGGGCCGGAGCCGACCGCCTTGCCGTCGGTGCGCAGGCTGTCGGCGGCGTACTCGCGGTGGTCCACGATGGAGCCCGCACCCGAGGCGATCTTGCTGGGGAAGGTCGCGTCCGGGACCTTCAGCTTGAAGACGACGTTCTGCTCGTCGGGCGTATCGATGGACTGGATCGAGGTCAGCAGCGGCGCCGGGCCGGCCGGGTCGTTGATCTTCAGCGCCCGCTCGAAGGAGAACTTGACGTCCTCGGAGGTCAGCGGGTTGCCGTTGCTGAACTTCAGGTCGTCGCGGAGCGTGCAGCGGTAGACCGTGCTGCTGCCCTGGTCGAAGCCGCACTTCTCGGCCGCTTCCGGCTGTGGCGTGGAACCGCCCTTGGGGAAGCTCAGCAGGGACTGGAAGACGTTGTTGAACAGCAGCCAGGAGCCGGGGTCGTAACCGGCGGCGGGGTCGGTCGACAGGACGTCGTCGGACATGCCGACGAGCACCGTGACGCCGCTCTCACCCGCGTCGCCCTTCTCCGAACCGCAACCGCTCAGCATGGCGGCCGCCAGCACTGCCGAGAGGGGGGCGGTCAGCCACTTGTTGTGCACCTTCACAGGAACCTTGCCTCTGGATCTTGCATGTGACGACCGCGCCCGTCGCGCGGCCGGGTACATCGTGGGTCAGGCGTTGCCTCGGGCCAGCTCCCAGAGCTGGAGGTCCGAGGAGGTGTTGAGGGCCCACTCCACACCGGTGAGGTCGTTGCGGTGGGCGACGTACTGCTTGCCCTGCCACAGCGGAAGCACGGGGACGTCGTTGGCGACGATGTCCTGGAGCTGCTCGAAGGCGGGCGAGGCGGAGTTGCGGTCGGCGGCGCGGCGCGACTGCGGGATGAGCTTGCCGCGCGCCTCGGTGCTGACGTAGGGGGAGTTGAGGAAGTTGTCGGCGTCGAGGAACGGCGCGATGTAGTTGTCCGGGTCGGGGAAGTCGGGGACCCAGCCGAGCCCGTAGACGGCGTACTCGCCGCGCTTCTGCGCGGGGCGGAAGGTCGACCAGGGGACGCCCTCGACGCGGACGTCGAAGAGCTTGGTGGCGTTGAGCTGGTCGCGCAGCGCCTCGAACTCCTTGGCGGTGCCCGGACCGTAGTAGTCGCTGGTGTAGTGCAGCGTCAGCTTGACCGGGGTGGTGATGTCGGCTTCGCGCAGGATGGAGGCGGCCTTCTGGCTGCTGGGCTCGCCGTACTTGTTGAAGAACGAGTTGGTGTGCGCGGTGATCGTCGACGGGATCAGCGAGTAGAGCGGGGTGGCCGTGGAGCCGTACACCTTGGCGGCGATCTGGCCGCGGTCGACGACGGCGGCGACGGCCTGGCGGACGGCCTTGTCCTGGACGGAGGCGGCCTTGGTGTTGAAGGCGAGGTAGCGGATCTCCAGGCCCGGCATCTCGCGGAGCTCGACGCCCTCCTCGGGGTGCTCGGCGAGGTCCTTGATCTGCTCGGGCGACATGGTGCGGGTCATCATGTCGATGGAGCCGGACTCCAGGGCGTCGCCCATGGCCGCGGAGCCGTCGAAGGAGCGCAGCTCGACGCGGTCGTTGCGGAGCTTGATGTCGCCCTTGTAGTGCTCGTTCCGGGTGAAGACGATCTTCGTGACCTGGTCGTCCCGCACCTCGGGCCGCATGGTGTACGGGCCGGAGCCGTCGACCTGGAAGCCGTCGCGGAGCTTCTTGGCGTCGTACTTGTCGGCGCTGAGGATGCCCGCGACGGGCGTGGACAGCTTGTACGGGAAGGTGGCGTCGGGCGTCTTGAGGTGGAAGACGACCTCGTCGTCGGCCTTGGTCTCGATGGTGTCGATGTTCGACAGGAGGCCGGCGGCGCCGTTGTCGGAGTTGATGGCGAGGACGCGCTCGATGGAGAACTTCACGTCCTTGGCGGTGACGGGCGTGCCGTCGGAGAAGGTGAGGCCCTCCCGCAGGGTGCAGCGGTAGCGCTCGCTGGCCCGGTCGGTGAAGGCGCACTGGGAGGCGGCCTCGGGGACCGGCGTGCCGCCGCCGCGCGGGACGCGCATCAGCGTCTGCACGGTCTGGCGCAGGACGTTCCAGGCGCCGGCGTCGTACGCGAAGGCCGGGTCGAAGGGGGCGGAGGCGTCCTTCGTGGCGGTGAACCGGTCCGTGGTGCCGACGACGATGGCGTTGCCGTCGCCGGATCCCGCCTCCGAGCCGCCGCAGGCTGCGAGTACGGGGGCCAGCAGGCCGATGACGGCCGGCAGCACCAAGGTCTTGCGGTTCATCTGGACGTTCTCCTCATCCGGCACTGGGTACAGCGGTGTGGCGTACTCCGCCGCGGCCGCCCGGTCGGGGCGGGGCGATCGGGCCGGGATACAGAGCGATCGGTCCGGTGTTCGACGGAAGTGCTGGTGGCTTGACGCGAACACGCGGATTAGTGCGGCGAAGTTCTCGCCAAGAGATTAGTGGGCGGTGTCAGGCGCTCTGGAACGGGCTTGAGTTGAGCCCGCATCAGACAGTGAGGAGTAATGCGCCACCGGCGATCACTATGCGGCGAATTTTTCGTACACGCCTTGATGAATCGGGACACATGGGCCCACCGCAGGGGCCGGAAGCGGCACCCGGAGGCTCCGAAGGCCTGGCCTGACCAGCACGCAGAGTGACCAACGTCACGCCGGATTCCCTCTTTTCCCGGTTACGGAAAAGACCCGGCCGGGCGCTCTCGGTTTTCGCCGTATGCGGCTCAGTTCATTCCGTTGATCAATGAACGGAGAAAACCGAGGTCGACCTCTTCCAGGGAGCGGACGACGGCCCGGCCGGCGGCGGGCGCGATCGGCGCGACGGAGGGAACGGCGACCACCCTGCAGCCCGCGGCCTCGGCGGCGGCGACCCCGGTGGCGGTGTCCTCGATGACGGCGCACCGGCCGGGCTCGGCGCCCACGCCGCGGGCGGCGAGGAGGTACGGGTCCGGGTGGGGCTTCGTCCGGGGCACCTCGTCGCCCGCGACGGTGAGGGTGAACCGGTCCGGGCCCAGGGAGAGCAGGACGCGGTCGATGATGCGGCGGTGCGAGGCGGAGACGAGGGCGGTGGGGACCTCGTGCGCGGTGAGCTCGGCCAGCAGCCGCTCGGCCCCCGGCATGAGCGGCACACCGCGGTCGATGCGCTGTTCGAATCTGTCGTTGAGGAGCACGGTCAGCTCGGGGAGGGTGATGTCGGCCCCGGTGGCCTCGATGAGGAACCCGGCGCTCCGGGTCATCGGCCCGCCGACCACCACGTCCCGCCAGGACTCGTCGAGCCGGTGGCCCAGCTCGGCGAAGACCTCGACCTCCGCGTCCCACCAGAAGCCCTCGGTGTCGACCAGCGTGCCGTCCATGTCCAGGAAGACGGCCTGAAGGGCGGCTCCATCGGCCGTACGGGTCGGGGACACGGGGACCGTGCTGGTCATCGGCACACCTCCATCGAGGGACGAGAAGGCCGGTCGCGCTCCCGCGGGAGAACCCCCGGTGGGAAGGGCGACCGGCCTGCACTGGACCGACCAGTGTACGTCGCGTTCCGGAAACGCGCCTTCGGCCGCGTCAGCGGGCGTTGAAGTACTTCGCCTCCGGGTGGTGGAGGACGATCGCGTCCGTGGACTGCTCGGGGTGGAGCTGGAACTCCTCGGAGAGGTGGACCCCGATGCGCTCCGGCTGGAGGAGGCCGGCGATCTTGGCGCGGTCCTCCAGGTCGGGGCAGGCGCCGTAGCCCAGGGAGAACCGGGCGCCGCGGTACTTCAGCGCGAACATGTCCTCGACGTCCGCCGGGTCCTCGCCGGCGAAGCCGAGCTCGGCGCGCACGCGTGCGTGCCAGTACTCGGCGAGGGCCTCGGCGAGCTGGACGGACAGGCCGTGCAGTTCGAGGTAGTCGCGGTAGGAGTCGGCGGCGAACAGCTCGGCGGTGGCCTCGCCGATCTTCGAGCCGACGGTGACGACCTGGAGGCCGACGACATCGGTCTCGCCGGACTCCTCCGGGCGGAAGAAGTCCGCCAGGCAGAGGCGCCGGCCGCGCCGCTGGCGCGGGAAGGTGAAGCGGGTGCGCTCGTGGCCGCTGTCGTCGAGGAGGATCAGGTCGTCACCCTTGGACACGCACGGGAAGTAGCCGTAGACGACCGCCGCTTCGAGCATGTTCTCGGTGTGGAGCCGGTCCAGCCAGCCCCGCAGCCGCGGCCGGCCCTCGGTCTCCACGAGCTCCTCGTACGTGGGGCCGTCCCCGGTACGGGCCTGCTTGAGGCCCCACTGACCCTTGAACAGCGCACCCTCGTCCAGCCAGGACGCGTAGTCCTTGAGCGGGATGCCCTTGACGACGCGGGTGCCCCAGAACGGCGGGGTGGGCACCGGGTTGTCGGTGGCGACGTCGGAGCGGACGCCGCCCTCGGGGGCCGGCTCCTCCACCACGGTGGCGGCCGCCCGGACGCGGCGCTGCTTGAGCTCGGGCAGGGTGGCGCCGGGCACGCCGCGCTTGACGGCGATCAGGGCGTCCATCAGGCGCAGGCCCTCGAACGCGTCGCGGGCGTAGCGGACTTCGCCCTCGTAGATCTCGTGGAGGTCCTGTTCGACGTAGGCGCGGGTGAGGGCGGCGCCGCCGAGGATGACCGGGAAGCGGGCGGCCAGGCCGCGCTGGTTGAGCTCCTCCAGGTTCTCCTTCATGATCACCGTGGACTTCACCAGGAGCCCGGACATGCCGATGACGTCGGCCTTGTGCTCGTCGGCGGCCTCGAGAATGGCCGAGACCGGCTGCTTGATGCCGAGGTTGACGACGTTGTAGCCGTTGTTCGACAGGATGATGTCGACGAGGTTCTTGCCGATGTCGTGGACGTCGCCGCGGACGGTGGCCAGCACGATGGTGCCCTTGCCCGCCTCTTCGCCCTCGACCTTCTCCATGTGGGGTTCGAGGTAGGCGACGGCGGTCTTCATGACCTCGGCCGACTGGAGCACGAACGGCAGCTGCATCTGGCCCGAGCCGAACAGCTCGCCGACGACCTTCATGCCGTCGAGCAGCGTCTCGTTGACGATGTCGAGCGCCGGGCGGGTGGCCAGCGCCTCGTCGAGGTCGGCCTCCAGGCCGTTGCGCTCGCCGTCGATGATGCGGCGCTTGAGGCGCTCGTCCAGCGGCAGCGCGGCGAGCTCCTCGGCCTTGCCGGCCTTGAGGGACTTGGCGGTGGCGCCCTCGAAGAGCTGCATCAGCTTCTGGAGCGGGTCGTAGCCCTCGCGGCGCCGGTCGTAGATGAGGTCGAGGGCGGTGGTGACCTGCTCCTCGTCGAAGCGGGCGATCGGCAGGATCTTGGAGGCGTGCACGATCGCCGAGTCGAGGCCCGCCTTGACGCACTCGTCGAGGAAGACGGAGTTGAGCAGGATGCGGGCGGCCGGGTTGAGGCCGAAGGAGATGTTCGACAGGCCGAGCGTGGTCTGGACGTCCGGGTGGCGCCGCTTGAGCTCGCGGATCGCCTCGATGGTGGCGATGCCGTCCTTGCGCGACTCCTCCTGACCGGTGCAGATGGTGAAGGTCAGGGTGTCGATGAGGATGTCCGACTCGTGGATGCCCCAGTTGCCGGTCAGGTCGGCGATCAGCCGCTCGGCGATCGCCACCTTCGTCTCGACGGTGCGGGCCTGGCCCTCCTCGTCGATCGTCAGCGCGATCAGCGCGGCGCCGTGCTCCTTGGCGAGCGCGGTGACCTTGGCGAACCGCGACTCGGGGCCGTCGCCGTCCTCGTAGTTCACCGAGTTGATCACCGCGCGGCCGCCGAGCTTCTCCAGGCCGGCCCGGATGACCTCGACCTCGGTGGAGTCCAGCACGATCGGCAGCGTCGAGGCGGTGGCGAAGCGCCCGGCCAGCTCCTCCATGTCGGCGACGCCGTCACGGCCGACGTAGTCCACGCACAGGTCCAGCATGTGGGCGCCTTCGCGGATCTGGTCGCGGGCCATCTCCACGCAGTCGTCCCAGCGGCCCTCCAGCATGGCCTCGCGGAACTTCTTCGAGCCGTTCGCGTTCGTCCGCTCGCCGATGGCGAGGTACGAGGTGTCCTGCCGGAACGGCACCGTCTGGTACAGCGACGCGGCGCCCGGCTCCGGGCGCGGGTCGCGCGGCGCCGGGGCGAGGCCGCGGACGCGCTCGACGACCTGGCGCAGGTGCTCCGGGGTCGTACCGCAGCAGCCGCCGACCAGCGACAGCCCGTACTCGCGCACGAAGGTCTCCTGCGCGTCGGCGAGCTCGGGGGCGGTCAGCGGGTAGTGCGCGCCGTTCTTGCCCAGCACCGGCAGGCCGGCGTTGGGCATACAGGACAGCGGGATGCGCGAGTGGCGGGCCAGGTAGCGCAGGTGCTCGCTCATCTCGGCGGGGCCGGTGGCGCAGTTCAGACCGATCATGTCGATGCCGAGCGGCTCCAGCGCGGTCAGCGCCGCGCCGATCTCCGAGCCCAGGAGCATGGTGCCCGTCGTCTCCACGGTGACGGAGACGATCAGCGGCAGGTCGGTGCCGAGGGCGTCGAGCGCGCGGCGGGCACCGAGGACGGCGGCCTTCGTCTGGAGCAGGTCCTGCGTGGTCTCCACGAGCAGCGCGTCGGCGCCGCCGGCGATCATGCCCTCGGCGTTCTGCTGGTAGGCGTCGCGGAGCGCGGTGTACGGGGCGTGGCCGAGCGTCGGCAGCTTGGTGCCGGGGCCCATGGAGCCGAGCACCCAGCGCTGCTGTCCGGTGGAGGCGGTGTACTCGTCGGCGACCTCGCGGGCGATCCGGGCGCCGGCCTCGGACAGCTCGTGGACGCGCTCGGGGATGTCGTACTCCCCCAGGGCCGCGAGGTTCGCGCCGAAGGTGTTGGTCTCGACGCAGTCCACGCCCACGGCGAAGTACGCGTCGTGGACCGAGCGCACGATGTCGGGCCGGGTGACGTTGAGGATCTCGTTGCAGCCTTCGAGGTTCTCGAAGTCCTCGAGGCTCGGGTCCTGGGCCTGGAGCATGGTGCCCATGGCTCCGTCGGCCACCACCACACGGGTGGCGAGGGCCTCGCGGAGGGCGGCGGCTCGGGTCCTGCTGTCAGTGACCTGATTGCTGTCAGCGGAAGGGGTCGGCGACGAGGCCATGGAAGTGCTCCCTGGTTGCGACGGCTGTCGGCTTTGCGCCTCCAGTGGGAAGCGCACCGGGCCAGGGTAACCGCGTACCCCATGGGGTGGACATCTCGTTCCACGTGCCGGACTGCATGCTGTCCTCGGGCTGTCGGGGGTGTGCCGGGGCCGACTGATTTCCGAGTGCTTCTCGGGTGTGGCTCAAGGTCGGCATCGGCCGATAGTGTTCAGCATTGTCGAACTGTGGAAGAAGGGCAGGGGCGATGCCGAAGAACATCCAGTCGCTTGAACGAGCGGCGGCGATGCTGCGCCTGCTCGCGGGTGGGGAGCGCCGTCTCGGTCTGTCCGACATCGCCTCGTCGCTGGAGCTCGCGAAGGGTACGGCCCACGGCATCCTGCGCACCCTCCAGGCGGAGGGCTTCGTCGAGCAGGACCCGGCCTCCGGGCGCTACCAGCTGGGCGCGGAGCTGCTGCGGCTCGGCAACAGCTACCTGGACGTGCACGAGCTGCGGGCCCGGGCCCTGGTATGGACGGACGACCTGGCCCGCTCCAGCGGCGAGAGCGTCCACCTGGGCGTGCTGCACCAGCACGGCGTGCTCGTCATCCACCACGTCTTCCGCCCGGACGACAGCCGCCAGGTGCTGGAGGTCGGGGCGATGCAGCCGCTGCACTCCACGGCGCTGGGGAAGGTGCTGTCGGCGTACGATCCGGTGGCGCACAGCGAGGCCGTGGAGGCGGAGCGCGAGGCGTTCACGCCGCGCACCATCACGACGCTGGACGACTTCGAGACCGTACTGGAGATGACGCGGGCGCGCGGCTGGGCCGCCGACGTGGAGGAGACCTGGGACGGCGTGGCGTCGGTGGCCGCACCCATCCACGACCGGCGCCGGATGCCGGTCGGCGCGGTCGCCATCACGGGCGCGGTGGAGCGGGTCTGCAACGACGGCGAGCTGCGCTCGGAGCTGGTCGCGGCGGTACGGGACTGCGCCCGCGCGGTCTCCCGCGACCTGGGCGCGGGCCGCTTCTGAGCCCTCCGGCACCTGCTGCCGGCGGGGCCTCGCGCGCTGTGCGAGGGCCTCGGGCGCTGTGCGGGGCCTCGCGCGGCACGACCGCACACGGCTCCACGCACGCCGGCGCCGTAGAGCCCCGGGGCACCCAGAGCCCCGGACCCCTCCGAGTCCCGGCGCCACAGAGTCCCGGCGCACCCCGGAGCCCTGAACCCGTCCGCCCCCCGGCACCGCAAAGCCCCGCGGCCCGCACCGCCGATCATGCGCCCTGCCGGGCGCGGTCATGGACCGCCGTACGGGTCCTCAAGCCCACCGAGCCCCCTGCGCACACGCGCCCCCGGCCCTGCCGGACCCCGGCACAGCGGGCCGCGGCGCCCGCCCGGCCGCCTCGCGCCCGTACCACTCCCCCACCCGCCTCCGTGCCCCGCACCCGCGCACCCGCGCGCCCGGGAGCGAGCAGGCGCGCCCGCCCGGACGCCCCTAGTGCGCCAGGCCCGGCCGCGCGGGCCCCCGGCCGCCGGCTCCGTCACGGCAGCGCCCGCGCCGCGCACCGGGCAGGCCTCACCGCACCGCCCGCACCCCGGTAACGAACGCATTTCGGCCAGCCGAACCCATTGACGGCACGTTTAACCGACGGCAAAACTGCCGTTCATCGGTCGGCATTGTCGAACACCTACCGGCAATAGGCGCTAGAGTGTGGCAACGCCAGGAGGCCGGTTAACGCCCTCAGCCGAGGGCGCGGACCACCGGAGGGACCCGGGGTTCGCCTTCCCCTGGACGAAGGACAAAGGAGTCGCGGGTGTCCAGCTCCGACATCTTCATCGGCGAGATCATTGGTACCGCCGTACTCATCCTGCTCGGCGGCGGCGTCGTCGCCGCCGTCGTGCTCAAGCGCTCGAAGGCGCAGAACGCCGGCTGGCTGGCCATCACCTTCGGGTGGGGCTTCGCGGTCCTGACCGCGGTCTACATGACGGGTTCCCTCTCCGGCGCCCATCTCAACCCCGCCGTCACGGTCGGCATCGCGATCAAGGACGGGGACTGGAAGAACGTCCCCGTCTACTTCGCCGGCCAGCTCCTCGGCGCCATGATCGGCGCCGCGCTGGTCTGGATCGCGTACTACGGCCAGTTCCACGCGCACCTCACCGATCGCGAGATCGTGGGTGACCCGGCCGACAAGGCCGTCGAAGGCCCGCACAACGAGGCCGCCGCCAAGGCCGGGCCCGTCCTGGGTGTCTTCTCCACGGGCCCCGAGATCCGCAACGTGTGGCAGAACCTCGCCACCGAGATCATCGGCACCACCGTGCTCGTCCTCGCGGTCCTCACGCAGGGCCTCAACGACAGCGGCAAGGGCCTCGGCACCCTCGGCGCCCTGATCACGGCGCTCGTCGTGGTCGGCATCGGCCTGTCGCTCGGCGGCCCGACCGGTTACGCCATCAACCCGGCCCGCGACCTCGGCCCGCGCATCGTGCACGCCCTGCTCCCGCTGCCGAACAAGGGCGGCTCCGACTGGGGGTACGCCTGGATCCCCGTGGTCGGCCCGCTGATGGGCGGAGCCCTCGCCGCGGGTATCTACACCATCGCCTTCGCCTGAGACGTCCTTCGTCCCCTTACCGACTTCCGGGAGCAACCGTGACCGACGCACACACCACCGGGCCTTTCATCGCGGCCATCGACCAGGGCACCACCTCCAGCCGCTGCATCGTCTTCGACCGCGACGGGCGCATCGTCTCCGTCGACCAGAAGGAGCACGAGCAGATCTTCCCCAAGCCCGGCTGGGTGGAGCACGACGCCGCCGAGATCTGGACCAACGTCCAGGAGGTCGTGGCCGGCGCCATCGAGAAGGCCGGCATCACCGCCGCCGACGTGAAGGCCATCGGCATCACCAACCAGCGCGAGACCACGCTGCTGTGGGACAAGAACACCGGTGAGCCCGTCCACAACGCCATCGTCTGGCAGGACACCCGCACCGACGCGCTCTGCAAGGAGCTCGGCCGCAACGTCGGCCAGGACCGCTTCCGCCGCGAGACCGGCCTGCCCCTCGCGTCCTACTTCGCCGGCCCTAAGGTCCGCTGGCTGCTCGACAACGTCGAGGGCCTGCGCGAGCGCGCCGAGCGTGGCGAGATCCTCTTCGGCACGATGGACTCCTGGGTCATCTGGAACCTCACGGGCGGTGTCGAGGGCGGTCACCACGTCACCGACGTCACCAACGCCTCCCGCACCATGCTGATGAACCTGCACACCATGGACTGGGACCAGAAGATCCTCGAGTCCATGGGCGTCCCGGCGGCCGTGCTGCCGGAGATCCGCTCCTCCGCCGAGGTCTACGGCCAGGTCAAGGGCGGCGTCCTCGACGGCGTCCCGGTCGCCTCCGCGCTCGGCGACCAGCAGGCGGCCCTCTTCGGCCAGACCTGCTTCTCCGAGGGCGAGGCGAAGTCGACGTACGGCACGGGCACCTTCCTGCTGCTGAACACCGGCGAGAAGATCATCAACTCCTACTCGGGCCTCATCACCACCGTCGGCTACAAGATCGGCGACCAGGCCCCGGTGTACGCGCTGGAAGGCTCCATCGCCGTCACCGGCTCCCTGGTGCAGTGGATGCGCGACCAGATGGGCCTGATCAGCACCGCCGCCGAGATCGAGACCCTGGCATCCTCCGTCGAGGACAACGGCGGCGCGTACTTCGTACCGGCCTTCTCCGGCCTCTTCGCCCCGTACTGGCGCTCCGACGCCCGCGGTGTGATCGCCGGCCTCACCCGGTACGTCACCAAGGCGCACATCGCCCGCGCCGTGCTGGAGGCCACCGCCTGGCAGACCCGCGAGATCACCGACGCCATGACCAAGGACTCCGGCGTCGAGCTCGCCGCCCTGAAGGTCGACGGCGGCATGACCTCCAACAACCTGCTGATGCAGACCCTCTCGGACTTCGTGGACGCGCCCGTGGTGCGCCCGATGGTCGCCGAGACCACCTGCCTCGGCGCCGCCTACGCCGCCGGTCTGGCCGTCGGCTTCTGGCCCGACACCGACGCGCTCCGCGCCAACTGGCGCCGCGCCGCCGAATGGACCCCCCGCATGGACGCGGACACCCGCGACCGCGAGTACAAGAACTGGCTCAAGGCCGTTGAACGCTCCATGGGCTGGCTCGAAGAAGAGAACTGACGAGGAGTAAATCGACATGACCACCCTGCAGAGCGTCCCGGCCCTCGGGACGCACCCGGCTGCCGGTTCCCTGCCGAGCCGTGCGGAGACGCGGGAGCAGCTCTCCAAGGCGACGTACGACCTCCTGGTGATCGGCGGCGGCATCCTGGGCATCTCCACCGCCTGGCACGCCGCCCAGTCCGGGCTGCGGGTGGCCCTGGTGGACGCCGGCGACTTCGCCGGCGCCACCTCCTCCGCCTCCTCCAAGCTGCTCCACGGCGGTCTGCGCTACCTGCAGACCGGCGCGGTGAAGCTGGTCGCGGAGAACCACTTCGAGCGCCGTGCGGTCTCCCGCCAGGTGGCCCCGCACCTGGCGAACCCGCTCACCTTCTACCTGCCGGTCTACAAGGGCGGCCCGCACGGCGCCGCCAAGCTCGGCGCGGGCGTCTTCGCCTACTCGGCGCTCTCCGCCTTCGGCGACGGCGTCGGCCACCTGCTCAGCCCCGCCAAGGCCGCGCAGGACGTGCCGGAGCTGCGCACCGACAACCTCAAGGCCGTGGCCGTGTACGGCGACGACCAGATGAACGACGCGCGCATGGCGCTGATGACGGTCCGCGCCGCCGTCGACGCGGGCGCCACCGTCCTCAACCACGCCGAGGTCACCGGCCTGCGCTTCACCCGCGGCCGGGTCACCGGCGCGGACCTCAAGGACCGCCTCAGCGGCGACGAGTTCGGCGTCGACGCGCGCCTCGTGCTCAACGCCACCGGCCCCTGGGTCGACCACCTGCGCCGCATGGAGGACCCCAACGCGGCCCCCTCCATCCGCCTCTCCAAGGGCGCGCACCTGGTCCTGAAGCGCACCTCCCCCTGGCGCGCCGCGCTCGCGACCCCCATCGACAAGTACCGCATCACCTTCGCCCTCCCCTGGGAGGACATGCTGCTGCTCGGTACGACCGACGAGGAGTACGAGGGCGACCCGGGCGAGGTCGCGGTCAACGACAAGGACGTCACCCAGATCCTGGACGAGGCCGCGTTCTCCATCCGCGACCAGCAGCTCTCCCGGGACCTGATCACGTACTCCTTCGCCGGCCTGCGGGTGCTGCCCGGCGGCCCGGGCGACACCTCCAAGGCCAAGCGCGAGACGGTCGTGACCGAGGGCCGCGGCGGCATGCTGTCGGTGGCCGGCGGCAAGTGGACGACCTTCCGCCACATCGGCCGCACGGTGATGAACAAGCTGGCGTCCCTGCCCGGCGGCCCCCTCGGCGACGACATGGAGCCGATCTCGGCCCTGCCGAAGAAGCTGCCGCTGCCCGGCATAGCCAACCCCAACGCCGTGGCCCACCGGCTGCTGGTCGACGGCGGTACGCCGGGCCCGCGCATGGCCGCCGACACCGCCCGCCACCTGGCCACGCACTACGGCTCGCTCTCCTTCGACATCGCGCGCATGGCGTACGACGACCCGGAGCTGGGCGAGCGCATCCACCCGGACGCGCCGGAGATCTGGGCGCAGGTCGCCTACGCCCGCGACCACGAGTGGGCCGAGACCGCGGACGACGTGCTGCGCCGCCGTACGACGCTGACGATCCGTGGCCTGGCGACGGACGAGATCCGCGCCAAGGTGGAGGACATGCTCGGCAAGAAGGCCTGATCCCGCGGGGTCTGGTGACGACGAGGGCGGCTCCTCCGGGGGCCGCCCTCGCCCGCGTCCCGGGGGCGCGCGCCCCGGCTCGAACAGTGCACTCGGACGTGTACAGGGGCTGCGGCCGGGCCCCCTGGAAGCCGTAAGGTTGGTTCGTACGCACGGAACTTCGGAAGGAGGCCTGGGTGATCGAGCTCGAGGGGGTTCCCGAGCTGATCGACCCGGTCATGGTGGCCGCGTTCGAGGGCTGGAACGACGCCGGCGACGCCGCCTCCACCGCGGTCGCGCACCTGGAGCGGGAGTGGAAGGGCGAGGTGTTCGCGGCGCTCGACGCCGAGGACTACTACGACTTCCAGGTCAACCGCCCCACGGTGTACCTGGACGGCGGGGTACGGAAGATCACCTGGCCCACCACGAGACTGTCGGTGGTCCGGGTGGGCGGCGACAAGCCGCGTGACCTGGTGCTGGTCCGCGGTATCGAACCGTCGATGCGCTGGCGCTCGTTCTGCAACGAGTTGCTGGGCTTCGCCCACGAACTGGGCGTGGAGATGGTGGTGATCCTGGGCGCGCTGCTCGGGGACACCCCGCACACCCGGCCGGTGCCGGTCACGGGCGTCACGTCCGACCCGGACCTGGCGCGCACGATGGACCTGGAGGAGACCCGGTACGAAGGGCCGACGGGCATCGTCGGCATCCTCCAGGAGGCCTGTACGCACGCGGGCGTGCCGGCGGTGAGCCTGTGGGCGGCGGTGCCGCACTACGTGTCGCAGCCGCCGAACCCGAAGGCGACGCTGGCGCTGCTGAACCGGCTGGAGGACCTGATCGACCTGCGCATCCCGCTGGGTGAGCTGGCCGAGGACGCGCGGGCCTGGCAGGTCGGCGTGGACCAGCTCGCCTCGGAGGACAGCGAGGTGGCGGAGTACGTGCAGACGCTGGAGGAGGCGCGGGACACCGCGGAGCTCCCGGAGGCGTCGGGTGAGGCCATCGCCCGGGAGTTCGAGCGGTACCTGCGGCGCCGCGACGGCGGCCCCGCAACCGGTCCAGGGGCCGGGGGCCAGGGAGCCGCTCCCGGGCACGCGACCGACATGGGCGACAGCTCGTACCTGCGCGACACCTCCAGCGGCCGTACGCGGCCGCCGAAGCCGCCGAAGCGGGAGGCCGGTTCCGGGCCCGACACCGAGCCCGGCGGCGGGCCTGACACCGGGCCGGTATCCGGGCCGAACGCCGGGCCGGACGCCCGGCCGGAGGCCGGACCGGAGGCCGGACCGGACGCCGGACCGGAGGCCGGGCCGGACGCCGCCGAGGAAGACGGCTCCGCCGAGGAGTGAGAGCACGCCGGAGGGGCGGCACCGAGGATTCGGTGCCGCCCCTCCGTCATGGTCACGGCCGCTCAGCCGTCGCCCGTCGCCCGCCGCCTGACGGTACGTCGGGCGGACGGCGTCACTACAGCGCGACGCCCATCAGCGCGTCGACGGTACGGGAGACGAGGCCGGGCGCGGTCTCGTCCGTGCCGCCCTCGGACTCCTGGAGCGCGGCCCAGCGGTCCACGGCCGCCAGTGCGCGCGGGGTGTCCAGGTCGTCGGCGAGTGCCTCGCGGACCTCCTCGAGCAGGGCGTCGGCGGACGGGCCGTCGGGGCGGGAGACGGCGGCGCGCCAGCGGCCGAGCCGCTCGACGGCGTCCTGGAGGACCTGGTCGGTCCACTCCCAGTCGGCGCGGTAGTGGTGGGCGAGGAGCGTGAGCCGGATGGCGGCCGGGTCGACGCCGTCGCGGCGGAGCTTGGAGACGAAGACCAGGTTCCCCTTGGACTTGGACATCTTCTCGCCGTGGAGGGCGACCATCCCGGCGTGCACGTACGCCTTGGCGTACGGGTGCTCGCCGGTCAGGGCCTGCGCGTGCGAGGCGCCCATCTCGTGGTGCGGGAAGATCAGGTCGGAGCCGCCGCCCTGGACGTCGAAGCCCATCCCCAGGTGGTCCAGGGCGATGGCGACGCACTCGATGTGCCAGCCGGGCCGTCCGGGCCCGAGGCTGGCGCCGTCCCAGCGGGGCTCGCCCTCGCGGGCGGCCATCCACAGCATCGGGTCGAGGGGGTTCTTCTTCCCCGGGCGGTCCGGGTCGCCGCCGCGTTCGGCGGACAGGGCGCGCATGACGTCGTGGTCGTAGTGGGACACCTCGCCGAAGTGCGGGTCCGCCTCGACGGAGAAGTAGACGTCCCCTTCGAGTTCGTACGCGGCGCCGGCGTCGCGGAGCCGCTCGATGAGCGGCACGATGCCGGGTATCGCCTCGACGGCACCGATGTAGTGCTGCGGCGGCAGCAACCGCAGGGCGGTCATGTCCTCGCGGAACAGCGCGGTCTCGCGCTCGGCGAGCCCGACCCAGTCGATGCCGTCCCGCTGGGCCCGCTCCAGGAGCGGGTCGTCGACGTCGGTGACGTTCTGGACGTAGTGGACCTGCCGCTTGGTGTCGAGCCACACGCGCTGAACGAGGTCGAACGCGTTGTAGGTCGCCGCGTGACCCATGTGGGTCGCGTCGTACGGCGTGATGCCGCAGACGTAGATACGGGCGACGGGGCCGGGGGCGAGGGTCACTCGCCCGCCGGTCGCGGTGTCGTGGATCCGGAGGTCGCGGCCCTTGCCGGGCAGGGCGGGGACCTCAGAAGCGGGCCAGGCATGCATGCCACGAGCGTAACCGGACGGGTGTTCCGGATACGAACCGGATGCACGATCATGACGCGATAGGCACTCTTGCGCCGTGGCGCCATCTGTGCAGGTGACGCGGCCGGGGTACGTCGGCCGCGTCGGTGCGTCAGACCGGGGGCCAGGGGATCGCGGGCCACCGCCCCGACGGCTCGGGATGGCGGGCGGAGGTGCGCAGCTGTGCCACCCGGGCCCGGGCCGCCGTCACCTCGGCGGGCGTGAGCAGCTCGGCCAGGCGGCCGGCGAGGGCCGCTCCGGGGGCCAGGGCGGCGTCCAGGCGGGCCAGGACCTCCAGCGCCTCCTGGGGGAGCGGCTCGCCCGCCCAGCCCCACAGCAGCGTGCGCAGCTTGTCGTCCACATGGAAGGTCACGCCGTGGTCGATGGCGTACAGCCGGCCGTCCGGTGCCGGCAGCAGGTGGCCGCCCTTGCGGTCGCCGTTGTTGATCACCGCGTCGAGGACGGCGAGCCGTCGCAGCCGTACGTCGTCGGCGTGGACGAGCAGCGCCGTGCGGCCCTCGCCGACCTCCGCGAGACCCACCGCCTTCCAGCCCTCCCCCGGCTCGTCGTCGTCGACGAGGGCGAGGAGCGGGGTGGCCGACGGGTCGCCGTCGATCCACAGCTGGACCATGCCCTGGCCGTACGGCCCGTCGCGCAGGACCGTCGGCGGGACCAGGCCCCAGCCGGTCGCCTCGGAGACCTCGTACGCCGCGACCTCGCGCTGCGCCAGGGTCCCGTCCGGGAAGTCCCACAGGGGGCGCTCCCCCGCGACGGGCTTGTAGACGCAGTCGGCTTCCTGGCCTTCGTACGCGACGGAACAGAGCAGCACCGCGTTGGACGCCTCGCGGACCTGGCCGCGGACGGTCAGCTCCCCCTCGGCGAGCAGGTCGAGCCGCTCCACCGCCGTGAGGCCGGTCAGGCCCCTCGGCGGTATCCGTTCTGACGCGGGCATACGTGTCCTTCCGGATCGAGCGGCAGGCTGCACAGCGGGCACGGCGGCCGGCCGGCGTTGACGACGTCGAGGGCGCGCTTGGCGAAGGCCCGCGCCTGGGCCCCGGTGAGCCGGACGCGCAGCATCGGCGGGCCGTTCTCCTCGTCCTGGAGCAGCCGCTCCTCGGCCTCGGCGAGGTCCTCCTCGGAGTCCGCGTCGAGCTCGACGAGCGCCTGCGCCTCGACGATCATGCGCTGGTTCTCGCCGTCCCACGCGAGCGCCATCGTGCCGACCCGGAACTCCTCCTCGATGGGGGCGTCCAGGGGGGCGGTGTCGGCGGTGTCGGGGGGAGCCACGGCCGGGACCGGGGCGTTGCCGCCGGTCCGGCGTACCACCTCGTCGAGCAGTTCGTCGATCCGCTCGGCGAGCGCGGCGACCTGCGTCTTCTCCAGCGCGACGCTGGTGACGCGGCCTCCGGCGGACGCCTGCAGGAAGAACGTACGGCGCCCCGGCAGCCCGACCGTGCCGGCCACGAAGCGCTCCGGTGGGTCATAGAGGAACACCTGACGGGACACGTTCCCTCTCCCTTGCGTCCTTGAGTTGTGCGGTGCGACGGCGTGCGGTCCGACGGCACTTCGGCCCGTCCACCCTACTGTGCCGGGCGATCACGGTGCGCCCGCGCCGCCTCCCACCTCCGCGGACCCTCCGGTGGTCTGCTCGCGCGGTATCAGCGCCGCGAAGTCGCCGGTGTCGCCGAGCCGTACGAGAAATGGCCGCAGGCGGGTGTAACGGATCACGGTCACGGAACAAGGATCCACATGGATCCGCTGGAAAAGATCGAGATGCATCCCGAGGGCGTCGGCCACGAGGGACTTGATGATGTCGCCGTGCGAGCACATCAGGTACACGGCGTCCTCGCCGTGCTCCGCCTCCACCCGGGCGTTCCACTCCCGTACGGCGTCGACGGCGCGCGCCTGCATGGCGCGGACCGACTCGCCGCCGGGGAAGGCCGCGGCGGACGGGTGGTGCTGGACGACCTCCATGAGCGGTTCGTCGTTGAGCTCGGCGAGCTTGCGCCCCGACCAGTCGCCGTACCGGCACTCGCCGATCCGCTCGTCGGTGTGGACCGGCAGCCGGGGCCGGGCGTCCAGCAGCGGCTGCAGCGTCTCCCGGCAGCGCTGGAGCGGGCTGGTGACGACGGCGGCGATCGGCACGCCGGCCAGCCGCGCGGGCAGCGCGGCGGCCTGCGCGGCACCGCGCTCGTCGAGCGCGACGCCGGGCGTCCAGCCCGCGAGCACACCGGCCGTGTTGGCGGTCGAACGTCCGTGCCTTACGAGGATCAGCGTGGCCATGCACGCCAGCCTAGGTGGCCGCACCGACATCGTGGGTGCAAGGGGCCGGTGACCGGGGAAGAATACGCGCCGTGATCGTGGACTGCGCCATCTACCGGGACGGGCACCGCAGCGAGGGCCCCTCAGACTTCTCCGACGCCCTGGACCAGGCACGGGCATGGGGCGGTGACGCGTTCCTGTGGATCGGCCTGCACGAGCCGACGGAGAGTGAGTTCGATCACGTCGCGGATGAGTTCGGGCTCCATCCGCTCGCCGTGGAGGACGCCCTCAAGGCGCATCAGCGGCCGAAGCTGGAGGTGTACGACGACTCGCTGTTCATGGTCCTCAAGCCGGTGGTGTACGAGCCGCAGGGCGACACCGTCACCACCGGCGAGCTGATGGTGTTCATGGGCGACTCCTTCGTGGTGACCGTCCGGCACGGCGAGGGCGCACCGCTGGGGGCCGTGCGCAAGCGGCTGGAGGCGGAGCCGGAGCTGCTCCGGCACGGGCCGACCTCGGTGCTCTACGCGATCAGCGACGCCGTCGTGGACCACTACATAGAGGTGGCGGGCGAGCTCCAGGTGGACCTGGAGGAGATGGAGACGGAGGTCTTCCAGCCCGCGGGCGGCGACTCCAAGAACACGGCGTCGCGGATCTACATGTTCAAGCGGCAGGTCCTGGAGTTCCGGCGGGCCACCGGCCCGCTGGCCGCCCCGATGACCCGCCTCGCGGGCGCGGGTGTGCCGTTCGTGAACGAGGACGCCCAGCCGTTCTTCCGGGACGTCAGCGACCACCTGACCCGGGCCACCGAGCAGGTGGAAGGGCTGGACCGACTGCTTTCGGACATTCTCTCGGCACACCTCGCACAGATGGGGGTGCGGCAGAACGACGACATGCGCAAGATCTCGGCGTGGGCGGCGATGGCGGCGGTGCCCACCATGGTCGCGGGCGTCTACGGCATGAACTTCGAGCACATGCCGGAGCTGACGTGGGTGTTCGGCTACCCGATGGTCATCGTCCTGATGGCCGTCGCGTGCGTGGGCCTGTACCGGCTCTTCAAGCGCCGCGGCTGGCTCTGAACCCCCGCCGGCCCGGCCCCGCCGCGACCGTCGCGCGCGGGACCGGGCCGGCTCCGGGAAAAGCGCGTCAGAAGGCCGGGGCCGGCTCGGCCGGGCCGCCGAGCGCGTCGCGCCGCTGGGGCATGGTGAGGCTGACCATGCGTCGCCAGCCGCCGGCCCGTTCGTACGCGTACATCGCCCGGATCCCGAGGGCGAGGGCGGTCCGCTTGGGGCGGGGCCACTTCAGGAGGCGGCCCATGTGGTCCATGACGGCGAGGCTGACGTCGCGGTAGACCTCGATCTCGGCGAGGGCGGACTCGCGCAGGGTGCGCTGGATGGTGCGGCCGTGTCCCTCGCGCGCGAGGCGCAGCAGCTCCTCGTGGCAGTAGGCGAGGTGGTTGTCCTCGTCGTGGCAGATCATGCGGATGGCCTTGCCCACCTCGGGGTGGTCGGCGAAGTGCTTGACCAGCATGTCCATCTGGTCGGCGGCGCGCTGCTCGGTGACCCGGCTGTGGGACAGGTAGACGACGATGTCGTGCTCCGTCAGCGGCTCGTCGCGGCGGAGCTTGTCGTGGGCCAGGCCGATGCCGCGCCGCTCCAGCAGCATGGTGTAGTCGGTCTCCGGCGGGACGGGGGCCGGGTCCAGGCCGCGCTTCTTGAGCAGGGCGTTGAAGATCCGGCCGTGCTTGTCCTCGTCGGCGCCGTGCCGGGTGATCTTGGGGGCGAGCTCGCGCATGCTCTCGGGGACGAGGGCGGCGATCCGGGCGTTCTCCCAGCCGCCCTGGGCTTCGCCGCTGGCCGCGATGGAACAGAACAACTGGTAGGAGTCGTCGTTGTCCAGGATCTCCTGGAACAGGCTTCGCGCCGAAAGCATCACTGCACCTCCATGCAGGCGGGCGGCCCTCATTTGTCCGCACTTCCGCAAAGGACGAGTCAAGTGCGGCGAGGGGGGCGTGGCAACAGACCCACGGGGCAACTCCGCCGAAAGGAGCAGCATGGGGAGGAACCGGACGCTTCCCGAGGCGTCCAGGCAGTAACCGACGCGACCGGTGGCGCGTTGTGCAGCGTGACGGCCGTGGCGGGGATGACCCCCGAGCCCCCACCACGGCCGCAGGCTTGTCCGTCAGTCGGTGCCCCTGCCCTAGGGCCTGTCTTCCGGATCTTGCCGGGCTCGCGTGCCCCTGGTGCCGCACCTCGCCGCGTTGTCGTCGGTCGCCACTGCTCCGCAGTGGCTCTCTCCTCCGCCTTGCGATCCGTCCCCTCGGCCCCAAGGGGCCTGGGGAGACCCCATGCACCAGACCCCGCTCCCTAATCCGGCCTGATCCGGAAGACAGGCCTAGTCCGCGAGCCCGGCGCGCTCCAGGGCCTCCGTACCGGCTCGCAGGGCCGCGATCCGCTCCTCCAGCGTGAAGCCGGCCGGGGCGAGCGTGAGCGTGGTGACCCCGGCCGCCGCGTACGCCGCCATCCCGTCGGCGATCCGCTCCACGGAGCCCAGCAGCGTGGTCTGGTCGATCAGCCGGTGCGGTACGGCCGCCGCCGCGCCCGCCTTGTCGCCGGAGAGGTACTTCTCCTGGATCTCGGCGGCCTCCTTCTCGTAGCCCATGCGCTGGGCGAGCTGGTTGTAGAAGTTCTGCTTGCGGCTGCCCATGCCGCCGACGTACAGGGCGGTGTACGGGCGGAAGGTGTCGGCGAGCGCGGGGACGTCGTCGCCGAGGGCGAGCGGGACGGTCGGGGCGACGTCGAAGCCCTCCATGGTCAGGCCGGCCTTCTCGCGGCCCGCGCGCAGGTGCCGCAGGGCCGTCTCCTCCAGGTGCTCGGCGGAGGGGAAGATCAGCAGCGCGCCGTCGGCGATCTCGCCCGTCTGCTCCAGGTTCTTCGGGCCGATGGCCGCGATGTAGAGCGGGATGTGCGCGCGCTGCGGGTGGACGGTGAGCTTGATCGGCTTGCCGGGACCGCCCGGGAGCGGGAGGGTCCAGTGCTCGCCCTCGTGCGTCAGGCGCTCGCGCGCCATCGCCTTGCGGACGATCTCGACGTACTCGCGCGTGCGGGAGAGCGGCTTGTCGAACTTCACGCCGTACCAGCCCTCGGAGACCTGCGGTCCGGAGACGCCGAGGCCGAGGCGGAACCGGCCGCCGGAGAGCGTGTCCAGGGTGGCGGCCGTCATCGCCGTCATGGCGGGCTGGCGGGCCGGGATCTGCATGATCGCCGAGCCGACGTCGATGTTCTCGGTCTGGGCGGCGACCCAGGCGAGGACGGTCGGGGCGTCGGATCCGTAGGCCTCGGCGGCCCAGCACACGTCGTAGCCGAGGCGGTCGGCCTCCTGGGCGACGGCGAGGTTGTCGCCGTCCATGCCGGCGCCCCAGTAGCCGAGGTTGATGCCAAGCCGCATACCGGCCCCTCCACTCATCTACTCATCAGTAATGTCCTGGTGCCGGACTCTAGCGCGCACGCCCCCGACGCGGCAGGGGACGGGGCCCGGGGAGGTTGTCCACAGGGTCTCTGCGCGTGGGCCCTTGGCCAGTAATCTCGCGACCATGGAGCAGAGGCATCTCGGCCGTACGGGCCTGCGCGTGTCACGGATCGGCCTCGGCACCCTCACGTGGGGCCGGGACACCGACGAGCACGACGCCGCGGACCAGCTGAAGCTGTTCTGGGAGGCGGGCGGGACGCTGATCGACACGGCGGACGTGTACGGCGGCGGCGAGGCCGAGTACCTGCTCGGGCAGCTCGTGGAGCGGCTCGTACCGCGGCGGGAACTGGTCATCGCGACGAAGGCGGGCAGCGTGCCGGACCCGGACCGGCGGTTCGACGGCTCGCGCGGCCATCTGCTCGCGGCGCTCGACGCCTCGCTGGCCCGGCTGGGCACCGACTACGTGGACCTGTGGCAGATCCACGCCTACGACCCCGAGACGCCGCTGGAGGAGACGCTCCAGGCCCTCGACATCGCGGTGAGCAGCGGGCGGGCGCGGTACGTGGGCGTGTCGAACTTCTGCGGCTGGCAGCTGGCGAAGGCGGCCACCTGGCAGCTCGCGCACAGCGGGATACGCGCCCGGCTGGCCAGTACGCAGATGGAGTACTCGCTGCTGCAGCGGGGCGTGGAGCGCGAGGTGCTGCCGGCCGCGCGGGACCTGGGCGTGGGCCTGCTGCCGTCGTCACCGCTGGGACGAGGGGTGCTGACGGGCAAGTACCGGCACGCCACCCCGGCCGACTCGCGCGGCGCGTCGGAGCGGCTGGCGCCGTTCGTGGAGCCGTACCTGGAAGAGGCGTCGAGCCGGATCGTGGACGCCGTGACGACGGCGGCGGACGGGCTGGCGACCACCCCGCTGCACGTGGCGCTGGCGTGGGTGCGGGACCGGCCGGGCGTGGTGGCGCCGATCGTCGGCGCGCGCACCGCGCGGCAGCTCGGCGAGGCACTGTCAGTGGAGAGCCTTAGTCTTCCTGACGAGATCCGCCGGGCGCTGGACGATGTGTCCGCCCCGGTGCACCGCTATCCCGACCAGGACTGGAGCACGCTGTGACCGCGCTTCCCCGGGGGACCGCCCCCGGCCCCTCCTCCGACGACCAGGCCCCCGCCGCGGAGCCCGAACCGGGCGCGGCGGTCGAGGCGGAGGCCGAGGCCGCCGCGGAGGACGGCACGGAGCCCCGTACGGAGGACTCGGCGCAAGGCACGCAGGGCGCGGAGGGCGCGGAGGGCACGGAGCAGACCGCCGAGGGGCTCTCCGAGGCGGAAGCCGAGCTGGCCGCCCAGCGGGAGCTGCGGGCGCGCATCGAGCGGCGTAAGGCCGAGCAGGCCGGGCCCATCGAGGCGGGCACCAAGCTCAGCGGGCGGGCGGCGGACCTGCTCGCGGCGGTCCGCGCCGTGGAGAGCGGTGAGAAGCCGGCCGCCTCCTTCCTCGACTCCCCCGCGTCCGCGCCCCGGCGCCCCGCTCCCGAGCCGTCGGCGCCCGAGCGGCCCCGGGCCGTCGAGGCCCCCCGCGCGCCGCGTACGGCGGATGCGGACACCGTGGCGGCCGTGCGTGCGGTGCTGGCCGAGGGCGGCGCTCCGGAGGCCCTCGCCGTGCGCGTGGCGACGGTGCTCGGCGAGTCGGCGGCGCGGGTGCTGCGCGAGGACCCGTGGCAGCTGCTGGCGGTCCCGGGCGTACGGCCGGAGCAGGCCGACGGCTTCGCGCGGGCGCTGCTCGGCGAAGAGTGCGGACCGGGTGACGAGCGCCGGTCCGCCGCGCTCATCGGCTGGCTGCTGGAACGGGCGGCGCTCCAGGGGCACACGGCGCTGGAGGCGACCGAGGTGCGCGCGGCGCTGGCCGGGCACTCGGTGCCGGAGCCCGACGACGCCGTACGGCACGCCATCACCGAGGGCGCGGTGCTGGTCTTCCACGAGGAGGAGGAGCCGCAGGACGACCTGGAGGAAGGCCCGGAGGAGGAGCCCGCCGAGGCGTCCGGCGAGCCCGCGGAGCCGGTGCCCGTGCTGCTGGGGCTGGACCGGTACGCGCTCGCCGAGGAGAGCCTCGCCGACGGCCTGGCCCGGTTGGCCAAGTCGGGGCCCGATCCCCGCTGGGAGGGCGCCGAGCCGGCCGAACTGGCCCGCGCGGTCGCCGAGCACGGGCTGGTCGCCCACACGGGCGGCGAGGCGGCCCGGGCGGAACCGCTGGCCCTGGCCCGGGCGGCGCGCGGGCTGGGCCTGCGGGCCACCGTGGCGACGTACACGGAGAACGGCCGCCGCAGGCTCGACGCGGACGAGGGCGGGGGCGCGGACGGCGCGGTGGACACGGTGACGGTCTCCGGTCTGCTCTCGGGAGCCGTGGACACGGCGGACCTGGACCTGCTGGTGGTGCTGGACGCCCCGCAGCTGGACGTGGAGACCGCCGCGATGCTGGTGGAGTCCCTGCCGGACGGCTGCCGACTGGTGCTGAGCGGCGACCCGGGGGTGCTGTGGTCGGCCGGCGCGGGGCGGGTGTTCGCGGACCTCCTGGCCGCGCGGGTGTGCCCGCAGGTCGCCTCCCGCAGGCCGGACCCGGGGCCCCTGGGTGAGCTGGTCTCCGGCATCGGGGTCGGCGAGCTGAACCAGGTGGAGGCCCCGGACAAGGAGGTCGTGATCGTCCCGGTGCGGGACGCGGGCGAGGCCGTGCACCGTACGGTGCAACTGGTCGCGGACTCGGTGCCGCGGGCGTTCGGGATCCCCGCCGACCAGACCCAGGTGATCACCGTCGGCCACGGCGGCTCGGCGGGCACCCGGGCGCTGAACGCGGCGCTGAAGCAGCGGCTCAACCCGGGGCCGGGCCGCTTCGGCGGCTTCGACCCGGGCGACCGCGTGGCGTACGCCCCCGCGCCGGGCCGTACGGTGCCGGGCACGGTGGTGTCGGCCGACGCGCAGGGGCTGCACCTCGACTGCGCGGGCGAGCGGGTCGTCGTACCCAAGGAGCGGGTGGAGTCGGCGGTCCGCCACGGCTGGGCGCTGACCGCGCACCAGGCGGTGGGCGCGCGCTGGCCCGCGGCGGTGGTGGTGCTGCCGGGCGATGCGGCGCAGGGCCTGAACCGGGCGTGGGTGTACACGGCGTTCGGCCGCGCCGAGCGGCATCTGTCGGTGGTGCACGGCGTGGACCAGGCGCTTCCGCGCGCGGTCGCGGAGATCCTGCCCGCGCCCCGCACGACCCGCCTGCGCGGGCTGCTGGAGTCGCTGCTGGCGGCACCGGAGGAGTGAGGAGTGACGCGTGGGCGCCCCGCCCAGGCGGGGCGCCCACGGGTTCAGGAGCTGCCGGGCGGGGCCTCGTCCGGGTCGCCGTGGAGCTCGTCCTCGTCGAACACCGCGCTCACGTCGAAGCGGCAGATCACCCGTTCCGGGTCCGCCTGGTCGAAGGGCGTGCTGAGCCATTCGCCCGGTTCGGGGAGCTCGTCCGCGGCGGCGACCCAGAGGGTCGAGTCGCCTTCCTCCAGGCCGAACTCCTTGTGGCGCGAGGCGATCTCGTCCGGCTCGAACTCGCCGAAGAGCACGCCGAGGGCCGCGTGCACGCTCGCCCCCACCACCGCGGCCGCGTCCGCGCCGTCCTCCTCGCGGTCCCCCCGGTCCAGGTCGGCGATGCGCTGCGCCTGGGCCAGCAGCCTCTGCGGCTCGGCCACGGCGTAGTCGCGGCGGATCAGCACGGTGAGCGCGCTCGGGTCCTCCGGGCCCTCGTAGGGGGGCAGCGAGTCCTCCACGCCCGGGATCTCGAAGGGCGTGACCTCGTCGTAGCGGTCGTAGAGACGTTCGTCGTACGCCTCGGCCGCCGCGGCGAGCTCGTTGAACGCGGCGTAGACGGCCGGGTCGTCGTCACCGGTGCGGTTCTCGACCGCCTCCAGGTGGCGGTCCAGTGCGGCTTTGACCGCCTCGGCGGCGGCGCGTACCTCGGCAGCGGTGGGCTGCGCAGCATCAGACATACCCCAGACGCTATCCGTACGAAGCCGGTGCTTGCACAATAGATGCGATGCCGGAATACGAATTTGTCGACGTGTACGTACCTCGCGGGGTGTCCCGCAAGGAGGCGACCCGTCTGCTGACCGACCATGCCGAGTACGGACACTGGGAGTTGGACCGACTGAGTCTGCACCGGGACGGCAGCCGTCGCGTGCGGCTGCGCCGGCGCATCATCCGTCAGGTACGCGCCACCTGGTGAGGTGACGCGCAGGAGCGCACAGGACGGAGCGGGCCCCGCGATGCGGGGCCCGCTCCGTCGTGGGGCGTGCGTCGGTGGCCGACTACCGACGGCGACCGCCGGTGACTACGAGGACTGCCGGGCGCGGCGGTAGAGGACCGTCCCGCCGAGCAGGAGGCCCGCACCCGCCGGGATGAGCATCCCGAGGGTGCCGGCACCGGTCTGCGCCAGCTCGTCCTCCGCCTTCGGCGGGGTGACGGTCTGGGCGCCGGGCTCGTTCGGCTCGACCGGGGAACCGGGCTCCTCCGGAGTGGTCGGCTCGTCCGGGTTGGCCGGCTGACCGGGCTTCCCGGGCTTGCCGGGCTCGTCCGGGCCGGGCTTGCCCGGCTCACCGGGGCCGGGGTTGCCGGGGTTGCCGGGCTCACCGGGGCCGGGGTTGCCCGGGCCGGGCTGGCCGGGCTCACCGGGGCCCGGGTTACCCGGGTTGCCGGGTCCGGGGTTCCCGGGGTTGCCCGGGCCGGGGTTGCCGGGGTGACCGGGCTTGTCGTGGCCGTTGGCGCAGCCGTTGCCGAACGTCGGGTTCAGCGCGCCGGCGACGTCCACGCTGTTGCCGCAGGCGTTGACCGGCACGCTCACCGGCGCCTGGACGTTGTTGCCGGACGCGACACCGGGCGAGTTGGCGGTCGCGCCGCTCGCCTTGGCCCCGCTCGACTTGTTGGCGCACCTGTTCCCGAACGCGGGGTTGAGCGCCCCCACGACGTTCACGGAGTTGCCGCACGCGTTCACCGGCACGCTCACCGGTGCCTGGACCGAATTCCCGGACGCGACGCCCGGGGAGTTCGTCGCGGCCCCGTGGGCGCCGGCGCCGTTGTGCGCCTGTGCGTACCCGCCGCCGAGAGCGAGTACCCCGCCCGCGGCCGCCATGATGGTCAGGCCCTTTCGCGTGACCTGTCGCATAGCTAGTTCCCTGCCTTCTGGGCTCCGGAAATACCCCCGGGCACACCGCGCGGAGGCGTCATGTCCACCGGCCCCGGAGCGCGTCGCGCGCGCTCCGGGGCCGGCCGGGCCTCACACCCTTGCGGGCCGAGGCCCAGGCATCACTTGTTGATGCAGACGTTGCCGAAGGCCGGGTTCAGCAGGCCCACGATGTTGACGGTGTTGCCGCAGACGTTCACCGGGATGTGGATGGGAACCTGAACCACATTGCCCGAGATGACGCCCGGGGAGCCCACAGCGGCACCGTGCGCACCAGCGTCGGCGACGGCCATGCCGGCGCCCGCCAGAACCAGGCCCCCGGTGGCGGCCGCGATGGCGACGACCTTCTTGATCATTATTCCTCCTTGTTGGCAATGCGATCCCAGCCGCGGACCGCACCACCTGTAACGAGGGGGAAGTAATGGGGCTACGTCATGATGACCGTGTTCACCCTTTTCGGTCGCATGTGCACAGGCGGTCGATTATTGGAGTGTCGTTTCAGCCGACTAATCGCCCGGTTGGAGCCCCCACGGGTCTCAGCTGGCGTCGATGAAACGGTCCAGCACCCGCACGCCGAACTTCAGCCCCTCCACCGGCACCCGCTCGTCCACGCCGTGGAACATCCCGGCGAAGTCCAGCTCCGGCGGCAGCTTCAGCGGCGCGAAGCCGAAGCAGCGGATGCCGAGGTCGTCGAAGGACTTGGCGTCGGTGCCGCCGGAGAGCATGTACGGCACGGCCCGGGCGATCGGGTCCTCCGCCCGCAGCGCGGTCTGCATGGCGTCCACCAGGTCCCCGTCGAAGCTGGTCTCCAGCGCCTTGTCGGCGTGCACGTCCTCGCGCCGCACGCGCGGGCCCAGGAGCCGGTCGAGGTCGGCGAGGAACTCCTCCTCGTACCCGGGCAGGAAGCGCCCGTCCACATGGGCGGTGGCCTGCCCCGGGATGACGTTGACCTTGTAGCCGGCGCCGAGCATGGTCGGGGCCGCCGAGTTGCGGAGCGTGGCGCCGATCATCTTGGCGATGCCGCCCAGCTTGGCGAGCGTGGCCTCCATGTCCTCGGGGTCCAGCGGGGTGCCGAGCGCGTCCGAGAGCTCGTCGAGGAAGGACCGCACGGTCTTGGTGACCCTGACCGGCCACGTGTGGCGGCCGAGCCGGCCCACGGCCTCGCACAGCTCCGTGATGGCGTTGTCGGTGTTGGTCATCGAACCGTGGCCGGCCGTGCCCTCGACGGTCAGCCGCATCCAGTGCATGCCCTTCTGGGCGGTCTCCACCAGGTACAGGCGCAGGTTCTCGTTGACCGTGAAGGAGAAGCCGCCGACCTCTCCGATGGCCTCCGTGACGCCCTCGAAGAGCCCGGGGTGCTTGTCGACCAGGTGGCGGGCGCCGTACGTGCCGCCCGCCTCCTCGTCGGCGAGGAAGGCCAGCACGATGTCGCGCGGGGGCTTGCGGCCGCTGCGCAGCCGGTCCCGTACGACCGCGAGGGTCATCGCGTCCATGTCCTTCATGTCGACCGCGCCGCGGCCCCAGACGCAGCCGTCGGCGACCTCGCCGGAGAAGGGGTCGTACGTCCAGTCCTCGGCGTTGGCGGGGACGACGTCGGTGTGGCCGTGGATGAGGAGCGCGGGCCGGGACGGGTCCTCGCCCTCGATGCGGGCCACGGTGGAGGCGCGGCCCGGGTGCGACTCGATGATCTTCGGTTCGAGTCCGACCTCGGCGAGCTTTTCGGCGATGTACTCGGCGGCCGCGCGCTCCCCGGGGCCCGAGTGGTCGCCGTAGTTGCTGGTGTCGATCCGGATGAGGTCGCGGCAGAGGTCGGTGACCTCGTCCTCGCCCGCCGTGGTGTTGGCGGTTCGTGCCGTGCTCGACTCGCTCACGCTGGTTCCTCCCGCGTAGCTGCTGCTGGGTCCTCTCATCCTGCCCCCTCCCCCGGTACGGGCGGGGGCGTGATCGAGCACCTCGAATGTTTGCTATGGTTTTCCACGTCGGAACGGCCACGGGCCGCGAGACAGACACCTTGTCCGGGTGGCGGAATGGCAGACGCGCTAGCTTGAGGTGCTAGTGCCCTTTATCGGGCGTGGGGGTTCAAGTCCCCCCTCGGACACAGAGAAGGAGAGCGGGTCCGGTCGGCAGACCGGGCCCGCTCTTCGGTGTGGGCGGGGTTCGCATAGGCTCGGCGTCACGATGAGGAACACGCTGGATCCGCTGGAGCCCAAGGCCGACAAGGCGACCGTGCGCCGGCACAACCTGAGCCTGGTGCTGCGGGCCGTGCACGACGAGGGCGAGGTGACCCGGGCGGCGGTCGCGGCGCGGGTCGGGCTGACCAGGGCGGCGGTGTCGTCGCTGGTCGAGCAGCTGATGGTGAGCGGATTCCTCACCGAGTCGGGCAAGACCTTCAGCGGGCACGCGGGGCGGCCGGGGACCGCGCTGCGGGTGGCGCGCACCGGGCCCGCGGGGCTCGGCGTGGAGATCAACATCGACTACGTCTCCGTCTGCGTCGTGGACCTTTCCGGCGCCGACCGCGTACGGCTCACCGAGCACCTCGACAACCGGGGCGCGGAGCCGGGCGAGGTGCTGGAGCGGGCGGCGCGGATCGCGGCGCGGGCGCTGGAGTCGGCGGCGGCGGAGCGGCTGGATCCCGCCGGGGTACGGCTCGCGCTGCCGGGCCTGGTCTCGGGCGGCAGCGTGCGCCAGGCGCCGAACCTGGGCTGGAACGGGGTGGCGGCGGAGGAGCTGTTCGGGCGGGCGCTGGGCGGGCTGCTGCCCGGGCGGCCGGCGCTGCCCGTCGGGTCCGACAACGAGGCCAACGCGGCCGCCCTGGCCGAGCTGTGGTTCGGCGGGCCCGAGCGGGTGCGCAGCTTCCTGTACGTGTCGGGCGAGATCGGCGTGGGCGGCGCGCTCGTCGTCGACGGGGAGCTGCTGCGCGGGGCGCACGGTTTCGCCGGGGAGATCGGGCACGTGGTGGTGGACCGCGACGGGCCGGAGTGCCGGTGCGGCTCCCGTGGCTGCCTGGAGCAGTACGCGGGCCAGGCGGCGTTGCTGCGGGGCGCGGGCCTCGACGAGGCCGCCGGGGTGCCGGGGGTGGCGCGGCTGGAGCGGCGGGCCCGGCGCGGGGACGCGGCGGCCGTGGCGGCGCTGGAGCGCGCCGGGCGGATGCTGGGGCTCGTGGTGTCGGGTGCGGTGAACCTGCTGGACCCGGAGGCGGTGGTGCTGGGCGGGATCTACCGGGGCCTGATGCCCTGGCTCGGCCCGGCGGCGGACCGCGAGCTGACGGAGCGCGTCGTCTCGGGCCTGTGGCACGCGGGGAGCGGCCGGCTGCGGGCGTCGTCGTCCTCCGGGGACGCGGCGCGCGGGGCCGCGGCGCTGGTGGTGCGGGATGTGATCGCGGACCCGGCGGGGTACGTGGAACGGGCGGGTGCCGTCCCGTCCCACGCCACCGCGCCGTCCCACGCCACCGCGCCGTGAACCGCTCCCGTCCCGCCCCACGCCCCCGCCCCGTGAACCGCTCCCGCGCCGTGAACCCGGGCGGGTCTCAGCGGGTCGCCAGCAGGTGCTCCAGGGCCAGCTGGTCGAGGCGCTCGAAGGACAGGGAGCGGGCGGCCGCCGCCTCCGGGTCGAAGGACTCGTAGGCGGAGGCGTCCGCCAGGAGGCCCGCGAGGCCGTCCTCGGCGGTGGGGCGGGCGAGCTCCGGGAGGCGGGAGGCCGCCAGGGCCTCCTGGACCTCGGGGTCGGCGCGGAAGGCGGCGGCGCGGGACTTGAGGATCAGGTAGTTGCGCATGCAGTTCTTCGCGGACTCCCAGACCCCGTCGGAGCCGTCCGTGCGCACGGGCTTGAAGTCGAAGTGGCGCGGGCCGGCGTAGCCGGCGCTCTCCAGGAGGTCGACCAGCCAGAACGCCTGGCGCAGGTCGCCCGCGCCGAAGCGGAGATCCTGGTCGTACTTGATGCCGGACTGGCCGTTGAGGTCGATGTGGAAGAGCTTGCCCGCCCACAGGGCCTGGGCGATGCCGTGCGGGAAGTTGAGGCCCGCCATCTGCTCGTGGCCGACCTCCGGGTTGACGCCGACCAGGTGCGGGCGCTCCAGGCGCTCGATGAAGGCCAGGGCGTGGCCGATGGTGGGCAGCAGGATGTCGCCGCGCGGCTCGTTGGGCTTGGGCTCGATGGCGAAGCGCAGGTCGTAGCCCTGCTCGGTGACGTACTGGCCGAGCAGGTCGAACGCCTCCTTCATGCGGTCGAGCGCGGTGCGGACGTCCTTCGCGGCGCCGGACTCGGCGCCCTCGCGGCCGCCCCAGGCGACGTACACGCCGGCGCCGAGTTCCACGGCGAGGTCGATGTTGCGGAGGGTCTTGCGCAGGGCGAAGCGGCGGACGTCGCGGTCGTTGGCGGTGAAGGCGCCGTCCTTGAAGACCGGGTGGGTGAAGAGGTTCGTCGTGGCCATCGGCACCTTGAGGCCGGTGCGGTCGAGGGCGGCGCGGAAGCGCTTGACGGCGGTCTCGCGCTCGGTGTCGGAGGAGCCGAAGGGGATCAGGTCGTCGTCGTGGAAGGTCACGCCGTACGCGCCCAGTTCGGCGAGGCGCTCCACCGACTCGACCGGGTCGAGGGCGGGGCGGGTGGCGGTGCCGAAGGGGTCGACGCCCTGCCAGCCCACGGTCCACAGGCCGAACGTGAACTTGTCCTCGGGGGTAGGGATGAAGCGTTCCGGCATGTCCGGGCCTCCAGGTCTATTTGTTTTCTCGCATTACTAATACGCTACGGATGCTCCGCCGCCAAGCACCGCGGGAACCGAGAACCGCGAGAACCGCGAGAACCGAGAAGAGGTACGCGATGCCGTCGTCCCCGGTCGTCATCGGCGTGGACAGCTCCACGCAGTCCACCAAGGCGGCGGTGGTGGACGCCGCCTCCGGGCGGGTCCTCGCCATGGGACGGGCCGCCCACACGGTCAACGGCTCGGACGGTGCCCGCGAGAGCGACCCCGAGCAGTGGTGGCGGGCGCTCGCCGAGGCCGTCGGCGAGGCGCTGCGGGGGCTGGACCCGCAGGCCGTCACCGGTATCGCGGTCGCCGGGCAGCAGCACGGGCTGGTGGTCCTGGACGGCGCCGGAGTGCCCTTGCGCCCGGCCGTGCTGTGGAACGACACCCGGTCCGCGCCGCAGGCCGCCGCCCTCACCCGGGAGCTCGGCGCCCAGGGCTGGCTGGAGCGCACCGGGTCGGTGCCGGTGGCCTCCATGACGGCCGCCAAGTGGCGGTGGCTGCGCGAGCACGAGCCGCGCACGGCCGACGCGGCCGCCGCCGTGCGGCTCCCGCACGACTTCCTCACCGAGCGGCTGAGCGGGGCGGCCGCGACCGATCCGGGCGACGCCTCGGGCACCTGCTGGTACAGCACGGCGACGGGCGCGTACGACCCCTTCCTCCTGGAGCTGCTGGAGCTGGACGCGGGCCTGCTGCCGGCCGTCGCGCCCGGCGGGGCCACGGCCGTCGGGACGCTGACCGGCTCGGCGGCGAAGGAGCTCGGGCTGCCGGAGGGCGTCCCGGTCGCCGCCGGTACGGGTGACAACATGGCCGCCGCCGTGGGCCTGGGGCTCGGACGGGCGGGCCTCCTCGACCACCCGGTGGTCTCGCTCGGCACCTCGGGGACCGTCTTCGCGGCCACCCGCACCCGGCCGGCCACGGCCGCGCTCGCCGGTTTCGCCGCCGCCGACGGCCCCGGGACGTACCTGCCGCTGGGGTGCACGCTGAACTGCACGCTCGCCGTCGACAAGGTCGCCGCGCTGCTCGGGCTGGACCGTGAGGACGCCGCGCCCGGCGGCGAGGCCGTCCTCCTGCCGTACCTCGACGGCGAACGCACCCCCGACCTGCCGCGCGCCTCCGGGCTGCTCACGGGGCTGCGCCACGCCACCACCCCGCAGCAGCTCCTCGGGGCCGCGTACGAGGGCGCCGCCTTCACGGTGCTGCGGGCGCTGGACGCGCTGCCCGGCGCCACCGGTACGGAGGTGCCGCTGCGGCTCGTCGGGGGCGGCGCCCAGGGGCGTATGTGGGTGGAGACCGTGCGCCGGCTCTCGGGCCGGGCCGTCGTGGTGCCCCGTACGACCGAGCTCGTCGCCCTGGGCGCCGCCGCGCTCGCCGCCGGGGCGGCCGGCGGCGGGGACCCGGTGGCCGTGGCGACGGCCTGGGGCGCCGGGGAGGGCGAGACGCTGCCGCCCGTCGAGCGCGACCATGCCACCTGGGGCCGGATCGCCGCCGCCCTGGACACCTACGTCTCCCTGGGGGCGCTGTGAAGTTCACCGACGGCTTCTGGCTGATGCGCGACGGCGTCCACGTCTCGTACGCCACCGAGGTGCGGGACCTGCACGTCAGCGACGACCACTTCACCGCGTACGCGGCGGTCCGGCGCGTGGAGCACCGGGGGCACACCCTCAACTCGCCGCTGATCACCGTGGAGTGCTTCTCGCCCGCCGAGGGCGTCATCGGCGTCCGCGCCACCCACCACGCCGGGAAGGCGCACCGGGGGCCGGACTTCGCCCTGCGGAGCGACGGGGAGCCGTTCGCGGCGCGCACCCGCCGCGAGGGGTCCGTGACCGAGCTGACGAGCGGGCCGCTCACGGTACGGCTCGACCGGGAGGGGCCCTGGGGGCTGGCCTTCCTGGACGCGGAGGGCCGGCGGCTGACCGCCGTCGAGCCGAAGGGCACCGCGTTCGCCACCACCGGCGACGGCGCGCACCACATGGTCGCGCAGCTCGCGCTGGGGGTGGGCGAGTACGTGTACGGGCTCGGCGAGCGCTTCACGCCGTACGTGAAGAACGGCCAGAGCGTCGACATCTGGCAGGCGGACGGCGGCACCAGCAGTGAGCAGGCGTACAAGAACGTGCCCTTCCACCTCTCCTCGCGGGGGTACGGCGTCTTCGTCAACCACCCGGGGCGGGTGTCGTACGAGATCGGCTCCGAGTCGGTCGGTCAGGTGCAGTTCAGCGTCGAGGACCAGTCGATCGAGTACTACGTGATCGCCGGCCCGACGCCGAAGGAGGTGCTGGCCCGCTACACGGCGCTGACGGGGCGGCCCGCGCTGCCGCCGGCCTGGTCGTTCGGGCTGTGGCTGACGACGTCGTTCTGCACGCCGTACGACGAGGAGACGGTGACGTCCTTCGTGGAGGGGATGGCGGAACGGGACATCCCGCTGTCCGTCTTCCACTTCGACTGCTTCTGGATGCGCGCGTACCAGTGGACGGACTTCCGGTGGGACCCGGACACCTTTCCGGATCCGGCGGGGATGCTGGCCCGGCTCAAGGAGCGCGGCCTGCGGATCAGCCTGTGGATCAATCCGTACGTCGCGCAGAAGTCGGCCCTCTTCGAGGAGGGCGCGCGCCGCGGCTATCTGGTGCGGCGGGCGAACGGCGACGTCTGGCAGTGGGACCTGTGGCAGGCCGGGATGGCGCTGGTGGACTTCACCAACCCGGAGGCGCGCGCGTGGTTCCAGTCGAAGCTGCGGGTCCTGCTCGACCAGGGCGTGGACTGCTTCAAGACCGACTTCGGGGAGCGGGTGCCGACCGATGTGGTGTGGCACGACGGCTCCGATCCGGAGCGGATGCACAACCACTACGCGCAGCTGTACAACCAGTGCGTCTTCGAGCTGCTGGAGAAGGAGCGCGGGGCGGGCGAGGCGGTGCTCTTCGCGCGGTCGGCGACGGCGGGCGGGCAGCGGTTCCCGGTGCACTGGGGCGGCGACTGCTTCTCGTCGTTCTCGGCGATGGCGGAGTCGCTGCGCGGCGGGCTGTCGCTGTCCCTGTCGGGGTTCGGGTTCTGGAGCCACGACATCGGCGGCTTCGAGGGCACGCCCGATCCGGCGGTGTTCAAGCGGTGGCTGGCCTTCGGGCTGCTGTCCTCGCACAGCCGGCTGCACGGGAACACGTCGTACCGCGTGCCGTGGGAGTTCGGCGACGAGGCGGTGGACGTGGCGCGGCGGTTCACCGAGCTGAAGCACCGGCTGATGCCGTACCTGTACGGGGCGGCGGTGGAGGCCCACCGGACCGGTGTCCCGCTGATGCGGCCCATGCTGCTGGAGTTCCCGGACGACCCGGGCTGCCGGACGCTGGACCGGCAGTACATGCTCGGCCCGGACCTGCTGGTGGCGCCGGTGTTCACGGCCGAGGGGGACGTCGAGTTCTACCTCCCGGAGGGCGTCTGGACGCACCTGCTGACCGGTGAGACGGTCACCGGGCCGGGGTGGCGGCGCGAGCGGCACGGCTTCGACAGCCTGCCGCTGTACGTGCGGCCGGGCGCGGTGCTGCCGCTCGGCGTGGACGACCAGCGGCCGGACGGCGACTGGACGGCGGGCCTGACGCTGCTCGTCGCTCCGGGGGCAGGGGCCACGGCGGGCGGCCGGACGGTCACGGTGCCGGACCACGCCGGGGCGCCGGCCGCCACGTACGGCGTCGTACGGACGGCGGACGGCGCGGTGCGGGTGAGGGCGCGCGGGACGGACCGGCCGTTCCGGGTGCGCGTGGTCGGCGGCGGGTCGGCGCGGGGCTCGGGCGAGGTGACCGTACCGCTTACGGTGGGGCGGTGAGACGGAGAACGAAGACCCCGGCGGCCCCGCTGCCGCAGCGCGCCGGTGTCGACCCGGTGCGGCTGCGGCTGCCCGCCGACCCCGACGGGAGCTGGGCGACCGTACGCGACCACCTGGTCGGGCGGTACGCGGCGGCGATCGGCGCCGGGCGGGTGGAGGCGATGCTCGCCGAGGGCCGGTTCGTCGGCGCGGACGGGGCGCCGGTCGCGGGGGACGAGCCGTACGCGGCGGGCCGGTACCTGTGGTTCCACCGGGACTTCCCCGCCGAGGAGCGGGTGCCGTTCGAGGTCGGCGTCGTGTACCGCGACGAGCGGATCGTCGTCGCCGACAAGCCGCACTTCCTGGCGACGACCCCGCGCGGCCGGCATGTGACCGAGACGGCGCTGGCCCGGCTGCGGCGCGACCTGGACCTGCCCGCGCTGCAGCCCGCTCACCGGCTGGACCGGCTGACGGCGGGGCTCGCGCTCTTCGTCGTACGGCCGGAGGACCGGGGCGCGTACCAGACGCTGTTCCGGGACCGACGGGTGCGCAAGGAGTACGAGGCGGTGGCCCCGTACGACCCCGGCCTGGTCCTGCCCGTGACCGTGCGGAGCCGGATCGTGAAGGAGCGGGGTGTGCTCGCGGCCCGGGAGGAGCCGGGCGAGCCGAACAGCGTCAGCCGGATCGAGCTGCTGGAGCGGCGGGCGGGGCTCGGCCGGTACCGGCTGGTGCCGGAGACCGGCCAGACCCACCAGCTGCGCGTGCACATGAACCGGCTCGGCATACCGATCCTCGACGACCCGCTGTATCCGGTCGTCCGGGAGGACGGTACGGAGGACTACGCGCGGCCCTTGCGGCTGCTCGCGCGGGTGCTGGAGTTCACCGATCCGGTCACCGGCGACGAGCGGCGGTTCACCAGCCGGCTGACGCTCGGCGGGCTGCCCGCCGTGGGAAAGGTTTCGGCCGAAAGGGGCCCGGGCGGAAACTGACCGGCCGACCGGGCCGTCCTCACGAGTGCAGGGCCATACCACTGCACTACGGGGGAACCATGACACAGGCCTTACAGACCGCGGAGAGCCTCGCCCAGAAGATCGTCGAGGCGGTCTCGGGCAGCGCCGCCGCGAGGGACGGGGAGCTCGTCCCGTACGTCGACCCGCTGACCGTCCCGCCCGTCATCCGGCCCGACCAGCCGGACGTACGGCAGGAGATCGAGATCGCGCTCCGGCCCACGTGGGTGCGGATGCACTCGCAGCTGCCGCCGACGCTGATGTGGGGGTACGAGGGCAGCGTCCCCGGCCCCACCATCGAGGTGCGGCGCGGGCAGCGCGTCCGGATCGCCTGGACCAACCGCATCCCGCCGGGCAGCGAGTACCCGGTCACCGCCGTCGAGGTGGACCGGGTGGCGGGGCGGCCCGATCCGCACAACCGGCCCGGCCGGGAGGGCGTGGAGCCCAGCAAGGACGTGGCGGCGCTGCCGGCCTGGTCCGTGACGCACCTGCACGGCGCCCAGACGGGCGGCGGGAACGACGGGTGGGCGGACAACGCCGTCGGGTACGGCGACGCCCAGCTGTCGGAGTATCCGAACGACCACCAGGCCGTGCAGTGGTGGTACCACGACCACGCCATGAACATCACCCGCTGGAACGTCTACGCGGGGCTCGTCGGCACCTACCTCGTGCGGGACGACGAGGAGGACGCGCTCGGGCTGCCCTCCGGGGCGCGGGAGCTGCCGCTGGTCCTCGCCGACCGGAACCTGGACACCGACGAGGACGGGCGGCTGAACGGGCGGCTGCTGCACAAGACGACGGTGCTGACGCGGAAGCACCCGGAGACGGGCAAGCCGGTATCGCTGCCGTTCCTGGGCCCGTACACGACCGTCAACGGCACGATCTGGCCGTACCTGGACGTGGAGGACGGCTGGTACCGCTTCCGGCTGGTGAACGCCTCCAACGCCCGCGTGTACGACCTGGTGCTGGTCGACGACGAGGACAACCCGGTGCCGGGCGTCGTCCACCAGATCGGCAGCGACGGCGGGCTGCTGCCGCGGCCGGTGGCGGTGGACTTCGAGGCGGGTGAGCCCCTGACGATCGCGCCGGCCGAGCGGTTCGACCTGCTGCTCGACTTCCGGGGGCTCGCGGGCCGGCGCGTGCGGCTGCTGAACAAGGCGGCGGGGCAGGCGCCCGGGGTGCCGGACGTGACGCGGAACGTGCCGTACCCGCAGGTGATGGAGTTCCGGGTGGCCGAGGGCGCGTGCGCCGACACCTTCGAGCTGCCGCGGGTGCTGTCCGGGTCCTTCCGGCGGTTCGACCACGACCACATCGACCACGGGCACCGGCTGATCGTGCTGACGCCGCCCGCGACGGTCGGTGGCGGCGGTCACCCGGAGATCTGGGAGATGGCCGAGGTCGAGGACGTCGACGTGCAGGTGCCGACGAACGGGATCATCCAGGTGAAGGGTCCCGACGGCACGGTGCGGACGTACCGGCGCACGGCCCGCACCTTCAACGACGGGCTCGGGTTCACCATCGGGGAGGGGACGTACGAGCAGTGGTCGTTCCTGAACCTGGGGGCGCCGCTGCACCCGATGCACATCCACCTGGCGGACTTCCAGGTGGTGGGGCGGGACGCGTACGCGGTCGCGGGGTTCGACCCGGCGCTGGGCGGGACGCGGGCGCCGGTGGCGTACGACCCCGAGCGGAGGATTCCGGTACCGGCCAACGAGCAGGGCTGGAAGGACGTGTTCCGGGTGGCTCAGGGCGAGATGGTGCGGGTGATGGGCCGGTTCGACGGGGCGTACGGGCGGTTCATGTACCACTGCCACCTGCTGGAGCACGAGGACATGGGCATGATGCGGCCGTTCGTGGTGATGCCGAGGGAGGCGCTGAAGTTCGACCACGGCTCCGGCGGCCACGGCGGGCACCACGGCTGACCCGCCGACCCGCTGGCCCGCGCCCGAAGCGGCGGAAAGCCCCCGCCGGACGACGCTGTCCGGACGGGGGCTTCCTGCTGGGGGCGGGAGCGGGTCAGTCCTGCTGCCGCTCCGCGGCGAGCGCCAGGACGCGCTTGCGGACCAGGAACCAGCCGCCGACCAGCAGCGCGGCGATGACCGGCAGCAGGTTGACGGTGATGCGGCCGACGCCGCCGCCGTACCACATCAGGCCGAGGACGGTGGCGAGGAAGACCAGCGTCACGATCTGCGTGTACGGAGCCCAGGGCAGCCGGTAGGAGGGGCGGGTGACCCGGCCGTCCTTCGAGCGCGACCAGAACAGCAGCGAGCAGAGCATGATCATGCCCCAGGTGCCGAGGATGCCGATGGAGGCGAGGTTCAGCACGATCTCGAAGGCCTCGCCCGGCATGACGTAGTTCAGGCCGACGCCCAGCACACCGAAGGCGGCGGTGAGCAGGATGCCGCCGTAGGGCACGTGGCCCTTGTTCATGCGGGCGGTGAACTTGGGCGCGGAGCCGGACATCGCCATCGAGCGCAGGATGCGGCCGGTGGAGTACAGGCCCGAGTTCAGGCTGGAGAGGGCGGCGGTCAGGACGACCAGGTTCATGATGCCGGCCGTGCCGGGGATGCCCAGCTTGTCGAAGACGGTGACGAAGGGGCTCTGGTCCGCGGAGTACGAGGTGTACGGCAGGAGCAGCGCCAGCAGCACGACGGAGCCGACGTAGAAGAGGCCCACGCGCCACATGATCGAGTTGATCGCCTTCGGCATGATCTTCTCGGGGTTCTTGGTCTCACCGGCGGCGACGCCGCACAGCTCGACGGAGGCGTACGCGAAGACGACGCCCTGGACGACCATCAGCATCGGCAGCATGCCGGTCGGGAAGATCCCGCCGTTGTCGGTGATGGTGGCCAGGCCCGGGGTGTGGCCGCCGACCTCGTGCTGGGTGGCGACGAGGTAGATGCCGACGCACATGAAGATCACCAGCGCGGCGACCTTGACGATGGCGAACCAGAACTCCATCTCGCCGAAGTACTTCACCGAGATCAGGTTGGCGGTCAGGACGACGGCGAGGGCGATCAGGGCGAGGATCCACTGCGGGATGTCGCTGAACATGGCCCAGAAGTGGGCGTACGTCGCGGCCGCGGTGATGTCGGCGACGGCGGTGGTCGACCAGTTGAGGAAGTACAGCCAGCCGGCCGTGTAGGCGCCCTTCTCGCCCATGAACTCACGGGCGTACGAGACGAAGGCACCGGAGGACGGGCGGTAGAGCACCAGCTCGCCGAGGGCCCGGACCACGAAGAAGGCGAAGACGCCGCAGACGGCGTACGCGATGGCCAGGGAGGGACCCGCGCCCGCCAGGCGACCACCGGCGCCGAGGAACAGGCCGGTGCCGATCGCGCCACCGATCGCGATCATGTTGATGTGGCGGGACTTGAGGTCCTTGCTGTAACCGGCGTCACCGGCGTCGATGTGGGGGGCGCCCGTCGCCGCCGGGGATGCGGGGCTCAGGGGGTCGGCCGCAGGCATGGTGCGGTCACTCATCTGGAAGTCGCCTTTGTGAGGGGGTCGTGCGGTATCAGCCGTACGCAGGTGATGAGGGTGGTCACCGGGGCACGCAGGCCAGGGGCCATAGTCACGGCAACGCTGCCGTTTTGGCTGTGGCCTATGTCACGTACGGGCGGATCTGAGGTGTTTTTGAGGTTACCGGCCGGTTAATCGGCTGCAGCAGTTTAAGGGCGCCGGCCGGGTGCGCCGGTCAGGGGGCGAGCACGTCGAGCTCGCGCAGGGCGCCCTCCGCGATCTGCCGCGTCAGCTCCTCGGCGCGCGCCCCGTCCCGTTCCCGTACGGCCTCGGCGACCTGGACGTGGAGCGTGACGGCGGCCGGGTCGGGGTCCTCGAACATGACGTGGTGGTGGGTGCGGCCGGCCAGGACCTCCGCGACGACGTCCCCGAGGCGGGCGAACATCTCGTTGCCGGAGGCGGCGAGGATGA
Source organism: Streptomyces sp. NPDC045998 (assembly GCF_056430285.1). NCBI lineage: Bacteria > Bacillati > Actinomycetota > Actinomycetes > Kitasatosporales > Streptomycetaceae > Streptomyces > Streptomyces sp. NPDC045998. The sequence continues at coordinate 236,517 of NZ_JBWKLJ010000008.1, forward strand.
CCCGGTGGAAGGCGATGTCGTGCACCAGGTAGCCCTCCAGCTGCCCGCCGCGCGAGGTGGCGACCATGCCGAGCGCCTGCTCCGTGAGCTCCCGGCACTGCTCGGGGGTGGCGTGGACGGCGGCGAGGCCCGCGGCGACGGGCTCGACGGCGGACCGCAGGACGGTCAGTGACCGGAGCTGCCGGGGGCGGTCGCCGCCGGCCAGCCGCCAGCGGATGACCTGGGGGTCGTAGACGTTCCACTGCGCGGTCGGGCGGACGGTCACCCCGACGCGGCGGCGCGACTCGACGAGGTGCATCGACTCGAGGACGCGGACCACTTCGCGGATGACCGTACGGGACACCTCGAAGCGCTGCGCGAGCTCGTCGGTGCGCAGCACGCTGCCCGGCGGGTACTCCCCCGCGGTGATCGCCAGACCCAGGGTGTCCAGTACGTGGGTATGGAGCCCGCGGGCCGGAGTCGTCATGCACATAGCGTAACCGGCGCAAATAAGTATGACTTTTAAGTCACAGGGCCTTGAATATGTCGTACGCGATGGGTTTCAGTGTGCGGCGACAGTCAGTCGATGTCACGTGTCGAAGAGGACAGCGAGGCGCAGGCCCCATGCAGAACCCCCCAGTCGTCGTCGTGATGGGTGTCTCGGGCACCGGCAAGACCACCATCGGTCCGCTGGTCGCGGAGCGCCTGGGCGTGCCGTACGCCGAGGGCGACGACTTCCACCCCGAGGCGAACATCGCCAAGATGTCCGCCGGCACCCCGCTGGACGACGCGGACCGGTGGCCGTGGCTCGACGCCATCGGGCGGTGGGCGCACGGCCGTGCGGGTCTCGGCGGGGTGGTGAGCAGCTCGGCGCTGAAGCGGTCCTACCGCGACCGGCTGCGGGCGGCCGCGCCCGGTGTCGTGTTCCTGCACCTGACCGGCGACCGGGCGCTGATCGAGGGGCGGATGGCGGCGCGCAAGGGCCACTTCATGCCGGCGGCGCTGCTGGACTCGCAGTTCGCCACGCTGCAGCCGCTGGGCGCCGACGAGGCGGGCGTCGCCGTCGACGTCTCCGGTGACCCGGAGGCCATCGCGGACCGCGCCGTCGACGCGCTGCGGCGGCTCACGACGAACCGCTGACCCCTGGGCCCCTGCTCCCGGCCCCTGCTCCCTCCCGGGCCCGGGCCGGGACCGGCCCCGGCCCCCTCGCACCCCTTCCCCCGAACCCCGAGGACCCCCTGTGACCAGTCTCAACGTCGAGATGCTGGCAGCGGACGCCACCGAACCGATCACCTCGGCCGGCAACGCCCACCTGGGCTTCGCCGTCCTGGCGGGCATCGCCGTCATCGTCCTGCTCATCACCCGGTTCAAGCTCCACGCCTTCCTGGCGCTGACCATAGGCACCCTGGCGCTCGGCGCCTTCGCGGCCGCCCCGCTCGACGCGACGATCGCGTCGTTCACCAAGGGCCTCGGGTCGACCGTCGCCAGCGTGGGCGTGCTCATCGCGCTCGGCGCGATCCTCGGCAAACTGCTCGCCGACTCCGGCGGCGCGGACCAGATCGTCGACACGATCCTGGCGAAGGCCGGGGGGCGCGCCATGCCGTGGGCGATGGTGCTGATCGCCTCCGTGATCGGCCTGCCGCTCTTCTTCGAGGTCGGCATCGTGCTGCTGATCCCGGTGGTGCTGCTCGTCGCCAAGCGCGGCCAGTACTCGCTCATGCGGATCGGCGTCCCCGCGCTCGCCGGGCTGTCCGTGATGCACGGGCTCATCCCGCCCCACCCCGGGCCGCTCGTCGCGATCGACGCGCTCGGCGCGAACCTCGGCGTCACGCTGGCGCTGGGTGTGCTCGTCGCCATCCCGACGGTGATCATCGCCGGGCCGCTGTTCTCGCGGTACGCGGCCCGCTGGGTCGACATCCCGGCGCCGGACCGCATGATCCCGCAGCGCGCCACCGAGGATCTCGACCGGCGGCCGGGCTTCGGCGCCACCGTCGCCACGGTGCTGCTTCCGGTGGTCCTGATGCTGGCCAAGGCGCTGGTGGACATCGTCGTCGACGACCCGGAGCACCACGTCCAGCGGGTCTTCGACGTCATCGGCTCGCCGCTGATCGCCCTGCTGGCGGCGGTCGTCGTGGGCGCCTTCACGCTGGGCCGCGCGGCCGGGTTCACCAAGGAGCGGATCTCCTCCACGGTCGAGACCTCCCTCGCCCCCATCGCGGGCGTGCTGCTGATCGTGGGCGCCGGCGGCGGCTTCAAGCAGACGCTCATCGACGTGGGCGTCGGCCGGATGATCCTGGACTTCTCCCGGGACTGGTCGATCCCGGCCCTGCTGCTCGCCTGGCTGATCGCGGTGGCGATCCGGCTCGCGACCGGCTCGGCGACGGTGGCCACCATCTCGGCGGCCGGCCTGGTGGCACCGCTGGCGGCCGACATGTCGACGACGCACGCGGCGCTGCTGGTGCTGGCGATCGGCGCCGGCTCGCTCTTCTTCAGCCATGTGAACGACGCCGGATTCTGGCTGGTGAAGGAGTACTTCGGGATGAGCGTCGGCCAGACCGTCAAGACCTGGTCGGTGATGGAGACGATCGTCTCGGTCGTCGGCATCGCCGTGGTGCTGCTGCTGTCGCTGGTGTTGTAGAGGCGCGGACATCTCGGGGTGGGGACGAAGACACGCGTGCCAGACTGGCGCGCATGTCTTCCGCCCGCACCCCGTTGCCGCCGTATCTCCTCGCCTTCCCGGGGCCGTTGCGGGACCGGTTGGTCGCCGCCGTGCTCTCGGGCGAGAAGGTCTCGACGACCGGACTGCTGGTCGAGTACGAGGCCGAGGGCGAGGAACTCCCGCCGGTGGGCGAGCGGTCGGCGCTCATCGACTCCGACGGCCGCGAGGTCGCGGTGCTGGAGCTGACCGAGGTGCGGGTGCTGCCGCTCGGCGAGGTCGACCTGCGGCACGCGCTCGACGAGGGCGAGGGCTACCGCTCGGTCGCCGAGTGGCGGGCCGCGCACGAGCGGTTCTGGCACAGCGCCGAGATGCGCGAGGCGCTCGGGGACCCGGAGTTCACGGTGGACGACACGACGATGATCGTCGCCGAGCGGTTCCGGGTGGTGGAGGTACGGACGTGACGGCCGCTTCTGCGTTCCGCGGGCGGGGCGCGGACCGTCGGGCATAGGCTGCGCCCATGGTGCATGTACTGGGCAGCCGCGTCCTGTTGAGCCCCGTGGACCCGCAGCGCTCGCGCGACTTCTACGGTGGGGCGCTGGGGCTCGCGGTCTACCGCGAGTTCGGGACCGGGCCCGAACGGGGCACGGTGTACTTCCTCGGCGGCGGGTTCCTCGAACTCTCCGGCCGCTCGGACGCCCCGCCCTCCCCCGGCCTGCGGCTGTGGCTCCAGGTCGCCGATGTGCACGCCGCGTACGAGGAGCTGCGCGGGCGCGGGGTGGAGGTGCTGCGTCCGCCGCTGAAGGAGCCGTGGGGGCTGGTCGAGATGTGGATCGCCGACCCGGACGGGGTGCGCATCGCGGTGGTGGAGGTACCGGAGGACCATCCGCTGCGCTACCGGCCCTGACCGGGGGCGGGGGCGTCAGCCGCTGAGCGGAAGCTTCCAGCGGGCGGCTTCACGGCCCGAGTAGCCGTCGGTGACGAAGGTTTCGAAGACCACCGCGTCCGCGTCGGCGGAGACGTTGATCCGGACCGGTACCGTGACCTGCTCGCCGGGCGGGAGCGTCTCGGGGAACCAGTCCTCGCCGGAGCGGGGGGCCCTCTGGTCGACGGCCAGTTCGGCGCCGTAGCCCGAGGTGCCGCCCTCCTCCGTGATCTCGTCGAACGCGTCGATCCCGAGTGTCTTGTCGCTGTCGTTGACGTACGTGACCGAGAACTCGAAGGTCACCTGACCCGGCCTGCGGTCGTCGTTCGGCACGGGCGGGATGCGCCGTGCCGCGCTGACGGTGGCGCGGACGCCGTCCTCGTACCGTGCCGTGTACCCCGGCACGAGGGTGTAAGGGGCGTCCCCCACCAGGTCGATGCTCTCCGCGTCCTTCGATGCCGCGAGGGACCACTCCAGGTAGACGACCCCCGCCACGACCACGCACAGGACCGCGAGGACGCTGCCGCCGATCCCCCAGGCGAGGAAGCGGAGGAAGGAGCGCAGGGGCGTACGGTCCTCGGAGAGGACTGGGGCGTTGGTCATGCCCCAGACGTTACGGGCGCGGCCGGGCCACCGGCCTGCGGTGGAGTACTCAATTCCGCGTGGTACGACGTACTCAGGCGCCCACGCGGAACGCCGGCCGGCCGCCCTCGGCCGACCGCACTCAGCCGACCGCCCTCGCCGCCGCGCGGCCCGCCGTACGGCCGGAGAAGAGGCAGCCGCCGAGGAAGGTGCCCTCCAGGGAGCGGTAGCCGTGGACGCCGCCGCCGCCGAAACCGGCGGCCTCACCGGCCGCGTACACCCCGGGCAACGGGGTGCCGTCCGGGGTGAGGACGCGGGAGGAGAGGTCGGTCGCCAGGCCGCCGAGGGACTTGCGGGTGAGGATGTTGAGCCGGACGGCGACCAGCGGGCCGGCCTTGGGGTCGAGGATGCGGTGGGGCGCGACCGTGCGGATCAGCCGGTCGCCGAGGTACTTGCGGGCTCCGCGGATCGCCGTCACCTGGAGGTCCTTGGTGAAGGGGTTGGCGATCTCCCGGTCGCGGGCGACGATCTCGCGGCGCAGCGCGGCCTCTTCGATGAGCGGTTCCCCGGTGAGCGCGTTCATGGAGCGCACCAGGGAGGGCAGGTCGCGCTCGACGACGAAGTCGGCTCCGTGGTCCATGAAGGCCTTGACCGGCCCGGGCACGTCGGCGCGGGCGCGGTCGAGGACGCCGCGCACGGACTTGCCGGTCAGGTCCGGGTTCTGCTCGGAGCCGGAGAGGGTGAACTCCTTGCCGATGATGCGCTGGTTGAGGACGAACCAGGTGTGGCCGTGCCCGGACCGCATGATGTGTTCCAGGGTGCCGAGGGTGTCGAAGCCGGGGAAGAGCGGCACGGGCAGGCGGCGGCCCCGGGCGTCCAGCCACAGGGACGACGGACCGGGCAGGATGCGGATGCCGTGCCGGGCCCAGATGGGGTTCCAGTTCTCGATGCCCTCGGTGTAGTGCCACATCCGGTCGCGGTTGACGTGGTGGGCGCCGGCCTTCTCCGCGATGCCGAGCATCAGGCCGTCGACGTGGGCCGGCACGCCCGAGAGCAGCTTCTCGGGCGGGGTGCCGAGCCGCTCCGGCCAGTGGGCGCGCACGAGGTCGTGGTTGCCGCCGATGCCGCCCGAGGTGACGATCACCGCCTGGGCCCGGTACTCGAACGCCCCCGCGACGCCGCGGCTGCTGGCGGTGCCGCGCTCGGCGTCCGACGGCTCCAGGATCTCGCCGCTGACGGTGTCGACGGAGCCCGCGGTGCGGCCGAGGGCGGTGACGCGGTGCCGGAACGCCGGCCGTACGAGCCCCTTGGCGATGCCCGCGCGGACCCGGCGCTCGAAGGGGGCGAGGAGCCCGGGGCCGGTACCCCAGGTGATGTGGAAGCGCGGCACCGAGTTGCCGTGGCCGGTGGCGTCGTAGCCGCCGCGCTCGGCCCAGCCGACGACCGGGAAGAACCGGACCCCCTGCCGGTACAGCCAGGGGCGCTTCTCGCCGGCCGCGAAGTCGACGTACGCCTCGGCCCACTTGCGGGGCCAGTGGTCCTCGGGGCGGTCGAAGCCGGCCGTGCCGAGCCAGTCCTGGAGGGCGAGGTCGCGGCTGTCCCGGATGCGCATCCGGCGCTGCTCGGGCGAGTCGACGAAGAAGAGGCCGCCGAAGGACCAGTGGGCCTGGCCGCCGATCGACTGCTCCGGCTCCTGGTCGACCAGGATGACGCTGCGCCCCGCGTCGACGAGCTCGGCGGTGGCGGTCAGGCCGGCGAGGCCCGCCCCGATCACGATCACATCAGCGTCGTACGCCATGGGCCTCTTCCTTGTCGGCGCCGGCAGGTGTTCCGATCTTCGGTACGCGCGAGTAACACGTCAACCGCACGGACCGATAATGTCCCCATGACTCCCGAGACACCTGCGACTCCGGGGATTCCCGGGACGCCCGCGGCCTCCGCGGCCGCCGCCTCCGCCTCCGCCGCCTCCGCCTCCGCCTCCGCCTCCGCCGACGAGATCCTGGACGTCGTCGACGAGAACGACGTGGTGGTGGGGCAGGCGCCCCGCGGCGAGGTGTACGCGCGGGGACTGCGCCACCGCTGCGCGTTCATCCTGGTGCGGGACGCCGCGGACCGGATCTTCGTGCACCGCCGGACGGCCACCAAGCTGGTCTTCCCCTCGATGTACGACATGTTCGTCGGCGGTGTCGTCGGCGCGGGCGAGAGCTACGACGAGGCGGCGCTGCGCGAGGCGGAGGAGGAGCTGGGCGTGCGCGGCCTGCCCCGGCCGACGCCGCTCTTCCGGTTCCTGTACGAGGAGGGCGGCGGGCACGGGTCCTGGTGGTCGGCCGTCTACGAGGTGCGGTGCACGCTCCCTGTGGCGCCGCAGCAGGAGGAGGTGGCCTGGCACGCCTTCCTGCCGGAGGAGGAGGTGCGGGCGCGGCTGGCCGACTGGCCGTGGGTGCCGGACGGCGCCGCCGCGTACGCGCGCCTGCTGGCCCATCGGGCGGCCGGCGACCCGGCCCGTTAATGTGATCATGTGAGCGATTTCGTGCGAGGACTGCGGCTGTGGATCTCGCCGCGGCGGATCCGGGAAGAGGGCGACACCCCGGACTACCGCTTCTCCCTCGCCAACGAGCGCACCTTCCTCGCCTGGATACGCACCGCGCTCGCCCTCGTCGGCGGCGGCTTCGCCGTCGACCAGTTCCTGCCCGATCTGCGGTGGGGCGTCCGGGTCGGGATGGCGCTCGCGCTGCTGGCCGCCGGGGCGCTGTGCGCCCTGCGGGCGGTGAACCACTGGGTGCGGTGCGAGCGGGCGATGCGGCGCGGCGAGGACCTGCCGATGAGCCGGTTCCCGGCGCTCCTGAGCATCGCCGTGGGGGTGGTCGCCGGCGCGATGGTGATGGTCGTGCTGTTCGGCTGGCGGGGCTGATGGCGGCGCGGCCCGGGGCGGCGGGTGAGACCGAGGAGCGGGACCCCGGTCTGCAGCCGGAGCGGACGCGGCTCGCGTGGCGGCGTACCACGCTGTCGGCGACGGTCGCCGCGGTGCTGGCCGCCAAGCAGGCGCTGCACGACGAGGTCACCGCGGGCGGCCTGGTGGGCGCGGCGCTGTCGCTGCTGGTCTGGCTGGCCTTCCTGGGTGTGGCGCACCGCCGGATGCGGGCCCTGGACGCCGTCCGGCCCCGGTCGCTGGCGCCGCGGGGCGCGGTCGCGGCGGCGGTGTGCACGGTCGCGCTCGCCGCGTTCGGGGTGGCGGTGGTGGTGTGAGGGGCCGGGCCGCTCCGGCCTGTCGGTCCGGTCGGCCTACTCCGTCCAGTCGACGGTGACGACGACCTTGCCGCCGAGGCCGCCCTCCCTGTTCGCCCGCTGCGCCTCGGCGGCCTGCTCCAGCGGGAACGTCGTGGCGACCCGTACGGCCAGCGCCCCCTGGTCCGCCAGTTCCGCGAGGGCCGCCAGGTCCGCCGGGTCCGGGCGCACCCAGCAGTAGCGGCCGCCCAGGCCGACCACCTCGCCGTCCGCGATGGAGGCGAGGCGCCCTTCGGGGGCCAGCAGGTTCGCCGAGTCCTTGAGGGCCTGGCCGCCGAGGGTGTCGAAGGCCGCGTCGACGCCGTGCGGCGCCAGGGCCTTGACCCGGCGCGTGAAGCCGTCGCCGTACAGCACCGGCTCGGCACCCAGCTCGCGGACCCGTTCCTCGCCCGGTCCGCGTGCGGCGCCGATGACGCGGGCGCCGAGGTGGCGGGCGATCTGGACGGCCATGGAGCCGACTCCCCCGGAGGCCGCGTGCACCAGCACGGTCTCGCCGGGCCGCACCCGGAGGGCCCTTGTCAGCACCTGGTAGGCGGTCAGTCCGGCCAGCGGGAGGCCCGCGGCCTCTTCGAAGCCCAGGCTGCGGGGCTTGCGCGCCAGGGTCCGCACGGGCGCGGCGACGTACTCGGCGAAGGTGCCGTGCCACAGGACGTCCTCGCGGACGTACCCCATGACCTCGTCGCCGACCCCGAACTCGGTGACGGCGATCCCCGGCTGGACGACCACACCGGACACGTCCCACCCGGGGATCACCGGGAAGACGGTGTCCATGGCCGTGTCCATGTAGCCGGCCTGCACCTTCCAGTCGACCGGGTTCACGGCCGCGGCGCGCACCTTGACGAGCACCATGTCCGGCCCGACCTTGGGGTCGGGATGCTCACCGAACTCCAGGACCTCGGGGCCGCCGTAACGGCTGTAGCTGATCGCCTTCATGATCCGACCCTCCGGTCCGCTCCGCGCCCGCGCAAGCCGAAACAGACCGACTATGACAAAAGGGATTAGCCTGGAAGTGTCATCGACCCTCCGCACCGGCTCCCCGGGGGTTCCGCCATGACCGTCCCGCCCCACCACGAACACCTGGTCCACGAGCACGCGCACAGCCCGGCCTGCGGGCACGAGGCCGTCGCGCACAACGACCACCTCGACTACGTCCACGACGGGCATCTGCACCGCGAGCACGCGGGCCACTGGGACGAGTGCGAACCCGGCGAGCACGTCGCCCACAGCGGGCACGCCCATGAGCACGGCAAGGACTGCGGGCACCCGGCCGTCGCGCACGGCGACCACGTCGACTACGTCCACGAGGGGCACCGGCACGCCGCCCACGCCGGGCACTGGGACGACCACTGAGGAGGTAGGGGGGCGGGCGGGCGCAGGTACCCGGGCCCCGGGGCGCCCGGCGTCAGTCGTGCGGCCAGGGGTAGGCGGGGTCCGCGGTGATCCTCACCTGCTGCGGGACGTCCCGGGGGAAGGTCCAGACGCGGCCCGGGGGTCGTCCCGCCGGTCGGGCGGTGAGGAGCGCTGAAGACTCATCACCGACAGGGAGCCGTCGGAGAACACGACGAAGTCTCCATGATGGCAGCGAGGCGCGGCTCCCGCGGTGCGGGGGCCGCGGGCCGGGCCGCCTTCTCCGCGCACCGGGTCAACTGGCAGGCTCTCTCCCCGTAGTTGACCAACGACTCCTGGGAGCGCCCGGTGCCCGCCACCGATCCGTACACCGTCCAGCTCGCCCCCGGCGTGCACGCCTACGTCCAGCCGGACGGCGGCTGGTGCCTCAACAACGCCGGTTTCGTCAGCGACGGCGAGACCACCGTCCTCGTCGACACCGCCGCCACCGAGCGGCGCGCCCTGTGGTTGCGCGAGGCGCTGCGGGAACACGGCGCCCCGCTGCCGCGGTTCGTGGTCAACACGCACCACCACGGGGACCACACGTACGGCAACTCCGTCTTCACGCCCGGCGCGACGGTCGTCGGCCACGAGGCCTGCCGGCGGGAGGTGCTCGCGGCGGGGAGGCAGCTGCACCTGGTGTGGCCGCAGACCGACTTCGGCGACATCGACGTCACCGCGCCCTCGCTCACGTACGAGGACCGGCTCACGCTGCACGTGGGTTCCACGGAGGTGGAACTGATCCATCCCGGCGTGGCGCACACGCCCGGGGACACGATCGTGCACCTGCCCGGGCAGTCCGTCGTCTTCACGGGCGACCTCGTCTTCGAGGGCGGTACGCCGTTCCTGGCGTCCGGCTCGCTGCGCGGGTCGCTGCGCGCCGTGGAACTGCTGCGCTCACTCGGCGCGCGCACCGTGGTGCCTGGGCACGGCCCGCTCACGGACCCGTCGGCGTACGACGCGACCGAGCGCTATCTCCGGTACGTCGCGGAGCTGGCCGAGAAGGGGCGGGCGAAGGGCCTGACGCCCCTGGAGGTGGCCCGCGAGGCGGATCTGGGCGAGTTCGCCGCGTGGCGCGAGAGCGAGCGGCTGGTGGCGAACGTGCACCGGGCGTACGCGGAGCTGGACGGCGAGCCGGAGGGCTCGCCGCTCGACATAGCCGCCGTCTTCGGGGACATGACGGCGATGAACGGCGGCGTGCCGGTGGCCTGCCACGCCTGAGCGGGGACGGCGCGGGGCCGGCGGTTCACCGGCGCGGCACGACGGTTCACCAGCGCGGCACGGGGGCGTGACCCACCTGGGGTCCGCCCTCCGCATCGCCGCCGCGTCGTCGCCCTCACGCTTGCACTCGCACTCGCACAGCGTGCCGTCGCCGTCCCGCCGGCGGCGTGTGAAGCGCTGCCGGGCCCGAGGTCGCGCGGGCGCTTTCCGGGCCCCGGCGGGCCCGGCACTGGACGACATACCGACTGGTCGGTCATGCTGCTCCGTACGACACCGGTTCCTTCGCCCCGGAGGTGCGAACGATGAGCGCAGTCCATCCGCCAGGTCTCGACCCCGAGCAGTTGCGCGGCTTCCTCGACCGCGAGCGGCCCGGACTGGTGAGCGGACCGCTCGGCGCCCGCGTCGTGGAGGGAGGCCGGTCGAACCTCACGTACGTCGTCACCGACGGCACCGGCCGGTGGGTCGTGCGCCGACCGCCCCTGGGGCACGTCCTCGCCACCGCGCACGACATGAAGCGCGAGCACCGGGTCATCAGCGCCCTGCACCCGACGGCGGTGCCGGTGCCGGAGCCGGTGGTGCTCTGCGAGGACGAGTCGGTGCTCGGAGCGCCCTTCTACGTCATGGAGTTCGTGAGCGGCACGCCGTACCGCACGGCGGAGCAGCTCGCCCCCCTCGGCCCCGAGCGCACGCGCGCCGCGCTCCTCGGGCTCGTCGACACGCTGGTCGAGCTGCACGCCGTGGACCCGGAGGCGGTGGGCCTCGGCGACTTCGGACGTCCCGACGGCTTCCTGGACCGGCAGCTGCGCCGCTGGGGCAAGCAGCTGGACGCCTCGCGCAGCCGCGAGCTGGCCGGGATCGACGAGCTGCACGCCACGCTGGGGCGCCGGCTCCCGGTCTCCCCCGCCGCCACCGTCGTCCACGGCGACTACCGCCTCGACAACGTCCTGCTGGGCGAGGACGACCGCGTCAACGCCGTACTGGACTGGGAGATGTCCACGCTCGGCGACCCGCTCACGGACGTGGGCCTGCTGTCGATGTACAGCGTCCGGCTGGACCTGCCGGGCTCGCCCATCTCCACCACGGCCGCCGCCCCCGGCCACCCCTCGCCCGCCGAGCTGATCGAGCGGTACGCCGAGCGCTCCGGCCGCGACGTCTCCGCCCTCCCCTGGTACACGGCGTTCGCCTGGTTCAAGCTCGCCGTGATCCTGGAGGGCATCCACTACCGCTACACGCTCGGGCAGACCGTCGGGGCCGGCTTCGACCGGATCGGCGAGCTGGTCCCCGTCTTCATCGAGCACGGCCTGACCACCCTCCGCCGCCAGGAAGGCTGACGCACCCCATGGACTTCGCATTCGACGCGCGCACCGAGGAACTGCGGGCCAGGCTGCTGGCCTTCATGGACGAGCACGTGTACCCGGCCGAGGCCGTGGCGCACGCGCAGCGAGCGGAGCTCGCCTCGCCGTGGGACACCCCGCCGGTCGTGGAGGAGCTCAAGGCGGAGGCGCGCAGGCAGGGCCTGTGGAACCTCTTCCTGCCGGACACCGAGTACGGCGCCGGGCTGACGAACCTCCAGTACGCGCCCCTCGCCGAGATCACCGGCCGTTCGCCGCAGCTGGCGCCCACCGCGCTGAACTGCGCGGCGCCGGACACCGGGAACATGGAGGTGCTGGCGCAGTTCGGCGACGAGCGGCAGCGCAAGCAGTGGCTGGAGCCGCTGCTGGCCGGAGAGATCCGTTCCGCGTTCGCGATGACGGAGCCGGAGGTGGCCTCGTCCGACGCGACGAACATCGAGACCCGGATCGAGCGGGCCCCCGACGGAGCGGCCGAGTACGTCGTCACCGGCCGCAAGTGGTACATCTCCGGGGCGATGAACCCGGACTGCAAGATCTTCATCGTCATGGGCAAGACCGACCCGGACGGCGAGGACATCCGGCGCCAGCAGTCGATGATCCTCGTCCCGCGCGACACACCCGGTGTCCAGGTGCGGCGCGCGATGCAGGTGTACGGGTACGAGGACCACTCCCACGGCGGCCACGCCGAGGTGGTCTTCGACGGCGTCCGCGTCCCGGCCGCGAACCTCATCGGCGAGGAGGGCGGTGGCTTCGCCATCGCCCAGGCGCGGCTCGGGCCCGGCCGGATCCACCACTGCATGCGGCTGATCGGCATGGCCGAGCGGGCCATCGAGCTGATGTGCCGCAGGGCGGTGTCCCGTACGGCCTTCGGCAAGCCGCTGGCCGCGCAGGGCCAGGTGGGGGCGTGGATCGCGGACGCCCGGGTGACGGTCGAGCAGCTGCGGCTGCTGGTGCTGAAGACGGCCTGGCTGATGGACACGGTCGGCAACCGGGGGGCGCACACCGAGATCCAGGCCATCAAGATCGCCACCCCGCGCGCGGTGGTGGACATCCTCGACAAGGCCGTCCAGGTCCACGGCGCGGGCGGCGTCAGCCAGGACTTCCCGCTCGCCGAACTGTGGGCCGCGGCGCGCACGCTGCAGCTGGCGGACGGGCCGGACGAGGTGCACCAGCGGTCGCTGGCCCGCCGGGAGCTGAAGAAGTACCTCTGAAAGACCCGGTTTACGGCCGCAGGGCCCGCAGCAGGAGGTCGGCCAGGTGGTCGGCCACCTGCTGGGGGGTGAGCGGCCCGTCCGGGCGGTACCAGGTGGACAGGTGGTGGACGGAGCCGAAGTGGTAGTCCACCACCAGGTCCGCCGGGGTGGCGGAGGAGAAGACTCCGGCGGCCTGCCCCTCCTCGATGAGCGCCCGGAACCGCTCGTGGTAGCGGCGCCGCTCGGCCCGTACCTGCTTGTTCTTCTCGGGGCTCAGGTGGTGCATGGAGCGGAAGAAGATGGACGCGTCGTCGAGGTTCTCGATGGTGGTGACCACCACGTCGGCGGCGGCGTCGCGCAGCCGCTCCTCCACGGGCGCGTCGGCGTCCGCGAAGGCGTCCAGCCGCTCCTGCTGCAGCCGCAGCACGCGCGCGTAGACCTCCTGGAGGAGGTCCTCCTTGGAGCCGAAGTAGTGGTAGAGCGCGCCCTTGGTGACGCCGGCCGACTCGACGATCTCCTGGACGGAGGTGCGGTCGTACCCCTGCTCGGCGAAGAGCCGGGTGGCGGTGGCCAGCAGCCTCTGGGGGACGGGGGTGCCGCTCCCGTCCGTCGTCCTGGCCATGTGCCGCCACCTTTCTCGTGTCTCTCGGGTCGCTCTGATCTCTCGGGTCGTCCGTCTCGTCCGTCGGTTGTCCGGATCTCGACGGCGCCTACGCGGGTGAACGCAGTTCCCGCCTGAGGATCTTCCCACTCGTCGTCTTGGGCAGCTCCGGCAGGATCTCGACCTCGCGGGGATATTTGTACGCCGCCAGGCGCTGCGCGCAGTAGGCGGAGAGCTCGGCCGGCTCGGCGGCGGCGCCCGGGCGCAGGCTGACGTACGCCTTGACCGTCTCGCCCCGGTACGCGTCGGGGACGCCGACGACGGCCGCCTCGCGCACCGCGGGATGGCCGTAGAGCACGTCCTCGACCTCGCGCGGCCAGACCTTGAAGCCGGACGCGTTGATCATGTCCTTCTTGCGGTCGACGACGTACAGCCAGCCGTCCGGGTCCATGAAGCCGATGTCGCCGGTGCGCAGTTCGCCGTCCGGGAAGGCCTCGGCGGTGGCCTCGGGGAGCCGCCAGTAACCGGGGACCACCTGGGGGCCGCGTACGGCGATCTCGCCGGGCTCCCCGAACGGCACCTCCCGGCCGTTCTCGTCCAGGATGCGGACGACCGTGTCGGGGCCCGGGACGCCGACCGAGAGGGTGCCGGACGCCGGGTCGACGGGGGCCTCCTTCTCGGGGGGTACGGAGGCGCAGGGGGCGGTGCACTCGGTCAGGCCGTAGCCGTTGCGGATGTACGGGCCGAAGCCGGCGCGGAACTTCTCGACCAGGGCCGGGGGCAGCGGCGCGCCGCCCGAGGAGATCACCCGGAAGGAGGCGAAGTGGTCCGCTGTGGCGGAGGGGTGGGCGGCCAGCGCCATGAAGGCGGTGGAGGGGCCCACGGTGTAGGCCGGGCGGTGCTCGGCGAAGGCGTCGAGGACGACGCCCGCCTCGAAGCGGTACGCGAGGACGAGGGTGCCGGCGTTGGCGACGCAGGCGCCGAGTTCGCAGACCATGCCGGTGATGTGGAACAGCGGCGCGAGCGCGAAGTAGGCGGCGCCCTCGGCGACGGGGTGGCCGGCGCGCTGCCGTTCGGCGTTGTACGTGATGCCGCCGTGCAGGTTCATGGCGCCCTTGGGCGTGCCGCTGGTGCCGGAGGTGTAGCTGATGAGCGCCACGTCGGCGGCGCCGAGGTCCCGCCCTTCGGGCGCCGGGTGGCCGGCGCGGGCGACGGCGGTGAGGTCGTCGGTGTCGGCGGGCGCGGGGAGCCGCTCGAACCCGAGCACCCGCGGGTCGTCGCGGGTCTGGAGGTCCTTCTCGCACGCGGTGAGGGCGACGCGTACGGAGGAGCCGGCGGCCGTGTCGCGCAGGTACGCCTCCCAGGCGCGGTCCGCGCAGACCAGGGCGGCGGCCCCGGAGTCCTTCAGGACGTGGGCGACCTCGGCGGACTTGTACATCGGGTTGAGCGGGACGACGGTGGCGCCCGCCTTCCAGGCGCCGAGCAGCGCGAGCACGAAGTGCGGGGTGTTCTGGAGCATGACGGCGACCCGGTCGCCGTGCCGTACGCCGCGGGCGGCGAGGAATCCGGCCACCGAGTCGGAGAGCGCGTCGGTCTCGCGGTAGGTCAGGCGCCCGTCGAAGTAGGCGAGGGCGGTGTGCTCGGGGGCGCGGGCCACGGCCGCGCGGAAGGCGTGCACCACGGTCGGCGCGGGATCTATCGGGGCCCGCTGGGCGTCGCTGAGCTGCGCGAGCCACGGCTTCGCCGCGTAGATCGAGGTCGCGGTCACTGTCCGGTGCCCTCCCACTTCTGCTGGATGTGGCTCATATTGTTCAGCCAGCGCTCCGGGTCGCTCGCCCGGGCCCGGTAGTAGCCGGCCACCTCGGGGTGGGGCAGGATCAGGAACCGGTCGGCCTCGATGCCGTCGAAGAGCGCGTCGGCGACGTCCTCCGGCTCGATGGCGGTGGGCGCGAGGACGAGTTGGCCGGCCGTTCCGGCGGCCGTGAGCATGTCCGTACGGACGCCCTGCGGGCAGATGGCGTGGACCTTGAGGCCGCGGTGGCGGTAGGTGAGGGAGAGCCACTCGGCGAACGCGTACGCGCCGTGCTTGGAGACGCTGTACGGGGCGGCGCCGACCATGGTGAGCAGCCCGGCCGCGGAGACGGTGGAGACGAAGCGGCCCGCTCCGCGTTCCAGCCAGTCGGGCAGCAGGGCCCGGGCGGCGCGCACGTGGGCCATGACGTTGACGTCCCAGGCGGCCGCCCAGACCTCCTCGTCGGCGAAGGCGTCGCCGGGCGAGGCGAGTCCGGCGTTGGCGCAGTAGACGTCGACCGTGCCGCCGAGCGCCTCGCGGGCCTCGTCGACGATCGCGGAGGCGTCTCCGGGGACGGGCGTGGCGCCGATCTCGTCGGCGATGGCCTTGGTGCGGCCGGGGTCGATGTCGTTGACGACGACCCGCGCGCCTTCGGCGACGAACCTGCGGGCGAGCGCGGCGCCGATGCCGCCGCCCGCTCCGGTGACCACCACGCCCGCGCCCTGGACCGTCGTACTCATCGAACCCGCCTCTCCGTCGTGACTGTTCGCTGCTCTCCAAGTCGACAGACTAACCAGTCGGTATGTTGGCTGGGAAGGGCGCGGTGTCCGCCTCGTTCCCTGGGCGGGGTGCGCGCGCTAGCGTGCGAGACCGGATCGGTCGAACGGCACGGAGGTGTGCGGATGAGCGTGTCCAGACGGGGTCTGCTGATCGCCGGCGGCGCGGCGGGGGTGGCGGCGGCCGCCGCGCCCGGTGGCGCCACCGCCCACGAGGGCGGCCGCCGGGTGCGGACCGGGTTCGACCGGCTCGCGGCCGACGGGTACGCGGCGCTGGCGGGGCAGCGCGTGGGCGTGGTGACCAACCCGACCGGGGTCACGGCCGAGGTGCGGCACATCGTGGACGTCATGCACGCGGACGAACGCGTGGACCTGGTGGCCGTGTTCGGCCCCGAGCACGGCTTTAGGGGGACGGCGCAGGCGGGCGGTTCGGAGGGCCGGTACGACGACCCGGCGACGGGGCTGCCGGTGTACGACACGTACCTGAAGAGCGGGCGGGCGCTGGCGGACGTCTTCACCGCGTCGGGCGTCGACACGGTGGTGTTCGACATCCAGGACGTGGGCGCGCGCTTCTACACGTACATCTGGACGCTCTACGACTGCATGGTGGCGGCGGAGCTGGCGGGGAAACGTTTCATGGTGCTGGACCGGCCGAACCCGGTGTCCGGGCGGGCGGCCCTCGGGCCGGTACTGGACAGGGCGTTCGCGACGTTCGTCGGGCGCGAGCCGATCGCACAGGCGCACGGGATGACGGTGGTGGAGCTGGCGCGGCTGTTCAACGGCGAGTTCCTCGCGCGGCCGGTGGAGCTCGCGACCGTACGGATGGCGGGGTGGCGGCGCAGGGACTTCTTCGACGCGACGGGCCTGCCGTGGGTGCCGCCGAGCCCCAACATGCCGACTCCGGACACCGCGCTGGTGTACGCGGGGACCTGCCTGTTCGAGGGGACGAACCTCTCCGAGGGGCGGGGCACGACCCGCCCCTTCGAACTGCTCGGCGCGGAGGGCGTCGACCGGCGCTGGGCGGAGGCGGCGAACGCGCTGGAGCTGCCCGGAGTGCGGTTCCGGGAGGCGTACTTCACGCCGACCTTCTCCAAGTTCCAGGGGAAGACGGTGGGTGGGGTGCAGCTGCACGTGGACGACCGGGAGGCGTTCGACCCGGTACGGACGGGGGTCGGACTGCTGGTGACGGCGAAGCGCACCTGGAGCGGCTTCGCCTGGCGCCCGGACCACTGGATCGACAAGCTCACCGGCTCGGCGAAGGTGCGCACGCTGATCGACGCGGGCGCGGGAACGGACGACGTCGCGGCGGCCTGGGAAGCGGACCTGGCGGCCTTCCGGGCGGTACGGCGGCGGTACTTGGCGTACCGCTGACGGGGGTGCCTCCGGTCTGCCGTGAGCCCTGACGGTCAGTCGGGGAGCACGAGGAGGTCCAGACTGCCGGACACGAGGAGCCCACCGTGGCCGAAGCGTGCGCCGAGCGCGACGCAGCGGGCGTACCGCTCCGCGGTGAGCGGGGCGTTCAGGACCCGCAGGAGACGCAGGAGCAGCCGGAACCCGAGGTCGGGGTCGACCCGGGTGACGACCTGCTCGACCGCCGCGGCCGCGGTGGGGCCCGGGATCCCGTGCCAGTGGGGACTGATGACACGGTCCACCAGCAGCGGCGCCGCCGCGCGCACCTCGCGCAGGACGTCGTCCCTGAGGTCGGCGCGTACTGGAGGCAGGACGGGCGCGTACGACGGGGCGACCTCCCGGAGCCGCTCCCGGCACACCTCGGCGATGAGGCCGAGCCAGTCCCTCGCGTCCATGCCGAGCAGGTCGGGGTTGAAGCCCCGGTCCGACGCGGCCGACCACAGCGTGGCGAGCGTGTCGGCGGACAGGGGGGACTCCAGCAGGCGGGTCACGTCCACGAGCAGCGCGGCCGCCGCCGAACCGGGCGTCTCGGCGGTGCCGTCGGCGGCCGCGGCTTTCCGGACCTGCTCCCGCGGAGTGTCCTCGCCCGTGTGGTGGACGAACCACGAGGTGAGCGCGGAGAGGCCGAAGTCGCCCGAGCCGTCACGCCGGGCGGGGTCGACGGGCGGCCACCGCACGGTAAGGCCGTCGTACACCAGGGGCCCCGGGTAGCCGAGCCGGGCGTCGAGCTCCATGAGCCGGTCGTACCGGTCCTTGGCGACCGGGACGCCGTACGCCTTCAGCACCCGCAGGAAGAACCGGAGCCCGAGGTCCGCGTCGGCTTCCCGGACGATGCGCTCGAGAGCCGCCGGTACGGAGGCGGCCGACGGGCCGGACGGCGTCCCGTCGCTCGTCATCGCGGCCGCCACATCGTCCGCGCAGCCGTGGACCTCGGCGACCACGGCCGCGCGCAGCTCCCGCTCGTCCACGTCGGGCCGGTGCCACATGCCCTGCGGGCCGCGGGGCTGCTCACGGGGGCGTGCCGGGTACGCGGCGGCGAGCCGGCGCAGCCAGTCCCGCACGGTCATGCCGTGGCCGGCCGGGTCGAAGCGCCCGTGTGTCGCTGCGAGCCAGGCCGTGTGCAGCACGTCCTCCGGCAGGTCCGAGCCGAGCAGGCACCCCACGTCGACCGCCAGTTCCACGGCCCCCTCGCCCTCGCCCAGGACCGCCACCTCGGCCGCCAGCTCCAGCGCCCGTGCCACGTCGGCACGGTCTTCGCGGGACAGCCGCTCGGTGAGTGCGCTGAGCCCGAAGTCACCTTCGTAGAGGAGGCCGTACATCTCGCGCCGTCTTGCCATGGAAGCCCTTCCGGGTGTGTACGCGGTCATAACGGTGGGCCCGCTCCCTCGACACGACGGAGCGGGCCCACCACAGGAGATCAGAGGTGACGAGCGGCGGTCATGCCTACGGGAGCGGGTAGGCCGTGTAGACGATGAAGCCCTCGTGTCCGCGCTTCTTCGGGAGGCGTTTCAGGATGACCCGGACCGTGTTGCCTGCCGGGACCGGGGTCGAACGGTCTGCTTTGTACACCGTTCCCAAGGACGGGTACTGACGCCACGTGAAGTCCGGAAGCCGGAACTCGTGCACTTCCTTGAACTGGCCGCGTCGGTGGATGAAGTCGTCCAGTCTGTCGAAGCTGGCCTCTCTCCTCTTGCCGTGGGGGAAGAAGTAGTTGGCCAGAGCCCGGTCGACCGCCTGCTGGGCGATGTCCTGGTTGGTCCACACCGTGTTGATCGGCAGACGGCCGTTGTTCCTGTTCTCGATGGCGAAGTCCTCGGCCTGCCGCCGGTTCGGCCTGACGTGCCTTTCCAGGGTGTGGGCCCCGGTCTGCGGATAGATGTCCTCGTCCGTGAGGTTCCCGCAGTTGTGGACCAGGACGTCCTCGGACTCGCGCAGCCCCTCGGCACGCACGTAGAACGTGTGCAGTCCGTCGACCGTGAGGTCGAAGACCGTCCGGGGCGCGATCCCCGACCGGTCCGTCAGCCCGCTGACGCGGTGCACCTCGCCGTCCGGCGTGCGCAGGGCGTCGCCCGCGCGCAGCTCCGACACGAGGGTCCAGCCGGCCCCCACCACGTACACGCGGTGGCCGGCGGTGCTGGTCAGCCGTGATCCGTCGGCGAAGGCGATGTCCACCAGCCGGTCGGTGTCGTGTGTGTAGGTCGCGGTGACGGCCTGCGGGGCCCGCACGCCGCGCTCGGGGTCGGCTGCCAGGACCCGGTCGCCGCGGCGTATCTCGCTGATCGCCTTGTGGCTGCCGTCCGCCATCAGCACCTGGGTGTCGCCCGGGAAGCTGTTGATCCGGCAGGACGTGACCATGTCCTCGTACAGGTTGACCGTGTTCTCGATGCGGGCGAGCGTCGCCGGGTCCAGCTCGTCCAGGGCCTTCAGGGCGTTGAACGCGTCCCGGACGTTCACGCCGGTGTTCATCGCCGCGTCCAGGGCGCGGATGGCGTCCGCGACCTTGTCGAACGCCTTGCCCGGGATGAAGTTGCTCGCCGCCCAGGCGCAGCCGCTCGCGCTGCCGTGCCAGCAGTCCAGGAAGTCCTGGACCAGGACCGCCTTCAGGATCTGGTAGACGACGGTCTGCTTGATGATGTCGAGCTTGCTGAAGTACTCGGTGACCTCCTTCTTCAGCCCCTTGAACGGCTCCGTTCCCAGCGGGAGCGTGTCCTCGGAGGGGCAGCCGGAGGCCGTGGCCGGAACGTCCGGGTTGGTGCAGAGGAAGAAGTCGACGTTCACGTTGAACGTCACGAGGTAGGTGACCTCGCAGCCCTCGAAGCCGGCCGTGATGACGCAGTCGTTCTGCTGCTTCGCGTCGGTGATCTCGAGGCTCTCGTCGTCGACGACGTAGAACATGCCGCCGATGCCGGTGCCCGCGCCCTTCGCGACCTGTTCGTTGGCCGTCTTCCGCTCGGCGGACTCGTACGCCTCCTGTGCCTCCTTGGCGTACTTGTCCGCGTCCTTCGCCGCCTGTTCGGCCTCCGTGGCGGCCTGGTCCGCGCGGGTCGCCGCGGCGCGGGCGTCCTTCGCGGCCTGTTCCGCCGCCGCGGCTGCCTCGCGTGCGGCCTGCGCGTCGAGCGCCGCCTGGTCGGCGGAGTCGCGGGCCGCCTTGGCGTGGCCCTCGGCGCGTCCGGCCGCCTTGTCGGCGGCCGCGGCGTCCTCGGCGGCCTGCCGGCCGTACTCGACCGTGCGGGCCAGCGACTGTGCCGCCTTGGACGCCGCGAGTGCGGCGTCGGCCGCGTAGCCGAGGGCCTCCTTGGCGTACGTCCGGGCCTGGGACGCGTGGTTGGCCGCGTTGGCGGCGTGCTGGTACGCGGCCTTCGCGTCGCCCTGCGCCGTCTGCGCGAGGGCCATGGCCGCGGCGGCCTCCTCCTGCGCGTTCTTCGCGTGGGCGTCCGCGACGGCCTTCTGCTGCTCGGCGATCGACTTGGACGCCTGGCCCGTCAGGACGACCAGACCGGCGGCCGAGTCCTTCGTGACGTACGGGGAGCCCAGCTGGATCGCGTCGTTGGCCGGCTTGGCCACCTGCGCGGCGGCCTTCCCGGCGTCCACGGCGGCCCGCGCGGTGACATGGGCGAAGCCGGCGGCCTTCGCCGCGGCCGCCAGGGCCTTGGCGGCCTCCTTGTTCGCCTCGTCGGCGTGGTCCTTGGCGGTCTTGGCGTGGGCCTCCGCCTCGTCGGCGAGCTTGACGGCCGCGCGGGCCTCCGCGGCGGCGTGCTGCGCGGCGGCGATCGCGTCGGCCGCCGCGCTGGTCGCGGTCTTCACGGCCGCGTCCGCCCGCAGCTTCGCGGCCTGGGCGGCGTCCGCGTCGGCGCGGGCCCGCTTGGCGGCCGACTCGGCGCGGGTGGCCGCGGCGTCCGCGTCGGCCGCGGCCTGGGTCGCCGCGTCCGCCGCGCCGCGCGCGTTCTTCGCCGCCGTCTCGGCGTCGGTGGCGTACTTGTCGGCCGCGTCGGCCGCCGCGCGGGCCTCCTGCGCGTTGGCGTCCGATTCGTGGGCCTGGGCGTACGCCTCCTTCGCGTCCGCCTTGGCGCGTGCCGCGTCGGCCTTCTGCTCGGCGTCCCACGCGTCGTCCCGCAGGTCACGGGCCTTGTCGCGGGCGGTCACGGCGGCGTTCTTCTTCTGGACGGCGGTCGCCTCGGCCGACTCGGCCTTGTCCTTGGCGTCCTTCGCCTTGCCCGCCTCGGTCTCGGCGGTCTCGCGGTGCTGCGCCGCCTCGGCCTGCTTGGCCGCCGCGGTGCGCATCTCCTTCTCGGCCGTCTTCTCCTCGGCCTCGGCCGCGAGCCGCTTGGCGTGGGCGTCGGCGGCGGCCGCCTTGGCGTCGCCCTCCGCCTTCAGGGCCTCCGCGAGCTTCGCCTCCGCGGTCTCCTTGTCCTTCTTGGCGTTGTCCCGGTGCACCTTGGCCGCGTCCGCCGCCGCCTTGGCCTGCAGCTCGGCCGCGTGCGCGGCCTCCTTGCGGAACTCCGCCTTGGACTGCGCGGCCTGGGCCAGGGCGCGCTGGGCGATGGTGGCGCTGTCGCCGGCGGAGGCGCGGGTCGCGGCCTCGGCGGTCTCACCGGCCTTCACCAGGGCCTCCAGCGCGGCGGCCGCGCCCTTGGTGACCTGTGCCTTCTGCTGGCCCACCAGCAGGCCGCGACCGCGCGGCGCGCCCTTCTGGTCGGCGATGGCGTAGGCGGCCTGTTCGGCGGTGTCGGAGGCGGTGACCGCCTTCTTCGCCGCGGCGGCCTGCGCCTTGAGGACGGCGAGCTCGCGCGTCGCGGCGGCCTGCGCGGCGACGATGCCCCGCTTCGCCTTGTCGAACTGCGCCTTGTCCGGGTAGCCGAGGCTGTCGGCGCCGTTGCTCCCGGACGGCTTGATGGTGAACTGCTGCGGGCCGGTGCCGTTGCAGGCCCACTGCCACGCGTCGCGGCCGTTGTCGTAGGTGTGCAGGTCGACGCACTTGCCGGTGGCGGCGTTCTTCAGGGCCGTCTTGGCGCGCGGGTTGTACTCCCAGGTCTGCGCCGGGCTCTCGTTGCACGTCGCGATCTGGATCTTCGCGCCGTTGTCGGTCTTGCCGCCCGCCACCTCGAGGCACTTCTGGGAGCCGAGGCCGCGCAGCCGCTGGTGCTGTCCGCCGCCTTCCAGGAGCCACTTCTGCCCGGCGGACCCGTTGCAGGTGTAGATCTGGACCGGGGTGCCGTTGGCCGACGCGCCACCCGCCAGGTCGAGGCACTTGCCGGGGGCCGCGGGCACCTCGATGGCGGCGGGGCTGTCGCCGATCCAGCCGAGCCCGCCCGGCGACCAGTAGTCCTGCCACTGCGCCAGGTGGTCGGCGATCCACGAGCGGCCCAGCAGCTCACCCATCGCCTTCGCGCCGGTGGCGAGCGCTTGGGTGGCGTCCTTGTTGGCGGCGAGGATCTGGTCGCGCTGCGCCGCCTGCGAGGCGATCTCCTCCTGCCACTCGGCCGCGGCGGTGGTGCCCATCGTGCCGAGCACCTTGTTCGGGTCGATCGGGTCGCGCCAGGCGCACGACGCGAACCGGGCCTTCAGGTCCTCCACGCCGATGCGGAACTCCGCGGACCCCGGCGCCGGAGCCGTACGCGGGAAGCCACCGGACGCGAGGAACAGCCGGGCGTTGTCGGCGCTGGTCGGCTCCAGGGACCAGTCCACCAGGCGTGCGAACGCGTCCCGCTCGGCGATGTCCCGGTTCCAGTCCGGGGACTGCGGGTCGGGGTCCTTCCCGTAGAGGGGGGCGCCCAGCTCCTTGACCGCCTTGACGGTCTTCTCGTCGGCCAGGGGAGTGGAATCCCGGTAGAAGTCGGAGTCCTCCTTCCAGAACCGCTCGGCGATCCACTTGGCCAGGCCGGTCTGGGAGTGGAAGTCCTCCTTGCCGTCGCCCGGCGAGCCCGGGGGCGAGTGGAAGTCGGCGACGGTGAAGCCGCCCGGCGTCTCCAGCCCCTCCAGTGGCGCTGCCCAGGCACCCCGCCGCGTCTCGAGGGCTTTGAGCTCCCGTGTCACGGCGGCCCGGTCCTTGGCGTACGCCTGCGCCAGCGGGGTCTGCTCCCAGTGCTGACGGTTCGCGAGGGCGTGCAGCTGCTCCTGCGGTTGGTTGAGGCCGTCCTGGGCGACGGTGGCCATCTCGGGGCCGCCCAGCCGCAGCACGTCGGTCATCAGGCACTGGTCCTGCCGCAGTTGCTCGGCGGGGGTGTCCTCGTTCCAGTCGTACGTGGCGTTCGCGGGCGCGGCCCGCAGCTCGGTACGGCCGAGCAGGTCGGGCTGGACGGCGAGGCCGCCGAGGAGCGCGGCGGCGGTCACGGAGGTGACGAAAGGCGTGAGAGCGAAGGATCTGCGTGACGACGATCTGCTTCTCGACAACCCTGGTCTCGGGCGCACGGGGGTATCCCTTCATGGAAACAGGGGGCGGCTCGGGGCGCTGGGGTCGCGTGGGGTGCTTGAGGTGCGCGGGAGACGTCAGGTGCGCGGGAGACGTCAGGCGCTCGGAGGCGCGAGGGGTGGCCGGGCGGCCGCCGATCAGTCGGAGCCCGTCGAAGCGGCCGTCACGATGAGCCGGTGACACGGCATGGCTGATCCCCCTCCCCCACGGCGTTCCCTCCCCGGACGCCGATCGATGTGTGCGCGGATCAACGGACCGGGTCAAGATCCCTCCGCGCGCAGGGCTCACCCTAAACAGCCCCCTACCCCTCGGCAAGAGCCTTCCGCCGCCGCAAGAGCGCCTCGGCCGCGGTCAGTTGCCCAGTGGCCCGCTGCCGGCGCCGGTGGCCTGGATGTCACCGGCCGGGCGGCCGGGACGGGCGGGGTGGGCACGGCGGGGGCGGCTGTTCCGAGCCGTGCCGGCCTCCGGTGCGCCGTCGTGGGGCCGGGCAGGCCGCAGAGGGACTGACTCGGGGTAACGGGCGGTACGGGCACGCGGCGAGGTGACCGGCCGTCACCTTCGCGGCACCGCCCCACACGGCGCGACGGGCACGTTTCGCGCCAGATGTACCGATGATGGCTCCCATCCGTTTTTCGATGGAGCCGGAACGGGCACTCGTACGTCCATTCATCGACGCCGAAGTACGAGCGACGGAGGTGGCAGGGCGATGGCCGGTTTCCGCAGTCTTGCGAGACAAGTACGCGATCCGGAGTGCGATCTGGCGCTGCGGCGGTATTCGCTGCGCAAGTGCCTGGAGCGGTTCGCCCCTTACGGGCACCGCGCCACGTGGGACCACCTGTGCAGCAGGCACAGGTTCGGGCCCGAGGACCGGGCGCCGGATCCGGCGCGGCTGGTGGCCGCGCTCGACGAGGTGGAGGAGGCGCGGGCCGTGTGGCTCGCGTACGAGGAGGAGTTCGCGGCGCGCCGCAAGCGCGAGAAGCACGACGGGCTGCGCCGGCCGGGCTGGATCGACGACTGGCACCGGCGCACCTGGGGCGGCAACGGCATCGCCCGGTGCGACGACCCGTCGGTGCATCCGACGCTGCCGCTCGCGGACGCCCTGCGCCGGCTGATCAAGGCGCTGGAGTCGGCACCCGGGGAGGACTGCCCGGTGTGCGCGGACGACCGGATCGTGTGGCGGCCGGAGCTGAGCGCGGAACCGTGGTTCGGGCCCGTCTGCACGGGCTGCGGGATCGTGGTGCCGCAGCCCGTGCTGACCCCCGAGGCGCTGGCGGCGGCCAAGCGGCGGATGCGGCCGGGGGCGCGGACGGAGGAGCGGGCGCGGTCGCGCAGGGAACTCGTGTCGGTGGGGTGAGACGAGTCGGACGTGACGGGGCAACGGGGGATACACGGGGTACGGGGGCGCACGGCCGCGGGGGCGTGGTGCGCCGGACCGGGGTGGGGTCCCGGTACCGGCGGCGGCGCCGGTGCACCGGTCCGTTGTCAGTGGCGGGTGCCACCATCGAGACATGATCCAGGTCTGTCTCAACGGGGCCCGCGGAGCCGGTGATTCCGCGGTCGTGCCCCTGTCTCCCGCGTCCATGGCCGAGTCGGCGGCCGGTGCCGTGGCGGCCGGCGCCGCCGACGTGCACGTGCATCCCAAGACGCCGTGCGGCCACGACACGCTGTCGGCACGCGTGCTGGCGCCCGTCATCACCGCGATACGGGACGCGGTGGACGTGCCGGTCGGGGTGACCACCGGCGCGTGGGCCGAGCCAGACCCGGTGCGCCGCGTGGAGCGGGTGCGCTCGTGGACGGTGCTGCCCGACCACGCTTCGGTCAACTGGGACGAGCCCGGCGCCGAGGAGGTCGCGGCCGCGCTGCTGGAGCGCGGCGTGGGCGTGGAGGCGGGCATCCGGTCGGGGACGGACGCGGCACGCCGCTTCCTGGCCTCTCCCCTGGCGCCCCGCGTGACGCGGGTGCTGGCCGAGGTGGCGGACCCGGACCCCGCGACCGCGCCGGCCACGGCCCGGTCCCTGCTGGACGAGCTGGGCGCGGCCCACGGCGTACCGGTGCTGCTGCACGGCGAGGACGGCGGGGCGTGGCCCGTGGCGGGGCTCGCGATACGCCTGGGGCTGGACACCCGCATCGGCCTGGAGGACACCCTGCTCCTGCCGGACGGGCGGCCCGCCCGGTCCAACGCCCAGCTGGTGGAGGCGGTTCGGCGGCTGGGGCCGGGGCCGCGGCTGCCCGGAAGCGCGTGACGCTACCAGCCGGAAAACCGCTGGGCCAGCCGATTCGGCGCCGGAACAGTGGGCGGCGATGCGAAAACACCACTGAACGCACGACCCACCCCGAGGAGTCGCCGCCATGTCGACGCTGCGCGTCACCGCCGAACTGCTGACCGTCCACGAGCATCCGAACGCCGATGCCCTGGAGCTGGCCCAAGTGGGCCTGTACCGGGCCGTCGTCGCCAAGGGCGCCTATCGCAGCGGCGACGCCGCCGTGTACATACCGGAGCAGGCCGTGCTGCCGCCCGAGCTCATAGCGGAGCTGGGGCTGACCGGGCGTCTGGCGGGGAAGGCGTCCGACCGCGTCAAGGCGGTGCGGCTGCGCGGGGAGTTGTCGCAGGGCATCGTGTGCCGGCCGCGCGCGCTCGCGGACGTGGACCTGGTGCGCGCCGCCGCCGAGGGGACGGACTTCGCGGAGCTGCTGGGCGTCACCAAGTGGGTGCCACCGGTGCCGACGACGATGGACGGCGAGGTGGAGGCGGCGCCCGACCTGCTGCCGTGGGTCGACATCGAGAACGTCCAGCGGTACCCGGACGTCTTCGAGCCGGGTGAACCGGTGGTGCTGACGGAGAAGGTCCACGGCACCGCCTGTCTGGTGACGTACGTCGCCGAGGACGAGCGGGTGTACGTCTCCTCGAAGGGATTCGGCGCCAAGGGGCTGGCGTTGCAGGAGGACCCCGGCAACCTGTACTGGCGGGCCGTGCGTGCGTACGACGTCCCGGCGGTCGCCGCGCGCCTCGCCGCCCGTCTCGGCGCCACGCGGGTCGGGATCTTCGGCGAGGT
This sequence comes from Streptomyces sp. NPDC045998, assembly GCF_056430285.1. Classification (NCBI taxonomy): domain Bacteria; kingdom Bacillati; phylum Actinomycetota; class Actinomycetes; order Kitasatosporales; family Streptomycetaceae; genus Streptomyces; species Streptomyces sp. NPDC045998. The sequence goes on from NZ_JBWKLJ010000008.1 coordinate 263,137, forward strand.
GTACGGCGCGGGGGTCCAGGACCTGGCGTACGGGGCGAACGGCCGCGCCGAGGAGGGCGTGGGGTACGCGGTCTTCGACGTGTCGGCCGAGATCGACGGCCGCGTGCGCTGGCTGGGCGCGGACGAGCTGCCGGCCGACGAGCTGCCGCTCGTACCGCGGCTGTACGCGGGGCCGTACGACATCGCGACCGTGCTGGAGCTGGCGACCGGCCGGGAGACGGTGTCGGGGCGGGGACTGCACCTGCGGGAGGGCGTGGTGATCCGGCCGGCCGTCGAGCGGTACAGCCCGGTCGTGGGCGGGCGGGCCATCGCGAAGGTGGTCAGCCCGGCGTACCTGACCCGGAAGGGCGGCACCGAATACGAGTGAGGTTTCTTGAGTCCCCTCTTGTCAACTTCGGGATGGCGCGCTATAGAAGGAGATGTAACGGTCAGCACCATCTGTGAGGACATGGAGCAGACAGAGGAGGGACCGATGATGCTGATGCGTACCGACCCCTTCCGTGAGCTCGACCGGCTCACCGAGCGGCTGATGGGCACCGCCGCGCACCCCGCGGCCATGCCGATGGACGCCTACCGCGAGGGGGACGCCTTCGTCGTGCGGCTCGACCTCCCGGGGGTCACACCGGACGCCATCGACCTGGACGTCGAGCGGAACGTCCTCACCGTCCGGGCCGAGCGCCGTACGGCCCCGGAGGAGGGGGCCGAGATGGTGATCGCGGAGCGGACGGCCGGCACCTTCAGCCGCCAGCTCTTCCTCGGCGAGACCCTGGACACCGACCGTATCGACGCGTCGTACGACATGGGTGTCCTGACGCTGCGGATCCCGGTCGCCGAGCAGGCGAAGCCGCGCAAGATCTCCATCAGCGGCGGCGGCGACCGCAAGGAGATCAGCGGCTGAGCCGGGCGGCGGCCACACCTCACCGTACGGGGGCGGTGGGCCCCTCCCCGGCCCCACCGCCCCCGGCCCACCGGTCGAAAGGCCCAGGGAGAACCATGCGCATGCAGTGGGACGCGTTCCTGACGTCGGTGCAGGAACGCGGCGAATACCCGTCACGGCGGGAGGCCGACCGCGCCACCCGCGTCGTCCTCGCCCTGCTGGGCGCACACCTGGTCGGCAACGAGCGGGCCGAGCTGGCCGCCGGGCTGCCGGAGACGTGCGCCCTGGTCCTGCTCAACCCGCTCACCGCGGCGGAGCCCCTCAGCCCGGAGCGGTTCGTCCGCGCGACCGCCGCGTGGATAGAGGGCGCCACCGAGGAGACCGCCACGTGGGACATCGGCGCCGTGCTGAGCGTCGTGGCCGACACGGCGGACGAGGACCTGATGCGGCGGGTCCTGCTCCAGCTGCCGCCGGGCTACGACCTGCTCTTCGGCCGGCCCGGCATGGTGGAGCGGGAGCCCGACGAGCAGCCGTACCAGGACCGGGCCGAGCGGCCCGAACGGTTCGCGACCTCCGAGTAGGCGGCCCGCCCCGCGGCCCGGTCAGCCGCCTGATCCTCGGCCGTCCGCTTCGGCCGTCCGCTTCAGTCGTCCGTCGCAGTCGTCCGTTGCGGCCGGCGCGGGCTTCGGGCGGGCGGCCTCGGGCATGAGGCGGGAGCCGGCCAGGCGCTCACCGAAGACGTCGTCCGGGTTGGACAGCACGCACGTCTTCAGCGACAGGCAGCCGCATCCGATGCAGTCGGTGAGGTGGTCGCGCAACCGGCTGAGCTGCTTGATGCGTTCGTCCAGCTCCGAGCGCCAGGCCTCGGAGAGGCGGGCCCAGTCCTCCCGGGTCGGCGTGCGCTCTTCGGGGAGTTCGGCGAGGGCGTCCCGGATCGTGGCGAGCGGGATGCCGACGCGTTGCGCGGCGCGGACGAAGGCCACGCGGCGCAGCGCGTCCCTGCCGTACCGGCGCTGGTTGCCGCTGGTGCGCCGGCTGCTGATCAGGCCCTTGGACTCGTAGAAGTGCAGGGCGGACACGGCCGCGCCACTGCGCGCGGACAGCTGTCCGACCGTGAGCTCGTGGATCTTCTCTGGAATCTTCGGCACCCGTCGCACCCTACTGGCCGTGCCGGAGCGTCCGTTGACAGGAGCCCTCTCCCCCGACCATGCTGAGCAAGCGCTTAGACATCACAGTCAGGTCAGGGAGCTGGGACATGGCAGAGCCGAGGATCTTCACGTCCGCCGACGAGCTGCGCGCCGCGGTCGGCGAGCAGCTGGGCCACAGCGACTGGCTGGAGGTCGACCAGAAGCGGATCGACCTCTTCGCCGAGGCCACCGGCGACCACCAGTGGATCCACGTGGACCCGGAGCGGGCGGCGACCGGCCCGTTCGGCACGACCATCGCGCACGGCTACCTCACCCTGTCGCTGCTGCCGCTGTTCGTGCCGCAGGTCCTGCGGGTCGAGGGCGTGAAGATGGGCGTCAACTACGGGACCAACAAGGTCCGCTTCCCCGCCCCCGTGCCGGTCGGCTCGCGGCTGCGCGCGACCGCCGCGCTGCAGGGCGTCGAGGAGGCGGGCGGCGGCGTGCAGGTGACCGCGCTGGTGACGGTGGAGCGCGAGGGCGGCGACAAGCCGGTGTGCGTCGCCGAGTCGGTGTCCCGCTACTACTTCTGAGCCCGGGGCGTCCCCGGGGCCCCCACCATGCGCAGGACGAGGTCGGCGTAGAGCGCGCCGACCTCGTCGGGCGTCCGGCGCCCCGCGGTGTTGAACCAGCGGGCCACGTCGATGCAGAGCGAGAGCACGGCGAGGGTGGTGCCGGAGACGTCGGGCACGTCGAACTCACCCGCCGCCACGCCGTCGTTGATGATGCGGCGCACCACCGCGTCGCTCTTGCGGCGCAGCTCGTGGATCTCGGCGCGGTGCTCCTCGCTCAGCGAGTCGAGCTCGTACTGGACGACCCGGGCGGTGGTGCGCCGGCCGGCGTGCCAGCGGACGAAGGAGCGCACGGCGTCGGCGAGCCGCTCGGCGGCGGTGCCGGGGCCGCTCTCCGCGGCCTGGAGGATCTTCAGGGCCTTCACGTGGCCGATCCGGCTGATCCGGTGGAGCAGCTCTTCCTTCGTCTTGTAGTGGATGTAGAGCGCGGCCGGGCTCATCCCGGCGCGGCTCGCGATGTCACGCGTGGTGGTGGCGTGGTACCCGCGCTCGGCGAAGGCGTCGACGGCGGCGACCAGCAGCCTCCTGGCCGCCTCCGGTGTGACCTCGTCCCACGGCGTGTCCTCGCCGCCGGCCGTCTCCTCCGCCGTGCTCATCGCGTGCGCCCCTTCCGTGACCTGCAGGACGAACACCATACCGCGACGGTGAGCAAGCGCTTAGAGCTGCGCGGCGCCCGGCACCTCAGAGCTTCTGGAAGGGGTCGTGCTCGGCCAGGAGCTTCTCCAGGCGGGCCTGGTCGACGCGGCTGACGATCTGGCCGGCCTCCTGGCGGTCGCGGACCACCTTGGCGAGGGTGAAGGCGGAGGTGGTGAGGTACAGGACCGCGATGGCGAGGAAGGCGCGGACCCAGGCGTCCGCCTCCAGGTTGAAGATGCCGATGGCCACCGCGCCCAGGGCGAGCGCGAAGGAGGCCACGGCCTGGCCGTAGTAGGCGGCCGTGTTCTGCTGCTTGACCGGTGTGTCACTCATGCGGGAAAGCATGCGCGTGCTGTGGCCGGGGCCACATCCGCTCCCGTACTCAGAGGCGGTACTCAAGAAGCCGTACTCAGAAGGCGGAGACGCCCGTCAGCGCCCGCCCGATGATGAGCTTCTGGATCTGGCTGGTGCCCTCGTAGAGCGTCATCACGCGCGCGTCGCGCAGCAGTTTGCCGACCGGGTACTCGTCGATGTAGCCGTAACCGCCGAAGACCTGGAGGGCGTTGTTGGCGCAGCGTACGGCGGCCTCGGAGGCGAAGAGCTTCGCCTGGGAGGCGGCGGTGGCGAACTCCTCTCCCCGGTCGACGAGATCGGCCACCCGCCAGGTCAGCAGCCGGGCCGCGTCGACGTCCACGGCGATGTCGCTGATCAGTTCCTGCACGAGCTGGTACGAGGCGATCGGCTTGCCGAACTGCTCGCGCTCGCCCGCGTACCGCACGGCCGCGTCCAGCGCCGCCTGTGCGATGCCGACGCACCCGGCGGCGACCGACATGCGGCCCTTGGCGAGCGCCGACATCGCGATCGAGAAGCCCTTGCCCTCGGGGCCCAGGAGGGCGGAGGCGGGCACCCGCACGTCCTCCAGGATCAGCTCGGCGGTGGCCTGCCCGCGCAGGCCGAGCTTGCCGTGGACGGTGCGGCGGGTCAGGCCGGGGGTGTCGGCCGGTACGAGGAAGGCGGAGACGCCCCGGTGGCCGGGGGTGTCGTTGGTGCGGGCGAAGAGGAGGACCACATCGGCCCAGGTGCCGTTGGTGATGAACATCTTGCTGCCGTTGACGACGTAGTCCTCGCCGTCGCGCACCGCGCGGGTGGTGAGGCTTCCGGCGTCGGAGCCGGTGCCGGGTTCGGTGAGGCCGAAGCAGCCCAGGGCGTCCCCGGCGGTGAGGCGGGGCAGCCAGTGGCGCTTCTGCTCCTCGCTGCCCCAGGCGGCGATGGTCTTGGTGACCAGGCCGAGCGAGACCGAGACGATGCCGCGGACGGAGGAGTCGCCGCGCCCCAGCTCCTCGGTGACCAGGCAGTACGCGAGGTGGTCGCCGCCGCTGCCGCCGTACTCCTCGGGGATGGTGAGGCCGAGGAAGCCGACCTCGCCGAGCTTCTTCACGATCGACCGGTCGACGCTCTCGGCGCGGTCCCAGGCGACGACGTGCGGGGCGATCTCGCGCCGCACGAACTCCTCGGCGAGCCGCCGGACGGCCGCCTGCTCCTCGCTCAGCTCCAGGTCCACGGCGCGACACCCTCCCGTTAACTATCACTGCTAGTTTCTTTTCGGCAGGGCCTACTATGTGCCGCATGGCCCGACCGCGCAAGCCCCTCCTCAGCAGAGAACGCATCGTCACCACGGCGCTCGCGCTCGTGGACGCGGAGGGCCTTGACGCGGTCTCGACCCGCCGCCTCGCCGCCGAACTCGGCGTCAGCGGGCCCTCGCTCTACAACCACTTCCGCAACAAGGACGAGATCCTGGACGCGGTCGCCGACTCCGTCAGCGCCCAGATCGACCTGTCGATGTTCGACGAGGCCGACGGCCGCGACTGGCGTACGGCCCTGCACGACTGGGCGGTCTCCTACCGCGCCGCGCTCGCCGACCACCCGCACATCGTGCCCGTCCTCGCCCGCGGCCCCGGCCGCCGCCCGGCCGGCCTGCGCGTGGCCGACGCCGTCTTCGGCGCGATGGTCCGCGCGGGCTGGCCACCGGCGCACGCCACCCACATCGGCGCGCTGATGCGGTACTTCATCACCGGCTCGGCCCTCGGCTCCTTCGCGCGCGGCTTCGTCGACGACGAGACGGCGTACGACCCCGCCGACTACCCGCACCTGGGCCAGGCGCACCTGCTCGCCGAGCACCAGAAGCAGGTCGACGAGGGCGCCTTCGAGACGGGGCTGCGGGCGCTGCTGGACGGGCTGGCGGTGCGGTACGAGACCGTACGCCGCGGGCACGCTTCGGCCGCCGCCGAACAGTAGGGGCGCCATCCTGGGGGCATGGCCCCCAGAGACCTCGCCGCGTTCGCGGCGCTCTTCGCCGATGAGACGCGTGCCGCCTTCTGCCTCGCCCTGCTCGACGGGCGGGCCTGGACCGCCGGGGAGCTGGCCCGGCACGCGCGGGTGGCGGCGTCGACCGCCAGTGAGCACCTGGGGCGGCTCGTCGCGGGTGGGGTGCTCGTGGAGGAGCGGCAGGGGCGGCACCGGTACGTGCGGCTGGCCGGGGAGCGGATCGCGCACCTGGTCGAGGACCTGGCGGCGCAGGCGACCGCCGGGCGGGAGCCGCGGGCGCCGCGCTCGCTGCGGGCGGCGAGCGTGGACGGCGCCATGGCGCGGGGGCGCACGTGTTACGACCACCTCGCCGGGAGGCTCGGCATCGCCGTCACCGAGGCCATGACCGTACGGGGGCTGCTGCGGCAGGACACCGGGTTCGCGCTCACCGACGCGGGGGTGGACTGGTTCGGCGCGAGGGGGATCCCGCTGGAGCCGAAGGGGCGGCGTCCGATGGCGCGCGGCGGCCTGGACTGGACGGAACGCAAGCCCCATCTGGCGGGGGTGGCGGGCGCGGCCCTGTGCCGGCACGCGCTCGACGCCGGGTGGTGCGTACGGATCGGTTCCGAGCGGGCTGTGAAGGTGACGCCGGACGGCGAGCGGGCGCTGCACACGCTGCTCGGGATCGAGCCCGGGACGTTGCGGTGAGCGCCGAACGGTTCCGGCCGTACGGTCGGCCCATGACCGACTCCCCGAAGTCACCGCTCCTTCCGCTCGCCGCCGCCGGTGTCACCGTCGTGCTCTGGGCCTCGGCCTTCGTGTCGATCCGCAGCGCAGGCGCCGCGTACTCCCCCGGCGCCCTCGCCCTGGGGCGGCTGCTCGCCGGCGCGCTCACCCTCGGGTGCGTGCTGCTGATCCGGCGTGAAGGGCTGCCGCCGCGCGCCGCCTGGCCCGGGATCCTGGTGTCGGGCCTGCTGTGGTTCGGCGTCTACATGGTGGTGCTCAACTGGGGCGAGCAGGAGGTCGACGCGGGCACCGCCGCGATGATCGTGAACATCGGGCCGATCCTGATCGCCCTGCTCGGCGCGCGCGTGCTGGGCGAGGCGCTACCGCCGCGCCTGCTGGCCGGGATGGCGGTGTCGTTCGCGGGCGCGGTCGCCGTGGGCCTGTCCATGTCCGGCCGGACCGGCGCGGGGCACGCCTCCGTCCTCGGGGTGCTGCTGTGCCTGCTGGCGGCGGTCGTGTACGCGGCGGGCGTCGTGGCGCAGAAGCCCGCGCTGGCGCACGCGAGCGCCCTCCAGGCGACGGCGTACGGCTGCCTGACCGGCGCGGTGCTGTGCCTGCCGTTCGCCGGACAGCTCGTCGACGAGGCGGGCCGCGCGCCGCTGTCCGCCACGCTCAACATGCTCTACCTGGGCGTCTTCCCGACGGCGCTGGCGTTCACGACGTGGGCGTACGCGCTGGCCCGTACGACGGCGGGACGGCTGGGCGCCACCACGTACGCGGTGCCCGCGCTGGTGGTGCTCATGTCGTGGCTGTTCCTCGACGAGCTGCCCGGCGCCCTGACGCTGGCCGGTGGCGCCCTGTGCCTCGCGGGTGTGGCGGTGTCGCGCTCCCGGCCGCGCGGGGCACGGCCGGGAGTCGCGGAGCGGGACCAGCCCCAGGGGCGGGGCTAGAAGACGACCAGCGCCCGGCCGCCCTTGCCCGCGATCATGTTCTCGAAGGCGGCCGGGATGCCGTCCAGCCCGATCCGCTCGGTCACCAGGGCGCTCAGGTCGAGGCGCCCGGCCCGGATGTGCCCGGCGAGGAGGGGCAGGTCCTCGGCGGGGTTGGAGTTGCCGTACACGCAGCCGGACAGGGTGCGGCCCCAGTGGAAGATCTCCAGGGCGTTGAAGGTGACCTGCTGGTCCTTGCCGCCGATGCCGACGACCGTGGTGCGGCCGCCGCGCCGGGTGGAGTCCCAGGCGGTACGGATGGCGGTGGCGCGACCGGCGCACTCGATGGCCACGTCGGCGCCGTGCCCGCCGGTGAGCTTGCGGATCTCCTTGGCGGTGGTCTCGGAGGCGACCACGTACTCCGTGGCGCCGGCCCGGCGGGCGAGCTCCTCCTTCTCCGGCGACACGTCGACGGCGAAGAGGGGTCCCGCGCCCGCGATCCGGGCCGCCTGGAGGGTGGCGAGGCCCACGCCGCCGATGCCGAACACGACGACCGACTCGCCCGCGCGGACGCGGGCGGAGTGGTGGACCGCGCCCCAGCCGGTGAGGACCGCGCAGCCGAGCAGGGCGGCGTCGACGAGCGGGACGCCGTCCGGTACGGGCAGCACGCAGTTGGCCGCGACGACGGTCTCCTCGGCGAACGCGGCGACGTTCAGGCCCGGGTGGAGCTCCGTGCCGTCCTCGGTGACGGCGTAGACGCTGCCCGCGCCGGTGAGGGCGTCGGCGCACAGCCACACCTCGCCGAGCGAGCAGGGGTGGCAGGAGCCGCAGGACGGCGCCCAGTTGAGGACGACGCCGTCGCCGGGGGCGACGTGCGTGACGCCCTCGCCGACGGCCAGGACGGTCCCGGCGCCCTCGTGGCCGAGGACGGCGGGGACGGGCACCCGCATGGTGCCGTTGGACAGGGACAGGTCCGAGTGGCAGACACCGGCGGCGGCGAGGCGGACCCTCACCTGGCCGGGGCCGGGCTCGGGGAGCTCGATGCCGGTGATCTCCAGCGGAGCACCTATGGCGGGCAGGACGGCGGCGCGGACCACGATCTTCTTCTCCCGGGCGGTCAGAACTGGAGGGACTTGGTCTGGAGGTACTCGGCGAGGCCGTGGGTCCCGAGCTCGCGCCCGACGCCCGACTGCTTGTAGCCGCCGAAGGGGGCCAGCGGGTTGAACCGGCCGCCGTTGATGTCGACCTGGCCCGCCTCCATGCGGCGCGCGAAGGCGACGGCCTCCGCCTCGTCGCCGGCCCACACCGCACCCGCGAGGCCGTAGACCGTGCCGTTGGCGATGCGCAGGGCGTCCTCCTCGTCCTCGTACCGCAGGATCGACACGACGGGGCCGAAGATCTCCTCCTGGGCGATGGTCATCTCCGGGGTGACGTCCGCGAAGACGGTCGGGCTGACGTAGTAGCCCCGGTCGAGGGGCGCGTCGGCGCCGCCCGTGACGAGCCGTGCGCCCTCCTCGACGCCCTTCTCGATGTAACCGCGCACGCGCTGGAGCTGCTTGGCGTTGACCATCGGCCCCAGCCGGTCGCCGGGGGTGTACTTGGCGACGGCCTCCGCCGCGATGGCGACGGCCTCGTCGTACTGGTCCTTGTGCACCAGGACGCGCGTGAGGGCGCTGCACCGCTGGCCGGAGTTGGACAGGGCGTTGGCGATGCCGACGGTCACCGCCTTGGCGAGGTCGGCGGAGGGCAGGATGACATTGGCGGACTTGCCGCCGAGCTCCAGCGCGACCTTCTTGACGGCGGCGCCCGCGATGGCGCCGATCTTCCGGCCGACGGCGGTCGAGCCGGTGAAGGAGACCAGGTCCACCCCCTCGTGCTCGGCCAGGGCCTGGCCGGCGACCGGGCCGAGACCCGTCACCAGGTTGAACACCCCCGCGGGGAAACCGGCGTCGTGGACGGCCTCGGCGAACAGCTGGGCGGTCAGGGGGGTGTCCTCGGCGGGCTTGAGGACGACGGTGCACCCGGCGGCCAGGGCGGGCGCCACCTTGGCGACGAGCTGGTGCAGCGGGTAGTTCCAGGGCGTGATCGCGCCCACCACACCGACCGGTTCGAGCAGCACGGTGGAGTTGCCCACCTTCTCCTCGAACGGGTACGAGGCCGCCATCTCGGCGTACGTGCCGGTGACCAGGACCGGCAGGCCGACGTGCACCTGCTGGGCGAGCTGCGGGGGCGCGCCCAGCTCCGCCGTGACGGTCTCGGCCATCTCCTCCGCGCGCGTGGTGAGCGCGTCGCGCAGGGCGGTGAGCCGGGCGGCCCGCTCGGCGGGCGCGGTCGCGGCCCAGGCCGGGAAGGCCGCGCGGGCGGCCCGTACCGCGGCGTCGACGTCTTCGGCCGTGCCGGCCGGGACATGGGCGATGACCTGCTCGTCCGCCGGGTTCACCACGGCGATGGTGTCGGTGCCGGCGGCGGGCCGCCACGCCCCGCCGATGTACATCCCGTCGTGGGCCTTCATCCGCTTCTCCTTGTGTGGGCCTTCGGAGCTGTGCCACTGGGCTGTGCCACTGGGTCGTCCGACACCCAAACTAGCGGTGGTAGTTTTCTGGCGCCAGAGGATGCCGGACCGACCACATCACATCAGAAGTCCACGGAGGTGCGTTCGTCGAGGCGGGCCACCGACTCCTGGCCGAAGGCGAGCCGGTAGGCATCGCGGATGCGCTCGATCCTCGGATCCCGGGCCTTGGCCTCCGCCACCGGGTACAGCAGGATCAGCTCGTACGACCGCTCCCGCTCGATCCGGCCGCTCGCGTCCCGCCACTGCCCGCGCCCGTCCTGCACGGTCAGCCCCTCCGGAAAGGCGGGCGTGACCTCGCGGTCGACGAACGCCGTGAACTGCTGGTCCGTGACGTCCGGGCCGCCGTCGGGCCGCTCGGTCCCGAAGAGCAGGCGCGTCTCCAGATAGGCCGCACCCCGGGCGGTGGCCGCGCCACCGGCGTCGCGCCCGCCGAAGGGGTCGAGGTGCGCGTACGCGGCGGGGGCGCCGACCGCGAGCAGGACGGTCGCCGTGGTGACGGCCAGGCGGGCGCGGGTGCGGGTGGCGGCGGCGAGGATCGGCATGGCGGGCCCTTTCGTACGGGGGGAGCGCCGATCACTCTGGCAGTCCACCGACGCGCGATCCGGCCGAAGCACCGAACTCGACCGGATCCGCGCGTCGGTGGCGGCCTCTACACCTCCCGGTGCGTCACCCGCCCCGCCGCGACCGTGAGCCGGACCGGCGCCTCGGCGACCTCGTCGGCCGGTGCCTCCACCGGGTCCACCGCGAACGCCGTCAGGTCGGCGCGCAGGCCCGGCGCGACGCGGCCCGCCACGGCCTGCTCGCCCGCCGCGACCGCCGCGTGCGTGGTGCACCCCTCCAGGGCCATCAGCCCGGTCAGCCCCCGGCCCGCCGAAGCGGCCCCGCGCGGCGCGCGGGCGGTGGCGAGCACCTGCCGGGCGTCGTAGTGGGCGATCGGCCAGTCGGAGCCGAGCGCGAGGTAGGCCCCCACGTCCCGCAGGTCGCGGCAGCGCCAGGCGCGCGACGCCCGCTCGTCGCCGAGGCGCCTGGACCACTCGTCGGTGTGGTCGGCGCGCGTGTACGCGGTGTGCGGCGGCTGCATGGAGGCGATGACGCCGAGGTCGGCGAAGCGGGCGAGCTGATCGGCGGGGAGCGTCTCGATGTGCTCGATCCGGTGCCTGAGGTGCCCGCTCTCCCCCAGAGCCTCGACGGTGTCGAGGACGTGCCGTACGGCGGCGTCACCGATCGCGTGGGTGGCGGTCCGTACGCCCGCCGCGTGGAGCCGGCGTACGGCGGCGCTGTACGCGGCCGGGTCCGGCCAGAAGGCGTCGGTGCCCTGGCCGTGGCAGTCGGCGTGCTCCAGCCAGGCCGTGCCGCCCTCGACGGTGCCGTCCATGAAGAACTTCACGCCGCCGACGAGCCAGTCCCTTCCGCGCAGCCGCTGCAGGGCCACGAGCTCGTCCAGCGCCTCCTCGTCGGCGCCGGGCATGCACCACGGGGCCAGCCGCAGCCGCAGCGGCAGGTCGGCCGCCTCCTCGACGGAGGCCAGCAGTTCCGGTACGTCGCCGTCGCCGAGGTCCATGACGTGGGCGCCGGTCAGGCCGGTCGCGGCCATGGCGGACAGCAGCTCGACGAGCCGGGCGCGCCGCTCGGCCCGGGAGGGCTTCGGCACCACCGCGGTGACCAGCGCCATGGCGGCGTGCTCGATCAGATGGCCGGTGGGCCGCCCGTCCGCGTCGCACACGATCTCGGAGCGCTGGTCGAACGAGCGGGGCCCGTCGATGCCCGCGGCCCGCAGCGCGGCCCCGTTGGCGAGCGCGGAGTGGCCGTCGTACAGGCGGATGAAGACGGGGACGCCGGGCAGCGCCTCCTCGATGAGCGCCCGGTCGACGGGGCGGCCGCCGAAGGTGTTGTGGTCGAGGCCGTACGCGACGACCCAGCCGCCGGTGCGCTCGGCGCCGCGCAGCGCCGCCCGCAGTCCGTCCAGGTCGGTGACGGCGGAGAGGTCGAGTCCGGTCGCCATCTCCAGGCCCCAGACGGGGTGGCTGTGGGAGTCGGTGAGGCCGGGGGTGACGGTGGCTCCGGCGAGGTCGACGGTCTCGGTACCGGGGCCGGTCCACTCCGGTACGTCGGCGGCGTCGCCGACGGCGGCGATGAGGCCGTCCCGTACGGCCACGGCGGTGGCGTGCGGACGGGTGGGGTCGAGGGTGCGGACCCGGGCGCCGGTGAGGACGAGGTCGGCTGCGGTCACGTGCGTACTCCCTGCTCGATGTCGGTGGTGTCCGCCGGGTCGGTGGTGTCCGCCGGGTCTTCCGGCTCCTCGGCGAAGCGCGCGTACACCTCCGGGCGGGTGCGCCGCAGCCGGAAGGCGAGCAGCACACCGACGACGAAGACGGCCGGTACGAGCGCGACCAGGATGGTGTTGACGGTGGTGGAGGCCCCCGTGAACACGTCGATCTTCGAAACGACCAGTCCGATCGCGGCGGTGAGCAGCACGGCTGCGGCGACGGGCGCGACCACCGTCCGTACGACGCCCTCGGTGTGGCGGACGCGGCGGAAGTAGCACGGGATGGCGAGGGCGGCGAGCAGCTGGAGCGCCATCAAGCCGAGGCCGCCGGGGGTGTTGAGCCACAGCAGGAGCTGGGTGTACGGGTCGGCGCCGGCGAGCGCGAAGGCGAGGACCAGGACCAGGCCGAGGACGGTCTGGGCGGCGCCGACGACGTACGGCGAGCGGTGGCGCGGCTGCACCGTGGCGAAGGCGCGGGGCAGGACGCCCTCCTCGGCGAGGGCGAGGCCGTAGCGGTTGATGGCGTTGTGGAAGGCCAGCAGCGAGGCGAGGATGCTGGTCACGATGAAGACGTGCATCAGGTCCGCGGCCCAGCCGCCCACGAAGGTGGTGATGGCGGCGAAGAACAGCCCGCCGGCGTCGTCGCCCGCCGCCTCGACGACCTGCGCGTCACCGAAGGCCTGGATCACGGTCCAGACGATGAAGGCGTAGAAGAGCCCGAGGAAGCACACGGCGATGTACGTCGCCCGGGGGATGGTGCGGCCGGGGTCGCGGGCCTCGCGGCGGTAGATCACCGTGGACTCGAATCCGGTGAAGGCGGTGAACGCGAAGGCGAGGACGGCGGCCGTGCCGGGCACCAGGAAGCTGTCGGGCGCGAAGGACGCGAGCGAGAGGCCGTGCGCGCCCCCCTTGAGAAGTACGCCGCCCGCGAGGAGGACGAGTATGCCGGTCTCGGCGACGAGCAGGACGCCGAGGACCTTGGCGCCGAAGTCGATGGAGCGGTAGCCGCCGTACCAGATGAGCAGCAGCCCGGCGAGGGAGACCGGCAGCCAGGGGATGTCGACGCCCCACAGGGCGTGGGCGGTGTCGGCGGTGGCGGTGCCGAGGAGGCCGTAGACCCCGATCTCCATGCCGTTGTAGCCGATCAGGGCGAGGAGGGCGGCGCCGACCCCGGCGGGTTTGCCGAGGCCCCGGGTGATGTACGCGTAGAAGGCGCCGCCGCTGCGGACGTGGCGGCTCATGGTGGTGAAGCCGACGGCGAAGACCGCGAGGGTGACGCCGGCGATCAGGTACCCGACGGGGGCGCCGATCCCGCCGAGCACGATGGCGATGGGCGCGACGCCCGCCATGACGGTGAGCGGAGCGGCGGCGGAGATGACGAAGAAGGCGATGTCGGAGGTTCCGAGCGTGCCGGTACGGAGCCGGACGGCGGGCGACGCGGGCCCGCCGGCTCTCTCCGGGGACGCCTGGTCGGAGGTCACGGACATGGGTGTGCTGAGCCCTTCTGCGTACGGGAGCGGGGGCTACGGCCTGGGGGAACCGGGAAACCTAAAGGCTTTCGGTTGCGGCAATGTAGCCTCCGTGGGGGCATCCGGGAAGACCTCACGAAGGGGACGCGACGATGGGACGGCCGCGCACGCCACTGCTCGACCGGGCGCGCATCACCACGACGGCGCTCGAACTGGTGGCGGAGCAAGGGGAGTTCAGCGTTCCGCAGATCGCCCGGCGGCTCGGGGTGCAGACGGCCTCGGTGTACCACCATGTGGACGGCCGGGACGGCATCGTCGAACTGATGCGTGAGCGGGTGTGCGCGGCCGTCGACACGGCGACCCTCGAAGCGGCCCCGTGGGACGAGGCCCTGATCGCCTGGGCCCGCTCCTACCGCGCCGCCTTCGCCGCGCACCCGCGCGTCATCCCGCTGCTCATGACGTCACCGGTGCGCGCGCCCAAGGTGCTGGAGCAGTACGAGCAGGCCGTCGGGCTGCTGCTGGGCGCGGGCTTCGCGGCGGAGGACGTCATGCCGCTGCTGACCGGCCTGGAGAACCTGGTCCTGGGCTCGGCGCTCGACCTGACGGCGCCCGAGGCGATGTGGGAGCTGCCCGACGAGACGAGCACGCCCCGGCTGGCGCTCGCCCTGGCGGCGGTGGGCGCGGGGCGCGCCGAGGCGGCCTTCGAGGCGGCGCTGGAGGGGCTGGTGGCGCACTGCCGGAGGGTGCTGGCGGCGACGAAGGCGGCGGCCGCGGAGGCGGGCGGGGGCTAGGAGCCGGGCGGAGCCTAGGAGCCGGGCGGAGCTCCGGCGCCTGACGGGGTCCGGGAGCCGCGAGAGCTCGGCTAGCCTGACCAGGCCCAGGAGCCGCGGGGTGCCCCGAGTCCGCGCCGGCCTCAGCGGGACGGTTGACGCTCGCCGTGGCGGCGGGCGGCCCGTGCCGGCTCGGTCTCCGCCGGTTCGCCGTCCGCCGTGCCGGGCTGCCGCCCTACCCGTACTCCCAGGCCCGCCGCCACCAGCAGCAGCCCGCCCAGCACCACGAACGGCGCGGCCGGGCCCGCGACGCCCGCCACCAGGCCCGCCGAGGCGGGCGCGGCGACCTGGCCCAGGCGGTTGCCGGTCAGGCGCAGCGCCAGCGCGGTGGACCGGGCCCGGTCGGGGGCGGCCCGCACCACGGTCGTCATCGACAGCGGCTGGCCCACACCGAGGCAGAAGCCCAGCACCGCCAGCATCGCCGCGAGCACGGACACCGGGACGGGCAGCGCGATCGCCGCGCACAGCAGCCCGGCGAACAGACAGGTGACGGTCAGCAGCACCGTGCGGCCCAGCAGCCGGATCATCGGCGTCATGACCAGGCGGCAGGCGATCGTGGCGGCGGCGCGCAGGCTCAGCAGCAACCCGATGGTGGCGGGGGCGATGGAGCGGTGCTCTCCGATGACCGGCAGGTAGGCGGTGAGGATGTCCGTCGCCGACAGGACGGCGAGGCTGATGAAGATCCCGGCCGGCACGCCGCGCGTCCGCAGGATGCGGCGCACGGGGACCTTGTCCGCCGCCGCGCGCGCCCCCGGCCGTTCCGTACGGTGCTCGATGCGCCAGAGCGACGCCAGCGACACCGCTCCGACGGCCGCCGACACCACGAGGGCGAGGGCGCTCGTACGGCCCAGGGCGCCGTCCTCGCCGGAGATCAGCAGGCCCGCGGCGACCGGCCCGATGAGCTGGCCCAGCGAGGCGCCGATGGTGAAGTACCCGAAGTTCCGGTCCTGTTCGGCGGCGGCGGGCGGCGACTGACGGGCGACGATCGACTGGGCGCCGATGACGAAGCACAGGTGCCCGAGCCCCATGACGCCGCTCCACGCCGCCATCGCGGGCAGGGACCCCGCCGTACCGCTGAGCGCGCAGCCGCCCGCTATCAGCACCACCCCGGCGGGCAGCAGCGGCGCGCACCGACCCCGGTCGGTCCTGCGCCCGAGCGGTACGGCCGCGAAGAGCGGCAGCAGCGCGTAGACGCCCGCGATGACGCCGACCGCGCGCTCGTCCGCGCCCAGGGAGAGGGCGCGGTAGGAGACGGCGGGCCGCGCCATCGACACCGCCGCCTGCGCGAAGCCGAAGGCGATGACGAGGCGCAGCAGCCAGTACCGGTGGGGCCGCGTATGCCGGGGCCGCATCAGATGATGCCGAAGAGGATCCCGGCGCCGAGCACCACCAGCGAGGTGAGCGCGGCCCACTTCACGGTGAAGCGGGTGTGGTCGCCGAACTCGACCTTCGCCATGCCGACCAGGACGTACACCGCCGGCACCAGCGGGCTCGACATGTGGAGGGCCTGGCCGACGAGCGAGGCGCGGGCGATCTCCAGCGGCGACACGCCGTGCGCGGCACCGGCCTCGGCGAGGACCGGCAGGACGCCGAAGTAGAAGCCGTCGTTCGACATGAAGTACGTGAGCGGGAGGCTCAGCAGGCCGGTGACGAGGGCCATGTGCGGGCCCATGCCCTCGGGGATGGCGCCGACGAGCCAGTCGGCCATGTGCTTGACCATGCCGGTGCCGGTGAGGACGCCGGTGAAGACGGCCGCGGCGAAGACCATGCCCGAGACATTGAGGACGTTGTCGGCGTGGGCGGCGATACGGGCCTTCTGGTCGGGCATGTGGGGGAAGTTGACCGTGAGGGCGAGGGCCGCGCCGATGAGGAAGAGCACCGGGATCGGCAGCAGCTCCATGATCATGGCGGCGAGGAGGGCCACCGTGAGGGCCGCGTTGAACCAGTACAGCTTCGGGCGGAGGGTGGGCCGGTTCGGGTCCAGGCCCTGGAAGCCGTCCTCGGCCTGCGGCCCGGTCTCCGGCAGGTCGGCGCCGCCGGCGGCGGCCGTCGTGGGCCGGCCCTCTCCGCCGCCGGTGGCGACCAGCACCGTCTCGGCCTGCGGCTCCAGCGCCTCGTCCAGCGTCAGGTAGCCCAGCCGCTTGCGCTCGCGCCGCCCGAGGACGTACGCCAGGGCGAAGACGAAGAGCAGGCCGACGCCGAGGGCCGGGATCATCGGTACGAAGATGTCGCCGGCGTCCAGCTTGAGGGCGGTGGCGGCGCGGGCGGTGGGGCCGCCCCACGGGAGGGTGTTCATGACGCCGTTGGCGGTGGCGGCGATACCGGTCATGACGACGAGGCTCATCTTCAGGCGCTTGTACAGCGGGTACATCGCCGAGACCGTGATCATGAAGGTGGTGGAGCCGTCGCCGTCGAGCGACACGATCGCGGCGAGCACCGCCGTGCCGACCACCACGCGCATCGGGTCGGCCTTGCAGAAGCGCAGGATGCCCCGGACGATCGGGTCGAAGAGGCCGACGTCGATCATCACGCCGAAGTAGACGATGGCGAACATCAGCATCGCGGCGGTGGGCGCGAGGTTGCCGACCCCTTCGATGACGTAGTCGCCGAGCTGCGCGCCTTGTCCGACGAGGACGCAGAAGAGTGCGGGGATGAGGACGAGCGCCGCGATCGGCGACATCTTCTTCAGCATGATCAGGACCAGGAAGGTCGCGATCATGGCGAAGCCGAGGATTGTCAGCATGGAGGACACCTAACGTTCACCCTTGAACTCCACCGGGGGAGCGGCGGTCCGGATGACGTTAGGTGGCCCGTTCAGCCGTTAACAAGGTGTTGACGCGTGAGCAATACGAGCAAAACCCCAGGTCACCGGCTGGGTGTCACCTCCACCGGGAAGCCGTTGAGCACGGCGGTGCCGGACAGCGGATCGAGCAGGGTGCCGTCGAGGAGCTGGTTGACGTTGACGCCGGGGCGCGTCGAGGCGACCGCCAGGCGGGTGCCGGGCCGGTCGTGGCCCCAGCCGTGCGGCAGGCTCACCACTCCCCTGCGTACCGCGTCGGTGATCTCTACCGGGGCCTGGAGCTCGCCGCCGGCGCCCTTGACGCGGGCGGGGGCGCCGTCGGTGAGGCCGAGGCGGGCGGCGTCGTCGGGGTGGACCTGGAGGGTGCAGGTGTTGGTGCCGCCGTTGAGGGCGGGGATGTTGTGCAGCCAGCTGTTGTTGGAGCGCAGGTGGCGGCGGCCGACCAGGACGAGTGAGTCGCCGCGCGGCTCCAAGGCGGCGCGCAGCCGGGGAAGGTCGGCGGCGATCGGCTCCGGCAGGAGCTCGACGCGTCCGCTGCGGGTCTTCAGGACCTGCGGGAGGCGGGGCTTGAGCGGGCCCAGGTCGATGCCGTGCGGGTGCTCCCGGAGCCGGTCGAGGGTGAGGCCGTCGTACGGGCCGAGGCGCAGCATCAGGTCCAACCGCCGCTCCGGGCCCGTGCGGCCGCCGAGCCGGGCCGCGTACTCCTCGGGGTCCTCGCCGTACGCGGGTGAATGGGGCTCGGTCACGGCCTTGGCGAGGGTGCGCTCGATGACCATGGCGTCGACGGCGCCGGGCTCGGCGCCGTGCATGCCGGTGACGGCGAGGATCAGCCGGGCGTGGATCTCGCACTCGTCCATGCGGCCGGGCTCCAGCGGGACGGCCGCCGGGGTGTAGCGGACCTGGTCGCGGACGGCGAAACCGTTGAAGGCGAAGTCGAAGTGGGCGCTCTGCGCGGGCGGCGGCGGGGGCAGGATCACGTGCGCGTGGCGGGAGGTCTCGTTGAGGTACGGGTCCACGCTGACCATGAAGTCGAGCTCGGCGAGCGCGTGGTCGAGGCGGTCGCCGTCGGGCGCGGAGAGCACCGGATTGGCGGCGATGGAGATCAGCGCGCGGACACGGCCGTCGCCCGGGGTCGTGATCTCCTCCGCGAGGGCGGCGAGCGGCAGTTCGCCCTTGGCCTCCGGGTGCCCGGAGACCCGGCTCGCCCAGCGGCCCAGCGCGAAGCCCTTGCCGGGCCCGGCGGGGCGGGGCGCGGGCGCGGTGGCGGAGAGCGGGAAGAGGGCGCCACCGGGCCGGTCGAGGTTGCCGGTGAGGACGTTGAGGACGTCGACGAGCCAGTTGGTGAGGGTGCCGTACGCGACGGTGCTGCCGCCGATCCGCCCGTACACGGCGGCCGAGGGCGCCGCCGCCAGCTCGCGGGCGAGCTCCCGGATGGTGGCGGCGTCCACGTCGCACGCGGCGGCGACAGCCTCGGGCGTGAACTCCCGTACGGCCGCCTCGACTTCCTCGATCCCCTCGACCTGCCCGGCGAGCGGTCCCGGGTCGGTGAGCCCCTCGGCGAAGAGCACCTGGGCGACGGCGGCGAGCAACAGGGCGTCCGTGCCGGGGCGGATGGCGACGTGCCGGTCGGCGAGGCGCGCGGTGCGGGTGCGGCGCGGGTCGACGACCGTGAGGGTGCCGCCGCGCCGGCGCAGGGCCCTCAGCCTGCCGGGGAAGTCGGGGGCGGTGCACAGACTGCCGTTGGACTCCAGGGGGTTGGCGCCGATCACCAGCAGGTGCGCGGTGCGGTCCAGGTCCGGGACGGGGATGGCGAAGGCGTCGCCGAAGAGCAGCCCGCTGGAGACGTGCTTGGGCATCTGGTCGAGCGTGGAGGCGGTGAAGAGGTTGCGGGTGCGCACCGCGCCGAGCAGCACGGGCGGGTAGAGCGCGCCGGCCATGGTGTGGACGTTGGGGTTGCCGAGGACGACCCCGAGGGCGTCGGAGCCGTACCGCTCGACGAGCGGCGGCAGGCGGCGGGCGATGGTGTCGAACGCCTCGTCCCAGCTCGCTTCCCGCAGGACGCCGTCCTCGCGGAGCAGCGGTGTGCGGAGCCGGTCGGGGTCGGCGTCGATCTCGCCGAAGGACGCGCCCTTGGGGCAGATGAAGCCCTCGCTGAACACGTCGTCCCGGTCGCCCCGGGCGCCGGTGACGCGGGGGCCGTCGAGGGTGAGGGTGAGCCCGCAGGTGGCTTCGCAGAGCGGGCAGATGCGCAGGGCGGTGGGCATGGAGGCCTCCGGGACAGCGGCGGTGACGCGCGGTGTCGCGAGCATACCGACCGGTAGGCACGGTGGCGATGGCCTTGCCGTCGCACCGGGGCGGCCGGCTCACGCCAGGACGGGCCCCAGGTAGGCGTGGAGCAGCGCGCGGGTCTCGGCGATGAGGGCGGGGTCCCCCGCCGGGTCGGTACGGAAGGCGAGCCGGAGGAGCGCGTCGGCGGCCTCGACGGCCACGAGCACCTTGCGGCGCATCACGACGTCGAGCGGGCGGTCGGGCGGGCGGCGGAGGTGGGTGGCGAGCAGCCCGCAGAGCCGGTCGGCGACGAGGTGGTTGGGCTCGTCGTCCCCGCCGGGGCCGGCCGGGGCCGGCACCCCGAAGTCGACCAGCGCGAAGCCCGGCACGGTGCGCTTCATCGCGAGGTACTCGTCCAGGACGACGTCGACGACGGCGTACGCGTCCGGCGGCGCGCCCGCCCAGACACCCGGCACCGCACCCGGCGCCGCCCCTTCTACCGGGACCGACGGCACCTCCGGCGGCGCGCCCGCCGACGCACGCGGCGCCGCGTCCGGCGCCCCACCCGCCCAGACACCCGGCACCGCACCCGGCACCGCCCCTTCCGCCGGGACCGACGGCACCTCCGGCGGCGCGCCCCCGGGCGGTGCGGGCGGCAGCGCGGCGAGGCGGGCGGCGACGCGCTCGGCGTAGCCGTCGAGGTTGCGCCGGGCGAGGGCGGCGGCCATGGCGCGCTTGTCGGCGAAGAAGCGGTAGACCGAGCCGATCGGCACACCGGCGCGGACGGCGACCGCGCGCGTGCTCAGCGCTTCGTACCCGGTCTCGTCGAGGACTTCCGCGCAGGCGTCGAGGATGCGGGCCAGGCGCTCGGCGCTGCGCCGCTGGACTGGCGTGCGGCGGAGGGAGCCGGTCCGGCTGGGCTGGGGCACGCGCCCCATCATGCCGCCGCCCCCGGGCCATGTCCGCCGGGAAGCGCACCGGGCTCCACCACCGCGCCGGAAACCCACCACCGCGCCGGAAACCCCACCACCGCGCCGGAAACCGCGCGCCCGCACCGGAACCGTGGTGGCACCGGAGCCGTCCAAGCCGCACCCCTCCGGCCAGTGGACCGTTGACGGGGGGCGCCATGGAATCCTACGGTCTTACATAGGATTCCGGATTCCTTCTGAGCAGGAGCGGGCGATGACGATCAACGACACCGAACGGGCGGTCCAGGCGCGCAAGCTCGCCGACGCCCTCGAGTACTCCCCCGGCTTCGGCAACGAGCACAGCTCCGAGGCCCTGCCCGGCGCGCTGCCGCTCGGGCGGAACTCCCCGCAGCGCGCGCCCCTCGGCCTGTACGCCGAGCAGCTGAGCGGCACCGCGTTCACCGAGCCCCGCGCGCACAACCGCCGCTCGTGGCTCTACCGCATCCGCCCCTCGGCCGCGCACCCGCCGTTCGTACGCACCGACAACGGCGCCCTGCGCACGGCGCCCTTCACCGAGACCGTCCCCGACCCCAACCGGCTGCGCTGGAACCCGCTGCCGGACCCGGCGCCCGGCACCGACTGGCTGGCCGGTCTGTGGACCCTGGGCGGCAACGGCGACGTCACCCAGCGCACCGGCATGGCCGTGCACCTGTACCACGCGAACGCCCCCATGGACCGGGTGTTCAGCGACGCCGACGGCGAGCTGCTGATCGTCCCCGAGCGCGGCGGCCTGCTGCTGCGCACGGAGTTCGGCATCCTCGCCGCCCGCCCCGGCGACGTGGCCCTGATCCCGCGCGGCGTCCGCTTCCGCGTGGAGCTGCTGGACGAGACCGCGCGCGGGTACGTGTGCGAGAACTACGGCCAGCCCTTCCAGCTCCCCGACCTCGGCCCCATCGGCGCCAACGGCCTCGCCAACCCGCGGGACTTCCGCGCGCCGGTCGCGGCGTACGAGGACGTCGAGGGCGACGTCGAGGTGGTGAACAAGTACTGCGGCAACCTCTGGACCGCGACGTACGGCCACTCCCCGCTGGACGTCGTCGCCTGGCACGGCAACCACGTGCCGTACGTCTACGACCTGCGCACCTTCAACGTCATCGGGACGATCTCGTACGACCACCCCGACCCGTCGATCTTCACCGTGCTCACCTCGCCCTCCGACACCCCCGGCCTCGCGGGCGTCGACTTCGTCGTCTTCGCGCCGCGCTGGCTGGTCGGCGAGGACACCTTCCGCCCGCCGTACTTCCACCGCAACGTGATGAGCGAGTACATGGGCCTGATCGAGGGCGCGTACGACGCCAAGGCCGAGGGCTTCGTGCCCGGGGGCGGCTCGCTGCACAACATGATGTCCGCGCACGGCCCGGACCGGGAGACCTTCGACAAGGCGAGCGCCGCCGAGCTGAAGCCGCAGAAGATCGACGACGGTCTCGCCTTCATGTTCGAGACGCGCTGGCCGGTCACCGCCACCGCCCAGGCGGCGAACGCCGACCACCTTCAGCGGGGCTACGACGACGTGTGGCAGGGTCTTGAGCGCCACTTTCGGCCGTAGTACGGAGTACACGTGACCGCCTTCGCCCCCGACTCGCTCGTCCTGAACCGGAAGCTCCCGCTCTGGTACCAGGTCTCGCAGTCCCTGCGCGCCTCCATACTCGGGCGCGCGCCGGACGCCTCCCTGCGCCTGCCCACGGAGGAGCAGCTCGCCGCGCACTACGGCGTCAGCGTGCTGACCATGCGGCAGGCGCTCAAGGAGCTGGAGGCGGAGGGCCTGATCAGCAGGCACCGGCGGCGCGGCACCTTCATCGAGCCGGGCGCCCGGCGCAGCAGTCCGCGCCGGCTGCTCGGCTCGATCGACGCCATCGTGGCGCAGCAGTCGGGGGAGCTGACCACGATCCTCGACCACGGCGGGGCCAAGGTCCCCGTCGAACTCGCCGAGCACTTCCCCGACCTGGCGGAGGTCGTCACGTACAAGCGGCTGCGCCGCGACGGCGAGAGCGGCGAGCCGACGAACTGGGCGGAGAACGCCGTCCGCCCCGAGGTGGCGGCCGGCATCGACCTCGCCGACCTGGAGCGCTGGCCGATGACGAAGGTGCTGCGCGACGCGGTCGGCGTGCGCATCAGCCGGATCACCGACACCGTCGAGGCGCGGCTCGCCGACCCGGAGACGGCGGAGCTGCTCCAGGTCCCGCTGCTGTCGCCGATCCTGCACTACACGGGTGTGACGTACGACGACGAGGGCCGGGTGGTGGACGTGGCGCGCATCCGCTACCGCGGTGACCGGTTCTCCTTCACGGTCACGGTGGAGGCGGACTGAGCGCGGTCACTAGCATGCGGCGCGTGAACGAGGATGTCCCGCCGCTCGATGTCCCGCTGCTCGACGACCTCATGCCGTGGTCCGTGGCGCCCCTGCGTCTGGGCCGGTCCTGGGTCGTCGCCCCGGACGTGCGCACGCTGCGGGCCCGCTGGGACGCGCTGGTACGGGCCGAGGGGGGTGACCGGGAGGCACTGTTCCGGCCCAGCCGGGCGCGGACGCTCACGACGGCGGTCCCCGCGCTGCCGGGGCAGCGGACCGGTACGGCCCGGTTCGCGCGGGAGACGGGTCCGTGCCCGGAGCCGGTGCGGCTGGCCCACGGTCCCTTCGACGAGCAGTGGCTGCTGCCGGACCACCGTCTGCTGGACGCGGCCCGCCCGGAGCTGTGGCGGGTGGCGGACGACCGGCAGCTCTTCGCGGTCGAGCAGGGGTACGTGCCGCAGGGCCCCGGGGCGCCCGCGCCGGGTCCGGCGCTGCTGGTGACGGCCGCGCTGCCGGACGGCCGCTCCCCGGCGGGCCGCCCCGGCCGCATCAGGCCGCTGTACCGGCGGCCCGGCGGCCGCGAGCCCAACGTCGCGCCGGGGCTCCTCGCGGTGCTGAGCGCCCGGTACGGCTCCGAGGTCACCGCCGCGGACCTCCTGGCCTGGGCGCTGGCCACCGCCCGCCCCTCCCCCGCCGGGTCCGCCGTCCCGCTCCCCGCCGATCCGGCCGTGTGGGCGTCCGGCACGGCGCTGGGCCGCCGCATGGCGGAGGTCCAGCTGCGCGGCACCCGGGGCGGCGAACGCCCCCGCCTGCCCGGCGGCCGCCGGCCCTACGTCCGCGCCACGCTGCCGCCGCGCCCGACAACACTGGCGTACGACGCGGAGGGCGAGGCCCTGCTCGTCGGCGACGGCGGCCGCATCGCGCCCGTACCGGCCGAGGCGTGGGAGTACCGGGTGGGCGGGGTCCGGATGCTGGAGCTCTGGTTCGAGCAGCGCACGGCCCCGGCCGCCGAGCCGGGCTCCCTGGACGCGATCCGCCCTCCCGCGTGGCCGCAGGAGTGGACGTCCGAGCTGCTGGAGCTGATCACGGTGCTGGCGCTCCAGGCCGGGCTGGAGTGCGAGCGGCCGGACCTGTCCGGCGCAGACCTCCTCACCCGCGCCGACCTCCGCGCGGCCGGGGTGCTCCCCGTTCCGGCCCCGGCGCGCCGTCCCGCGTCCGTACTGGACCGGGAGGAAGAGGGCCCCGAGGGCCAGCTGGCGCTGCTGTAGCCGCTCGGCCTCAGCCGAAGGAGTCCAGCACCCGCCGCAGCGTGCGCTCGAAGACGGCGTCCGCGTCGCCCGGCGCCTCCGCCTCGGCGAGGAGCGCGGCGAGGAGCGGATACGCGCCGCTCGACGCCTCCCGCACCAGGTACGCCGTGCGGACGGCCTGCTCCCGCTCCTGGGACCAGGGCAGTCCGCGGCTGCGCTCCGCCATGGCGAGCTCATTCGCGACGGTGGCCATCACCGTGCCGTTGACCATCGCGATGAGTTCCATCTTGGTACCGCCCGGCGCGTCGAGCGGGGCCAGGACGCCCAGGCAGTGCTCCAGGTAGCGCAGGGCGTTGGGGCCGAACGCGTACACCGACGACATCACCCGGGTCAGCCAGGGGTGCCGGTACATGATGGCCCGGGTCTGCCGGCCCAGTGCCAGCATGTCGGCCTTCCAGTCCCCGCTCGGCGTGCCGGGCAGTTCGTACTCGCCGCTGACCGCGTCGACCATCAGCTCGTACAGGTCCTCCTTGCGCGGCACGTAGTTGTACAGCGACATGGTCCCGCAGCCCAGCTCGGCCGCCACGCGCCGCATGGACACCCCGTCGATGCCGTCGGCGTCCGCGATCCGCACCGCCGCCGCCGCGATGTCCGCGCGGCTGTACGCCGGTCTGGGGCCGCGGCCCGTGCGCTCGGGGCGCGCCCAGATCACTTCGGGTTCGGCCGCTCGGCCCGCCATGGATCATCACCTCGCCCCCATCCTAGTTACGTACACCGTACGTAGTGCGCTATGGTCGCGCCATGACGACTACGTACGCTGTACTTAGTGAGGGCCTGGAGAAGCGCTACGGCGAGGTGCGCGCACTGCGCGGGCTCGACCTGGCGGTCCGTGAGGGCACGGTCTGCGGGGTCCTCGGACGGAACGGCGCGGGCAAGACCACCGCCGTACGGGTCCTCACCACGCTGACCGCACCCGACTCCGGCAGCGCCCGGGTCGCCGGCCACGACGTGGTGCGCGAGCCCGCCGCCGTACGCCGCCGCATCGGCGTGACCGGCCAGTACGCCTCCGTCGACGGGGACCTGACGGGCGCCGAGAACCTGCGGCTGTTCGCCCGGCTGCTGCGCGCCCCGCGCGGCCGCGCCGACGAGCTGCTGGAGCGGTTCGGGCTGGCGGCGGCGGCCGGGCGGCCGGCGCGCACCTACTCCGGCGGCATGCGCCGCCGCCTCGACCTGGCCGCGAGCCTGCTCGTCCGGCCGGCGGTCCTCTTCCTCGACGAGCCGACCACCGGCCTCGACCCGCACAGCCGCAACGCCATCTGGGACGCCGTACGGGGGTTGGCGTCCCAGGGCACGACCGTGCTGCTCACCACGCAGTACCTGGAGGAGGCCGACCGGCTCGCCGACGACATCGTCCTCGTCGAGGGCGGCCGGGCCGCCCACCGCGGCACACCGGCCGAGCTCAAGGCGATGATCGGCGGTTACGCCGAGGTCGTCGTCGCCGACCCGTCCGGGCTGCACGCCGCCGCGGCCGTCCTGGACCGGCTCACCGGCCACGAGCCGACCCTCGACACGGAGGCCCGCACCGCAGGGGCCGTCACGAAGGACCCCACGCTCACGCTGCCCCGGATCGTCCGCGAGCTGGACGCCGCGGGCGTCCTGATCATCGACGCGGCCCTGCGCCCGCCCACCCTCGACGAGGTCTTCCTCCGCCTGACCGACCGCAAGGAGCCCGCCGCATGACCGCGCTCGTCCACGACGGGGCCGCCGTCCTCGGCCGCCACCTCCAGCGGATCAGGCACGCGCCCGCGATGCTGGTGATGACCCAGACGATGCCGATCGTCTTCCTGCTCTTCTTCGGGTACGTCTTCGGCAGCGCGCTCGCCATGCCGGGCACCGAGTACCGCGCCTACCTCGTGCCGGGGCTGCTGGTGGCCACGGCCGCGAACGGCATCATGACCGGGATGTTCACCGCCGCCCAGGACGCGCACCGGGGCGTGATGGACCGGTTCCGCACGCTGCCGATGAGCCGGGCCGCCGTGCCCCTGGGCCAGGCCGCGGCCGACCTGCTGACGACGGCCGTCGGGCTGGTGCCGCTGCTGCTGGTGGGGTTCGCGATGGGGTGGCGCGTCGAGAGCGGCGCGCTGCGGGCGGCGGGCGCGTTCGGACTGCTGCTGCTGTTCCGGTTCGCGACGACCTGGGTCGGGATCCTGCTGGGGCTCGCCTCGCGCAGCGAGGAGGCGGCGGGCCAGCTGGGCAGCGCCACGTTCATGCTGCCGCTGCTGTCCAACGCGTACATCCCGACCGACGGGATGCCCGGCTGGCTGCGGACGGCCGCCGAGTGGAACCCGATCTCGGCGGTGACGACGGCGGTGCGGCACCTGTTCGGCAACGCCCCCGTCCCGGAGGGCGCCGCCTGGCCGGTGGCCCACCCGGTCGCGGGCGCGGTGTGCTGGTCACTGCTGCTGGTGGCGGTGTGCGCGCCGGCGGCCGTGCGGAGCTACGCCTCCCCCAAGGGGTGACAAAGGTGGTACGTACACGATAGGTACGGCTGTCATGAGCACTCAGCCGCTGCCCCTGCCCCTCGAAGGCGTCACCGTCGTCGCCGTCGAGCAGGCCGTCTCCGCCCCCTTCGCCACCCGCCAGCTCGCCGACCTCGGGGCCCGCGTCATCAAGATCGAGCGCCCCGACGGCGGTGACTTCGCGCGCGGCTACGACACGGCGGCGGCGGGCCTCGCCTCCCACTTCGTCTGGTGCAACCGGGGCAAGGAGTCGGTGGCCCTCGACCTGAAGGACCCGCGCGGCCTGGAGGTGGCGCGCAGGCTCGTGGCCGGTGCCGACGTGTTCGTGCAGAACCTCGCGCACGGTGCGGCGGCGAGGCTCGGCCTCGACGCGGCGACGCTCTGCGCGGCGGACCCCCGGCTGATCGCGGTGGACATCTCCGGGTACGGGGCGGGCGGGCCGTACGCGCACAAGCGGGCGTACGACATGCTCGTGCAGTGCGAGGCGGGCCTGGTGTCGGTCACCGGCACGCCGGAGCAGCCGGTGAAGGCGGGCATCCCGGCGGCCGACATCTCGGCGGCGATGTACGCCTTCTCGGGGGTGCTGGCGGCGCTGCTGCGGCGGGCGACGACGGGGCGCGGCGGGCCGGTGGAGATCTCCATGCTGGAGTCGCTCGCCGAGTGGATGGGGCATCCGCTGCACCACGGGATGCACGGGGGCGAGGCCCCCGCGCGCGCCGGGGTCGCGCACGCCGTCATCGCACCGTACGACGCGTACCCGACGGCCGACGGCGGCCAGGTGCTGCTGTCGGTGCAGAACGACCGCGAGTGGCGGCGGCTGGCCGAGCGGGTGCTGGGGCGGCCGGAGCTGGGCGACGACCCGGCGTTCGCGACGAACACGGCGCGGGTCGCGCACCGCGAGAAGACGGACGCGGTGGTGGCGGAGGCCCTGGCGGGGCTGGGGACGGCGGAGGCGGTCGCCCGGCTGGAGGCGGCGGGCATCGCCTGCGCCCGTCTGAACACGGTCGCCGACGTGGCGGCCCACCCCCAGCTCGCGGCCCGCGACCGCTGGCGCGAGGTCCCCACCCCGGCGGGCCCTCTGCGGGCCATGCTGCCGCCGATCACCCTCGCGGACGGCCCGGAGCCCCGCATGGGCGCGGTCCCGGACCTGGGCGAACACACCGACGCGGTGCTCGCGGAGCTGGGCCTCACGGAGGAGACCCGGGCCCTGCTGCGGCGGGAGGGCGTGGTGGCCTGAGACCGGCCGCGGGCCGGGCGGGAACGGGCCGGTGGCCATGGGGTGCGGGCAGACGTTCCGCGGGGCGGAACGTTTGGGCACGACCGGGCCACCGGGCCGCGGGCGGACGGGAGTTCGGGGCGGAGCCCCGACGTGGGACCTGGGACGCCGGGAGCGGGGCTACGGGGCCTGCGGGCCGGGGCTCAGCCGTGGTTGCCGAAGAGCGAGCGCCGCAGCCGGCGCAGCGGCGCGAAGAGGCGCACACGCGCGCTCTTGCTCGCACGGGTGTGCACGACGTCACGCGTCGTCAGCTCCCGCATGAGCAACGTCGCCTCGGCCGTCTCCCGCCGCGGCACCGCCGGGCCGCCGAGCACCGAGAGATGGCGGTCGAGGCGCGAACTTGTCGCGCTGCTCCCGCAGGTGATGGCAGGCACACGCGGCCTGCTGCGCACTGTTATCCGTTCCATGACACTCCCCACCCGTACGAAGGCACCCGGCCCGGGCAGGTTAACCCTATCGTTCCCGCAACTCACGCGTGTATCCCGGTGGCGTGATTCACCACCCATGTACGGGTGTTGACGATTACTCTCCGAATACGTGTGATTCCAGGGCGAGTTGGACACATTCCCAGAGGGGCCGACTTCGGCTAGCTTGGAGTGGTTTCCGCCGCATCGTCTGAAGGGGGCGCCGGTGACCGAACGGACGGGCGGGGAAAGACTGGTGGCGGGCCGTTACCGGCTCGCGGGTCCGCTCGGCGAAGGCGGCATGGGCGTCGTGTGGCGGGCCCGTGACGAGGTGCTGGGACGCGAGGTCGCCGTCAAGGAGGTGCGCGCGCCCGCCGGGCTCGGCGCGGTGGACGTGCGGCGGCTGTACGCGCGGCTGGAGCGGGAGGCGTGGGCGGCGGCCCGCGTGACGCACCACAACGTGGTGACGGTCTACGACGTGGCCACCGAGGACGACCGGCCCTGGATCGTGATGGAGCTGGTCCGCGGGGTGACGCTCGCCGAGGCCCTGGACGCCGATGGCCCGATGCCGCCCCGGCGGGCCGCGCGCGTCGGGGCGGAGGTGCTGGCGGCCCTGCGCGCCGCGCACGCGGCGGGGGTGCTGCACCGGGACGTCAAGCCGGCCAACGTACTCCTGGCCAACGACGGCCGCGTGGTGCTGACGGACTTCGGCATCGCGGTGGTGGAGGGCGCGTCGAACCTCACCATGACGGGTGAGCTGATCGGCTCGCCGGAGTTCCTCGCGCCGGAGCGCGCCCTGGGGCAGACGCCGGGGCCGGCGTCGGACCTGTGGTCGCTGGGGGTGCTGCTGTACGCGGCGGTCGAGGGCAATTCGCCGTTCCGGCAGAACACGCCGCTCAGCACCTTGCGCGCGGTGGTCGACGAGGAGCTGCCGCCGCCGCGCCGCGCGGGGGCGCTGGAGCCGGTGATCGAGGGGCTGCTGCGCAAGGACCCCGCCGAGCGGCTTCCGGCCGAGGAGGCCGAGCACCTGTTGCGGGTCGTGGCCGCGGGCGGCAGCGCGCCGCGGACGGTTCCGTTCGCGCCGTCGGAGCCGTACGCGCCGACGGCTGTCGGCGGCGCGGGCGAGGGGCCCGCGGGACAGCCGGTCCCGGCGGCGGAACCGGAGGGGCGCCGGGAGCCCGGGGAGCGGCACGCGCGGTCCGCGGTCGGCTTCCTCGCGGTCGGCGTCGCCGTACTGCTGCTGGCGGTGGCGGGGCTCACGTACGCGCTGCTGCGCGACAGCGGCAGGGGCGGGAACGGGGACGGCAAAGGCGACCCGGGCGCCGCCACCGGCACGACCAGCGCGTCAGCGGGCGTTCCCACGCGTACGGCACCGAGTCCGACGCCGTCCACGGAGAAGCCGGCCCCCACACCCACGCCCCAGCAGTCGGTGCTGGTGTACGCGCGTGCCGTACGCGGTGCCTACAGCGGGCCCTGCCCGCCGCCGGCCGCCGAGGCGCCGGCCGTCTCGGGGACGGTGACGGTGGGGCGTACGCCCGCGCGGGTCGAGTACCGCTGGGCCACCGAGGACGGTGAGGGCTCCGGCTGGACGTCGCTGGAGTTCGCCGCGGGCGGCCGCGAGGAGCAGCAGGTCCGCCACACGATGGAGGCGTACCGGGAGGGTGGGACGTACCGCGACCGGGTCCGGATGGAGGTCCGGAGCCCGGTCGTGGCACGGTCGAACTGGGTGGGGTTCTCGGTCACGTGCCACGACGCGAGCCCCACGGGCGGCGGGTCTCCGAGCGGTCCCGGCGGCTCGCCGAGCGGATCGCCGGGCGGGTCACCGGGCGGATCGCCGCCGTCCGGTCAGAGCGTCACGCCGTCGCCCTGAAGACGGGCAGGTAGCCGCTGGACTGGCCGGTGGCGGTGGGGTGGTACGACTCGCCGATGTTGAACCAGTTGACGCTGTGCAGCCAGGACGCGCCCGAGCAGATCTCATGGCCGGTGAAGGCCCCGGTGACGCTCGCGAAGGTGTAGCCGTGGTCGGCGGCGCGCTTGGCGATGGCCGCGTTGAGGTGGTCCGAGCCGCCATTGATGGCGCGGCGCTCGTTCTCGGTGAGGCCGGCGATGCAGCTGCCGCTCAGTTGGTAGAAGCGGGGGTAGCCGAGGACGACGACGCGCGCCGACGGTGCCTTGGCGCGGATCGCCCGGTACAGGGTGTCGAGGCGGCCCGGGAGCGTGCTGTCGACATATCTCTTGGCTTCGTCGACGCGGGCGATGCAGGTGGCTTCGGACTGGAGGACGCAGGTGGTCATGACGTCGGCGAAGCCGGCGTCGTTGCCGCCCACGGTGAGGGAGACGAGGTCGGTGGCGGCGGAGAGCGGGCCGAGCTGGCTCGCGGACACGTCGGTCGTGCGGGCGCCGGAACAGGCGGTGAACGCGAACGACGAGGGGGAGTTGGCAGTCGCCCACAGCGCGGGGTAGGCGCGGGGGGTGCGCTTGCAGTCGCCGCTGGCGCCGTCGTAGTTGCCGGCGCCGACTCCGGAGGAGTACGAGTCGCCGAGCGCCACGTAGTCGACGGCTGAGGACGAGGCGGCCGATGCCGCCCCCGCTCCGGTCAGGGCGAGGACGGCGCTCAGGAGGAGTGAGGACGAGAATGCCGCGGCTCGGGACAGCTTCATGGAACCTCCCTTGAGCAGTGTTTCTGCCTGCTCTGGTGGTAGCAGCCTGGAGTGTCCATGCCAAGACGCACGGGAGGCTCCCGGGTGGCCGGCGGACGGCGCACGGAAGCACGGGAGTTGGCGAGCGGGCCTCCGTCAGCCGTCACCGGGCGGCATGAATCGCACGGAATCCCATTTCCCCCACGGAAGGATCTCCCCCCGTTTTTACGGGTGTTACGGCTGTTACGGTCAAGGCACGTTTCTTTCGCCAAAGAAGCGAAAAGGTGAGCCTCACCCCAGGCCTTGCCATACAGTCCACATCATCAATACCGTCGTACATCCACCCGCAACGGACCATCACGTATATCGGCTCTGGGGAGGGCTCGTGGCCGCGATGGATCCCGTAGCGGGCGTGGGGGGGCTTTCGCAAAAGCCCCTCTGGGGGGGAGTGCCGTGCTCGGTGATGCATGCCCTTGTGCCGAGGCGCATTGCCGCGCGCGGCCGGAAAGACCAACTCATCCATTCCGTACGGAGATCCATTCCGTCCTGGCCGGGGTGAGAACCCCCCTTTCGCACCGGACATTCAGCCGGGCCGCCCGGGGGCGGGCGGTCCACCGGACGAGAGGGAAAAGACTCATGAGCGACTCCTTGGTCGCGTCCGCCGATCACGACCGGCGTGCGGCGGGCCGAATACCCGTCCACTACCGGGCGATCACCTCCCACCTGGCCATCGCGCCACCGGTGAGCGTCGTCATCCCCGCCATGAACGAGGCGGAGAACCTTCCGTACGTCTTCGCGAGCCTGCCCGAGTGGATCCACGAAGTCGTCCTCGTCGACGGCAACTCGACAGACGGCACGGTCGCCGTCGCACGCGCCCTGCGACCGGACGTCAAGGTCGTCCGGCAGGCCGGCAAGGGCAAGGGCGACGCCCTGATCAGCGGCTTCGCCGCCTGCACCGGCGACATCATCGTGATGGTCGACGCGGACGGCTCGGCCGACGGCCAGGAGATCGTCAGCTACGTCTCCGCCCTCGTCGGCGGTGCCGACTTCGCCAAGGGCTCCCGCTTCGCCAACGGCGGCGGCACCGACGACATGACCCTGGTCCGCCGGCTCGGCAACCGCGCCCTGTGCGCCGTCGTCAACGCCAAGTTCGGCGCCCGCTACACCGACCTCTGCTACGGCTACAACGCCTTCTGGCCTCACTGCCTCGACGAGATCGACCTGGACTGCACCGGCTTCGAGATCGAGACGCTGATCAACATCCGGGTCGTCAAGGCGGGCCTGCGGGTCCAGGAGGTGCCCAGCCACGAGTACCTGCGCATCCACGGCGTCAGCAACCTCAACGCCCTGCGCGACGGCCTGCGCGTCCTGAGGGTGATCCTCCGGGAGAAGGGGGCCCGGCGTGGCGCCCGCCGTCGCACCGCGAGCTTCTCGGTGAGCGCCCCGCGAGGTGGGGCCTCTTGAGCGGGCGCCGGTTCTCCGTGGTGATCTGCGCGTACACCGAGGACCGCTGGGAGGACGTCCTCGCGGCGGTCGCCTCGGTGCTGCGGCAGTCCCGGCCGGCCCTGGAGACGCTGCTCGTGGTCGACCACAACGCGGCGCTGCTGGAGCGGCTCGGCCGGGAGTACGAGGACGCCGGGGAGAAGGTGCGGGTGCTCGCGAACGCGGGCCCCCGCGGCCTCTCGGCCGGCCGCAACACCGGCGTCGCCGCCGCCCGGGGCGACATCGTCGCCTTCCTCGACGACGACGCCGTGGCCGAGCCCGACTGGCTGCGGTGGTTCGACGAGGGGTTCGACGACCCCGGGTGATGGCCGTCGGCGGGCGGACGGTGCCGGCGTGGGCGTCGGGGCGGCGGCCGGTGTGGTTCCCGGAGGAGTTCGACTGGGTCGTCGGCTGCACCTACCGGGGGCTGCCCTCCGGACGGGTGCGGGTGCGCAACGTCCACGGCGGCAACGCCTCCTTCCGACGTGCCGCCTTCGACGCCGCGGGGGGCTTCGCCACCGGCATCGGGCGGGGCGGCGACAAGCGGCCGCTCGGCGGGGAGGAGACCGAGCTGTGCATCCGGCTCGGCCGGGCCCTGCCGGAGGCGGTCCTGCTCATGGACGACCGGGCGGTGATCCACCACAAGGTGCCGCCCGCTCGCGAGCGGTTCGGCTACTTCCGCTCCCGTACGTACGCCGAGGGGCTGTCCAAAGCGCTGGTGGCCCGGAGCGTGGGCGCGGGCAAGGGGCTCGAAACGGAGCGCCGCTACACGACCCGCGTGCTGCCCGCCGGAGTGGCACGCGGCCTGCGCGACCTCGTACGCGGCCGGCCCGGCGGCGCGGGGCGCGCCGGCGCCATCGTGACCGGCGTGTCGGCCGCCGCGCTCGGGTACGCCCGGGGGACGTGGCGGACGCGGCGCGGCGGCGGTGCGGCGTTCGCGTACGGGCCGATCGGCGCGAGTCCCCTCGGAGACCGGCCGACCGGTGACGGACCGACCGGAGGCGCGTCGTGACCGAGCCCGTGCCGATCCTGATGTACCACGCCGTCGGCCACCGGCCCGCGAAGGCGGCGTACGGGCTGTCCGTCGCACCCGAGGCGTTCGCGGCGCAGATGGCGCTGCTCTCCGAGCGCGGGTTCACCCCGGTCACGGCCGCGGAGCTGGGTGCGGCCTGGCGGGGCGGCGCGCCGCTGCCGCCGCGGCCGGTCCTGA
The DNA here is from genome assembly GCF_056430285.1 of Streptomyces sp. NPDC045998. NCBI lineage: Bacteria > Bacillati > Actinomycetota > Actinomycetes > Kitasatosporales > Streptomycetaceae > Streptomyces > Streptomyces sp. NPDC045998. The sequence goes on from NZ_JBWKLJ010000008.1 coordinate 296,602, forward strand.
TCACGTTCGACGACGGCTACGAGGGCGTGCACCGGTACGCCCTGCCCGTCCTCGCCTCGCGCGGGTTCGCCGCCACGCTGTTCGTCACGACGGGCTGGCTGCGGGGCGCGTACGAGGAGGGCGGCGCCCCGGACACCATGCTCGACTGGGGCCAGGTGCGCGAACTGGCCGCCGCGGGCACGGAGATCGGCGGCCACACCCACACGCATCCGCAGCTGGACCGGCTCGACGACGTGCGGCTGCGGTCGGAGACCGTACGGTGCCGGGAGATCATCGCCGGGGAGCTGGGGACCGCGCCGGTGTCCTTCGCCCACCCGTACGGCTACTCCACCCGGCGCGTGCGGAGTGCGGTGCGCGAGGCCGGCTTCGCGCAGTCGCTCGCCGTGGGCAACGCGCTGGCCCGGCGGTCGCAGGGGCCGTACGCGCTGCGCAGGGTGACCGTACGGCGCGGCACCGGCATCGAGACGTTCGAGCGGCTCGTGGAGGGGCGGGCGGTCGGGCGGACGTTCGCGAAGGACCGGGCGCTCACGAAGGGATACGCGGTGGTGCGCGCGGTACGGCGCACCGGCGCGGCCTTGGCGGGCGGCCACGGCATCCGTGCCATCCGTGGCATCCGTGCATAAAGGCCGTGCGGCGCGGCCGCGTGTGCCGGATCATGGGGTGCATGTCTGCCAACCCGCACGAGGCCCTGCCGATCCGGCTCAACGTCGACGACAGCGACTCCCCCGCCGACGTCGTCGACGCGCTGTTCCTGGGGCGCTTCGCGACGGGCGAGCAGCCGTACGCGCGGAGCACCACCATCGACCGGGTCAAGCCCGGCGCGGAGTTGTTCCCGCCGGGTGGCGCGGTGCTGCGCGCGGCGCGCGACGACGACCGCAGCGCGACCCTCGCCGAGGGCGACGGCTGGACGCTGCTGGTCTCCCGCTGGAACCGCGGCGCCGACGTCACCGTCACGGCGACCGACGCGGAGCTGGCCGAGCGGATCCTCCGGCAGGCGACCGACGGCGCGCAGGACGAGCCGGAACCGCAGCCCGACAACGTCACCATGGGCTTCTGGTACGTGTCGCCGCGGCGCGGCCCGCACCGTACGACGCGCCGGATCGCGGCGGGCACGTGGGAGGAGGTGCGGCCCAACTACACGGCGCCGGTGGCCGAGGCGATGGACCGGCTGATGAAAGTCACGCCGGACGACATCGCGGGCCGGCTGCTGCTCCTGCACGGCCCGCCGGGCACGGGCAAGACGTCCGCGCTGCGCACGCTGGCCCGGTCGTGGCGGGACTGGTGCCAGGTGGACTGCGTGCTGGATCCGGAGCGGCTGTTCAACGACGTCGGCTACCTGATGGACATCGCGATCGGCGAAGACGAGGGCACCGCCAACGGCCGCTGGCGGCTGCTGCTCCTGGAGGACTGCGACGAGCTGATCCGGGGCGAGGCCCGGCACACGGCGGGCCAGGCCCTGTCCCGGTTGCTGAACCTGACGGACGGTCTGCTGGGCCAGGGCCGCAACGTCCTGGTGGGCGTGACCACCAACGAGGACCTGGAGCGCCTCCACCCGGCGGTGGTCCGCCCGGGCCGCTGCCTCGCCCGCATCGAGGTGGGGCCGCTCACGCGCGAGGAGTCGGTGGCCTGGCTCGGTACCGAAGAGGGCGTCGGACGCGACGGCGCGACCCTCGCGGAGCTCTACGCCCTGCGCCGCGGCACGGGCCCGGCCTCGGTCCCGGACCAGCCGAAGGGCCGCGACGCGGGGCTGTACCTGTAGCGGGCGGTAGCCTCCGCTGCCATGGGGATACAGATCCAAGTAGAGGCGGCTTACCCGGTCGACGACGAGGTGGAGAGGGTGCTCGGGCTGGCCGAGGCGGTCGGCGAGCCCGTCACCGTCACGTTCGTGTGGGAGGGGTCCGGAGAGCCGGAGCACGCGGTGCTCGTGCCCGCGGCCACGCTGGCGCTCTGGGAACACTGGGCGCCCTCGGCCTACCCGGTCGGTGACGCCGGGGACCAGGACCGTGCCGATGCGGAAAAGCCGGAGCCTGCCCACCCGGCGAAGTTCGGTCCGTTCACGCTCTTCCGCCGTCGTGTGGGAGGGCGCACGGCGGTCGCCCGAGGAGGCGCGGTGGTCGCCGAGCTGCTGCCCCCCGCCGAGGCGCACTGGCTCGAAGAGCAGGCCCGCGACGTCCGCCAGGGCTTCATGGACCCCAAGCAGAGGGCGGCGTTCGAGGAGTTCCTCGCCCGGCAGCCGCCCGTCGGCGAGCAGTGACGCGCCGACGGTCGCCCCGGCAAGATCCGGAAGACAGGCCCTAGTCGCCGTACGCCGCCCGCAGCGCGTCCGTGACCGCCGCGAGGGCCTCGGCGTGGGCGAGGCCCAGGCGGTGGGCCTCCGTCGCGTACGCGGTGGCGGCCGTGGCGGCCTGGCGGGCGGCGGCGTCGGCCGCCGGGGCGATGAACGTGCCGCCGCGGCCGCGGGTTTCGATCACGCCGTCGGCCTCCAGCACCCGGTACGCCTTGGCGACCGTGTTCGCGGCGAGGCCCAGCTCCTCCGCCAGGCCGCGGACGGTCGGCAGCTTGTAACCGACCGGGAGGCGGCCGGAACGGGCCTGCTCGGAGATCTGGGCGCGGAGCTGTTCGTACGGGGCGGTGGAGGAACCCGCGTCGATGGAGATCGTCAAGGTCACGGGGCCGATTGTCCCCCACCTCTCCCCCGGGGGCGGGAAATTGGGAGGCGGCCGTCGCCGGACCGCGCGTAGCGTCGGCCCCATGACTGTGATCGTGCGCGATTTCCGACCCGAGGACGCCGAGGCCGTGAGCCGGTCGCGGCGCGTGACCGTGCCGTTCATGGCGGTGACGCCCCGCTCCGTGCTCTTCGACGTCGAGAGGGCGAACCCGGCCGAGAAGATGCGGCTGCTGGTCGCCGAGAAGGGCGGCGAGATCATCGGCACGGCCTACGCCGGCATCGCGTACGACAGCAGCGACCCCGGCCAGTCCCATGCCACTCCGCAGGTCCATCCCGGTCACCGGGGCCAGGGCGCGGGCACGATGCTGCTGCGGGCGGCCGAGGAGCACCTGGCCGCCGAGGGTGCCACGGCGGTCTACAGCTGGGTGCTGGACGAGCCCGGGAGCCGGGCGTTCGCCGAGAAGCGCGGCTACCGCCCCACCCGGACCGCCCACTTCCAGCACCTGGACCTGGCCCGCGCGGCCCTTCCCGAGCTGCCGGGCACCCTCCCGCCGGGTGTCGAGCTGCGTACGGCCGCGGACTACGAGGCCGACCCACGCCCGATGTTCGAGGCGGACGCGGAGGCGACGTCGGACGAGCCGAGCGACATCGACACCGACCTCGACGACTACGAGGACTGGCTGGCGACGATCTGGAACAACCCGCTGCTGCACCGCGGTCTGTCGACCGTCGTGACCGTGGACGGCCGGGTGGCGTCGTACACCGCCGCCTACACGGACGGCGAGACGCGGTACGTCTCCGGTATGACCGGCACCCTGCGCGCGTTCCGCGGCCGGGGCCTGGCCAAGCTGGCCAAGACGGACTCGCTGCGCCGCGCCCGCGCGGCCGGCTTCACCGACGCGTACACCAGCAACGACGGCGAGAACGGGCCGATGCTGGCCGTCAACAAGTGGTTCGGGTACGAGATCTGCGCGACGGAGGTCCGGCATGTCCGCACGCTCGGTTGACATCCGCCTCGTCAAGGCGGGCCGTACGAAGATCCGTTACCCGGCGGAGCTCGTCACCGACGACGGCACCCGGCTCACCGTCCGCGCGCCCTGGGCCGTGGACGGCGTGCGGGACTTCGGCTTCGTACGGTTCGAGCCGGGCGACGTCTTCACGGAGCACTACTGGCGGGACCGGTGGTACGCGGTGAAGGAGGTCCGGGACGGGACGGGCGCCCTCAAGGGCTGGTACTGCGACATCACCCGGCCCGCCGTCGTCGACGGCGGCGAGGTGGTGGTGGAGGACCTGGACCTCGACCTGTGGGTGTCGGGGGACGGAGCCGAGGTCCTGCGCCTGGACGAGGACGAGTTCGCGGCGAGCGGCCTGGCGGAGCGGGACCCGGAGGCGGCGGCCGCCGCCCGTGAGGCGCTGGACGCGCTGGAGGTCCTGGCCCGCGAAGGCCGCCTGCCGGGCGGGGGCCGGGGATCCGGGCGGGGGCCGGCGCCGGGGAGGTAGGTCAGGAGACGGGCTTGCGGTAGTGGATGCGGTCGTACGGCCCGTCCAGGCGCCGTTCGACGACCTCGTAGCCGTACCGCTCGTACATCTTCTGGTTCTCCCACATCATCGCGTTCGTGAGGAGCCGCACCTCGGGCAGGCCGAGCTCGCGGGCGCGCTCCTCCACGAAGGCGAGCAGGCGCCGGCCGAGGCCGGTGCCCTGCGCGTCGGGGTGGACGGCGATGTTGTCCAGGTACAGGTGGTCGGCCTCGGTCCGCACCACCACGAGGCCGGCCACGGGGTCACCCGCGACGAACACCCTGCCCGCCGCGACGTCGGCCGCGTGGTCCGCCTCCATCGGGGCCGGTACGAGACCGATCCGCGCGATGTAGTGGTGGTAGGCCGCGTCGGTGACGGCCTTCACGCGGGCGATGTCGGCGGGGGTCGCGAGCCGGATATCAAGATCGTTCATGCCGGTACGTTACGGCGGCGGGAGATCACCTTCCTCAGCAGGGGCCAGGCCAGCAGGAGCACGATCACGGCGTACACAGTCACCGAGAACGGCGTGTCGACCAGACCGGTGACGCTGCCGTCGCTGATCTGGAGCGCGCGGCGCAGCTGCTGTTCGGCGGCCGGGCCGAGGATGACGCCGATGACGGCGGGCAGCACCGGCAGGCCGTAGCGGCGCATGCCGAATCCGATGAGCCCGATGACCAGCAGGACGACCAGGTCGAGGGCCTCGCCGCCGACCGCGTACGCGCCGACCGCCGCGAAGAAGAGGATCCCGGCGTACAGGTAGGGCCGCGGGATGCGCAGCAGCTTGGCCCACAGGGGTGCGAGGGGCAGGTTCAGCGCGAGCAGCAGCACCATGCCGACGAAGAGCGAGGCGATCAGGCCCCACACCAGCTCCGGTTCGCGCTCGAAGAGCAGCGGTCCGGGCTGGATGCCGTACTGCTGGAAGGCGGCGAGCATCACGGCGGCGACGGCCGTGGTCGGCAGCCCGAGGGTGAGCATCGAGACCAGGGTGCCGGCCGCCGAGGCGGACGCCGCCGACTCGGGTCCGGCGACGCCCTCGATGGCGCCGCGCCCGAACTCGTCCTTGTGCTTCGACAGCCGCTTCTCGGTGACGTACGACAGGAAGGTCGGGATCTCGGCGCCGCCGGCCGGGATCGCGCCGAAGGGGAAGCCGATCAGCGGTCCGCGCAGCCACGGCTTCCAGGTGCGCCGGAGGTCCGCGCGGCCGAGCCAGGGCCGGCCGACGGGGATCGCGTCGCCGCCGGTACGCCGCAGGTGGGCGGCGACCCACAGCGCCTCGCCGATCGCGAAGAGGCCGACCGCGACGATGACGACGTCGATGCCGTCGGCCAGTTGGAGCGAGCCGAAGGTGAGCCGCTGCTGGCCGGTCATCTGGTCCAGGCCGACCAGGCCGAGGGTGAGGCCGATGAGGAGGGAGGCCAGGCCCCGGATGCGGGAGGAGCCGAGCACCGAGGTGACGGCGATGAACGCCAGCACCATGAGGGCGAAGTAGTCGGGCGCGCCGATGTCCACGGCCAGGCCGGCGACGGTCGGGGCGAGGGCGACGAGCAGGATCGTGCCGATCACGCCGCCGGCGAAGTGGCCGCCCGCGGCGGCCGCGAGCGCCTGCGCGCCGCGCCCGGCCTTGGCCATCGGGTTGCCCTCGATGGCGGCGACGACGGCGGCGCTCTCGCCCGGGGTGTTGAGCAGGATGGAGGTGGTCGAGCCGCCGAACATCGCGCCGTAGTAGATGCCGGCGAACATGATGAACGCGCCGGTGGGCTCGAGCCCGTACGTCACGGGCAGCAGCAGCGCGACGGCCATGGCCGGGCCGATGCCGGGCAGGACGCCGATGGCGGTGCCGAGCAGGACCCCGATCGCCGCCCAGAGCAGGTTCATGGGGGTGAGGGCGGTGGAGAAGCCGCCGAGGAGGGAGTTCAGGGCATCCATCAGAGCACTCCCATCAGCGGTCCGCCGGGGAGCGGGACGCCGAGCAGCCGGGTGAAGACGAGGTGGGTGAGGACGGAGAGGACCGCCGCGACGAGCGGGTCCCGGTCGAGGCGGCGGCTGCCGAGCGCGTACGCGGAGCCCCAGAAGAGCAGCGCGCCCGCGAGGGGGAAGCCGAGCGGGTCAATGAGGACGGCGGCCGCGAGGAACACCCCGGCGAGGAGGAGGACCGTGCGCCAGTCGCCCGGCTCGGACAGGTCGACGTCCTCGCCGCCCTCGGCTTCGCCGCGCCCGCCGCGCAGGACGTCGACGGCGAGGAGGACGGCGACGACGAGGAGGCCCGCGCCGACGACGAGGGGGACGGTGGTGGGGCCGACGGGCCCGCGCTGCGCGAGGTCGACGTCCATCGTCAGCGCGTCGGTCAGGACGAGTACGCCGATGACGGCGAGCAGCAGGCCGACGCCGAGCTCGGAGTGCTCGCGCAGCCAGGAGCGGCGGTCGGTGGGCGTGGTCACAGTCCCAGCTCCTTCAGTACGGAGTCGACCCGGCGGTCCTGCTCGTCGAGGAAGGCACCGAACCGGTCCCCGGCGAGGAAGGCGTCCGTCCAGCCGTTCTTCTGGAGGGAGTCCCGCCACTGCGGGGAGTCGTGCAGTTCGGTGACGAGACCGATGAGCTTGTCGCGCTCGGCGGCGGAGAGGCCGGGCGGTGCGACGATGCCGCGCCAGTTGGTGAACTCGGTGTCGAGCCCCGCCTCGCGGAGGGTCGGCGCGTCGAGGCCGGGGACGCGCTGGGGGCCGGTGACGGCCAGCAGCCGCAGCTCGCCCGCCTTGATCTGGTCGAGGTACTCGCCGACGCCGGAGACACCGAAGGCGACCTTGTCGCCGAGGATGGAGGCGAGCAACTCGCCACCGCCGTCGAACGGGACGTAGTTCACCGATTTCGGGGCGATCCCGGCGGCCTGCGCCATCAGCATGGGCGCGAGGTGGTCGGGGCCGCCGGGCGACGACCCGCCGCCGACGGGCAGCTTGCCGGGGTTCGCTCGCCAGGCCGCCAGCAGGTCCTGGATGGTCTTGTACGGGGAGTCCTTGGAGACGACCACGATGTCCTGCTCCTCGGTGAGCCGGGCGATGGGCGTGGTGTCGGCGAGGGTCGCCGGGGTCTTGTTGGTGTGGACGGCTCCGACGACGCCGAGGCCCATGGACATGGCGAGCTTGCCGTTGCCGTGCTCGCCGACGAGCCGGGTCAGGCCGACGGTGCCGCCGGCGCCGGGCAGGTTGAAGACCTCGATGTCCTGGGTGAGGCCCGCGTCCTCGGCGTTCTTGGCCGCGGTGCGCGCGGTGATGTCGTACCCGCCGCCCGGGGTGTTGGGCACCATGAGGCGCAGGCCGGGGATCCGGGTGCCGGTGTCGGAGCCGCTGCCCGGGGTGAGCAGCGGCGGTCCCAGGAGGACCAGCAGCGCCGCGCCGAGCAGGGCGAGCGGGGTGCGCGATCGCAACGGAGCCGCCTTTCGTGTCGGAAGGGTGTGAGGTGGCCCACATGTTGCCCGCGCGTGAAGAAGCTGTCTCCCTTCCGCAACCAACGGACGTTGTGGTCGTTGTGGTCACGACCTAGCGTGTCGCCGTGACGAAGGTGCTGGTGGTCGACGACGACTTCATGGTCGCCAGGCTGCACTGCCGCTATGTCTCCGCCGTGGAGGGCTTCACGGTCGTCGGGGCCGCGCACACCGGCGCGGAGGCGCTGCGGGCGGCCGACGCCCTGCGCCCGGACGTGGTGCTGCTGGACGTCTACCTGCCCGACATGGACGGGATCGCCGTGCTGCGTGCGCTGCGGGCGGCGGGGCACGGCGTGGACGCGCTGTTCATCACGGCGGCGCGGGACGCGGGCACGGTCCGCTCGGCGCTGCGCGCCGGGGCCCTGCACTATCTGATCAAACCCTTCAGCCAGGCGGCGCTGCGCGATCAGCTGCTGCACGTGGCGGCGGTGCGCAGCCGTCTGGACGCGTTGGACGAGGCGCGCCAGGAGGACGTGGACCAGATCTTCGGCACGCGCCCGCCGGGCTCGCGCGACCTCCCGAAGGGCCTGGCGCCGCACACGGCGGAGCTGGTGGACCGCATCCTGCGGGCCCATCCGGCGGGCCTGTCGGCCGCGGAGTGCGCGGAGGCGGGCTCGCTGTCGCGGGTGAGCGCCCGCCGGTACCTGGAGTACTTCGCGGAGACGGGCCGCGCGGAGGTGACCCTGCGGTACGGCGGCACGGGCCGGCCGGAACGGCGGTACCGGAGGGTGGGCTGAGACACGACGAGGCCCGTCTCGCCCACGGTGGGCGGGACGGGCCTCGTCACGGGGCCCGGCGGGGGGCCGGGCGGGGCGGCCGGCCGGGCGGGGCCTCAGCCGCCGAGCTTGTCCAGGTCGACGATCTGGTCGGCGGGGGGCGGCGTCACGGTGACGGGCTTGCCGAAGTCGGCGAAGTCGCCGGAAGCGGGGGCCTCGCCGCCCACCACGGTGTACTTGAGCAGGTACGGCTCGCCCTTGGCGGCGACGTAGAGCGTGGTGGTCTCGGCGCCGTTCTTCTTGGTGAGGACGGCGGCCGGCTGCCCGTCGACGGTGGTGTCGGCGCCCCGGGTGAGGCCGGTGACGTCGTCACCGACGTCGAGGAGGCCGTCGGAGTCGCACATCTCCGTCATGCCCTCCGCCTCGGCGTCCGCCTGCGGCATCTGCACCCAGCGGCCCTTGAGGATCTCGACCATGGCGTCGACCTCCTCCTTGGGCGTGCCCTCCTCGCCCTGCCGCCAGTACTTCTCGTCACCCTTCAGGTAGTAGGCCTTCGCGGCGTGACGGAACTGGAGGCTCGCCCCTTCGCTGGTCAGCGTGCCGTCGCACTCGCCGGTCTTGCTCACCACGACCTCGAAGGTCTCGGGCACCTTCTCCACCGTGTCGGTGACCTTGGCCTTGAGGGAGTCAACGGCCTTGGTGACGTCCAGCGACTTGTCGGCGATCTGGTCGGCCGTCATCCCCGCGAAGGGGTCGACCGGCTTGGCCGGCGACGGCGACGCGCTCGGGGTCGCCTTGCCGGCCTTGTCGGACGTGCCGCCGTCGCTCTTCGAGCAACCCGTCAGGGTCAGGGCTACGGCGGCGCAGACGGCCGCGCTCACCAGCGTCTTGTTGATCGCCATGATTGTTCTCCTCATTCGCGTGCGCTTCAGCGCGTCATGCCAGACCCGCGAGGCCACGCGAGGGATGTACGCCTCAAACGTGATGTACGCCACTCGGCCTGCCGAGGCCGGGCGCACGGCTGAGCCGGAGCCGGAAGGCCGCTTCCTGATCGTCTTCTTAGCGCTCCCTTAAGCGGAGCATAAGAATCCCCATCCGCCGCTCCCCGCAGGCCTTTTCGGGGTTTCGAGGGGCTAGCTTGCTGATCACCGGGCTGATCCGGGCCGTCGGCGCCGAGCTCATCGGGGGGCTGCGCCGCCCGTCCGGATCCGGTTTCCGTAGCCACCCCCCACAACGCCGTCCCTCGAAGGAGTACGTCACCATGAGCTCTCGCCGCCGTACGGCCGCCGCAGCCGCCGTCCTCGGAGCCGCGCCGCTCGCGCTGACAGGACTGGCCGCCGCCCCGGCCGCCGCGCACGGGACGTTGACGGACCCCGTCAGCCGGGTGTCCGCCTGTTACGCCGAGGGGCCCGAGAGCCCCGACTCGGCGGCGTGCAAGGCCGCGGTCGCGGCGAGCGGAGCGCAGGCGTTCTACGACTGGAACGAGGTCAACATCGCCAACGCCGCCGGGAACCACCAGCGGCTGATCCCGGACGGCAAGCTGTGCAGCGCCAACCGCGACAAGTACAAGGGGCTCGACCTGCCCCGCGCGGACTGGCCGTCCTCGCCGCTCGCCGCCGGCAAGCACACCTTCCACTACAAGGCGACCGCGCCGCACAAGGGCTCCTTCGAGCTGTACATCACCAAGGACGGCTACGACCCGTCCAAGCCGCTGAAGTGGTCGGACCTGGAGGCCAAGCCGTTCGCGAAGGTGACCAACCCGAAGCTGGAGAACGGCGCGTACGTCTTCGACGGCGTCGTGCCGGCGAAGTCCGGGCGCCACCTGGTCTACTCGATCTGGCAGCGCTCCGACTCCCCCGAGGCGTTCTACACCTGCTCCGACGTGGTCTTCGGCAAGGACAGCGGCGGCTCCGCCCCGGCGCCGACCGCCTCGGCCCCCTCCGACCAGCAGATCGAGGACGGCGCCGACCAGTCGACGGTCGACCACGGCGGCCACGGGGGCGACGAGCACCACACCCCGCAGCCGTCGACGGAGCCGACCGACGCGAAGGACCCGAAGGACACGAAGGACACGAAGGACACGAAGGCGCCCGGGGCCAACGCTCCCCAGGCGAACGACGCGAGCACCCCGTCGCCCGCCGCCGCGCCCGCGACCGCGGCCGGCGGGGACAACCTCGCCGAGACCGGCGCCGATGGCACGACCACGTACGTGGCGATCGGCGGCGCGGCCGTCCTGTCCCTCGGGGCCGCGGTGCTGTTCGGTGCCGCGCGCCGCAAGTCCGCCCCGGCGGGGCGGCACGGCCGCTGACGGCGGCGTACAGACCGACGGTGCCGGGGTCCGCGCGGAGGCGGGCCCCGGCACCGTCATGCCACGCTCACTCCCACACCGGCATGAGGTGGTCGTGGATCAGGCGCAGCTGCGTGTCCACGTCCGCGACGCCTTCCAGGTCCCGACCGGTGAAGGCCCGCACCAGCGCCCGGTCCGTGACGGCGCAGATCATGTGGTTGACCCCGCTCGGCTCGATCTCGCGGCGGATCTTCTCCAGGCACTCCTCGGGCGTGCCCGACACCGACAGCTTCTCCGCGACCTCCGGCGAGGTCAGCTCGATGCCCCGGGCGAGGTCACCGGCGCCGATGGCGTCGATCACCGGCTTGAGCTCCGCCGGGTCGACACCGTTGCGGCGCAACTGCTCCTCCGGCATGGCTGAGGCGTAGATGCCGACCATGGAGCGGGCGGCCTCCTTGGCCTTCGCCCCGTCGGGCCCGGTGGCGAAGACCACCCACGCCCCGATGTCGAGGGACCGCCAGTCCTTGCCCGCGCGCTCGGCGCCGGCGCGGATGCGGCCGACGGCGTAGTCGTACGCCTCGCGCGTGTAGCTGAGCGCGTGGTGGCAGCCGTCCGACAGCTCGCCCGCCGCCTCGAAGGACCTGGGCCCGCGCATCGCGCCCAGTTTGACCGGCAGGTGGTCCTGTACGGGGCGGGCGAAGGTGAACAGCCCGTCGTACCGGAAGAACTCGCCGTCGTACGTGAGGGTGCCCTCGTCCAGCAGGGTGCGGATGACGTGCAGCGCCTCCTTGGTGCGGGACAGCGGGCGCTGCCCGGCCCAGTCGATGCCGTACTGGGCGAGGAGGCCGAAGTTCCCGCTGGAGATGACGCCTTCGGCGCGTCCGCCGGACAGTTCGTCGAGGGTGGCGAGGGACTGCGCGATGAGGGTGGGTTCGCGCAGGACGACGGAGGAGAGGCTGGGTCCGAAGCGGATGCGGCTGGTCTGTCCGGCCGCCGCCGCGAAGAGCAGCCACATGTCCTTGTGCCAGGTCTCGTCGGCGGCGTAGCAGGCGTGGAAGCCGAGTTCGTCGGCGAGCCTGATGGAGGCCAGGGAGTCGGTCAGCGGGTAGTCGGGAAGGAGCACGTAGCTGAACTTCACTTCAGTCCCTTCAGTTGACGACTGACGCGCACGTGGTCGGTGTCGCGTGCGCCGGATCCAGCGCGTTCACGACCTCGTGGAACACGATCCGGTCGGTCAGCCCTATCGCCACGTGCTCGGAGAAGTCCAGGGGGCACAGGTCCTGGAGGAGCACGTTTCGGACACGCGGGCCGTCGAGGAACTGGGAGCGGTACGGCGTGACGACCTGGTCGTACTTGGTGGCGATAACGGTGTAGTCGACGCCGGGGACGGTGTCGCCGCCCTCATTGAGCTTCGTCATGAACGGCGAGCCGGCCACCTGGTCGGCGAGGGCCGGGGTCTTCTCGCTCAGCAGGTGGGCCACGCCGGGGAAGTACGGCAGCAGCGCGGTCAGGCCGAGCAGCGTGGTGCCGTGGTTGTCGGGGGCGATGCCGACGAGGGCGTTCACCTTGTCGGCGCCGCCGAGGAACTTGAGGTAGTGGCGGGGCATCATGCCGCCCTGCGAGTGGCCGACGAGGTCGGCCTCGGCGGCACCGGTCGCGGCGAGGACCTCGTCGACGTACGCGTCGAGCTGTTCGGCCGACTTCTCGATGGGGCCGAGGCCGTGGACGAACGGCACGCTGGGCAGCTGCCCGTAGTCGAGCGAGAAGACGCAGTAGCCGCGCCGGACCAGGTACGGCGCGAGGCCGAGCCAGTTGTCGACGGAGTTGGCGAACGTGCCGTGGACGAGCACGACCGGGCGGGGGTGGGCCGCGGACGGCTTGCAGGAGTAGTCGTTCCAGCCGCTGCTGGGCGCGGTGGCGGCGTGGGCGGTTCCCGCGGCCGGGGTGAGGGTCGCGGCGGCGGTGAGGGCGAGGGCGGCCAGCGCCGCTCTGAACGCGCGGCGGAGGGGTGAGGGCAGCATCGAGTGGTCTCCCTGCGGCTCGAGGAAATGGGTGGGGCGTCGGCGGGACGCCCCGTGGCCCGGACCACTGATGGGGGACGCGGCATGGGGATTGCCGCGTTCATGCCAAGTTACGCAGAGGTAGCGGGGCAGGGGAAGTTACGCGTCGGTAAAAAAGCGGCCGCGTTACGCCGCGCCGCGCTATGTGCGCCTCGGCCGCGTCACTTGGCCCCGTTACGCACGCCTCGGCCGCGTTACGCCGCCAGCGAGCCCGGGCCGATGACGCCCGGCCCGAACCGGGCGCGCGCCTTGTCCGCCACCGCCTCCAGCCGCCGCGCCTTCTCGTCCGCCGCGTCGAAGGAGAGCTGGTGCGCGGCGTGTTCGGCGGGCATCAGCCCCTCCGCGCGCAGCCCGACGGCCCGCACCCGGGCCCGCTGCAGCCCGAGCGCCTCGTGCATCGCGTACGCGGTGGCCGCCAGGTCCGCCGAGTGGGCGCTCGGTTCGCGCAGGGTACGCGTCCGCGTGGTCGCGGTCCGGTCGGCGTACCGCACGGTCAGCGTCAGCGAGCGGCACACCTGCCCCTCGCCCCGCATCCGCGCGCCCAGCTCCCCGGCGAGCGACAGCAGGGCGCGCCGGTGCCGCTCCCGGTCCAGCTCGTCGCGGTCGAAGGCCCGCTCGGCCCCGACGGAGCGGGAGGCGGCGTTCGGGACGACGGCCGTGCGGTCGACGCCCCGGGCCCGCTCCCACAGTTCGCGTCCGGCCCGTGCGCCGACGATCCGCTGGAGCACGGCGAGCGGCGCGGCGGCGACGCGCCCGATGGAGTCGAGCCCGTACGCGCAGAGCGTGCGCGCGGTGGCGGGGCCGACGCCGTACAGCGCGGCGACCGGCTTGTCCCGCAGGAACGCCTCGGCGTCCTCCACCACCAGTGTCGTGCCGGGTGCCGCGTCCCGCGCCGCCATGCGGGCGAGCATCGGGTTGGGTCCGGCGCCGATGGCGCACTCGACGCCGTACAGGGCGAGCGCCCGGACCCGGATCACGGCGGCGAGTTCGGCGGGGCCGCGCCCGAAGTACCGTACGGCCCCGCGGACGTCGGCGAGCGCGGCGTCGGGCGGGGCCGCCTCGACGACGGGCGTGAACTGGCCGAGCATGCCCACGAGTTGTGGAAGCAGCGCTTCATACATCGGTTCCAGCCGGAATCGTACGTAGAGGATCATCCCGCGCTCCCCTGACTCTGGTGCCACAGTTTCTTCGGGACCTTCGCCGCCCCCTCGCCCGCCGGGCGCAGGTCGGCCCAGGGGTTCATCTCGTAGCCCGTCGGCATCGTGATGCGCCGCCCGCTGTCGGAGGACGACGGTGGGGCGCCGCCCGGCGCCGGCTCGGCCAGCCGCGCCGCGACCGCGTCCAGGCCGCCCTCGCGCCGCAGCTCCACCAGTTCGGCGAGGTTCCAGGCGGCGGAGGCCACCACGCTGTAGCTGCGCGGGCCGCGGCGCTGCACCACACCGCGTACCAGCAGCAGCCAGGAGTGGAAGACGGTGTGCGCGCACCGCTCGTGACTGTCGTCGAAGAAGGCGAGGTCGACCAGGCCGGTCCCGTCGTCGAGCGTGGTGAAGATGACGCGCTTGCCGGACCTGATGGGCGGGGTCTGGGTGGCCGCCTTGGCGCCCGCGACCAACACGGTCTGCCCGTGCGGGGCCGCGCGCAGCCGCTGCGCGGAGACGACGCCCAGCTCGGCGAGGAAGGCATGGTGATCGCTCATCAGGTTCCGCGAGGCGTCCATGGAGAGCACGCCCAGCTCGGCGCTGAGCCGCTCCTCCTCGGTGAGGTCCGGCAGCCCGATCGGCGCGGACTTCCGGCCGCCGGCGAGCGGCAGCTGGTCGCCGTAGGAGCCGGAGCCCCGCTGCATGCGGTGGAGTTCGGAGAGGTGCAGCAGCAGGTCGCGGCGGTTGCCGCCGAACGCGTCCAACGCGCCGACCTGGGCGAGCCGTTCGGCGACGGGCCGGCTGGGCCGGGCCCGTTCCCAGAAGTCGAGCAGGGAGGCGTACGGCTGCCCGGCCTCGATGCGCGCCGCCTCCGCCTCGCTCATCCCGTGGACGTCCGCGAGGGCGAGCCGCAGGCCCCACTTCCCCAAAGAACCAGACACCAGTTCGATACGGTGGGCGACCGCCGACCGGTTCACATCCACCGGCAGCACCGGCACCCCGCGCCGCCGCGCGTCCGCCAGCAGCAGCCGCTTGGGGTACATACCGGGATCATGCGTGAGCAACCCGGCGTAGAAGGCGGCCGGGTAATGCGCCTTCAGCCACGCCGACTGGTACGTCGGTACGGCGAAGGCCACCGCGTGCGCCTTGCAGAAGCCGTACGACCCGAAGGCTTCGACGATCTCCCAGGTCCGGGCGACCACGTCGTCCGCGTACCCCCTCTCCTTGGCGTGCCGCTCGAACCAGACCTTGATGCGGCCCTGCGACTCGGGGTCGGACAGCCCGCGCCGCACCGCGTCGGCCTCCTCGCGGCCGCAGCCGGTCATGATGTCGAGGATCTTGATGATCTGCTCGTGGAAGACGACGACCCCGTACGTCTCCTTCAGCGCGTCCTCCAGGTCCGGGTGCGGATAGCGCACGGGCGCCCGGCCGTGCCGGGCCTCGATGAACGGCCGCACCATGTCGGCCGCGACCGGCCCGGGCCGGAAGAGCGAGATGTCCACGACCAGGTCGTGGAAGGTGGACGGCTGGAGCCGCCCGACCAGGTCGCGCTGGCCCGGCGACTCGATCTGGAAGCAGCCGAGCGTCTCCGCCGACTGGATGAGCCGGTACGTGGCCGGGTCGCCGGGCCGCACCCGCTCCGGGTCGTCGATGTCGACGACCTCGCCGCTCGCCCGCTCGACCTCGGCGACCGCGTGTGCCATCGCCGACTGCATCCGCACGCCGAGCACGTCCAGCTTGAGCAGGCCGAGCTCCTCCACGTCGTCCTTGTCGAACTGGGACATGGGGAAGCCCTCGCCGCTGGTCGGCACCACCGGCGTGCGCCGCAGCAGCGAGGCGTCCGAGAGCAGCACCCCGCACGGGTGCATGGCGACACCACGTGGCAGCGCGTCCAGCGCCTCGACCAGCTCCCACAGCCTGCCGTACCTCTCCTTCTCCCCCGCCAGCGCGCGCAGCTCGGGCAGCTCGTCCAGCGCGGCGCGGGCGTCGCGGGCGCGGATGTGGGGGAAGGCCTTGGCGATCCGGTCGATGTCGGCCGGGTCCATCGAGAGCGCGGCGCCCACGTCGCGTACGGCGTGGCGCACCCGGTACGTCTCGGGCATGGCAACCGCGGCGACCCGCTCCGGGCCGAAGCGGTCGAGGATCGCGCGGTAGACCTCCAGGCGGCGCGCGGACTCCACGTCGATGTCGATGTCGGGCAGCGCGGGCCGCCGCACGGAGAGGAACCGCTCCATCAGCAGGTCCTGCTCCACGGGGTCGGCGTGGGCGATGCCGAGGACGTGGTTGACGAGCGACCCGGCGCCGGAGCCGCGCGCGGCGACCCGGATGCCCATCTTCCGGGTGTCCTCGACGACCTGGGCGACGGTGAGGAAGTACGTGGCGAAGCCGAGCCGCTCGATCGTGCGCAGCTCGTCGTCCAGGCGGGTCCAGTACGCGCGCTTCCGGTCGTGGCCGCGCAGCACCATCCCGGCGGCGCAGCGCGAGCGCAGCACCCGCTCGGCGGTGCGCCGGTCCGCGCCGACGAGGTGCGCCTCGGGGAAGTGCACGCTGCCGATGCCGAGGTCGTCCTCGGGGTCGACGAGGCACGCGGCGGCGGTCTCCTCGGTGAGGGCGAGCAGCCGGTGCGCGGTGTCGCGGCGGAAGCCGGCGGCCTCGGCGACGCGCTCGGCGGTGGCGGCCATCGCGGCCGGGTCCTTGAGCCAGCGCTCCCCGCTGTCGAGGCCCTTGCGCGGGTCGATCGGCACCAGGCGGCGGGCCGCGTCGAGGACGTCGGCGACCGGGCCGAGGCCGGGGTCGGCGTACCGCACGGCGTTGCTGAGCACGGCGCGGACGCCTTGCTCGGCGGCGAGGCCGAGGGTGCGGGCGGCGTGCCGCAGCGAGCCGGGGCCGGTTCCGGTGCGGCCGTGGTGGACGACCTCCAGGCGCAGGGCGTCGCCGTACGCCTCGCGCCAGGGGGCGAGGAGCCGGGCGGCGCGGTCGGGCCGTCCGGCGGCGAGGGCGCGGCCGACCTCGGAGTCGGGTCCGAGCAGGACGGTCACGTCGTCGCCGTGGTTGTCCCGCCAGGGCAGCAGCGGCGTGGGGCCTCCGGCGGCGTGCGCGGCGGTGATCAGCCGGCACACGGTGGCCCAGCCCGCCCGGGAGCGGGCGAGGAAGAGCGCACGGGGCGCGGACTCGTCGACGAAGGCGCCGCCGCGCACGGGGGTGCGGCGCCGCTCGGTCGGCGACCCGCCCCGCGGCCCGTCCTCCGGCGCCGGCGCGCCGGTCGCGAGGTCGACGCCGAACAGGGGGCGGACGCCCTCCTTGGCGCAGGCCAGGGCGAAGCGGACCGCGCCCGCGACGGTGTCGCGGTCGGTCAGGGCGACGGCGTCCATGCCGCGCTCGGCGGCGCGCGCCGCGAGCCGCTCCGGGTGGGAGGCCCCGTACCGCAGGGAGAAGCCCGAAACGGTGTGCAGATGCGTGAAGCCTGGCACCCGCACCTCCTGGATCGATCCGCTCTCACCTCCCCCACTCACCACCATAAACCAATTTCGAACGTCTGTACGACACGCTTTCCGAACGCCTCACCGAACACCTCCGCCGGGCGTCCCCGCCCCGCCGGGTCCGCCATTCAGCCCACCCCACCTGCGAAGACGCGGGCCACCCCGGAGCGTGGGGGCATGAAGTTCGCCGACGAGGTCAAGAACGCCGTCACCCCGCGGGCCGCGCTGCTGGTCATCGGCGTCCTCGCCCTGCAGTTGCTCTTCATCGCCTCCTACGTGGGCGCCCTGCACCATCCGAAACCCCGGGACGTGCCCTTCGGCGTGGTGGCCCCCGGACCCGCCGCCGCCCAGACCGCCGACCGCCTGGGCCGGCTGCCGGGGGACCCGCTCGACCCCCGGGTGGTCCGCGACGCGGCGGAGGCGCGTCGGCAGATCACGGACCGGAAGATCGACGGCGCGCTGATCGTCGACCCGCGGGGCACCACCGACACCCTGCTGGTCGCCTCCGGCGGGGGCGCCGCCCTCGCCAACGCGCTGACCCGGATCGCCACCGACGTCGAACAGAACCAGCGGCGCACCCTCCGCACCGTGGACGTCGCCCCCGCGTCCCCCGGGGACTTCAACGGCCTCTCGGCCTTCTACCTCGTCGTCGGCTGGTGCGTGGGCGGCTACCTGTGCGCCTCGATCGTCGCGATCAGCGCCGGCTCCCGCCCCTCGAACCCCCAGCGCGCGGTCATCCGCCTCGGCGTCGTCGCGCTCTCCGGAGTCGCCGGCGGCCTCGGCGGCGCGCTCATCGTCGGGCCCGTCCTCGACGCGCTGCCCGGCAGCATCCTGGGCCTGTGGGGTCTGGGCGCCCTCGTGGTCTTCGCCGTCGGCGCGGCGACCCTCGCGCTCCAGGCGGTCACCGGTGTCGTGGGCATCGGCCTGGCGGTCCTGCTCATCGTGATCGCCGGAAACCCGAGCGCGGGCGGCGCCTTCCCGGCCCCGATGCTGCCGGACTTCTGGCGCGCGATCGGCCCGGGCCTGCCGCCGGGCGCCGGTACGTGGGCGGCGCGCTCGATCGCGTACTTCCGCGGCAACGCGGTCTCCGGCCCGGCGCAGGTGCTCGCGATCTGGGCGCTGATCGGCACCGTGATCACGCTGGTGGCGTCGGCGGTACGCAAGGAGCCCGGCCAACCTGCGTGAGCGGCATGAGCGGCATGACAAGGCCCCGGGCCTCCACCAAGAGGGCCCGGGGCCTTGTGCCCGTGTCGGCCGATCCGCACCGGCCGTCCCGCGTCAGCCGATCCGCGCGCCGTACGCCGTCAGCGCCTCCGTCACCGGCTGGAAGAAGGTCGTCCCGCCGGAGGAGCAGTTGCCGCTGCCGCCGGAGGTCAGACCGATCGCGGTGTCGCCCGCGAAGAGCGAGCCGCCGCTGTCGCCCGGCTCGGCGCAGACGGTGGTCTGGATGAGACCGTGCACGATCTGGCCGTTGCCGTAGTTGACCGTGGCGTTGAGGCCGGTGACCTCGCCCTCGTGGACCTGGGTGGTCGAGCCGCTGCGGGTCACCTTCATCCCGACGGTCGCCTCGCCCGCCTTGGTGATCTTCTGCGCGCTGCCGTTGTAGAGGTTCACCTCGCTCGGCTCCGGGGTCATGCTGTGGTACCTGACCAGCGAGAAGTCGTCGCCCGGGAAGCGCGAGTCGACCATCGTGCCGATCGCGGGACCGCCCGCGGTCGCCGACCAGCGGCTGCCCGCCCTGCCGCAGTGGCCCGCGGTGAGGAAGTGCGGCTGGCCGTCCTTCACCACGTTGAAGCCCAGCGAGCAGCGGCCGCCTCCGCTGTGGATGGCGTCACCGCCCCGGAGGAACGGCGTGAACACACCCGGGGTGCGCCGCAGTTCCGCCTTCGACCCCAGGCTCCGCACCACGCCGCTCAGCTTCTCCCACGACGCGCCCTTCACGGTCCCGTCCGCCGTGACGACCACCTTGTTCGTCACCGGGTCCAGGGCCCAGGAGGTCCCCGGCATGGTCGCCCGGTCCGTCAGGGTCCGCCGGGCGTCGGCGAGCTCGGCCAGACTGTGGTCGACGACTCTCGCCTTGCCGCCCGCCTCGCGGACGGTATCGGCCGCGTCCTCGTCGACCACGTTGACCACGAGCGCCTTGGCCTTCGCGTCGTAGTACGCGCCGGCCGCGTCGCCGCCGAGCCGCTCGGTGAGCGTCGAGGCGAGGTTTCCGGCCGCCGTCACGGACAGCGGCCTCACCTCCGCTTCACCGGCGTTCGCCGTCTGGAAGGTGATGCCCGCGCCCAGCAGGGCCACCGCGGCTCCGCCGGCCAGCGCCGCACGCCTTTTGGGTATGCGTCGATGCTTCAACTTCGACCTCCTGTGGGGGGCCGTACCAGGACAAGTGGGGTGACCTGACACGGAGGATGGGAGTCCACTATCCCGATGCAAACAGGTAGCACACAAGGTCGACTTCGGGACGCGCACGCGATTTTCACTATGCGCCCCCGGCGCTCCCACGCCGGTAAGGCGACAATGCGTCCCCCGCGCGCCCCCTCTGATGGGTCATCATCAGACCTGTGACCCAGCGGAGGAGGCGGGGGCTTGCGACGTCGCATACGCACGGCGGACGGCCGGCATCTCATGGTGGAACGCCTCGGGGATCCGCGGGGCCGTCCTGTCTTCCTGCTCCACGGCACGCCGGGCAGCAGACTCGGTCCGGCACCCCGCGGCATGGTGCTCTACCAGCGCGGCATGCAGCTCATCGCGTACGACCGCCCCGGCTACGGCGGCTCGGACCGCCTGCCCGGCCGGAGTGTGGCGGACGTGGTCCAGGACGTGACGGCCATCGCCGACGCGCTGGACCTGGAACGGTTCGCGGTGGTGGGCCGTTCCGGCGGCGCCCCGCACGCGCTGGCCTGCGCGGCGCTCATCCCCGAGCGGGTGACGCGCACCGCGGCGCTGGTGACGCTGGCGCCGCGTGACGCGGACGGGCTCGACTGGTTCGAGGGCATGGCCGCGTCGAACGTCATCGAGTACACGGCCGCCACCACCGACCCCGACGGCGTCGCCGCCCGCCTCACCCCCCGCGCCGACGCGATCCGCCAGGACCCGGTCCGGCTCCTGGACGACCTGCGCCGGGAACTGACCGCCTCCGACCGGATGGTCGTCTCCGACGCGGGCGTCCGTTCGATGCTGCTGCGCAACTACCAGGAGGCGCTGCGGACCTCCGCGTACGGCTGGATCGACGACGCCCTGGCCTTCTGCAGCCCCTGGGGCTTCGACCCGGCGGACATCCCGGGCGAGGTGCTCCTCTGGCACGGCGAGCAGGACGTCTTCTCCCCGGTGGGCCACTCCCGCTGGCTGGCCGCCCGCATCCCCGGCGCGACGGCCGTCCTGGAACCGTCAGCGGCCCACTTCGACGCACTGCACGCCCTCCCCCGCGTACTGACCTGGCTCCTGGAGGACCCCCCGCCGCCGCCCCTCACGTGACGGCCCGGGGGGCTCCGGGCAGTCAGGCGCCTGGAGTGAGCGGGAGCGGTTCCACCCGCTGCCGCAGTTCTTCGGCCTCGGGCACGTGTCCGTACCGGTCCGGTCGGACGTGCATATCACTCACAGCCCCCGCGATCTGCACGGACCGAACGCCGTCCGCGCAGTCAAGGAAGGCGGTCCACGTGGACAGGGCCGCGCCGAGGTCACCTTGCCGAAGCTGGACCTGTCCGAGGTCGGCGCGGACGATTGCGCGGCTGCGCCGACGGTCGAGTCCGTGAATTTCCAGAGCCTGGTGCAGGCGCTCGGTTGCTCCGTTCAGGTCTCCGAGCCGGGTGAGGATCAACCCGGAGCGATGAGCCCACCGGCCGATGCTGAAGTGTGACGCCCACGTTTCCCCAGGCGAGGCGTCAGGCATATTCTCGATTGCCATCCGGGAGGCACTAGGCGAGGACGCTTAGCTCGAGCAGGTCGGCTAAGACGGCTGTTGTACTGGCCCGGCGGCTTCAGTGGCCGACGAGGCCGCGGCCTCGTCGAGGAGATCACCAAAATGCCCGAAGACCCACTCGTCGATCATCCTCGGGTAAGCAGCAATCAGGTCTCGCGGTAGAGGACAATTCGGCTCCTCGAAGTGGAATCCCCACTGCGAGACGATGTTGTCGCCAGCTGCCAGGTCTGAAACCGCGGAGCGCAGGCGGCCCACGTGCGCAAGGATGCGCTCCTCCCGAGCGGCACTGATGTCACCAACGTCGGCGCCCTCGTGCGCGATGAAGTTTCGCGCCTTCCTGGCCCGCCGCAGCACGTCCATTGTCTCGGTGGAGCACGACATGCGACCGGTCAGCTGATCCAACGTCGGTCCGAGCATCTTGTCGGCTGGAAGTGCAGCGATGGTCTCCTCGAACGTCGCGACCGGGTCAGCGTTTTGGTTCACTTCAACCAGGTTGATGCATCGGACCATCCAACGACACTTTCCCTCGAACGCGTTAGCGATGTGAAGTGAACGTCCGGCCGAAAGAAACAGCGCGTCAAGTAGGCTCGGCTCGCGGAGAGGCAAGTAGCCCAACGACCAAGTCATGGATCCACCGTAGTGACGATGTCCACCGAATATCCGGTGGTCGGGCAACTCCTCGCTCAGATGCGGGCACGCGCGCCTCTGAGCGATGCGGTGCGCCGGCGACCGGATGGTGGAGGAGGTGGTCCGCCCAGTAGGCGCCATCGCGACTCGTCCCCCGGTCCGGGGAGCGGACAGCGATCTCGGCACCAGACTTTGGTACGAGGCGCTGCGCCCGTCCGGCTTGGGGCCCCCTACAGCCCGTCGGTGTTCAGCTCAACCAGGTAGTCCCGCAGGAACCGGTGTGTCTGCTCGTCGGTGGCGCCGACGTATCCGGTGTCGAAGCGGCTGTCTGCCCAGGACGTCTTGCCACTGGCGCGGATGAGCAACTGCCCACTCGCGATCCGGTACTGCCGGTACTCGGTGAAGTTCTTTCCCGAGAAGCTAGTCCGCTTCTCAAAACCTTCATTCTGATCCAGCAGTTGCTGGCGTACTTCCCTCGTCAAGCGCACGGTCACCCTCACGATTCTCAACGGTGGGGGAATCATGCCACGTCTCAGCGGCTCAGCCCCGGCGGCCGAGGTCGGTGGTCGCCGGGGCTTCGTACCAGGAATGCTTGTGCAGCCGCCGTCCAGGCCGACTATGTCGCGGTGCTCAACGGATGGCCTCTGTGATTCGCTGCCGCAGCCGGGGATCGGACAGCTCTTCGAGGTGGCGCCAGGTGGCGCCGGAGACCTCTTCGGTCTGGAGTTCGCCGATGTCGGCGGTGGTGCGGAAGAGGAAGCGGAAGTCGAAGTGCTGGTGGGCGGGCTCGCCCTTGGCGGGATTGGCGTCGATGGCGTGGACATCGATGTGGAGGGGAGTCTGACTGTGCGGGGTAATGACGTGGGGCGGGATGCCGGTCTCCTCGGTAAGCTCGCGACCGGCGGCCTGGAGAAGCGTGCCGTCGGAGGCTTCGAGGTGGCCGCCGGGCAGCAGCCACTTGCCGGTGGCGTTGTGGAGAATGTGCAGGATGCGGCTGTCGGGTCCGACGAGGATCGCTCCGGCGGTGACGTGGCCGGGGAGGGTCCTGCGGCTCGTGAGGTCGTCGCCGTCGTCCAGGATCCCGAGGACGACACCGAGCTCGGTCTCGCCCTCGGGGTGCTGGTCAAGGTAGTCGGCGAGGGTGGTGCGGATGTGGTCTGCCGTGATGGCCATGGTGATCACCTGTTGAAGTAGTTGAGCCAGGTCGCCGCGATGGTGGCGCGGTCGGCCGCGGGGACCTCGTGGATGCCGGGAGCGAGGTCTTCACGGGTGAGCATCCTGATCGCGGCCAGAATCTCGGCTTGAACCAGGAAGATGAACGGCCCAACGCCGGCGCCGTGGATGAAGTTGACGGCGTTGCCGCCGTTCGCCAGATAGAAGTAGTGGCCGGTGGTCTGATACCGAGTGACATGGTCGCCGACCTGCGTGCGGGTGTAGACGTCGGGGAGTCCAGCAAGGTCGAGTTCGTCCTCGCTGCTGGTGACAGTGGCGATGTAGGTGCCGTTGCGGAGGTGGGGGAAGTCCTCGCCCCGCAGGGAGACCGCTCCGGTCGCGCAGAGGACGAGGCCGGCGCCGGACAGGGCGGCCTCGCGGTCGCGGGCGACGGCGAACCCTTGGGAGAGAGCCTGGGTGCGGCGGACGGGGTCGATGTCGAAGACGGTGACCTGGACGCCCTTGGCGTGCAGGAGCCGGGCGATCGAGGAGCCGAGCTTGCCGAAACCGATCACCAGGGCGGGCCGTCCGTGGGGGATGTCGCCGCGGTCACGCATGACGGCCTCGGTGGAGAAGACAACGGACTGGCCGACGAGGAAGTCTTCGGGCTCCTTCAGTGGAGACCTGGCGACGGAGATGACGGGACAGGGCAGTTTGTCGAGGTCCTCGTAGCGGCGGTGGCCGTTCTCGGTGTCCTCGATCACCCCGACGAGCCGGCCGGTGAAGCGGCTGTGGACCTCGGTGAGAGTCGGGGCGAAGTAGCCGCCGACGTCCAGCAGGCAGGTCGTCTCGCCTGCGGCCCGGGACTCGAGGTAGTCCAGGGCGGTGTCGTCGTCGGTGAACATCTCGCGGGTGAGGGCGTCGACCGGAACGGTCAGCTCGACCTCGCGTTTGGCGGCGGGGTGAACGGACTTGGGCTTGGGCAGCACCGCGGTCAGCCGGGTCATCGCGCCGACTGCGCGGACGAACGCGGGACGTTCGGTCAGCAGGTGCGTGATCAGGAACGACGCAGTCCGCTCATCGGGAGCGAACTGGGTGGCGATCCTGGCGAAGTACGCGTCCAGTCTGGCGCGTTCAATGGTTTCCACTGCAGTTCCCTCTCGTACGTTCCGTCCGGGGGCTATGCGGGGAGGGGACGCTCATGCTGTCGTCCCTCCCACGGCCTTGAAGCAGGACCAGACGACCTTCCCGAAGGGGACGCGGTCCTGAACTCCCCAGTCATCGGCGAGCGCGTTCACCAGGGCCAGTCCGCGTCCGGAGGTGTCCGTGCTGGCGGCCCGGCGGGCTCCGGGGTGCTGGCGGTGGCTGTCGTGCACTTCCATGCGTACGACTTCCTCGTCCGCGTCGAGCTTGACAAGGAAGCCGTGTCCGGGTGCGGTGCCGTGGATGAGCGCGTTGGTGACGAGCTCGGAGACGCAGAGCCGGATGTCGTCGGCGCGGTCCGGCAGGCCCCAGTCGGCCAGAACCCCGGAGACGAAGGACCGCGCCTGGCCGACTGACTCGGGGCTGGCCTCGAAGAACCACTGAATCGTCTTGGTCATCACGGTCCTCATGACTCGGCGTCCAGGGGGCGAGCGCTGCCGGGGTAGCGGCGCCGGACGGGGCCGCTACGGGAGACGGAGTGGTGGGCTGTGGGCTTGCGGACCAACAGAAGCCGCGCCCCGGCCGCCGCGACCCGCCGCCCGCGTTCAGCGGCTATGGCCTTCGGTCCCAGGTGCGACACGGCCGGGGTGATCACGCCATAGACATCCGGCAGCACGAGCACGTCCAGCAACCCGGTGAAGGCCGCCGAAGCCGGGCCAGCGGACGCGTCGCGGTCGGTGAAGACGCCGGACAGCTGCAGTTCGTGGCTGCGGCAGAACTCGGCGAGCGAGGCGACCAGCGCGTCCTGCCGCGCTTGGGAGGCCCGCACCAGCCGCAGAAAGCCGTAGACGACCGGGCCGCTGACCCGGTGATGCTCAGTGAGGGGTTCCATGCTCAGAACCGTCCAGAAGGTTCGACAAGTGGTGACGCCTTAAGCGTGGCGCCCGGCCAACTCGCGGCCAATGGCCAGCCGTTCTACTTGCGTTCCACTTCCGTCCTGCCGACTACACGGATCTGCTTCGATGATCGGTGGAAGGGAGTGACGCGTGGCGACCGTGCACCATTGGACCGGCCTGGAGGCCAAGGCCCTGCGTCTCGCCCTGCGACTGAGCGTGCGGGCCTTCGCTCAGCAGCTCGGTGTGGCGGTTGCGACCGTGTCCAAGTGGGAGGCCAAGCTCGCCGGCACCGAGCCGAGACCCGACACCCAGGCCATCCTCGACATCGCTCTCAGCCGCGCGGATGCCTCCGTCCACCTGCGGTTCGAAACGCTCCTGTCCGAGATGACCAGCCCGGTACAGAACGCCGGCCGACGCCGCGTCACCGCATCCGGGCCCAGAGCCTGGGAGTACGAGTCCTGGGCCGACGACCTCGACCGCGTCGTGGTCGCCCTGTCCCGACAGAACTTCGCCTTCGCCGACAGCCTCCTCACCCGGTGGCTCGGCCGGTTCAGGGCTCCCGAGCTGGACGAAAAAGGCCTGTATCTCCTCGCCCGCTCAACCGCCCTGCTCGGCGACCTCAAGCGCGACCAAGGCGTCGTCCTCGGCCCGCTGTCCGCCCAGCACTCCTATGCAGGTGCCCGCGCGGTCTTCGCCCGGCTCGACATCCCCCGCCGCGTCGCCCAGCTCGACCTCTCCCTGGCCGTGGTCACCGAGATGTCCGGCAAACTGGAGATCGCCGCCCGCAACTACGAGACCCTCGCCGTCGACGACCGGCTCTCCCGCCGCGACCGGGCCCGCGCGAGGCTGTGGGTCGGGACCGCGCTGAGCAAGGACGGCCGGCACGACTACGCGACCCGCGTCATGCAGGCGGCGACCCGCGACTTCGAAGACCTCACCGAACCGGACGACTGGTCGGTGGCCCACCAGAAACTCGCCCTCGCCCGACGTGGCGCCGGCGACCTTACTCAGGCCCTGCACTTCATCGACATCGCCCGCAGCAGCGGGACCACGGACTCACCGATGCAACGCGTGCGACTGGACACCGCTCATGGCCACATCCTGCTCTCCGACACCGCGACCCGGGATGATGGACACCTCATCCTCGACCAGGCCGCCAAGGTGGCCTCGCAGTACGGACTTGTCCACCAACTGCGCAGTATCGAGGGCATCAAGGCCATGAGCGAAGGGCCGACCGGGCCCCGGCGACGGCGACCAGGGAGAGACGCGTGAGCAACGACCAGCAGGGCATCACGGAGGACCAGTGGTGCCAGGCCAACCTGATCTGGGACTACCACCAGATGCGGCACGAGCTGCGGCCCGTCGACGTGGCGATTGGGTTGGGCAGCCACGATCTCGGCGTCGCCGCCTACTCCGCCGAGCTGTATCGTGCCGGGCTCTTCCCCACCCTGGTGTTCACCGGCGGCAACAGCCCCACCACCAAGGCCCGCTTCCCGCGTGGGGAGGCCGTCCACTTCCGCGAGCACGCCATCGACCTCGGCGTACCCGCCGAGGCGATCCTGTTGGAGCCGATCGCATCCAACACCGGGCAGAACATCACCCTGGCCCGCGAGGTCCTCGCCGCCGCCGGCATCCACCCGACCACGGTGCTGCTGGTCTCCAAGCCCTATATGGAAAGGCGGTCGTTCGCGACCGCCCGCAAGCTGTGGCCCGACGTCGAGATCCTCTGTGCGTCGGAGCCGCTGAAGTTCGACGACTACCTGAAGTCCATCGGCGACGAGAAACTCGTCCTGGACATGCTCGTCGGCGACCTCCAGCGGGTCATCGAGTATCCGAAGCTCGGGTTCGCCATCGAGCAGACGGTTCCGGAGGACGTGCATGCAGCGTACGAATCCCTCATCCGCGACGGCTTCACCAGCCGTCTCATCACCTCGTGAGCTGCCCGAACCAGGCGGGCTTTGCTCCATCCACCAGCCCAATGTGTTTCCGCGACTGACGACGCTGGCCAAGCTGTTCGCGGCGGACTACTGGATCGTCCTGGACGACGTACAGTTCACCCGCCGCGACCACCAGCACCGAACGCGCCTCGCCGACCTCGACGACCCAACCCGCCGGCAGTGGCTCACCATCCCCACCCACCTCCCCGGTGGACGGTCCACCCTCATCCGGGACGCGTTGATCGACAACCCGGTTCTGGCCCGCCGCAGGACCGCCGGGACGCTGCGCCAGCACTACGGCAGCAGCCCCCACTGGGCCGCCCTGGCGAAGGCCCTGGACCCCGTGCTGGATGCCTTCACCACCGGCCGGATCGCGGCCGTCGCCCAGACGTCGACCCGCGTCCTGCTGGACCTGATGGGCTGGCAGGGCCAGATCCTCACGAGCAGCCGCCTGACCGCGCGGCCGGGGCGGTCACTCCGGCTCGCCGATCTGGCCGCCGCAACCGGCGCCCGGACGTATCTGTGCGGGACCGGCGGCATGACCTATCTCGACCCCGAGCCGTTCACCGCCCAGAACATCGCCGTTGCCCCGTTCCGGCCACCGACCACCGGCATCTGGTCCTCCGGCCACCACGTCAGTGCCCTGTGGGCCCTGGCAGCACTCGGTCCGGAGGCCGTGGCCGCCTGCCTCGGGGCTCTCGCCACCGACCACCGCCGTCTGCAGGCGGCAGCCTGAGCAAGCTCTGCCGGCCCTGTGGCGAGACCGGGACCGGTCGGCGCTGCGGCACCTCCTTCGACGGCTTCCGGACTCGCGCCGACTGGTCACCCTTCCTCGGAGCGGAGGACCCGCCTCACACCGCCAGCGGCTCCAGGTCCCGGTGGACGCGGCGCTCGTCGCGGGCCAGGCGCGTGAGGGCGTGGTCCTCGCCGAGCTGGCGCGACAGTTCCTCCGCGGTCTCGGCGCGCAGGTGGGCCGCCTCGTCCTTGCGGCCCAGCGCGCCGAGCGTGACGGACATGTTGGAGGCGACGGCCAGCACCTCCGGGTGGTGGCCGCCGAGCACCTCGCGGAGCAGGCCCACCGTGCGCCGCTCGATGCGCAGCGCCTCCTCCAGCTCGCCGAGGTCGGCCTTGGCGTTGGCGAGGTTCACCGTGCAGAACAGCACGTGCGGGTGGCGGTCGCCGAGCACCTCGACCAGCACCCGCAACGTGGCCCGGAGGGTCTGCTCGGCGGTGTCGGGCATCCCGCAGCCCCACTGGTAGATGCCGAGGTTGTTGAGAGCGGCGAGGGTGTACGGGTGCCGCTCCCCCGGCACCTTCATGTACTGGTCCACGACCTCCTGTGCGAGGTCCCGCGCCGCCACCGGCTCCCCGGCCGCGTACAGGTCCGCCGCCAGGTTGAGGTCGCAGGCGAGGGAGTCGGGGTTGGCCGAGGTGTACTTGGCGCGGTACCGGTTGCGCGTGGCGGTGGTGAGCCGCCGCGCGTCCTCCAGGCGGCCGGCCCGCCGCAGGGAGACGGCGAGCGACTTGGCGGCGGCGAGCGTGCCGGGGAAGGCCCGTCCGAGGGTGTCCTTGTAGATCTCGTACGTCCGGCTCAGCAGCGTCACCGAGTCCTCGTACCGCCCGACCTCCCGCAGGTCACGGGCGAGTGAGGTGGCGGACGACAGGGTGTACGGGTGCTCGGGACCGAGGACCTCGGTGCGGCGGTCGAAGACCTCCTGGTCGATCTCCCGGGCCCGGGCGTACTGCCCGACCATGCGCAGGTTGAGCGCCAGGTTGTTGGCGGCGGCCAGCGTCCTCGGGTGGGCCTCGTGGAAGATCTGGCTGAAGCCCTCGTGCGCCTCGGTCGCCAGCTCCATGGCCCTGCCGTACTCGCCCAGCGTGCCGAGGTCCATGGCGAGGCCGCTGGTCGTCATGTACGTGTGCGGGTGCGAGGGCCCGAGGACCTCCCGCTGCCGCTCCAGCGTGACCTCGTCGAGCTCCCGGGCCTCCACGTAACGCCCCTGCGAGCGCAGGATGTTCGACAGGTGGAAGCGCAGGTACAGGTACTGGAGGTCGTCGTTGCCCAGCATCTCGCGCCAGGCGTCGCGCAGCTCGGTGCCGAGCGACCACGCGGTCTGCCAGTCGCCGCGCTTCCACAGGTAGCGCACGCGGTCGATGAGGAGCCGCCGCGTCTCGGGGTCCCGGCACAGGCGCGCCTCCGACGGGCCGAGGTGGGGCCAGATGGTGGCGAACCGGGGCCAGGTCTCGGGGTTGTCGATCGGTTCGTCGTCGTCGGGCCGCGCCCCGGCGAGGATGCGGTGGACGGCGTGCCGGGCCTCCTTCTGCTCCTCCTCCGTCAGCTGGGAGCGGATGACGGCCTGCACCAGCCGGTGCACCTGGATGGAGTTGGAGACCTGGTCGACCTTGGCGAGGGCGAAGCGTCCGATCTCCCGGATCACCCGCCCCAGCACCAGCTTCTCCTGGAGCGACGCGTCGTACGGCTTGAGCGCCTCGATCATCTGCTTGCTGTACAGCAGGTTGGCGTGGATCGGCTCGGGCGCGAAGAAGGCGCACAGCTGCAGCAGCCGCACGGCGGCCGGTGAGCGCTCCTGGAGCCGTGCGATGGAGACGTTCCAGGTGGCCGCGACCGGCTCGGGGTAGCCGGCCGGCTGGTTGAGGGCGAGCGTGCTGGCGGCGGCCTGTTCCAGCTGCTCCAGGTAGGCGGAGACGGGCGTGGCGGTCTCGGCGATCCAGGCGGCGGCCTGCTCGACGGCCAGCGGCAGGTCGCCGACGGCGGTCGCCACCTTGTCGGCGTCCTCGGCGGTCAGCCCCTTGGCACGGCGCTGGAGGTGCTCGATGGACTCCTCGCGCAGGAACACGTCGACGGGCAGCGCGTCCCCGTACTGCGACCAGGTCTGGTTCCGGGAGGTCACCAGGATGTGGCCGCCGGTGGGGAAGAAGCGCTTCAGCGCGTCGGGGTCGTCGGCGTTGTCGAAGACCAGCAGCCAGCGGTTGGTGGGCACCCCGCGCCGCAGCAGGTCGATGGCCTCTTGGGACGCGGAGGCCATGTCCTCGCCGACCTGCGCGCCGAGCCGTACGGCGAGCTCGGCCAGCGAGGCGATGACGTCGTCCGTCTGCTCGGCGGAGACCCACCACACCAGGTCGTAGTCGGCCATGAAGCGGTGCACGTACTCCAGTGCCACCTGCGTCTTGCCGACGCCGCCGAGCCCGTACAGGGTCTGCGGCTGCGGCAGGACGACGGCGAGGCCGCCGCCGAGCTGGTCGCGCATCCGCTCCAGCACCATCGACCGGCCGGTGAAGCCGGGGTTGCGGGGCGGCGCGTTCCAGATCTTCGGCACGGTGCCGGGGAACCGCGGCCCGGGCGGCACGCCCTCGTTGAGTTTGACGGGCCGGTCCAGGGCGCGCAGCAGCGCGGCGGTGGCGCCCACCTCGTCGAGCCGGTACAGGTCCACGGGGTTGCGGTCGATGTACGGGGCGCTGAGCCGGACGTCGCCGACGCGCAGCGGCAGCAGCTGCCGCCGCCCGCCGCCCGGGTCCTCGGCGGCGGCCCGCTCCCAGACCTGCACGGCGCGGGAGGACTTCAGGTAGGCGCTGGAGAGCAGGACCACCGTGCGGGCGGCGCTCTCGGCGGCCTCCAGGGGGTCGCTGCCGGAGACGGCGGGGTCGGCGGAGACGTCGCGGGGTACGACGCGGAAGCCGGCCCGGGTGAGGACGGACTCGATCCAGTCGGCCCACATCCGGTTCTCGGCGACGTACGACAGGAACAGGTCGGCGGGCTGGGCGGGACGGCGGCGGGTGAAGGCGTCGCGGATCCGCAGCCGCACCTCGTCGTTGACGGACGGCATGGCGGTGACCTCGCCGTCGGTGATGACGGCGGTGAGCCGCTCGAAGGCGGAGAGCAGCGAGTTGGCGATGCCGGCGTCGTCGCCGAAGGTGGCGAGGGTCTCCTCGTACGCGTAGTACGGCCGGTACGGGATCTCGACGGCGCCCCAGTAGGAGGCGAGCTCCTCGCCGGTGAGTCCGCTCGGGAAGCCGTCGAACTTCAGCCGGGCCAGGGCGCGGCCGGCGTCGGCCTTCTCCTTCTCGCCCTCGTCGATGCGCATGGGCACGGGGAATATCCGGATGCCGCGGCCGCCGTACCGCTCGTCTATCTGCCGGGCGACGGCGGCGGCGCCGTCCATGGACTGGTCGCTGAGGGTGAAGCAGTCGACCAGGGCGTCCGGGAGGTGGACGGTGCAGATGTCGGCGATGTCGGAGAGGCCGGTGCGGCTGTCGATGAGGACGTAGTCGTAGGTGGCCTTCATGTCGTCGCGCAGGGCGTCGAAGAAGTGCCCGCCGCCGAGGCGGTCGTAGAAGTTGTCCCAGTCGAAGGTGGAGACGGTGGCGGAGTACTCGCGGTTCTGCCGGCCGGCGGAGACGAAGTCGAGGGTGCCGCCGTCGGGGAACTGCCAGCCGAGCGCCTCGGGGGTGAGGGAGACGGCGTGCGGCTGGATGCGCGCGTAGTCGCGGTGCCAGTCGTCGGGCCGCTGGACGGGGCTGGTGGCGGCCCAGGCGTACTCGGTGATCAGGTCGATGACACCGGTGGTGGCGCCGAGCGTGGACGGATCGAGGAAGGGGTGGAAGAAGCGGTGCAGCCCGGGTGCCTCCAGGTCCCAGTCGACGGCCAGGACCCGCTTGCCGTTCGCGGCGAGGATCCAGGCCGTGTTGGCCAGGGCCATCGTCCGTCCCGTACCACCCTTGTACGAGTAGAAGGTGACGATGCGTCCGTCACGGCGTCCGTCACGACTGGCGGTCATCCAAGTCCTCCGCATCGGGCGCGATCTCGTGCGTCTCGGGGGTGAAGTGCGTGGTGGCGTACTCGGCGGCCATGGGGCCGCGCAGCCGCGGGCGCTCGGTGTGGCGGCCGCCGGCGGGCGGGTAGACGGCGGCGTGCCGCAGGTACTGCTGGGCGGCCGCCTCGACGACCTGGGGCAGGATCTGGCCGAAGGCCTCCATGCTCGGTACGCCGCGGGCGGCGGCGCGGCTGGCGGCGCGGCCCTGGCCCATCTTGACGGGCATGGTCGCTTCGAGCTTCCCGGTGAGCTCGGTGTCGGCGGCGCGGCTCTGGTAGTCCAGGTGGTTGCGGGGGACGACGACGCTGACCCAGGGCCGGTGCTCGGCGTCGAAGGCGGCGAGCCGCTCGCGGCGTTCCTCGTCCTGGAGGGCCCAGCGGTCGACGAGGAGGATCTCGGGCCGGGTGGGGGGCTGCTTGGCGTCCAGCGGCCCGGTGTCGTGGTCGAAGGAGGCGACCGTGGCCTGGTAGTTGAGCGCGCGGACCAGGTCCTGGGCGACGTAGGCGAGGGGCCGGGAGGATTCGGGGTGGTACGGGTTCCAGTCCTGCGGCAGGTCGCCGTAGTACTCGGGAGCGCGGCCCTCGGGGAGGTCGTGGCGGGTGGGGGCGGCGACGGTGACCTGGATGGGGCGAGGGCCGCCGCCGGGCTGGCCGAAGGCGCTGGGGGCGAGGCGGTAGTCGACGGGCCGGCCGGGGCCGATGGCGGTGGAGTCGGCGACGGAGACGATGCGCTTGGCCAGTTCGTAGACGGCCCGCTCGTACTCCTCGGCGAATATACGGAGTTTGATCAGGCCGTACAGTCCGTCGGTGACATAGCGGTCGCCGAAGGCGCGGTGGTTGAACTGGAGCCGTTCGGCGGGGCCGGGGAGTTGTTCCGGGGGGACGGGGACCCAGAGGGCGGGGACGATGGCGTCGGCGGGTCTGTTGTGTTTCGCCTGGTGGTAGATGGCGCGCTGGGCGAAGGCGAACCATTCCTTGCCGCACATCTCGCTGGCGAAATAGCGCGGCGAGAAGAGCGGGACGAAGACCCGGCAGTTGGCCAGGACCTCGCCCAGCCGTTCCGACCAGCCTTCGCCGGAGCGTATCTCCCGGTCCATGAATCCGGCTTCGGCTCCGGCCGGCAGATCGGTCATGGCCATTACATGGCCGCACAAATCGCGGAACAGCCGTTCCACCCACATGTCGGGATCGGGGCCTCCGGCTCCGTACCTCGGCGTGTGGGCGTAACTCAGAAAAAAGTACGGCCGATGATCCGCCCCTCGCCGTTGCGGTGACGTCACGCGACCCCCGTCCTGTGTGAACCACTCGCATCAAGGATGGGAAGGATACGAGCGAATCAATCATTCCGGAGCAGGTTCGCTCCGCCCCCACGACGTTCAGTCAATCAACGCCGCTTTTCAGTCATCCGCGGCCACGGCGCAGCTCTTCCCGTAGGGCGGCCACCAGCGCTTTGCCGCTGACGGTGAGCTCGGCGGCGCCTTCGAGCCGGTCCAGGGCCCGCTCGGCGTGCGCGGCGTGGACCGGGTGGCCGGGTTCGTACGCCGCGAGACCGGTGCGTTCGTACGCCCCGGCGAGCAGCGCGGAGACCGGGACCGGCGCCTCCTGCCAGGGCGCGGGGTGGCTCCAGGCGCCGTCCAGGGCGTAGAGGTCCGTCACGTCGAGCAGCGCCCGCAGCGTGGCGCGCCGGAAGCCGCGCAGCAGCGCCCGGGCCAGCTCGCCGGGGCCGCCCCGCAGCGGCAGGCCGAGCGCGCCGTAGCCGTGCCGGCCCACGCGGGGCGCGGTCCCGGTGAGCGGGGTCAGGGTGGTCAGCCGGGCGGCGGCCTCGGCGGCCTGGCCGGGTACGGCGTCCCGCAGCAGCCCCCAGGCTGCCTCCAGACGCGCGCTCCAGTCGGCGGCGTCGGCGGCGGTGAGCCGCCCGGTGGCGGGGGCGGCGAAGCGGTCGCGGTACGGGTCGAGGTCGTCGAGCGCGCGGCCGTCGGCCTGGTGGCGCCGCACGGGGAGCCAGCGGGGGCCCTCCTCGCCGAGCCGTTCGACGCGCTGCTCGGCCCCGCCGGCCCGCACAACGAAGCCGTCCCCGGTCGCCCGCACCTCCGCGGTGCCGGCGGCGGGCACGGTGAGCACGCCGAGCGTGGGCAGGTGCAGCGGGCCGCCCGGGTGCGGGACGCGGACCGGGGCGTCGACCCGGCCGCGTACGGCCGCGGCGGCGACGTACCGCGGCAGCTGCCGGGCGAGGGCGGGCGCGGTGGGGCGGTCCTCGTGGAGGGCGTCGAGGCAGTCGAGGAGCCAGGTGCGGGTGTAGGGGTGGGCCAGCACCTCGTCGAGGCCGTCGGAGCGCCGCTCGACGGTGGTGGCGAGCTCCCAGGCCTCGGCCCACGGCTCGCCGCCGCGCCCGTCGAGGCGGCTGTGCAGCTCGGCGAGGAGGACGCGGGTCAGGTCGTGCTGTTCGGCGGCGAGGGCGGCCGGGTCGGTCACGGCGGGGGACGCCGTACGCGCCGCCGTGCGGTCCTCGATGCCGCGCACCAGGGCCTCGAGGTCGGCGCAGTAGACGGAGGGGTTGGCGAAGCCGGTGCCGTCCGCGCGGTAGCGGTGGGTGTAGAGCCCGCCGCCGCAGGAGCGGACCACGGGGCAGTCGCGGCAGGTGGCGCTCACCCCGGCGAGCCCGAGCTGGCGGACACGCACGCCGGGGTGGGCGGCGACCTCGTCGAAGGAGTGCCGGTAGACGTCGAAGCCGGTGGCGGCGGCGCCGTCGTAGGCGCTCTTGAGGGAGTCGACCTGTTCGAGGGTGCCGTCGGTCTCCACCACGACGAGGTCGGTGGGGGCGAGGCCGAGCGATTCGGTGAGGCTGGGGCCGCCGCCGAGGGTGGAGAGCACCGACTCGAAGAGCCGCACGGGCACGGGCCTGCCCTGCCGGTCCCACCGGTCGAAGGCGGTGAGGATCCAGTCGGCGTACGCGGTGGGAGAGCCGTCCGGGCGGGGCGGCGGGTTCTGCCAGGTGGCGTGCGGCAGCAGGAAGTCGATGCGCGGCGGTTCGAGCGCGGCCAGCGCGTCGTAGACGGCGACGGGGTCGTTGGCCACGTCGATGGTGCAGAGCAGCCCGAGGTCGAGGTGGCGGTAGCGCTCCTGGCGCAGCAGGCCGACGGCCTTGAGGACGAGGGGGTGGCTGGAGCGGCCGTCGGCGAAGCGACGGTGGCGGTCGTTGGCGGCCTTGTCGCCGTCGAGGGAGATGCCCACGCGGACGCCGTACTCGGCGAAGAGGTCGAGGTAGCGGGGGCCGAGCTGGAGGCCGTTGGTGTGGATGCGCAGGTCGAGCGCGGTGTGCGGGCCGAGCGTCCGGGTCAGTTCCTCGCAGACGCGCCGCAGCCGGGCCGGCCCCGCCAGCAGCGGCTCCCCTCCGTGCAGGATCACTGTCACGGAGGGCAGGGCATGTTCCTTCGCATGCTCGGCCAGTCGCAGAGCTGTCCAGGAAATCGCCTCGTCAGAGATCGCCTTAGGGCGGGTACGCCAGCTCTGATCAGCGTGTTCGTACACATAGCAGTGGTCGCATGCGAGATCGCACCTGCTGTGCACTTTCAGAACGATCTCACGGAAAGGGACCAGCGGTCCGGTCATTCCGCCAGTTTAGAGCTACTTCAGGGCTGTTTTCGGCCGCTTCAGAGCGCGGAGTTGAACGTCGCCCCGCGTCCGGTACGGTCACCGATGGCGGGCAGCACCCGGTTGATCTTCTTGGCCGCTTCCGCCGCCCGGACGTCGATCTCGGCGAGCGGAACACGATTCTTCTTCGCGACAGCGAATGTCATAGAGGTCTGAAAGCTCACGGCGGCCGTCCTTGGGCATATGTGGCGATCTGAGGGGAACCGCACCGTTGCAGTGTCGGCGGCACGACTTTACTCTCGTGGCCACCCACGGCAAATCAGCGCGAACACATGAAGGAAATGCGTTGCGCCAGTATTCCCCGACCTCCCCGGAACGATCCATTCCACCGAAAGAGTGACACAAAACCGCAGACGGGGGTGCGTATGACCGGGTATCAGGGTCCACTGCAGAGCATGGTCTTCCGGAACGAGGATCTGCCGGCGCTGTTCCACCGGGCGGACGAGACGGCCATCGCCCGGCAGCGCGAGGCGGTGAGGGACACCCGGATGCAGCTGCTCCTGCTGGTGCTCGGCGCCTGCCTGGCGGCGATGCCCGGCGGCTGGCGGATCGGAGACACCTTCCAACTGGCGGGCGCGCTCAGCGCGTTGGCGTACGCCGGCGTACTCCTGGCCGGCTACCGCGCCTCCAGGCGCCGCGCGAAGTCGCATTGGCAACTGAACCGGTCCGCCGCCGAGTTCATCAAGTCGATGTGCTGGAGGTACGCGGTCCACGGCGCGCCCTTCGACGCCGACTCCCGCGACCCGGAGGGGGAGTTCCTCCTGCGCCTGGAGGAGGGGCTCGCCGAGCTGCGCAAGGTCGGCTGGCTGGACCCCCGGGAGCAGGGGCACGACCCCGGAGCCGAACTCATCACCCCGGCCATGCGGATGCTGCGCGACAAACCCTTCCGGGTGCGCAAGGAGACGTACGTACGGGACCGGCTGATCGAGCAGCGCAACTGGTACCACCGGCGGACGGAGGTCTCCCGGCGGGCCACGGCCCTGTGGCGGGCGAGCACCGCCGTGCTCACCCTCGTCGCCTTCCTCCTCGGGCTTTTCCAGACCTTCTCGGCCGGCGGGTCGGCCGTGCTCGCGGGCCTGCTGTCCGCCACGGCGGCCGCCGGTGTCGCGTGGAGCGAGATCCGCCGCCACCAGCCGCTCATCGCCGCGCACTCGCTGGTGGAGGAGGACCTCGCGGCCATCCACACCGCGATGGAGACGACGGTCGGCGAGGACAGGTGGCCGGCGGCGGTGTACGAGACCGAGCGCATCGTCTCGCCGCAGCACACGGACTGGCTGGTGCAGCACCGCAGGTAGGCCGGGCCCTCAGGGGCGCTCGACGCCCGCGCGCCAGATGACCGTCACCGGTTTCCCCAGCTCGCGGGCGTAGCGCACGATGTCCCCCGTACCGCCCAGGCCGCGCGCCGGGCGGCCGTCCCAGACCGCGAGCAGCCGGTCGCAGTGGTCGGCGATGTACGTGCCGGCCGCGTAGTACGCCTCGTCGGTGGAGTGCGGGAACGCCATCCGGACCTCCCGCGTGGCGCGCTTCCTCAGGCCCCGGTAGCGGGCCAGTTCGGCGTCGTCCGCGAAGCCGTCCTCGTAGTCCCCGCTGGGGATGACGGCGACCAGCTCGGCCCCGCAGGCCAGCGCGATGTCGGCGAAGAGCTGGTCCGCCCCGGTGGCGAGGCTGGAGAGCGCCTCCAGGGCGCCGTCGTGCCCCAGGAACGCGGCCCGCATCGCGGCACGGACATGGGCGTGGAGCTCGTCGGGGATGTCCCTGTGGCCGGTCACTCCGATGCGCTTCATCCGCCCCCGCTCCCTGTGCCCGACCGTTCTCACATCCCCTCGAATGTGGACGACCGCGGGCAGTGCGTCGAGTCCCCCGGCCGGATTCCGGCCGGGGGACTCACCGAGCTCACACGGAAGGGTGGTTCGGTCTACGGGTCAGTAGACGCTGACCCCGTACGCGCTCAGCGCCTCGGTGACCGGCTGGAAGAAGGTCGTCCCGCCGGAGGAGCAGTTGCCGCTGCCGCCGGAGGTGAGGCCGATGGCGCGGCTGCCGGAGTAGAGCGGGCCGCCGCTGTCGCCGGGCTCGGCGCACACGTTCGTCCGGATCATGCCGTAGACCACGTCGCCGCCGCCGTAGTTGACCGTGGCGTTCAGGCCGGTGACGGAGCCGCTGTGGGTGCCGGTGGTGGACCCGCGGCGCGTGACGGACATGCCGACGGTGGCGTTGGCGGCGCTGGTGATGTCCACGCTGCCGACGGTGCCGGACTTGGTGATGGAGCTGTTGGTGTAGCGGACGATCCCGTAGTCGTTGTTCGGGAAGCTGGACCCGGACGTGGACCCGAGCACCGTGGTGCGGCCGGAGTTGGCGTACCAGGTGCCCACGCCGTCGGTGCAGTGCCCGGCGGTGAGGAAGTAGTACGCGCCCGCGCTGTCGCGGACGTTGAACCCGAGGGAGCAGCGCGAGTTGCTGGAGTAGATGGCGTCGCCGCCGGAGATGAGCTTGGTGAACTTGCCCGGGGTGCGCTCGATGCGCAGGGCACCGGCGTTGGCGCCGGCTTCGCGCTTGATCTTCGCGATCTCGTCCTGGGAGACGGTCGAGTCGGCGGTCACGACCAGGGTGTTGGTCTTGCTGTCGACGTGCCAGGCGGTGCCCGGTACGTCGGCTTCCAGCACGGCGGAGCCTGCGGCGGACAGGTCGGACGCGCTGTAGGTCCGGGGAGAGTCCGCGTTCGCGGCGGGGACCGCGAGGGCGGCGGCGGAGACCAGACCGACGGAGACGGCGAGCAGACGGGTGCGTCTGGCTATGCCGTCGCGGGGGGTGGTGCGCTTGATCCTCACTTACGTTCCTCCGAGGGAATCGGGGGCCCGCCGTGGGGTGTCGGGCCCGTGAGGCGCAGCCAGGGTTTCCTACGCGTTCGGATTGCGAACACGTCGTGCCCCTGACAAGCGCTGCTCCGGGAGTATTCGCGGGATCAACTACCGCGCGCAAGGGTGTCTTTCGGCCGTCCCGATCAGTGCGGCAGGACGTTCCGCTCGCCCGCGCGGACCGGGACGGAAAGGGTGTTGCCGGGCGGCGGAAGGGCGGATGAAGTGCTCGGCGAAGGCGCACGGCGGTGGCGGCGCACGGTTGAAGTCGACCGGAACGCTGCCGTCCGGCCCGGGGGTGGGCGGCTGCGGGAAGCGGAAGCGGTACGAGTCCCGGCCACGGGTGGCGTCGGCGAAGACCGCCCCCAGCGAGCCGCCGCCCGCAGCGTGTGCGTGGCGCCGCCGAGCACGAAAGCGAGCCCCCCGGCCAGGGCCGGCGGAGGCGGACGCCGCGCTCCTCTCCGTACGGACGGAAGGGTCGCCGTACGACCCAGCACGGGTCGTACGGCGTGGCCTCGACGCCCTGGAACGGGGGCGGGGCCCGTCGACGGTGAGGCCGCCGACGGCGGTGGCGGTCAGCGGGACGTGGTCGCCTGCGTCCCGCCCCGCACCCGGGACGGCCGGAATTCGACCTTCCGGGTGGTCGGCGCGCTCCAGAGGGGTCGTCAGCAGCCGTCGCAGGGGCAGCAGCAGTCGCAGCTTCCGACGTTGCAGTCGCAGTCGCGGCAGCACCCCTCGCGCTTCTTGCGCGACCAGGGACCCTCGTACTCCTTGGCGCAGCAGATCTGGCAGGTGCAGAAGAGCCAGGTGAAGGCCGCGCACCCGGCCAGGAAGCCGCGGGGCGGCTTGGGCCGGGAGGGCTCCGCGCCGCCGGGCCCGCCGCCGAAGCCGGGCGGCATGCCGCTGCCGGGGCCACCGGGGTACCCGCCGCCGTACGGTCCCTGGCCGCCACCCTGGTGCGGCCCGCCCTGGTAGGGCCCGCCCTGGTGCGGACCAGGCTGGTGCGGACCGGGCTGGTAGGGGCCGCCGGGCTGCCCGCCGTACGGGTTGGGCGCGCCGTACGGGTTGGGCTGGCCGTACGGGTTGGGCGCGCCGTGCCCCTGGTGCGAGCAGGTCGCCGTCCCGAACGCCCGGTCCACCGACCGGCGCAGCTCGTGGGCGAGCAGCACGTGCAGCAGCTTGTCGTCCGCGAACTCCGCGTCCCGCAGGGCCAGCCGGATCCCGTGCAGCGCGTCGTCCGCGAGGCGCCGTGCCTCGGCGAGCGGCGTGCCGGTGGCGGTGAGGGGGTTCCAGGCGCCGGAGGCGGCGTCGGCCTCGCGGTCCTCGACGGCGTCGAGGAGGTGCGCGAGGCGTCCGAAGAGCCGGCCCGCCTCGGCCAGCGGCTCGGCGTTCGACGGCCTGCCCGCGAGGACGGCGGTGTGCGCGAAGGCCGCGGCGGTGGCGGTCTCCGTGGGCTCGGTGATCGCGAGCAGCGGCGTACCGGGGCCGGCCAGCGCCTCGATGCCGGTCTGCCGGTCCACCGCGTCGACCAGGACCGCCGTGTCGAAGCCGAGCGCGCGGCCGGCCCTCGCGCCGGCCCGGTCCCAGCCCCGGGCGACGCGCCGCGCGGCGGCGGCCATCGGGCGGCGGGCCAGCAGCCCGTCCCGGTCGGCGACATGGTCCCGTACCTTCGCCGAGGCGAGCACCAGCGAGACGGCGGCGGCCAGCCGCGCGCCCTCGCCCCGCGCGACCGGGGCGGTGCGCATCGCGCGCAGCGGGCAGGGCCCTGCGGTGCGGCGTGCGGCAGGGTCGCGCTCGGCCTGAGCCTCCGTCAGGACGGAGATGATGAGGCCGTCGTAGTTGGTGGCGACCCGGGCGACCTGCCCGTGATCCGCCCTCAGGGCCAGGCAGAGGCCGCAGAGATGGGCCATCCACTCCGTCTTGAGCCCGTCGGTGAGTCTGTGCGTGCAGGGCCTGACGATTCCGAACACGTGCTTTTCCCGCTCCCCCGTGTGTTGTGCGACTGTGCGGCGGGCATCGTATCGGCCTGATCCGTTCACCCGTACGTCCGCTCGCTCACCCATCCGGCCCGAATGTCATATATGAGTTGCGGAAGCCCTCCTTCAGGGGCCGTATGCCCGCAGAATCTTGACGAATCGCCACATCCTCTGCACCAGTACCGTCACGAATCGCCTGCGCGGCGACTATCCACTTGGCGCGCGATCCGCATGATGGTCGACGATAGGGATAGCGGAACCACAAGTGACCGCGACGAAAGGAGGCGTCCATGGGATCGGTGCGCAAGGCGAGTGCATGGCTCGGTCTCGTCGAGGACAACGACGAGCGTTACTACGACGACGAGTACGCCGGGAGCGACCGCGGCGGCGACGCCTGGGTGACCGACCCGCGGGTGCGGGTCGCCTCCGAGACCGCGCAGGAGGAGGGCCGCCGCATCGCCACGGTCTCCCCGGACGGCTTCCGGGACGCCCGGGCGATCGGCGAGCTCTTCCGGGACGGCGTGCCGGTCATCATGAACCTCACCGCCATGGAGCCCGCCGACGCCAAGCGCGTGGTCGACTTCGCGGCCGGCCTGACCTTCGGGCTGCGCGGCTCGATCGAGCGCGTGGCGACCCGGGTCTTCCTGCTGACGCCCGCGAACACGGAGATCGTCAACGGCGAGGCCGGGTCGCGCACCGAGGACGGCTTCTTCAACCAGAGCTAGGGCGAGGCCCGCTTACCGGAAGGCGTCGAGCCCGGTGAGCGCCTTGCCCAGCACCAGCTGGTGCATCTCCACGGTGCCCTCGTAGGTGAGCACCGATTCCAGGTTGGTGGCGTGCCGCATGACGGGGTATTCGAGCGAGATCCCGTTGGCGCCCAGGATGGTGCGCGAGGTGCGGCAGATCTCGATCGCCTCCCGTACGTTGTTCAGCTTGCCGAAGCTGACCTGCTCGGGGCGGAGCTTCCCGGCGTCCAGCCGGCGCCCGAGGTGGTGGGCGAGCAGGACCCCCTTGTGGAGCTCCACGGCCATGTCGGCGAGTTTGGCCTGGGTGAGCTGGAAGCCGCCGATGGGCTTGCCGAACTGCTCGCGGGTCTTCGCGTACTCCAGCGCCGCCTCGAACGACGAGCGCGCGGCGCCCATGGCGCCCCACACGATGCCGTAACGGGCGTGGCTCAGACAGCTGAGCGGCCCCTTCAGCCCGGTGACGCCCGGCAGCACCGCGTCGGCCGGGAGCCGTACGTCGTCCATGACCAGCTCGCTGGTGACGCTCGCGCGCAGCGACCACTTGTGGGTGATCTCCGGCGCCGAGAAGCCGGGGGTGTCCGTCGGGACGGCGAAGCCGCGGATGCCGTCGTCGGTCTGCGCCCAGACGACGGCGACCCCGGCGACCGAGCCGTTGGTGATCCACATCTTGCGGCCGTTGAGGACCCAGTCGCCGCCGTCCTTCTTGGCGTACGTCCGCATCGCGGCCGGATCGGAGCCGTGGTCGGGCTCGGTCAGGCCGAAGCAGCCGATCGTCTCGCCCGCCGCCATCGACGGCAGCCAGCGCTGCTTCTGCTCCTCGGAACCGAAGCGGTGGATGGCGTACATGGCGAGGGAGCCCTGGACCGAGACCAGGGAGCGGATGCCGGAGTCGGCGGCCTCCAGCTCCAGGCAGGCCAGTCCGTACTGGACGGCGCTCGCGCCCGCGCAGCCGTACCCCTCCAGCGACATGCCGAGCGCGCCGAGGGAGCCGAGCTCGCGGGCCAGCTCGCGGATGCCGGGCAGCTCGCCCTTCTCGTACCACTCCGCGATGTGCGGCAGCACCCGGTCGGCGGCCCAGCCGCGGACGGTGTCGCGGATGGCGAGGTCCTCGGGTTCGAGGAGGTCGTCGATGCCGAGGGGGTCGCTGGGGTCGAAGGGCGGGAGCTTCGCGGGTGCGGACACGACGGGACCTCCGGAGGGCCGGCCACTAAAACTAACGCCGTTAGGTACGGCTCGGCGCCGACGTTACGACGCGGTGTGCGGCGGCGTCCAGCCCCGGCCGCCCCGGCGCGGGCTCAGTGTGCCGTACGCCCGGACCTGGCCGGCTCCGCGGGCTCGCGCCGCGCGGGCACGTGCAGCAGCTCGCGCTCCTGCGACGGCGCCGGGCGGGCGCCGGGCACGGTGTCCGGGCGGCCCTCCGGCTCGGGCGCGGGCTCGGGCGCACCGCCGAGGCGGGCGTCGAGGTCCGCCTGCGACTCCATGACGCGCGGCAGGCGCAGCGCCATCGCGGCGCCCGCGAGCAGCAGCCCCGCGCTGACGACGAGCGTGACGTGCAGGCCGTGCACGAAGGAGTGCCGGGCGGCGGTGCGCAGGGCCTCGCCCGCCGCGCCGCCGAGCTGGGCGGCCACCTGGTACGCCTCGCCCAGCGAGTTGGCCGCCGCGGCGCCGGCGGCCTCGGGCACGCCCGGCACCCGCGCCAGGCCGGGCGCGTACGCGGCGTTCATGACGCTGCCGAGGAGCGCGATGCCCATGCCGG
Source organism: Streptomyces sp. NPDC045998 (assembly GCF_056430285.1). Taxonomy (NCBI): domain Bacteria; kingdom Bacillati; phylum Actinomycetota; class Actinomycetes; order Kitasatosporales; family Streptomycetaceae; genus Streptomyces; species Streptomyces sp. NPDC045998. The sequence continues at coordinate 339,430 of NZ_JBWKLJ010000008.1, forward strand.
CGCCGAGCTGGTAGGAGGTCTCGCCGATGGCCGCCGCGCCGCCCGCGCTGTGCGCCGGCGCCTCGCTGAGCATCGACTCGTACGCGCCGAAGAGCGTGGTCTGCAGGCCGAAGCCGAGCAGCACGAAGCCGGCCGTGAGCAGCAGCGGGCGGTCCTGGTGCCCCATGAGCACCAGCAGCAGCACGGCGCCGGCCGTGAGGACGAAGCCCCAGCCGACCATCCGGCGCGGGCCGACGCGGCGCAGCGTGTACGAGCCGGTGGCCCCGGCGGCCATCGCGGCGAAGGTGAGCGGCAGCAGCCGCAGCCCGGTCTCGACGGGGCTGAGCTCCAGCACCAGCTGGAGGTACTGGACGGCGATCAGCTCCAGGCCGACCAGCGCGAGCATGGCCAGCACGATGCAGCCGACGGACGTGGTGAAGGCGGCGCGCGAGAACATCCGCATGTCGATCAACGGGTGCGGCCGGCGCCTCTGCCGCCGTACGAACAGCACCAGCAGCGCGGCGCCCACGAGCAGCGGCCCGACCGTCCCCGGGCTCAGCGGCGAGTCGTCACCGGCGCCGAGCCGCTTGACGCCGAGGACCACGCCCATGACGCCGGCCGCTGCCATGAGCGCGCCGAGGACGTCCCAGGGGCCGTCGCCGCTGCCCTTGGACTCGGGCAGGAGCCAGCGGCCGGCGGGCAGGATCACCGCCATCAGCGGGATGTTGATCAGGAAGACCGAGCCCCACCAGAAGTGCTCCAGCAGGAAGCCGCCGAGCACCGGACCGGTCGCCGCGCCCACGGCGGCGACGGCGGTCCAGACGCCGATCGCGGTGGCGCGCTCGCGCCGGTCGGGGAAGACCGCGCGGAGGATCGACAGCGTCGCCGGCATGATCATGGCGCCGCCGATGCCCAGCAGGGCGCGCGCGGCGATCAGCACGTTCGGTGTCTCGGCGAACGCCGCGACCGCCGAGGCCACGCCGAACAGTCCGTAACCGGCCAGCAGGACCCTGCGCCGCCCGAGCCGGTCACCGAGCGTGCCGAAGAGGATCAGCAGCGAGGCGCACACCAGCGGATAGGCGTCCACCATCCACAGCAGAGCGGTGGAGCTGGGGCGCAGGTCCTCGGTGACGGCGGGCACGGCGACGTGCAGCACGGTCGCGTCGAGCGCGACGAGCAGCAGGCTGACGCAGAGGACGAACAGGACGACCCAGCGGTTGGCACCGCCGCCGGCGGCACGGAGCCGTGCCGAGGCCGTGGTCGTCCCGAGCATGTACGTACCTCCCACAGATGAATCCCTCGCGCTCGGTGGGCACTGGCCGGGGGGAGGGACGCCCCCGGACGGCCCGGCATCGACGGGCGAGTGAGCCGTCAGCGTACGCGAGTCGGGGCGGGTGGCGCGTGGTCCACCTCTCACCGGGGCGCGCGCGGGCGTGTGGCGTACGCCACTCGGGGCGCGCGGCGCGCCGGGGTGAATTCCGGGCGACCGTACTCCGCGCGATTTTCCGCACCCGCCGATCGACGTTCCCGCGGGGGCCTCGGGCGTAAATACGACACACGACCTGCACGCTTTATGGATAAGCATGGAATAAGCAGGTGGCTGAGACACACTCCACATCACATCGTCATCACGAAGAGACCGGATCGGCCTGAACGGCCCCTCACTCGCTGTAACGTCGATTGGGTGCGTACCGACATCTTCGCCCGGCTGGACCGGGAGCCGGAACCGCCGAAGATTGAGATCCCGCGGATGAGCCGCACCCGTCTCGCCCTCTTCGGCGGGACGGCGGCGTTCTATCTCGCGATCGTGGTGGCCGTGCTCGTCTCGTCGTGGCTCGTGACCCTCGACTGGAAGGTCATGCTGTTCCGGCCGTATCAGCAGTGGCCGGAGGTGCACGCGACGCTCGACTACTTCGTGGTGCTCGGCCAGCGCGGCCCGACCGCGGTGATGGTGGCGGCCTGGCTGGGCTGGCGCTCCTGGCGCCAGCACACGCTGCGGCCGCTGCTGGTGCTGGGCGCCGCGCTGCTGCTGCTGAACGTCACGGTCGGCGCGGTCAAGATCGGTCTGGGCAGGCTCGGGCCCCATTACGCGACGCAGATCGGCTCGGCCGAGCTGTTCGCGGGCGGCGATATATTCCCTTCCGGACACACCGCCAACGCGGTCGTGACCTGGGGAATCCTCTCCTACCTGGCCACCACGCCGCGGGCCCGGCGCCATCTGTCGGCGCTGTCGGCCGTGGTCGCCCTCGGTGTCGGCCTGACCACCGTCTACCTCGGTACGCACTGGCTGAGCGATGTGCTGCTGGGCTGGGCCGCCGGTCTGCTGATCCTGCTGGCGCTGCCGTGGTGCGAGCCGCTGATCGCCCGCGCCGAGGCGCTGATCCTCGGGGCGCGCGACCGGCTGCGCGCGTCCCTGCGGGCCCGGCGGCGCCGGGTGCCGTCGGTGCCGGTGGCGGCGGGCGGGCCGCGGCCCGCGATGTTCCCGCAGCGCGCGGGCGCGGGCACGGTGGCCGCACCGGTCGACGAGGAGCCGGTCGCGGAGCCGGAGCCCGTCGGCGCGGGCGCGGGACCGGAGCCGGTGGGTGCGGGCGCGGGCCCTTCGGCGGGGGCCTCGGCAGGCGGCCGTGCGGCGAGCGTCCGGGCCACGCTGGCCCAGCCGCGGCCGCACGCGGTGGTGCGCTCGGAGCGGACGCCGGTCACGCCGGCCGGCAGCCGCAGGCCGCCGCACGCGCGGCCGCACGACGGGCGGCTGACGGGCGGCTGACCCGTGTGACGTGTACGGCGAAGGCCCCGGCCGCTGATGCGGCCGGGGCCTTCGCGTACGCGCGGACGGGGCGTCAGCCCACCCAGCAGCGGGTGACCGTGTGGTCGTCCACCTCGAAGTTGATCCGGCCCGCGAGGAACTCCATGGTGATGATCGCGCCGGGCGGCAGCGAGCGGACCGTCGTCCAGCCACGGGAGCGGGCCACCTGCTCGGCGTCGCGCTCGTCGAGGCCCACGTAGGACTCGGGGGTGTCGTCGGGCTGTGCGGGAGGGGTCGGAATCGGTGCCATGCCCTTCACCGTAGGCGGCGCCGCACAGTGACGGAAGCGGGGCCGCCCGGCCCCACCAGACACATGTCCCCCACCGGTCACGCTTCTGTCACAGAACCACGACACATGTTTGGGGGGAATTCTTCACCCCCCGGGATGCCGTTCCTGCCGGATTGTTCCGGATGACGCACACCGCCTCACCAGGCCGCGCAGCCGAATTCCCGAAGCCCCCGATTTACCTTTCGGCATATCACCCGGAAATCGCCGTGGCAGGGAAATGGGCGCCTTCGCGCGTCACGCCGACACGCGCACGCACAGGGTGTTGTCGGTCGTGTAGCAGGGCGCCGCCCGGTAGCCCTCGCCCCGGTGCGCGGGGTAGACGAAGACGTTCTTGCGGTCCCAGACGTCGTCGAGGATCCGCGAGACGCGCACCGCCTCGGCGTCCGCGTCGGGACGCAGCCACAGCTCCCACAGCAGCTGCCCCTCGGCCGGGGGCTCCACGGCGAGGGGCGCGTAGGGCAGGGTGAAGGCGAAGGCGCCCTTCTCGCCGGCGGCCGGCACCCGGTGCACCCGCTCCCCCAGCCGCGCCTCGGCGACCGCGCCGGGGCCGAGGTCGGCCCCGTACAGCGTGCCCTCGACCGTGCAGGCGGCCTCGCCGAAGGAGAGGTCGCCGGCCTCGGCGTGCGGGCCGCGCACCCAGCTCCGCACGGCGAGGCACCCGTCGGCCGTCGGGTACGGGATGCGGACCTCGACCGGGCCCTCCTCGTCGGGGACGCGGTCGACGAGCGCGCGCAGGTCCCGGATGCCGGGCTCCACCGGCCGCTCGCCCAGGTACACGTCCCAGCGGCCCTCGGCGAGCCCCATGGTGCTGGGCAGCACGGCCCGCAGACGGCCCGCGCTCGCCGGGGTGAGCGGCAGCCGGGCCTCCTCGGCCGGGCCGCCGCCGCGCCCGCGCCGGCGCAGGAGGAGGACCGGCTCGGCGGTGTCGACGACCGCGATGTCGAAGGTGATGCCGCCGGCGGCGTCCGCGACGCAGTCCGCGCGCGGCGGCTCGCCGGGCGCGGGGGCCGGGGTCGTGGTGTCGGTCATGCGGGCTTCCCCTTCCGGAGCACGTCGGCGGCCTTGTAGCGCACGGTGAACGCGGCGTCGAGGACCGCGCCGCGGGTGCGGTGCAGCAGGTCGCGCACCCGGCTGCGGGAGCGGCCGTTGGCGCCCCGGGCGACCAGCTCGGCGAAGATCGCCTCGTGGCGCTCGGCGATGGCGGCCGGGTCGAAGCGCCGGGAGGCCGCCAGCGCGGCCTCACCGGTGCGGCGGCGCAGCTCGTCGTCCTGGATCAGGGCGAGCAGCGCGCCCGCGATGGCGTCCACGTCCCCGACGGGCACGAGCCGTCCGTCGACGCCGTCCTCGATGATCTCGCCGGGGCCGTGCGGGCAGTCGGTGGAGACCACCGGCAGGCCGCAGCGCATGGCCTCGACGATCGTCATGCCGAAGGCTTCGAGGCGGGAGGTGACGGCCGCGATGGAGCCCTTGACCCACTCGGGCTCCAGCGGGTTCGCCGGGCCCATCAGGTAGACGTGGTTGTGCAGGCCGCGCTCCTCGATGAGGGCGCGCAGCGCGTTCTTCTCGTTGCCGGTCGCGTCGCCGGAGCCGTAGATCCGCAGCCGCCAGTCGGGGCGGGCGGCGGCCACCTTGGCGAACGCCTCGATCAGCACGTCGTACCGCTTGACCCGGGTGAGGCGGCCGGCGGCGACGACCCACTTGGCGGTGGTGTCGGAGGGTTCGACGGACGGCGCCGGGACGCTGTTGGGGACGGCGTCGATGCGTACGCCGGGCAGCTTCAGCTTGGCGCGGTAGGAGCGGGCGTCGGCCTCGGTGACGGTGGTGACGGCGTCGAGCAGGGCGTAGCGGTGGCCGATCTCGCGGCGCAGCCGGTAGCCGTGGCTGTCGAGGGTGAGGTGCTCCTGGCCGACGCGGACGGGGCCGCGGCGGGCCTGGCGGGCGATGTGCACGTTGAGGCCCGGGCGGGTACCGACGACGACGTCGGCCTCCAGGCTCCTCAGATGGGCGCCGATGCGGGCGTCGGTGAGGCGGCTGTACTGCTTCCAGCGGCCGTCGCCGCGCGGGAAGACCGTGGCGGGCCGCCGGTAGTCGGGGTGGTCGCCGTCGTACGTGGGGCTCTTCTTGCGCAGGTCGACCAGGTGCTTCATGGTCACGCCGGCGGGGGCGTCCAGCGTCGGCTCCTCGCGGTGGCGGAAGACGGACACGATCTCGACGTCGTGCCGCTCGGCCAGGGCCGCGGCGAGGTTGAACGTCGTGCGGATCGTGCCGCCGATCCCGTACGCGTTGTGGAGCAGGAATGAGATGTGCATCGCGTCGCCGCGTCCCCCAGGTCCAGCAGTTTCGGATGGTCGTCAGGCATGGACTGTACTTGGGATTGAGGACGCGGTTTTCGGCACGCGGTTCAGGGCGCGGGTCGGCCGCCCCGGTCGGCGGGCCCAGAAAGGCGGGCCCGGCCCGGGCCGGGGCGCGGGTTCAGGGCCGGTAGCCGAGCTGGGGGACGGTGGCGCAGTTGCGCTCCATGTCGCCGCCCTGGGTGACCCAGCCGCGGCCGTCCTGCCAGCGGGCGACGGACAGGCAGGTGCGGCTGGTCTTCGGCGGCTCGGGGAGCCGCCGGAAGACGGCGGGCAGGAGCAGCCCGCGGGCGGTGTACCCCTCGGGCCGGTCGAGGAACCGCTCGACGCACGCCCGCGTGAGGCCCGCCCCGGCGCACGAGCGGGCCGCGTCCGTGAACCACATGGCGGCGGCCCACCCCTCCAGCGCCCACTGGGAGAGCGGCCGGTCCCCCATGGCGTCGCGGAACTCCCGTACCGCCGGGTGGGACGTCTCGTCGTGGTTGCGGCTGGCGCCGGTCGCCCACAGGGCGTTGCGGCAGCGCGGGGCGTCCTCGAAGTCGCGCGGCACGCCCTCGTTCCAGTTCTGGACGTTGGTGACCTTGGCGGTGACGCGTACGCCGACGGCGTCCATCGCCTCGCACAGCCGCGCGTTGCCGTGCGTGTCCAGGGCGTCGAAGACGACGTCGACGCCCTGTTCGCGCAGGTCGGCGGCGACGGCCCGGTAGTTGGGCAGCGCGAAGTCGACCTGCGCGCCGACGACCCGGTACCCCTCGGTCCGCAGGCCCCGCTCCACGTAGGCCGCGTACCGGGCGGAGTCCGCCTGGTTGTACGCGACGACGGCCGCGGTGCGGGCGCCGAGCTCGCGCTTGAACCAGCGGTAGACCTCGGTGCCGCCGTACAGGACGCCGCCCCAGCCGGGTTCGCCGGTGCGCGGGGCGGAGCTGCCGTAGATGCCGTACAGGTGCGGATACGTGTCGTACGCCGGGCCGATGGGCTGGCCGCCGATGTCGGGGACGCCGGCGGCGGCGACGCGCGGGGCACCGGCGTAGTCGAAGGCGGTGGTGGCGACGAGGGCGAAGACCTTCGCCTCGTCGACGAGTTCGTGGACGCACTCGTTGTTGCCGACGCCGCTGCCGCCGTCGTCGCAGGTGAGCACCTCGACGCGGCGGCCGTCGAGGCCGCCGCGCGCGTTGAGGGCGGCGAAGTACGCCTGGGCGCCGTCGCGGGGCCCGGTGAACGCGGCGCCGCCCACGGGGCTGGTGGCGCTGGTGATGATGCCGATGCGGATCGGGGGGCCGTCGGCCGTCGGGGCGGGGCGCCGCGCGGTGAAGTCGCTCTCCGGCAGGCGGCTGCCGCAGGCGGCGCTCAGCAGCAGGGCGAACAGCAGGAGCGCCGTCGGCAGCAGGGAATCAGCAGCCCGGCACGGCTGTCGCATCGGGGCTGAGCTTGACCAGCGCGCACAGCGTCTTCACGGACACCTTCCAGGTGTCCTGCTGGTGCACGGCGGTGCCCTTGGAGTTGGACAGCGCCGGGGTGCCGCCGACCATCAGGTCGTAGGTGACGTCGGCCCGGGTCGCCGAGGTGAAGGCGACGTCGTCGACGCTGGCGGACGTCTGCGCGGCCTGCGGGTTGGCCGCGAAGGCCTGGAGCACGGGCCGCATCCGGTCGCCGTTCTCCAGCAGCTTGACCTTCTCGTCGAGCGGCGTCTTCGGGTTGAAGAAGGCCGCCCAGTTCTTCTCGATCTGCTGCCGGGCCGCGGTCGGGTCCGCGGGCTGGTCGCCGGTCGGCGAGGCCGCCGTCGCGGTGGGGGTCGGGGACCTCCCCGCGTCGCCGTTGCCGTTGCCGTCGCCGCAGGCCGCGGCGGTCGGCACCAAGACCAGGACCGCGGCGGCCGCCAGGGCCGCCGTGCGGGGGTGCCTGCGCAGGCTCGTACGCGTGGTGGGGACCATATGGCTCACCGCCGGTTTCCGGGGTCTGTGCCTTTTTTGTCCTTCTTGGGCATAGTGCAAGGAATCGCCCTCTCTCGCCAGCGGAGGCCCGTGATGCCGACATCGCGACTGCTGTGGTGGGGCGGGGCCGTGGTCGTCGCGGTGGGCGCGGTGCTGTGCGTGGCGGGCTGGTACGGGGTGTCGGGCGAGCGGTTCGCGGAACGGCAGATCCCCTACCTGGCGTCGTGCACCGTGCCGGGGGCGGCGCTGATCGTGGCGGGCACGGTGCTGCTGGGCGCGGTGGCGCCGGGCGGGCCCGGGCCGCGGCACGGCACACCGGAAGCGGGCCCCGGCCCGGAGGAGCCCCCGGCCACGGACGACCGGCCCTCGTCGGACGCTCCGCCGCTGCGGGTCCCGGGCGGGACGCTGGCCCACCGCCCGGACTGCCCCCTGGTCGCGGGCCGGGCGGACGCGGTCCCCGTCGGGGACGCCCGGCTGGACCCCTGCCCGGTGTGCGATCCCGAGAGCTGACCCGTGTCCTCGCTGACGTACGAACTCTTCCTCGCCGGTCTCGCGGTCGGCGGCGCGGCGGCCCTGACCGGCATCGGCCTGCTCGTCACGTACCGGGCGACGGGCGTGCTGAACCTCGCGCACGGCGCGGTCGCCATGGTCTGCGCGTACGTGCTGCGGCAGCTGGTGGTCGAGTGGGGCTGGCCGCTGCCGCTCGCCGCGTGCGTGACGCTGCTGCTGGTCGGGCCCGGTATCGGGCTGGTGCTGGACCGGGTGGTGTTCCGCCCGGCGGCGGTGCTCGGCTCGGACCCGGCGACGACGCTGGTGGCCTCGATCGGCGTGTTCGTGCTGCTCGTCGGCGCGGCGGCGCTGCTGTGGGGCGGCGGGGCGCGGGACGACGCGCCGGTGCTGCTCGGCGACGACCCGTGGCTGCACCTCGGGGCGGCCGTCCTGCTGGCGGCCGCGGTGGGGGCGGCGACCCGCTGGACGCGCCTGGGGCGGGAGCTGCGGGCGGTGGTCGACAACCGGGAGCTGGCGGCTCTGGGCGGCATCGACGCGGACCGGATGTCGGCGGTGGGCTGGGCGTTCGGGTCGTTCACGGCGGGCCTGACGGGAGTGCTGCTCGCGCCGTACGTACGGCTCGACCCGTACGGGCTGCCGCTGCTGGTCGTCGAGGTGATCGCGGTGGCGGTGGTGGCCCGGATGCGGAGCCTGCCGGTGGCGGTGGTGACGGCGCTGGCCATCGGTGTGGGGCAGGCGCAGCTGACCCGCTTCCACCCCGCGGGCTGGCCCGGTCCGCTGGTCCAGGCCGTCGCCGCGAACCTCTTCGTCGTCGCCCTGCTGGTCGCCGCGCTGGTCCTGCCGGGCGTGGGGGCGCGCGACGCCCTGCCGCGCGCCTCGACGGCGGGGGCCCGGGTGCCACCGGGGGTGTGGGGGGTGGCGGGCGTGCTGTTCCTGCTGCCGCTCGGCTTCGCGGGCACGGACCTGCACACGGCGATCCAGGTCCCGGCGCTCGCCGTGATCCTGCTGTCCCTGGTGGTCGTCACCGGCCGGGGCGGCCAGATCTCGCTGGGCCAGGCGGCGTACGCGGGCCTGGGCGCGCTGTTCACGGCGCTGCTGGCGGCGGGCCGCTTCCCCGGCCTGCCCCGGCTGCCGGAGCTCACCGCGCTGGTGGTGGCCATCGTCCTGGTCGCCCCACTGGGCCTGCTGACGGGGTGGCCGGCGATCCGCCGCCGCGGGCTCGCCCTGGCGCTGGCGACGCTGGCGGTCGGCGTCGCGGTGAGCCGCTTCGTCCTCGCGCAGCCGTACGCGACGGCGGGCCTGGCCCCGGCGCGCCCGGCGGGCTTCGCGTCGGACCGCGCCTACTACGCCCTGGAGCTGGTGCTCCTGACATCCGCCCTGCTCCTGGTGGCCGCCATGCGCCGGGGCCGTACGGGCAGGGCGCTGGCGGCGCTGCGCGACCACGAGGCGGGCGCGTCGGCCGCGGGCGTCCCGGTCCCCGCCCTGAAGGTCCTCGCCTTCGTGGCGGGCGCGGCCCTCGCGGCCCTGGGCGGCGGGCTGCTGACCATGGGCCTGCGGGCCTTCGACCCGGCGGCGTACGACCCGGTGCGGGGCCTGCTCTGGTTCGCGGCCGTCCTGGTCCTGGGCGCGGACAGCCTCCTCTCCCCGCTGGCCGCCGCGGCCCTCCTGGTGGGCCTCGACGCGGGCGCCCGGGGCGGCGCGGCGGCGGCCCTGATCGGCCTCCTGGCCGCCCTGACGTCCCGCGTCCCACCGCTGATGTCGCTGCTGCCGTCCGCCCCTCGCCGCCAGGCACGACCCGAGGGCGTCCCCCGGGCCCCGGCACGGGCCCACGCGGGCCACCGCCCCGCCGACACCCCTCGCGCACCCGCCGAGGGCGGCCACCCATCCGCGGCCGGGCCCCAGGGCGGCCCCGCGCCTGTCCAGGCGGGCCACCAGCCCGCCGACACCCCTCGCGCACCCGCCGAGGGCGGCCACGCGCCCCCGACCGGGCCCCGCAGCGGCCCCGCAGTCGCCGACGGGGGGCAACCCCGGCCAGGGGACCCGCACCCGAAGCGCCGGCCCGCACGGGCGGTGCGGGTGGGAACCCCCGGCCCGGCCGGAGGCCGGGCGCACCCCCACCGGCCCGCACCGGGCCACGGCGCGCAACCACCCACCCAACGGCCCCGCGGCCTCGCGGCCCACCACCTCACCCTCCGCTACGCCGGAGGCGTGCCCGCCCTCGACCACGTCACCCTCCGTCTCCCGCCCGGCCGCCTCACCGCCCTCGTCGGGCCCAACGGCGCGGGCAAGAGCACCCTCTTCCACTGCCTCGCCGGTACCGCGCGCCCCGGTTCCGGCCGCGTCACCCTCGACGGCGTCGACATCACCGCGCGCCCCGCCCACGCCCGTACCCGCCTGGGCATCGCCCGGACGTTCCAGGAGCTCGCGGTCTTCGCGTCGCTCACCGTCGAGGAGAACGTCCGCGTCGGCGCGGAACACGGCCGCGTCCGCGACCCGCGCCACGTCGAGCAGACCCTCCGCCTGCTGGGCCTCACCGCCGTACGGCACGTGCCCGCCGCCGGGCTGGCGACCGGCACCCTGCGCCGCGTCGAGGTGGCCCGCGCCCTCGCGGGGCGGCCGCACACGCTGCTGCTGGACGAACCCGCCGCGGGGCTCGACGCCACCGAGACCGCCGCACTCGCCCGCGTACTGAAGGCGCTGGCCGCCGACGGCATGGCGGTCCTCGTCGTCGAACACGACCTCGACCTGGTCGCGGACGTCGCGGACGCGGTCCACGTCATGGAGGCGGGGCGGATCGTGTCATGAGCATCGAGATGCGACTCCGCGCCGCCCGCGTGCGCTACGGCCCCCTGGAGGCCCTGCACGGCATCGACCTGCCCGTCCCCGCCGCCGCCCTCACCGTGCTCCTCGGCCGCAACGGCTCCGGCCGTACGACGGTGCTGCGGGCCCTCGCCGGCGCGGTGCCGCTCTCCGCCGGGCGCGTCCTGTGGCGCGGCGCCGACGTCACCCGCCTGCGCGCCCACGACCGTGCGCGCCGCGGCCTGTGCTTCGTACCGGACCGGGGCGCCGTGTACCCGGGCCTCACCGTCGCCGAGAACCTCGGGCTCGCCGCCCCTCACAGCCCGGCCGCGCCGGCCCTCGACGCGTACCCGGAACTGCGCCCGCTGCTCGACCGCCGCGCCGGTACGCTCTCGGGCGGCGAGCGGCGGATGCTCGCGCTCTCCCGCGTGGTGCTGTCGGGCGCCCGTGTCGTCCTCGTCGACGAGCCGGCCCTCGGCCTGTCCCCGCCGGTCGCGGCGCGCACGTACGCGCTGCTGGCGGAGCTGGCGGGCACCGTCGCCGTCGTCGTGGCCGAGCAGCGCCTTCCGCCCGGCCTGCCGCCGGGCACGCTCGTGCACGAACTGCGCCGCGGCGCGCTCGCCTTCAGCGGTCAGGCGGCGGAGCTCACTCCGGGAGGGACAGCATCATCCCCGGGCGGATCCGGTTCGGATCGGCCCCGATGACGGTCTGGTTCGCCTTGTGGAGGGCCTTCCAGCCGCCCTTCACCTTGAACCGCCGCGCGACGGCGGACAGCGTGTCGCCGGGCTGGACCACGTGCGCGCGTCCGGACAGGCCGTACCGCTTCGAACACGTCGGCCAGGCGCCCCAGCCCTGCTCGCGGAGGACCTCCTCCGCGACCGTGATCTGCTGCTGACGGCTCGCCAGGTCGGCGCGCTGGGCGTACTTCAGCCCGCCGTACGCCTCCCACGTGGACTGCTTGAACTGCAGCCCGCCGTAGTAGCCGTTGCCGGTGTTGAGGTGCCAGCGGCCGCCGCTCTCGCATTCGGCGACGCACCCCCAGGGCCACTGGTCGGTGGCGCAGTCGGCGAGCGGGGACGCGGGCCCCGGCCCGGGCCGGGGCGGCGGCGGATGGTGGCCGGCGGCCACCGCGGCACCCGCGCCCGCCCCGGCACCCTGCATGAGCAGCACCGCCGCCGGCACCACGACCGACGGCCAGAAACGGTTCTTCAGCACCGGCCCACGCTAGGCACCGCCCCGCCCCGCACCCGCGCCGCCGCGCGCGTGACCCCGGCCCCGGTTCACCCGTTGAGCTCTTCATGAGACGAGCCGGGAACCGCCCGGCCTCGAACCGCACACGACTCCGAGGAGCCACCCGTGCCGCGCATGCTCGACGTCAGCGAGGACGTACGCGCCGAGATCGGCGACGAAGAAGCCGACCGGCTGCTCGCCGGCGAGAACGCCCCGGGCAGCTACGACTGCACCTCCTGCCGCACCTCGGGCGACTCCGAGCAGGAACGCACCAGCACCGTACTGTTCGTCGGCGAGGAGACCGCCGTCCTGGCCTTCGCTCACGCCACCTGCATCCCCTCCCAGGTCGTGAAGGTCGCCGAGGAGCAGCTCCAGGGCGCCGTCCGGTCCATCACCGGCGCCCCGGCGCCCGCCGCCGCCCCCGCCGTCTCCGTACCGGCCCAGTCCCCCGCGCCCGCCGGCGAGCAGGCGGTCCTCGGGGTCACCAGCGGTCTCGTCCTGATCGACGGCGAGCTGCACCCGGCGCTGGTCGTCGAACCGACCGCGCCCATCGCCCGCCCCGGCTCCACCGCCGGCGTCGACGAGTTCCTGCCGCTGCTGATGGAGCACGGCTTCCTCCCGGTCACCGACGTCAACCAGAAGCCGGGCCCGCTGCACGGCTGGTCGGTGCTCCTCGCCATGGGCCAGCTGCACGCCATCCTCCAGCCGGGTACGGCCGGGGGCGGCCCGGTCGCCTGGTGGCAGGCGCACCAGCCGCTCCAGGTCACGGAGGGCTGGAGGGCCGCGGCGAACAAGTCGCACACGGTCCTCGTCTTCGCCGCGCCGGTCGGCTCCATCGGCCAGCAGCCGCGCGAGGACCTGCTGCGCGACGCGCTGGAGAAGGCGTCGGCCGACGGACGCCTGGTGGCCGCCGCGCTGCCGCTGGCGGGCACGTGACCGCGAGGCACGTCACGGCGAGGCCGCATCCGACGGGCGGCGAGGTCGTTGGCACCTACGTGCACGCATACGAGCCCTCCCGCTACGAGTCCGCCCGCTACGGGTCCTCCCGCCAGCCGTACCACCAGATCCCCGCGATGCGCCCGTCGCAGGACGGTACGTCCGGCGCCTCGGCCACGCCGATCTACGACGCGCTGTACTCCGAGTACCTGCGGACGTTCAGGACGCTTCCGGGTGACCGCAGCGGCGAGGAGGACCTGGGCTTCCGGTCCTTCGCCGCGGTGGCGGGGGCGCAGCGCCCGATGAGCGCGACCACGACCACGACGGCGTACACGGGGATGTGGCAGCGGCAGCACCACCCCGTCCACGTCCCGGCGGCGCTGCCACCGGCGCGCAGGGGCGGCCTGTGATACGCGCCCATGACGACGGCGGGGGCGGAGGGGGAGCCCTTTTTCCGTCCCCCCCCTCGTTCCGTGCCTCTGTGTGTTGCTCATTCTTCCTGCCCCACCTCTCCCGCACCCACACCAAAACGTGGGTTGATGTGT
>NZ_JBWKLJ010000008.1:352812-397066 GCF_056430285.1 Streptomyces sp. NPDC045998
CCTCCCCCTCCCCCTCCCTGGCGGAGCGGACACCTTAGCAAGGGGGAGTGCGTGGAGTGTGGCCGGGGCTGAGGGGGGGGCCGGACCAACCTCCCCCTCCCCCCCCCCGCCGTCGTCATATGCCGCTATGTGTCGCTACTTCTTCCGGCCGCGCTTCTCGCGCACCCGCACCGAGATGTGGATCGGCGTGCCCTCGAAGCCGAACTCCTCGCGCAGGCGCCGCTCGACGAAGCGCCGGTAGCCGTGCTCCAGGAAGCCGGAGGCGAAGAGCACGAACCGGGGCGGCTTGGTGCCCGCCTGCGTACCGAAGAGGATGCGGGGCTGCTTGCCGCCGCGGATCGGGTGCGGGTGGGCCGCGACGAGCTCGCCGAGGAAGGCGTTGAGCCTGCCGGTCGGCACGCGGGTCTCCCAGCCCGCGAGCGCCGTCTCGATCGCCGGGACCAGCCGGTCCATGTGGCGGCCGGTGCGGGCGGAGACGTTGACGCGCGGGGCCCAGGAGACCTGCTGCATCTCGGTCTCGATCTCGCGCTCGAGGTAGTAGCGGCGCTCCTCGTCGAGGTCGTCCCACTTGTTGTACGCGATGACGAGCGCGCGGCCCGCCTCGACGGCCATGGTGATGATCCGCTGGTCCTGGACGGAGATGGACTCGGTGGTGTCGATCAGGACGACGGCCACCTCGGCCTTCTCCACGGCGGCGGCGGTACGCAGCGAGGCGTAGTAGTCCGCGCCCTCCTGGAGGTGGACCTTCTTGCGGATACCGGCGGTGTCGACGAACTTCCACGTCGTGCCGCCGAGCTCGATCAGCTCGTCGACCGGGTCGCGGGTGGTGCCGGCCATCTCGTTGACGACGACCCGCTCCTCGCCCGCGAGCTTGTTCAGCAGGGACGACTTGCCGACGTTCGGACGGCCGATGAGCGCGATGCGGCGCGGGCCGCCCACGGCGGCGCCGAACGTCTGCTCCGGGGCCTCCGGCAGCGCCTTCAGCACCTCGTCCAGCAGGTCGCCGGTGCCGCGGCCGTGCAGCGCGGAGACCGGGAACGGCTCGCCGAGGCCCAGGGACCACAGCATGGCGGCGTCGGCCTCGGCGGAGGGGCCGTCGACCTTGTTGGCGGCGAGGACGACGGGCTTCCCGGCCCGGCGGAGCAGCTTGACGACGGCCTCGTCGGTGTCCGTGGCGCCCACGGTGGCGTCCACGACGAAGACGACGGCGTCGGCGGCTTCGATGGCGTACTCGGCCTGGGCGGCGACGGAGGCGTCGATGCCGAGGACGTCCTGCTCCCAGCCGCCGGTGTCGACGACCTTGAAGCGGCGGCCGGCCCACTCGGCCTCGTACGTGACGCGGTCCCGGGTGACGCCGGGCTTGTCCTCGACGACGGCCTCGCGACGGCCGATGATGCGGTTGACGAGGGTCGACTTGCCGACGTTCGGCCGGCCGACGACGGCGAGGACCGGGAGCGGGCCGTGCCCGGCCTCCTCGATCGCGCCTTCGACGTCCTCGATGTCGAAGCCCTCTTCGGCGGCGAGCTCCATGAACTCCGCGTACTCGGTGTCGCCGAGTGCCCCGTGGTCGTGCTGGTCGTTCATGAAGTCCGTTCCTCGTTCATCATCATCGGCGGATCGAGTGATCCGCTACTCAAGTCTCGCTCAGCGCCCGGTGAGGCGCTTGGCGTTTTCCAGGTGGGCGGTGAGCCGCTCCTGGATGCGTACGGTGGCGTCGTCCAGCGCCTTGCGGGTGCGGCGGCCACCGGGCTCCCCCGCCTCGAAGGCGTCGCCGAAGACGACGTCCACGCGGCTGCGCAGCGGCGGCAGCGCCTTTATCAACCGCCCGCGGCGCTCGGTGCTTCCCAGCACGGCGACCGGGACGATCGGCGCGCCGCTGCGCACGGCGAAGTACGCCAGCCCGGCGCGCAGCGAGGCGAAGTCGCCCTCGCCCCTCGTGCCCTCCGGGAAGATGCCCAGCACACCGCCGCCCGCCAGCACCTCCAGGGCGCCGGTGATGGCGGTGCGGTCGGGCGCCGAGCGGTCCACCTTCAGCTGCCCGATGCCCTCCAGGAACGGGCCCAGAGGCCCTATGAAGGCCTCCTTCTTGATCAGGAAGTGCACGGGCCGGGGCGCGGTGCCCATGAGCATGGGGCCGTCGAGGTTGTGCGCGTGGTTGACGGCGAGGATCACGGGCCCGGAGGCCGGGACGCGCCAGGCGCCGAGGACGCGGGGCTTCCACAGCCCGTACATCAGGCCGATGCCGATGCCCCGGCCGACCGCGGCGCCCTTCTCGGACGGGGTCACTTGGCGGCTCGCTTCTCCTCGACGAGGGTGACGACGCACTCGATGACCTGCTGGAGGGTGAGGTCGGTGGTGTCGACCTCGACCGCGTCGTCCGCCTTGGCGAGCGGCGACGTCTTGCGGCTGGAGTCGGCCGCGTCCCGCTTGATGAGCGCCTCGCGGGTGGCGTGGACGTCCGCGCCCTTGAGCTCGCCGGAGCGGCGGGCGGCGCGGGCCTCGGGGGACGCGGTCAGGAAGATCTTGAGGTCGGCGTCCGGGAGGACGGTCGTGCCGATGTCGCGGCCCTCGACGACGATGCCCTCCACGGCGCTCGCCGCGATGCTGCGCTGGAGCTCGGTGATCCGGGTGCGCACCTCGGGGACCGCGCTGACGGCGCTGACCTTGGAGGTGACCTCCTGGGTGCGGATGGGCCCGGAGGCGTCCACGCCGTCGACCGTGATGGTGGGGTGGGACGGGTCGGTCCCGGAGAGGATGGTGGGCTTGCCGGCGGCCGAGGCGATGGCCTCGGGGTCGTCGGTGTCCACGCCGTTGCTGATCATCCACCAGGTGATCGCGCGGTACTGCGCGCCGGTGTCCAGGTAGCTGAGCCCCAGCTTGGCGGCGACCGCCTTGGAGGTGCTCGACTTGCCCGTGCCGGAGGGCCCGTCGATGGCGACGATCACGGTTTCCACGGTGTCGGACACCTTCCTGGTACGCGGGAGAGGGGCCGGCCGGTTGCCAAGGGGCCCGGCACAAGGTTACCGACTGCGGGCCGAACCCCTTGCACCCGTTCGGAGGACCCCTCGTGCCGGGCGCCCGCCCGGGCACAGGGCCGCCGGGCACGGGCGTCCCCCCGGCACGAGGGCCACCCGGGCTCGGGAGCCACCCCCGTACGGGAGCCGCCCGGGCACCGGGCGCCGGACTCCGTCCTCCGCCGGGTCGTCGCTACGGCCGCAGCGCCCAGCCCTGCTCCCGCAGGGCCGCCGCGAGGACCGGGGCCGCGCTCGGTTCGACCATGAGCTGGATGAGGCCGGCCTGCTGGCCTGTGGCGTGCTCGATGCGGACGTCCTCGATGTTGACGCCCGCCCGGCCCGCGTCGGCGAAGATCCGGGCCAGCTCGCCCGGCTGGTCGCTGAGCAGGACCGCCACCGTCTCGTACGCCACCGGCCCGCCGCCGTGCTTGCCCGGCACGCGGGCGCGGCCGGCGTTGCCGCGGCGCAGGACGTCCTCGACGCCGCTCGCGCCGTCGCGCCGCTTGTCGTCGTCGGCGGACTGGAGCGAGCGCAGGGCCTGGACCGTCTCCTCCAGGTCGGCGGCGACGCCCGCGAGGACGTCGGCGACCGGGCCCGGGTTCGCCGAGAGGATCTCCACCCACATGCGCGGGTCGGACGCCGCGATGCGCGTCACGTCCCGGATGCCCTGCCCGCAGAGCCGTACCGCCGTCTCGTCGGCGTCCGCCAGCCGTGCGGCGACCATCGACGAGACCAGCTGCGGGGTGTGGGAGACGAGCGCGACGGCCCGGTCGTGGGCGTCCGCGTCCATGACGACCGGCACGGCCCGGCACAGCGCGACGAGCTCCAGCGCCAGGTTCAGCACCTCGGTGTCGGTGTCGCGGGTGGGCGTCAGCACCCAGGGGCGGCCCTCGAAGAGGTCGGCGGTCGCGGCCATCGGCCCCGACTGCTCCTTGCCGGACATCGGGTGCGTACCGATGTACGCCGTCAGGTCGAGGCCCATCTCCTCCAGCTCGCGCTTGGGCCCGCCCTTGACGCTGCCCACGTCCAGGTACGCGCGGGCCACGCCCCGGCGCATCGCGTCGGCGAGCGTGGCGGCGATGTGCGCGGGCGGTACGGCGACGACCGCGAGGTCGACCGGGCCCTCGGGCGCCTCCTCGGTGCCGGCGCCGCGCGCCGCGGCGGTGCGCGCGCGGGCCGGATCGTGGTCCACGAGGTGGACGGTGACGCCGCGCCCGGTCAGCGCGAGGGCGGCCGAGGTGCCGATCAGGCCGGTTCCGATGACGAGTGCGGTTCTCACTGGGCGATGTCCTTGCGCAGGGCGGCCGCGGCACCGAGGTACACGTGCGCGACGGCGGATTTGGGCAGATCGGTCTCGACGTGCGCGAGCAGCCGTACGACACGTGGCATGGCGCCGTCGACGTCCAGCTCCTGCGCGCAGATGAGCGGCACGTCCACGATGCCGAGGTCGCGCACCGCGGCGGCGGGGAAGTCGCTGTGCAGGTCCGGCGTGGCCGTGAACCAGATGCTGATCAGGTCGTCCGTGGTGAGGCTGTTGCGCTCCAGTACGGCGGTGAGCAGCTCGCCGACCTGGTCCCGCATGTGCCCGGCGTCGTCCCGCTCCAGCTGGACGGCCCCTCGGACCGCTCGTACCGCCACGTCCCGCTCCTTCGTCGGCTTGGGTGCTGCTGTGATCAGCCTAGTCAGGCACGGTGGGTTAGAACTGTCCGCATGCTCTTTCACGTCGTCCCCCTCGCCCAGTGGTCCGCCGATCCGGAGGGCCCGTACGCGCCCGGCTCACTCGCCGCCGAGGGCTTCGTACACTGCTCGCCCGACGAGGCGGCCGCGCTCGCCATCGCCGACGCCCACTACCGGGACGCGCCCGGCACGCTGCTGGTGCTGCGGATCGACGAGGAGCGGCTGTCGTCGGAGGTCCGCTGGGAGGGCGGGTTCCCGCATGTGTACGGGCCGGTCGACCGCGCCGCCGTGACCGGGGTCCTGGAGGTACGCCGGGAGGCGGACGGCACGGCGACGGGGCTGCTCCCGCGGGCGTAACCGGCGGCCCGGGCGACCGCGCGGCTCCTTCGCGCGGTGCGGCCGGGGCGTCAGGATGCGGCGCATGAACACAGCGAACCCGGCCACCACGCCCCGCCGTACCGTCCTGGCAGCCTCGGGTGCCGCCGCGCTGCTCACCGCCTGCGGCGGCGGGGGCGAGGGGGGTGACGGCCCCACGGACGGGGGGTCACCGGCCGGTGAGGAGCTCGCGATGACCGCGGACATCCCCGTCGGCGGCGGCCGGATCTTCGCCGACCGGCAGGTCGTCGTGACCCAGCCCAGCGAGGGCGAGTTCAAGGCCTTCTCGGCGATCTGCACACACCAGCGCTGCACGGTGGGCTCGGTCGCGAACGGCGTCATCCGCTGCCCCTGCCACGGCAGCACGTTCCGCGTCGAGGACGCGTCGGTCGTGACGGGTCCGGCCACCAGGCCGCTCCCGGCCAGGGAGATCTCGGTGTCGGAGGGCGCCATCCGCCTGGGATGATCGCGGTCATGACACCGCCGATGCCACTGACCGCCGAAGACCTGGTGCGCGACCACACCGTCTACTCGTGCGTCATGGGGTCGCGCGCCTTCGGGCTGGCCACGGACGGCAGCGACACCGACCGTCGTGGTGTGTTCCTCGCACCCACGGCGCTCCAGTGGCGCTTCGCCAAGCCGCCGAGGCACATAGAGGGCCCGGCGGAGGAGCAGTTCAGCTGGGAGCTGGAGCGCTTCTGCGAGCTCGCGCTGCGCGCCAACCCGAACATCCTGGAGTGCCTGCACTCCCCGCTCGTCGAGTACGTCGACGACACCGGCCGCGAGCTGCTCTCGCTGCGCCGCGCGTTCCTCTCCCGCCAGGCCCACCAGACGTTCGTCCGGTACGCGGTGGGCCAGCGCAAGAAGCTCGACGCGGACGTCCGCCGGCACGGGGCCCCGCGCTGGAAGCACGCCATGCACCTGCTGCGGCTCCTGATGAGCTGCCGGGACCTGCTGCGCACGGGCGAGCTGGTCCTCGACGTCGGCGACGCCCGCGAGCGCCTGCTGGCGGTCAAGGGCGGCGAGGTGCCGTGGCCGGAGGCCGAGGCGTGGATGGCCCGCCTGGCGGCGGAGGCGGACGAGGCGGCCGTGCGCTCCCCGCTCCCGGCGGAGCCGGACCACCGGGCGGTGGAGGACTTCCTCTACCGCACCCGCCGGGCCTCAGCCCTCCAGGCCCACCCGGGGCTGGAGACGCTCCAGGCGCACCCGTACGACGAAGTCGTGGAGGGCGTCGTACGCGCCGGAGGCGGGCGCGTCCGGTAGCGCCGACGCCGCCTGCGCCTCGTCCAGCACGGCGTGCAGTCCCTCCACGTCCGCGCGCACCCGCTCGGTGTCCACGCCGGTGGCCGGTCCGTGCTCGGCGTCGGACTTGGCGGCGATCAGCTCGGCCACGTACTCCGGCGCCGGTACCGACCCGAGCAGCGTCGGCAGGTGGGCCACCACCTCAGCCGTGCGCATCAGATGGATGCCGGTCAGCAGCACCCGGAAGGTGTACAGCATCGGCTTGAGCTCCCCGCTCTTCTCGAACAGCCGCCACTGGGTGGCCGCGAACCCACGGTAGTGGTGCGCGTGGTGGGTGGTGAGCACACCCGGCGCGAGCTCGGCCAGCTCGGCGTGCGCGTCCGAGGTGTGGGCCACCAACGGGGACAGCAGCTGCTCCAGTACGTAGCCGTTGCGCCGCAGCATGAGCCGGACGAACTTGCGCAGGTCGTGCGTGACCAGGTCCATCTCCACGCCGTCCCGCTCCCACATCCGGGACCGGGTCTCCTCGGGCTCGCGCAGCCCGATCACCGCGTCGACCGGCAGCAGGTGCACCCCGCGCAGGTCCACGTCCGAGTCGCGGGACGGGAAGCCGTACAGGTGGGCACCGGAGACGGTCGCGAAGAGCAGCGGATCGGGCTGCTCGGCGACGACAGAGGCCAGGTCGGGCAGGTCAACGAGGTGGGTCATGCGCTCAAGCGTCCCAGAGCGCCCCCAGCGTCGACAGCTCGCTCCCGTACTCGATCCGGTCCGCCCACTCCCTCGGCCACGCCCCGGCCCCCAGGTGGGCCCCGGCGAAGGCGCCCGCGAGGCACGCGATCGAGTCGGAGTCGCCCTTGGTGCAGGCCGCCCGGCGCAGGGCCGTGAGCGGCTCCTCCGGGAACAGCAGGAAGCACAGCAGGCCCGTGGCGAGGGCCTCCTCGGCGATCCAGCCGTCGCCCGTCAGGAGGCACGGGTCGGCCTCCGGGTCGGCGGTGCGCAGGGCGGACTCCAGGGTGGTGAGGGCGGCGACGCACTCGTCCCAGCCGCGCTCGATGAACGCCTGCGGCGTGGCGTCGTGGGAGTACGTCCACAGGTCGCCGAGCCACTTGGCGTGGTAGCGGGAGCGGTTCTCGTGCGCGTACGCGAGCAGCTGCCCGACCAGGCCGGCCGGGTCCGCGCCGTGCGACAGCAGGTACACCGCCCGCGCGGTGAGGTCCGAGGCGGCGAGCGCGGTCGGGTGCCCGTGCGTGAGGGCGGCCTGGAGCTGCGCGGCGCCGGCGCGCTGTTCCGCGTCCAGCCGGGGTACGAGTCCGAGGGGCGCGACCCGCATGTTGGCGCCGCAGCCCTTGGAGCCGATCTGGCTGGCCTGCTGCCAGGGCAGGCCGCTGTCGAGCCTGCCGCAGGCCACCAGGCACGTACGGCCGGGGGCCCGGTTGTTCTCCGGCGAGTGGTACCAGGCGACGAACTCGTCCCGCACGGGCTGGGTCAGCCGCTGCGGGGTGAACGGCCCGCGGTCCATCGCGGTGCGGATGCCCCGCGCCAGCGCCAGCGTCATCTGGGTGTCGTCCGTGACGAAGGCGGGCCGGGGCAGCTCCATCTCCCGCCAGGGGCCGCACTTCGCGAGGATGGACGGGACGTCGTTGAACTCGGTCGGGAAGCCCAGCGCGTCACCGAGCGCCAGCCCGATGAGCGAGCCGGTGGCCGCCCGCTTGATGGTGGTGGTCCTGGCGGTGGTCGTTCCAGCCGTCATGCCTGCCGTCCCTCCGGTCGCAGCAGTGGCGGGTGCAGGGCCGTGGCCCCGCCCGCCCGGTACAGGGCGGCCGGTTTCCCCCGTCCGCCGGTCAGGCGCGGCGGCCCCTCCACGGCCTCGACGAAGCCGGGCGTGGCGAGGACCTTGCGCCGGAAGTTGGGGCGGTCGAGCTCGACGCCCCACACCGTCTCGTACACCTGGCGCAGCTCGCCGAGCGTGAACGCGGGCGGGCAGAAGGCGGTGGCGAGGCAGGTGTATTCGAGCTTGGCGCCCACGCGCTCGCGCGCGTCGGCGAGGATCGTGTCGTGGTCGAAGGCGAGGGGCCCGTACGAGCCGTACGGCAGCCACTGCGCGTGCGCCGCGTCGCCGCCGCCCCGGGGCTCCGGCAGGTCCGGTACGAGGGCGGTGTACGCGACGGAGACGACCCGCATCCTCGGGTCGCGGTCCGGGTCGCTGTAGGTGCGCAGCTGCTCCAGGTGGAGGCCGGCGGCGGTGGCGCCGGAGATTCCGGTCTCCTCGGCCAGCTCGCGCCGCGCGGCCTGTTCGGCGGACTCGCGGGGCAGGACGAAGCCGCCGGGCAGGGCCCAGCAGTCCTTGTACGGCTCTTGCCCCCGCCGTACGAGCAGGACCTGCAGCCGCTCCTCGCGGACGGTGAGGACGGCGAGGTCCACGGTGACGGCGAAGGGTTCGAAGGCGTGCGGGTCGTAGCCCTCGGGACGCTCCGCCTTCGGTGCCTTCGGCCCCTTCGGCGCCGGTGCCTTCGGCGCCTTCGGCGTGCTCATACCCGCACCACCCCGGCCGCGCGGGTGTCGGAGCCCGGGCCACCCCCGTGGGTCCAGGTTCGCCGCCCGTGCGCGGCAGGGGTGATGGGGAGTCGCAACGCCGCCTCCTTAAGAGTCACTATGACTATAAAGGCGGGAGGGTACGTCCCACAAGCGCGAAAGCCCGCGCTCCTCGGGGAGACGCGGGCTTTCGTACGGGAACGTGCGGTTACAGGCCGACTTCCTTCATCAGCATGCCGACCTCGGTGTTCGTCAGGCGCCGCAGCCAGCCCGACTTCTGGTCGCCCAGCTGGATCGGGCCGAACGCGGTCCGGACGAGCTTGTCGACCGGGAAGCCCGCCTCGGAGAGCATGCGGCGCACGATGTGCTTGCGGCCCTCGTGGAGGGTGACCTCGACGAGGTAGTTCTTGCCGGTCTGCTCGACGACCCGGAAGTGGTCGGCGCGGGCGTACCCGTCCTCCAGCTGGATGCCCTCCTTGAGGCGCTTGCCGACCTCGCGCGGAAGCGGGCCGGTGATCGCGGCCAGGTAGGTCTTCTGCACGCCGTACTTCGGGTGCGTGAGGCGGTGGGCCAGCTCGCCGTGGTTGGTGAGCAGGATGATGCCCTCGGTCTCGGTGTCGAGCCGCCCGACGTGGAAGAGGCGCGTCTCGCGGTTGGTGACGTAGTCGCCGAGGCACTGGCGCCCGTCCGGGTCCTCCATGGTCGAGACCACACCCGCGGGCTTGTTGAGGGCGAAGAAGAGGTACGACTGGGTCGCCACGGTCAGGCCGTCGACCTTGATCTCGTCCTTCTCGGGGTCGACGCGCGTGCCCTGCTCGATCACGATCTTGCCGTTGACCTCGACGCGGCCCGCGTCGATCAGCTCCTCGCAGGCGCGGCGCGAGCCCATGCCCGCCCGGGCCAGCACCTTCTGCAGGCGCTCGCCCTCCTGGTCCCCGAAGGTCTTCGGGGTCTTGATCTCGGGCCGGTTCGCGTACCGCTCGCGGTTGCGCTCCTCGATCCGGGCGTCCAGCTCGCGCGGGCGCGCCGGGGTCGTGCGGCCGCCGCCGCGCTGCGGGGACTGCCGGGGGCCGCCCTTGGCGCCCCCGCGGGCCGCCGCGCCGCGTCCGCGCTTCGGGGCCTCGGAGGGGCCGCCCACGTCGTAGCTGCGCTCCTCGGGGCGGGGCTTGCGCGGGTTGCTCCCGCGCGGAGTGCGGTCGTCGCGGCTGTTACCGGCGCCCCGGTAATTTCCGCGGCCGCCGCTGCTGCCGCGGCCGCCGCTGTTGCCACCACGGCTCCCGCCGTTGTTTCCGCTGCTGTTCCTGCCGCTGCTGCTTCGCATCAAATTTCCGTCTTGTCGTCGTCTGGATCGAACGACGGGAGCCCTTCCCGGCTCTCCGCCTCGACCGCGTCCGCCTCGGGGAGGAAGGGCGCGAGCTCCGGGAGTTCGTCCAGGCCGCGCAGGCCCATCCGCTCCAGGAAGTAGTTCGTCGTCCTGTACAGGATCGCACCTGTTTCGGGTTCCGCGCCCGCCTCCTCCACCAGACCGCGCTGGAGGAGGGTGCGCATGACCCCGTCACAGTTCACGCCGCGCACCGCCGAGACCCTCGACCGGCTGACCGGCTGGCGGTACGCGACGACCGCGAGGGTCTCCAGGGCGGCCTGGGTGAGCCGGGCCTGCTGCCCGTCGAGGACGAAGCGCTCGACGGCCTCGGCGTACTCGGGGCGCGTGTAGAAGCGCCAGCCGCCCGCCACCAGCCGCAGCTCGAAGCCGCGCCGCTGCACGTCGTACTCGTCGGCCAGCTCGCGCAGCGCGTCGGCGACCTCGCGGCGGGGGCGGTCCAGCACCTTGGCGAGGTGCTCCTCGGTCGCCGGCTCGTCGACGACCATGAGGACGGCCTCCAGGGCCGGCTTCAGCTCCATCACGTCTCCTCCTGGTCGAACTCGTCCGTCACGGCGACACCGCCGTCCGCGCCCGTCCACCGCACGGTGAGCTCCCCGAGGGCGTCGTCCTGCTCCAGGGCGACGGCCTTCTCCCGGTACAGCTCCAGCAGCGCGAGGAAGCGGGCGACGACGGTGAGGGTGTCGGGCGCGTCCTCGGCGAGCTCCCGGAAGGTCGCCTCGCCGCGCTCCCGCAGCCGCGCGACCACCACCTCGGCCTGCTCGCGCACGCTGACCAGCGGGGCGTGGATGTGCTCCACGTACACCTGGGGCTTGGCCCGGGGCTGCATGGCCTTCACGGCGAGCCGGGCGAACCCCTCGGCGCCGATGCTGATCACCACGTCCGGCAGCAGCTCGGCGTGGTGCGGCTCCAGCCCGACGGTACGCGGGTAGCGCCGGCCCTCGCTCTCCAGCCGCTCGCTGAAGATGTCCGCGACCTGCTTGTACGCGCGGTACTGCAGCAGCCGCGCGAAGAGCAGGTCCCGCGCCTCCAGGAGCGCGAGGTCCGCCTCGTCCTCGACCTCGGCGGCGGGCAGCAGGCGGGCCGCCTTGAGGTCGAGCAGGGTCGCGGCCACCACCAGGAACTCGGTGGTCTGGTCCAGGTCCCAGTCGGGGCCCATGGCGCGGATGTGGGCCATGAACTCGTCGGTGACCTTGGAGAGGGCGACCTCGGTGACGTCGAGCTTGTGCTTGGAGATCAGCTGCAGGAGCAGGTCGAAGGGCCCCTCGAAGTTCGCCAGCCGCACGGTGAACCGCCCGTCGCCCTCACCGGCCCTCTCGGGCCCCGGCGGCGCGGGCTGCTCCGGCTCCTCGGGCTCCGCGGACGGGACCGGCGGCTCCGGGTCCTCCGGCGGCTCCGACCGTACCGGCGGCGCGGGCTGCTCCGGCGCCCCGGGCCGTACCGGCTGCTCCGGTTCCTCGGGCGGCTGCGTGGGCGAGGCCCCCGGGCCGCGGCCCAGGGGGCGGCGTGTGCGGCGGGGCGGGTCGTCGGTCGGGGGCATCGTGGTCCAGGAGCGTGGCGAGCGGGGCCCGGCCGGGGGAACCGGCGGGCCAGGGCGGCTCGCGCAGGCTACCGCCGGGGCCGCCGTCAGCGCCCGCGCAGCCGCCGTACGAGGATGCTCGCGTCGCCGCGCGACTCCAGGTCCGCCAGGACCACGGCGACCGCCTCGCGGACGATGCGGCCGCGGTCGACGGCCAGGCCGTGCTCACCGCGCAGGACCAGGCGCGCGTGCTCCAGGTCCATGAGCTCCTCGGCGGAGACGTACACCGTGATCTTCTCGTCGTGGCGTTCGCGCCCGCTGGGCCGCCGGTTCGCGGACCGGCCGCGGCGCCGGGGCGCCGGAGCGCCCGCAGCCGCGGCGGCGGCCGGCTTCGCGGGAGCGGTGGCGGGCTCGGTCTCGCGGGTACGCGGCTCCGCCGCCCCCTCGGCCTCGGCGGCCGCGTGCTCCTCGGCGGGCGCCGGAGGGGCGGGGACGGCGGCCGTGGGGTCGCTCTCGCCCGCCGGCGCCGGCACCCGCGGCTCGCCGTTCGCCGCGCTCGCCTGGCGCCTGGGGGTCGACGCCTGCAGCGCCATGCCCCCGGTCGTACGGAACAGCTCGTCGGCACCGGGCAGACTCACTCGGCGTGACACCGGGCGAGCACCTCCCTGGCGAGCTGGCGGTAGGCGGCCGCGCCGACCGAGTTCGAGGCGTACGTGGTGATCGGCTCACCGGCGACCGTGGTCTCCGGGAAGCGCACGGTCCGGCCGATCACCGTGTGGTAGACGTGGTCGTCGAAGGCCTCGACGACCCGGGCCAGCACCTCGCGGCTGTGCACCGTGCGGGAGTCGTACATCGTGGCGAGGATGCCGTCGAGCTCCAGGTCGGGGTTGAGCCGCTCCTGGACCTTCTCGATGGTCTCCGTCAGCAGGGCCACCCCGCGCAGCGCGAAGAACTCGCACTCCAGCGGCACTATCACCTTGTGAGCGGCCGTCAGCGCGTTGACGGTCAGCAGACCGAGCGAGGGCTGACAGTCGATCACGATGTAGTCGTAGTCCGGCAGCAGGGGCTTCAGGGCCCGCTGGAGCGTGGACTCGCGCGCGACCTCGCTCACCAACTGCACTTCCGCCGCAGACAAATCGATATTGCTGGGCAGCAGGTCCATGTTGGGCACGGCGGTCTTCAGCAGCACCTCGTCCGCCGACATGCCCCGCTCCATGAGCAGGTTGTAGACGGTGAGGTCGAGCTCCATGGGGTTGACGCCGAGGCCGACCGACAGGGCGCCCTGCGGGTCGAAGTCGACGAGCAGGACCCGCCGTCCGTACTCCGCGAGCGCGGCGCCCAGGTTGATGGTCGACGTCGTCTTGCCGACGCCGCCCTTCTGGTTGCACATCGCGATGATCTTGGCGGGGCCGTGGTCGGTCAGCGGGCCCGGGATCGGGAAGTACGGCAGGGGCCGTCCGGTGGGGCCGATCCGCTCGCGGCGCTGGCGGGCAGCGTCCGGGGCGAGGGTGGCCGCGTATTCCGGATCGGGCTCGTACTCGGCGTCGGGGTCGTAGAAGTGCCCCTCGGGCACCTCGTCGTAGGCGGCGAAGTGGGTGGACTCTCGGCCACTCTCGTTGCCGGCCATGGCGTTCACGTGTTGGCCGTCCATCATCTTCATCGTGTGGGCTGTCGTCAGGTGCTGCCGGCCGGTCTGCTGACCGGCCTCGAAGGGGCGGACAGCGACGGAACCGGCATCGCCGACCGACCCTGGCTGACCACCTCCGGGAGTAAATGTCGACTCATTCACAAGTCGTCTTACCTCCTTGGAAGTGGCCAGGGGACTTATCGATAGGTCAGCGTGGCACCATGCCGACGGTTGGCGACTCTATGGCGTGTCACCGCTCCGCAGCAACACAATCGCCCGGACGCGGGCCGATGTGTCGGCAAAGAAACACTCCTCTGTCAAGGGTGCACGGCCACGCATCGACACGTTTCCCGGGTGTGCGAAACGGTTAAAGGGTTACGTTCGAGACGACTTGAACGACGGTCAGGAAGCGTCCGGACACACGTCCGGCCGGACCTTGCGCACAAGGTCCGGCCGGATGTGTGAGGATGACGGCAACCGTTGACGGTCGGTCCCCGTCAGCCCCGGGCTCGTCAGCCGATGAAGGTGGCGGGGTCCACGTACTCCAGGTCGTGGGCCTCGGCGACCTCCTTGTAGACGACCTTGCCGTCGTGGGTGTTGAGACCCTTGGCGAGCGAGGCGTCGCGGCGCAGCGCCTCGACCCAGCCGTTGTTGGCGAGCGAGACGATGTACGGCAGCGTGGCGTTGGTCAGCGCGTACGTCGACGTGTTCGGGACGGCGCCCGGCATGTTGGCGACGCAGTAGAAGACCGAGTCGTGGACCTGGAAGGTCGGCTCGGCGTGCGTGGTCGGACGGGAGTCCTCGAAGCAGCCGCCCTGGTCGATCGCGATGTCGACAAGGAC
The DNA here is from genome assembly GCF_056430285.1 of Streptomyces sp. NPDC045998. Taxonomy (NCBI): domain Bacteria; kingdom Bacillati; phylum Actinomycetota; class Actinomycetes; order Kitasatosporales; family Streptomycetaceae; genus Streptomyces; species Streptomyces sp. NPDC045998. The sequence continues at coordinate 367,022 of NZ_JBWKLJ010000008.1, forward strand.
ACTTCCGGGCTTCATCTTGGCGACGAGCTCGTTGGTGACCAGCTTCGGGGCCTTGGCGCCCGGGATGAGGACGGCGCCGATGACGAGGTCGGCCTCGACGACGGCCTTCTCCAGCTCGTAGGCGTTGGAGACGACCGTCTGCACCTGGGTGCCGAAGATCTTGTCGGCCTCGCGCAGCTTGTTGATGTCACGGTCGAGCAGGGTCACGTGGAAGCCCATGCCGACGGCGATCTGGGTGGCGTTCCAGCCCGAGACGCCGCCACCGATGACCACGGCCTTGCCGGCGTGCGTACCGGGGACACCGCCGGGCAGGACGCCGCGGCCGCCGGCCGAGCGCATCAGGTGGTAGGCGCCGACCTGCGGGGCCAGGCGGCCCGCGACCTCGGACATCGGGGCGAGCAGCGGAAGGGCGCGGTTCGCGGTCTCGACCGTCTCGTAGGCGATCGCGGTGGTGCCGGAGGCGAGCAGCGCGTCCGTGCACTCGCGGGAGGCGGCGAGGTGGAGGTAGGTGAAGAGCGTCTGGTCCTTGCGGAGGCGGTGGTACTCCTCCGCGATCGGCTCCTTGACCTTGAGCAGCAGGTCGGCGGTGGCCCAGACCTCGTCGGCGGTGGGCAGGATCTGCGCGCCGGCGGCCACGTACTCGTCGTCCGTGATCGAGGAGCCGACGCCGGCGTTCTGCTCGATGAAGACCTGGTGGCCGTTGCGGACGAGCTCGTGCACGCCGGCGGGGGTGATGGCCACCCGGAACTCGTTGTTCTTGACCTCGCGGGGGATGCCGACCTTCACGTCGATCACGGTCCTTGGCTCGGGGGGTACTGGGGGCAATGCAATACATACCCGGATGCAGTGGACGCATCGGGATAGACCGCGGTCAATCGCGGCTCACCCAGTCTATTGAAGGACTTCCCGTTGTCTAGCCTTGCAAAGACCTAATCTTTGGCTGAAGCACTGCGGATTTCGTAGGCGGAGCTTTCGCTTCCCAGCATGCGCTCCGCGGTCGCGCGGTGCAGCCGGGCCGCCGCCGGATCGCCGAGCCGGTCGAGCGTGTCGGCGAGCCGCAGCTGGAGCGCGGCGAGAAGCCGCATGTCGTCGGCGCGCCGGGCCCACTCGATCGCCTCCTCGCAGGTGCGCAGCGACTCGTGCGGCCGGCCCGCGTACTCCTGGACCCGGGCGATTTCGCTCAACGCCCGCGCGTGGCCCGGGAGATCGCCGAGGCGGCGGTATCCGGCCGCGGCCGCCCGCCAGCTGCGCAGCGCCTCGCCGTACCGCCCGGCATAGGTGTGTACGGCGCCGAGCCTGCCGTACAGCCGGGCCTGGTCGGCGCGCTCGTCACGGGCGAGGCGCTGGGAGAGGGCCCGCCCGTACCAGTCGGCGGCCCGCTGCCAGTCCCCCAGCTCCTGGTACGCGCCACCTACGGATTCCATCGCGCGACCGGTCGCGTACGGGTCATTTGCATCGCGTCCGGCGTCCAGAGCTGCGCGATACCGCATCAAAGCGTCCTGGGTCCTCCCGGTGGCGGCGTCCAGATCGGCGAGGTTCAGCAGGGCCGCTGCCCGCTCGCGGTGCAGGCCGCGCCGCTCGGCGACGTCGAGCACCAGCTGGTGCAGCCCGTACAGCTCGGGCGCCGCCGTCTCGGGGCCCCGGTGCGCGGTGAGCGCCCGGACGAGCGCGGCGATCAGCCGGCGGGCCAGGGTGTCGAGCTCCCCGTCGGCGACCGCGAGCCGGGCGGAGGCCAGCAGCGCGGGCTGCCGGGTGCGCAGCCACTGGCTGGCGGTGCCCACACTGGGAAAGCGCAGGGCGCGCGGCAGCCCGGCGAGCCGGCGCCGCGCGGCCGAGCCCTCGGGCTCGGTGACCGCCCGGCACGACTGGAGCAGCCGCACGGTCCGTTCCAGCATCCGCGCCCGCGCCAGCTGCACCTCGGCGGGCCGGTCCTCGCTCTCCAGCAGCTCCCTCAGCAGCGGCACCAGGCAGCCCGGGACCTCGTACTGGCCGCCCCGCTCCCCGTCCCGTACGAGCCCGAAGGCGACGAAGCCCTCCAGCGTGGAGCGGGCGGCCGACACCGAGCAGCCGGCCAGCGCGGAGGCGGTCTGGGCGTCGGCGAGGCCCAGCGGCGCGAGGGCGAGGAGCCGCAGCAACCGGGCGGCGGGCGGCGGCAGGGCCTCGTAGGCGAGGCGGAAGGCGCGGGCGAGCGGGCGCGCGGCGGCGGGCCGGCCGGGGTCGTCGGGCAGGGACCGCAGCCGTTTGGCGAGGTCGGCGACGGACGACATGGGGCGGGCGGCGAGCCAGCCGCCGGCCAGCACGAGCGCGGCGGGCTGCCCGCCGCACAGCTCGGTGAGCGTCTCGGCGGCCTGCGGGTCGACGGTGATGCGTACGGAGCCGGTGAACCGGTTGAGGAGCTCGATGGACGACTTGGCGTCCAGCCCGCCCAGCGTGCAGGGCCGTACGCCGGGCAGCCCGGTGAGCGGCCCCTGGGCGACGGCGACCACCAGGCACGCGGAGGTGTCCGGCAGCAGCGGGGCGACCTGCCCGGCGTCGGTGGCGTCGTCGAGCAGGATCACCATGCGCCGCCGGGCGAGGGCGCCGCGCAGCAGCTGGCTCAGCTCGTCCTCGTCGGCCCCGGCGGGCGCGTCGATGCCGAGGTCGGTGAGGAGGTCCCGGGCGGTCCGCTCGGTGGGGATGGGCGCGCCGCCGGGCTCGGTCAGCCGGGCCCGCAGCACCCCGTCCTCGTACGCGCCCTCCGCGAGGAGCCCGCGCACGAGCTCACCGGCGAGCGCGGTGCGCCCGCTGCCCGGCCGCCCGGCGATGAGCAGCACCCGGGGACGGGGCGTGGTGCGCCCGGCGATGGTGTCGAGCCCGGCGTTCTCGATGTCGGCCCGCAGTGCCTTCAACTCGCGCTGGCGGCCGAAGAACCGGCCGCTCTCCGGCTCAGCGCCCTCGTCGAAGTCCACCGCCTGCTCCGCCACGGGTCACGCTCCCGTCCACTGCGCCACGTGCTGTCCCGCCGGGTCTCCGACGGGTGATCCGAGCGTAGTTCAGCCGGGTGGGCCTCCCCTGCGGAGCGGGGCGGACAGGTCCCTCTTTCGGATCAGCAGATCGTCACACTGCGGGACCTGTGGCGAGTGAACCGAGCCTCTATGAGAACGGCCTGGCCGGCCAGGGGGCGTCCGCCGGGCGCAGGGCGTCGAGGCCGTCGCCCGCCCGGGCCGCCAGCAGGGAGAGGACGCCCACCACCAGGCAGGTGTTGTGCAGGTCGCCGGCGAGCACGCCGCGGGCCAGCTCGTCGAGCGGCACCCGCGCGAGCTCCATGTCGGCCTCCTCCTCGGCGACCTCGAAGCGCTCGCCCTCCGCCGCCGACAGACCCCGCGCCAGGAAGATCCGTACGGCTTCGTCGCAGCCGCCGGGCGTGGTGTAGACGTCGGTGAGGACGTTCCACCGGTCGGCCTTGACGTGCGCCTCCTCATACAGCTCGCGCACCGCCGCGTTCAGCGGGTTCTCGCCGGGGACGTCCAGCAGACCGGCCGGGATCTCCCACAGCTTGTGCCGCACCGGGTGGCGGTACTGGCGCAGGACGAGGACCCGGTCCTCGTCGTCGAGCGCGAGGACGGCCACCGAGCCGGGGTGGACCTGGTAGTCCCGGCGTACGACGGACCCGTCCGGCATGACCACGTCGTCGGTGCGGACACTCGTCTTGTTGCCCCGGAACGGCACCTCGGTCGCGGTGACCCGCCACTCCTCGGGTGTGTCCTTGATGGTCATGAAAGACGTCCTCCCTCGTACACAAGAAAACCGGGGCACGCGCCCTGATCAGGCCCGTACCCCGGTCAACCGTATCTCTAGCGGGCTACTTGCCCGTCTTCCGCTCCGCCTGCTGCCGCTCGACGGCCGCCTTCACCAGGCCCGCGAAGAGCGGGTGCGGGCGCGTGGGGCGCGAGCGCAGCTCCGGGTGCGCCTGGGTGGCGACCAGGTAGGGGTGCACCTCGCGGGGGTACTCCACGTACTCGACGAGCTTGTTGTCCGGGGAGGTGCCGGAGAAGACGATGCCCGCCTTCTTCTCCAGCTCCGCGCGGTAGGCGTTGTTCACCTCGTAGCGGTGGCGGTGGCGCTCGTCGACGTACGGCTGGTCGCCGTAGACCTCGCGGACGATGGAGCCCTCGGCGAGCTTCGCCGGGTACAGGCCCAGGCGCATGGTGCCGCCCAGGTCGCCGGCGCCCTCGACGTACGCCAGCTGCTCCTCCATCGTCGAGATGACGGGGTGCGAGGTGGCGGGGTCGAACTCGGTGGAGTTGGCGTCCGCGATGCCGGCGAGGTTGCGCGCGGCCTCGACCACGATGCACTGCAGGCCCAGGCACAGGCCGAGCAGCGGGATCCTGTTCTCGCGGGCGTACTGGATGGCGCCGACCTTGCCGTTGACGCCGCGCTCGCCGAAGCCGCCGGGGATGACGATCGCGTCGACGTCGCCGAGCTGCTTGGCGGCGCCCGCCTGGGTCTTGCAGTCGTCGGAGGTGACCCACTTGACCTTGACGCGGGCCTTGTTCGCGAAGCCGCCGGCGCGCATCGCCTCGGTCACCGAGAGGTACGCGTCGGGCAGGTCGATGTACTTGCCGACGAGCGCGACCGTGACCTCGTGGTCGGGGTTGTGGACGCGGTCCAGCAGGTCGTCCCACGTCGTCCAGTCGACGTCCCGGAAGGGCAGGTCCAGCTTGCGCACGACGTACGCGTCGAGGCCCTCGGTGTGCAGCACCTTCGGGATGTCGTAGATCGACTTGGCGTCGATGGCCGCGACCACGGCCGCCTCGTCGACGTCGCACATCAGCGAGATCTTGCGCTTGATCGCGGTCGGCACGTCGCGGTCGGCGCGCAGCACGATCGCGTCCGGCTGGATGCCGATGTTGCGCAGGGCGGCGACCGAGTGCTGGGTCGGCTTGGTCTTCAGCTCGCCGGAGGGGCCGATGTAGGGCAGCAGCGAGATGTGCACGACGAAGACGTTGTCCCGGCCGACCTCGTGGCGGACCTGGCGGACGGTCTCCAGGAACGGCAGCGACTCGATGTCGCCGACCGTGCCGCCGACCTCCGTGATCACGACGTCGACGTCGTCCGTCGCCATGCGGCGGATGCGGTGCTTGATCTCGTTGGTGATGTGCGGGATGACCTGGACGGTGTCGCCGAGGTACTCGCCGCGGCGCTCCTTGGCGATGACCGTGGAGTAGACCTGGCCGGTGGTGACGTTGGCCGAGCCGTCGAGGTCGACGTCGAGGAAGCGCTCGTAGTGGCCGATGTCCAGGTCGGTCTCGGCGCCGTCGTTGGTGACGAACACCTCACCGTGCTGGAACGGGTTCATGGTGCCGGGGTCGACGTTCAGGTACGGGTCGAGCTTCTGCATCGTGACCCGCAGGCCCCGCGCCTTGAGCAGCGCACCCAGGCTGGAGGCGGTCAGCCCCTTGCCGAGGGAGGACGCGACACCCCCGGTGACGAAGATGTGCTTGGTCGTCGTTGTTTTGGGCGGCATGGCCAAGAGGGGGCTCCCGTGGTCGCGGTTGGAGGTGCGTACCGGCGTCCGGTCCGGAGTGCTCCGAGGAGTTCCGGGGGTGCCGTCGCTGCGGTTCGGGGGCCGCCGATTCGTTGTGCGGCGCCCACCGGTCCACGGGCTACCAGGGTATCAGCGCCAGGGGGAGACCGCTCCCGGCCACGCGCGGCGCCTGGATTGGCACGGCGTGCGACGGGCACGAGAGTGGGCACCCGTCAGCCACCCGTCGGGCACCCGATCGGCTCAAGGAGGACATTGGATGGAGGCGAACGCCCCACCAGGACGATCACACGGAGGAGCTGGCAGCATCGTATTCTGCTCTGACATTCTCCCCTGACACCCCAGACCAGTAAGCGCCCCACGGGGCGAACGTGGCCGTTCGACTGGAGATGCACGTGGCCGGGCGCATCGAAGACTACGCACTCATCGGAGACATGCAGACCGCTGCGCTGGTCTGCCGGGACGGCACGGCCGACTGGCTGTGCCTGCCGCGCTTCGATTCGCACGCCGTCTTCGCGGGCCTCCTCGGCACCGAGGAGCACGGCTTCTGGCGGATCGGACCGGCGTACGCCGACGGCGGCGAGCCGCCGACGGCCGACCGGCGCCGGTACGTCGGCGACTCGCTGATCCTCGAATCCGAGTGGGACACCCCGGGCCGGGGCACGGTCCGCGTCACCGACTTCATGCCGCCGCGCGACGGCGCGCCGCAGCTGGTGCGGATCGTGGAGGGCGTCAGCGGCCGGGTGCGGATGCGCTCGGCGCTGCGCATGCGGTTCAGCTACGGGCGGGTGGTGCCGTGGGTGCACCAGGTGGACGGCCGGACCGTCGCCGTCGCCGGTCCCGACTCCATCTGGCTCGACACCGAGGTGGAGACCCACGGCGAGGACCTCACCACGTACTCGGACTTCACGATCAAGGAGGGCGACCGGGTCGCCTTCACCATCAGCTGGCAGCCCTCGCACCACGCGCCGCCGCCGCTGGCGGACCCGATGGGCGCGCTGGAGACGACCTCCGCGTTCTGGCGCGAGTGGGTCGAGCACTGCACCTACCGGGGCCCCTACCGCGAGGCCGTGGTCCGCTCGCTGATCACGCTGAAGGCGCTGACGTACGCCCCGACGGGCGGCATCGTCGCCGCGCCGACCACCTCGCTGCCCGAGGACATCGGCGGCGTGCGGAACTGGGACTACCGCTACACCTGGCTGCGGGACGCCGCGATCACCCTCTCCTCGCTGCTGCGCACCGGCTACCGCGAGGAGGCCCGTGCCTGGCGCGAGTGGCTGCTGCGCGCGGTCGCCGGCGACCCGGAGAACCTGCAGATCATGTACGGCATCGCCGGTGAGCGCGAGCTCGGCGAGGCCGAGCTGGACTGGCTGCCGGGGTACGAGAACTCCGCCCCGGTCCGGGTCGGCAACGGCGCGGCGGCGCAGCTCCAGCTGGACGTGTACGGCGAGGTCACCGAGGCGCTGCACCTGGCGCACATGACGGGCCTGGCGCGCAACGACTACGCCTCGCTGCTCCAGCTGAAGCTGATCCGCTACCTGGAGGACCACTGGGACCAGCCCGACGAGGGCATCTGGGAGGTGCGCGGGCCGCGCCGCCACTTCACGCACTCCAAGGTCATGGCGTGGGTCGCGGTGGACCGGACGATCAAGCTGATCGAGTCGGGTGACGCGGACGGGCCGCTGGAGCGGTGGCGCGCGCTGCGCGACGAGATCCACCGGGACGTGTGCGAGAAGGGCTACGACCCGGAGCGCAACACCTTCACGCAGTCGTACGGCTCGAAGGAGCTGGACGCCTCGCTGCTGCTGATCCCGCAGATGGGCTTCCTGCCGCCGGACGACAAGCGCGTCATCGGCACCATCGAGGCGATCCAGCGGGAGCTGTCCACGGAGGACGGCTTCATCCTGCGCTACCCGACCGAGGGCGCGGAGGAGGGCGTGGACGGCCTGCCCGGCGACGAGGGCGCGTTCCTGGCGTGCTCGTTCTGGATGGCCGACGACCTGGCGATGATCGGGCGGGTCGACGAGGCGCGCCGGCTCTTCGAGAAGCTGCTGGCGCTGCGGAACGACCTGGGGCTGCTGGCGGAGGAGTGGGATCCGCGCCTGCAGCGCCAGGTCGGCAACTTCCCGCAGGCCTTCAGCCACGTGCCGCTGATCGACACGGCACTGCGGCTGACGGCCTCGGGCGCGTACGGCGGTTGACGTACGGCGCCCGGCGGCCGGTCGGCGGCTAACAGGCGGCGATCACCTCGCGGGCGGCGCGCTCACCCTCGGTCGCGCCGCCTTCCATGAAGCCCTGGAAGTCGTAGGAGCAGTGCTCGCCGCCGATGTGGATGCGGCCGCCGGGGCCCTGGGGGGTGCCCTCGTAGCCCGCGTACCGGTGCAGGTAGCCGACGGGCCACATCGAGTAGGCGCCGAGCGTGTACGGGTTGCGGTGCCAGGCGGAGAGCTGGGCGCGGCCCGTCCACGCCTTGGAGGTGCCGGGGAAGAAGGCGTCGATGCCGCGCAGGCGGCGGGCGACGAGGTCGCGGACGTACGGGTCGGACTCGGTGGAGAACGGCCCGGCCGGGGTGAGGGTCCTGGCGAGGGTGCCGCCGGCGTACTGGATGAGGATGCCGCCCGTGCCCGGCTGGATCTTGGTGGTGTCCCAGGTCTGCTGGACGTCGGTGTCGGTGAAGCAGTCGCCCGCGGAGACGCCCGGCCAGGGCCCGGTGCCGCGCCAGGGGCGGGTGCCGAACTGCATGTTGAGCTTGGTGCAGTGGCCCATGCGCGCGTCGCGCAGCAGGTCCCGCATGCGCGGGTCGAAGCCCGCCTGGGTGGTGTCGAGCCGCTGCAGGACCGGGAGCGGCACGCACAGGACGGTGTGGTCGGCGGTGACCGTGCGGGTGGTGCCGCCCTCGGTGAAGGTGAGGGTCTGGGTGCCGTCGGCGTTGGCGCGTACGGCCGTCAGCGACCAGCCCATGCGCAGGGTGCCGGAGGGCAGTGAGGCGGCGATGGCGCGCGGGAGTTGGTCGTTGCCGCCGGTGATGTGGTAGCGCTCGTTGGACAGGCCCCAGACGTTGAAGTTGCCCGGGTTGGTCTGGTAGCCCATCAGCAGGACGAGCGCGAGGGACGACTGTTCGGTGGTCTCGGCGCCGTACTCGACGTTGTAGGCGACGTCGATGAAGCGGCCGAGCGGTGAGGAGTGCCCGCCGGGGACGCGGCTCTCGATCCAGTCGTATATCGACATGTTGTCCAGGGCGGTGCCGTGCGGAGTGGTCTGGTTCCACTTCACCTCGCCGGCTTCCTGAAGGTCCCGGTGGAGCTGCTGGTAGACCGCCTTGAAGTCCTCGTCGGCCTGGTGGCGCGGGTAGTAGGTGCCGTTGAACCACAGCACCTCCTCGGCGCCGGTGGGGCCGCCGCCGAGGAAGTCCTCCAGGGGCAGGCCGAAGCGGCGGCAGAGCTCCTGGATCTTCTTGTGGCTGGTGTCGATCAGCTCGCCGCCGATCTCGGAGATCTGGCCGTACGCCCAGTGGTCGCGCTGCGTCCACATGCGGCCGCCGACGCGGGTGGGGTTGGCTTCGTAGAGCGTGCAGTTGAGGCCCGCGTCGCGGAGGGTGAGGGCGGCGGTGAGGCCGGCGATGCCGGCGCCGACGACGGCGATGCGGGGCGCGGTCGCGGCCGTGGTCGCGGCGTGCGCCTGCGTCGGCTTGGCGGCCACGGCGGTGCCGACACCCGCCGCGAGGCCGAGGGCGGCGGCGCGCTGGAGCAGTTGGCGGCGGGTGGAGCCGCGGACTTCGGCGACGGGCATGTCGAGCCGCTCGGCGGCGGCGCGGTGGGCGGCGATGTCGCGCAGGGCGCGCATCAGGGGCGTACGGGACATGGGGGCTCCTCGGAGGGGGGATCCGCCCGGACGGTGGCGGGGTGACTCGGACGGCGGGGGGTGGCGGGTAGCGGGGGTGGCGCGGGCTCAGACGGTGGCGGGGGCTCAGACGGTGGCGGCGGGCCGGCCGTCGTGCTGTTCGTCGCCGTGCTGCTGGTCTTCGTCGTCGCGCTCGGCCGCGTCCTCGAGGACGATCCGGCCGATGATCTCGTAGCGCCGGGGCTGCTTGGCCCGCAGGTAGCAGCCGAGACCGAGGCCGCCGAAGAAGACGAGGCCGACGATCCACGGGATGAGGGTGAAGAAGACGGAGTCGGCGGCGAGGCCGGCGGCGGTCTCCATGTTGAGTACCAGCAGCACGACGACCGCCGTCATGCCGATGCCGCCGAGGAGGGGCGCGGTGAAGGTCTTGAACCAGTGCCGGTCCTCGGGGTGGTTCTTGCGGAAGTAGCCGATGACGGCGAAGGAGCAGAGGGTCTGGACGATGAGGATCGCCATCGTGCCGAGGATCGCGAGCAGGGTGTAGAGGTGGATGTACGGGTCCTGGCCGGTGAGCCAGAAGGCGCCCACGAGCGCGACGGCGATGGCGCTCTGGACGTACGAGGCGATGTACGGCGAGCCGTGCTTGGCGTGCGTACGGCCGAGGGCGGGGTGGAGGAAGCCCTCACGGCCGATGGCGTACAGGTAGCGCGAGGCGCACTGGTGGAAGGCCATGCCGCAGGCGAAGGAGCCGGTGAGCAGCAGCCACTGGAAGGCGTCGACGGCCCAGGCGCCGATGTACGCCTGGGTGGGGTGGAAGAACAGGTCGAGCGGGGTGGCGGAGGCGGAGACCTCGACGGCGCCCTTGAGGCCGTTGCCCGCGATGGTCATCCAGGACACGTAGATGTAGAAGAGGCCGACGCCGATGACGGAGACGAGCGTGGCGCGGGGGATGACCCGCTTGGGGTCGCGGGACTCCTCGCCGTACATCGCCGTGGATTCGAAGCCGACCCAGGACCAGAAGGCGAAGAAGAGGCCGAGTCCGGCGGAGGTGCCGGTGAAGGCGTTGGCCGGGTTGATGGGCTCGGTGGGTATGCCGTCGGGGCCGCCGCCCGCGAGGAGCACCGCCGTGGCGACGGCGAACAGGACGGCGATCTCTGCGACGAGCATCACCCCGAGCGCCTTGGCGGTGAGGTTGATGTCGAAGTACGCGAGGACGGCGGTGACCGCGAGCATCCCGGCCGCGTACAGGATCCACGGGAGGTCCACGCCCAGTTGGTCGGCGACGGTCGTCTTGGTGAAGTAGGCGAAGACGCCGACGATGGACGCCTCGAAGACGATGTACGCGAGGACGGCCAGCATGCCGGAGGCCATGCCGGCGATCCGGCCGAGGCCGTGCGAGATGTAGCCGTAGAAGGCGCCGGCCGCGGTGATCCGCTTCGCCATGGCGACGTACCCGACGGAGAAGACGGTCAGGACGAGCGTCGCGAAGAGGTAACCGGCCGGGGCGCCGGTGCCGTTGCCGAAGCCGACCGCGATGGGGAGGTTTCCGGTCATCGCGGTGATCGGTGCGGCGGTGGCGACCGCCATGAAGACGACGCCGACCAGTCCGACGGAGTTCGCCTTGAGCCGTTGCACCTGGTGCGCTTCGGGGGTGTGGTTCTCTGCCATGCCGGGAGACCCTCCTCCAACGTGACGTACGCCACAAGCGACATGCGGTCATACAAATGCCGTGCCGGGGCGACGACTTGTCGAGGGGTGCGGCAGGTCGTCACCGGCGCGTGATGTCGGCGCGGCGGCGGGGCCGGTAGCGTCCGGCTGCATGAGCTCGATGGATGGTCAGGGCAGCCGGGGCGATCACGGTGGCGGGATCACCGTGCGGCGCGCGCTGGAGCTGCCCGGTCTGCGCGGTGGCCTGCCGGAGGTGGTGGCGGGCGCGGAACGGCTGCACCGCACGGTGCGCTGGGTGCACGCCGGTGAGGTGCCGAACATCGCGTCGCTGCTGAAGGGCGGCGAGCTGCTGCTCACGACGGGCCTCGGCCTGGGTACGCGCCCGGCCGAGCAGCGCGCGTTCGTGCGGCGGCTGGCGGAGCGGGGCATCGCGGCGCTGGTGGTGGAGCTGGGGCCGAGGTTCTCGCGACTGCCGGCGACGATCGTGGAGACGGCCCGGGCGGCGGGCCTGCCGCTGGTGCAGCTGCACCGGGAGGTGCCCTTCGTCTCCGTCACGGAGGAGGTCCACACCGAGATCGTCAACGGCCACTACGCGATGCTGCGGCAGGCCGAGGAGGTGCACCGGCGGTGCACGGAGGCGCTGCTGGGCGGGGGCGGGGTGCCGCAGGTGCTCTCCATCCTGGCCGACTTCGCCGCCAACCCGGTCTTCCTGGAGACGGCGGACGGGCAGTTGCTGTACGCCGCCGGGACCGAGTCCGGCCCTTCGTGCGCCGATCCGCTGCAGGTGTGGGACGGGCTGCGCGGCCAGCGGGCGGCGCGGGAGGCGGAGCCGCCGGCGGGCGCGGTGCTGGTGGACGTGCCGGGCGGCGGCCCGGGCGCGGCGGCCGTCCGGGCCCGGCTGGTGATCCTGTCCGTCTCGGGGGTGCTGTCCCCCGTGCACCGCATGGCGGCCGAGCGCGCGGCGGGCATCCTGGCGGTGGTGCTGATGCAGGCCCGGCAGGAGGAGGAGCTCGCGGCGCGGGGCCGGGGCGACTTCCTGACGGACCTCGCGGAGGGCCGGATCCCCGCCGAGGAGGCGCCGGCGCAGGCCCGGGTGCTCGGCTTCAAGCCGGGCGACGGCCCCCTGCTGCCGGTCGTCATGCGCCTGGCCTCGGCGTCGCCGCCCGCCGGGAACTGGTCCCTGCTGACCCGGGCCGTCCTGGAGGAGCTGGGCGCGGTGGGCGTCCCCGTACTGCTGGGCGTCCGCCCGGTCGAGGGCCGGGTGCCGCTGCTGCTGGGCCTGCGCACGGAGTCCGAGCGCACGGCGGTCGCCGACCGCGTGGCGGCCGCGCTGCGGGCGGGCGTCTCCCGCGCGGGCCTCGAACCCACGGGCGCCGGGGCGCCGGTCGTCGTGGTGGGCGTCCCGGGCAACTGGGCCGCGGCCTCGGCGGGCCTGCGCCACGCCGCCGAGACCGCGACGGCCGCGCAGGGCCTCCCGGACCGCCCCTGGTACGACGCGCGGCGCCTCGACATCGACCTGCTCCTGTGGCGCCTGAGCCACCACGGCGAGGGCGCAGCCCTGGCCGCCTTCGTGGACCGCGCGATCGGCCCCCTCCGCGACCACGACCGCACCTCCCGCCCGCCCCTGCTGCCCACCCTGGAGACGTACCTGGCCCACGCGGGCCGCAAGGCGGAGACGGCCCGCGAACTCCACCTCAACCGCCAGACCCTCTACAACCGCCTGGCCCGCATAGGCGACCTCCTGGGCACGGACCTCGACGACCCCCAGACGGTCCTGGCCCTCTCCCTGGCCCTGCGGGCCCGGCGGCACACCTCCTGATGCGGGCCCGGCGCGGCATCTCCCGAGGGCGGGGGGAGTCCCGCGCCTCCGGCGGGGGCCCGGCCGAGTCGCCGCGTACCGTCAGGCGCCGGGTCCCGGGTCCGGGTGGACCGGCTCCTTGATGCCCGCCCTGGCGGCTTCGAGCTGAGCGGCGAAGGCGATACCGAGGAAGAGGGCGATGCCGGTCACGTTGGCCCACAGCAGCAGCGCGACGAAAGCCGTGAGGGGGCCGTACACGGCGCCGAACGAGCCGCTCCTGCCGATGTAGAGGGCGAGCAGCCAGGTGGCAACGACCCAGAGCAGCAGGTGGACACCCGAACCGAAGACGAGCCAGGTGTAGCCGGGCTGGTCGCGGCGGGGTGCCCAGCGGAAGATCACGGCCGAGGCCAGCGCCGCGAGCAGTACCCCGACCGGAATGTGCAGTGGCCGCCACCAGTCGAGCAGCGACGGGGACCAGTGCAACGCCTGGACCACCGACTCGCCGATGTCCCGGCCGGCGACGATGGCCAGGAAGCCGCCGCCCAGGGGGAGCCCCGCGCACACGGCCAGCAGCACACCCCGGCCGTACTTGGCGAGGAAGGGGCGATCGCGTTCGATGCCGTAGATCCGGTTGCAGCCACGCTCGATCTGCCCCATGGCGGAGGCGAGGTTGAGGATGGCGAAACCGAGCCCCAGCCACATGGCGACGGCGCCCGCGATGTCCGCCCCGGCGCTGCGCCGGGTGTCGCTCAGGGCCTGCCGGACCAGGTCCGCACTGCTTCCCGGCACGATCCTCGCCAACGCCAGTTCGATGGCCTGCCCGAGGCCCTCCGTGTGCATGGTCGTGGCCACTCCCACCAGGGCGATGGTGAACGGCACGATGCCGAGAACGACCTGGTACCCCAGGGAACGGGCGAAGCTGAAGCCGTCCGCGTACCGGAAACGAACGAAGGCGTCGAGGAACAGCTCGCGTCCTCCGTAGTGTCGCAGCGCGGTGAACGCCTCGTCACCGGAGAGCTCCTCCCCGACCATGTCCCGCGTCTGCGGCACATGCACGACCGTGCCCATGTCGTCCCTTCCGCCGAGGCGCCGGCAGTCTTCCCGCGTGCGGCAGTCCGCACCGCATGGATTGGTGCCTGCCATGTGCCCCCTGGGGGAGGGCGTATCCCCACGCGGTCCTCGGTCCTGCCCGTCCCGCCGGTGCGGACCGCCCTCGCCCCGCCCGCCCGCGGCGCACAGGGCAGGGGCGCACAGCGGGGGCGCGCGCCCTCGTCAGGGGCTCTAGGGGCGCTCTCTACGTATTCATGAACCCGCGCACAGCTCGTCGTACACGCTCAGCACCTGCACCACCGTCTCGTCCTCCGTCGGCCACGTCCCCGCCTGCACCCGCCCCGCCGCCGCCAGCTCCGCCCGCCGCACCGGGTCGGCGAGGAGCCCCGACACCGCCTCGGCCAGCGCGCCCGCGTCCCCGTACGGCACCAGGACCGCCGCGTCGCCAACGAGTTCCGGCACTCCGCCCACCGCCGTCGCGACCAGCGGGACGCCGAGGCGCAGGGCCTCCTGGGCCAGCGGGGCGCGGGCCTCCCAGCGGCTGGGGAGGAGCGCCACGTCCGCGGCGGCGAGCAGGGACGTGACGTCGTCGCGGCGCCCGAGCAGCCGTACCGGCAGGCCGTCGGTGTCGATGCGCCGCTGCAGCGCGCCCCGCTGCCGCCCCTCGCCGGCGACGGCGACCAGCGGCACGGGGTCGTGGCGCAGCCACAGCCGGGACGCGTCCAGCAGGGTGCCGTAGCCCCGGTGGGCTTCGAGCGCGCCGACCGCCATGAGCAGCGGCCGGTCCATCGCGCCGAGGTCCGCGCGGGCCTTGCCGTCCACGGCGTCGGAGCCGCGCCGGGGCGCGGGGATCGAAACGGGACCGAGGCGGGCGTCGCGGGCGCCCCGCCGCCGCGCGCGGTCCACCAGCTCGGACGACGTACCGAGCACGACGGCCGCCGCTCGCACGGCCTTGCGCTCCATCAGCCGGAGCAGCCTCGCCCGGGCGGGTCCGTCCGCGAGCGTACGCGTGTGCCAAGTGACGACGAGCGGCACGCCGCGGCGCTGCTGGGCCTGCGAGCCGAGCGCCAGCGCCGCCCGCACTCCGGCGTGCACGCCGTGCGCGTGCACCACGTCCGCGCCGGCGCACGCGGCGCGCAGCACCGCGATGGCGAGGGGGTCACTGCGCCGCGGCACGGGCACGAAGTGCGCGCCGGTGCCGAGGTAGTCGTAGTCGTGGTCGAGTTCGGCCGGGGCGCACACGGTCACCCGCACGCCCCTCGCCACCAGCCCGGCGGCCAGTGATCTGACATGAGCGCTGCTGCCCGCGCTGCCGCCGCCGAGCACTTGGACCGTACGCAGCTGTGTCACGCGCCCAAGAATGCCAGTCCGTACGCGCGTTCCGGCACCAGCGAGGCCCCGTTCCCGTGTCCGGTGGCGTAACCCCGCAGCCCGTATCACTCACATGGGTGAACCTGCGATACGTCGGCTGACTTGGTCCCCGTAGACCGCCGCCGCGACGACTCCGGCCGCGTGGATCACCAGCCCCACCCGGCCGTTGGCGGCGGCGATCGCGGTGCCGAGCGTCGCGCCCAGCGCGTGGGCGCCCGCGTCGCCGAGCATGGTGCGCTCCCCCAGGTCGTCGCCGACGATGGCCGCGGCGGCCCCCATGGACGCGAGGGCGAGCGGTTCGGGCCCGCGCAGCAGCCCCGGCGTACTGAGCGTGAGCACGGCGAGGGCGGCCCGCCCGGGGCGTACGTCGATGAGGTTGACGAGGTGCGCGGTACCGGCGATGACCACGCCCGCGAGGACCTTGTCGACGGGCCGCGCCTTGAGCAGTGCGCCCGCGGCGAGCCCGGCGGCCCCGATCCCGAAGAGTTTGACGGCGCCGCTGGTGACCTCCCCGTCCCGCAGGGCCCCGAGGTGGGCGCGGAAGCCGCGCCGGTGGTCGCCGTTGTGGTCGTCGTACGCGCCGCAGACCCCGGCCGCGAGAACGGCCGGCGCGGCGGCGGCGCGCGTGGGGGCGGGCAGCGCGCCGAGGGCGGCGCCCACGGCCACCGCGGGCCCGGCGTACAGATCGACGGCCCGTCCGGCGTAGTTGGTCCGCTCCCACCGCCGGTCGCCGCCCCGGCGGCGCCGCAGCCCGGCGTAGACGGCACGGGTGGCCCCGGCGGCGAGCCCGAACGCGACGGCGCTCCTGCGCAAGTTCTCGATCATGAGTGCCAGCCTAGGACCCGGCCAGGGCCCGTTGTCAGTGGCGTCTGTCACTCTCTGTAACGTACCGATCGGTCCGTGAGGAGGACCCACCATGACGCGGTTCAGTTCAAGGAAGCACCTGTCGTCGGCGCGGCAGGAGGCCGGGCGGGCCCGGCGGGACCCGCAGGCCCCGCCGGGCGCCGCTCAGCCGTCCACCCGTGCCGCCGCCAGCAGCTCCTCCGCGTGCGCCCGCGCCGTCTCGGAGTCCTCCTGGCCGGCCAGCATCCGCGACAGCTCCCGCACCCGGTCCTCGCCCTCCAGGACGGTGACGCCGGAGCGGGTCACGGAGCCGTCGTTGGTCTTCTCGACCAGCAGCTGGCGGTCGGCGAAGGCCGCCACCTGCGGCAGGTGCGTGACGACCACGACCTGCGCCGACTTGGCGAGCTTGGCCAGCCGCCGCCCGATCTCCACCGCCGCCTTACCGCCGACGCCCGCGTCGACCTCGTCGAAGAGGTACGTCGGCACCGGGTCCGTGCCGGCGAAGACCACCTCGACCGCGAGCATCACGCGCGAGAGCTCACCGCCCGAGGCGCCCTTGGCGATCGGCCGGGGCGGCGCGCCCGGGTGCGGGGCGAGCAGCAGCTCGACCTCGTCGGCGCCGTGCGGCCCGTACGCCACCGTCCGGCCGTTGACCTCCACGCCCTCCGGATCCTCGGTCTGCCGGATGGCGAAGGACACCCGCGCGTGCGGCATGGCGAGCGACGCCAGCTCCGCCGTGACCGCGTCGGCGAACCGCGCCGCCGCCTCGGTGCGCGCGTCCGTGAGCGCCTGCGCCAGCCCGGAGAGCTCGTCGCGCAGGGCGTCCCGCTCGGCCGTCAGCTCGCCGATCCGGTCGTCGTCGCCGTCCAGTTCGGTGAGCCGGGCGACACCGTCCTCCGCCCACGCCAGTACGGCGTCGATGTTCTCGCCGTACTTGCGGGTGAGCGAGGTGAGCGCGGCCCGCCGCTCCTCGACGGCGGCCAGCCGCCGCGGGTCGGCGTCCAGGTTGTCGGCGTATCCGGCGAGCTCGCCCGCCACGTCCGCGAGGAGGATCGAGATCTCGCCGATCCGGTCGGCGAGCGCCGCCAGCGCGGGGTCGTGCGACCGTACGGCCTCCAGGGCCCGGCCCGCGCCCGCGACGAGGGTGGTCGCGTCGACCGCCTCCGGGTCCTCCGGGTTGCCGGCGAGCGCGCCGTGCGCGAGCGCGGCGGCGGACGCGAGGGCCTCGGCGTGGCCGAGCCGCTCGGCCTCGGCGGCCAGCTCGGCGTCCTCACCGGCGCGGGGCTCGACCGCCTCGATCTCGGCGAGCCCGAAGCGCAGCAGATCGGCCTCCTGGGCCCGCTCCCGCGCCCGCGTGGTCAGCTCCTCCAGCTCGGCGGAGACGGCCCGCAGCCGCCGGTACGCAGCGCTGTACGTGGCGAGCGGCCCGGCGACCGCCTCCCCCGCGTACCGGTCGAGCGCGCCCCGCTGCCGGGCCGGCTTGAGCAGGCCCTGCTGGTCGGTCTGGCCGTGTACGGCGACGAGGTCGTCGGCGAGCTCGGCGAGGACGCCGACGGGCACGGAGCGCCCGCCCAGGTGCGCCCGCGAGCGGCCCTCCGCCGAGATGGTGCGGCTGACGATGAGGGTGCCGTCGTCGAGCTCGGCGCCCGCCTCCTCGGCCCGTACCGCCGCGGCGTCGCCCGGCGCCACGCTGATCCGGCCCTCGACGACGGCCGACGGCGAGCCGATCCGCACCAGGGCCGGGTCGGCGCGCCCGCCGAGCAGCAGCCCGAGGCTCGTCACCACCATGGTCTTGCCCGCACCGGTCTCGCCGGTCACCGCGGTGAAACCGGGTGACAGCTCGACCACCGCGTCGTCGATGACTCCGAGCGACCGTATCCGCATCTCCTCCAGCACGGAGAAGACCTTACGAGGTCCGGAGCCCGGAGTGCGACGGCCCCCGCCCCGCGTCGCCGATCCCGCAGGTCGCGCCCGCGTCATCCGGGCCCCGGTCAACCCACGTGCTCCCCGGATGTCACTCCACGGAGTGGCGGGGGCCGGCGGCGCCACCGGAGTGCACCGGGTTGACCGCGCTCCAGTCGCGCTGTCCGCGGCCCGCGGCGAGCGCGGCGTCGAACTGCGCCAGCACGCCGTCGAGGAGCGGGTGCCGGTCCTCACCGGCTTCCCCGGCCATGCGGGCGGCGTAGGTGAGGTCCTTGTGGGCCCACTCCACCTGGAAGTTGGCGGGCTCCGGCGGGCTGAGGTAGCTGTCCCAGGCGAGCCGGGTGACCACACCGCCGGGGCGCTCCACCAGCGCGGGCCCGACCTGGAGCGGGTCGAGGCCCACCGCCTCCGCCAGACGCAGGGCCTCGCCCAGTCCGGCGAGGTGGACGGCCTGGAGGGCGTTGAGGACCAGCTTGAAGCGGGTGCCCGCACCGGCCGGGCCGAAGTGCTTGACCTCCTTGGCGATGGCGTCGAACACCTCCTGCAGCCCGGGGAGCCGGGAGGCGTCCCCTCCGGCGAGCAGCACCAGGTTCCCGGTCCTGGCGCCGGCGGCCCCGCCCGTCAGCGGCATGTCGAAGAAGACCGCGCCCTGCCGCTCGCACACGGCGGCCAACTCCTCCACCCAGCCCACGGAGAGCGTCGCCGAGGCGACGAGCACCGCGTCCTCCCGCGCTCCCGCCAGGATGCCGTCCGGCCCCTGCCACACCTGCCGGGACGAGGCGTCGTCGGCCGTCACCTCGAAGACGACGTCGGCCCGGGCGGCGGCCTCGGCCGGGGTGGCGGCGATCACCGCGCCGGCGGCGGCGAGTCCTTCGACGCGCCGGGGGCTGCGGTTCCACACCACCACCTCGTGCCCGTGCCGGAGCAGGTTCTCGGCCATGCCCCCGCCCATGATGCCCACGCCCACCACGGCGACCTTCGCCATCGGATCCTCACTTCGCTCGTACGACCGCGCCCGCCCGAAAGTCTGCGCCATCGCCCTCGCGCGGCGCACACCCGCCCGAGGCAGTCCCGCCGCCGCCCCGGTGGCACGCCTCCGCGCAGCCGGGAGCCGCGATCTCCGGGACATCCGGCACGGGCCCGGAGCAGGCCCCGGACAGGGCCGCCGCCCCCTGGGACCCGTCTTCCGGATCAGGCGCTAGTGCGGCGCCCCCCGCCACCCCGACACCGGCAGGGCGAACTTCGCCACCAGCCGGTCGGTGAACGACGCGTGGTGCAGCCGCGCCAGCCGTACGGGCACGGCGCCCCGGCGGACCTCCACCCGCGCGCCGGCGGGCAGTTCGACGGTGCGGCGCCCGTCGCACCACAGCACGCCGTGCGGCGTGTGCGGCTCGACCTCCACCGCGAGCACCGAGTCGGGCGTGGTCACCAGCGGCTTGGCGAAGAGCGCGTGCGCCCCGATCGGCACCATCAGCAGCGCCTCCACCTCGGGCCAGATCACCGGCCCACCCGCAGAGAAGGCGTACGCAGTCGAGCCGGTCGGCGTCGCGCAGATCACGCCGTCGCAGCCGAACCCGGTCACCGGCCGCCCGTCGATCGCGAGGACGACCTCCAGCATGCGCTCGGCCGACACCTTCTGGACGGCGGCCTCGTTGAGCGCCCAGTCGGTGTGCAGCACGTCGCCGTTCTCGTACACGGCGACGTCGAGGGTCATGCGCTCCTCGACCTCGTACGCCCGTGTCACCACCCGGTCCACGACCTTGTCGAGGTCGTCGCGCTCGGCCTCGGCGAGGAAGCCGACCCGCCCCAGGTTGACGCCGAGCATCGGCACGCCGGAGGCGCGCGCGAACTCGGCGCCGCGCAGCAGCGTCCCGTCACCGCCGAGCACGATCAGCAGCTCGCAGCCGTCGAGCACGCCGGGTGTCGCCTCGGGGACGGTCTCCACCGTCGGTGGCAGCGGCAGGTCCGCCGCCTCCGCCGCCAGGACGCGTACGCCGATGCCGCTGCGCAGCAGCCCGAGGACGACCAGCTCGGCGCTGCGCACCGCAGCCGGCCGGCCGGTGTGCGCGAGCAGGAAGACGGTCCGTCCGGTCGTCGCTTGCGGTGCCGCTGTCGTCGATGTCACCGAGGTCCCTCCGCCACAGCCCGGTCCACATCCGCCGGATCCAGGGCGGGCGCCCCCGCCCGCAGCCACAGAAAGTACTCGACGTTGCCGGACGGCCCGGGCAGCGGGCTCGCCGTCACGCCCAGCACACCGAGCCCCAGTTCGGCGGCGTGGCGCGCCACGCCCCGCACCGCCTCCGCGCGCAGCTCCGGGCTGCGGACCACTCCCCCGCTGCCCAGCCGCTCCTTGCCCACCTCGAACTGCGGCTTCACCATCAGCACCAGGTCGGCGTCGGGCGCGCAGACCCGCACCAGGGCGGGCAGCACGAGCCCCAGGGGAATGAAGGAGAGGTCTCCCACGACCAGGTCCACCGGCTCTCCGTCGATCGCGTCCAGCGTCAGCTCACGTACGTTCGTACGGTCCTTGACGGTGACGCGTTCATCGCTCTGCAGCGACCAGGCGAGCTGCCCGTACCCGACGTCGACGGCGACGACGTGCGCGGCCCCGGCGCGCAGCAGCACGTCGGTGAAGCCGCCGGTGGACGCGCCGGCGTCCAGCGCCCGCCGTCCCTCGACCTTCAGCCCGCGCGGTACGAACGCCTCCAGCGCCCCGGCCAGCTTGTGCCCGCCGCGCGAGACGTAGTCGGGGTCGGTGTCGTCCTGGGCGACCACGATCGCGGCCGCGGTCTCCACCTGGGTGGCGGCCTTGGTGGCGGTGGCGCCGCCGACGGTCACCCGCCCCGCCGCGATCAGCTGGCTCGCGTGCTCGCGCGAGCGGGCGAGCTTGCGGCGTACCAGCTCGGCGTCGAGACGGCGGCGTGCGACTCCTGCCACGTTCGGTTCAGCTCCTGTGTTCGTACGGCGAAGGCATCGGCGGGCGCGCGTCGAGCGCGGTCAGCGCGTCCCGCAGCCCCCTGTGTACATCCTCGTACACCTCGAGGTGACCGTCCGCAGGGAGGTGGTCGGCGTCGCCCAGCCGCTCGAGACCGGCGTCGACCCCGGGATGGCCGGTGGGCACGCGCTCCACGCCGAGCGGCGCGGGCGCCGCCGGCTCGTACGCCTCCGGGTCCTGCGCCTCGGGGTCGTGCGCGCCGGAGTCGTGCGCGTCGGGCTCGTACGCCTCCGCCGGCGCGGGCGTCACCACCGGCGCGGGCGTCACCGGGCCCGTCGCCGGGGCCGTCCCCGGGTCCCCCTCCTCGGGCATCACGTCGCTCATGCCCAGACGCTACCGCGAAGCGCTGGGGTACGGTCGGTGGCGATGGCCACGATCGAGGAGTGCCGCAGCGCACTCGACAGACTTTCCGACAGCCTCACGCGGGCGAACGGCGAGGTGCGCGACGCCACCGCCCTCGACCGCACGCTCAGCTGCCACATCACGGACCTCGACGTCACCTTCACCGGCCGCCTCGCGGGCGGCCGGATCGAGGTCGGCGACCAGGTCGAAGGGCCGCCACAGGAGCGCGCCGAGATCCGGCTGGCGATGACCGGTGACGACCTGGTGGCGCTGGTGGACGGCGGGCTGAACTTCGCCAGGGCCTGGGCCTCCGGCCGCGTCAGGCTGGAGGCCGGCTTCCGCGACGTGCTGCGGCTGCGCTCACTTCTGTAGCGCGGGCGCCACCCGGGCCTTGCGGGCGGCCGGCACCACCAGCGGAGTCCCGGTCTCCGGGTCCTCGATGACCTGGCAGCGCAGGCCGAAGACCCGCTCGACCAGCTCCGCGGTGACGATCTCGCTCGGCGGGCCCTCGGCGATGATCTCCCCGCCGCGTACGGCGATGAGGTGCGTGGCGTACCGCGCCGCGTGGTTCAGGTCGTGCAGGACGGCGACCAGGGTGCGGCCCTGCGTCTCGTGCAGCTCGGCACACAGGTCCAGCACGTCGATCTGGTGCTGGATGTCGAGGAACGTCGTGGGCTCGTCGAGCAGCAGCAGCGGCGTCTGCTGGGCGAGCGCCATCGCGATCCACACGCGCTGGCGCTGGCCGCCGGAGAGCTCGTCGACGTACCGGTCGCCGAGCTCGCCGACGCCGGTCGCGTCCATCGACTCCTGGACGATCCGCTCGTCCTCCGGGGACCACTGCCGCAGCAGCCCCTGGTGCGGGTAGCGGCCCCGGGCGACGAGGTCGGCGACGGTGATGCCGTCGGGCGCGATGGACGACTGCGGCAGCAGGCCCAGCGTGCGGGCGACCTTCTTGGCGGGCATGGAGTGGATGGCCTGGCCGTCGAGGAGCACACGGCCCTCGGTGGGCTTCAGCATCCGGGACAGCGCGCGCAGCAGCGTCGACTTGCCGCAGGCGTTGGGGCCGACGATCACCGTGAAGGAGTTGTCCGGGATCTCGACCGACAGGTCGCGGGCGATGGTCCGCTGCTCGTAGGCGAGCGTGACCGACTCGGCGCTGAGCCGCTGGTGCTGGCGCTGCATGGACGTACTCCTGGCGTTCTCGTGGTTCGTGGGGGTCATATCCGGCCTGCCCTGCGCTCCGTGACCAGCAGCCACAGCAGGTACACGCCGCCGACGACGCCGGTCACCACGCCCACCGGAAGCTGCCGGTCCCCGAAGGCGTTCGTGGCGGTCCAGTCCGCGATCAGCAGCAGCGCGGCACCGGTGAGCATGGCGGCGCCCAGGTTCGGCCCGGGCGAGCGGGTGAGCCGGCGGGCGACCTGCGGGGCGCTGAGCGCGACGAAGGTGATGGGTCCGGCGGCGGCGGTGGCGACGGAGACCAGCAGGACGGCGGAGGCCGTGAGCGCCACGCGCGTGCGCTCCACCTTCACGCCGAGGGCGTACGCCGCGTCGTCGCCCATCTCCAGCATCCGCAGCGGCCGCCCGTACGCGAGGACCACGGGGATCAGCACGCAGGACACGGCGAGCAGCGGCCAGAACTGGGTCCAGTCGCGCCCTTCCAGCGAGCCGGTCATCCAGACGGTGGCGCGGGTGGCGTCCACCAGGTTCGCCTTGGTGATCAGGTAGTGGATGACGGCGGTGAGCATGGCCGCCACACCGATGCCGACGAGGACGAGCCGGAATCCGTGGACGCCCCGCTTCCAGGCGAGCAGGTACACGGCCGCGCCGGTCAGCAGGCCGCCGACGACGGCCCCGGCCGCGACGGCGGCGGAGTCGCCGTCGAAGAGCACGATCACGGTGAGCGCGCCGACGGTCGCACCCTGCCCGAAGCCGATCATGTCGGGGCTGCCGAGCGGGTTGCGGGTGAGGGACTGGAACACCGCGCCGCCCAGGCCGAGCCCCGCCCCGACGAGGACCGCCACGAGGACGCGCGGCAGCCGCAGGTCCCACACGACGAAGTCCTGCACCACCGTGCCGTCGCCGAGGAGCGTGGCGACGACGTCGCCGGGGGCGAGGGGGAAGTCACCGCTGCCGATGAGGACGACGCCGGCCGCGAGCGTCACCAGGAGCAGGCCGAGGGCGACGCCGAGGCCGCGCGGCTCGACCCGTACGGAGAGCCCGCCGGGCATGCGTATCACGCGTGTCGCTTTCACAGCTGGGCCATCCTCTTGCGGCGTACGAGGTGGATGAAGACGGGCCCGCCGATGACCGCGGTGACGATGCCCACCTGGAGCTCGGCCGGCCGGGCCACGACCCGCCCGATGACGTCGGCGCCGAGCAGCAGCACCGGCGAGAGGACGGCCGCGTACGGCAGGATCCACCGCATGTCCGGGCCGGTGAGCGCCCGTACGAGATACGGCACCGCGAGCCCGACGAAGACGATGGGCCCGCAGGCGGCGGTCGCGGCGCCGCACAGCAGCGTCACCGCGACCATCGCGAGCACGCGCGTGCGGTTGAGGTTCGCGCCCAGCGCGCGGGCGGTGTCGTCGCCCATCTCCATGGCGTTGAGCGGCCGCGCGATCAGCAGCGCGAGGACGACCCCGACCACGACGAACGGCGCGACCTTGCCGACGGTCGCCATGTCGGCGGTGGCCAGCGAACCCACGGTCCAGAACCGCAGCCGGTCCAGCGCCGCCGAATCCAGCAGCTGTACGGCGTTGACGTAGCCGTACAGCGCGAAGGTGGCGGCGGTCCCGGCGAGCGCGAGGCGCACGGGCGTGGCGCTGCGGCTGCCGCCGAGGACGTACACGACGACGGAGACGAGCGCCGCCCCGGCGAACGCGAACCACACGTACCCGGACAGGGAGGTGATCCCGAAGAAGCTGATGGCGGTGACGACGGCGGCGGCGGCGCCCGCGTTGACGCCCATGAGTCCCGGCTCGGCGAGCGGGTTGCGGGTCAGCGCCTGCATGACGGCCCCGGACAGCCCGAGCGCGACACCGACGAGCAGTCCCATCAGGGTGCGCGGCACACGCAGCTCGGCGATGACGACGTCGTTGCCGGTACCGGAGTTATGGAACACGCCGTGCCACACATCCCCGACGGGAACCGGTTTGGCACCGATCACGATGCTCGCGACACACACCAGCAGCAGGACACCGACGGCCCCCAGCAGCCCCAGCGCACGCACCGAATGGCGCCTGCGCGGCTGGGCGGCGGGTATCGGCTCCGCGCTCACTTCGGAAGGACTCTCGACCAACACCCGGTTAGGTTAGCCTATCCTCCTTTCGCCACCAGCCCCCTGACCTGCACAGCCGCGACGTGGCAGCCGAGGGGAATACGGAACCAACGCCTGGAAACAGACGGAAGGGACGCACGGCGGAACCGGCGCACCACCGGCGGCACGAAGAACGGCCGCCGACCGGGCCCCCGGACCACCGGAACAACGAACGGCCGCCGACCGAACCACCGTCCCACCGGCGGCACGAAGAACGGCCGACGGCCGGACCACCGGCCACCGGAACAACGAACGGCCGCCGACCGGGCCACCGGACCACCGGCGGCACGAAGAACGGCCGCCGACCGGACCACCGGACCACCGGACCACCGGAACAACGAACGGCCGCCGACCGGACCACCCGGACCGGCGGGCCACGGCGGGGCCGCGCCGAAGAGCCCCGGTCCCACGTCCGGCCGCTCACGCGACCGCCCGCCCCGCGAGGGATCGTTCCCCTGACGAACCCTCACCACCCCAGCCGCGCCAGCGCCTTCCCGGCGTCCAGCCCGCACGCACCCGCACCCGCCTGCGCCCACGCCGCCGCGCACAGGGCCCGCAGCCCGTCCAGGTTCTCGCCCTCGCCCTCCAGGGCCAGCGCGCCGCCCCCGCTCACCGACGCGGTCCAGTCCCCGCAGGCGAACCCGTCCGCCGCCGACCCCGTCACCTCGGGCTGCCCGGTGAGCAGCCCTCGCAGATCCGCGTCCACGTACGTCGGCCGGTGCTCCGGCACGGCCGCGAGCAGCTGCGCCGGGTCGGTCACGCCGGTCAGCACGAGCAGCGAGTCCACGCCCCCGTTGACGGCGCCCTCGATGTCCGTGTCGAGCCGGTCCCCGACCACCAGCGGACGCTCCGCGCCCGTCCGCAGGATCGTCTCGCGGTGCATCGGCGTCAGCGGCTTGCCGGCGACCTGCGGCTCCGCGCCCGTCGCGATGCGGACGACCTCCACCGCCGCGCCGTTCCCGGGCGCGATGCCCCGCGGGCCGGGGATGGTGAGGTCGGTGTTGGACGCGAACCACGGAACCCCGCGCGCGACGGCGTACGCCGCCTCCGCGAACCGCCCCCACGGCAGCTCCGGCCCCCCGTACCCCTGCACCACCGCCGCCGGGTCGTCGTCCGCGGACTCCACGGGCACCAGCCCGCGCTCGCGCAGCGCGACCCGCAGCCCCTCACCGCCGATCACCAGCACCCGCGACCCCTGCGGCACCTGCTCGGCGATCAGCCGCGCGACGGCCTGCGCGGAGGTGACCACGTCCGTCGCCTCCGCCGGCACGCCCAGCTCCGTCAGGTGCGCCGCCACGGCTTCCGGGGTCCGCAACGCGTTGTTGGTGACGTACGCCAGGTGCATGCCACCGGCCCGTGCCGCCTCCAACGCGTCGACGGCGTACGCGATCGCCTCTCCGCCCGCGTACACCACCCCGTCCAGGTCCAGCAGCGCGGTGTCGTACGCCTCGCTCAGCGCGGTCGCGCTTCCGCTCGGCCGCGTCCGGGCCGCCCCGGCCGCCGGAGCCTGCGCCGCCCGGTCCGTGCCGTCCGTTCCGTCCGTGCCGTCGCCGTGCCGCTGCTGCGCCATGTCCGTCGTCCTCCCTGCGAATCCACTCCCTCGATCATCGCTCATGGCGCGTCCCACATACGATGCTGGGATGAACAGCACAGGTCCTGCGGCCAACGACGGTCTGCACCTGCTCCCCTTCCGTGGGCTGCGCTACGACGCCCAACGGGTCGGCAGCCTCGCCGCGGTGACCTCCCCGCCGTACGACGTCGTCGTACGGCCCGACGGCCTGAACCACCTGGAGTCGGCCGACCCCCACAACATCGTCCGGCTGATCCTCCCGCAGGCCGCCACCAACGGCGCCCGCCACCGCCAGGCCGCCGAGACCCTCGACGCGTGGCTCGCCGACGGCGTCCTCGCCCCGGAGACCGAGCCCGCCCTGTACGTGTACGAGCAGCGCAAGGGCGACCTCCTCCAACGCGGCCTCATCGGCGCCCTGGAGCTCTCCGCCCCCGCCGAGGGCGTCGTCCTGCCGCACGAGGACGTGATGCCGCACGTCATCGAGGACCGCGCGGCCCTGATGCGCACGACCGCCGCCAACCTGGAGCCCCTGCTCCTCACCTACCGCGGCAACGGCAGTGCCACCGGCGCGACCGCCGTCATCGAACGCACCACCCTGCGCGCCCCCCTCCTCGCCACCACCACGGAGGACGGCTTCAGCCACCGCCTGTGGGCCATCACCGACCCGGCCGACATGGACCGCATCGCCGCCGACCTCGCCCAGCACCAGGCCCTGATCGCGGACGGCCACCACCGCTGGGCGACCTATCTGCGCCTGCGCGAGGAACACCCCTCCCCCGGCCCCTGGAACTACGGCCTGGTCCTCCTCGTCGACACGGCCCGCTACCCTCTCCAGGTCCGCGCCATCCACCGCCTGCTGAACCGCCTGCCCGTCACCGACGCGCTCGCCGCCCTCGACGCCCACTTCCGGATACGCACCCTGGACGAAGGAACCCCGCTTCCGGCGGCCATGGAGGCCCTCGCCTCCGCCGCCGCCGAGGGCAACGCCTTCCTCCTCACCGGCGACGACGGCCGCCTTCACCTCATCGACCGCCCGGACCCCGCCCTACTGGCCCGGACGGTGCCCGCCGACCGCCCGGAGGCATGGCGCACGCTCGACGCCACGGTCCTGCACGCCACCCTGATCGACCACATCTGGCGGGTCCCGGACACGCCGGAACACATCGCGTACATCCACGACACCGAGGCCGCCGTCACCCTCGCCGCCCGTCGAGGCGGCGGCACGGCGGTCCTGATGCATCCGGTACGCGAAGAGGTCGTACGCGACCTCGCCCGCCAGGGCGTCACGATGCCCCGCAAGTCGACGTCGTTCGGCCCGAAGCCCGCGACGGGCCTGGTGCTCCGCAGCCTCACACTGGGCTGAAACGCGAAAAAGGGCGGCACCCCGGGATGGGGTGCCGCCCTTTCGTCATCAGCGCTGGTCGCTCTGGTCGCCGTCCCCGTCGTCCTCGGCGTCCGGCTCGTCCGCGTCGTTCTCCGCGTCCTCGTCGAGGTCCTCGTCGGTCACGGCTGCGTCGACGAACTCGACGCCGTCCATCTCGGCGAGCCGGTCGGAGGCGTCGGTGCTGCCGTCCTTGTCGGCCTCCAGCGCCTTGGCGAACCACTCCCGCGCCTCGTCCTCGCGGCCCGCCTCCAGCAGCGCGTCGGCGTAGGCGTACCGCAGGCGCGCGGTCCACGGCTGGATGGAGTTCGAGGCCAGCTCGGGGCTCTGCAGGGTCACGATGGCGGCGTCGAGCTGCCCCATGTCCCGGCGGGCCCCGGCGGCCACGAGCCGCATCTCGACCTGGCCGGCCTTGTCGAGCTTCTGCACCTCGGGCTCACCGGCCATCGCCATGGCCCGCTCCGGCCGGCCCAGCCCACGCTCGCAGTCCGCCATGACGGGCCACAGCTCCACGCTGCCGGTCATCCGCCGCGCCGCCCGGAACTCGGCCAGGGCCTCGGCGTACTTCTGCGTGGCGTACGCGGCGAAGCCGGCGGCCTCCCGCACCGCGGCCACGCGCGAGGCGAGCCGCAGCGCGATGCGCGAGTACGCGTACGCCTGCTCCGGGTCCTCGTCGATGAGCTTGGCGACCATCACGAGGTTCCTGGCGACGTCCTCGGCGAGCGTCTTCGGCAGGCTCATGAGCTCCTGCCGCACGTCCTTGTCGATCTCGTCGCCGGTGACGTCCGCCGGGATGGGCAGCCGCTTGATGGGCTCCCGGTCCCGGTCCTCGCGCCGGAACCCACCGCGGTCGTCCCGCCCCCGGTAG
This sequence comes from Streptomyces sp. NPDC045998, assembly GCF_056430285.1. Classification (NCBI taxonomy): domain Bacteria; kingdom Bacillati; phylum Actinomycetota; class Actinomycetes; order Kitasatosporales; family Streptomycetaceae; genus Streptomyces; species Streptomyces sp. NPDC045998. The sequence continues at coordinate 395,514 of NZ_JBWKLJ010000008.1, forward strand.
CCGCCACCGCCGCCACCACGCCGGTCGTCACGCCGGTCATCCCGACGGGGCCCACGCGCCCGGTCGTCCCGCCGGAACCCGGGCCGGTCGTCACGACGGTCATCGCGCCGGTCGTCCCGCCGCTGCATGCGGTCGTCGCGCGGGAAGGTGCCGCGGTCACGGTCGCGGTCGTCGCGCCGGTCATCGCGACGGAACCCACCACGGTCCCGGTCGTCACGCCGCGGAGCCCGGTCGTCCCTGGGGAACGCCGGCCGGTCGTCCCGACGGAAACCGGCGCCACGGTTGTCGTCACGCCGGTCATCGCGACGGAACCCGCCACGGTCGCGGTCGTCGCGCGGAGCATCACGGCGGTCGTCGCGACGGAACGCCGGGCGCTCGTCTCGCCGGTCGTCACGACGGAAGCCACCGCCACGGTTGTCATCGCGCTGGTACGCCGGTCGGTCATCGCGCCGGTCGTCACGACGGAAACCGCCACCGCGATTGTCATCGCGCTGGTACGCCGGCCGATCGTCACGGCGGTCATCACGACGGAAGCCACCACCACGGTTGTCATCCCGGCGGAAGCCGCCGCCGCGGTTGTCCTCGCGCCGCGGCGCCCGGTCGTCACGCCGGTCGTCCCGGCGGAAACCGCCGCCACCGCCACGGTTGTCGTCCCGACGCTCATCCCGCCGATCGTCACGACGGAAGCCGCCACCGCGGTTGTCCTCGCGCCGCGGCGCCCGGTCGTCACGGCGGTCGTCGCGGCGGAAGCCACCGCCACCGCCACGGTTGTCGTCCCGACGCTCATCCCGTCGGTCGTCACGGCGGAAACCACCGCCGGAAGGACGCGCCGCGCCCCGGTCGTCACGGCGCCCGAAGCCGCCCCGGTCGTCGGTACGACGGGGCCCACGGTCACGGTCGTCGCGACGGTCGTCACGCGGAGCGTCACGCCGGTCATCCCGCCGGAACGCCGGGCGGTCATCGCGTCGTTCGTCGCGGCGGAAGCCACCGCCGCCGCCACGGTTGTCATCACGACGCGGCCCGCGGTCATCGCGCCGGAAGCCGCCCCGCTCGCCACCGTCCCTGCGACGCGGCTCGCGCTCCGGACGATCGTCGGAGGAGTTGGTGGACATGGGCATGGCTCCTGTCATTCGGGTACCGCAGTCATTCTCGCGCAGTCGGCCGTCCGACACGCTTCGGGAAAATCCCGCACAATTACAAAAGGACCCTTGGTCCCAGCATGCACGCTGGGACCAAGGGTCCTTGAAAGATTGTTCGGCGGCGTCCTACTCTCCCACAGGGTCCCCCCTGCAGTACCATCGGCGCTGAAAGGCTTAGCTTCCGGGTTCGGAATGTAACCGGGCGTTTCCCTAACGCTATGACCACCGAAACCCTATCGGGTTCTAGCGAACAAGCACACTCTTCAATTAAGTAAGTGAAACTGGTTCAACCGGTGCGACTGTTCGCAACCCGGGAACCACACAGTGGACGCGAGCAACTGAGGACAAGCCCTCGGCCTATTAGTACCGGTCAACTCCACCCATTACTGGGCTTCCATATCCGGCCTATCAACC
>NZ_JBWKLJ010000009.1:0-54752 GCF_056430285.1 Streptomyces sp. NPDC045998
CGCCCGGTTACATTCCGAACCCGGAAGCTAAGCCTTTCAGCGCCGATGGTACTGCAGGGGGGACCCTGTGGGAGAGTAGGACGCCGCCGAACAATTTTTGGGGAAAGCCCCGCACCTTCTGGTGCGGGGCTTTTCTGCGTTCAGCGGCTGAACGCCAGCACCCCTGTGTACGGGCCCGCCCGTGCTGACGGTAAAGTCAGGGGGCATCGTTGGCACGTTCCCCCAGGAGGCCCCGGGTGGAGGTACAGGAGACCCGCGTTCAGACGGACCGGGTGCTCACCATCCCCAACATCCTGAGCATGGCTCGCCTGGTCGGCGTACCGCTCTTCCTGTGGCTGATCCTGCGCCCCGTCTTCGGCGGGCCGAATAGCGATGGCTGGGCTCTCCTCGTACTGATGCTCAGCGGTGTCAGCGACTATCTCGACGGCAAACTCGCCCGTCGATGGAACCAGATCAGCAGCCTCGGACGCCTGCTCGACCCGGCCGCCGACCGGCTCTACATCCTTTCGACGCTCCTCGGGCTCACCTGGCGCGAGATCCTCCCTCTGTGGTTGACGACCGCACTATTGGCTCGCGAGCTGATGCTGCTGGTGATGGTGGGAATCCTCCGCCGGCACGGCTATCCCCCGCCGCAGGTGAACTTCCTCGGCAAGGCCGCCACGTTCAACTTGATGTACGCGTTTCCGCTCCTTCTGCTCAGTGACGGGGACGGGTGGCTTGCATCACTCGCTGAAGTTTTCGGGTGGGCGTTCGCCGGATGGGGTACAACTCTCTATTGGTGGGCAGGGATCCTCTATGTGATCCAAGTCCGCCGACTTGTCAAGGCGGATACCACAGCCGATTGAGCCTGTCCCTCTGGTGCGGCGCAGCAACGAAGCGCGCCCCGAAGACAAGACGGCCAGTTACCGGATGGGTGAAGTCGGCTAGACCGTCGTCTCTGCAAGGAGGACGCTTCCGACATGAAAGCCGTTGTGATGGCTGGTGGTGAAGGCACGCGCCTTCGCCCCATGACCTCGAGCATGCCCAAGCCACTCCTGCCGGTGGCCAACCGGCCGATCATGGAGCACGTGCTGCGGCTGCTCAAGCGGCATGGGCTCACTGAGACCGTTGTTACCGTGCAGTTCCTCGCCTCGCTCGTGAAGAACTACTTCGGCGACGGCGAAGAGCTCGGCATGGAGCTCACCTATGCCAATGAGGAGAAGCCACTCGGCACCGCGGGGAGTGTCAAGAACGCCGAGGAGGCGCTGAAGGACGACGCCTTCCTCGTCATCTCCGGTGACGCGCTCACCGACTTCGACCTGACCGACCTCATCAGGTTCCACAAGGAAAAGGGCGCCCTCGTCACGGTGTGCCTGACCCGGGTGCCGAACCCGCTCGAATTCGGCATCACCATCGTGGACGAGGAAGGAAAGGTGGAGCGCTTCCTGGAGAAGCCCACCTGGGGACAGGTCTTCTCGGACACGGTGAACACCGGCATCTACGTCATGGAGCCGGAAGTCTTCGACTACGTCCAGCCGGACGTCCCCGTCGACTGGTCCGGCGATGTCTTCCCGCAGCTGATGAAGGAAGGCAAGCCGATCTACGGCTATGTCGCCGAGGGCTACTGGGAGGACGTCGGCACGCACGAGAGCTATGTGAAGGCCCAGGCCGACGTCCTCGAGGGCAAGGTCGACGTCCAGCTCGACGGCTTCGAGATCTCGCCCGGCGTGTGGGTCGCCGAAGGTGCCGAGGTGCACCCCGACGCCGTCCTGCACGGGCCCCTGTACATCGGGGACTACGCCAAGGTCGAGGCCGATGTGGAGATCCGCGAGCACACCGTCGTCGGGTCGAACGTGGTGGTGAAGAGCGGCGCCTTCCTCCACAAGGCGGTTGTTCACGACAACGTCTACATCGGGCAGCACAGCAACCTGCGGGGCTGTGTGATCGGCAAGAACACCGACATCATGCGGGCCGCCCGCATCGAGGACGGCGCCGTCATCGGTGATGAGTGCCTCGTCGGTGAAGAATCGATCGTTCAGGGCAACGTACGGGTTTATCCGTTCAAGACCATCGAGGCCGGCGCCTTCGTCAACACGTCCGTCATCTGGGAGTCGCGCGGACAGGCGCACCTCTTCGGGGCCCGCGGCGTGTCCGGCATCCTCAACGTGGAGATCACGCCCGAGCTGGCGGTCCGGCTCGCGGGCGCGTACGCCACGACCCTGAAGAAGGGCGCGACCGTCACCACGGCGCGTGACCACTCCAGGGGTGCGAGAGCGCTCAAGCGGGCGGTGATCTCGGCGCTGCAGGCCAGCGCCATCGACGTACGCGACCTGGAGAACGTGCCGCTGCCCGTCGCACGTGAGCAGACGGCTCGCGGCAGCGCCGGCGGCATCATGATCCGGACGTCGCCCGGGGTGCCCGACTCCGTGGACATCATGTTCTTCGACGAGCGGGGCGCGGACCTGTCGCAGGGCGGGCAGCGGAAGCTGGACCGCGTCTACGCGCGCCAGGAGTACCGGCGGGCCTTCCCCGGCGAGATCGGCGACCTGTCCTTCCCGTCCAGCGTCTTCGACTCGTACACCGGGTCCCTGCTGCGCAACGTCGACACGACGGGCATCGCCGAGGCGGGCCTCAAGGTCGTCGTGGACGCCTCCAACGGCAGCGCCGGGCTCGTTCTGCCGAGCCTCCTCGGACGGCTCCAGGTGGACTCGCTGACGATCAACCCCGGACTCGACGAGTCCCGGCCCACGGAGACGGCTGAGTCCCGGCGCGCCGGGCTCGTACGGCTCGGGGAGATCGTGGCCTCGGCGCGGGCGGCCTTCGGTGTGCGGTTCGACCCGGTCGGCGAGCGCATCTCGCTGGTCGACGAGCGGGGCCGGATCATCGAGGACGACCGGGCCCTGCTGGTCCTGCTCGACCTGGTGGCCGCCGAACGGCGCAGCGGGCGGGTCGCGCTGCCGGTGACCACGACGAGGATCGCCGAGCAGGTCGCGGCGTACCACGGCACGCAGGTGGAGTGGACGACCACGTCGCCGGACGACCTGACCCGCGTCGGCCGCGAGGAGTCGACCATCTTCGGCGGCGACGGGCGCGGCGGCTTCATCGTGCCCGAGTTCAGCAGCGTCTTCGACGGTACGGCGGCGTTCGTGCGGCTGATCGGGCTGGTGGCCCGTACGCAACTCACGCTCAGCCAGATCGACGCGCGCATACCCCGCGCCCATGTGCTGCGGCGCGACCTGGCCACCCCGTGGGCGGTCAAGGGTCTCGTGATGCGGCGGGTCGTGGAGGCGGCCGGGGACCGGCACGTCGACACGACCGACGGCGTGCGGGTGGTCGAGGCCGACGGCCGGTGGGTGATGGTGCTGCCCGACCCGGCGGAGGCCGTCACCCATCTGTGGGCCGAAGGCCCGGATGACGCGTCCGCGCAGGCACTGCTCGACGAGTGGGCCGCCGTGGTGGAGAGCGCCGGTCGCTGACGCTCGGAACGGATCCTGACGCGGATCGGATACGGATGTGCCGGGAGGTGCCCAGGGGCGCCCCCCGGCACACCGGTGGGGCCATTCGGCGGTAGCAGCCGCGACGTGCGACGATGTGCGGCATGTCGCAGCAGCCCCCCGTTCGGAGCACAGGTTCCCCGCCTCCGCGTCCCGACGCGTCCATGTCGCTGCTGACCAATGTCATGGACCACGCGCTCGACGACGGGTACGCGGAGGCCTCGGCCCGCCGCACCGCCGAGGGCGGCGGCCTGCCGCGCACACTGCGGGCCAAGCTCGGGCTCGCGGCGGGGCTGGTACTGGCCGCCGCGGTGGTCACGCTCGGCGCCGCGCAGGCGCAGATCTCGGCCCCGGTCGTCGCCAAGGAGCGCGAGGAGCTCATCGACCGGATCGAGTCGGAGACGACCGCGGCCGACAAGCTCGAGGAGCGGATCGAGGCGCTCCGCACCGAGGTGGGGGAGCGGCAGCGCAAGGCGCTGCAGGAGCACGGCGGGGACCAGGGGGAGCTCGTGGCGCTGCTCTCCGGGGCGACGGAGGTACGCGGCCCCGGCGTCAAGCTGGTCGTCGACGACGCCAAGGAATCCGAGCAGGGCGGCGACGGGCCGCGTGAGAGCAGCGGTTTCGCGGACACCGGGCGGGTGCGCGACCGCGACATGCAGCGCGTGGTCAACGGATTGTGGCAGTCGGGCGCCGAGGCGGTCGCGATCAACGGGCAGCGGCTGACCGCCCTGTCGGCGATCCGCGCGGCGGGCGACGCCATACTGGTCGACAACAAACCGCTGGTGCCGCCGTACACGGTGCTGGCGGTGGGGGACGGGAAGAAGCTGAGCGCCGCGTTCCAGGACAGCCCCGACGGGCAGTACCTGCACGCGCTGCAGGAGAACTTCGGTATCCGTACCAGCATTTCGGATCAGGGCGAGGTGCGCCTGCCGGCCGCGTCGAGCCTGATCGTACGCACAGCAGAGCCGAGTCCCGCCGGAGCCGGCACGGATGCCGGGCGGGGCGCGGCCGACACAGGGAAGGGCACATCTTGATCGCCGTACTGGGCCTCGTCGTGGGAGTCGTGGTCGGCCTGTTCATCCGGCCCGAGGTGCCGGCGGTCGTCGAGCCCTACCTGCCGATCGCCGTCGTGGCGGCGCTCGACGCGGTCTTCGGAGGGCTGCGGGCCATGCTCGACGGCATCTTCGTGGACAAGGTCTTCGTCGTCTCCTTCCTCTCCAACGTCGTCGTGGCGGCGCTGATCGTGTTCCTGGGCGACAAGCTCGGCGTCGGCGCGCAGCTGTCCACGGGCGTGGTCGTGGTGCTGGGCATCCGCATCTTCTCCAACGCCGCCGCCATCCGGCGGCATGTGTTCCGGGCGTGAGGCCGATGAGCGAGAACGAACCGACTCCGCACGAGAAGCCGGCTCCCCCGCCGACTCCGGGGCAGGGTGGCCGGGGGCCGCAGAGCCCGGAGCCGCGGCGGCCGGAGCCCCAGCGGCCGGAGCCGCCGGCTCCGCAGGCCATGCCCCCGCAGGAGCTGCCGCCCGAGGTGAAGGGCCCGGAGGCGGACGGTCCGGAGCCGCCGTCGCCGGCGGCGGCGCAGCCGTACGCCGCCGAGCCCGGCCCCGGCCGGCCCGCCGATCCGGAGATGACCGGGCGGCAGCGGCTCGCGGCCGGGCTGTGGCCGCCGCGCGTCACGCGCGCCCAACTCATCGTCGCCGTACTGCTCTTCGTCCTCGGCCTGGGTCTCGCCATCCAGGTCCGCTCGACCAGCGACAACAGCGCCCTCCGCGGCGCCCGCCAGGAGGACCTGGTGCGCATCCTGGACGAGCTGGACGACCGGACGCAGCGGCTGGAGGCCGAGAAGGCGCGCCTGGAGGACCAGCGCACCGAGCTGGTGAACAGCTCCGACCAGGCGGAAGAGGCCCGCAAGCAGACCCAGGAGAAGGAGCGTCAGCTGGGTATCCTCGCCGGTACGGTGGCGGCGCAGGGTCCCGGGATCACGCTCACCATCGACGACGGCGCCGGGGCGGTCGAGCCGGACATGCTGCTGGACGCCGTCCAGGAGCTGCGCGCGGCGGGCGCCGAGGCGATCCAGGTCAACGACGTCCGGGTCGTCGCCGACACGTACATCTCCGGTGAGGCCGGGGACATCGAGGTGGACGGCCGGAAGATCGGCGCACCGTACCGCTTCAAGGTCATCGGGAAGCCCCAGGACCTGGAGCCCGCGCTGAACATTCCGGGAGGTGTCGTACAGACGCTGGAGAAGGAGCAGGCCACCGCGTCGGTGACCAGGTCCGAGAAGATCGTCGTGGATGCCTTGCGAGCGGCGGAGCGGCCTCACTACGCTCGGTCGTCATCGCAGTGAGGCGGGGGTGCATGGGGGCCGCGAGACAAGGGCATGAGGTTGCGGGGGGTCGGCGCATCACCCGCATGGTGCGTGGTGGAAACTGTCCGGAGGATACGGACGTTGTGAGGGTGTCCGGGTCGGCAGGTGTGTTCAGTCAGGGTTCGTCCTGCCCCACGGGCGGGTCTGTTTCGGTCAAGGGGAATCGCCCGTGAAGTTGTTTGCGAAGTTGTTCGGCAAGAGCGCACGCGAGGACGGCAGCAGTGCCAAGCACCGCGCGTCGCGCCACGCCCAGAATGAGGAGCAGGGCGGCGAGCGCCCGCTGTTCCGCGATGAGGTCGCCGGTCCGGGCGGTGTTCCCGGGGGGCAGGGCGCGTCTGTTGACCCTGCTGGTTCCGGCCGCATAGGTTTCGGGGAACCATCGACCTCGAGTACGGGCGGAGACTCGTCCATGCCGGTTTGTACGAGGTGCGGGCACCGTAACGCCGAGGCGAGCCGGTTCTGCTCCAACTGTGGCGCCCCGCTGCGTCCGGGTGTCCCGGCGGAGCGCGCGTCCGAGACGACGTCGACGATCTCGATCTCGGGCCTGGAGGCGTACGACTCCGAGGCCACCGGTCAGACGCAGCTGCCGTCGCTGTCGCCCGAGGCGCAGGCGGCCGTGGAGGCGTTGCCGCTCGGTTCGGCGCTCCTGGTGGTGCGCCGCGGGCCGAACTCGGGCAGTCGCTTCCTGCTGGACTCCGACCTGACGACTGCGGGGCGTCATCCGCAGAGCGACATCTTCCTCGACGACGTGACGGTGTCGCGGCGTCATGTGGAGTTCCGCAGGTCGCCGGAGGGCAGCTTCACGGTCGCGGACGTCGGCAGCCTCAACGGCACGTACGTCAACCGCGAGCGGATCGACTCGGTGGCGCTGTCCAACGGCGACGAGGTGCAGATCGGCAAGTACCGGCTGGTCTTCTACGCGAGCCAGCGGGGCGTGTGACCCGGCAGGGGAGGCGCATGCCGCGACCACCGACGGGCGGTGCCGGACACGGCACCGCCGGGGCGGCCGACCAGCTGGTGAGCATCGGGACGGTGCTCACCCGGCTGCGGGAAGAGTTTCCCGAAGTGACCATCTCCAAGATCCGTTTCCTGGAGGCGGAGGGGCTCGTCGAGCCGCAGCGGACGGCTTCCGGATACCGGAAGTTCAGTCCTGCGGATGTGGAGCGGCTCGCGCGGATCCTGCGCATGCAGCGGGACCACTACCTGCCGCTCAAGGTGATCCGCGAGCACCTCGACGCCCTGGAGCGCGGGGAACAGGTGCGGCTGCCCGCCCCGACCCCCGGTGGACCGCGCGAGTCCGTGGACGCCGGCCCGTGGGAGCCGGACTTCGACACGCCGACGGCGGCCAGGATCGGCCGTGCGGAGCTCCTCGCGGCCGCCGGCGTCGGCGAGGACGAGCTCGCCGAGTGGGAGTCGTACGGGCTGATCACGCCCGTGGCGGACGGCGCGTACGACGCCGAGGCGGTGACCATCGCCAAGCTCGTCGCGGAGCTGGGCGGATTCGGTCTGGAACCGCGTCATCTGAGGGCCGTGAAGGCCGCAGCCGAGCGCGAGGCCGGGCTGGTCGAGCAGGTCGTCGCGCCACTGCGCCGGCACCGGAATCCGCAGACCAGAGCGCATGCGGAGGCGACCGCGAAGGAGCTCGCGGCCCTGTCCGTACGGCTTCACGCGGCGCTGCTGCAGACGGCTCTGGGTGTCCGGTTGCACTGAGCTCCGAGGGGTCCGGAGGGGCCCCGACTACCCAAACCGGTCCAGCACGTCCTAGGGTTGCAATGTGAACGAGCTCGATGTTGTCGGTGTCCGGGTGGAAATGCCGTCCAACCAGCCGATCGTGCTCCTGCGTGAAGTGGGAGGCGACCGGTACCTCCCCATCTGGATCGGTCCCGGGGAGGCGACGGCGATCGCCTTCGCCCAGCAGGGCATGGCCCCTGCGCGACCGCTCACCCATGACCTCTTCAAGGACGTTTTGGAGGCCGTGGGTCAGGAGCTGACCGAAGTCCGGATCACGGATCTGCGGGACGGGGTCTTCTACGCGGAGCTGGTCTTCGCCAGCGGTGTCGAGGTGAGCGCCAGGCCGTCCGACGCCATAGCGCTGGCCCTGCGGACCGGTACGCCCATCTACGGAAGTGACGGGGTGCTGGACGACGCCGGGATCGCGATTCCGGACGAGCAGGAGGACGAAGTGGAGAAGTTCCGCGAGTTCCTCGACCAGATCTCGCCCGAGGACTTCGGCACCAACAGTCAGTGACCCGGCCGCTTTCGGTGACGCCGGCGCGGTGGATCCGCGGCGGCGTCGACCGGGTATCGCCGCTCCGAGCGGTGACGCGCCCCGCCTCCAGCGCATTCGGTGAGGTGTTCCCGGAAGAGGGACACGACAAACCACCCTCAGGGTGATTATCACTCGGCGTGCCGAGTGTGGCGATCGTTGACGCACCCCGGGTGACTGCCTACCGTCGAGATGGCAGGTCAAGGACGGAGGGTCGGCGTGATGAGCAGCGGCGACGGTGCGGTTGGGGGTATCCCCGGACGAAGTCCGGGGCAGAGCGGGCCGTATCCGCTTCACGGAAACGCGTCCGTCCACGGGGTGGTTCAGCAGGAGGCGGCCGATCCGACGGCCGACGTCATCGGATACCGGGGCCCGACCGCCTGCGCGGCGGCCGGCATCACCTACCGGCAGCTCGACTACTGGGCCCGTACGGGTCTCGTCGAGCCCAGCGTGCGGCCCGCGTACGGGTCGGGGACGCAGCGGCTCTACAGCTTCCGCGACGTCGTCGTCCTGAAGATCGTCAAACGGTTCCTGGACACCGGCGTCGCGCTGCAGAACATCCGCGCCGCCGTCCAGCACCTGCGCGCCCGGGGCGATCGCGACCTGGAGCGCATGACGCTGATGAGTGACGGCGCCACGGTGTACGAGTGCTCGTCGCCCGACGAGGTCGTCGATCTCCTCCAGGGCGGTCAGGGTGTCTTCGGGATCGCCGTGGGCGTGGTGTGGCGGGATGTCGAGGCGGCGCTGTCGCAGCTGCACGGGGAGCGCGTCGACACCGGCGAGACGCTCATCGGGCACAATCCGGCTGACGAGCTGGCGCGGCGCAGGCGCGACAGGGCCGTGTGACGGCGGCGTGGCCGCGTTTGCCGTCGGGCTCCCGCGCGGGCTCGCACGTGCGTGCGGGCGATTGTCAGTGGCGTAGGGCAGCATCGGTGATGTGAGAGCCGCGCCGACGATTCTGCATCTGGACATGGATGCCTTCTTCGCCGCCGCCGAGCAGGCGGCGAAGCCGAGCCTGCGCGGAAAGCCCGTGGTGGTGGGCGGCCTCGGGCCGCGCGGGGTCGTCGCCACCGCCTCGTACGAGGCGCGGCGCTTCGGGGTGCACTCGGCGATGCCGATGGCCCAGGCGCGGCGGCTGGCGCCGAACGCCGCGTACCTGGTGCCGCGCTTCACGCTCTACCGGGCGGTGAGCGACCAGGTCATGGAGCTGTTGCGGCGGCTGTCGCCGCTGGTGGAGCCGCTGAGCCTGGACGAGGCGTTCGTCGACCTGGAGGCGGGCCAGGCGGGCGGTACGGCCCGGGACGCGGCGACCGCGCGGGCGACCGGGGAGCGGCTGCGCGCGGACATCCGGGCGGTCACGGGGCTGACCGGCTCCGTCGGCCTCGCGGGCTCCAAGATGCTGGCGAAGATCGCGTCGGAGCAGGCGAAGCCCGACGGGCTGGTGCTCATCGAGCCCGGGACCGAGCGCGAGCTGCTCGGGCCGATGTCGGTGCGGATCCTGCCGGGAGTCGGCCCCGCCACCGGCGAGCACCTGCGGCGGGCCGGGATGACGACCGTGGCCGACCTCGCGGAGGCGGGCGAGGACGAGCTCGTACGGCTCCTGGGCAAGGCGCACGGGGCCTCGCTGTACCGGATGGCCCTGGGGCACGACGACCGGCCCGTGGTGGCCGAGCGGGACGCCAAGTCCGTCTCCGTCGAGGACACCTTCGACGTGGACCTGCACGACCGCGTGCGGGTGCGCCTGGAGGTGGAGCGTCTGGCCGACCGGTGCGTGCGCCGGCTGCGTGGCGCCGGGCGCTCCGGGCGGACGGTGGTGCTCAAGGTGCGCCGGTACGACTTCTCGACGCTGACCAGATCCGAGACCCTGCGCGGACCGACGGACGACCCCGCGGTGGTGCGGGAGGCGGCGGCCCGGCTGCTGGAGTCCGTGGACACCACGGGCGGCGTGCGGCTGCTGGGCGTGGGCGTGACGGGGCTGGCGGACTACACCCAGGAGGACCTGTTCGCCCAGGCCGCCCTGGTGGAGGCTCCGGTGGGCGCACAGGGCGACGTGGCCCCGGAGCCGCAGGAACCGGCCGCAAGGGCAGGAGCGGGGGGAGACGAGGGCGGCGAACCGGGGGCCGCGGAGGACACCGGCGGGGAGCGCAGGTGGCTGGCCGGGCAGGACGTACGGCACGCGGAGTACGGGCCGGGGTGGGTGCAGGGCAGCGGGGTGGGGCGCGTGACCGTGCGGTTCGAGGAGCCGGGCTCGCCCCCGGGCCGGGTGCGGACCTTCCGGACCGACGACCCGGACCTGGAGCTGTCGGACCCGCTGCCGCTGGTCGCGCGGGAGGCGGCGGTGGAGCGGGCGCCGTCGCCCTGACGGGCGGGCCGGGCGGGCCGGACGCCCGGGGCCCGCGGCCTGCAGGGCCGCCATGCCGGAGCGTGGCGTGCCGGGCGTGTCCGGCCGCCGGTGCCGCGGGTTCCGGAAGGCGCGTCAGCCGTCGCGGCCGGCCAGGTTGCCGAGGCCGGGGTCGGGGTCCGGGTCCGGCGGAGACGGGAGCTCCAGGCCGTAGTGGTGGTAGAGCTGGAGCTCCTGCTCGGGGGAGAGGTGGCGGCCCACGCCGAAGTCCGGGGCGTCCTTGATCAGGGCGCGGTCGTAGGGGACGTGCAGGCCGTCGTCGGCGAGGTCGCTGGGGGCCAGGGGGACGAAGGCGTCGCGGCCGAAGAGGCCGGTACGGACGGCGGCCCACTCGGGGACGCCCGTCGCGTCGTCCAGGTACACCTCGTCGACGGTCCCGATCTTGTGGCCGTTGCGGTCGTAGGCCTTGCGGCCGATCAGGCTCCGCGGATCGATATCGGTCTGCACGGTCCCTCCAACAGGTCGCACCGGCTCGCAATTGCGCTACATCACTACGAAAGTGCACATCGGTGACGTCGGCCACTCGAGGGATCGGGCCCGGACCTCGCTGGTAGGCTGGCAGACGGCTGTTGACCCCATGCGGGAGAGTCCTTCGGAGAAACCTTTCGGAGGCGCCGAAGGAGCAAATCCTCCCCGGAATCTCTCAGGCACCCGGTACCGCATGGACGAGGTCACTCTGGAAAGCAGGGCGGGCGTCGGACGGCATCCGCTCTCACCGACGGTGAAAGCCGGGCGGCCCCCCGTGGCGCCCGGTGAAGCTCTCAGGTTGAGATGACAGAGGGGGAGGCCGTCCGGGCACCCGCGCCATGGTGCCCCTCGCAGGTCGTGACGACCAGGAGGCCTCCGTAGATGACCGCCAACCGTACTCCGCTCTCCGAGCTTGAGCAGGGCATCCCCTTCGAGCAGCGGCACATCGGCCCCGACGCCGAGGCCCGCGCCAAGATGCTCGCGCAGGTCGGCTACGGCTCGCTCGACGAGCTCACCGCCGCCGCCGTGCCGGATGTGATCAAGACCGCCGAGGCGCTCGGCCTGCCGGCCGCGCGCACCGAGGCCGAGGTCCTCGCCGAGCTGCGCTCGCTTGCCGACCGCAACCAGGTGCTCGCCCCGATGATCGGGCTCGGCTACTACGGCACCTTCACGCCCCCGGTCATCCTGCGCAACGTCATGGAGAACCCCGCCTGGTACACGGCGTACACGCCCTACCAGCCGGAGATCTCGCAGGGCCGCCTGGAGGCGCTGCTCAACTTCCAGACCATGGTCGCCGACCTGACCGGCCTGCCCACCTCCGGCGCCTCGCTGCTCGACGAGGGCACCGCCGCCGCCGAGGCCATGTCGCTGGCCCGCCGCGTCGGCAAGGTCAAGGGCGGTGTCTTCCTCGTCGACGCCGACGCCCTGCCGCAGACCATCGCCGTCATCGAGACCCGGGCGGAGCCGACCGGTGTCGAGGTCGTCGTCGCCGACCTCGCCGAGGGGATCCCGGCGGAGGTGGCCGAGCGCGGCGTCTTCGGCGTGCTGATCCAGTACCCGGGCGCCTCCGGTGCCGTACGGGACATCAAGCCGGTCATCGACCGGGCCCACGAGCTCGGTGCCGTCGTCACCGTCGCCGCCGACCTGCTCGCGCTGACGCTGCTCACCTCGCCCGGCGAGCTGGGTGCCGACATCGCCGTGGGCACCACCCAGCGGTTCGGCGTGCCGATGGGCTTCGGCGGTCCGCACGCCGGCTACATGGCCGTGCGCGACACCTTCGCCCGCTCCCTCCCGGGCCGGCTCGTCGGCGTCTCCGTCGACGCCGACGGCAACCGGGCGTACCGCCTGGCGCTCCAGACCCGCGAGCAGCACATCCGCCGCGAGAAGGCCACCAGCAACATCTGCACCGCGCAGGTGCTGCTCGCCGTCATGGCCGGCATGTACGCCGTGTACCACGGCCCCGACGGGCTGAAGCAGATCGCCCAGCGCGTGCACCGGTACGCCACGATCCTCGCCGAGGGGCTGCGCGCCGGCGGCGTCGAGGTCGTCCACTCGAGCTTCTTCGACACCGTGACCGTCCGGGTGCCGGGCAAGGCCGCCGAGGCCGTCGCCGCCGCCCGCGAGAACGGCGTCAACCTCCGCCTCGTCGACGCCGACCACGTCTCGGTCGCCTGCGACGAGACCACCGGCCGCGCGCAGCTCGCCGCCGTGTGGGAGGCCTTCGGCGTACGCGGCGACATCGAGTCGCTGGACGCCGAGACCGCGGAGGCGCTGCCCGAGGCGCTGCTGCGCTCGGACGCGTACCTCACCCACCCGGTCTTCCACGCGCACCGCTCGGAGACCGCGATGCTGCGCTACCTGCGCAAGCTCGCCGACCGCGACTACGCGCTGGACCGGGGCATGATCCCGCTCGGCTCCTGCACGATGAAGCTGAACGCCACCACCGAGATGGAGCCGGTGACCTGGCCCGAGTTCGGTCAGATGCACCCCTTCGCGCCGGCCGACCAGGCGCAGGGCTACCTCACCCTCATCCGTGAGCTGGAGGAGCGCCTCGCCGAGGTCACCGGCTACGACAAGGTGTCGATCCAGCCCAACGCCGGTTCGCAGGGCGAGCTCGCCGGTCTGCTCGCGGTGCGCGCGTACCACCGCGCCAACGGCGACACGCAGCGCACCGTCTGTCTGATCCCGTCGTCCGCGCACGGCACCAACGCCGCCAGCGCGGTGATGGCCGGGATGAAGGTCGTCGTCGTCAAGACCGCCGACGACGGCGAGATCGACGTCGAGGACCTGCGCGCCAAGATCGAGCAGTACCGCGACGAGCTCTCTGTCCTGATGATCACCTACCCGTCGACGCACGGCGTCTTCGAGGAGCACGTCGCCGACATCTGCGCCCAGGTGCACGAGGCCGGCGGCCAGGTGTACGTGGACGGCGCCAACCTCAACGCGCTGGTCGGGCTGGCGAAGCCGGGCGAGTTCGGCGGCGACGTCTCGCACCTCAACCTGCACAAGACCTTCTGCATCCCGCACGGCGGCGGCGGTCCCGGTGTCGGTCCGGTCGGCGTCCGCGCCCACCTCGCCCCGTACCTGCCGAACCACCCGCTCCAGCCGGGCGCCGGCCCGGAGACGGGCGTCGGCCCGATCTCGGCCGCCCCGTGGGGCTCAGCCGGCATCCTGCCGATCTCGTGGGCGTACGTCCGGCTCATGGGCGGCGAGGGCCTCAAGCGCGCCACGCAGGTGGCGGTGCTCGCGGCCAACTACATCGCCAAGCGCCTGGAGCCGCACTACCCGGTGCTGTACACCGGCCCGGCCGGACTCGTCGCGCACGAGTGCATCGTCGACCTGCGTCCGATCTCCAAGGCGACCGGCGTCAGCGTCGACGACATCGCCAAGCGCCTGATCGACTACGGCTTCCACGCGCCGACCATGTCGTTCCCGGTGGCCGGCACGCTGATGATCGAGCCGACCGAGAGCGAGGACCTGGCCGAGCTCGACCGGTTCTGCGACACGATGATCGCGATCCGCGGCGAGATCGAGAAGGTCGCCTCGGGCCAGTGGCCCGCCGAGGACAACCCGCTGCGCAACGCCCCGCACACCGCGGCCGCGCTGGGCGGCGAGTGGTCGCACGCGTACAGCCGTGAGGAGGCGGTCTTCCCGGCCGGGGTGTCCGCCGCGGACAAGTACTGGCCGCCGGTGCGCCGGATCGACGGCGCGTTCGGCGACCGCAACCTGGTCTGCTCGTGCCCGCCGCTGGACGAGTACGACAACTGACGGCGTCGGTCATGACGAAGGGCCGGTACGGATCACTCCGTACCGGCCCTTCGCCGTGCGCCGGCCGGCTCAGGCGGCCGTCATGACCTGTGCGGTGCCGAGCGGTCGGTGCGGCGCGATGATCTGGCCGTCCGGCAGAAGTTCACCGGTGTCCTCGAAGAGGAGGACGCCGTTGCACAGCAGGCTCCAGCCCTGTTCCGGGTGGTGCGCCACCAGGCGGGCCGCCTCTCGGTCGGCGGAGTCGGCGGTCGGGCAGGGTGGCTGGTGCTGGCACATGGATGGGTTCTTTCGCTGCGGTGTGGTGTCTGTCCTGCGGCTCGATGCGGTGTTCATGGCCGCCCCCCGTAGTGTCGGTCGATCCGGTCCCAGTGTTGCCCCACGGGCGTCCGTCCGCAGGGATTTCGCGGCAGCTCTTCCTACTGCCTAAGGACGTATCACCCGTGCGGATGGTTCAACTCAAACCCCCTGTCCCTTCGGGTGGTTCGGGGTGGCCCCAGTGGGCTAGCCCGTACGGGCCACCCCGCGGCGTCACGCGGTTGACTCCAGCAGTGGCGGCGGTCCGAGGCGCAGCGTCAGGACCGGCAGCAGGTCCGCGACCCGGTACGGGAGGTGGGCGGCGATCCCGGGCGGCGCGGGCGCCAGCGGCACCAGCAGGTCCGTCGGGGCGGGGCTGCCGGTGGCCGGGTCGGCGTCCGGGTCGCCGTGCAGCCACAGCGTGAGCATGTACAGCTCCGGCACGGACAGCAGCCGTGGCTGGTAGTGCGTCGTCATCGTCTCGGCCTGGTGCAGGGCGCGCTCGGTCGAGGCGAGGTAGGGCCCCTCGAAGAAGTGCGAGAAGGCCCACCCGTCCGGGGTGAGCCTCGTGTCCGCGGCGGCGACGGGGCGGTCGCCGCCGCGGATCAGGAACCGCCAGCCGGTCAGGCGCGTGCGGGGCGCGCCGGCGGCCGGAACGATCTGGTCCCGTACGTCCAGCACGTCCAACTCGTGGACGGGCAACGGGAGTTCGGGGCTCAGCGGTCCCTGGACGGACCGCAGAGCGGGGGTGTGGGCCTCACGGACGGCGGCGGAGCCGAGCGCCATGAGAACACTGCGAAGGGCGGGCGCGGGTGCCTGGGAGACATGGAGCGGCATGGTTGGGTCGCCTCTCACTCAAGAGACAGGTGATGCGGGGGAGGTGCGGACGGCACTGTCGGCGACGGGGTCAGAGGGCGGGCCGGTGCGGGGGCCGTCGGGCCATGGCCGGGCGCCGACTCTCTGCCTCGTTCGCGGAGTTTATACGACGCGTGTTCACGTGATGTTTCCGCTAGCTGTCGCCGATATTGCGAACAAGCCCGGATCGGGACTTTGTTATGCGGAGTTTCTGTAGATTTCCCGTGAACCCCACCGCCCCGGCCTGCGCCGCTGCTCAGGGCGCGGTCGGCCGAATCTCGCCGGTGTTTATCATCGGAAGTCAGCGGGACTTGCCCGTGGTAACCACGCGCTGCGGCTTGCCCCCGGAATGTGCCGGACGGTCTTCCTATCCAGCCTACCCGCCACACGGTGTCGGCGGGGGCGTTACAGATCAGTCCGGCTGGGCATTATCGTCCGTGACGCGGGCGGCCGACGCCGCGCGCCACCCACGAGGAGGGACGCTTCGATGGGGGAGAAGGTCGTGGCGGGCGCGTTCGACCTGTCCGATCGGCAGAGGTATCGCCACAAGCTCCAGCAGTGTCTTACGGCCCTTGAGCGACTCCTCGCCGAGAAGAGGTTCGACCGCCCCAAGAATCTGATGGGCTTGGAGATCGAGCTGAATCTGGCGGGCTCGGACGGCCTGCCGCGGATGATGAATGCCGAGGTGCTGGAGCGCATAGCGAGCCGGGATTTCCAAACGGAACTCGGAATGTTCAACCTGGAAGTGAACATCGCCCCGCACCGGCTCGGCGGCCGTGTTTTCGATCAGCTCGCCGAGGAGCTGCGCACCGGCCTCGGGTACGCGCACCGCAAGGCCCAGGAGGTCGACGCCGGGATCGTGATGATCGGGATCCTGCCCACGCTCACCGAGGGCGATCTCGTCTCCGGGAACCTGTCGGACGTCGACCGGTACATGCTGCTCAACGACCAGATCGTGGCCGCGCGGGGTGAGGACTTCGCGCTCGACATCGAGGGCGTCGAGCACCTCAGCTCCACCGCCAGCTCCATCACGCCCGAGGCCGCCTGCACCTCCGTACAGCTGCACCTCCAGGTCACGCCGGCGCGGTTCCCGGACGTGTGGAACGCGGCGCAGGCCATCGCCGCCGTGCAGATCGCCGTCGGCGCCAACGCGCCGTTCCTCTTCGGGCGCGAGCTGTGGCGGGAGTCCCGGCCGCCGCTGTTCACGCAGGCCACCGACACCCGGCCGCCCGAGCTCCAGGCGCAGGGCGTACGGCCGCGGACGTGGTTCGGCGAGCGGTGGGTCTCCTCTGCGTACGAGCTCTTCGAGGAGAACGTGCGGTACTTCCCCGCCCTCCTGCCCATCTGTGACGACGAGGAGCCGCTGCGGGTCCTCGACGGCGGCGCCGTACCGTCCCTCCAGGAGCTCGTCCTGCACAACGGCACGGTCTACCGCTGGAACCGGCCGGTGTACGGGGTGGTCGACGGCGTACCGCACCTGCGGGTGGAGAACCGGGTGCTGCCGGCGGGGCCGACCGTCGACGACGTACTGGCCAACGCGGCCTTCTACTACGGGCTCGTACGGGCTCTGGCGGAGGAGGCGCGGCCGCTGTGGCGGCGGATGCCGTTCGCGGACGCGGCCGCCAACTTCGACACCGCGTGCCGGTACGGCATCGACGCCGAGCTGCGCTGGCCCCGCCCGGGGCGCGGCGGCGGGAGCACGACCGTACCGGCGGTGAAGCTCGTACGGGACGAGCTGCTGCCGCTCGCGTCGGCGGGGCTCGACGCGTGGGGCGTCGAGCGCGCGGACCGGGACCGGTACCTGGGGATCATCGAGGAGCGGTGCAAGCGGCGGGTGAACGGCGCGTCCTGGCAGGTGGAGACGTTCCACCGGGCGCTGGCGGCGGGTCTGGGGCGCGACGCCGCGCTGGCCGCCACCACGCGCCGCTACTGCGAGCTGATGCGGCAGGGCGAGCCCGTGCACACCTGGCCGGTGGGGTTCCCGGCGCCGTAGGGTCTGTCTTCCGGATCAACCCGGGGCAGTGAAGTGGAGACAGGTGTGCAGGCAGAGGCGGGGCGCGTGGCCGATTCCCTTCCCGAGGAGGGGGCGGGGGGCCCTCGAAGGTTCGTCCGTTCCGAGCTGCTGCTCGTGCTGGCCCTCTCGCTCGGGGCCAGTGCGGTCGCCTCGCTGATCAGCTTCGTCGGGGCGCTGACCAAACCGGGCGGCCTGAAGGACCAGGCGGCCCACCTCAACAGCTCGGCGGCGCCCGGGCGGCCGTGGCTCGACCTCGCCTGGCAGCTGTTCGGCATCGCGACGGCGCTCGTCCCGGTCCTGCTCGTGGCGCACCTGCTGCTCAGGGAGGGGACCGGCCTGCGCGCCATCGGCTTCGACCGCCGCAGGCCGTGGAGCGACCTGGGCCGCGGGGCGCTGGTCGCGGCGGGCATTGGCAGCGCGGGCCTGGCCTTCTACCTGGTGGCGCGGGCGGCCGGGTTCAATCTGACCGTCGTCCCCGAGTCGCTGCCCGAGGTGTGGTGGAAGTACCCGGTCCTGATCCTTTCGGCGGTGCAGAACTCCGTGTTGGAGGAGGTCATCGTCGTCGGATACCTGCTGCGCAGGCTCGGCGGGCTCGGCTGGACACCGTGGGCGGCGCTGGTGGCGAGCGCGGTGCTGCGCGGCTCGTACCACCTGTACCAGGGCATCGGCGGCTTCGTCGGCAACATGGTGATGGGCGCCGTCTTCGTGGTGCTGTACCGGCGGTGGGGGCGGGTCGGCCCGCTGGTGGTGGCGCACGCGCTGCTCGACATCGTGGCGTTCGTCGGGTACGCGCTGCTCAAGGGACAGGTGGGGTGGTTGCCCGTCGAGTGACGGGACCCCTGGTGGAGGGGCGGGGCGGGCGACGGCGGTGCCGTCGCACGCCCCTTCGCCGTCTCAGGTGAGCAGGTCGCCCTCGATGACCGTCACCGCGTGGCCCGTGAGCAGGGTGCGCGTGCCGCGCAGCGCGGTGCGGACCAGGCCGGTGCGGGCGCCGCCCTGGAAGCCGGTCAGCTCGTCGCGGCCCAGGCGCTCCGACCAGAACGGCGCGAGCGCGGTGTGCGCGCTGCCCGTCACCGGGTCCTCGGCGATGCCGAGCGCAGGGAAGAAGCAGCGGGAGACGAAGTCGTAGCCGCCGGCCGGTTCCGCGGCGGCGGCCGTGGCGATGACGCCCCGCTCCGACAGGCCGGCCAGCGCCGCCAGGTCCGGCGCGAGGTCGCGCACGGCCTGCTCGTCCGCCAGCTCCACCAGCAGGTCGCCGATGTGCGCGGCGGTGTCGTGTACGGAGACGACGTCGGCGCCGAGCGCCTTCGCGAGCCCGTCCGGCGCGGGCACCGGCGTCAGCGTGGAGGTCGGGAAATCCATTGTGACCGAGCCGTCCTCCGCGGCCGTGGCCGCCAGGATGCCGCAGCGTGCCGCGAAGCGGACCGTGCCGGTCGCGCGGCCGGTGGTGTGCAGGACGTGCGCGGTGGCGAGGGTCGCGTGGCCGCACATGTCGACCTCGGCGACCGGGGTGAACCAGCGCAGCGCCCAGTCCGCGTCGCCGCCGGGCGGGAGCGGGTGGGCGAAGGCGGTCTCGGAGAGGTTGACCTCGGCGGCCACCTTCTGGAGCCAGTGGTCGTCCGGGAAGGCGTCGAGGAGGAGGACCCCTGCCGGGTTGCCGGAGAAGGGGCGGTCGGTGAAGGCGTCGACGATTCGAATCCGCATGGAGCTGACGGTAGGGGGTCGGCGAAGCGGCGGGCCAAGGCCAATCCGGGGTCGCTGGACTCGATGTCCCGTCGGAGATCGGGAGAGCGGGAACGGCTGCACAGGCGAGTGCCCCGTCGGAACGATTGCCTCGCGACGTGTTCCGATATATCGTTGAAGCATCGCGATCAGTCAACGATCGAGGGAGTGTAAGAGATGCGTTCAGCTGAGCACGGACATGGACACGGGCACACGCATGGTCATGGCCACGGGCGCGGGCCCGGCTGGGGCGGGGAGCCCGGCGGCTTCGAGAGGCTGCGTGCCGCCTTCGGGCCGTTCGGGCCGGGCTTCGGGGGAGGGCCGGGCTTCGGCGGCGGCCCCTTCCGTGGCGGGCCGTTCGGTGGTGGACCCGGGCGCGGAGGCGGCCGGGGCAGGGCGCGGCGCGGCGACGTCCGCGCCTCGATCCTGGCGCTGCTGAAGGACCGCCCGATGCACGGTTACGAGATGATCCAGGAGATCGCCGAGCGCAGCGGCGGGGCCTGGCGGCCCAGCCCCGGCTCGGTCTACCCGACCCTCCAGCTGCTGGAGGACGAGGGGCTGATCGTCAGCGAGAGCGAGGGCGGCAAGAAGCTGTTCACCCTGAGCGACGCCGGGCGGGCGGAAGCCGAAGCCGGGCCCGACGCGCCCTGGGAGGAGGCCGGGCGCGGGGTCGACTGGGAGGCACTGAACGAGATCCGGCAGGCCGGTGCCGGGCTGTTCGAGGCGTTCGGGCAGGTCTGGAAGACCGGCAACGCCGAGCAGCGGCAGAAGGCCCTCGCCGTCGTCAACGACGCCCGCAAGAAGCTCTACCTGATCCTCGCCGACGAGGACTGACCCACCCCATGGGCACGGCGGGTTCCGCGACGGGCTCCGTTCGCGGGACCCGCCGTCGGTGTCAACCGCTGCCGCGGATCGGTGACTTACCGAAGTCGTCTCAACAGGTGTCATAGCCTTTACGCTCCTGACCGGCTGCTGCCATGATGTGCCGATGCACGCGTCTCAGGGGAGAAGCGCCGGCCTGGGACTCGCCCTGGCCTCGGCCTTCGCATTCGGTGGATCAGGTGTCGCGGCCAAGCCGCTGATCGAAGCGGGTCTCGACCCGCTGCACGTGGTGTGGCTACGGGTTACGGGCGCCGCGCTCGTCATGCTGCCCGTCGCCTGGCGCCACCGTGACCTGCTGCGCCGCAAGCCCTTCCTGCTGGCCGGGTTCGGGCTGCTCGCCGTGGCCGGCGTGCAGGCCTGCTACTTCGCCGCGCTCTCCCGTATCCCCGTCGGGGTCGCCCTGCTGATCGAGTACCTCGCCCCCGCGCTCGTCCTCGGCTGGGTGCGGTTCGTCCAGCGCCGGCCCGTGACGCGCGCCGCCGCCGTCGGCGTGGTCCTCGCGGTCGGGGGCCTCGCCTGCGTGGTGGAGGTGTGGGCCGGGCTGAGCTTCGACCTGCTCGGGCTGCTGCTGGCCCTCGGCGCCGCCTGCTGCCAGGTCGGCTACTTCGTCCTGTCCGACCAGGGTTCCGACGAGGCCGAGCCCGCCGATCCGCTCGGCGTCATCGCGTACGGGCTGCTCATCGGCGCCCTCGTGCTCACCGTCGTCGCGCGCCCCTGGGGCATGGAGTGGTCCGTGCTCGGCGGCACCGCCGACATGGGCGGGACCGAGGCCCCGGCCTGGATGCTGCTCGGGTGGATCGTGCTGATCGCGACGGTTCTCGCGTACGTCACCGGGATCGTCGCCGTGCGCAGGCTCTCGCCGCAGGTGGCGGGCGTGGTGGCGTGCCTGGAGGCGGTCATCGCGACCGTACTGGCGTGGGTGCTGCTGCGGGAGCACCTGTCGGCGCCGCAGATCTTCGGCGGCGCGGTCGTACTCGTCGGGGCCTTCATCGCGCAGTCGTCGACGCCCAAGGCCGCGCCGGCCGAGCCCGTGGCGGGGTCGGAGCCCCCCGAGGCGGGGGCCGGGAACCAGGTGGCCGCCGGGCGGGCCGCCCCGTAAGGTGACGATCATGCATTCGACCGTGCTGCCGCCTCCCGCCGCGTAAACGCGGGCGGGACTCTCACCAGCCTCCTCTGACGAGGACCGGGCTCGGGGCCCAGGGGCCCCGGGCGGTTCGTCGCTGCCCGCGTACGGAGTCAAGCGGCCACCTTTCCCGTTCTTCGTACGGAGACGTCACGTGTCGAATCCCTCCATGGCCCTGCCCGTCGGGCGGAGCCTCCTCTATCTGATCGTCGCCGGAGTGGCGTGGGGCACCGCCGGAGCGGCTGCCTCGCTCGTGTTCCGGGTCAGCGATCTCGGCCCCCTCGCCCTGTCGTTCTGGCGCTGCGCCGGCGGGCTCGTCCTGCTGCTCGGCGCGCTGGCGCTGCGCCGTCGGCCCGCGGCCCGCAATACGGAGCCCCGGCGTCGCCGGGTGCTGCGCATCCTCGCCACGGGGATCGGGCTCACCGTCTTCCAGAGCGCCTACTTCGCGGCGGTCCAGCTGACCGGGCTCGCCGTGGGCACCGTCGTCACGCTCGGCGCCGGCCCCGTGCTCATCGCGCTCGGGGCGCGGCTGGCCATGGGCGAGCGCCTCGGCCGCGGCGGGTCCGTCGCCGTCCTGGGGGCGCTCGCCGGGCTGTGCGTGATGGTCCTCGGCGACGGCACCGGACAGGTCCACCCCGTGGGGGTCGCCCTGGCGGTCCTGTCGGCGGCCGGGTACGCGGCGATCACGCTGCTGACGCGGTGGCTCGGCCGGGACGGCGGCGGCGGGGACCCGCTCCTCACGACGGTGTGGGCCTTCGCGATCGGTACCGTGGGCCTGCTGCCGATGGCGGCGGCGGAGGGCCTGCTGCCGCACACGGCCGAACTCGGCCGGGTCGTGGGGTTGTTGGCGTACATCGCCGCGGTGCCGACCGCGCTGGCCTACGCGCTGTACTTCGCCGGGGCGGCGGTCGTGCGGGCCGCGACCGTGTCGGTGATCATGCTGTTGGAGCCGGTGAGCGCGGCGGTCATCGCGGTGGCGGTGCTCGGTGAGCGGCTGACGGCGGCCACGGTGACCGGGACGCTGCTGTTGCTGACGGCGGTCGCCGGGCTGGCGACCGCGGAGGCGCGGGCCGCGTCGGTGGTACGGGCGCGGCGGCGCGCGGCGGCGGCCTGAGGCTCCGCGTGTCGGGCCCCCGCGCCCGGGCCCCCGTGCCCGTGCGGGCGCGGGGGCCGCGTACGTGAACGTGTCCCGTACGGACTCGCTCCCCCGGCTCAGAGTGCGGAGAGGTACTCGGGCAGGGCGATGGACGGGTCCAGGTCGTCGGCCGGTATCGGGGCGCCGTAGGTGGTGCTCAGCGGGATGACGCCGGTCCAGTGGGGGAGGCCGAGGTCCTCGGGGTCGTCGTTCGGGCCGCCGGTGCGCACCTTGGCGGAGACCTCGGTGAGGTCGAGGCGCAGGACGGCGGTGGCGGCGAGCTCCTTGGTGTTGGCGGGACGGGAGTCGTGCGAGCGGCCGGGGACGACGTGGTCGACGAGCGCGTCGAGCGCGGTGGTCTTCTCCTCGGGGTCGGTCACCTGGTGGGCGATGCCGTGGACCACGACGGAGCGGTAGTTGAGGGAGTGGTGGAAGGCGGAACGGGCCAGGACCAGGCCGTCGACATGGGTGACGGTCAGACAGACCGGAAGGCCGGGGTCGGGCTTGCCCGCCATGCGCAGGGGGCGCGATCCGGTCGAGCCGTGGACGTACAGGCGCTCGCCGACGCGGCCGTAGAGGGTCGGCAGAACGACGGGCCTGCCGTCGCGGACGAAGCCGAGGTGGCAGACGTACGCCGCGTCGAGGATCGAGTGCACCAGCGCGCGGTCGTACGAGGCGCGCTCGCGGGCGCGGGTGAGGACGGTACGGTCGGTCGGCTCGTACGCGGCCTGCCCGTGAGAGGTCGGCTCCTGGGCGACGGTGGTCTCCGGCATGGCGGACTCCATTGCACTAGTGCATAATGTTGTTTGTGCTAGGAGAGTATCGGATCGTTGGGCGCCGTGCATCCGAGATCGCCGCGAGCGTCGAGCAGGGCGTCGGTACGGGCCGGCTGCAGCCCGGGCAACTGCTGCCCCCCATGCGGGAGTTGGCGTCCGAACTGGGGGTCAACCCGAATACGGTGGCGGCCGCGTACCGCACCCTGCGCGAGCGGGGAGTGATCGAGACGGCCGGGCGCCGGGGCAGCCGGATCCGGCCCCGTCCCGCCACCACGGTGCGAGGGTCGCTCCGGATCGACGCCCCCGAGGGCGTACGGAGCGTGGGGGAGGGCAACCCCGATCCGGCGCTGCTGCCCCCGCTCGCGGAGGCGCTGGCGGCCGCGGCGCGGCGCAACGCCGAGGAGCCCGTGCTGTACGGCCGGGCGCCCGTGGACGAGGACCTCGCGCGGCTCGCGCGCGCCGCGCTGGACGCCGACGGGGTGCCGGACGGGCCGATCGCCGTGATGTCCGGTTCGCTGGACGCCACCGAGCGGGTCCTCGCCGCGCATCTGAAACCGGGGGACGCGGTCGCCGTCGAGGACCCCGGCTGGGGCTCGCTCCTCGACCTGGTACCGGCGCTGGGGCTGCGGACCGTGCCCGTCGCCGTCGACGACGAGGGGCCGTTGCCCGGCGCGGTCGACGGTGCGCTGCGCGACGGCGCGCGGGCGCTCATCGTGACCTGCCGGGCGCAGAACCCGACGGGCGCGGCGGTGAGCGCCGCCCGCGCCGCGGAACTGCGCGAGGTGCTCCGCGGGCGCCGCGACGTCCTGCTGATCGAGGACGACCACGGGCACGGCTTCGTCGACCTGCCGGCGCACCCGCTGGCGGGCGCGACGGACCGCTGGGCGTTCGTGCGGTCGGTCGCCAAGGCGTACGGGCCCGATCTGCGGCTCGCCACGCTCACCGGGGACGCCGTCACCATCGACCGGGTGCTGGGGCGCCAGGGGCTCGGTCCCGGCTGGGTGAGCCTGCTGCTCCAGCGCGCGGTCGTCCACCTGTGGGAGACGGGCGCGGTGGACACACGGGCGGTCGCGCGGGCGTACGCCGAGCGGCGCGACGCGCTCGTACGGGCCCTCGCGCGCCGTGGTGTCGAGGCGCACGGCCGCAGCGGCATGAACGTGTGGGTGCCGGTG
Source organism: Streptomyces sp. NPDC045998 (assembly GCF_056430285.1). Lineage (NCBI taxonomy): Bacteria > Bacillati > Actinomycetota > Actinomycetes > Kitasatosporales > Streptomycetaceae > Streptomyces > Streptomyces sp. NPDC045998. The sequence goes on from NZ_JBWKLJ010000009.1 coordinate 24,219, forward strand.
GCCGACGAGACCGGGGCGGTGGCCCGGATGCTGCACGCCGGATGGGCGGTCGCCCCCGGCGCGCGCTTCCGCATCGCGGCGGGGCCGGGTATCCGGGTCACCGTCTCCGGGCTGACGGCGGCCGACATCGAGGTGCTGGCCGACGCGGTGGCGGCGGCCGCCGGGCCGATGCCGTCGCGCGGTTACGCCTGAGACCGCTCGCTGCGGCCGGCGCGGCTCTGGGTGAGGGCCGCGCCCGCCAGCACGATGAGGGCGCCGACCGGGGTGTTCCAGGTGAGCCGCTCGTCCAGGAGCGTCACGCCGGCGGCGGTGGCGATGACGGGGATGAAGTAGGTGACCATCTGGGCCGTGGTCGGGCCGACCTCGGTGACGATCGTGTACTGGAGCAGCACGGCCAGGCCCGTCCCCAAGGCGCCCAGCGCGGCCACCGCGAGCAGCGGGAGGACCGGGAACGCCTGCGGCCACGAGGTGAACAGCGGGGTGACGGCCGCCAGTTGCAGCGTGGCCAGGAACAGCTGCGCACCGGTGAGGGAGAGGTGCGACTCGCTGCGGCCCGCGAGCGTACGGCGGACGTAGATCCAGCCGACGGGGTAGCTGAGCGAGGCGAGCAGCGCCATGGCCGTGCCGGTGACGTCCAGTCCGGAGAAGCCCTGCCAGGCGCCGAGGACGGTCAGGACGCCGAGGAAACCGATGCCGAGCCCGGCGACGCGACGGCGGGTGGGCCGGTCCTCGGAGAGGGCGACCAGCGACAGGAGCATGCCCCACAGGGGCGAGGTGGCGTTGCAGATGCCGGCGAGCGTCGAGGGGATCGTCAGCTCGGCGTACGCGAAGAGCGAGAACGGCAGTGCGTTGAGGAGGAACCCCGCCACCGCCAGGTGACCCCATGTGCGGGCGCCGCGCGGCAGGGCGGTGCGCTTCACCGCCATCGCGACCGCGAGCACCGCCGTACCGAACAGCAGGCGGCCGAAGGTGACGTGGAACGGGGCGTACGCCTGGGTGCCCACCTTGATGAGGAGGAAGCTGAAGCCCCAGATGAGGGCGAGCACCGCGAAGCGGATGCGCCAGTCCAGGGAGCGGCGGGGGGTGACGGCTGCGGGGTCCGCGGGGGTCGGGGTGGCCGACCGTGGCGCGGAGGAGGTTGCGGTGCTCATGCCGACCACTGTGGACGCTATGACGTCGTAGAACAAGCGAAATCTTGTCGACGGCTTCGCTTAGCATTGCTTACATGTTGAACCTGGAACGCCTGCGGACCCTGGACGCCGTCGCCCGCCACGGCTCGGTGACCGGCGCGGCCGACGGACTGCACGTGACGACGTCGGCCGTCTCCCAGCAGCTCGCCAAGCTGGAACGCGAGGTCGGACAGCAGCTGGTGGCCAAGAACGGGCGCGGGGTGCGGCTCACCGACGCGGGCCGGCTGCTGGCCGATCACGCGGCGCGGATCCTCTCCCAGGTGGAGCTCGCGCAGGCGGACATCGAGGCGCAGCGCGGGCAGGTGGTGGGCGAGGTGCGGGTGGCCGGCTTCCCGACCGCCGCGCGCGGGCTGTTCCCGGCGGCGATCAGCCGTCTGCGCCGCGACCACCCCGACCTGTGCGTGCGCACCAGCGAGCTGGAGCCCGAGCGCGGCATCGAGCACGTGATGCGCGGTGACATGGACCTCGCGGTGGTGCTGGACTGGAGCAACAAGCGGATGCCGATGCCCGCCGCGCTGGCGCGCGAACCGCTGCTGGACGACGCCGCCGACATCGCGGTACCGGCCGGCCATCCGCTGGCGGGGCGGGCGGAGGTCGACCTGGAGGACTTCGCCGACGACGACTGGGTGTCGTGGCCGCAGGGCGAATTCTGTTACGAGTGGCTGATGTTCACGCTGCGGTCGAAGGGCATCGAGCCGCGCATCGCCCACCTGGCCGGGGAGCACCACACCCAGCTCGCCCTCATCCAGGCGGGGCTGGGGGTGTGCGTCACGCCCCGGCTCGGGCGCGGTCCCGTGCCGGAGGGCGTCACGCTCGTGCCCGTACGGCAGCAGGTGCGGCGGCACATCTACGCGGTGTGGCGCACGGACGCGGACCGGCGCCCCTCGATCCGGGCGGCGGTGGAGGCGCTGCGGGAGGTGGGGCGGGCGGTCGGCAGCTGAGGACGGCGCTGCCGCGGGGCGTTGGCGTAGGCCGTGGGCGTCGCCCGGCGGGGTGGAGGCGCGCCCTGGTCGAGCGCGGCGGCGGCGCGGGCTCCGGCTCCGGCTCTAGCTCCGGCTCTGACCTGGATGGGGGTCGGATGTGTACGCGGTGGGCGGAGGCGGGTGCCGGTACTGGTGCCGGTCGGGTCCCCCGCGGCGGTCGACCGCGGGGGACCGGACCGGCCACGGCCCGACGCGGAGGCAAGGGAGCGGCCCCGCCCGGCTGCCGGGCCGGGTGGGGCATCGCGGGGATCCCCTCCGTGCACCCCCGCGATGACCCGGCCGCACCTTCCTCACCTCGGACCGCCTGCCGTCACGCCAGCTTGATCGAGTCGCCTTCGACCTTGATGGACGCCGCCGGGAGCGGTGACGTGGCCGGGCCCGCCTTGACGCTGCCGTCCGTCGCGTCGAACTTCGAGCCGTGGCACGGGCAGTTGATGACCCCGTCCGCCACGTCCTTCACCGCGCAGCCCGCGTGGGTGCACTTGGCGGAGAACGCCTTGAACTCGCCCGCCCTCGGCTGCGTCACCACGACCTCGCCGAAGACCTTTCCCCCGCCCTCCGGGATGTCGGCCGTCTTCGCGAGCACCTGCCCCGAGCCGCCCGCGCCCCCGGACCCGCCGGTGGTGCCGCTCCCGGCGGCCGACTGCCCGGCACCGGACGGGGCCGGGCTGTCCGAGCCCCCGCACGCGGTGAGCACGGCGGCCAGCCCCGCCCCGCCCGCCGCCGCGACGACGGTACGGCGCCCCACCGTGCCGGTGGTCCCCTGCGATCCGGTCATCCCGGTTTCCCTTCCACGATGATGAGAACGTCACCCAGGGGTACGGGGCGGCCGGGCCGGGCGTTCAGCCGCTCAGCGACCTTTTGCGGAAGTCGAGTTCGAGTAACAGTTGGCTGTTTGCCACAGCTTCCTCTGTGACCAGGTGGGTCGCACCGGACAGCGGCAGCACGGTGTGGGGCCGTCCGCAGCAGGGCCGCTGACAGACCAGGGTATGGGCCGCGGTCGTCGGCGAGACTGTGGAACAGCAGTAGCGGCCGGGACAGCCGGTGGGCGTGCGGGATCAAGGAGGAGCTCGTAGTTCTGCGGCTGGACGTCCAAGTGACCGAGGAAGCGCTCCCAGATGCGTGTCGTACAGCCACGGCCCGTCGGAGCCGCGCCCGTCCCTGATGAGCACGGCGAAGCCCTGCTCGGCGAACCACTGCGTTACCGCGCTGTACCAGCCGTTCGCCCACACCGCGAGCTGGAGCCCGTACCCGGCGTACGGACTGAGCAGCACCGGCAATCGACTCGGCAACGTACGGCTGTGAGGGACCATCCGCGCATGCACGGGGACCACTCGAACAGGCCCTCAGCGGGCCGCCGATCAAGGGACCACCCCCGCATGCGCGGGGACCACGGGGCCGCGATCCGGGCCGACTACCGCCCCTGGGGACCACTCCCGCATGCGCGGAGACCACCCCTCCCGACCTCAATTCGGGAGGAGCGGCGTGGGACCACCCCCGCATGCGCAGGGACCACCCGTAGCTGACCACTCATCAGGTCAGCAGCCCGGGACCACCCCTGCATGCGCGGGGACCACGCGGCGTCCTTGCGGTAGGTGGAGGCGGCGCCGAGACCACCCCCGCATGCGCGGGGACACTTCTCGACCTGTACACGCCAGACCAACGCGCTGGGACCACCCCCGCATGCGCGGGGACCATCCCACGACGCCACCAGCCCGCCGCCTGACCCGGGGACCACCCCCGCATGCGCGGGGACCACCGGTTGGCGATCCGTACGGGCAACGCGGCGCTGGGACCACCCCCGCATGCGCGGGGACCACGTCCAGCACTACAAGGGAGTGCCCCCCATCGAGGGACCACCCCCGCATGCGCGGGGACCACTGGGTTCAGTCCGAGGGCGCGATCTACGAGATGGGACCACCCCCGCATGCGCGGGGACCACTCGTACTGGTCGTAGCGGAGTTCCAGGTTCGTGGGACCACCCCCGCATGCGCGGGGACCACCAACGGCGATGCCCCTTGAGGAGGGCGCTACCGGGACCACCCCCGCATGCGCGGGGACCACCCGGCAGGCGGCATCGGCGTCACCGGCAGCGCGGGACCACCCCCGCATGCGCGGGGACCACCTGCCGAGCGGGATGGCGGCGACGCCGGCCACGGGACCACCCCCGCATGCGCGGGGACCACACCACGACCAACCCGGACAACCCGGCGCACTGGGGACCACCCCCGCATGCGCGGGGACCACAACCCCGCGTACGACATGGTCTCGCAGATCGTGGGACCACCCCCGCATGCGCGGGGACCACTCGTAGATCGCTTCCCGGAACTGGTCGGCCATGGGACCACCCCCGCATGCGCGGGGACCACCGGCATGTGCCGCTGACGGCGGTCCGCGCCGCGGGACCACCCCCGCATGCGCGGGGACCACAGCCGCTCGTACGCGGCCCTGAGCTTGGCCAGGGGACCACCCCCGCATGCGCGGGGACCACCTACTCCGTCACGGCGGCGATGAGCGCGGCCGGGGACCACCCCCGCATGCGCGGGGACCACGGCATCGGTCTTTCGCTCGCTACGGCGGGCGCGGGACCACCCCCGCATGCGCGGGGACCACAGATGATTCACGCACCCCGCCCCGGTAAGACCGGGACCACCCCCGCATGCGCGGGGACCACCTCCAGGACGGCTTCGGCCGCGGTGATGCCGGCGGGACCACCCCCGCATGCGCGGGGACCACACGAACGACCGCGGCCTGGAGGCCGGAGAAGCGGGACCACCCCCGCATGCGCGGGGACCACTCGGGGCTGTCGGACATGGCTACCACCTTCGTGGGACCACCCCCGCATGCGCGGGGACCACGACATGTTGATGTCGACGGCGACCAGGTACGGGGGACCACCCCCGCATGCGCGGGGACCACGTCGGGTCGACCCGGAACGGCGGGCGGCTGGAGGGACCACCCCCGCATGCGCGGGGACCACTGGTGGGTTGGCTCCTCTCGGGCGTATCGCCCGGGACCACCCCCGCATGCGCGGGGACCACTTCCGCCACGACCGGCGCGGGTGCGACCGGCGGGGACCACCCCCGCATGCGCGGGGACCACGCGCCGTACTGGACGTCGACCAGGGAGCGGCAGGGACCACCCCCGCATGCGCGGGGACCACACAAGCCGGACGGCTCCGGCGGCGGCGACACCGGACCACCCCCGCATGCGCGGGGACCACAGGCGCTGACCTGGGCTTTTATCGGGGGCGCAGCCGGATTTTACCCACTTCCCGAGAAGCGGACCAAAGGGGCAAAGCGGGCCTCCGTTTCTTGCAGCGCTTTCATCTTCCGAACCTACGCCGCTTCGCCGCCTTGCTCCATCCCTGACGCGGCGCCTCAGACGCCGGGCGGGACGGCGAGGGGGCGGCAGGGCGGTGGAGGAGGGTGAGGCCCTCATGGTCGGCAGGGTGCCAAGCGTGGTCGTGGGTACGGAAGGTGAAGCCCTGTTCGTTGTCGGTGTGGTATGCGAGCAGGGCGCGACCCTGGCCGGAGTATGTACGGACTTCGTCCCAGAGGATGTCGCGGACGCGGGCGGACGGTGAGCCCAGGAAGACGCCGGGAGAGATCTCCAGGAGCCATCGGGTGAGGAATCCGCGCAAGCCCGCAGGGCAGTTGGTGAGGACGATGACGGTCACCAGATCGGCTCGTCCCCGTAGTTGCGTCCGCTGTCCAGTACACGGTCGCCATCGGACTGGAGCCCCACGCGGTCCGCGTCGGCGGTCGTCGCGGCTTCCTCGTAGCGGAGCAGCTTCTTGATGTCGTTCGCGCAGCGTTCGAGGAGTCGTGTCTTGTTGATGCGGTCGCGGAGGGCCCGGCGGGTGCGCGTTGGGATGTCTTCTTCGCCCGTTGCCGCGGCGTCGAAGGCAGCGGGAATGGCGATTTCCGTTTTGTACAGGTCAGCGATGTCCAGGACGAAGGATCGCTCGTGCCCGGAGTGGATGAAGCCGAGCCCGGGGGAGCAGCCCAGTGCGGCGACTACGGCGTGGGCGACGCCATACATGCACTGGGCTGCCGCTGTGACTCCCTGATTGGGGGCGTCGGCCGCCGAGAAATCGTCGCGGTGGTATTCGCGGCGCTTCCAGGGCACGCCCGTACGGGCCGCCTCCCTGCGGTAGCACTCCTTCAGCCGACGGCCCTCCATACGCAGCAGCTCGTCGCGGGTGCGGCCCGAGGGGTCCTCGTCGGGGAAGCGCAGGCGGTACATGGCCCGCGCCACCTCCACCCGTGTACGGCGATTCGCCCACGCCGTGGCCTGTGCCTCGAGCAGCCCTGAGGAGCGGGTCAGGGCGCGCCCGCCGGCGTAGTAGCGCACGCCGTGTTCACCCACCCACACCACTGCGACTCCGCTCTCGCCGAGCAAAGCCATGGCTTGGTGCGTCACGCGGGTCCCGGGGCCGAGCAGCAGAGTCCCGATCGTGGCCGACGGGATGTGGGTGACACCGTCGGCGTCCGTGGCGGTGATGGCGTTGTCGTCGCGGTGGATGGTGCAGCGTTCCAGATAGAGGAATGAGACGCGGTCGCTGACGCGGGTGAGTTCTCGGGGCGAGGAGAGGCTGCGTTTGCTGACTGTGCTCATGGCTCCACCCGCACCGGAGCCAGTGTCATCAGACCACAGCCGTACGCCTTCGCCTTGCCCAGCCCGTGGGTCAGCGTACGGCGGAACGCCGCCAGGTCGGTGATCCGCAGCCGGCCGTCGAACGTTGCACGCGTAAGACGCACGTTCGGACCTGCCGAGGCGCGCCGGTCCTGCCCCTGTCCCGGGCGGGATGCAACGGCTTCCGCACCCGAGGGCTTGCCGAACCGCATCGGTGTCTGGTCATGCACCAGCACGTCATAGTTCACGTCGGCCGTGGTGGAGACGCCCGGCCTCATCACCACGCTGAATCCCGCGTGCTCCTGGCGCTTCAGCAGCCAGCCGATCTGATGGCGCGGCGTGACGTGAGCAGCCCGCTTGGTCGGTGCGCCGAGGGGGTCCACGTCCCTGCGGATGTGGTGTACCGGGTTGGCTGTGAGGCGGAAGGCCCAGACGTCGCCCTCGCGAAGCGCGTCCAGGAACTCCCCGTAGGCGAACGTGCTCCACCCCTTCTCATCCAGACTCGGCCAGCCGGCCTGTTCGACGAGGTGAGTGAGGTCGGGACGGCAAGGACTCGAGATGAAGAGGTCGACGCGGCCGGCCGGCGCGTGGTCAAGCCGCCAGAGCACGCGAGGGCCATCCCCCTCGCGTGCCGGAGGCTCGGGAAACGCCATGTTCACGGCACCGTGCACGCGGTGCGGTGAGCCGAGGAGCCGTCGTGCCTCGGACCGGGCGGTGTTGAAACGGAAACGGGTCAGATACATCGGAGGTTCCTAGGAGGCGTCCGTGGTGGGGCCGGGGCGGCCGGGCGGCGACGCCCGGCGCAGGTGCGCAGTCGGGTCGTGCGGGGGTGCGGAGACATGGGAGGCCCGGACGCCCCGTATCGCGTACTGCCGGTGACGCGGGTCGAAGGTGACGGGCGTGTCGCGCAGCGAGAAGTCGGGGGTCTCGCCAGCGGGGCAGTCCACGAGGACGTCCAGTTCCGCCGGGGCGGCTATTGCCCCGCTGGAGGATCCGGGACGGGCGAGTTGTCCGACGTACCACCGGGACGCCTGCCACGGCGCGCCCCGCAGCGCCTCTTCCAGGGGCTGATCACTGAGAGACTCCTCGAGCAGGAGCGGGCGGGCCGGTGGGCAGGAACGCCGCCCCAGGTACGGAAGGAACCGGGGTGCCCCCACGGCCGCGTGAAGTTGAAGAACGAGCTCCTTGTCGCCCTCCACTCCGGCGATGAAGATCGCGTCGGCCAAGTAGTACCGCTCCGAAAGCGGCATCGCTCGGCCCGAGTCGGCATGGTGCGCGGTGTGGAAGTCCCGTACCCGCGTTCCCGGTTGATCGATGCGAACGCCGAAGCGCAGCGCGGCCAAGTCGGAGAGGTCAGCGCCTCGCGGACGTCCTTGGGCGGCGGCCAGCAGACCGAGCACGCCGCTTTTCGTCGGAGCGTTCTCCGTAGTGCGGCGCACGAACCGGGCTGCGGAACCCCATGCCTGCAAGGGTCCGGCCAAGCGCAGCAGCAGTACTGTCATGCCGAGGACTCCAGGCGTTCGGCCACGGCGCTTCCGACCTGGTCCAGCAGACCGGGAAGGGTTACCCCGGGGCCCAGTTCCGCCAGTGCCCGCGTCTCCTCGCCGATGCGGAACACCCAGGTGGGCAGGTTTCCCAGACCGTACTGCCGCTCCAGATCGGGCACGTACGCGGCAAGGCGGCGGCAGCTCTCTCGCAGGAACCCTCCTTCCGCGGACTTGGGCACCGGCTCCTCGAAGGCGCCGACGAAGCTGATCGGCCACCGGTCGCGGATCGTGACGATGGCGGCAGAGGGAAGGGTGTGGTTGCCGAAGGAGTGGATCTTTCCGGTCGGCAGAGAGGTGATGAACGCTTCCAGGAAGGCGGTGGCCGCCTTCGACGTGGGCGTGCTCGGGGGCTCGCCCTCCTTGAGGCCGGCACCGAGGTTGCGGTGCAGCTCGTCGACGTCGACCGCCGCGTACCGGTACAGAGTTGCGGAGTGGAAGTCGAGTGTGCCGATCATGCCTGCGCCCGACTCGGATTCCCCGCTGAGGTCGTCGACTGCCGTGTAGTAGTCCGACTCGAGGTCTGCTCGGTGCACGCTCAGCGCGTGTGCCACTTGTGTGGCCGCCTCCACGTTGAGGTCGGCGGAGTCCGCGACCATCCGTCCGAAGAGTGCGATATCCACGGAGTGGCGGGTGTCAACCGCATCACGTGCCCTTGCCTTCAGCCCCTTGTCCTTGAAGGACTTCTTGAGCCTCTCCACGTCCCCGCCGCCACTGACGTCCACTGTCAGTTCGGCAAGTGCATCCAACTGGCGTCGGCTGAGGAACAACAAGTACTTCGCCTCCGAGACCACCGCCTCGTCGCCGTTGTTGCTCCTCCGTTTCGGAGCGTCGAACGACGAGCCGGTGGCCGTCCGCAGGGTCTCCTCGGCGAGTTGCACGGCGGTCTCGGCCAACTCCGGGGCATACGCGGTGATGCGTTCCGCCAGGGCCTCGACGACCTTCTTCGTCCGTACGCCGAGCTCCTCCGGCGGCAGGAGCTCGTTGAACCGCTTCCGGGTGGCGCGCTTCCATGCCTGGCTCGACACCCGAGCCCGGCGTACACCGCCGTAGTAGGCGGACTTGGGCGAGCCGGTGTCGTCCCGGTTCATATTGTTCGGCGGCATGGTCTGAAGGATGTGGATGTCGAGGATGGTGCGGGTCACGGGCGTTCCGTTCTCTTGTCTGGTGACCGGAAAGGGATGGGCCGGGGGACAGGCGGCTGAGGATCGGCGGAAAGCGGGTCAGGAGTCGACGTCGGCTGCCTCTGTGTCCTCCGTCGGCACGGCATCCGTGCCGGCCCCTTGGCTTTCGCCGTCCGTACGCGTAGGGGCGGGGAGTCCGTGGCGACGGTGGAAGTCGCGCCCCCAGGCCCGGCGGACGTCGTCCCGGCGGTTCTCGTCCTGCCACGGCAGGAGCTGATCGGCGAGGAGTGCGTAATCGAGGGGGATGCGCGCGGCACGCAGGAGCAGCACCATCTCGCGCAGCCGGGTCGCAAGGACGTCCACGTCTGAAGCGGTCCCGATACGGACGAACCTCCGGCGTACGGTCTCGCTGGCGTCCTCGACCCGCTCCGTGACCGGGGACACCCCGGACGCGCTGTTTGCCGCGTTGCCGTCGCGGGTGTTGGTCCTGCGGTGGGCCAGACGGCGTACGGCGCGGCCGAGGGACCACTCGGCCAGGTGCATGGGCTCGTCCCGCACGGATTGTTGGTGCAGCGCCCAGAGTGTGACGGCGATGTGGACGGCCGTGTCCTCATGCCTTTCCTGCTCCTCGCGCCGGTTGTGGGCCGCGGAGAAGAAGTAGGCGGGTGCGGCGCGGCCGTCGTTTCGTTCCCGTTCCGCCATCCGCCGCTCTTCGCGGAGTTGGCCCAGCACCTCCAGGTGGTCGAGTCCCCAGGCGGTGGGGGAGGCGTGCGCGTCCCGTCCGGCTTCCCGGCGAAGGCGGGCGACGGCCGCGACCGCCCAGGGCATGCCCTTCCGGTAGCCGGCCTGTAGTCGGCCGATGGCGCGCGAAGTCGCCTCGCGGGGAAGCGACAGGGGAAGGAGGGTGGGCCCGCTTCCGCCGCTACCAGCCCATTCCGGCACGGCCGGAGAACTCTGTGACATGAGATGTCTCCTGATGACGATGGTTCAGGGTGGCGCGATGAGCCGGGATCAGGCCGGCGGGCCCAGTTCCTCTTGCAGCCTTGTGCGAAACCGGAGTTCGGCACGGCCGGTGTCCATCAGGCACGCGCCTCGGCCGGGAAGGTCGACCACTCTGCCGCTGGCTGCTGCCGGTCCGGCGGATTGGATCTCTTGCCGGGCCAGCCGGAAAACGTGGCGCCGCACCGTTTCCCGCCATGCCTGGCGGGCGCCCTGAAGGTCGGGTTGCCGATATAGGCTCCGCAGCCATGCACGGTACGGGCCGTCCAGGGCCGCGTACGCGACCTGCCGGGCCGACGCGGCTGCGGCGTCCGGGTGACCACTGCCCGCCGCGCGGGCGAGGTTGTCGGCGAGGCGCTCCAGGGCTTCGACCGCCTTTTCGGCGTCACTGACAGCGTCCACGGCGGCGGCGCCGTACACCGGGTTGGTCTCGTGGAGAGTGACGACCGGGAGCACGACGGAGTCGTCGACGATCTCGTCGATCACCGACTGCTGGGTGCCGTATACGACACCGACCAGCCGAAGCCGCACCAGTTTCCCGTGGTCGATGTCGCTTTCGGTGATGACCCGCGTGTACCAGCGGGTGATGCCCGCGCGGAGCTGTTCGGGCGGCTCACCACGGCTACCCGCCTCTCCGCCTTGGGCACGGGAGGGCAGCAGGGCCCCGAGGCCGCGCCATGCCGACCTCTCCGGGTCGTGCCGAGACGGAGTGTAGACAAGTGCCCGCCCCTGCTTCTTCTCCTGGACGGAGCTGCGGCGCCATCCGCTCATCGGCTCCAGCAGCCACGGAGCGGACTGGACAAGAGGGTCGCCGTAGCCCAGGACGACCCCCGTCACCGCCCCTCCATCGGCGCACAACCGAATTCGACGGGTCTGCCAGGTGTACAGGTCCCGGAGCCCGAGAGGCTCGGGGCCGCCCGCCCGCACACTGCGGGCGCCGGGCCCGTACGGCTCGTCCTGGCGCCACACCGGCCGGTCCTTGTCCGTCCGCTCGGCCAGCTCGCTTCCCGCGTACGCTTCCTCGAAGGCGATGAGATTGAGCAGCAGCGTCTCGCGCAGGGTGGCCCCCTCGGCGAAAACACCTCCCAGCTGCCCCAGCGCCCCGACGCCCAAGGGATATACCTTCCCCGCCTTGCTCCGTTCGTCATCGCCCTTCATCGCGGACTTGATGCCCGAGGTGTCGAAGGCGTGGGCATGGAGGAGCCACCGTGCGGCCTCCGCGAAGGACAACCGGTCCACACCTGGCCGCCGCGTGGAGAACAGAGCGGAACCGGTGGGCACGTCGGCGACGATCCGGCTGAGCAGGGCCACTTCGTCCTTCGCGGTGCGCAGACCGGCCACCTGGAAGAATGGACGGTGATCGTCGAAGAGCTCGAATCTCCGGATGTGGCGATCCAGGTAGTCGAGAGCCGCCGCGAACGGTGCGGAACTCTCCCAGAGCTCCTCCCAGTCCTCCAGATCAGTCGGTCCCTCCAAAGCGTCGTGGAGGACCGCCAGCAGGAGTCGGAGCAGGACCATTTCCTGGGTGGGAACGTCACCGACGATCCCGCGCAAGCCGTCGGCGTGCGCGAAGACGTCCCGAAGGGACAGCTCGGCGACCGTGCCATCGAGGTGCTGTACCGGTACCCACGGCTCCTTTACCAGGTTGAACGCTGCGGGGGCGTCGGCTCCGGTGCCGCTCCGGTCGGTCGGAGCGGAGCCGGGCCCGATCACCGGGCCGAGGTTCCGGCTCGTGGCGCTCGCGGGGGCATCCGGCCGCTCCGCGATGCGCGGATCAGCGTCCTGAGCTCCCTGCTCCTGTGCATGGTGACCGCCCCCCTCGTCCTGTGCGCCGCCGTGGCCGTCCGGACCGCTCCCGGGTGGCATGCTGGGTCCGGCCACCCGCAGCCCCTCGGCGCGGCTGTAGCTCAACGTGAATCCTGCAAGCCGGGTCTGGCAACGCTCGTCCAGAACGAGCAGCAACTCCCCTGCCAGCCAGGGACATTCAGGTACCTGCCAGGCCGGTACACGGAACTTCTCCAGTTCCGCGATGGTGCGATCGATCAGCCACTGCTTGCTGAACCGCCCGGGCAAAGTGAGCGCGCTGGCGGCCACCGCCTCGGCCGCCCGTCGGCTCGGCGGAAAGTCCGTGGCCAACACCAGTCCGCCTCGTCCGCCCTCCCTCCCCTCGTCCAGCCATGGCACCGTGGTCAACCGACCGTCGGCTCGCCGTTGGACCACCAGGACCTCCAGCGTCTCCTCGCCGTCCCGCACCTGCGCCCGTCCGGTCCGGCTGTCGTCCGCATCCCCCGCATGGGCTTCCAGCCACCCGTACACGGGCCGCCCGGGACGCCGTACCGGCCCCAGCAGAAAACCGTCCGCCCTGCGCCGCTTCTCCGCGAGCAACGCCCGGTGCCGCTCGTCGGCCTCGGCGATGGACCCACCCCACGCCGTGGGTCCCAGCGGCTCGTCGCCGTAGGCGCTCTGTACCAACGGACTGATGTCGTGCGGCAGACGCACAGGCACGCCGTCGAGGTGGGGTGTGAGGGCGGCGAGTGAGCGGAGGAGGGTCCAATCGCCCGGGTATACGGCTCGAGAGCCCGCATCGGGGACCGGCGGAGAGGCAGCCCAGTCGACTCCGGTGATCAAGCACCGAGGGGTGGACAGACGCGTCGGCCGGAACGACGGATGCCGGTGCAACCGCCCCATGCGCTGCAACACCAGGTCCACCGGGGCCAGGTCGGTCACCAGCAGGTCGAAGCTGACGTCGAGGGACTGCTCCACCACCTGGCTGGCCACCACCACGTGCCGCCTGGGCCGGTCACCGCCCGGGCCGAACCTGCGGAGCAATGCCGCGTCGTTGGCGGCGCGGTCGGCGGCCAGGAACCGCGAGTGCGCGACGGTCACGTGGCCTTCGCCGAACCGTTCTCGCAGTATCTCGGCCGCCTCCAGGGCCCGCCCCACCGTATTGCGTACGACAAGGGCGCATCCGCCATCGACCAGTTCCGCCTCCAGCCGGTCGGCCAGCGCGACGAGCTCGTCTTCCATTCGTTCCAGCACGACGGTTGTGCCGCGGTCGGAGGCCGCGGCAGGCCGTGCGGTCAGGGCGGTGCGGCCCGGTGACACGGCGGTCAGCAGAGGGTAGGCATCGGCATCGTCGACGCCCTGCACCGCCGCAGCGCCTTTGGCTCCTGCGTACGCGGCGGCGAGAGCCTGCCTGCGAGCGGCCGGAAGGGTGGCGGAGAGCAGTACCACCGGAACGCGGTAGGCAGCCAGCCACTCCAGTGTCCGGTCCAGGTAGCGGTTCATGTAGGCGTCGTAGGCGTGCACCTCGTCGATCACCACTACCTTGCCCGCGACCGCCAGGTGCCGAAGAGCCAGATGCCGGCTCTTGAGGGCGGCGAACAGCACCTGATCCACGGTTCCGACGGCGAACGACGCGAGCAACTGCTTCTTCCGACCTCGCAGCCACTGGTGAGCGTGAAGCCCGGCGGAGTGCTGCGGTACGTCCTCTTCGTTCCGGTCCGGCAACGTCTCCTTCCCGCTCGCGTCCAGCTCGACGGCGGCGATGGTCCGATGTCCCACGCGTAACATGCCGGACCAGACTTCGTTGAGCGCTGCTTTCGCGTGGGCCAGGACCACAGACCGCGACGGCGCTGCCTCGGCGGGCAGGGCCTCGAGCCACGACAGAAGCCTGCCGAACATCGCGTCCCCGGTCGCGCGGGTCGGGAGCGCCAGCAGGAGCCCACCGGCCCCCGAACGCGCCGCGAGGATCTCCGCCGCCGCGAGCGCGGCCTCGGTCTTCCCTTCGCCCATCGGTGCTTCGATGATGAGAAGGCCGGCCGGATCCATCGCGCCCGCCATCCGGACCGCTTCCTGTTGAACCGGGCGCAGTGCTACACCCTTGAGCTGGGGAAAGCGCTGGGAGAACAACGACTGCGGCGATGCGGCGGGCACTTCGGGCTGCCAGAGCCCCGGCAGGTCCAGGCCCTCCCACGCAGCCTGCAGCCTGCGTCGCTCACCGAGCCCACCCAGCGGATGCCACGACTCGGGCGCGTACGGGAACAGCTCGGGGGCGCTGGCGATCCAATCAGCGAGGATGACCACAGCCGTCAGCAGCACCTGCGCCGGCTGGGGTAGCCGGATCTCACGCCAGGATGGCAACAGGTGTGTCACATCGGCTAGTTCGGCACACCAGTCAAGCAGCTCGTACTGGGTCTGGTGCCACACGGCCTCGCTGGGTCCCGGATGCCGCACGAGGTGTGGACGCAGGCGCAGGTCGTGGATCTGCTGGCTTCCTGGCGGCACCCCGTGGTGCCCTCCTGCCACCACCGCGAACTGCCCTGCCGCACGGGCCCCCAGCCCGCATCGCGCCTCCATCCATTCCTGGATCAGCACTTGGCCGGCGAGCCCATGGGGGGCCAGCCTTCTGTCCTGCCCGTATGCCTTGGCGGTGGGCATATCCAGACCGTGATCCCGCATACGCCCGGCCAACTGTTCGACCTGACAGGCGAAGGCAGGCGTGCATTTGCCGATGTCGTGGAATGCCGCCAGGAAAGCTACGAGCCGCGACGCCTCCTCGTCTCCTCCAGGGAAAGGCTCCGACACAAGGCGCTTGACGGAGAGGGGCAACCAGTCGTCCCACAGTTTTTGCGCCACCGCACCGCTGTCAGCCATGTGTCGCCAGAGCGGCAGCCAGCCATCGGTCTTGCGATCGTGCTTGGCCCAGGCGGACCGGGCGGCATCTGAGAGGTGCTGGGGAGAGAGCTGTGTCCTCCGAGGGGCCGGGCCCTCGGAGACAGAGACAGGGAACAAGCCAGAGTCCTCCCATACGGCGTTCGCGCTGCATGACCCGCGGCTGGACGTTTTCCAGGAACCGCAACGTGGTGTCCGGTGCGGGCGCCCAGTGGTTCGGGGCGCCCGCCGGGATTCCCCTTGATCAGCGCCTACGGCTTAACGCCGCCCCCGCCATCACCAGTGCCACCCATACCCAGGGGCGATAACCAGAGGCGGCGATCATGGCGATGATCAGGCCCCAGACAGGGGGCGCGAGTGACTGACCAGGATCAATGGAGGTGGGCATTGCTAGAATCACCTTGTTCCTGTGGCTGGTAACGCGCTGACAGGGACGGGCCGGACTCGGCCTGCTCCGCTGCAACGGAGCAGGCGTCAACGAGTCCGGCCCTCGGCGTTCGAGAGCCGGACTGTGGCCATGGCAAGGAGCGTAGAGGGCTCTGAGCCCGCCCGGGTCGCTTTCGCCAAATCCCGTACCGGGTACTGTTGTTGAGTATCTGGTACCAGGAGAGGTACCCGGTTGCCTGCAAGTCGGTGCGAGCGACGGAACGCCGCAGAACACCTCCTGAGCCCCGCATGCGCGGGGAGCACGATGCCAGCACAGGTACCCGGGGATCACCCCCGCGTGCGCGGGGACCATGCGAATCGCAGAGTACTGAGCGCACCAGCGCCGGGACCACCCCGGAGGCCCCCCACCGCCCGCGGGGCGATGCGTCGTCCAGTGGGCGGTGCGCTTCTCGGTAGGGGCAAACGATCATGGCGCCGCGGTGGACGGTCGGCAAGCTGGCGCTCGACACCTCCAACTGACCACCCGCCACCGGCCGGACCGCGCTCGGGATGTCATGCGGGTGCGCGTGTCACTCCGGAGCGTTCCGGATGTCCTGCCCGCCGCTGCCCTCACTACCTTGTCGACGGCGCCCACCAGACCGACCCGTCCGGAGCCCGGGGAGCAGCGATGCCGACGACCGTCACCACCGACCGCCCCACGCCCGCCGTGCTGAGGCATCAGGAGCGCCAGGTGCTCTCCGCGGTCGGATGCGGCCTGCGGGACGACGAGATCGCCGCCACCCTCGCCATCACCGAGGACGCCGTGGCCGAGCACCTCGCGCGGATCCTGGCGAAGCTCGGTCTGCGCGACCGGGCCGCCGCCATCGTCCACGCCTTCGACAGCGGTCTGGTCGTCCCCGGACGCGGCCCCCGCACGCGGTCGGTGAGACCGGTTCGACGGACCGCCGCCGTACGAGCGGCGGGGCCGAAGGTACGGATCTCCCTGCTCGGGCCGCTGCAGGCATGGCGGGAGGGGCGGCCCCTGAACCTCGGGCATCTGCGCCAGCAGGCGGTCCTGGCGGCCCTGGCGCTGGGTGCGGGGCGGTCCCTCAGCCGGCAGGACCTGCTCGACGACGTATGGGGCATGGAGCCGCCGGTCGCGAACGTGGTGCCGGTGTACATCTATCGCTTGCGCAAGGCCCTGTGCGCCGGGGACGGTCCGGATGCGGTCATCGAGCGCGGGCTCCGTGGTTACCGGCTCGTCTCCGGTGCGGTCGACGTGGACGTGGTACGCATGGAGGCACTGGTCGCCGATATCGGGAAGGCCGATCGAGCGGGTGAACCGTCCGAGGTGGTCCGCCTCTGCGCCCAGGCGCTGGAGTTGTTCCGCGGGGAGCCCCTGGCCGGTCTGCCGGGGCCGCTCGCCGAACTGGCGCGGCTGCGGCTCACCGAGCGCAGGATCGCCCTCACGCAGCGGAAGGTGGAGTGGCAGCTGCGCCTTGGCCAGGATGCGGAGGCGATTGCCGAACTGTTCGCCCTGTCGGCGGCGCACCCCCTCAACGAGCCGCTGGCCGCGATGCTGATGCGGGCGCTGTACCGGAACGGACGCCAGGCCGATGCCCTGACGGTGTTCGAGCGCGCCCGCCGCCGGCTCGCCGATGACCTCGGGGTTTCTCCGAGCCGGCTGCTGCGGCGGGCGCACCAGATGATCCTGCGCGGTGACGAAGTCGGCCTCGGTCTCAGCCCCTCGGCCGGGCCCGCCACCGGCCGCTGATCACCAGGAGGCGGGGTACCAGGCGCCGTTGTACCACTGCTCGTTGGCGCTGTCGTTGTGGTGATCCATGTTGAAGTCGTGGGGGTAGTTCCGGACGTGGTTGTTCGGGTACGTCCAGATGCCGGCGGACTCGTCGCAGACGTAGTCCCAGTGGCAGATCGTCTTGACCGGTACGTTGCCGAAGAACTTGTCGGCGCCGGCGAGCGGAGCGCCGACGATACCGCCGAAGGGCACGGATCCGCCGTTGGCACCGGGGCCGCCCTGGCGCTTGGGGTCCGCGATGAGAATGGCGTTGACGTTGTCGAAGGTCTGCCAGTTCTCGGTGACCCAGATGTGCACCACCGCGGCGCCCAGCGAGTACCCGCCCATCTTGACGTGCTGGCCCGGGCACGCGGCCCGCTGGTCGCGCACCAGCCGGTTCAGCTCGTTGACGCCTGCCCGGGCGCTCGCGCCGTTGGGGATCTGGGTGGGGTACCCGACGTGCTGCTGGATGTTGCCCGTGAAGCCGTCGTTGTTCCACGAGCTTCCCGTACCGCCGACGACGATCGTGTAGGTGCCCTCGCACGGAGCCGCTGCCGCTGCCGTTCCCGCCGCCGCTTGCGCCGTGGACGCCTGTGTCACCGAAAGCCCCGCCGTCAGCAGAAGCCCGGCCAACGCGGCCGTCATCCTCTTCGCTCGCATTCGATCCTCCCCATGTGGTCTGCCTACGCCTACGACGGTGGCAGCGGCCGATGACCTACCGATGAAACGCGCTCCGATGAAAAGCGCGGGGAGAGCCGATTCCATCGGTATTTCATCCGTGCCCTCCACTGTCGGCCGCCAACGACCGGACTTCCCGACGGAGAGGCACACCATGGCAAGAGGCGGCTTATACCGCGTGTTCACCGGACTGGCCCTCGTGGCCGGCATCTGGGCGTTGGTCTTGGCGATATCCGCGTCGGTCGCCGTCGCCCGACCCGGACCGGTTCCGGGGCCGCGGCCGGGCGACGACCGGGCCGGCGTCTCCCGGTACTTCAGTGGCCCGCAGGGCATGGCCATTCCGACCGCGCCGTGTGATCCGGCCGGTCCGTCGGCCACCGACGGCATCATGGCCGACCAGCTCAACCCGCAGCTGGACGCGAAGATGGCCGGCTATCTGAACGCGTACAAGATGTCCTGCGCGCGGATGGTCACGCAGGCGGTGAAGGACCGGGGGCTCAACCCGAGAGCCGCGGCGATCGCCATCGCCACGATCATCGTGGAGTCCAGCATGAACAACTACTCCCAGGCCGTCGACCACACCAGCGTCGGCCTGTTCCAGCAGCAGGACTGGTGGGGCACCCGCGAGCAGCGTCTCAACCCGGCCTACGCCACCAACGCCTTCCTCGACGCGATGGAACGGCTGTATCCGGGCGGCTCGTGGAACAACGCGCCGATCGGCGAGGTGTGCTGGCGTGTGCAGCAACCGCGAGAGGACCTGCGCCACCTGTACGGGATCGAGGCGGGCGACGCCACGCTGATCGCCAACGCGCTGTGGGCCGGTACGAGCGGCGGCCTCAAGCACCCGTACGCCTCCGGCCGGGTGGTGTCCGGGCGGTCCGCCGACGGACGCCTCGAGGCTTTCGCCGCCGGTGCCGACGGGGTGTACCACGCGTGGCAGACGGCGGTGAACGGCGCGTGGTCGCCGTGGCGGTTCGCGGGTGGCCCGCGCAACGCCCAGCTGGCGGTGGCGTCCAACGCGGACGGCCGGCTGGAGCTGTTCGCGCTGTCGGACAGCACGTTCGACCACATGTGGCAGACCGGGCCCAGTGCCGGGTGGTCCGCCTGGGAGAACTTCGGCACCGGCGGGTACCGGGTGGCGGCGGGCAACAACGCCGACGGCCGGATCGAGGTGTTCGCCTCGAACGCCGACGGTGTGTTCCACCGCTGGCAGACCGCGCCCAGCGGGGGTTGGGCAGGCTGGGAAGGCACCCGCGGCGGCCCGGCCAACGCGCGACTCGCCATGGAGAACGCGCCCGACGGGCGCCTCGAGGTCTTCGCGCTGTCCGACTCGACGTTCGAGCACCTGTACCAGACCGGCGTCAACGGCGGGTGGTCCGCCTGGGAGAACTTCGGCACCGGAGGACGCGCCGTCACCGCCAGCCACAATCAGGACGGCAGGCTGGAGGTGTTCGCCTCCAACGCCGACGGTGTGTTCCACCGCTGGCAGACCGGCCCGGCCTCGTGGTCGGCGTGGACCGGCACCGGCGGGATCCCCGACGCCGAGCTGGCCACGTCGCGGTCGGTCGACGGGCGGGTCGAGGTGTTCGCGATCAACGCCACCACCGCGAGCCACGCCTGGCAGACCGGCCCGAACGCGGAGTTCTCGCCGTGGGAGACCTTCGGCGGCGGCGGCACGTCGATCGGTGCGGGCAACAACGCCGATGGTCGCGTCGAGGTCTTCGGCACCAGCCGCGCCGGCGTCCACCACCGGTGGCAGACCGGCTTCACCACTTGGTCCGAATGGGCCTGGTTGAACGACTCGGGTCCCGCGATCACCTAGCCAACGCGCGCCCGCCGCCGTTCCGCCCGCCGCTGAGGCGGTTCGCGGGACGACGGCGGGCGCTCGACGTCGGGGGTGCCGGCGGTGTCGGGGGTGTCGGGGGTCAGGAGGCGAAGGACCTCTCCAGCCGGGGGATCAGGTCCCGGAGGTCCTGTTCCCAGCAGCCGGCGTTGTGGCCGCCGTCGCACTGGGTGCCCCAGCCGGAGCCGTCGCCGTAGTTGACGTAGTAGTAGGGCATGCCGAGGGCGTCCATCTCGGCCTTGACGTTCTTGGCCGCGCCCGAGACCCAGAACTCCATGTTGAGCGGTGAGCCGCCGCCGTCGCCCGTGTAGAGGGAGACCCCGACTCCGGCGAGCCGGTCCATGTGCTGGGACGGATCGACCTCGTTCCACCGCCAGTCGACGTTGAACACGGGGTACGGCGAGCCGAACAGGGCGTCGCTGTCCACACCCGGCTTGTACGGGGATTCCTTGGGATCGCAGTATCCGGAGGCCGAGGCGCACACCGCGCCCAACGCGTCGGTGACGGTGGCGACGACGGCCATCCGCAGGTCCATGGACCTGGCCGACAGGTCGATGTCTCCCGACAGGGACGCGGTCTGGCTGAAGAGGTCGGGGCGGACCTGGGCGTAGTGGAAGGCCCCGAACCCACCCATGGAGATGCCCGCGATGGCCCGGGCCTTCTTGGCGGCGATGGTCCGCAGGTTGGCGTCGATGAACGGAATCACCTGCTTGAGGTGGAAGTTCTCCCAGTTCTGGGCCCCCAGGGCCGTCTTCTGGTTGAGCCAGTTGGCGTACCAGCTCCGCGCGCCGCCGTCGGGGATGACGGTGATCATCTCGTTCGACATGCTCAGCGCCGGATAGTTCTGCTGGATCGGGTCGTCGGGTGACCCGTGCAGGAAGTACAGCACCGGGTAGCGCCGGCCCGGGTCGTCGTAGTAGCCGCTCGGCAGAATGATCTTGATGTGCTGCTCGCCCGCCACCTCGGGCGTGGTCACGGTGAGGTAAAAGTTGGTGGCACTTCCTGTCGCCGCGCCGACCTGGGTCAGGCCGAAACCGTTCGCCATCGGCGGCGGCGCGGTACGTCCGTCGGCGGCCTGTACCGGACCCGCCGGCGCGACCACGGCCATGGCGGCGAGCATCCACGCCACCGCCAGTCGCCGCCAACCTGTTCTCCGTATCACTGCGTCCCCCTTTGAGGTTGTCGGCATGCTCAGTCCAGAACCTTGATCCGCAAGTGCGGTGAAGCCGCTATCTGTTCCTCGGTGAATCGCCCGGTCACCCACTCGCCGGCCGAGAACAGCTTGGTCTGGTCGGCGTAGTGCGGTGAATTCGGGTCGGCTGACTGCGAGTAGGCCATGACGGAGAACGCCTGCGGCGGGCCATCGGTGGTGAACCGGACCTGTTGGATGAAGCTGGATCCGAAGACGACGTCCAGTTCCCCGTCGACCTGGCCGGGAGTGATCACGTTCAGCACGCCGAGTTGGCCGAGCGAGCCGTGGATCGGGATCTGCTCACCACCGCGGGTGACCTTCTGGATGTCCGACAGGGGGGCGTTCAGTGGAATCCCCGCCTTGCGCAGCGCGAGCACGGCGCGACCGAACGCGTCACGGACGGCGGAGCTGCCGGCGTCCAGCGAATTGGGCGTGTGCACCGGGTCCTTGGGGTCGAAGGGAACCCGCCAGGGCAGTTTCTCGACTCCCTGCCCATTGAGCAGGAAGGACCAGTAGTTCGCGAAGAGCCAGGATCCGCGGCTGTCCGCCGTGTAGTCGTGGCTCTTCCAGGCGGCCAGGATCGGGCACGCCTCGGTCACGTTGACCAGGTTGCCGTCCACCAGGATGAGCCCGAAGGGCAGGCCCTGACACATCGTCACCGTGGCGTTGAGCGCCAGGTCGGCCGCCCTGCTGTTGTCGGCGAACAGCAACTTCCCCATGGTCTCCGGTGTGAAGCCCTTGCCGGGCAGGCCGTCGGTGCCGTTGATCCGCTTCTGCGCGGTCAGGATGAGTTCCTGGGTACGCAGCGAGCGGGGCGCCGACATGTCGCCCATCACCCGGGGAAAGGTCAGCGGCTGCTCGGGGTTGGCCAGCCAGGCGCTGTCGTTGGCGTTGCCCACGAAGTCGGAGCGGATCAGGCGTGGTTGCTTCCGCGGGTCCAGCAGGCCCGGGGCGACCGCGTTCGGGTCGTCGGGCCAGGCGCACGCGCTGCGTTTGCCGTCGAGGATGGAGATCGGCGGCACGTTCGGCAGCCGCAGTGACTGGTTGAACAGCAGCTGACCGGTCTGGGTGAGGCACGCGCGCGCGTGCTCATCGGTGATGTTCGGTGTGGCCTGGATGTCCGCGTACAGCGCGTTGCCCTTGCGGTCGGAGGCGACGGTGTTGAAGAAGGGGACGCCCTGCGTGGTCTCCAGGGTGTTCACCACGTCATGGACGTCCTTGGCCTGATCGAGGCGGAACCAGGTGTTCAGCGCCCGCAGGTTGTCCATGTTCACGTCGCGTACCGCGTGCGCGCTGACCACCCAGGGCAGCGGGACGCCCTGCATCGAGGTGGTGACCGGGCCGTAACGGGTGGACCACAGCGTCCTGGTGACCGTGGAGAGGGAGCCGTCGGGCTTCCGCACCTCGACCTCGACCTTCTGGGAGGTCATCTGCTCCCAGACGCCGTCCACCAGGTACATGGTGGGGTTCAGCGGGTCCACTTGTACGTCGAACAGTCCGAACGGGGCCACCGTGGCGACCGTATGGCTCCAGGCCACGTTCTCGTTGTGGCCGATGTTGACTGCGGGGAAGCCCAGCAGGCTGGCCCCGGAGACGTTGACCCTGCCCGGGATCGTCAGCTGGCTCTGCCACATGCGGTTCTTGCCCTGCCACGGGAAGTGCGGGTTGGCCAGCAGCATGCTGGTGCCGCCGGACACGCCCTGCGAGCCGACCGCCAACGCGTTGCTGCCCATGCTCTGCTGGCGGCTCACCGCCATCGCGTCGCGGATCTTCGCCGCGGTCCGCGCCGCGGTCTGCGCCGCGGTCTTCGCCGGGGTCCTCGCCGGTGCGGACCCCGGCCGCGCGGCGGCCGGGGCGCCCGGGGGTGCGGCGTTCACCTGGCCGTCCAGCAGGGCGTCGGCGCTGCCCATGATGATCTCGGCATGCGCGTGCCGGTAGACGTCCAGCTCCGTGATGGGCCGCACCCAGGCCGCACCGCGGCAGGCGGGGTCGGAGAGGTCGTCCACGCCGGTCTCGGCCAGGTACCTGTTGTATCCCTGGACGTAGCCGCGGATGGCCTCTCTGACCTCCGGCTCCGGCCCGTCGGGGGCGGGCTTGCCGAGGAGCCGCTCCACCACCCGGTTGTCCTTGATCCGCTGGAAGTACAGGTCGCTGTTGAGGTTGGTGGTGGTGTTCTGGTTCTGGCCGGGACTCGCCTTGCCGTCGGGCCCCAGGTGGCGGGACCTCTGGGCGTTGACCATCAGATAGGTGTCGGCCAGGGTGCAGATGTTGTCCTTGGCCGCCGCGTATCCGTAGCCGGTTCCGAGCCCCTCCCAGCTCGAGGCGATGATGTGCGGGATCCCGTACTCGGTGTAGCGGATCGTCGGCTTGTCCGGCGCCGGCTGGGCGGCGGCCGTTCCCGTCACCGCCGTCCCGGTGGCCAACGCCGTGCTCATCACCGCCACCGCGGCCGCGACCGCCATCGGCAGCCTCGCTCTGTGTCTCCTCCGTACCATCGCCGTCCTTCCCCAGTCGTACGGGCGTCGTCCGAACGCGGCCATGCTGAGGAGGACCGATGAAATCCCGATGACCAGCGGCAGCGGACGTCCAGGGCCCGCCCGGTGGACCGGACCGGACACTCCCTAGCCGACGTGCTCCCGCCTGTCAGTCCGTAACCTTCCGGGGTCCGTCGGGCCCGCCCCGTTGCTAGCTTCCGTACCGCCGTACGCACGGCCCCGACCGTCCCATCCCACTCACCCCGAGACCGCCAAGGGGAGGAGGACTCGTGCTTCCACGACGTTCCCGACGCGCACTGACCTGGGTTCTCGCGGTGACAGCCGCCCTGCTGCTGCCGACACCGCTGACCGCGACTCCGGCCGCGGCCGCCCGGACCGCGGCCGCCCCGGCCGCTGCCGTCGCCACCGCGGCCTGCCCGGCCGCCGGCATCGTGACCCAGCACTTCCACAGCGGCCACAACGGTGTCGACATCGCCAACGCGGTCGGGACGCCGATCCACGCCGTGGGCGACGGCGAGGTGACCATCTCCGGGTACGAGGCCGGCTACGGCCAGTGGATCCGGGTCCTGCACCCCGACGGGAGGATCTCCGAGTACGGGCACATGTCCCGGCGGGACGTCTCCGTCGGCGACCGCGTCGTGGCCGGCCAGCAGATCGCGCTGATGGGCTCCGAGGGGCAGTCCACCGGCCCCCACCTCCATCTGCGGATCTGGGGAGACCGGTCCACCTCCTACGGCGTCGACCCCGAGCTCTACCTCGGGGAGCGCGGCGTGGTGCTGCCCTGCACCCCGGGCAGCGGTCCGCGGCCCACACCGCTGGTGCATCCGGCGGAGTCCGGCCGGGTCGTGTCGGCCCGGTCGGCGGACGGGCGCCTGGAGGTGTTCGCCGCCGGAGCCGACGGCGTCCACCACGCCTGGCAGCGCGAGGTCAACGGCAACTGGTCGGAGTGGGAATCGCTCGGCGGACCCCGCAACGCCGAACTCGCCCTCGCGCCGAACGCCGACGGCCGCCTGGAACTGTTCGCCCTCAACGGGAGCACCTTCCAGCACCGCTGGCAGTCGAGCCCGTCCGGCGGCTGGTCGGGATGGGAGTCCTTCGGCACCGGCGGCCGGGACACCGCCGCCGGCGTCAACGCCGACGGCCGCATCGAGGTCTACGCGTCGGGCCCGGCCGGGCTCTTCCACCGGTACCAGGTCGCCCCGAACGGCGGCTGGTCGGAATGGGAGTCCGCGGGCGGCGGCCCCGCCGACAGCCGGGTGGAGATGGAGAAGGCACCCGACGGGCGCCTGGAGGTCTTCGCCCTCAACGGCACCACCTTCCAGCACCGGTACCAGACCACCCCCAGCGGCGGCTGGTCCTCCTGGGCGGGATTCGGCGAAGGCGGCCACGACCTGACGGTCGACCACAACGCCGACGGCCGTCTCGAGGTCTTCGCCTCAGGACCGGTCGGCGTCTTCCACAGGTACCAGACCGGCCCCACCAGCTGGTCCGGGTGGGAACCCGTGGGCGGCCCCGCCGACTCGCAGCTCACCAGCGAACGAACCCCCGACGGCCGCGTCGAAGTCTTCGCCATGAACGGCACCACCGCCATGCACATCTGGCAGACCGCCGTGAACGCCCCCTTCGGCGACTGGGCGCCCTTCGGCACAGGCGGCACCGAGGTCACCGCCGCCACCAACGCCGACGGCCGCATCGAGGTCTTCGGTACCAGCCACGCCGGTACCTTCCACACCTGGCAGACCGGCTTCACCACCTGGTCCGACTGGACCTGGCTCAACAACTCCGCCGGCCCCGCCGTCGACTGACCCCTCCGAAGGAACTCATGCTTCCGATCAGCAGACGGAGCCTGTTGCGTGGAACCGCCGGCGCCGGTGCCCTCCCGTTCCTGGGCGCCCTCCCGTTCCCTGGCGCCGGCCCGGCCGTCGCCGCGGCCTTTGAGGACGCCCCGCCCCCTCGCCGGGTCGGCGCAGGACCCTTCACGCACGTCTACGACCCGTCCACGTCGGCAGGCCCGCGCTATCTCAACGACCACACGCTGATCAAGGCTCAGGGCCGCTGGCACCTGTTCGGCATCGTCGGGAACAGCGCGCCGCGCGGGGAGTCCCCGGACAGCGCGGCGGAGGTCTCCTTCGCCCACGCCTCCGCGCCGAGCCCGAGCGGACCGTGGATCAGCCACCCCGACGCGCTCACCGTCGACCCGTCCTACTTCGGTGAGGAACACCTGTGGGCGCCGCACGTCGTCGAGGCGGGCGGCAGGTTCTGGATGTTCTACGCCGCGGGTGGCGCAGGCGGCGTGGGAGGCGCGGGTGGCGCAGGCGGCGTGGCGATCAACCTCGCCACGTCGACCGACCTGTTCACCTGGACGCGCGAACCGTCCGGCCCGCTGTTCCGGGGCCTCGCGGCACGTGACCCGATGGTGCTGCGGGTCGGCGGCGAGTGGGTCATGTACTACACCGAACTCTCCGGCCCGGGCGGCCACCACGTCGTCGCCCACCGGCGTTCCGCCGATCTGCTGCACTGGAGCGAGCCGGGCGTCGCGTTCACCGACGCGAGCACGGAGGCGACCGTCTCGGTCACCGAGTCCCCGTACGTCGTCGAACGAGACGGCTGGTACTACCTGTTCCTCGGTCCGCGCAACGGCTACGAGGGAACCGACGTCCTCGCGTCGCGCGACCCCTTCCGTTTCGGGCTCGCCGGATACGCGGGACATGTGCCCGGTCACGCCGTCGAAGTGGTCCGCGACGGGGAGAGCTGGTACGCCAGTGCCGCGGGCTGGTTCCGGAACGGGCTGTACGTGGCGCCGCTGTCGTGGCGGGAGACGCCACCGCCGTGGCAGAGCCCCGACAACCCGGTGGCGGGCCTCGACGTGGACGGCCGCCTGACGGTGTTCGCCCTCGACGCCGCCGACCGCGCGATGCTGCGCCGCGTCCAGCTCGACCCGCACACGGACGTCTGGTCGGAGTGGGAGCCCTTCGGCGGGCCGGCCGGTGCGGTTCCCGCGCTCGGACGCACCGCCGACGGCAGGCTCGAGGTGTTCTCGCTCGCCCCGGGAGGCGCCAACCTGCACCACCGGGTGCAGCGGTCGGACGGCGGCTGGCACGACTGGGAGGAGTTCGGCGGCCCGGCCGGTGCCGCCCCCGCCGTCGCCCGCGACGCCCACGGCCGGCTGGAGGTCTTCGCCCTGAGCCCCGGCGGCGCCTCCCTCGCGCGGCGACGGCAGAGGTCGGCCGGGTCCCGGGCCTGGGACCCGTGGGAGCCTGGATTCGGCGGGGCGGCGGGCGCGCCACCGGTCGTCGCGGCGAACGCCGACGGCCGGCTGGAGGTGTTCTCCCTCGCCCCCGGCGGCTCGGGCGTCGACCACCGCTGGCAGGAAGCCCCCGGCGGCCCCTGGACCGCGTCATGGCACCGGTTCGGTACCGCGGCCGGCGCCGCGCCCCGGGTGGCCCTGGACGGCAGCGGCCGGCTCACCGTCACCGCGATCGGCCCGTCGGGCGTGGGGACCTTCGCCCGGCGGCAGACCGTGCCGAGCGGCGGCTGGGGCGAGTGGCTGCCGCTGTTCGGCTGGAGCGCCGCGGCCCCGGCGCTCGCCGTGAACGCCGACGGCCGGCTGGAGGCGTTCTCCCTGACGCCCGGCGGCGCCCAGCTCGGCCACCGCTGGCAGGTCGCTCCCGGCGGGGACACGCATCCCGGCGGGGAGTTCGGCGAGCCCGGCGTCCGGCTCGCCGCCACACCCTCGGCGGCGCTCGACGCCACCGGGCGGCTGCACGTCTTCGCCGTCACCGTCGGGGGCCGGATGCGGACCCGCGTCCAGGCCCGGCCGAGCGGCGGGTGGCAGCCGTGGACGGCTTTCGGGGACCGCGCGGTCGCGCCCCTCGTGTCGGGCAGCCCCGCTCTCTGAAGTGCAGCGGGGTGTGCGGATCTCGCCATATGCACGGTGCTGTGGTGCTGCGCCGGCGCCGTGCTTCCCCCCAACCGAGGCCCCTGGCCCCGCCGTACGGTGACTTGCCCCACTCGGCGCCGCCCGGAACGAGGCCTCCACGGCCCCGGGCGGCCGGTTCCGGCGATGTGTCCGAAGTACGCCGGTGAACTCCCCTGAGAGATGAGTATCGTTCCGCTGGTCGGACAAACGGCGCGGAACGGGGGAGCGGTGAGCGGCGTAGTGATCCATCTGCCGAGGGGAAGCGGTGGCGCCGACGGCGGCGAACCCCACGGTGACGCGGTGACGTTGCGGCTGGGTCCCGGCGAGGTCGCCCGCTTCGGCCGGGGCTCCACGACGGTCCCCGTCGAGCTGCGTCTCGACGACCCGGCGATCTCCCGGCTCGCCGGGGAGATCCGCGTGACCGACGACCACTGGCAGCTGACGAACCACAGCACCACCCACAGCTATCTCGTGGAGAACCCGGAGGGCGCGGGGGAGTACCTGAGAGTTCAGCCGCGACGGGTCGGTGCGCCGATCCCGTTCGAGTTCTCGCGCGTCGTGCTGCCCACGCGCGGTGACCTCGCGGTCTCCTTCCAGGTGTTCGCTCCCGACCACGTCTACCTCGACCCGGAGGCCATGGGCGTTCCCTGGGGGAACACCACGGTCACCGCGTACTCCCTGGACGAGACGGCCACCTACTTCCTCGTCCTCGTGGCGCTCTGCGAACCCCGGCTGCGCGATCAGTCGCGTGTGGCGGTCCCCACCACTCCCCAGATCGTCGAGCGGCTCAGGGGGCACCTCACCTGTGGGGCGCTGACCGCGCGGGCGGTCAGCTCGCACATCGACTACCTCGCCGAGGAGAAGCTGCGCATCGGCGGCCCGGCCGTCCACGAGCCCGGCAAGGGCGACCGCCGCAACGGCAAGCGGGAGGAGATCGTCGGGCTGGCGCTGCGGTTCGGGCTCGTACGGGAGGAGCACCTCGCGCTGCTGCCACCCCTGTCAGGGGTCGGCGGGCGGGAGCGGCAGTCCGCCCGATGAGACCGCGGCACGGCCTGGAAGACACCACGGAATGCGACCGTACGGACCTGCTCCCGCCCGGCTATCAGGTCGGGAACTGGGTGGTCACCCGGCTGATCGGTTCCGGGGGCTGGTCCACGGTGTACGCGGCGCGACCGGCCGGCGGACGCCCGGACGGAGCCGGCGGGACCGCTGCGTCTCCCGGCCCCACCGACGTCGCGCTCAAGATCATGCCGACCGCCGGGCTCGCGCCGCGCCAGGCGCGCAGGGTGGTGGAATCCGCCCGCCGCGAGGTCGAACTCGGGCGCAGGGCCGGGCATCCCCGGCTGATCGGCCTCCTGGAGTCGTTCGTGCTCACCGCACCCGACCGCCCCACCCTGGAGGGCGCGATCGTCCTGGTCATGGAACGGGCCGCCGGAAGTCTGCGGGAGCTCCTCGACGCGGGGGTGCCCGAGGCCGATCGCGGCCGGCTGATCGCGGGCATCTGCGAGGGGCTCGCCCATCTCCACCGGTCGGGCTGGGTCCACGCGGACCTCAAGCCGGAGAACGTCCTGCTGGGCAGGGACCGCTCCGTGAAGCTCTCGGACTTCGGCCTCGCCACCGAGCTGACGGGGACACACGGATACGCGCCTCCCATGGGCACCCTGGACTACTTCCCGCCCGAGCGCTGGCGGGCGCCCCTCGGCGAACTCGGCGTGCGGGTCCGGCCGACCGCGGACATCTGGGCGCTGGGCATCGTCATCCACGAGGTGTTCGCGTCCGGCGGCTCACCGTTCGCCGGGGCCACCCCCGTGGCGCGGGGTGCCGCGGTCCAGGAGTACGGCGAGGGGCGTGCGCCGCTGCGCATGGACCACGCCGTGCCGCCGTTCTGGCGGGCGCTGGCCGCCGACTGCCTCGCCCCGACGCACGAGGCCCGCGCCCCGCACACCGCCGAGAGCCTGCTCGCCCGCATCGTCGCCCACCAGGACACACCCGAGGCGGGGGCGGCCCGGCGGGGAGACCGGGCCCGCGCCGCCGTCCTGGCCACCGCGCTGTGCGGGATCGCCGGCGCGACCCTGTCGTCGGACGAGGCCCCGGTGGGCTCGGCCGCGCCGCCCGGCACGATCCGGGTGTACAACGCGGAGCGGGACTGCCGGGAGCGGGCCGATCGGCATCCGCGGTGCAGCCTGGGCTTGGCGATCGATCCCGCACGGCCCTACACCGCGGAGAACGTCGTACCGACCAGGGTCTGGCACGGCGACGTGCTCACAGCCGACTGCCAGGTGCCCGACGCGGAGCCCATCATCGACGAGGAGGACCAGCGGTCCACCCGCTGGTTCCGCGTCCGCCTCCCGCCCGGCTCCCAGCCCCCCACGGGCTGGCTCCCCGCCGTCCGCGCCAAGGAACGGCCGGCGCTGCCGGAGTGCGACTAGGGGGTGTCTTGGCCGGGCCGGCGTTCGGCACCCTCGCACTCGCGGTGGTTGGCGTCGAGCCGGTGGCCTGGCAGCCGCCCTCGGCGCATGCCGATGGCCGGTCGCCGTGCTGCGACGGTGAAGGCGGTGGGAGGGCTATCGGGTTCTGAAGCGGCGGAAGAGGTTGCGGGCCACGTACACGCCCGGTCCGCCGAAGCCGACGATGTCGACGCGCCCGTCACCGGTGATGTCGGCGACGAAGCGGGGGTGGTGGCCGACCCGCCAGGCGCCTGCGTCGTCGTCGTAGCCGAAGCCGCGGCACACCAACTGTGCCTGCTCGAACCGGCCGTCGCCGCAGTTGTGCGAGACCCAGACCCCTTCGTCGCCGAAGCCGACGATATCCGGGTTGCCGTCGCCGGTGACGTCGGCGAGGTACCGGAGGTGCTTCTTGCTCGTCCACCCCTGGGCGAGCCCGAAGTCGTTCAGGACGAGCTGGGACGGCTCGAACGTGCCGTCGCCGCGCCCGCGTGCGACGACGACGCCCTGCGGGCCGAACCCGACGATGTCCACGGCTCCGCCGGCGGTGGTCCGGGCCAGGTGGCGGGGGTGCTCCTCGACCGAGCTCCACCCCTGGTCGACCCCGAAGTCGTCGAGGATCCACAGGGGGTCGGCGAGCTTTCCTTCCT
>NZ_JBWKLJ010000009.1:54847-273457 GCF_056430285.1 Streptomyces sp. NPDC045998
TTCCTCGTCCTGGAGTGAGATCCAGACGCCGTCGTCGTGGAAGCCGACGATGTCGGTGCGGCCGTCACCGGTGGTGTCGATGAGGAAGCGGGGATGTTTGCCGGCGATCCACCCGCCCGCCGACTGCCCGTGGCCGAAGGCTTGGAGAGCCGGTTCGCCGGCGAGGGGTGCGTATTTCCCTTCCTCGTCCTGGAGTGAGATCCAGACGCCGTCGTCGTGGAAGCCGACGATGTCGGTGCGGCCGTCACCGGTGGTGTCGATGAGGAAGCGGGGATGTTCGTCGGCGACCCAGCCACCCGCCGACTGCCCGTGACCGAACGCCTTGATGACCGGCTCGGCACTCGCCGGGGTGAACCTCTCGCTCTCGTCCTGCAGGAACACCCGGACACCGTCGGTGGCGAGTGCGACGATGTCGGGCCTGCCGTCGCCCGTCGTGTCCACGAGAGTCCACACGTCCTTGGGACTCGGCGAGGGAACGGGTGGGTGCAGGACGCGCTCGTCGTCCTTGAAGGTGCCGTCACCTTGGCTGGAGGCCGTGACCGTCCCCTTCGCGGGTTTGCACCCGACGATGTCCGCTCGGCCCGCTCCGGTGGTGTCGGCGAGGAACCGGTCACCGAGCCCGGCCCACCGGCCCGGTTGCCCGCCGGCTGAGCCGCCGGCGCCCACGCTCTTCCACGCGCCGGCGTCCTGGTCGCTGCCGAACCGCTTGAGGACCAGCAGCATGTCGCTGAAGGAGGGTGTCGCGTCGGGTGCCGGCCGCAGCGCGGCCGAGCGGGCCAGTCGCCAGGACTGGCGGCTGTTCCAGTGGCTCAGGGGCGCCCAGCGCAGCACGGGATCGCTGACGCGCTCGGGTGTGGCCGGCACGAACCGCCAGCGCTGGCTTGCCGCGCTGTCGTCGTACTTGCGCAGGACGACCCGGATCTCGTCCGCACCAGGGTCGGCGAGGTCGAGAACGGCGCCGTCGGTGGCGTCTTCGATGAAGAAGAGACCCGCTTCGTCCTCGACGGGGACGAAGCGCCACTGCTGGGCCTTCCTGCCGGCGGCGGCGTCCCACTGGCGGATGCCGCGGTCCGCGGCCGCGGGGTTGTCGAGGACCTTGCCGCCGCCCGCGTTGCGGATCACATAGCGCTGCTCGTCCTGTACGTTTCCGGCTTGCACGGGGGTGAGCCGCCACTGCTCCGGGCTCGGGCCACCGTCAGGGAAGTCGCGCACGACCAGTGCCCCGTCCGTTCCCGGCGTGGACCTGGCGCCGAGGATCTTCCCCGTGGCCGCGTTGACGATCTCCAGTTTCAGTTCTTGCGTGGGCACGGGCATCGTGGTGCCTCTTCCAGGCGGTACGGGCGTGGGCTCGGGACAGGTGTGGCGGCGGGGCGGCCGCGGGTCACGTGAAGACGTGGTGGTAGGGGACGCTCCACTCGTTGGCCAGTCGCGGGTAGAACGTGTTGATGACCGTCCCGGTGAAGTCCCCGCCCCAGTTGTAGGTCACCCGCACCTCGCTGTCGGCCGCCACCGCGTGGTCCTTGAACCCGAGGATGGTGTCCGGGTGGGTGATCGGCACGAAGGTGATCCCGCCCCACGGCGTCACCGTGACGACCCACAGCTGAGTGTCCTCCGGCGCGCCGTTCTTCCCGCGCCACAGGTCGCCGACCTTGTCGGGCAGGCCCACCTGGACGACGTCGGCCGTGGTGCCCTTGGGGGCGTCCTGGTGGACGGTGATGCGCCGGCGCTGCGGCTTGGGCACGCCGTCGTCGCCACGCCCGGCATCGGCCTGGCCGGCGACGGGGGGCTTGGGCGGCACCTGGCCCGCGGCGCTCTCGATGAAGTACAGCGGCCGCTGCCCGAAGAAGCCGGCGGGGGTGATGTACCAGAGGTGGCCCTGCGCCTCTTTGGTGGCCGGGTCGAGCGCCGTGGACAGCTTGACCCCCTTGTCGTGGATGCTGTCCTTCAGCTCGACGGGACGCAGGAAGCCGCCGTTGAAGGCGTGGACGAGCATCACCGGCCGGTTCTCGACCAGCGCGGCCACGATCGCGTTGTCGTAGCTGTTCACCGCCACCGGGCCGCCGACCACCAGATTCGACATCGCCGTGCGTTCTTGGGTGTACATCGCGGAACCTCACCTCTTGTTGAAGTGCAGACCAGTAAGCCAGCCGCCGTGCCGTGCTTGCCGCGTGCCATTGCCGCAGCATTTTGCCGCCCTGCATCCGCATAATCCCGGGGTTTAATGGACGGCCGAATCAAAAACCCCATCCACCGCATCCAGCGCGGATGCAACATGCATGTGCAAGACTTTTTCGAAGCCATCGACCGAGCGATCGACAGCGCTTCAACTTACCGTTTATCGGGGGGAGTTGAGGGCGACCAGGGAACGCTTTTCACTCGATTGAGCGTGATGCCTGAAGGTGCCTTCCCAGGAAATGGCAACCCTGATAGCTTCGAATTTCGGAAAGCGCGCGGACGCCTGTTCCATTTCATTGAGCGCGTTTCGGACAGATCAGTCGAGGACGGGGAATGCCTTCCACTGCGTACAACCTGGAACGGTTCAAGCGCCATCCGCTGACGAAGAAGAACCTGCGGGAACTCGGCATCGACCTGCCGTCCCTCCTGAACCACCCCAACCTGGTCTACACCGACAACAACGGCGTGCGGCACAGGCCCGTCGGCATCTCCATCAACAAGTTGAGCTACGGCACTTTCGCCGGCTCCGCGTTCGATCGGGGTTGGCTTGCCTACATGAATCTCGGAGAACCGCTGATCGAGGAGCGGGGCGACATCACCCCGCCCCCGCCCGACACCTTCTCCTCACGCGCCTACGTCAACCGCAGCGCGACGCACGAGATGACCTTCACCGACTCGGTCGAATTCACGGTGTCGAACGGGGTGACGTGGTCGCTCCACGGGGATGCCAAGCTGACCTTCGGCGGCACCATCGGCGCTCAGCTGCAACTGCAGCTGCAGAACCAGCTCAAGATGGATCTGCAGGCGCAGTTCGGGACGCAGTTGCGCAACGACATGGCGAACAAGAACGCCAACACGGTGACCAACAAGAACAGCAAGGACAGTGTCGGGGTCGACAACGCCAACGCCACCGAAACGGCCACGACGAACTCGACGGGCAACTCGGCATCGAACTCGATGACGAACTCGGTGGCGTTCACGACCCAGGGCAGCGCCACGGGCAGCGCTTCGCTCAACGCGCAGCTGGCGCTGGGCCTCGCGGCCACCGTCGGCGGCTCCCTGACGACGAGCTGGGTCTCGAAATCGCAGATCTCCGGCAAGGTCCCGGCGGACTCCCGGGTGGAAACCATCGCCACGCAGCGGCGTGCCCACAGGCATTTCGAGTACGAGATCCCGGTGACCTTCGCCGGGTTCCTCGCGGTGGAGTACGCCGTGCCGGTTCCGGTCCTGTCTCCCCCGCAAGCAGGAAGCCTCGGCCTCGCCCAGGTAGTCGCCCGCGACATCGCCGACATCAACCTGGCCGGCGGTGGATACCGCATGAAGGGGCGGATGGAGGTCGTCTCCTCCCTGGACGTCCACCACACGATGTTCCAAGCCGAATCCCTGACCTTCAACCCGCGAGCTTTGCACAAGGGGCCTTGACCGGGCGGCGGCGCCGCCACGACGACAACCAGGGGTGATGACCATGGTGTTCGACAACATTTTCGGTTTCGCGAAGAACAGTGCGGGGCTCTTCTCGGTGAAGCCCGGCGAAGCCGATGCGCAGCCCGATGCGGACGTCGACTTCGAGGACGCCGAAGAGGGCGCATACGACGACAAGAGCACAAGCCTGTTCGTCCATTCGGTCCACGGGGCTTCCTCCCGGGCGAAAGTCGTCCAGGAGCATTCGCCCGAAGCCCGGGTCATCATGGGCATCCTCGGCTCCTTCATCCAGACCACCCGCGATTCGGCCCACACCCAGAGCCAGTCCGCCCATGCCGGCTCGGTCTCCGAAACGGCGTCCGCCGGCATGGCGAAGGCGAAGGAGACGGTGAAGAAGGAGGACGGCCTGCAAAAGAACGAGGACCTCCAGGAGAAGCCGGACAAGGCGGCATACACCAAGGCCCCCAAGGCCCCGGAGGCGCCCAAGGCCGCAGAGCCCCCCAAGCCGCCCCAGGCGGCCGCCGAGACCCCGCAGAAGCTGGGAAAAACCACGACGACCGAGACGACCACCGAGGAACCATCCGGTTCCCAGTAGCGCCCAAGGCCTGAGGGGCAGGGGCGTGAACGCCCCTGCCCCCCTCGTGCGTCATACCGGAAGCAGCTGCCACTGACGGTCCCGGGGGTCGCCCTCCGCCTCGTACTGCTTGATCACCGTGCGGGCGTTGGTGTCGACCCGCAGCAGCAGACCACTGTTCCGGTTCGCGATCTCGAACACCCGCGGAGAATCGGTCACCGGGCCCACCGGGATCAGCCGCCACTGCTGGTGGTGCGCGTCAACACCCTCGTAGGCACGCTGCGCGACCACCGCCCCCTCGGTCTCCTGCGCTCCGACGACCTCCAGGACCTTGCCGCTGCGCACGTTCTCGATCCGGTACAGGACCTCGCCGTCGTCCTGGCCCGCCGCCACCAGCCGCCACCGCTGGTGATCCCTGGCGACGGTGAGAGTCTGGTGAACCTCGGCGCCGTCCTTGGTCGACTCGCGCACGACCGCCATCCGCAACCTGCTGCGCACATTGGCCCAGGAGACCACCGCGCCCGAATCGGGCAGCCCGGCCAACTTCACCGACCCGACTTTCCGTACCCGGTTGTTGGCGTGGTCGGCGATGTAGAGGGTGTCGACGCAGTCCACGGCGAGCCCGTGCGGGGACTTCAGCTTGGCCGAAGCGGCCGACTCGCCGTCACCACCGTAGGTCGCGGCGCCTGTGCCGGCGACGGTGCTGATCTTTCCGTCGGCCGCGACCTTCCGCACTCGGTGATTGTCGCGGTCGGCGATGTAGAGGTCGCCCGCGCTGTCCACCACCATCGCCATGGGGGTGCTCAACGGGGCCGAGACGGCCTGGACGCCGTCACCGCCGAAGGCCGCGGCGCCCGTGCCGGCGACCGTGCTGATCTTCCCGTCGGCCTTCGTGACCTTCCGCACCCGCTGGTTGCCGTAGTCGGCGATGTAGAGGTTGCCCGCACTGTCCACCGTCACGGCGGTGGGGTACTTCAGCTGGGCGGCGGTGGCGAGGGTGCCGTCAGCGGCCAACCCCGGGGCGCCCGTCCCGGCGACCGTGCTGATCTTCCCGTCGGCTGTCACCTTCCTGATCCGGTGGTTGCCGTAGTCGGCGATGTAGACGTCGCCTGCGCTGTCCACCGCGACATCCAGCGGCGTGTTCAGATGGGTGGCGGTGGCCAAGGCGCCGTCACCGCCATGGGCCGCGGTACCCGTCCCGGCGAACGTACGGATCTTCCCGTCGGCCATCGTGATCTTCCGGATCCGGTGGTTGCCGCAGTCGGTGATGTAGAGATCGCCCGCGCTGTCCAAGGCGATCCCACGCGGATTCTGCAGCGCTGCCGAGAGGGCGGAGACACCCTCTGCCCCACGTCCCGGGCTCCCCGTCCCGGCGACCGTGCTGATCTTCCCGTCAGTCGTGACCTTCCGGACCCGATGGCCGGCGTACTCGGAGATGTAGAGGGTCCCCTCGCGGTCCACCGCGACCCCGTACGGATTGTTCAGCTCAGCCGAAACGGCCAGCTCCTTATCCCCTTTGGGTGCCCCTGGGTTACCCGTCCCCGCCACCGTGCTGATCAGGCGAGCGGAGTGCTCGCCATCCGCAGCTCCCGCGTGTGCAGTGCTCATCTTCGTCCCTTCACCGTTCACCCGACCGCCGACCTGATGGTGACGCGGAGAGCGGACGAACAGAACGAGAAGCAGGACGCCGGATCCCACCACTGTCTGGAAACGGAGCGTTTGCCCATCTGCGGCTTTGGGGCGCCTCCTGCGCGAGGCGACCCACTCGTCGACACGCGACCGAAAGGTCAGCCACCCTCATGAGGGAATGACGGGCGCGCCGTTGACGCGGCCTCCCGTGGCCCTGGCCGCGGCCCGGGTGAGTCCGTTGTGAGCCTGGCTCGATGGCCCGGGCGCCGCTCACCGGCGATCACCCTCGGTTACTATGCTCACTTCATGCCGGAGGCCGGCAGTAAGGGGCGCGAGTCATCGACGGTCTGCCGGGGAGCGGGGTGACCGGCCCGTCGGCCGAACGTCCCGGATTCTCCCCCGCGCCGTCGACCGGTGGTTCCCGCCCCTACGCCCCCGAGAAGTCGTCCGCGGATCACAAGGCTGAAAAGATTGGTGGCCTGGGAAAGTGCTGGAAGAGGTCGTCGCGACCCGCTATATCACGCCCTTGCGTGAGGGCGGCTCGCTCCCCGGGATCGTCGAGGCCGACGATCTCGGTACGTACGTCATGAAGTTCACCGGCGCCGGGCAGGGCCGCAAGACCCTGGTCGCCGAGGTCGTGTGCGGGCAGCTGGCCCGGCGGCTCGGGCTGCGGGTGCCGGAGTTGGTCGCCATACAGCTGGACCCGGTCATCGGACTCGCCGAGCCCGACCAGGAGGTGCAGGAGCTGCTCAAGGCGAGCGGCGGGCTGAACCTGGGCATGGACTACCTGCCGGGCTCCATCGGGTTCGACCCCCTCGCCTACGCGATGGACCCGGTGGAGGCGGGCCGGGTCGTCTGGTTCGACGCGCTGGTCAACAACGTCGACCGCTCCTGGCGCAACCCCAACATGCTCGTCTGGCACGGCGAACCCTGGCTCATCGACCACGGCGCCACCATGATCTGGCACCACAACTGGCCGGGCGCAGCAGCCTCCGCCGCGAAGCCGTACGACGCCTCCGACCACGTCCTGGCCACGTTCGGCCCGGACGTGGCCACCGCGGCGGCCGAGTTGGCGCCGCTCGTCACCGAGGAGCTGCTGACCGAGGTCGCCGCCGACGTACCCGACGAATGGCTCGTGGACGAGCCGGGGTTCGCGACCACCGACGCGCTGCGCCGCGCCTATGTGGAAACGCTCCTGTCGCGCGCCGCGACCATCCACGAACGGATCACCATCGGGGAGCGGACCGAACCGGGACCCTCGCGGGCCCCCGGCTGGCTCGCCGAACGGCTGGCACCCCCCTCCCAGCAGGACCGCACGAAGGACAGCACCACGTGACCGACCGGGACGTCTTCGAGTACGCGCTGCTGCGCGTCGTACCGCGCGTCGAGCGCGGCGAGTGCTTCAACGCGGGCGTGGTGGTCTACTGCCGCGCCAAGTCCTTCGTGTGCGCCCGTACGCACCTCGACGAGGCCAAACTGACGGCCCTGGACCCGCACGCCGACGTGGTGGGCGTACGGGCCGCCCTGCGCGCCGTCGAGGGCGTCTGCCAGGGCGGTGAGCACGCCGGACAGGCGGCGGCCGACGACGCCGGACGGCGCTTCAGGTGGCTGATCGCGCCGCGCTCCACGGTGGTCCAACCGGGGCCCGTCCACACCGGTCTGACCACCGATCCGGAGGCGGAGGCCGAGCGGCTGCTCGACCTGCTGGTGCGCTGAGAGCCGGGTCGGGCGCACGCCACGTGACCGGGGGCACCCGGTGGGCCGTTGACACCGGGTGCCAGGGCTTCTAGCGTCTCGTCTGCTGAAGGTACTAAGCGGTCGCTCACCGACATGGACGTGTCAGGGGGCGGGCGGCCGCATCCCAGGGATCCAAGGGCGAGGAGAACCAGCATGTCCACCACCGAGCAGCGCGTAGCCGTCGTCACGGGGGCCGCGCGGGGCATTGGCGCCGCCACCGCCGTCCGACTGGCCGCCGAGGGCCGCGCCGTCGCCGTACTGGACCTCGACGAGGCCGCGTGCAAGGACACCGTCGAGAAGATCACCGCGGCGGGCGGCAAGGCCATCGCCGTCGGGTGCGACGTCTCCGACAGTGCCCAGGTGGAGGCGGCCGTCGCGCGCGTCGCCGAGGAGCTCGGGGCGCCGACGATCCTCGTCAACAACGCGGGCGTGCTCCGCGACAACCTGCTCTTCAAGATGAGCGAGTCCGACTGGGACACGGTCGTGAACGTGCACCTGAAGGGCGCGTTCCTGATGGCCAAGGCGTGTCAGAAGCACATGGTCGACGCCGGCTTCGGCCGCATCGTCAGCCTCTCCTCGTCCTCCGCGCTCGGCAACCGCGGCCAGGCCAACTACGCCGCCGTCAAGGCGGGGCTGCAGGGCTTCACCAAGACCCTCGCGAAGGAGCTCGGCAAGTTCGGCATCACCGCCAACGCCGTGGCGCCCGGCTTCATCGTCACCGAGATGACCGCGCAGACCGCCGCACGCGTGGGCATGGGCTTCGAGGACTTCCAGGCCGCCGCGGCCACCCAGATCCCGGTGCAGCGGGTCGGCAAGCCCGAGGACGTCGCGAATGCGATCGCCTTCTTCACGGGCGACGACGCCGGCTTCGTCTCCGGCCAGGTCCTGTACGTGGCCGGCGGCCCGCTCAACTGAGGAGGGTCACGGACATGACCGCATCACAGGATCTGCCCGAGCCGTCCGGAAAGGTCGCCCTCGTCACGGGTGCCAGCCGCGGTATCGGATACGGCGTCGCGGAGGCGCTCGTCGCCCGCGGCGACCGCGTGTGCATCACCGGGCGCGGCGAGGAGGCCCTCAAGGAGGCCGTCGAGCGGCTGGGCGCCGACCGGGTGATCGCCGTCGCCGGCAAGGCCCACGACGAGGCGCATCAGGCGCTCGCGGTGGAGCGCACGATGGAGGCCTTCGGCCGCGTCGACTTCCTGATCAACAACGCCGGTACGAACCCGGTCTTCGGCCCGATGGCCGAGCTCGACCTGAACGTGGTCCGCAAGGTCTACGAGACCAATGTGATCTCCGCGCTCGGCTTCGCGCAGCAGACCTGGAAGGCGTGGCAGAAGGACCACGGCGGTGCGATCGTGAACATCGCCTCCATCGCCGGTCTCACCGCCTCGCCTTTCGTCGGCGCGTACGGCATGAGCAAGGCGGCCATGGTCAATCTGACCCTGCAGCTCGCCCATGAATTCGCTCCGGTCGTCCGGGTCAATGCGATCGCCCCCGCGGTCGTGAAGACGAAATTCGCCACCGCCCTCTACGAGGGTCGGGAGGAGGAGGTCACGGCCGGTTATCCGCTCGGCCGGCTCGGCGTCCCGGCGGATATCGGGGGTGCCGCAGCATTCCTCACCTCCGGCCAGTCGGACTGGATCACCGGCCAGACGCTCGTCGTCGACGGGGGAATTTTCCTGAATGCCGGAGTCGGCTGAGTCGGATTGTTCCCGATTGACTGTTGCCAGCCAAGCGCCCCGCCGGGCCTGCGCATTGACCGGGCGGGGCGCTGCGGTATGGTCGGCCGACCCATGGCTGAACGAGGAGCGTGCACGTGTTCAACCGGACCAGCCTGCAGGCCGCTGCAGCCCTTGCGTCCATATCTCTGCTGGCGGGCTGTGGCCTCTTCTCCGATGGCGAGACCGACGGGCAGAACAAGATCGTTGTCGGTACGACGAGCGCCCCCACCACGCTCGATCCCGCAGCCGCTTGGGACAATTCATGGGAGTTGTACCGGAATGTCTTCCAGACGCTGCTGAGTTTCCCCACCGGCAGCACGACTCCGCAGCCCGACGCCGCCGAGTGCAAGTTCACCGACGCGTCCAGCAAGGTCTTCCAGTGTGACCTCAAGGACGGGTTGACGTTCTCCGACGGCGGCAAGCTCGACGCGCAGGCCGTGAAGCATTCGATCGACCGTATCCGGACGATCAACGTGAAGGGCGGCCCCAGCGGCCTTCTCGGCTCGCTCGACCGCGTCGCGACGAACGGCGACTCCACCGTCGTCTTCCACCTGAAGGAACCGGATGCGACGTTCCCGTTCATCCTCGCCACCCCCGCGATGTCGATCGTCGACCCGGAGGAATACCCCGCGGACAAGCTCCGCGAGGACGGCAAGCTGACCGGTTCGGGCCCGTATGTCCTCGACTCCTACCAAGAGCGCGTCAAGGCCGAGTTGTCGAAGAACCCGAACTACAAGGGCTTCGCCAACCGTAAGAACGAAGGCGTCACCATCCGCTACTTCGCGGAATCGGAGGCGATGGTCGACGCGCTGAAGAAGAAGGAGATCGACGCCACGTACCGCGGTCTGACCGCGGAGGAGGTCGTCGACCTGCGGGAGAGGAAGCCCGCCAACGAGGGCCTCCAGCTGGTCGAGGCGACCGGCGCGGACATCCGCTACCTCGTCTTCAACGCCGAGGACCCCTCCGTCTCCAAGCCCGCGGTACGGCGGGCCATCGCCCAGGTCGTCGACCGGGAGGCGCTGGTCGGCAAGGTCTACCAGGGCACCGCCGAGCCGCTGTACTCCATGGTCCCGAAGGGCATCGCCGGGCACACCACCGAGTTCTTCGACCGGTTCGGCGAGCCGGACGTCGACAAGGCGAAGGAGATCCTCCGCGACGCGAACATCGACGCACCGGTGGAGCTGACCTTCTGGTTCATCACCGACCGCTACGGCTCCGCCACCGCTCTGGAGTTCGCGGAGCTCAAGCGGCAGCTCGAGGCGTCGGGCCTCTTCAAGATCACGCTGAAGAGCAAGGCCTGGAAGGAGTTCCAGGCGGGCTACCAGAAGGGGCAGTACCCGGTCTTCGGCCGCGGCTGGTCCCCGGACTTCCCGGACCCGGACAACTTCGTCGCGCCCTTCGTCGGCAAGGACAACGTCCACTCCACGCCGTACGAGCGCCCCGAGATCACCGAGCAGCTGCTGCTGTCGCGCCGCGAGAGCGACCGTGCGGCGGTCTCCAAGCAGTTCGAGAGGGCGCAGGAGATCCTCGCCGAGGACGTGCGCCTGCTGCCGCTGTGGCAGGGCAAGCTGTACGTGGCGGCGACGGAGGAGATCGCGGGCGGCGAGCGGGCCCTCGACCCGCAGACCGTCATGCAGATGTGGGAGCTGGAGCGGAAGGCCAGCTGGTAGGCGAAGGCCGGCTGGTGGGTGAAGGCCGGCCGGCAGGTGAAGGCCGGTGGGGGAGAGCCGGTGGGAGGCGGAGGGCCGGTTGTCAGTGGTGGCCGGTAGTTTCTGTCACGTAAGACGATCACACACCGGAGGTTGTTGACGTGACCGACACCTACACGCTGCCCGAGTCCTGGCGCGGCGTCCTCGGCGACGAGCTGGAGAAGCCGTACTTCAAGCTGCTCGCCGAGTTCGTCGAGGAGGAGCGGGCCAAGGGGCCGGTCCACCCGCCGCACGACCAGGTGTTCGCCGCCCTCGAGGCCACCCCGTACGACCAGGTCAAGGTCCTCGTCCTGGGCCAGGACCCGTACCACGGGGAGGGGCAGGGGCACGGGCTGTGCTTCTCCGTGCGGCCCGGCGTCAAGACCCCGCCCTCCCTGCGCAACATCT
Organism: Streptomyces sp. NPDC045998; assembly: GCF_056430285.1. Lineage (NCBI taxonomy): Bacteria > Bacillati > Actinomycetota > Actinomycetes > Kitasatosporales > Streptomycetaceae > Streptomyces > Streptomyces sp. NPDC045998. Next base: position 66,202 of record NZ_JBWKLJ010000009.1, read on the forward strand.
TCAAGGAGATGCACGAGGAGCTCGGCCACCCGGTGCCGGACAACGGTTACCTCATGCCGTGGGCCCGGCAGGGCGTCCTGCTGCTCAACGCCGTCCTGACGGTGCGGGGCGGCGAGGCCAACTCCCACAAGGGCAAGGGCTGGGAGAAGTTCACGGACGCGGTGATCAGCGCCGTCGCCTCCCGGCCCGACCCGGCCGTCTTCGTCCTGTGGGGCAACTACGCCCAGAAGAAGCTGCCGCTGATCGACGAGACGCGGCACGTGGTCATCAAGGGCGCCCACCCCTCGCCGCTCTCCGCGAAGAAGTTCTTCGGCTCCCGTCCGTTCACGCAGATCGACGAGGCGGTCAAGGCGCAGGGCCACGACCCGATCGACTGGCGCCTCCCGAACCTGGGCGGCTGAGGCGCTGCCGTCGGCACGACGCGTGCGGTGGCCCGGGGCTTGCGGGCCCCGCTTCCCGGGCTCGCCGGACGCCCGCCGCTAGCGTCGGAGGCAGGACCGACGAGCGGAGGCCGCAGTGCGTGAGCAGCAGGAGCAGGAGGAGGCGGCGCCGGACGACGCCGTCATGACCAGGATCGGGCAGGCGACGATGCTGCTCCACGGCGGGGACCGCGAGGAGGCCCGCAACCGCCTCGCCGCGCTGTGGGAGCAGATCGGCGCGGACGGCGACCCCCTCCAGCGCTGCACGCTCGCGCACTGCCTGGCCGACGCCCAGGACGACCCCGACGACGAGCTGGCCTGGGACCTGCGGGCGCTCAGCGCGGCCGAGGGCGAGGTCGCGATCGAGGGCGGGACCGAGATCCGGGGCGGGGCCGAGATCCGGGGCGGCGCGGACGGCGAGCCGGCCGCCAGCCCCACCGCTGCGGCGCTGCGGGCGCTGTACCCCTCGCTCCACCTCAACCTCGCCGCCGACTACCTGAAGCTGCACCGCCCGGACGCCGCCCGGGCCCATCTCGACCGCGCCCGCGCGGCTTCGGAGGCCCTGGACGCCGGCGGGTACGGCAGCGGCGTCCGCGCGGCCATCGAGCGGCTGGACCGGCGGCTGCACGGACACTGAGCGCGTGGACAGTGAGCGCGCGGCCGCTGAGGCACGCGGACATGAGGCCGCGCCCGCACGCGTACCCGCGCCCGCGCCCCCGCGCCGGGGGTGCTCCCCGGCGCACGGCGGTCAGTGACCGTAGGCCTCCCGGCAGGCGCGGGCTTCCTGGCTGGTGCGCTGCCAGCCGCCGTAGTCCTCGCCGAGGGCGCAGGCGTCCGGCACGTGGACGGGCAGGGAGGGCCGGACCGGGGTCCGGAGCTTGGGGAGTCGCGCGCGCAGCTCGTCCGCGTCCGGGACGCCCGGTGCGCGCGGCGTCCGCCGCGGCGGGCGGTCGTCGCGGTGCGCGCCGCCGGACCCCGCGCCCCCGCCCGAGCCCGCGCCGGTGCCGCCGGCCTTGCGCCGGTCCTGCGCGGCGGACGGGGGCCGGGTCGGAGCGGCCGGCGGTGAGGGCAGCGCGGCCTCCAGCGCTTCGCGCGCCGGGCCCTCGACGATCTGCGGCGCCGCGCCCCGCGGCGCCGGGTGGCTCGCCTCCGGCGCGGCCGGCGCGGAACCGGGGTGCGGCTCGACCGCCACGCAGCCGGAGACGGCGGCCATCGCCACGGCGGCCAGGATCTTCGCGGTGGTTCTCGTTCGTTGCACGCCGTAACTCTGGTGGTTCCGGGGCCCGTTCGGGACGGCTACGCGCGGTTGTTGATCCGCACGGGTGACGGCCCGCCGCGCGGGCGACGCGCTCAGTCGCCGGTCGCGCCGTCGACGCGCTCGCGCAGCAGGTCGGCGTGGCCGTTGTGGCGCGCGTACTCCTCGATCATGTGCGTATAGATCCAGCGCAGGTTGTAGGGCTCCCCGCTGCGGCGGTCCGGGCGCACGGCCACATCGTCGAGACCGTGCGCGGCGGCGATGTCGCGGGCCCGCGCGATCTCCGCCTGCCAGGTCGCGTACGCCTCCTCCCAGGTGTCGTCCTCGGAGGCGTGGAAGTCCCGGTCGCGGTCTTCCTCGGTGTAGTAGATCGGTCCGGCGTCCTCGCCGATCAGGGTCCGGCGGAACCAGGCGCGTTCGACCTCGGCCATGTGCCGTACGAGCCCGAGGAGGGACAGGTCGGACGGCGGGACGGACCGCTCCCGCACCTGCTTGTCGTCCAGGCCCTGGCACTTCTTCGCCAGGGTCGCCCGGTGGTACTCCAGCCAGCCCTCCAGCATCTCGCGCTCGCCGGCGAGTCCTGAGGGCCCGAGGCGCGGGTCCCGTGCGGGTTGTTCGGTTGTCGTCATGTCCGGCATCCTCGCCGACCTCGGGCCGCGGAGCGAGCGGTTATCGGTCGATCATGCCGTGCAGCAACTCCGCGAAGCCGTTCCGCAGTTCCTCCCGGCCGGGCACGGCGGAGTGGTACGCGCCCACGGCGCAGGAGAACATCAGCCCCTCGCACCACGCCACCAGCGACAGGGCGTGACGCTCGGGTTCGGTGGACCCGACCGCCCGCATCAGCGCGGTCAGCGGCTCCCGGAACCGTCGGCCGGTCTCGTCGTAGAAGGCCCGCAGCTCGGGCCGCCGGGTCGCCTCCAGGGCGAGCTCGTACCGGGCGACGAGGAGGTCGCCGTGGTCGGTGAGGTAGCGGTGCAGCGCCAGGGCGAGCACGTCGAGCAAGGCGCCGAGCGCGTCGGCACCCTCCTGCCCGAGCGCGTCGGCGCCGCCCTGGTCCCGCGCGGTGAGCGCGTCGGCGCCGCCCACCGCGCCGAGCTCCTCCGGGCCGATCACCTGCGCCTCGCGGTCCGCCAGCCGCCGAACCGCCGCCTCCAGCAGGGCCTGCCGCGTACGAGCGTGGTTGGACGTCGAGCCTTGCGGCAGGCCCGCGCGCTCGTCCACCGCGCGGTGGGTCAGGCCGCGCATGCCCCGTTCGGCGAGGAGGGCGAGGGCGGCGTCGGCGATCAGTTCGGCACGTGCGGTCATACGGACAACCTACCGCCTCCACTACACCTGTAGTACGGTTCGCCGTGTGGCACTACAGGTGTAGTGCCGCTCGCCCGGACCACCGGAGGAGCCATGGACACCCACCCGCCCAGCACGCCCCACGCCGTCGTCATCGGCAGCGGCATCGGCGGGCTCACCGCCGCCGTCGCCCTGCACCGGCGCGGCTGGCGCATCACCGTCCTGGAACGCGCCGCCTCGCTGAGGCCCGTCGGCGCCGCCATCAGCCTGGCCCCGAACTCCCTGCGTGCCCTCGACACCCTCGGCCTCGGCGACGACGTCCGGGCCCTGGCCGCCTGGCAGGGCGACGGCGGCCTGCGCACCGCGCGCGGCCGCTGGCTCGCCCGTACGAACGCCCGGGCCGCCGCGGAGCGCTTCGGCGGGCCGCTCGTGGTGCTGCCCCGGGCCACGCTCGTCGACCTGCTTGCCTCCCGCCTGCCCGACGGCACGGTGCGCTGTGCCGCTCCCGCGGCGCTCGCCGAGCCGGGCGGCACCGCGGACGGCCGCCGCGCCGTCGTCACCACCCCGCACGGCGACGTCGAGGCCGACCTCGTCGTCGGCGCGGACGGCATCAACTCGGCGGTCCGCGCCGCCCTGTTCGCGGCCCACCCCGCCCCCGCGTACACGGGCCTCACCAGTTGGCGCCTGCTCGTGCCGGCGCCCGCCCGTCCCTTCCACCCCCACGAGAGCTGGGGCCGCGGCGCCCTGTGGGGCACCCAGCCGCTCAAGGACGGCCGGATCTACGCGTACGCGGCCGCCGTCGCCCCCGCCGGCGCGAAGGCCCCCGACGGCGAGAGGGCCGAACTGCTGCGCCGCTTCGGCGACTGGCACGACCCGATCCCCGCGATCCTCGCCGCCGCCGAGAACGACGGGATCCTGCGCCACGACATCTGGCACCTCACCGCCCCGCTGCCCGCCTTCCACCGCGGCCGTACCGCCCTGCTCGGCGACGCCGCCCACCCGATGGCCCCGACCCTCGGCCAGGGCGGCAACCAGGCGATCGAGGACGCGATCGTGCTCGCCCACCACCTCCCGCCCCGGCGCGCCACGGACGCCGGACTCGCGGCGTACTCCGCCGACCGCCTGCCCCGCACCACGGCCGTCGTGCGCGCCGCCGCCCGCGTCGCGCGCCTGCACACGCGCGCGGCCGCGCCCGCGGTCCTCCTGCGCGACGCCCTCGTGACGCTCGCCGGGGCGGTCCCGGGCCTCGCGCTGCGCTCCTTCGACTCCCTAGCGGACTGGCGCCCCCCGTGCCATGCGGAACCGGCCCCGGCATACGATCACCGGGACGACCGTCAGGACAGTCAGGACAGTCCGGACCGCCACGCACATCGACAGGGAGACCCCCGTGAAGATCGGCTGCATCGGCCTCGGTGACATCGCACGGAAGGCCTACCTGCCCGTCCTCGCCACCCGCCCCGGGCTCGAACTGCACCTCCAGACCCGCACCCCGGCCACCCTCGCCGACGTCGCGGAGGCGTACCACGTCCCCGCCGGCCGCCGCCACACCGATCTGGACTCCCTCCTCGCCGCCGGACTCGACGCCGCGTTCGTGCACGCGCCGACCGACGTCCACGCCGAGATCGTCACGCGGCTGCTGGAGGCCGGCGTTCCCACGTACGTGGACAAGCCGCTCGCGTACGAGATCGAGGACTCGCGCCGCCTGGTGGAGCTCGCCGAGCGGCGCGGCGTGAGCCTCGCCGTCGGCTTCAACCGGCGCTACGCGCCCGGCTACGCCCAGTGCGCCGACCACCCGCGCGACCTGATCCTCCTGCAGAAGAACCGCGTCGGGCTCCCGGAGGACCCGCGCACCCTCGTCCTCGACGACTTCATCCACGTCGTCGACACCCTCCGCTTCCTGCTGCCCGGGCCGGCCGACCACATCGACGTACGCGCCCGGATCCGCGACGGGCTCATGCACCACGTCGTGCTCCAGCTGTCCGGCGAGGGCTTCACCGCCATCGGCATGATGAACCGGATGAGCGGCTCCACCGAGGAGGTCCTCGAGGTCTCCGGTCAGGACACCAAACGGCAGGTCCTCAACCTCGCCGACGTCGTCGACCACAAGGGCCAGCCCACCGTCCGGCGCCGCGGCGACTGGGTCCCCGTCGCCCGCCAGCGCGGCATCGAGCAGGTCGTCGGCGCCTTCCTCGACGCCGTGGCGGCCGGCAAGACCCTCAGCGCCCAGGACGCCCTGCGGACGCACGAACTGTGCGAGCGGGTGGTACGGGACGCCCTGGCCCAGGCCGCCGCCTGAACGAGCCCGCGGCCTCGGCGGCGCACAGCCCGGCCAGCACCGCGAGGGCGGCGTACACCGGCCAGTCGCCGAGGCGCGCGTACGGCGTCGTCGCGTCCGTCAGCGGGATGTCGTACACCGCCGACGTACTGCGCTCGGTCCCCAGCGGGGCGCCGATCCGGTCACCGTCGGCGCCGTACACCGCGCTCACGCCGGTGAGCGTCGCGTGCACCATCGGCCGCCCCGTCTCCGCCGCCCGCAGCGCCGCCAGCGAGGCGTGCTGCCCGGGGGCCCAGCTGTCCTGGAACGTCGACGTCGCCGACTGGGCCACCAGCAACTGGGCGCCGCCGCGGGCCAGATGGCGGCTCATGTCGGGGAACGCCGACTCGAAGCACACCAGCGGGCCGAGCCGCAGCCCGTCGTCCCCGACGGCCATCACCACCGGGCGCTCGCCGCGCCTGCGGTCCTCGGCCGCCGCCTTGCCGACCGACGTCGCCCAGCCCAGCGCCGAGCGGAACGGGACGTACTCGCCGAAGGGAACGAGCCGCATCTTGTCGTAGCGGTCACCGGTAGGGCCCTCGGGGCCGATCAGCACACTGCTCTTGTAGATGCCGGGCACGTCCGAGCGGCGCGCGTCCACATTGACCAGCACCTCCGCCCCGACCTCCCGCGACAGCGCCGCGAGCCGCCGCGCCAGGTCAGGCCGCGCCGCCAGGTCCGCGCCGACGCTGCTCTCGCCCCACACCACCAGGTCCACGTCGCGTCCGGCCAGCTCCCGCGTGAGCTCCTCGCCGCGCGCCACCCGCCGCTCGGCGCCGCCGACGCCGTTGATCACGCCCGGCTGCACCACCGCGACCCGCACCTCGCCGGTCGGCTGTGGCGACCGCACCCACAGCCACGCCGAGCCCATGGTCAGCGCGCACACGGTGACCCCGGCCACCGCCACCGCACGGGCGGAGGGGACCGCCACCAGCACGGTCACCGCCGTATTGACGGCCACCACCAGCAGGCTCACCAGCCATACCCCGCCGAGGGACACCACCCGCAGCGCGGCGTCCACCTGCCACTGGCTCGCGCCCAGCAGCCCCCACGGACCCCCGAGCCCCTCCCACGACCGCACCAGCTCCACCATCAGCCACCCGGACGGTACGACGGCGAGAGCGGCGGCCGCCCGCCCGCGCGACGGCGTACGGGCCAGCATCAGCCGCACCAGCCAGCCCCACGGCGCCCACAGCAGTCCCAGCAGCCCGGCCAGCACCACGATGAACACATGGAGGCTCGGCATCAGCCAGTGGTGCACGGCGATCATGAACCCCAGCCCGCCGAGCCAACCGTCCAGCGCCGCGCGCCTCCCGGTCGGCGCCGTACGGATCAGCAGCATCCACGGCACCAGCGCCACGTACGCGAACCACCAGAGGGCCGGGGCGGGGAACGCCAGCGCGGGCAGCGCCCCGGCCGCGACCGCGGCGGCCGCGCGCCACCGGGGCGAGGTGAGCACCCGCCCGAGAGCGTCCTGCCGACCGGTCGGAACCGCCCGGCCGGTCGGGGTCGTTCGGCCGACGGGAACCGCCCGGCCGGCCGGAGCCCGTCGGCCGGCCGGGATCCGCAGCCCGCGCATCCGCATACCGCGCCTCCCTCGGAGTGACGCCTCCAGTGTGCGTGAACGTGCCCGCGAGACGGTCAGCCCGCCGACAGCGGGCCCCCGGCGCGTCGCCACGTCTCGTGCACCACCACCGAACGCAGCCGCCAGCCCGCCTCCGTACGCGCCAGGGAGAAGCTGTACCGCCCGCCCACGAGGGCGTCGTCACCCGAGTCCAGCGGCAGGGGAGCGAGGTAGTCGGCCAGCGCGTCGGCGCTGTCGCCCGGATAGCCGCCCAGGTCCTCGATCCGCACCCGGCGGTTGACCAGGAGGTGCCGGCGCACCGGGCGCAGCCGCGGTGTCCCCGCCAGCCAGTCGGCGACCTCGGCCGCCGCGCCCTCGATCCCGCCGGCGCCCCGGTAGTCCGCCCGCCCGTCCGGGGTGAACAGCTCCCGGTAGCCGGGCCAGTCGGCGTCGTCCAGGGCCACCGCGTACCCGGTGATCACCTCGTCGATGGCCAGGCGGTCCATCACGGTCGCGAGATCCGCGCGCTGTGTCATTCGGTCAGTGTCGAGCAGCCGGGCCCCCGCGCCAAGAGCGCCGCACGGCTCACGCCGCCTCCCAGTGGTGCGCGCGCCCGCCGCGCCACTCCACCAGGTGGGGGTCGTCCAGCGAGATGTCCGCCTCGTCGAGCCCCGCGCGCCGCAGGAACTCGATCAGGTCCGCGTCGTTGTGCGCGAGCCCGACGATCTGTCCGCGGATGGTGACGCGCCGCCCGCCGCCGGGGGAGGGGCGGTGCACGACGATGGGTGCCTGCCAGGCCATGGGACCAGGGTGCGCCGGGCGGCACATGATCGCACCCGTCCGGCAAACCCGTCGGGCAGACCCGTGCGGCAGAGGGGTTCCTTCACACGGGGTGTGAAGGAAATGCATGCATATATGCGGCGCATGCCCTGGCGCCCGTACCGCCCCGCGCGGGACGCTGCTCCTGCGTGTTCGGGCCGGAGGACCCGGGCCACGGGCCGCCGGCCACCCCCCCTGCCGGCGGCCCGTCGCACGCCCGGCGTACGTCCATCGGGTCGCGCGTTCCCCCCGGTCGTCACCCGGCGGACTCGCCGGCGTGCGGGCTCAGCACCCCCAGCGCCACCAGGGCGAACAGCACGAGGCCGAGAAGGACGCGGTAGATCACGAACGGCATGAAGCTCTTCGTGGTGATGAACTTCATGAACCACGCGATCACCGCATATCCGACACCGAAGGCGATGACGGTCGCGAAGACCGTCGGCCCCCAGGAGACATGGCCGCCCTCGGTCGCGTCCTTCAGTTCGAAGAGCCCCGAGGCCAGTACCGCCGGAATGGCCAGCAGGAACGAGTAGCGGGCCGCCGCCTCGCGCGTGTAGCTCATCAGCAGGCCACCGCTGATCGTCGCGCCCGACCGGGAGACGCCGGGGATCAGGGCCATCGCCTGGCAGACGCCGAAGATCAGGCCGTCCTTCACACTCAGGTCCTGCAGCGTCTTGCGCTCCCGTACCGCGCGGTGCCGGCCGCCCTCCTCGACCCGGGCCGCCAGGCGGTCGGCGATGCCCAGCACGACACCCATCACGATGAGCGTCGTCGCGATCAGCCGGAGATCGCGGAACGGTCCCTCGATGTGGTCCTTGAGGGTGACGCCCAGCACGCCGATCGGAATCGACCCGACGATGACCAGCCAGCCCATCCGCGCGTCGTGGTCCGCGCGCATCGCCTTGTCCGTCAGCGAGCGGAACCACGCCGAGACGATCCGCGCGATGTCCTTGCGGAAGTAGATGAGGACGGCCGTCTCCGTACCGATCTGAGTGATCGCGGTGAACGCCGCGCCCGGGTCGGACCAGCCCGCGAAGGCGGCGGTCAGCCGCAGGTGCGCGCTGGAGGAGATGGGGAGGAACTCCGTCAGCCCCTGAACGAGTCCGAGGATGAGTGATTCGAACCAAGTCATGGGGCTAGGGCCGTCCCGAATGTGCTCGTGCGGTCATGGCGGGCCGCAGCGGTCGACGGGCGACCGGCGGCAGATCGGTGCGCAGCGTACAGCGCGAAGGTGAATGGAGGGCGTCACGCAGGCGACTCACCGGCCACGCAGCCGGTGGCGCTTGCACCACGCGACCACCGCCGCGCCGAGCCCCGTCAGCACGATGAACCCCGTCGAGAGGAGGAAGGCGGGTGAGGTCGGTGACGCGGCCTGACTGCCCGCGATCACGTACGCGGCGGTGTTCGGCACCGACCCGATGCCCGTCGCCAGCAGGAACGGCGCGTACCCCATCCGGGAGACCGCCGCGCAGTAGTTCGCCGCGGCGAACGGCACCCCGGGGAAGAGCCGGATCGCCAGCATCGATCGGAACCCGTGCCGGCTGAGCTGCCCGTCCGCCGCCGTCAGCCAGCGCCCCCGCAGCAGCGGACGCAGCGCGTCCTGCCCCAGCACCCGGCCCAGCGTGAACGCGATCCCCGCGCCCAGCACCGTTCCGGCGACCGCCGCGCCGAGCCCGGCCTGGGAGCCGAACAGCGCCCCGGCGGCCAGGTTCAGGATCGGCCGCGGCACGAAGGCGGCGGTGCACAGCCCGTACGCCAGCGCGAACAGCACCACCGCGCCCGCGCCTCCGATCTGCGGCGGCCAGCCGGCCGAGAGCAGCCGCTGCGGCTCGTACAGGACCACGGTCGCCGCCGCCGACACGAGCAGCAGCAGGAGCAGGGACAGGCGCGACCACGGGGAGACGAGCGCCCGCGAGCAGCGGACGGCGAGGGCGGGGGCCTGGGGCCGCGTGACGGGGTCGAGCATCCGGGGAGACTAACCGACGGAGCCCGGTGATCGCCGTAACGCGCGTCGCCGCCGAAAACCGTTCGACGCGCACCCACCCGCCGCGCGATCATCGACGGCATGTCCCGGTACGCCTTCCCCGCAGCGCCGTCCGCAGTCGCGGACGCGCCGAAGGCTGCCGCTTGCCACTTCCCGGCCGCCCTCGACGGCGCCCGAAGCTGACCCTTCCCGGACAGTCCGGCGGACCCCACAGGGGGAGGGTCGGCGAGGCCCGGGGGTCCCCTCTTCACCGCTTCGCGTTCCGGGAAGGAACCACGTCGCCATGTCCAAGACGGCATACGTCCGCACCAAACCGCATCTCAACATCGGCACCATGGGCCACGTCGACCACGGCAAGACCACCTTGACCGCCGCCATCACCAAGGTCCTCAGCGAACGCGGAACCGGCACGTACGTGCCGTTCGACCGGATCGACCGGGCGCCCGAGGAGGCGCAGCGGGGCATCACCATCAACATCGCGCACGTCGAGTACGAGACCGACACCCGGCACTACGCGCACGTCGACATGCCCGGCCACGCCGACTACATCAAGAACATGGTCACCGGGGCCGCGCAGCTCGACGGGGCGATCCTCGTCGTCTCCGCGCTCGACGGGATCATGCCGCAGACCGCCGAACACGTCCTGCTGGCCCGTCAGGTGGGCGTCGACCACATCGTCGTCGCCCTCAACAAGGCCGACGCGGGTGACGACGAGCTCACCGACCTCGTGGAGCTGGAGGTGCGGGAACTGCTCTCCGCCCACGGCTACGGCGGCGACTCCGTACCCGTCGTACGGGTCTCCGGGCTCAAGGCACTGGAGGGCGACCCGCGGTGGACCGGCGCCATCGAGGCGCTGCTGGACGCCGTGGACACGTACGTGCCCATACCCGTGCGGTACGTGGACGCGCCGTTCCTGCTGCCCGTGGAGAACGTCCTCACCATCACCGGCCGCGGCACGGTCGTCACCGGCGCCGTCGAGCGCGGCACCGTGCGGGTCGGCGACCGGGTGCAGGTCCTGGGAGCGGACACGGAGACGGTCGTCACCGGCCTGGAGACCTTCGGCAAGCCGATGGAGTCCGCCCAGGCCGGCGACAACGTCGCCCTGCTGCTGCGCGGCGTGCCGCGCGACACCGTCCGCCGCGGCCATGTCGTGGCGGCGCCCGGCAGCGTCGTGCCGCGCCGCCGCTTCACCGCCCAGGTGTACGTCCTGTCGGCGCGCGAGGGCGGCCGTACGACGCCGGTCTCGACGGGGTACCGGCCGCAGTTCTACATCCGCACCGCGGACGTCGTCGGTGACGTCGACCTCGGCGAGGCGGCCGTCGCGCGCCCCGGCGACACGGTCACCATGACCGTCGAGCTGGGCCGGGACGTACCCCTGGAGCCGGGACTCGGCTTCGCGATCCGCGAGGGCGGCCGCACTGTCGGCGCCGGGACGGTGACGGAGGTCACCGCCCCCGCCTGAGCACCGGGCACCCGCCCCGCGGGCGCGGCCCGGGGCCTGCCCGGTGGGCGGGCCCCGGGCCTGGGGCCGGGGCCTTAGGCCGTTTCTCCGTGCCCGCACCACATGCTCGGCGTACGGGCCAGGGTCGGCGGGGCAGGGCTGTGTCAGTGGTGGCTCTTATGGTGGTGGTCGCTCGAACTCAGCACACGGGGGGACCATGTCCGAGACCAGCATCGTCATGCCGGGGCACGCGCCGCATCCGTCGATCGTCCACGCGCCGACCCGCCGCGCTCTGGCGCCGGGGGAGCGGCTGGACGGCCAGGGCCTGGTCAGCTTCCGGCCGCTCACCGAGCCGTCGCTGCTGTCGGTACGCGAGCATCTGCTCGTGCGGGGCGGCGATCCGGCGCGACTCGATCCGGAGCTCGCGGAACTGCTGCTGATCGGCCATCTGATCCTGGACGGGGAGGAGGCCGAGGAGGTCGTCCTCGACGGTGGCACCGGGCGGGTGTTCAGCATGTGGCTCTACGAAGAGTGGCCGGACGGAGCCAAGCTGTTCCCGCTGGCACCATCGGTCGGAGCGCTGCTCCGCTTCCTCGGTGCGGTGGACGACTTCCGGAGCCTGCGCGGCAGGTTCGCCGCCCTGGCCGGGCGGACGGGGCCCGAAGCGGTGCGGGCGGCCGAGCAGGCGCTGACCGCGGTGTTCACCGAGGAGGCGTGGGGCGAGGACGGCTGGGGCCCGGCCGGTCCGCGGTCCGGCTGGGACCAGCCGATACCGGTGTTCTGGCGGATCGCGGCGGCGATCCGTCCGCTCGGCCTGATCGCCGGGCCCGGGCGGGAGCTTGCCCTGGCACTGCCGGAAGGCCTGCTGGAAGGGGTGTTCGGCGCCGAGAACATGCTGCGGCTGACGGAGGACCAGCTGCCGTCGGCCCTCGTCCACGCGCCGACGCGCCGTTTCCTGACGGACGTGGGCCTGCCCTCCGACGGATTCATGTTCTATGGCCCGGATCCGGGGCCGCTGCCCACTCTCCCGCAGGACTGGGCCGAGTCGCAGAGCAACCCCCAGCACGCGCACCTGTGGCAGGGTGCCAAGCAGTTGCCGCCCGACGCGGAGCACCTGGTCGTGCTCGGCGGGCTGGTCCACGACTTCACCGTCCTCGTCGACGGCCGGACCGGTGCCCTCTTCTACACGGGGACCGGCGCCGACTACGTCGTCCCGGTCAACACCGACCTCTCCACGCTCGCCTTCACCCTCTGGCTGCACCAGCGGGAGCAAGCCCTCAACGAGGAGCACGACTTCACCCAGGACTTCTACCACCAGCTCGCCGACACCATGATCGACGTGCTGTCCTCGGTCGACCCGATAGCCTGCCGCCCCGCCGAGGGCCCCGACGACTACCGGTACTGGCCGGAGGTCTTCCACGACGAGGCGGGCGGCGTGCTGTGACGGCCCGAATCCGTCCGGAGCCCTCCTGAGGCCTTGCGACGACGCCGAGCCGGCCCAGCCTGATCGACAAGACACCCCCTAGGCTGGCCGGGTGAACGAGCAGCTTCCCGTACTCCGCGAGGTCGACCACGGCACCGCCAAGCTCATGCCCGACGTGGACCGCGAGCGGGCCTGGCTGCTGACGGTCGACGGGGCGCCGCAGTCGTACGTCGACCTCGACGACCCGGCGTACCTGGAGTTCGAGTACGCGCGGCGGCTCGCCCACGCCGTGGACTGTGCCGCCGGGGAGCCGGGCGAGCCGCTGGACGTGCTGCACCTCGGCGGCGGCGCGCTCACGCTGCCGCGCTGGATCGCGGCGACCCGGCCGGGCTCGCGGCAGGACGTCGTGGAGGCGGACCGGGGGCTCATCGCGCTCGTCGAGCGGCACCTGCCGCTGCCGCCCGGCGCGGGGATCACCGTGCACGCCGCGGACGCCCGCGCCTGGCTGGAGGCGGCGCCCGCGCGGTCGGCGGACGTGCTCATCGCGGACGTCTTCGGTGGCTCACGCGTCCCCGCGCACCTGACGTCCGTCGCGTACGCGCGAGCCGCCGAGCGCGCGCTGCGGCCGGGCGGGACCTACATCGCCAACCTCGCGGACGGCGCGCCCTTCGCCTTCCTGCGCTCGCAGCTCGCCACCTTCGCCACCGTCTTCGAGGAGCTCGCGCTGATCGCCGAACCCGCCGTGCTGCGCGGCCGGCGGTTCGGCAACGCGGTGCTGGTCGCCTCGCACCGGGAGATCGACACGGCCGGACTGACCCGCCGGGCCGCCGCCGACGCCTTCCCCGCGCGCGTGGAGCACGGCCCGTCGTTGGCCCGCTTCACGGGCGACGCGCGCCCGGTAGGCGACGAGGACGCGGTCGCGTCACCCGAGCCGCCCGACGGGGCCTTCGGTATCGGCTGACCGGCCGCCGGCTGATCGGCCCGGGCCTTCGGCCGACGTGCCGTCGGCCCGCGCGGGAGCGGCCGGCCCCGCCGTGACCTCCTTCGTGCGCCGCGTCAGGTTGCGTACGTCCGGCACCAGCAGCACCAGCGCCGTCACCAGGACGACCAGCCCGGCACACCCCCACAGCGCCGTCTGCCGCCCGAACAGGCTCTCCGCCGGCCCGGCCAGCGCCGTCGACACCGGCAGCATGGCCGTCGAGCCGAACCAGTCGTACGCCGAGACGCGCGACAGCTTCTCCTCCGGGATCTCCTGGTGCAGCGCGGTCATCCACGCCACACCGAACACCTCCAGCGTGACGCCGCTGAAGAACATCACCGCCGCCAGGCCGCCCACCGGAAGCGGCACGGCCAGCGCCGCCGACGGCAGCGCCAGCGGGAAGACGCACAGGGTCCCGACGAGCAGCATCCGCCGGGGCTTCCAGCGCATCATCAGCACCGCCCCGCCCAGGGTGCCCACGCCGAACGCGGCCAGCGCCAGACCCCAGGGCCGCGCCCCGCCCAGCTCCTCCTTGGCGACCAGCGGCCCGTACACGGACTCCGCCGCGCCCACCACCGCCACGACCACCGCGAACTGGGCGATGATCGACCAGAGCCAGGGCCGGCTCGCGACCTCGGTCCACCCCTCCCGCAGGTCCTTCAGCAGCCCGCCGCCGGGCGCCCGCTCCTTGATGTGCCCGACGTCGAGGAAGGCACGCAGAGCGCCCGCCACCGCGAACGCCGCCGCGTCGACCGCGAGCACCCAGCCCGGACCGATCGCCGCGACCATGGCCCCGCCGAGCGCGGCACCGCCGATGCTCGCGCCGTTCATGGCCATGCGGAAGAGCGCGAAGGCCCGGCTGACCTGCTCGCCGCCGACACTCGACAGCAGCATGCCTTCGGCGGCCGGGCTGAAGAACGCGTGCCCGGTCCCGCCGAGCGCGGACAGCACCATCATCTGCCACAGCCGCGCGTCGCCGGTGAGGACGAGGAGGGCGAAGAGCCCCTGGGAGACGCAGTTGAGGGCGTTGGCCGCCACCATCACCCGGTGGCGGGGCAGCCGGTCGGCCACCGCGCCGCCGATGAGCAGGAAGAGCACCAGCGGCAGCGTGCGGGCCGCCGTCACCAGGCCCACGTCGCCGCCGTCCCCGCCGGACTCGAGCACCGCGAACGCCGCCGCGATCAGGGCGCCGTGGGTGCCCAGGTTGGTGACGAACGCGGCGGCGGTCAGCAGGGTGTAGTTGCGGCCGGCCCAGGCGGGGCGGCGCAGCCGGCGCGGGGGGTGGGGCGGGGCGGCGGGAGTTCTCACTCCGGGACTATCGCCAACACCCCGCCCCGATGCAAAACGGTTTCTCCGTCATCGCGGCCGCCGCGGGCTACGACGTGGAGTCGGCCAGCCGGACCGTGCTCATGATCTTCTGGATCGTCGCGTCCGGCAGCTCGTCACCGACGCCCTCGGCGCCGTACAGGACCCAGCTGACGAAGTCGCCCTTGTCGTTCTTGAAGGAGAAGGCGATGGACTTGCCGTCCGTCGTGCACTTGCCGGTCTTCTTCACGCCCAGCGCGGTGGCCGTCGCCATGTGCCCGGTGAGCCCGGACGCGCTGGTGTAGGGCACCGCCTTGGTCGCCTTGACCGTGCCCTTGGGCTCGGTCTGGGCGTACGCCGCCCACACCCAGCTGCCGGCCGCGTTGTACGCCGCGTCCGCGGTGTCCTTGGCGCCCTGCGCCCCCTTGGTGCCGGTGCCGCTCAGGGTCCAGGTCTCCTGGCGGCCGTCCTTGTCGGTGTCGTCCGTGCACCACTGGCTCTTGAAGTACGCGGGCGAGGTCATCACCACCGCCGGGCTGCCGTCGCCCTTCTTCACGTCGTCGAAGGCGGAGATGGCGCCGACCTTCGAGACCTCCCACTCCGGCGGAACGTCGAAGAGCGTGCCGTACTTGGGGTTGGAGACGACCTTCCAGCCGGGGATGGTGGGCTTGGCCGCGGAGGAGCCGTCGCGCGGATTCTCGATCGCGGACGGGCTGGAGGCGGCGGGCGCGCTCTGCGAGGGCTTGGGGTCCCCGCCGCCCGTCACCTTCTTGTCGTCGTCCCGCAGCACCAGGAAGCCCGTGACACCGGCGGCCACGACGACGGCGGTCGCGGCGACGATCGCGATGACCGTCGTCTTCTTCTTGTCGTCGCCGCGCGGCGGCACGGGCGCACCGGGCGGCTGCCCCGGCACGGCGTACTGCGGCGCGGTCGGCTGCTGGTAAGGGTTGGGCTGCGCGTACGCGTTCGGCTGCATCGGCTGTGCCGGCTGCTGGTACGGGTTGGCCTGCGGCGGCTGCCCCTGCGGGGGTTGCGCCTGAGGCGGCTGCGGATAACCCGGCTGCTGGTACGGGTTCTGCTGCGGATACCCCGGCTGCTGGTACGGGTTCTGGTCCTGCGGGTTCTGCTCGCCCCCGGGCGGCTGCTGTCCTGGCCACATGGCGAGTAACCATAGAGGGGCCGGGGCGCCGACTGCCACGCGCGCCCCCCGGCCATGGGTTCCCGTACTTGCTACCGCCTGGTAACTTCGGTCCATGTCCGAGACCCAGCCGAACATCGGCGAGATGCTGCTGGCCACCGTTCCCATGGCCAAGACCCTGAACCTCGAGGTCGTCGAGGCGACCACCGAGCGCGCTGTGCTGCGGCTTCCCGACCAGAGCGACTTCCACAACCACGTCGGCGGCCCGCACGCGGGGGCGATGTTCACGCTCGGCGAGTCCGCGAGCGGCGCCATCGTCATCGGCGCCTTCGGTGACCAGCTGGGCCGGGCCGTGCCGCTCGCCGTCAAGGCCGAGATCGCCTACAAGAAGCTGGCGATGGGCCCCGTCACCGCCACCGCCACGCTGGGCCGCACCAAGGCCGAGGTCGTCGCCGAGCTGGACGCCGGTCAGCGCCCCGAGTTCCCGGTCAACATAGAGATCGCGCGCGAGGACGGCGCCGTCACCGGCGAGATGACCATCACCTGGACCCTCCGCCCGAACGCGTAAAGCACCTCCACGCGTGCGCACGCGCGCGCGTGCGGCCGCCCCCGCACCCCTCTTCGGGTGCGGGGGCGGCCCTGTCTGACCCGGTGTCAGGCGAGTCGTCCCGCATAGTGCGCTTATGTCACAAGAGTCGGAAACCGTCACCCGGAGAACCACCCTCCGCCTGCTCACCGGAGCCGTCACCGCCGCGGCCGTCACCACCGGAACGCCCCTCCCCGGACCGGCCCCCGAGGCCCGGGCCACCCCCCGGCACAGCCGCGTCGACGAGCTGCTCGCCCGGCTGAGCCTCGACGAGAAACTCGGCCTCCTGCACGGCGCGAAGGACCCGGAGAACGTCGGACAGGCCGGTTACGTCCCCGGCGTCCCGCGCCTCGGCATCCCCCCGCTGCGGCTGGCCGACGGCCCCGCCGGCGTGCGCCTCAGAACGGCCCGCGCCACCGCCCTGCCCGCGCCCGTCATGCTCGCGAGCGCCTTCGACCCCGCCCTCGCCCGGGAGTACGGCCGGGTCATCGGCCACGAAGGGCGGGCGCTGGGCCAGGACGTCCTGCTGTCGCCCATGGTCAACCTGATCCGCACCCCGTACGCCGGACGGAACTTCGAGACCTTCTCCGAGGACCCGCTCCTCTCCGCCGACCTCGTCGCCGAGGAGATCCGCGGCATCCAGGGCGAGGGCCTGATCGCCACGGTCAAGCACTTCGCCCTCAACAACCAGGAGACCGACCGCACCACCGTCGACGTACGGATCGGCGAACAGGCCCTGTACGAGACCGAACTGCGCGGCTTCGAGGCCGCCGTCGCCGCCGGGGCCGGAGCGGTGATGGGCGCCTACAACAAGGTCGACGGCCTCCACGCGTGCGAGAACCCGGCCCTGCTCACCGGCATCCTGCGCGAACGCTGGGGCTTCGACGGCTGGGTGATGAGCGACTGGGACGCCACCCACAGCGCCGCCCCCGCCCTCCGCGCGGGCCTCGACATGGAGATGCCCGCGGGCCGCTGGTTCGGCGAACCCCTGCGCCGCGCGGTGCGCGACGGCACCGTGCCCGAGGCCACCGTCGACCGTGCCGTACGGCGGATCCTCACCATCATGGAGCGGTTCGGACTCCTCGACGGCACGGCCCCCGCCCGCCCCGCCCGGGACGCCGAGGCCGGCGCCCGGGTCGCGTACCGCGTCGCCGTGGCGGGCGCGACCCTGCTGCGCAACGCCCCGCGCGACGGGAGCGCCACCCTCCCGCTCGCCGGCCCCGCCACCCGCTCCCTCGCCGTCATCGGGCCCACCGGCGCGCTGCCCTTCGCCAGTGGCGGCGGCAGCGCCCATGTGGTGCCCGACCGGGCCGTGAGCCCGCTCGAAGCCCTGACCACCCGCGCGGGACGGGGCGCACGCGTGACGTACGCCCTCGGCGAGGACCTCTACGGCAAGCCGCTGCCCGCCACGTCCCCGGGCGCCCGCTTCGAGCGCCAGAGCGTCCGGGCCGGCGAGACGTGGACGTACGAAGGGACGCTCACGGTCGACGAGCCCGACGAGTGGACGCTCCTCGTCCACTACAGCGGCGAGCGGCCCCGGGTCGTGCTGGACGGCCGCGAACTCTTCCCCCGCCGGGACGCCATGGCCGAGCTCTTCGACGGCTTCGGCCTGGCGGCCACCGCTCCGGACGGCCTCAAGGTGCGGCGCACCACCCGCACCCTCGCCCCCGGGCGCCACTCCCTCCACGTCACCGCCAAGGGCGGTGCGAAGGGGCAGGTCCTCCGGCTCCGCCGGATCACGGGCGCCACGCGCGCGGCGGACGTGGCCGAAGCCGTGCGCACCGCCCGTGCCGCGCACAGCGTGGTGCTGTTCGCGTACGAGGACGCCATCGAGGGGCGCGACCGTACGACGCTGGCGCTCCCCGGCCACCAGGAGGCCCTGATCGGCGCGGTCACCGCCGCCAACCCCCGTACCACCGTCGTCCTCAACACCTCGTCCGCCGTCACCATGCCGTGGCTGGAGAGGACGGGGGCGGTGCTGCAGATGTACTACCCCGGCCAGGAGGGGGCCGAAGCGACCGCCGCCGTCCTGTTCGGCGACACCGACCCCGGCGGCCGGCTCACCCAGACCTTCCCCGCCTCCGACTCCCGCCACCCGACCGCCGGCGACCCGCGCCGCTACCCCGGCGCCGACGGCGTCGCCGAGTACACGGAGGGGGTCAGGACCGGATACCGCTGGTACGACGCGGAGGGCGTGGAGCCGCTGTTCCCCTTCGGGCACGGCCTGTCGTACACCACCTTCGCGTACGCGGGGCTCGTGGTGACGCCCGCGCGCGGGGGCGGCCTGACGGCGAGCTTCACCGTCCGCAACACCGGCTCGCGCACCGGCGTCGCCGTCCCCCAGCTGTACGTCGGGCCCTCGCCCGACCTGGCCCTGGACCAGGCCCCGCTGGTGCTGGCGGGCTACCGGCGCCTGGAGTTGCGGCCGGGCCAGGTCCGCCGCGTCACCGTCCCCATCGCCCCCCGCACCCTGTCCTGCTGGGACCCGGCGCGGCACGCCTGGGTCCTCGGAACCGGAACCCGCACCGTACGGCTCGGGGCGTCGGCCCGGGACCTCCGGCTCACCGTGCGGGCGCGGGTGCTCGCCCTGTGAGGCGGTAGGCTGCCCGGGCGTGCGCCGCCGCGCCGCGCCGCGCCGCACGCCCGGGGCAGCCCGATCGAGGCCGCCGCAGCCCAT
This sequence comes from Streptomyces sp. NPDC045998, assembly GCF_056430285.1. Classification (NCBI taxonomy): domain Bacteria; kingdom Bacillati; phylum Actinomycetota; class Actinomycetes; order Kitasatosporales; family Streptomycetaceae; genus Streptomyces; species Streptomyces sp. NPDC045998. Next base: position 85,390 of record NZ_JBWKLJ010000009.1, read on the forward strand.
CAGCAGATCCACGATCCGCGGACGCACGATCCGCGGGTCCACGATCCACGGATCCACACGGAGGAGCCGGCGTTGCACGTCCAGGAGTGGCTCGAGACCGTCCCACCGCTCAGCATCTACCTCCTGGTGGGGGTGGTGATCGGGCTCGAAAGCCTCGGTATCCCGCTGCCGGGTGAGATCGTCCTCGTCAGCTCGGCGCTGCTGGCCTCGCAGCACGGCGACATCAACCCGTACGTCCTGGGCGCGTGCGCCACCGCCGGAGCGATCATCGGCGACTCGATCGGGTACGCGATCGGCCGCAAGGGCGGCCGTCCGCTGCTCGCCTGGCTCGGCGGCAAGTTCCCCAAGCACTTCAGCGAAGCCAACATCGCCCTGGCGGAACGGTCCTTCGAGAAGTGGGGCATGTGGGCCGTCTTCTTCGGCCGCTTCGTGGCACTGCTGCGGATCTTCGCGGGGCCGCTGGCCGGTGTGCTGCGCATGCCGTACTGGAAGTTCGCCATCGCCAACGTCTTCGGCGGCATCCTCTGGGCGGGCGGCACCACGGCCGTCATCTACTCGGTCGGCGTCGTCGCCGAGGCCTGGCTCAAGCGGTTCTCGTGGGTGGGGCTCGTCCTCGCCGTCGTCATCGGCCTGACGTCGATGCTGATCCTCAAGAGCCGCGCCAAGAAGGCGGCGGCCCAGGCGGAGGCCCGCGCCGCCGCCGAGGGCCCGGCGGCTCCGGCGACTCCGGTGACCCCGGAACCGGTCGCCGTCGACTGACACCAGGTGGACCGGCGGGCCGGCGCGACCGGGCGGGTCCGATGGGGCCGGCGCGATCGGTCGGGCCTGGCGGGCCGGTCGGGCCCGGCGCGCCGTCCCGTCCGCGGGGGGCTCAGTCCTCCGGGACCTCACGGTGGGCCCGCGCCAGCTCCAGGTACATCGCGGCGTTGAGCTTGATGCCCTCCCGCTCCTCGGCCGTCAGCTCCCGCTTGACCTTCGCCGGGACCCCCGCGACCAGCGAGCCGGGCGGGACCCGCATCCCCTGGGGGACCAGCGCCTGGGCCGCGATCAGCGAGCCGGCGCCGATGTGGGCCCCGTTCAGGACGGTGGCGCCCATGCCGACGAGGACGTCGTCCTCCACCGTGCAGCCGTGCAGGACGGCGTTGTGGCCGACCGAGACCCGCTCGCCGACGGTGACCGGGAAACCGGGATCCACATGTACGGTGCAATTGTCCTGGATGTTGCTGTCGGCGCCCAGCGTGATCGGCCCGAGGTCCGCGCGCAGCACGGCGTGGTACCAGACGCTCGACCCGCGGGCCATCGTCACCTCGCCGACCACGACGGACGTCGGTGCGGCGAAGGCCTCCGGGTCGACCTTCGGTTCCTTGCCGCCGACGCCCGTGATCAACGCCCGCTCTGCCATCGCCTGCTCCCTCGGATGCTCATGTGCTGTGGGTCGCGCCAGGGGGAACCGTAAGCGACGGCCCCGGCCGGGACGACGGTGGGGCGAACATCACAGGCCCGCGCGCCGGTCGGCCGTGACCTCGCGGACTACCGTGGGCGGGTGCCGAAGAACAGAAACACGTTCTCATCGCCGGCCGCCTGGTGGCGAAAGCTCCTCTCCCGCGCGGCGCACGCCGGCTGGCGCCGGCTGCAGGAGGCCGGGGCCGTCACCGCGGAGCACCCCGGGCGGCTGCGGTTCCGCGCGCTCGGCGCCGGGACCCGGCTCGCCTTCCCCCAGGGCACCGTCTTCGGCGAGGGGTGGATCGAGCTCGGCGAGTGCTGCATCATCGCGGAGCAGGTGACCCTCACCGCCGGCATGATGCCCGGTCTCGACCTGGGCCCCGACCCCGTCCTGACCCTCGGCAACGGCGTCGTCCTCGGCCGCGGCAGCCATGTCATCGCCGACGCCCGGGTGACCATCGGCGCGGACACCTTCTGCGGCCCGTACGTCTACATCACCTCGACCAACCACAGTTACGACGACCCGCACGAGCCGATCGGCCGGCAGTGGCCGCGCAGCGAGCCGGTGGAGATCGGCCCCGGCTGCTGGCTCGGCACCGGGGCGGTGATCCTGCCCGGCGCCAGGCTCGGCCGCAACGTCGTGGTCGCCGCGGGCGCGGTCGTCCGCGGCGAGGTGCCCGACCACGCGGTGGTGGCGGGGGCGCCCGCCCGCGTCGTACGCAGCTGGGACGCCGAGATGGGCTGGCAGCCGCCGCTGCGCACGCCCACGCCCCGGCCGATTCCGGACGGCGTCACGCCGGAGCAGCTGGAGGCGCTCGCGGAACTGGCGGAACTCGGGGAGCTGGGGAAACTGGAGGAACTCGCGGAACTCGCGGCACCGGCCGAAGCGGAGGGCCGCTGATCAGCCGGCGGCCAGCAGCACCGTCCCCACCAGCGCCAGCCCGGCGCCGGCCGCCTGCACCGCCCGCAGCCGCTCCTTGAGCACACCGCGCGCGGCGAGCGCCGTCACCACCGGGTAGAGGCTGGCCAGCACGGCGGCCACGGTGACGGGGCCGTGCTGCGCGGCGAGGGCGTACGTGCCGTTGGCGGCGACGTCCGCGAGCCCCACGAAGGCGAGGGCGGGCAGGGCCCCCACGACCACGCGTATGCCGCCGTCCTCCGGAAGGGCGCGTCCGCCCCGCTTCACGGAGGCGTACAGGGCCGCGCCGCCGACGGCCACATTGGTGACGCGCTGCACGAACAGCGCGAGGAAGAGCCCGGTGAGGGTGGTGGAGGCCTCGGAGATCAGCGCCATCACCGCGCCGAAGCCGAAAGCCGCCACCAGCGTCAGCAGCACGGCCTGTCGCCGCACCGGCGCACCGCGCAGCTCGGGCCCGCCCGCCAGCACCACGCCCGCGACGGCCACGCCGATCCCGGCGAACTGCAGTACCCCCGGCCGGTCGCCCAGCAGGAGGCCGACCGAGACGGGCACGACCACGCCGAGGGAGCCGAGCGGGGACACCACGCCCATCGGGCCGAGCGCCAGCGCCTTGTAGAAGGCGAGCATCGCCACCGGGCCGACGGCGCCGGCGGCCACCGCGTACCAGAGCCGCGGCCCCGCCTCGCTCCAGCCGCCGGTCGCGACGACGAGGGCGCCGAGGACGACGACCGCGATCGTCTGGGAGACGACGACCACCGTGAGGGCGGGGGTGCGCCGGGTGAGCAGCCCGCCGCCGAAATCGGCCAGCCCCCACAGGAGGCTGGTGGCCAGGGCGAACAGGGCTGTCATGGTGTCGTCGCCTCGCAGTACAGTGCGGTGAACAATGAAGTGCACCACACGGTAGTGCAGCCTGTTGAACTATGTCATCCAGAATATTGGACGGAATGTGTCGGACCTCGATCAGCTCACGCAGTCGCTCGCCCGCAACCTGAAGCGCTGGCGAGGGGAGCGGGGCTTCACCCTCGACGCGCTCGCGGCCCGCTCGGGGGTCAGCCGCGGCATGATCATCCAGATCGAGCAGGCGCGTACGAACCCGAGCGTCGGCACGACCGTGAAGCTCGCCGACGCGCTGGGCATCTCCATCACCACGCTGCTCGACTACGAACAGGGCCCCCACGTACGGCTCGTGCCCCAGGACCAGGCCGTGCGCATGTGGTCCACGGACAAGGGCAGTCACACCACGCTGCTGGCCGGAACCGAGGCGCGGGGGCCGCTGGAGCTGTGGGCGTGGGTCCTGATGCCGGGCGACGTCCACGCCTCCGACCCGCATCCGGGCGGGACCACCGAGCTGCTGCACGTCACGGCCGGCGAGCTCACCCTGGTCGTCGACGCCGTCGAGCACCGCGTACCGGCCGGAACCTCCGCCGTCTTCGAGTCCAACGTCCCGCACGCGTACCGCAACGACGGGGACGAGCCGGTCGAGATGACGATGGCCGTCTCCGTCCCGCCCGTCCGCTGAGCCCGTCTCCCGAGGCCGCCCGTCCGCTTGGCCCGTCCTCCGAGCCCGTCCTCCGAGACGGTCAAGCGTCCCTCGCCGCACCGCTGTTAGCGTGCGGCCCATGCGCGCACCCATCGGAGACTTCGACCACGCCCGCCCCGCCCCCGACTGCCTCGACGAGCTCACCGCACCCGTCGCCGCCGCCGTACGCGCGTGGCGGGGACACGTGCCCGCCGAGCGGCTGCTGTACGTGGACACCGACCCGGCCATCGCCGACACCGCCGCCTTCGTCGAGCACCACGGGCAGGACCTGCTCGACACCTCCGCCAACTGCGTGGTCGTGGCGGGCAAGCGGGGCGGCGAGAGCTCGCTCGCGGCCTGCGTGGTGCTGTCCTGGACGCGCGTCGACGTCAACGGCGTCGTCCGCAGGCACCTGGGCGTCCGCAAGGCGTCCTTCGCGCCCATGGACACCGCCACGGGCGAGACCGGCATGGAGTACGGCGGGATCACGCCCATCGGCCTGCCCGGCGACTGGCCGCTCCTGATCGACTCCGCCGTCGTCGACCGCGAGTGGGTGCTGCTCGGCAGCGGCCGCCGCCGCGGCAAGCTCATCGTGCCCGGCAAGGCCATCGCCGATCTGCCGGGCGCGGTGGTCCTGGAGGGGCTCGGGGCGGTCCCCGCCGCGAGCTGAGCCCCGCCGCGAGGTGAGCCCCCCCGGCCCTCAGCCGAGCTTCGGGATCTCGATGGCCGGGCAGCGGTCCATCACCATGTCGAGGCCGGCGGCGCGCGTGCGCGCGTAAGCCTCCCGGTCGATCACGTCCAGCTGGAACCAGACCGCCTTGGCGCCCTTGGCCACGGCCTCGTCGGCGATGCCCCCGGCCAGGTCGCTGTTGACGAAGACGTCCACGACGTCCACGGGGAAGGGGATGTCCGCGAGCGACGCGTACCCCTGCTCCCCGTGGACCGTCTCCGCCTTCGGGTGCACGGGCACGATCCGCTTCCCGAAGCGCTGGAGCACGGCCGCGACCCCGTACGCCGCGCGGGAACGGTTGTTGGACAGTCCGACCACCGCCCACGTGTCACCGGACTCGGTCAGGATCCTGCGGACGGTCTCGGTCTCGGACTCGCTCTGCACGCTCTGCCTCCTGTGGTGCCTGTCTGTGTACGTCTCTGAGTGCGCCAACCGCCCTCCGGTGCGATTCCTTCCCCGCGGACGGCCCCGCATAGGGTGGCGGGATGCAGGAGCAGTACCGGACGGTCGCCCGCGAAGGCGTGCACGAGACCGAGATCAACCGCTCGCGCTTCCTCTGCTCGCTCGCGCCCGCCGCGACCGAGGAGGAGGCGCAGGACTTCGTCGCGCGCGTCCGCAGGGAGCACCCGACCGCCACCCACAACTGCTTCGCGTACGTCATCGGCGCCGACGCCGCCGTACAGAAGGCCAGTGACGACGGCGAACCGGGCGGCACCGCCGGTGTGCCCATGCTCCAGATGCTGCTGCGCCGGGAGGTGCGGTACGTCGCCGCCGTCGTCACCCGCTACTACGGCGGGGTCAAGCTCGGCGCCGGCGGACTGATCAGGGCGTACGGCGGTGCCGTCGGCGAAGCGCTGGACGCCCTCGGCACCGTCACCCGGCGCCGCTACCGGCTCGCCACCGTCACCGTCGACCACCAGCGGGCCGGGAAGCTGGAGAACGACCTCCGGGCGACCGGGCGGGCGGTGCGTGACGTGCGTTACGCCGAGGCCGTCACCATCGAGGTCGGCCTGCCGGACGCCGACGTCGGCAACTTCCGTGCCTGGCTCGCGGATGCGACGGCCGGGACGGCGGCGCTGGAACTGGGCGGCGAGGCGTACGGAGATGCCTGAAGCGGCACGCGTTGTCAGAGCACACCGTTAATCTCAGGGCCCATGAGACTCCTGCACACGTCGGACTGGCACCTGGGGCGGTCCTTCCACCGCGTCGGCCTGCTCGACGCCCAGGCGGCGTTCCTCGACCACCTGGTGGCGACGGTGCGCGACCGCGACGTGGACGCGGTCCTGGTGGCGGGGGACGTCTACGACCGGGCGGTGCCGCCGCTGCCGGCCGTCGAGCTGTTCGACACGGCACTGCACCGGCTCGCCGAGGCCGGCGTACCCACCGTGATGATCTCCGGGAACCACGACTCGGGGCGCAGACTCGGCGTCGGCGCGGGACTCATCGGGCGCGCCGGGATCCACCTGAGGACCGACCCGGCCGGGGTCGGCACCCCGGTGGTGCTGGCCGACGCGCACGGCGACGTCGCCTTCTACGGGCTGCCGTACCTCGAACCGGCCCTCGTACGGGACGAGTTCGGGGCGAAGAAGGCCGGCCACGAGGCCGTCCTGTCGGCCGCCATGGACCGGGTCCGCGCCGACCTCGCCGGGCGGCCCGCCGGCACGCGCTCCGTCGTCCTCGCCCACGCCTTCGTCGCGGGCGGCGAGCCGAGCGACAGCGAGCGGGACATCACCGTCGGGGGAGTGGCGGCCGTCCCGGCCGCCGTCTTCGACGGCGTCGACTACACCGCCCTCGGGCACCTGCACGGCAGCCAGACGATCACCCCGCGCGTGCGGTACTCCGGCTCCCCGCTCGCGTACTCCTTCTCCGAGACCGACCACCGCAAGACGATGTGGCTCATCGACCTCGGCCCGGACGGGGGGATCACCGCCGCCGAGCGGATCGACTGCCCGGTACCGCGCCCGCTCGCCCGCATCCGCGGCCGCCTCGACGACCTGCTCGACGACCCCGCGCTCGCCCGCCACGAGCGGTCCTGGATCGAGGCCACCCTCACCGACCCGGTCCGCCCGGCCGAGCCCATGGCCCGGCTCGCCGCGCGCTTCCCCCACACCCTCAGCCTCGTCTTCGACCCCGACCGGCCCGACGACGAGCCCACCACCTCCTACGCCCAGCGCCTGCGCGGCCGCAGCGACCAGCAGATCGCCGAGGACTTCGTGGCGCACGTACGCGGCGGAGCGGGCCCCGACGCACCGGAGAGGGAGGCGCTGCAGCGTGCCTTCGAGGACGTACGGGTCGACATGGAGCGGCGCGAGGTGACCGCATGAGGCTGCACCGGCTGGACATCACCGGCTTCGGCCCCTTCGGCACCACCCAGACCGTCGACTTCGACGCCCTCACCGAGGCGGGACTGTTCCTGCTGCACGGGCCGACGGGCGCCGGCAAGACCTCCGTCCTCGACGCCGTCTGCTACGCCCTGTACGGCGCGGTGCCCGGTGCCCGGCAGGGCCCCGGCACCTCGCTGCGCAGCGACCACGCCCCGGCCGGGACGGCCACCGAGGTGGTGCTCGACCTCACCGTCGGCGGCCGCAGGCTGGAGATCACCCGCAGGCCCGAACAGCTCCGCCCCAAGAAGCGCGGCTCCGGCTTCACCAAGGACAAGGCCCAGTCCTGGCTGCGCGCGTACGACCCCGAGCGCGGCGCCTGGCAGGCGCTCAGCCGCTCCCACCAGGAGATCGGCGAGGAGATCACCCAGCTCATCGGCATGAGCCGGGAGCAGTTCTGCCAGGTGGTGCTCCTGCCGCAGGGCGACTTCGCGCGCTTCCTGCGCGCCGACGCCGAGGCGCGCGGCAAGCTCCTCGGCCGGCTCTTCGACACCCGGCGCTTCGCCGCCGTCGAGGAGCACCTCGCCGGACTGCGCCGCGCCGCCGAGCAGCAGGTGCGGGACGGCGACGAGCGGCTCCTGGGCCTCGCCCACCGGATGGCGCAGGCGGCGGGACCCGCCGCCGCGGACTGGCCCGCGCCCGACGGCAAACCCGGCGACCCGGGGCTCGCCGACTCCGTGCTGGCCTGGGCCGCCGTCGCCCGCGCGGGGGCCCGCGAGGCGCTGGACGTGGCCGCGTGCGCGCTCGCCGCGGCCGAGAGCAGGCAGGCCGCCGCGCGCCGCGCCCTCGACGAGGAGCGCGAGCTCGCGGCGAGGCAGCGGCGGTACGAGGACGCCGTGCGCCGCCGCGAGGAGCTCGAACTGCGGCGCCCCGAGCGCGACGCCTGGCAGGCCCGGCTCGACCGGGCCCGCAAGGCGGAGCGGGTGGCCGGGCCGCTGAGCCTGCGCGACGACGCCGAGCGGGCGCACCGCGCCGCACACGCCGCCCACGCGCGGGCCGCGGCCTCACTCTCCGCCGCCGGACTGGCGCCGGACCTCGCCGACGCGGGCACCGAGCACCTCACGGCGCTGGCCGGACACCTGCGGCAGGAGCTCGGCGGCCTGGAGCACGCCCGCCTGGCCGAGCGGCGCGGCGCCGAGATCGCCCGCGAGCGCGCCGAGCTGGAGCGCCAGGCCCGCGCCGACGAGGACACCCTGCACGACGCGGACGCCTGGCTGGCCGGCTGGGACACCCTGCGCCGCACCCTCCAGGACGGCGTCGAGGCCGCCCAGGAGGCCGCCACCCGCGCCGAGCACCTCGCGGGCCGCCTCGACCCCGCGCGCCGCCGCCTCGCCGCCGCGCGCCGCCGCGACGCCCTCATACGCGACGCCGAGGCCGCCGAGTCCCGACTCGCGGCCGCGCGCGAGCAGGCGAACGATGCCCACGAGACGTGGCTCGACCTGCGCGAGCGCCGCCTGCGGGGCATCGCCGCCGAACTCGCCGCGGGGCTCGTGGACGGCGACCCCTGCGCCGTCTGCGGCTCGCCCGACCACCCCGCGCCCGCCCGCGCCGCCGACGACCACGTCGACCGCGCGGCGGAGGACCGCGCCTACGCGGCGTACACCCACGCGGACGAGAACCGCTCCGCCGCTGAGCGCGATCTCGCCGTGGTGCGGGAGGCGCTGACGGCCGCTCGCGCCGAAGCCCTGGCGGGCGCGGAGGGCGACGCCCAGCCCACGGTCGGCGAGCTCGCCACGGCGGTCGAGCGGCTGGAGCGCGCGTACGAGGAGGCCCGGGCCGTGGCCGGCGGCATGCACGCCGCCCGCGAGAGGCTCGACCGGGAGGAGGCGGAGCACCGGCGGCGCCTCGACGTACGCCGTCAGGTGGAGCGCCGCGCCGCCGCGCGCACCGCGCAGCGCGAGGCCCTCGACCGTGCGCAGGCCGACGTCGACGCCGAACTCGCGCGCGTGCGCGGCGTCGACGGCACCGGCGGCGTCGCCGAGTACGCCACCCTCCTGGAGCTCAGGATCGCCCGCCTCACCGAGGCCGCCGACGCCGTACGGGCCGCCGAGGACACCGCCCGGCGCCTCAAGGAGGCCGACGACCGGCTCGCCGACGCGGCGTTCCGCGCCGGGTTCGACACCCCGGACGCCGCGGCCGCCGCGCTGCTCGACGACGTACGGCAGCGGGACCTCCAGCACCGGCTGGACGACTGGCAGGCCGCGGCCGCCGCGGTCGCCGACCGGCTCGCCGAGCCCGAGACGCGCGCCGCGGCCGAGCGCCCGCCCGCCGACCCGCACGCGGCGCAGACCGCGCTGGCCGCCGCCGACCGCGCCCTGCGCGACGCCGCCTCCACGCTCGACGCCCACCGCGACCGGTGCGCCCAGCTGGCCCGGCTGTCCCGGGAGGCGGACGCCGAGGTCCGCCGGCTGGGACCGCTGCGCGAGGAGTACGAACGCGTCGCGCGGCTCGCCGGGCTCACCGCCGGTACGTCCGCGGAGAACGAGCGCAGGATGCGGCTGGAGTCCTACGTGCTCGCGGCCCGGCTCGAACAGGTCGCGGCCGCGGCGACCGCCCGCCTCCAGCGGATGTCCGCCGGCCGCTACACCCTGGTCCACTCCGACGCCCGCGCCGGCGCCAAGCGGTCCGGCCTCGGGCTGCACGTGGTCGACGCCTGGACGGGCCGCGAGCGCGACACGGCGACCCTCTCCGGCGGCGAGACGTTCTTCGCCTCGCTCGCCCTGGCGCTGGGCCTCGCCGACGTCGTCACGGACGAGGCCGGCGGTGTGCGCCTCGACACGCTCTTCATCGACGAGGGCTTCGGCAGCCTCGACGACCAGACGCTCGACGAGGTGCTGGACGTCCTCGACTCCCTGCGGGAGCGGGACCGCAGCGTCGGCATCGTGAGCCACGTCGGCGACCTGCGCCGCCGCGTCCCGGTCCAGCTGGAGGTCGTCAAGGAGAGGGCGGGCTCCCGGGTGAGGCTCCACACCGGCGGAAGCGGCCTCGGCGGCTGAGTTCTCAGCGGCTGATCGGGCGGCGCGGCAGCGGCGACGAGTAGACGACGCTCGTCGTCACCGACCCCAGCGCGGCGATCTTTCCCGATATCTCCTCCCGGTGCGTCATGGACCGGGCGGCCACCTTCAGTACGAAGCAGTCGTCGCCCGTGACGTGGTGGGCCTCCAGGACCTCCGGCGTCGTCTCCAGCAGGTCGTGGAACGGCTTGTAGTTGCCGTGCGGGTAGCGGAGCCGGACGAAGGCCAGGATGGGGAGTCCCAGCCTCTCGCGGTCGACCACCGCCGTGTAGCCGCTGATCACCCCGGCCTCCTCCAGCCGGCGCACCCGCTCGGTGACGGCGCTGGCCGACATGGAGACCGTGCGCGCCAGCTCGGCGAAGGTGGCCCGGCCCTGGTCCTGAAGAGCGGTCAGAATGCGCCAGTCGGTGGCGTCCGGTGAATATCCCGTCATGGGCGACGAATAACAGGGGAATCACCGGCCGATCAAGACAAGCTCCGGGGATTGTCACTTCATCGAGATAATCATCACGCCGTAGATTTTCTGCATGACGACGACCCAGACCACCAGCGCCCCCGCATCCGCCGCGGCCCCCGCCGCCAACGCCGTCCTGCGGGTCCCCCCGGCCTCGCCCGCCGCCGCGGCGGCATACTTCTCCGCCAGCCTCGCCTTCCACGCCGACGTGTCGGACGTGGCCTCCGCGCTCGCGGCCGGCGGCGACCCCGGCTTCGTCGTCCTGGACTCCCGCTCCACCGAGTCCTGGGACCAGGGCCACATCCCGGGCGCGGTCCACCTGCCGACGGCGCTCATCCCCGAGCAGGCCGAGCAGCTGCTCGACAAGTCCGTGCCGGTGGTCACGTACTGCTGGGGCCCCGGCTGCAACGGCGCCACGCGCGCGGCGCTCGCCCTCGCCCAACTCGGCTACCAGGTCAAGGAGATGCTGGGCGGCTTCGAGTACTGGGTGCGCGAGGGGTTCGCGTACGAGACGTGGGAGGGCCCCGCGCGGCGCGACGCCGACCCGCTGACCGCCCCGATCGACGCCGACGACTGCGGCTGCTGACCGAGGCGCCCACCTCCCTGGGCGTCCGGCCCGGCGCCCTCCGCGAGAACGCCGCGGCGCCGGGGCCGGGCGGAGCTCAGGGCCGGGCGGAGCTCAGAGCCGGGACAGCTCGTCCACCAGGTCGTCCAGGCCCAGCGGCCCCTGCGACAGCGCCGCCATGTGCCACTTCTTCGCGTCGAAGGCGGCACCGTGTGCCCTGCGGGCGTTCTCCCGGCCCCGCAGCCACGCCCGCTCGCCCAGCTTGTAGCCGATGGCCTGCGCGGGCACCGACAGGTAGCGGGTGAACTCGCTCTCCACGAACGCCGGTGACCTGCTGCTGTGGCGCTGGAAGAACTCCTGCGCCAGCTCCGGCGTCCACCGCTCACCCGGGTGGAACGGCGAATCCGCCGGAATCTCCAGCTCCAGGTGCATGCCGATGTCCACGATCACACGGCACGCCCGCATCATCTGCCCGTCGAGGTAGCCGAGCCGCCGCTCCGGGTCCGGCAGGAAACCCAGCTCGTCCATGAGCCGCTCCGCGTACAGCGCCCACCCCTCCAGGTTGGCGCTCACCCCGCCGACCGTCGCCTGGTAGCGCGAGAGCTGGTCGGCCACGTGCGCCCACTGCGCGATCTGGAGGTGGTGGCCCGGGACGCCCTCGTGGTACCAGGTCGACACCAGGTCGTACACCGGGAACCGGGTCTCGCCGTCGACCGGCAGCCAGGTCCGGCCAGGGCGTGAGAAGTCCTCGGACGGACCCGTGTAGTACGCCGCGGCGGCGCTGCCGGGCGGAGCGATCCGCGACTCCACCCTCCGTACCCGTTCGGCGAGTTCGAAGTGGGTGCCGTCCAGTGCCTCGATCGCCTCGTCCATCAGCTCCTGCAGCCAGACCCGTACCTCCTCGACGCCCACGTGGGAGCCGTGCTTGTCGAGGTGGGCGAGCGCCTCCCAGGGGCCGGCGCCCGGCAGGATCCTCTCCGCCTCGGTCCGCATCTCGGCGAGGAGCCGGTGGTACTCGGCCCAGCCGTACGCGTACGCCTCGTCCAGGTCGAAGTCGGCCCCGGTGAAGTAGCGGGCCCAGCGGGCGTAGCGCTCGCGGCCCACGGTGTCGGGCGCGCCCTCCACCGCGGGGGCGTACACGTCGCGCATCCAGTCGCGCAGCCCGGCCAGGGCCCGGGTGGCGCCGCGCGCCGCCGTGTCCAGCTCCGTGCGCAACGCGATGGGTCCGGCGGTGACGAACTCCTCGAACCAGCCGGTCCGGGCCCCGCCGTGGCCCGTCCACTCGGTGAGCTGCCCGACGACGGTGGCCGTGGCGCGCGGGCCGCCCTTCAGGCCCCGGTCCAGCCCTGCCCGGAGCGACTCGCGGTAGCCGTCCAGCGCGGCGGGCACGGCGCGCAACCGTTCGGCGACCGCCGCCCAGTCCTCGTCCGTCTCCGTCGCCATCACCGTGAAGGCGATGCGGACGCTGTGCGCGGGCGAGCGCAGGTTGCTGACCGCGCACAGCCCCTCCCCGGCCTCGTGGACGGCGAGCTCCGCGGTGAGCCGCTCGCGCAGCAGGCGCGCGCAGCGCCGCTCGGCGTCGCCGTCCGCGCCGGGCCGGCGTTCGGCCTCGTCGAGCCGGGCGAGCGTGGCACGGGCCAGTGCGGCGCGCTCCTCCTGTCCGGCGGGCGTGAAGTCCGGGAGGAGTCCGGCGCTTTCCCTGACGCCCAGGTACGTACCGGTGATCGGATCGAGTGCGACCAGGGCGTCGACATACGCGTCGGCCACCTGGCGGGGGAGAGCGCTGCTGGAGGTCTCTGGCATGAGGCCATCCTGGTATGCCACGGGTCTCGGCGTCACCCTCATCCGTGGCTAGTCGGCTGACACATGAGCGCCCGCGGCGGCCGGCAGCAGCGGTCCGCACTCCCACTGCTGGAAGATCAGCCGCGTCTCCACCCGCGCCACCTCGCGCCGCGACGTGAACTCGTCCAGTACGAGTCGCTGCAGGTCAGCGGGGCCCGCGACGGCCACGTGCACCAGGTAGTCGTCCGGTCCCGTCAGATGGAACAGCGCCCGGGACTCCGGCAGGGCGCGGATCCGCTCGACGAACGGGCCGATCAACTCCCGCCGGTGCGGGCGCACCTGGACCAGCAGGAGCGCTTCCAGGCCGCGCCCGAGTTTGGCCGGATCGAGTCGCAGCCGGTGCCCCAGGATGACGCCGGTGCGGCGCAGCCGCGCCACCCGGTCGAGGCAGGTGGAGGGGGCGACGCCCACCTCGGCGGCGAGTTCGCGGTACGTGGTCCGGGCGTCGTTCTGCAAAAGGCGAAGTATGTGCAGATCGACCGTGTCCAGTACGACAGATTCGGCCATGTGGCGAACGTAGCACGGGGTGATCCGCCGTCTCCCCGGAATGTGTTCACAGTGCCGTCCATGGATGCCATGGACCGCACCGCCGCGATCGAGCCCCGTACCCCGTGGGCGCCGGCCACCCAAGCCGTGCACGCCGGGCGCGAAGACCTCGCCGCCCTGGGCCTGCACGCCGTCCCCCTCGACCTGTCCACCACGTACCCCTCGTACGACGCGGGGGCGGAGGCCGCGCGGATCGACGAGTTCGCCGCCACCGGCGCCCTCCCGGAGGGGCCGCCGGTCTACGCCCGGCTCGACAACCCCACCACCGCGCGCTTCGAGACGGCGCTCGCCCGGCTGGAGGGCACGCAGAGCGCCGTGGCGTTCGCCAGCGGCATGGCGGCGCTCACCGCCGTCCTGCTGGCCCGGGCGAGCGCGGGCCTGCGCCACGTGGTCGCCGTACGGCCCCTGTACGGGTGCAGCGACCACCTGCTCACGGCCGGGCTGCTCGGGACGGAGGTGACCTGGACGGACCCCGCCGGCATCGGCGACGCGATCCGGCCCGACACCGGTCTGGTGATGGTCGAGACCCCCGCCAACCCCACGCTCGCCGAGGTCGACATCCGCGCCGTCGCCCACGCCTGCGGAGAGGTGCCGCTCCTCGTCGACTCCACCTTCGCCACCCCCGTCCTCCAGCGGCCCGCCGAGCACGGGGCGCGGATCGTGCTGCACAGCGCCACCAAGTACCTGGGCGGTCACGGCGACGTGCTCGCGGGCGTGGTGGCGTGCGACGAGGAGTTCGCCGGGCAGCTGCGGCGGATCCGGTTCGCCACCGGGGGCGTACTGCACCCGCTGGCCGCCTATCTGCTGCTGCGGGGGCTGTCCACACTGCCGGTGCGCATGCGGGCCGCGTCGGTGTCCGCCGCCGAGCTGGCGCGCCGGCTGGCGGTCGATCCGCGGATCGCGCGGGTGCACTACCCGGAGATCGGCGGCGCCATGGTCTCCTTCGAGGTGTACGGGGACCCGCGGGACGTGATCGCCGGAGTGCGGCTGATCACGCCCGCGGTGAGCCTCGGCAGCGTCGACACGCTGATCCAGCACCCGGCGTCCATCAGTCACCGCGTGGTCGACGAGACGGACCGGCGCGCGGCCGGGGTGAGCGACCGGCTGCTGCGGATGTCGGTCGGCCTGGAGGACGTCGAGGACCTGTGGCGGGACCTGACGGAGGCGCTCAGCGCCGCGCCTGTCCGTGGCCCTCGCCGGAGCGGTGGACGGGAGCGGAGCTCGGAGCGCCGTTCGGGGCGCCCGGGGCGTCCAGCCGCGCGGTGATCACCAGGGTGCCCTCCTCGATCTGGTAGTCGAGGGGCAGGTTCAGCCCCCGCATGGCGGCGACCATGCCGGTGTTGGACGACTGCGTCACGGCGTACACGCTCGCGCAGCCGGCTTCGACGGCGAGCTCGACCAGGCGGCGCAGCAGCTCGGAGCCGATGCCGCGGTGCTGCCACTCGTCCTCGACGAGCAGGGCGACCTCCGTCTCGTCGCCGTCCCACAGCAGGTGGCCGAGGGCGACGAGACGGCCGGACGCCGTCTCGACGGCGAGGGTGCGGCCGAAGCGGGGGCTGAGGAGGTGGTCGAGATAGCGGTCGGCGTCGCCGACCGGCCCGTGGTAGCGCAGTCCGAGCGTGCGGTCCGAGCAGCGGTCGTGCATGGCGCGCGCGGCCCGCACGTCGCTCCGGTCGGCGCGGCGGACGGTGATCTCGTTGCCCTCCGGGAGGGTGAGCACGTCCTGCCCGCGGGGAACGCGCGGGCCGAGGCGGGCGTCGAGCTCCACGAGCGCGCGGGCGCGGGCGAACTCGGTGGGTGTGAACGGCAGGTAGGGGCGCTCGATCGTGATCACCCCGCCGTTCGGGTCGCGCAGCCGCATCACCGTGTCGCCGTCCTCCAGCGCTCCTTCCACCGGGGCGGTCGCACCGGTGGGGCGGCCGGACAGCGAGACGGCGGGTACGGAGTGGATGGTGCACCGGCCGAGCAGCCGGCGCAGGGCGAGGGGCAGTTCGGCGGCGTCGAGCGCGGTACGCGTCGCCAGGCCCAGCACCCGCGTCGGGGTGTCGACCAGGTCGTGCGCGTCGGCGCGCTCGATCCACGTGGAGGTGCCGCCCGCCGCGGCGGCCTCCCGGGTGAGGCCGGCCGCCGGGAGCGAGGCGGGGGCGCGGAGCAGGAACTCGTCCACCGTGCCCTCGGCCAGCGGGTGCGTCTGGAGGGTGAGGATGTCGACGCGCAGCCGGGCGAGCGCCGTGCACAGGGCGGCGAGGCTGCCCGGCTCGTCGCGCACGGTGGTGCGCATCCGCCACAGCGCGGAATCCTCGGGGGTCGTCGCCCCGGCCGGTTCCGGGGCGGCGGACACGGCGGACGGGGCGGGCGCCGTGCCGCCGCCGGTATCAAGGACGTCCTCGGCCGGCGGCGCATGGCTGTGGCGCCGTGCCCACCAGGTGTGGAACGCCGCCGTGGCGATCAGGACGACCGCCGAGACGGCGAGGAGGTACGGCCCTTCGGGGCCGTGCGCGATGGTGTTCGCCACCGCGTCCGCGACGGCCACGGCGGTGAACAGGGCGGCCAGTTCGACGAGGTCCCGCCGCCAGTGGTGGTGGCGGTGCTGGTGGCGGCGGGCGCTCTTCGTAGCGGTCACATCAGTCATGGCATCACTGTGACCCAGCGGTGTTGCGTGATCACGAACCCTTTGTGACTGATGGGTTAAGCATGGATCTGGTGCTTTAACGACCACTTTCCGCCGTTTCTGGCGTGGACTGTTCGACCGGATGTACGGGGGAGTCCGGCGTCCTCGCCAGGGCCTGCGCGAGCCGCTTCGCCTGCGTGACGAGCTGCGACGAGCCGCGGCGGGCCGCCAGCGCGTCCAGCCCCGGGATCGAGGCGTGGGCCGACACCGCACCGCACCGCTCGACGCAGTCGGCGGCGACCGCCAGTATCTCGCCCAGCCCGCGCACCGGTTCACCGCCCTCGACCAGGCCGGGCAGCGCGCTCGCGAGCACCGCCCATGTGGTGGCGTACGCCCCGGTCGCCGCGGCCGTACGCGCCGCGTCGGCCAGCCGGTTCGGCTTGACCGTGCCGATGCGCACCAGCTCCGCCAGGTCCCGGCCGAGCCGCGCCGCGTCCAGCTCGCCGCGCGCCGCCAGCACCAGGAGGGCGTCGACCGCCACGAGCCGGTCCTCCGCGTGCCGCGCGCCCAGCCCGGTGGCCAGCGCGAGGTGCAGCGCGGGCCCCGCCTCGCCGCCGGCCTCGGCGAGCGGCGCGAGGAACCAGGTGCCGCCGCGCATCTCGTCGTCGGCGGCCGTGGACGCCATGGGCAGCAGCCATGTCGCCAGCGTCTCGCGGTCCTCCGGCAGCACGGCGGTCCAATGCGGCTCCCCGGTCATCCAGCGATGGCAGCCGCCGGTGCCCGCCGTGGGGCGCCCCAGCCAGTGGAACGCCGGCGGGAACTCCCGCTCTACGACAGGGCGCTCCCGAGGAGTCAGTACGATCCGCCGCACCAAGGCGTGGGACCAGTGCCCCGAGTGGAAGCTCTGCTTCTCGGCCTCCACCACGCCGCGCAGCGCGGGCGCCGGTGACTGCTCGGACGTCAGCCACCGCGCCAGGCGCTCGCCCTCCCGGGTGCCCAGCCGTGTGGCTGCCTCGGCCGCCTCCGCCGCTCCCGGCGCCGTCCGGCGTACCCGCAGCAGCGCCTGAGCGAAGTCGACCTCGCCCGGCCGGGCGCCGAGGCGCTCGTAGCCGCGCAGTCGCTCGACGAGCTCACCCGGGTCCACGGCACCGGTGTGCCAGGTCGGGGTGGCCAACAGGTACGGCACGGGACACCGCAGCATCGTCAGCGCCGCCTCCTGCGCCCGGCGGACCGGGATCCGGTCCAGGCTCCGGTGCACGCACGCCTGTGTCCCCCCGGCCCGCAGCTCGGCGTGAAGACGCCCGACCGTCACGCGCCCGACCACCGCCGCCACGACGAGGTCCACCGGCTGCAGGTACTCCATGAGGTTCCGCTTGTCGCGCTCGTACCACCACAGGTCCGCGACCAGCGGCAGCAGCGCCTCGCGCAGCGCGTCGAGGTCCCGGTACGCGAACCGCACCAGACCGTCCAGCGCGCGCTCGACGCCCAGGACGTCGTCGCCCGCCTTCAGCAGGACCGCCACGTCCTCCACCAGCTCCGGCAGGCTGTCCGCGGCCGGGGCCACGCGCCGCGCCTCCGGCGCCGGAGGCAGGAACTCCTCGTACGGCTCCGCCTCCCCGTCCCCCTCCGCCGGGAGCGCCTCGCCGAACACCTCGGCCGCCGCGGTCCGGTGCGCCGGGCTCAGCAGTGCGGCCGCCTCGGCCAGCTCGGCACGCGTCTCATCGCTCAGGCCGGACAGATGGCGCGCGACGAGCTTCAGCGCCCGCTCCTGCACCCCGGTGTCCGCGTGCCCGAACGCCTCGGTGACCGCGGGCAGCAGCTCCGCCGCCGCGTCCGCGCCACCCTGCCGCAGCGCCTTGCCCAACAGGACCAGTTGCGCCCGCACCAGCTTCTTCTCCGTACGGAACAGCACCGACCCCGACACCTCGGCCAGCTCCCGCGCCGACAGGTCACCCGCCGCGGACAGCCGCGCCAGCACCTCCTGGGCGTGCGCCGCCACGACCGACGGGCCGTCGGCCGCCATGCCCATCCAGTCGGCCTTGCGCACCCGCTCCTCATCGGCCGTCAGCCGCAACCGCCGCAGCAGGTCGAGGAAGAACCGGACGGCCCCCGGCTTGGCCCCGCGCAGCAGCCGTGCCACACAGGCGTCGACGAGCACGCCCCGCTCCACCACGCCCTCGTCGGCCAGCGCCACGAGCCCGGCCTGCCAGTCGTCGGAGCGCCACGACAGCGTGCTCGGCAGTTCCGTGGTCTCGAAGAGGCGGGGAACCAGCGCCGGCGCATGCGGGTCGGTGCGCAGCGCGGGCAGGACGCCCTGCTCGGCCACCGCGTCCGCCCAGCCGTGAACGTACCCGTCCGTCACCGGCACCGGGCAGTCGGCGAGCCGGACGAGCTCGTGGATCAGCGGGTAGTCCTCCTCGGCCGTGGCGGGCCTTCCGGCGAGCCGGTGTGCCACATCGCCCAGCCACCCCGCCCCCCGGTCCGCGAGCAGGTCGAGCAGCATCCCCGTCGGCAGCCGCTCCCAGTCCCGCAGATCGCGGGCGCCGATCCACGCGGCCGCCGCCGCGGCCCCCGTGTGGCAGCCGGCACCCGCCACCAGCAGCGCACGCGAGATGCTCCGCCGCTCCTGCCAGCGGTCCCAGTCCCAGCCGCGCAACTCCTTGCGCAGCTCCTTCAGCTCCGCGAGCGCCGCCTTGCGCCCGGCGGGGTCCAGCCCCTTCACCAGGGCCGGCACATCGTCCCGCCGCCCCTCGCGCACGGCCTTCAGCAGCTCCTCCACCGCGATCATCGGGCACCCCCGGCGACCGCCAGGGCGCCACGGCGGACCATCCTGACCGCCAGCGCGTGTTTGCACGGCCCCCGCCTGCCCCGGTAGTCCGCCCACCACTGGCACGTACAGCTCAGCACGCCACCCTCCGACCGCCGCACCTGGTAGCGGCGTTCACCCGAGGACACCAGCGCCAGGCCCTCGTCCCCGGAGAGCTCGACCGAGCCCGACGCGACCAGCGCCCGCGCCGCCACCAGCCGCGGGTTGTGCCGCTCCGCGCGGTCGGCGTCGTACGGCAGCTCACGGTGGAAGTACGCGGCGTCCGCCACGTCGTAGCCCACGCGGCCCGCCGTGCCCAGCCGCGTCAGCGCCGCCCGCACCCGCTCCACCGACAGCCCGGCCTGCGCGGCCAGGTCGGCGAGGTCGATCCGCGGCTCCCACGCCAGCAGTACCGACACCAGCTCGGCGTCCTGCGCCGCCTCCTCCGTGGCGAGCGCCTCCAGCACCCCGCCCTCTCCGGAGAAGCCGCGCGAAGCGTCCGGGGACAGGGTGAGCGTCAGCCGCATCCCGGGCAGCGCCACCTCCCAGGCGCTCGCCGTCGCGGCCCCGTCCGCCACCGGCCCGTACACGCGCAGCGCCGTCGCGTGCCGCAGCACCCGCTGCAGCGCGACCAGCCGCTCCGGACCCGGCAGGCACACGGCGCCCGGCACCGGCCGCGTCGTCGGCCGCAGGGTCTTCCCGGCCGGCACCACCCACAGCGGCCCGCGCCCGGAACCGCCCGCCGTCCGCGGCAGCGACCGCAGGAACCGTACGGCCTCGGCGGCGGACAGCTCCGCGCGCAGGTCGAACCCGGCGCACGCCACCTGGGCCTCGGCGAAGCCCCGCAGCCAGCGGTCCGGCAACGGCACCTTCTTCTCCACCACCGCGCCGCCGAGCGTCGTCACGGCCAACTCCTCGGGCCCGACGCGCAGGTGCAGCGGGTCCTCGCCGGTCAGCCGGGAGAGCGCCTCACGCAGCGGGTTGTTGACGTCCACATTGGTCGTGCCGTGCCCGGTCTCGGCGCCGTCGAGGCCCTCGCTCAGCACGTCCAGCCGCGCGTACACCCCGCCGCAGCCCGAGAACGACTCGAAGCGCAGCCGGTCGCCGTTCCCCGTCACCACCGGGTCCAGCGACGCCGGCCGCAGCCGCTGGAAGTACCGGGCGGCCGCGACGTCCGCGACCGCCAGCAGGCCGCGCGCCGCTATCTGCGGCGACGTCACGAAACCGGAGAAGAAACGGGGATGGGCCTCGGCGCCGGCGGGTGTCAGCCCGCCCGACGTCTCCAGGCCGAGTAGCCGTCCGGCCTGCGAGGACTCCAGGGCGGACGGACGGGAATAGGCGAGTGCCTGCACGGATCGCGTCATGGAAAAGACGGTAGGACCCACCACTGACAATCGCCCCGGCCGAACTCCCGCCCCCGGTCCCGGCCTCAGCGCCGACGCGGTGAGCGGACCCCCTCCGCCAACGCCCGTCCACCGTCGGCGTTCTCGCGGGGCGGCTCAGCGGCGGCTGCCGTCCAGCAGGACGCGCGCGACCAGGGCCGGGTCGTCGCTCATCGGCACGTGCCCGCACCCCGGCAGGCTCACCAGCCGGGCGTCGGTGATGGCGCGCTTGGCGCGAACGCCCTGCCGGCGCAGCAGCAGCCGGTCGCGGGTGCCCCAGGCGATGGTGACCGGCACACCCGGCACGTCGTGGGTGAACAGGACGTCGCGCCCCGCCGTGAGCGTCGGGTGAAAGCCGGACGCATGACGCAGCGCCAGCGTCTCGGCGACGACCGCCTCCGGTGACCGCCGCCCCGGGTGGGCGTAGACGGTGCTGGTCAGTGCCGCCCGCCCGGCAGCGGACCGTGACATCCGTTCGATCACCGGCAGGGGGAGGGACTCGGCGCCCGTCCGCATCGCGCGGAGCGTCCCGAAGGCGTACCGCCGTTCGCTCTCGTTCCAGAACCCCGCCGGGGCCAGCGCCGTCACGGACCGCACGCGCCTCTCGCGCCCCAGCTCAAGGGCGAGCAGCCCACCGAGCGAGTTGCCCGCCACGTGCGGCCGGTCAACGTCCAGGGTCTCGCACAGCATGCCCAGCACCCGGCCCACCGTGGGCAGGTCGTACGGCAGCCCGTCGGGCAGCGCGGGCGAGGAACCGAAGCCCGGCAGGTCGACGGCGATCACGTCCCGTTCGGCGGCCAGGATGTCGAGCACCGGCTGCCACGCCTGCCAGTGGTGCCCGATGCCGTGGAGGAGGAGCAGCGGCTGGCCGGAACCGGCCCGTTCGTACTCGAGCGTCAGTGTGCGGGGCCCCTGGAGGGACTCGACGGTGAACGAGACCTGTCCGGCCATGCTGGCTGCACCTGCTCCCTGCCTGGGCGCCCTGTTTGAGACGCTCTGTCAGCAACCATTACCGTTCGGTAGTGTTCAGTTCAAGGGGCACGGCCGTCCACATGTGGTCAGAACCGCATCCTTCTCACCTGGACACACCCTTTCCCGTCGGCTGGGATGGACGCGTGGCAACTGATACCCAGTCAGACGTCTCCGACGTCACCGGCATCGCCGAGGTCTTCGAAGCGCACCGGCCCGTCCTGACCGGCGTGGCCTACCGGATGCTCGGCCGTGTCGCCGACGCCGAGGACGTGGTCCAGGAGGCATGGCTCCGCTGGTCGGGCGCCGACCACGCCGCCGTCCGCGACGCGCGCGCCTTCCTCGTACGGATCACCACCCGGCTCGCCATCGACCGCCTCCGCCAGGCGCAGGCGCGGCGCGAGTCGTACGTCGGGCCGTGGCTCCCCGAGCCCGTCACCACGGACTTCGGGCCCACCGTCCCGGACACCGCCGAGCGCGCCGTGCTCGCCGACTCCGTCTCGCTCGCCGTCCTGGTCGTCCTGGAGTCCCTCTCGCCGCTGGAGCGCGCCGTCTTCGTGCTGCGCGAGGCGTTCGGCTTCCCGTTCGCGGAGATAGCCACCACCCTCGACCGGTCCGAGGCGGCGGTGCGCCAGCTCGCCGGCCGCGCTCGGCGCCACGTGGACGAGGGCCGCCGCCGGTACGACGTGGACCCGGCCGAGCGCCGTGACCTCACCGAGCGCTTCCTGGCCGCGGCCGCCGGCGGCGACCTGGGCGAGCTGCTCGCCCTGCTGGCCCCCGACGTCCGGCTGGTCGGCGACAGCGGCGGCAAGGCCAAGGCGCCGCTGCGCGTCATCGAAAGCGCCGACAAGGTGGGCCGCTTCTTCTTCGCCATCGCCAAGGCGCCCCTGCCGGGCTCGGAATACCGCTACACCGAGATCAACGGCGCCCCCGCGCTGGTCGTACTCGCGGACGGAAAGCCCGAAACCCTCATCCAGGTGGAAGCGGTCGACGGCCGGATCCACACCGTCTACGTCATCCGCAACCCGGACAAGCTGGCCGCTCTCACGCTGCCGCGACCGCTGACGTAAGCGGCTGGTCCGCCTCCCTTCCCACCGGCCCCGCGCTCCCCTCCCGGACGCGGGGCCGGCGCGTTCCCGCGCTCGCGTCCGGCGTGCATTGGTCTTGACCAAGGGGGACCGCCCCCTTATGGTCGGTCGGAGGGTTAGTGCAGGAACCTTTAATAAACAAGGCACGGAAAGCCGCCGGGGCAGGGCGATCGCGGAGGATCAGGGTGGGGACCACGCAGCTGGAATCGGTGCCGGAGCCCAAGTACTGGCACCTCAAGACCGTGATCAGCGAGGCGCTGGACTCGGATTTCGCGGTGGGGGAGATCCTGCCCAACGAGCGTGAACTGGCCGCCCGTTTCGGCGTCGCCCGTGCCACGCTGCGCCAGGCGCTCGAACAGCTCGAACTCGAAGGCCGCCTCCAGCGCCGCCGCGGGGTCGGCACCACCGTGGCCCCGCCGCGCGTGGGCGTCGACGTCTCCACCACCCAGCACCAGTGGCCCGGCCCGGGCGACGAGGCCTGGGAGCCGGTCGACTGTGTCTCCACCGTGCCGCCCGCCGCCGTCGCGCGCCTCCTCGACCTCGCCCCCGACGCCGACGAGGCGGTCCACTCCGTACGCCGTCTGCGCGTGACGCACGGCCAGCCGGTCGCCGCCGAGCAGCTGTACGTCCCCACCGCCTCGGTGCCGGACCTCACCGCCATCCAGGCGCCCTCCGGTCCGGCCCGCGCCCGTACCGTCCTGCGCGAGCTGCAGCGCCTCACCCTGGAGGGCCAGGAGCGCGCCGTCGAGCTGGGCTCCGCCCGCGCGGACGACGCCAGGGAGCTCGACCGGCTGCCCGGCGCCCCGGTGCTCGTCGTCACCACGCGGTACTTCTCCGAGGGCCGTACGGCGGCGGTCTCGGTGGCCACGTACCGCGCCGACACCTGCCGGCTCACCTTCGGCGACGCGGGCGACTTCCAGATCGCGTCCTGACGGCGCCGCCTGACCACGCCGCGCCCTCACCCGCGTGGTCGGGCCGGCGCGCACGGGCCAGGGGCCAGGGGATACCGGCCCGCCGTCCCGCTCTTCAGCGGCGGGCCGTCACCGTGCCCTCCACCGCGAAGAGCTGCTCCTCCACGTGCTCCAGCGCCAGTCGCAGCGCACCCGTCGCCACCGCCGCCTCACCCAGCATCGACAGCACCACCCGCGGCGGGCGCAGGCAGAACCGCGCCAACTCCTCCCGCAGCGGCGGGAGTATCCCGTCCAGACCGGCCGCCCAGCCGCCGATCACCACGACCTCCGGGTCCAGCGCCAGCACCAGGGCTCCCACGTCGTGCACCAGCCGCTGGATGAACCGCTCCACCGCCGCCCGCGCCCGCGCGTCGCCCTTCCGGGCCAGCGCGAACACCTCCGCCACCGCCTGCTCGTCCAGCGGGTGCAGCGGCTCGTCGGTCGTCGACAGCAGCTTCTCCGGCGTCGCCCCCCGCCCCAGCAGGTGCAGCGCG
The DNA here is from genome assembly GCF_056430285.1 of Streptomyces sp. NPDC045998. Lineage (NCBI taxonomy): Bacteria > Bacillati > Actinomycetota > Actinomycetes > Kitasatosporales > Streptomycetaceae > Streptomyces > Streptomyces sp. NPDC045998. The sequence goes on from NZ_JBWKLJ010000009.1 coordinate 109,103, forward strand.
CCGATCTCCCCGGCGGCCCCGCCGAAGCCCCGGTGCAGCCGTCCGCCGATCAGCGAGCCGGCCCCGGGACTCAGCCCGGCGAGCACGAAAACGATGTCGTCCGAGTCGGTGGCGGCGCCCTTCCACTGCTCGGCCACCGCAGCCGCGTTCGCGTCGTTCTCCACCAGCACCGGGCAGCGGAACGAACGCCGCAGCCGCTCGCCCAGCGCCAGTCCGGTCCAGCCGGGCAGCGCCGTACCGAGCCGTACCGTCCCGTCCGCCTCCACGATGCCGGGCGTGCCGACGCCCACGGCGCGCAGATTGCTGCGCGGCACCCCCGTGCGCCGGAGCACATCGGCGACGACCGTCCGCACGCGCTCCAGCCGCTCGTCCGCCGAGGCCGTCTCCGAGACCTCGCGGGACCCCGCTCCTATGATCCGGCCGTCCAGCCCCGAGATGAGCGCGGCCACCCGGTGCGGGCCGATCTCGACGCCCATCAGGTGCCCGGCCTCCGCGCGGAACCGGAAACGCCGCGCCGGCCGCCCCTGGCGCCGGGCCTCACCCTCCTCGGCCGCGGCCTCGACCACCAGACCGGTTTCGATGAGCCCTTCGACCACGCCCTCGACGGTGGGCCGGGACAGGCCCGTGATGCGGGTGAGGTCCGTGAGCGTACGCGCGTCGGAGCCCCGCAGCGCATGGAGTACCACCGCGGAGTTGATCCGCCGCAACAGCGACGGATCTCCGCCGGTCAGCCGGCCCACCGTGTGTCCTCCCAGCTCGAACGCGTGTCTGCGGATCGTACTCAATGCCCGGACGGTCGGCGAGCGGCGCCCGGCGCCCGGCCCGGCGGGCCACCGGGCCGGTTCCGACGGTGCCACGCAACCCGCCGCGTACGCGCCGATCACCGCCTGCGTGAGGTCACGGGAAGGTTGGCCCGGCAAGATCGAACTTGCCTAGCATGTGCACGCCACTGACTGGGTGGCACGCCGCCCCGACGAAAGCGAACCATGCATCTCAAGCGGATCATCGCTGCGACCACCGCCCTCGTCTCCCTCTCTCTCGTCGCCGCCTGCGAGGATGCCGAGGCCGACCGTACGCCCGCCGTGTCCGGCCCCACCGCCGTGCCCGGCCCCTCCAAGGACGGCGGCGCCCACGCCGACACGCTCCAGCAGGCGCAGGTCTACGTCCAGCGGTACGCCTCGTGCGAGCGGATGAGTACGGACCCGACCGACGGCCGGCTGCCGCTCACCGAGTTCACCGCCCCCGGCAAGTGGTCGGTGACCGAGCGCGGGGTGTGCAGCGACCGCGTCGGGCACGGCGAGATCGTCTTCTACATGTTCTCCGACATGAAGGTGTTCCAGGAGGGCTACAAGCAGTACGTGCTGACGAAGATCGCTTCCGGGGACTCGGACTACGGCCTGTTCAGCCGTGTGCTCGTGGGGGAGAACTTCGCCGTCACTCCCACCGAGACCGCGACCGCGCTCACGCTCTCCCGCTCGGACCTGCGCGTCCTGACCTGCAACCCGACGGCCCGCGTGCCCGAGGGTTACCAGCAGCAGAAGGGCCTGGTCGACGGCTGCGTCCTGAGCGACTTCGTGGCGAGCGAGGACGGGGACGGCAGTCCCAACCTGGAGACCCCGAAGGACCCGGCCGCGGAAGGCGGGGCCCCGCAGCCGGACCGGCCCCAGGCGGGAAGCCCGGGCCTGCCGCGAGCGGGGAGTCTGGCCGAGCTGAAGCAGCTGGTGCACCCGCACACCGTCGACTGCACCGGCTACTCGACCGACCCCGCCACCGTCGCCGTCGAGTCGATCGACTACCAGCCGGTGATCACCGGCACCCCCCGCGACTGGGGCGTGAAGGAGCGGGCGATCTGCGGCGAGACCGGTGGAGCGCAGCGCGCGCACCACCTCACCTGGCTGGACACGGTGAGCGACATGGAGCTCCTGCAGACCCGCGCGAAGGCCGCCCAGCAGGAGGACCTGAAGGACGACAACCGCTTGAAGGCCACCGCGAGCAGGCTGCTCGTCGGCGAGAACATCGCGGTGGAGACCAACGACGTGGCCGTCCGCAGCGGCCTGTACCAGCTGCAGTTCCTCTCCCTGAACTGCCAACCCGGTTTCTCGCCCCCGGCCGGCTACCGCGTAGAGAAGGCGGGCGTCGAGGGCTGTGTGCTGACCAACTACGAGCCGGGGGCCGAAGTCGGCGGCCACTGAGCACGGCGACGCCGACGCGTCTTGCCGGGCCCGCGCCACCGGCCCCGGAAGCGGGCGGGTCTGCTCGCCATCGCGTCCGGGCCGGGCGTCACGAGCCTGGCGTACCCACCGGCAGAAGACCTGCGGCATCGAGCACGGTGGACGCGGGCAGGGAGAGCGCGTGAGCCAGCTCGTGCAGTTCCTGCTCGGTGGGGCGGATCGGGCCGGTGGCGCCGTCAACGGCGAACACCCGGATACGTGGGGTGCGGATACCGGTCAGTTCCGCAAGCGCCTGGGCGTTCAGACGGCGTCGGCGCATGGTGTCACGCAGCAGCTGTGCGAGGTCGGGCATCTCCCACCTCCGGGCGGGGGCTTGCACGGAACGTTACCCACCCGCCTGCCCCGAAACGTCGTGAGCAACCAGGCCCCCCACCGTCCTCTCGCTGCGGCCGGACCCGCGGGAGGGCCGCCGGACTCACGAGACACCGGCATATGTGCGGAAGGTCACTTCTGGCTCGCGGGTCTCGGGGTATTCGCTTCGGGCACACACGTGATCGAAACGGGGAGGCTCAACCTTGTTTGCGTACGTGATGACCGGGCCGGGTGCCATAGCGAGGGAACGGCTGGACGACCCGGTCTGCGCTCCCGACGAAGTCGTCCTGCGGACGGAAGCGGTGTCGGTGTGCTCCACCGACATCTCGTACTACCGGGGCCATCTCATACCGGAGGTCTGGCCGATCGTTCCAGGGCACGAGTACGTCGGGCGGGTGGTGGAGGTCGGTAAGGAGTTACACGGGATGGTCGGCGAGGGGGAGCGGCTGACCTACTGGGGGCAGACGGACTTCGGCGGCATGGCCGAGTACCGGGCGTTACGGCCGCTGTTCCCTCGCGACGCCCCCGAAAGGGAGCGCGTCTGGCATACCGGCCGGAACTTCTACGACGCGGCCCAGGCCGCGGCCGTACGGGTCCCGCACGACCTATCCGCGAGCCTGGCCACGCTCGCGGAACCGCTGACATCGGTCATGCGGTCCCTGCTGGTCAATCCGCCGCAACCCGGAGACAACGTCGTCCTGCTGGGATGCGGCCCGAGCGCGCTGCTCGCCCTGCAGGTACTCACGCGCTGCATGGGCGTGGGCCATGTCGTGGCCATCGACCACAACCAGGACCGGCTCGACGCCGCAGTCCGCCTGGGCGCCGCCGAGGTGTTCAACCCGGTGCGGCAGGCCGACGAACTGGAGGCGTTCGTCGCCGAGCACCAGGACCACTTCGCCGACTACGTCTTCGACGCGTTGCCGCACGTGGAGTTCGACGCTCATGGATACGACGTCCGCGAGCTGGCGATGATGCTGCTGTGGCCGGGACGCAACTACGTCGTCTACGGTGCCACTTCGCTGCCGCAGAGCCTGAAGACGTGGCTCATCCTGGCCAAGGGGCTCAAGGTTCAGGCCGCGCCTTTCGACGTCCGCATGTTCCCCATGCGCCGTACGGCCCATGTCCTCCGTACGGCAGTGGGTCTGCTCCGGCAAGGTGTGGTCGACGTGGCCCCCCTGCTCACCGCGACCGTCGACGCCGACGACGACACCGCTGTGCGGGACGTTTTTCGCCACTACGGGGTCGGGGGGTCGCTGAAGACCTCCATCAGTTTCCCCGCCGCATGGGACGGAAGCAGGCAGGAGGGCCCTCGTGCAGCAGCCGACCGCGGGTAAGACCGGTGTGGAAGCCGACGTGCGTCCTGCCGGCGCGGCACGTGCGGCGGTCAGCGTCTTCTTCTTCGTCCTGGGCACGGGATTCGGATCGTGGGTCGTACGGATTCCCGACGTCCAGCAGGACATCGGCCTCAGCAAGGGCTCCCTGGGTGCCGCCCTGCTGGCCGTCACGGTGGGGTCCCTGATCGGTATGCCGCTCGCCGGCTGGCTCGGCACCAGGCTGGACGGAGCCTGGGTGCTCCGGTTGTCCGGCGCGGTCCTGGCCCTGTCGGTAGCCCTTCCACCGTACGCAACCGGGTGGTGGAGCCTGGCCGCCGCCCTGGTCGTCCTGGGACTCGGGAACGGGGCACTCGGCGTGGCCATGAACGTCCAGGGCTCCCTCGTCGAACGCACCGTACAGCGCCCCATCATGTCCTCCCTGCACGGCGTGTTCAGCATCGGCGGGCTGACGGGCTCGTTGGCGGGCGGCGCCCTCTCCTCCGCGGGCGTCACCCCGCAGCTCCATCTCTCCGCGACCGCCCTCACCCTGTTGTGCCTCACCTTCGCGGCGGGCCCCTGGCTCCTGCCCGCCCCCGCCCACCGGGAGGGACGCGCCCCGGTCTTCGCCATGCCCGACAAGGTGGTGCTCACGGGGGGAGTGGTCGCCTTCTGCGTCCTGTTCGGGGAAGGAGCGGTCAGCGACTGGAGTGCGGTCTACCTCAAGACCGACCTCTCCTCGCCGGCGCTGGCGGGCATCGGGTACGCGGCCTTCGCCGGAGCCATGGCCGCGGGCCGACTGGCCGGCGACCGCTTGGCCGAAGCCGTGGGGCCCCGCCGACTGGTCACCCTGGGCGGACTGATCGGCACCGCGGGCATCTCCGCCGTGGTGCTCATCCCTGAACCGCTGCTCGCCATACCGGGTTTCGGCCTGATGGGTCTGGGTCTCTCGGTCGTGTATCCCCAGGTGCTCAGCGCCGCCGGGGCCGGATCCCCCTCACCGGACACGGCCATCGCAGCCGTGTCCACCATCGGGTATCTCGGCTTTCTCGTCGGCCCACCGGCCATCGGGGGGCTGGCCGAGATGACGTCACTTCGCCTGGCACTGGTCCTTGTGGCGGTCTGCTCGGCCCTGATCATCCCCCTGGCACACCGGGCACTCGCGACCGCCCCGTCCGCACATCGGTGAGCCGGCTCGTGAGGGCATCGTGACCAAGGGCCTCGCCCGGCATGACGGCCGGGTGGGCGGCGGTCGTCCCTGCCGGGTGCCTCTGCCCCCGGCCGGGGGCGCCTGACGGAACGCCAATTGTCAGTGGCGGCGGCTTTACTGGACCCATGACCACCGCTCGGCACCTGGCGACCATCGATCGGCTGCGCTCCCGCCCCTTCCCCGGGCAGCGCGGCAGATCGGACGCGGGCGACAGCGGCCCCGGCTACCACATCGCCGAGCTCGCCACGAGCGAGGAGTTCTGGGACGACGACGGCACGCGGCGCGCGCTCGTCGAGGAGCAGTACGAGGCGGAGCGCGACGCGCTGGCGGTGCTGTTGACCGCGCGCTGGGGCGAGCCGCAGAGCTTCAGCCTGTGGTCGGTCTTCGACCGGGGCATGGCGGGGGAGGAGATACCGGACCCCTGGGACATCCTCAGCAGCTCCGTGCCCGACGTCCACCTCTGGCGCGTGGACGGGCTCTGGATAGCCCTGGGGGTCTCGCACTGGGACAAGGAGCTGCCGTTCCAGCTGCTCGCCGTCGTCACGGAGACGGACCCGCCCTAGGACCCGCCTCAGGGTGGGACCTAGCCGTCCCGGCCGGGGCTCTCCTGGGCGGCGGCCCGCAGCCGGGCGAACTCCTCCGCCATCGTCTCCAGCGTCCAGTGGGCGTTGAGGCCGCTGGGGTTGGGCAGCACCCAGATCCGGGTGTCGCCGATCGTCCGCTCCTGCGGGCCTATCCGGGCCTTGCGGTCGTGGAAGGCTGTGCGGTACGCGGTGACACCGGCCACCGCGAGCCAGCGCGGGCGCAGCCGCGCCACCTTCAGCGCCAGCAGCCGGCCGCCCTCGCGGAACTCCTCCTCGCTCAGCTCGTCGGCGCGCGCGCTCGCCCGGGCGACCACGTTGGTGATGCCGAGGCCGTACGAGAGGAGTTCGTGCTGCTCCGCCGGCTTCAAGCGGCGGGGCGTGAAGCCCGACCGGTGCAGCACCGGCCAGAAGCGGTTGCCGGGCCGGGCGAAGTGGTGGCCCGTGGCGGCCGACATCAGCCCGGGGTTGATGCCGCAGAACAGCACGGACAAGCCGCCCGCGATCACATCGGGCACGATGCGGTCGCGGGCGGCTTCGAGTTCCTCAGGTGTCATACGGGTCGTGTGCCCCGAGGTCAGAGAATCGCACCGGGCGCGTACCCGGCGGCGTCCGGGTGCTGCTTGGCGATCTCCTCGATCCGGGCCACCACGACACCGACCTGGTCGGCCGCCGCGCCCGTGAACGACAGCTTGTCCGCCATCGCCGCGTCCAGCTGCGCCCGGTCCAGCGGGATGCGGTCGTCGGCCGCGAGCTTGTCCAGCAGCTCGTTGCGCTCGGCGCCCTGCTCCCGCATGGCCAGCGCGGAGGCGACGGCGTTCTCCTTGATGGCCTCGTGCGCGACCTCGCGGCCCACCCCGGCGCGCACCGACGCCATCAGCACCTTGGTGGTCGCCAGGAACGGCAGGTAGCGGTCCAGTTCGCGGGCGACGACCGCGGGGAAGGCGCCGAACTCGTCGAGCACCGTCAGGAAGGTCTCCAGCAGGCCGTCCAGCGCGAAGAACGCGTCGGGCAGCGCCACGCGGCGCACCACCGAGCAGGAGACGTCACCTTCGTTCCACTGGTCCCCGGCGAGCTCGCCGGTCATCGAGGCGTAACCGCGCAGGATGACCATCAGGCCGTTGACACGCTCGCAGGAGCGGGTGTTCATCTTGTGCGGCATCGCCGACGAGCCGACCTGGCCGGGCTTGAAGCCCTCGGTGACCAGCTCGTGCCCGGCCATCAGCCGGATCGTCTTCGCCAGCGACGACGGCGCGGCGGCCAGCTGGACGAGCGCCGTGACGACCTCGTAGTCGAGCGAGCGCGGGTAGACCTGGCCCACCGAGGTGAAGGCGTGCCCGAAGCCCAGGTGATGGGCGATCCGCCGCTCCAGCTCCGCCAGCTTCTCGGCGTCGCCGCCCAGCAGGTCCAGCATGTCCTGCGCGGTGCCCACCGGGCCCTTGATGCCGCGCAGCGGGTAGCGGCCCAGGAGCTCCTCCACCCGGGCGTACGCCACCAGCAGCTCGTCGGCCGCGGTCGCGAAGCGCTTGCCGAGGGTCGTGGCCTGCGCGGCGACGTTGTGCGAACGCCCCGCCATGACCAGCTCGCCGTACTCGCCCGCCAGCTTGCCCAGCCGGGCGAGCACCGCCACGGTGCGGTCGCGCATCAGCTCCAGCGAGAGCCGGATCTGCAGCTGCTCGACGTTCTCCGTGAGGTCGCGGGAGGTCATGCCCTTGTGGACCTGCTCGTGGCCCGCCAGCGCGTTGAACTCCTCGATCCGCGCCTTCACGTCGTGGCGCGTGACCTTCTCGCGTTCGGCGATCGACGCCAGGTCGACCTGGTCGAGGACCCGCTCGTAGTCGGCGAGGGCGGCGTCCGGCACCTCGATTCCGAGGTCCTTCTGGGCGCGCAGCACGGCGAGCCACAGCCGGCGCTCCAGCTTCACCTTCTGTTCGGGGGACCAGAGGACGGCGAGCTCCGCGGAGGCGTAGCGGCCGGCGAGGACATTGGGGATGCGAGGCTTCGCAGACGCAGCAGTCACGTGACCAGAGTCTAGCTGGCGGTTTGTGCAGGCCAGCGCCACGGTCCGGTTCGTCGGATGCTACGAGACGGCGTCGCTCTCCGGAACGGCGTCGCCCCGCGGAACGGGGCCGCTCCCCGGAGCCGGGAGTTCCGGCGAGTGCCTGGTGCCCGACGCCTCGGACCGTACCCCGGACCGCGCCCCGCGCGACGCCGGTGACCGCACCTCGGACGGCGCCTCGGACGGCGCCTCGGGCGGGGCCCCCGCCGGCGTCTCGGCCGGCAGCTCGCGCCGCACACCGGTCAGCACCTCGTACGGCAGCAGCTCCGGCCGCTTCGCCGGGCGGCCGTCGCCCGACGAGCGGCCCGTCAGCCGCCGCCCGATCCACGGCCCGAGGTGCTGCCGCGCGAACCGGGCGTCGCTCAGCCGCCGGGCCGCCCAGCCCGGTCGTGCGGCAGGGGGCAACGGCGCCCGCCAGTCCTCCTCGGCCTCCAGCCCCAGCGCCTGCCACACGGCCTCCGCCACCCGCCGGTGCCCCTCCGCCGTCAGGTGCAGCCGGTCCACGTCCCACAGCCGCTGGTCACCCAGCACCTCGGCGCCGTACAGGTCGACCACCAGCGCGCCGTGCCGGGCCGCGAGCTCGTCGACGTACGCGAAGAGCTCCTCCATGCGGGGCCGGAAGCGCTCCATCACCGGGCCGTTGCGGCCCGGGCTGCGCATGAGCACCAGCCGGCCGCACGACGGGGCGAGGCGCTCCACCGCCTCCTCCAGCAGGCCGCGCACCCGCCCCATGTCGCACTTCGGGCGCAGCGTGTCGTTGAGCCCGCCGACCAACGTGACGACGTCCGCCTTCATGGCCGCCGCGAGGCCCACCTGCTCCTCGACGATCTGGCCGATCAGCTTGCCGCGCACGGCGAGGTTCGCGTACCGGAACCCGGGCGTACGGGCGGCGAGGCGGCCCGCCAGGACGTCGGCCCAGCCCCGGTAGGAGCCGTCGGGGAGGAGGTCCGACATGCCCTCGGTGAAACTGTCGCCCACCGCGACGAAACTGGTGTAGGTGGCATTCATCTCCATGGCGGGGTGATCGTATCGCCAGGCCCTAACCCGTCCGAGGGCGGCCCACCAGCTCCCGCAGCACGTCCTCCATCGTGACGAGCCCGGCCAGTTTGCCGTTGTCGTCCAGGACCGCCGCCAGGTGCGTGCGGCTGCGGCGCATCGCCGTCAGGACGTCGTCCAGCGGCGTGGCCGCCCGCACCCGGGCGATCGGCCGCATCGCCGACACCGGGAACGGCAGGTCGCGCGGGAACACGTCCAGCGCGTCCTTCACATGGAGGTATCCGAGGATGCCCCGGGTGGCGTCCACCACCGGGAAGCGCGAGAACCCGGACCGCGCCGAGAGCTCCTCCAGCTCGGCGGGCGTCGTCCCGACCCGCGCGTACACCACCCGCTCCACCGGCATCACCACGTCGCGCACCGGCCGGCGACCCAGCTCCAGCGCGTCGTGCAGCCGCTCCGTCGCCCGGTCGTCCAGCAGCCCCGCATGCGCCGCGTCCGTCACCATCCGCGCCAGCTCGTCGTCCGAGAACGTCGCCGAGACCTCGTCCCGCACCTCCACGCGGAGCAGCTTCAGAAGTGCGTTGGCGAACGCGTTGATCGTGAAGATCACCGGACGCAGCGCCCGGGTCAGCGCCACCAGCGGCGGCCCGAGGAGCAGCGCGAGCCGCGTCGGCTCCGCCAGCGCGACGTTCTTCGGCACCATCTCGCCCAGCAGCATGTGCAGGTACGTGGCCACCGACAGCGCGATCACGAACGAGATCGGGTGCACCAGCCCGTGCGGTACGCCCACCGCGTCGAAGACCGGCTCCAGCAGGTGGGCGATCGCCGGCTCGGCGACCACACCGAGCACCAGCGTGGAGAGCGTGATGCCCAGCTGAGCCGCCGCGAGCAGCGCGGAGACGTGCTCCAGGCCCCAGATGACGCTGCGCGCCCGCCGGTCCCCGGCCTCGGCGTACGGCTCGATCTGGCTGCGGCGCACCGAGATCAGGGCGAACTCGGCGCCGACGAAGAAGGCGTTGACGACGAGCGTCAGGAAACCGATCAGGAGCTGGATCGCGGTCATCGGCCGGCCTCCCCGGAGCCACCGGCGCGGCGGCCGCCGTCCTTGTGGTCAGGTGACCCGTGGTCGTCATGCGCCCCGCCCAGGGGCTCCGTGGGCGCGTGCAGCAGCACCCGCGCGGCCCGGCGCCCGGAGGCGTCCACCACGTCGAGCCGCCACCCCGCGAGCTCGATCCGGTCGCCGACGACCGGTATGCGGCCCAGCTCCGTCGCGATGAGCCCGGCGAGCGTCTCGTACGGCCCCTCCGGCACGCGCAGCCCGATCGTCTCCAGCTGGTCGGTCCGCGCGGCGCCGTCCGCCGACCACAGCAGCCGGCCGTCGGCGTCCTCGCCCACCCGCGCGAGGTCCGGCGTCTCGTGCGGGTCGTGCTCGTCGCGCACCTCCCCGACGACCTCCTCGACGATGTCCTCCAGCGTCACGACACCGGCCGTGCCGCCGTACTCGTCGATGATGACCGCCATCGTCCGCTTGCCGGAGAGCCGGTCGAGCAGCCGGTCCACCGTGAGCGACTCCGGTACGAGCAGCGGCTCCCGCAGGATCTCGGTGACCGGCGTGCGCGGCCGCCGCTCGGCCGGGATGGCCAGGACGTCCTTGATGTGCGCGGTGCCGATCACCGTGTCGAGGCCGCCCCGGTAGACCGGGAACCGCGACAGGCCGGTGGCGCGCGTGGCATTGGCGACGTCCTCCGCGGTGGCCTGCGCCTCCAGGGCGGTCACCTGCACGCGCGGGGTCATGACGTTCTCGGCGGTCAGCTCGGCGAGGTTCAGGGTGCGGACGAACAGCTCCGCCGTGTCCGCCTCCAGGGCGCCCTGCTTGGCGGAGTGGCGTGCCAGGGCCACCAGCTCCTGCGGGCTGCGCGCGGAGGCCAGCTCCTCGGCCGGCTCCAGGCCGAGCCGGCGCACCAGACGGTTCGCGGTGTTGTTGAGGTGGCCGATCAGCGGCCTGAAGGCGGCGCTGAAGATCCGCTGCGGAGTGGCGACGACCTTGGCGACGCCCAGCGGGGAGGAGATCGCCCAGTTCTTGGGGACCAGCTCGCCGACGACCATCAGGACCACCGTCGACAGACCCGTGCCGATGACGAGGGCGATCGACGACGCGGCCGACGCCGACAGCCCCATGTCCTGGATCGGTCCCCGGATCAGCTTGGCGATCGACGGCTCGGAGAGCATGCCCACGATCAGATTGGTGACGGTGATGCCGAGCTGCGCCCCGGAGAGCTGGAAGGTGAGGGAGCGTACGGCCTTGAGGGCGCCGGGCGCGCCGCGCTCACCCCGCTCGACCGCCCGTTCGAGCTCGCTCCGCTCGATGGTGGTGAGGGAGAACTCGGCCGCGACGAACCCGCCGCACGCCACGCAGAGCAGTAGCGCCACGACGAGCAGAAGGACTTCGGTCATCGCTTCACCTCCGTCCCATGGTCGGACAGGGAGCGGAGGAATGCGCGATGTCGCGTACCGGGGGGCTCGCCCATGGGCGGACGCTCACACCTTTCGGTCGGTCGAGTCGGTCGGTCAGTCAGGTCGGAATGTCGGTCGGGTCGGTCGGAGTCTTCTCCGGCGGATGCCCACCCATGGTAAAAGGACGGTAAAGTGCTCAGGCCTCCAGGGGTCCACTCGCCGACGACTCGCCGCCCAAGGGCTTGATCCAGCGGCTCCAGTGCGACTCCCGGCTGTAGCCGGCGGCCCGCCACGCGTGGTGCGCCGACGTGTTCCTGTCGAGGACCATGGCGTCACCGCGCCGCCCCCCGAGGCGCACGAAACGCTCCTCGGCGGCCGCGAGCAGCGCCCCACCGACGCCCTGGCGGCGATGGTCCGGATGGACGGCCAGCCGGTACAGGTGGCAGCGCCAGCCGTCGAAGCCGGCGATCACCGTGCCCGCGAGCTCGCCGTTCCGCTCGGCGAGGAGGAGTGCTTCCGGGTCACGGGCGACCAGGCGCTCCACGCCGTCGCGGTCGTCGCTGATGCTGGTGCCCTCGGCGGCGATCTTCCAGAAGGCGAGGACGGCGTCGAGGTCGGCCGGTCGGGCGGCCCGTATCCGAAGATCGTTCATGCCCTCCATCCTCCACGACGCCCAGCGGCCGGTACACGTCCCTTGTCGCTGCTAGCGCGGCCGCGCTAGCGTGAAGTGTGGCCAAGACCCAGCTGAACGTTCGCGTGGACGAATCCACCGCCGAAGCCGCCCGCCGCCGGGCGCAGCAGCGGGGTGTCAGCGTGAACCGCTACATCGAGGAACTCGTCCAGCAGGACGCCGGGGAAGTGGGACGCACCTTCGTCGAGGCGGCGGCCGACTTCATGAAGCAGTACGAAGCCGTCTTCGCGGAGGAGTTCGGCGCCGCGGAGCACCGGCCGCCGGAGGACCATCCGGCGAAGGGCGGCGGCAAGCGCGCCAAGGGCAAGCGGTGAGCGATCCGCGTCGAGCGCCGCACGGCCGGGGGCGTCCGGCGGTGCCGAGGGCGGGCGCCGTCCCCGGATGAGCCTCTCCATCGACCTCGCCTGGCTCCTCATGGTCGCCGAGCACAAGACCCCCGGCGACCCCCAGGTCATCGACTGGGGCGCGCTCGTCGCGGCCGTCGCGCGGCACGACGCCGAGATCTTCGGTACGGCCGTCTACGCCGACCCGCCCGCGCGCGCCGCCGCGCTGCTCCAACTGCTGCTGCACGTCCCGGCCCTGGAGCACTCCAACGCGATGTTCGCGTCCGCCGTCGCGTACGGCTACCTCGTCGCCTGCGGCCTCAAGGTGGTCACCTCGCCCGAGCAGGTGCGGGACCTCGCGCGCCTGGTCAAGGCGGGGGAGGCGGACGTCCGCGCCATCGCGGCGGAGCTGCGGCAATGGAGCCTGTGAACCCCCTAGGAGACGGGGCGCCGCGTCGCGTGCGCCTCCCGGTAGCGCGAGGGCGGGATGCCGTAGCGGTTGGTGAAGGCCTGGCGCAGGGTCTCGGCCGACCCGAAGCCGCACCGGGCGGCCACGCTCGCCAGCGGTAGCGCGGTGGACGCGAGGAGCTGTGCGGCGGCCTCGGTACGGGCCTGGCGTACGAACCGGCCCGGCGTCTGACCGAGGTGCTCCAGGAACAGCCGGGTGAGGTGGCGCGGGGTCACGCCCGCGAGCGCGGCCAGCGCCACCGTGCTCAGATCGCCGCCCGGGTGGCCGGTGATGTGGTCGACGAGCCGGCGCACCAGGTCGTCGCGGGGCGGGGGAGCGGCCGTGAAGAGGCTCATCTGGGCCTGGTTGCCCGGGCGTTGCAGGTACGTGACCAGGTGGCGGGCGACCAGCCGGGCCAGCTCGGCGCCGTGGTCCTCCTCGATGAAGGCGAGGGTGAGGTCGAGTGCGCTCGTGATGCCCGCCGCCGTGGAGATGTTGCCCTCGCGGATGTAGATGGGGCTCGGGTCCACGGTGACCTCGGGGTGACGGGCGGCCAGCCGGGCCGCGAACTGCCAGTGCGTGGTGGCGCGGTGGCCGTCCAGCAGCCCGGTGGCGGCCAGGATCGCGGCCCCGGTGCACACCGAGGCCACGCGCCGGCTCTCCTTGGCCAGGCGGCGGACATGCCCCACGAGCCGCGGGTCGCCGGCCGCCCGCTCGACCTCCAGGCCGCCCGAGACGACGAGCGTGTCGAGCGGGCCGACGAGCCGCTCCAGGGACTGCTGGCTGAGCAGCGTGAACCCCGAGCCGCAGACGATCGGCCCGCCGCCCGGCGCCACCAGGACCACGTCGTACGGGCGGGCCAGGGAGCCGAGGTGGTTCGCCATGACGAGGGTGGTGGTCACGCACGCGATGTCCAGCAGCTCGGCCGTGTCGAAGCCGACCACGGCCACTCGCCGATCCGTCATGCGAGGACCCTATGTCGGAAGGACCGGTACCCCAAGGTTCGGGACATGACCGCGCGGACCGTACGCGGACGGGGCCGGCGGGCCGGAGAGTGGACTCGTCCACGACCGCCGCCTCGCCGCTCCGGGAGAGACCTCATGACCACTGACGCCGCCCGCGGAACCGGAACCGAAACCGGGGCCGGAACCGGGGCTGATACGACACCGAACGCGCCCGCGCCCGTACGCCCCGCTCAGCCCGTCCAGCCAGTCCAGCCTCCCCGGCTCTCCCGGCCTTCGCCGCCTACCCCGTCTTCCCCGTCCTCTCCGCCTACCTTGTCTTCCCGGCTCTCCGGAGTCCTGCGCCTCCTCGGGCACCGCTGGCCCACCTGGCTCGCACTCGCCGTGGTGGCCGCGACGTTCCTCGACGGAACCCCGCCCGTGGCACGCCTGGCGGCCCTCCTCGCCCTGATGCCGCTCTTCTACCTGGCCTTCGGCGCGGTGCGCGGCCACCTGCGCGGCCCCCGTGTCCTCGCCCTCCAGATCGCCGGGCTGCTGGTCTTCGCCGCGGTCGCGCTGGTGGCGCTGACGGCCGACCGGACGACCGCGCACCACCTGCTGGCGGCCGGCTGGTTCGCCCACGCGGTCTGGGACTTCGCCCACCACCGCGCCGACCGGGTGGCCCCCCGCGCCTGGTCGGAGTGGTGCTGCGTGGTGGACCTCCTCGGCGCGGCGGCGATCCTCCTCGCGGCCTGACGGGCGGGACGAGCGCGACGGGACGACCGTGCCCGGTCGCGCGCCCCCGGCGTCGCCGCTCAGTCGGCAGCGGCGTCGCCGAACCACCTCGGCAGGTGATCGAGCAGACCCTGCTGATCGTCCCCGACCCAGGCCACGTGACCGTCCGGGCGCAGCAGCGCCGCGGGAACGTCCAGTTCCTCGCTGACCTCCACGACGTGGTCGACCCGGTCCGCCCAGCCCGCTGCCGACAACCGGCCGGTCTGGTCCAGCAGCAGCCCGCGGCCGCCGCGCATCCGGTCGTAGAGGCGCCCCCGCTTCAGCTTCAGGTCCCGCAGCCGCCGGCCGACGAGTTCGTGCCCCTCGCCGAGGTCGTAGCGGACCGCGATCGCGGTGATCTTCTCGATCAGGTAGCGGTTCACCTCCTCGAACTCCATCAGTTCCCCCATCAGCCGGCGCACGGCCCGGGCGCCCGGCTCGGAGGACAGCAGCTCGGTCTGCGCTCGGGTGTTGTCGAGGACGTCGGCGGCCACCGGGCGCCGCTCCGTCTGGTAACTGTCCAGCAGCCCCTCCGGCGCCCAGCCGCGCACCTCGGCGGCCAGCTTCCAGCCGAGGTTGAACGCGTCCTGGATGCCGAGGTTGAGCCCCTGCCCGCCGGTCGGCGGGTGGACGTGCGCCGCGTCACCGGCCAGCAGCACCCGGCCGACACGGTAGCGATCGGCCAGCCGGGTGGCGTCGCCGAACCGGGACAGCCAGCGGGGGGAGTGCACGCCGAAGTCGGTCCCGGCGAAGTCCCGCAGCCGCCGCTTGAACTCCTCGAAGGTCGGCGGGACCGTGCGGTCC
Organism: Streptomyces sp. NPDC045998; assembly: GCF_056430285.1. Lineage (NCBI taxonomy): Bacteria > Bacillati > Actinomycetota > Actinomycetes > Kitasatosporales > Streptomycetaceae > Streptomyces > Streptomyces sp. NPDC045998. Next base: position 124,237 of record NZ_JBWKLJ010000009.1, read on the forward strand.
TCCGCTACGCCGTCGGCGGGCACGATCACGCGGTAGGTCCCGCCTTCCAGGGGCATGGTGCCGAACCGCCATTCGGTCTTGCGGACCTCCGCCACCACGGCCGCGAGCTCCTCGGGGGCCATGGCCACTTCCATCTCCCCGAGCAGCGTCTCGACCCTGGCGGGCTCTCCGGGGAAGCCCACGCCGAGCAGCTTGCGCACGGTGCTGCGGCCGCCGTCGCAGCCGACGAGGTACCGCGCGCGCAGCCGCGTGCGCCCCCCGGCGGCCACGCCCCCCTCGCCGGGGGCGCCCCCACCGGCCAGTTCGGCGGTCACCCCGTCTTCGTCCTGGCTCAGCCCCACCAGCTCGCAGCCGCGCCGGACGTCGACGCCGAGCTCGGTGGCGCGCTCGGCCAGCAACCGCTCGGTGGTGCTCTGCGGGATGCCGAGGACGTACGAATGCGCCGTGTCCAGCCCGGCGGGCCACGTGGTGCCGATGCCCGCGAAGAACCCGCCGGTCTCGTACTTCCGGCCGAGCGGGAGGAACCGCTCCAGCAGGCCGCGCTGGTCCAGCACCTCGATGCTGCGCACGTGGAGGCCGAGCGCGCGGGCCTGCCTGCTCGGCTCCGCCAGTCTGTCCAGCACCACCACGTGGACACCGTGCAGCCGCAGTTCGCCGGCCAGCATGAGACCGGTCGGTCCGCCCCCGGCGATGATCACGTCGATCATGAAATGAATCCCCCATTCAGTGAGACGAGCCACCTGGTACCTGCACAGACCGGCAAAGCACCTGTACTTCGCGAATCCCTGATTTCCGCAGGTTCCGGCTCAGGTGGGGGATTCTGCAGCACTATGGGGGCCTTGCCGCAAGGCCCCCAGTGCGCTATACCTTGAGAGTGGCAAGGAGTGGGTAACCTCCTTGCCTTTGCTTTTTTGCGCGCGGCTCTACGGTTCGAGAACGTGCCGGAGATAGGCGTGCGGGTCGGCGAGGTAGCGGCGCCAGTGGTCCACGACGCCGAGCTCGCGCCACGCGACCCGCCGTATGCCGTGCTCGCCGACCTCCAGGATGTCCGCGCCCGGCAGGGCGGTGAGCAACGGCGAGTGCGTGGCACAGATGACCTGGCCGCCCTCCTTCGCCAACCGGTCGATGTGCCCGATCAGTTCCAGGCAGGAGGAGAAGGAGAGCGCCGCCTCCGGCTCGTCCAGAATGTAGAGCCCGGCGTGGAGGAACTTCCCGCGGAACGCCGCGAGGAAGCCCTCGCCGTGGCTGACGGAGCCGGGCGAGAAACCTTCCCTGTCCAGGGCGTCCAGCGCGGTCTCGGCCCGCAGGAAGAAGCCCTTGCGGGCCGACCAGCTGGTGGCCATACGGCGCCCGCGCCCCGATGCCGCGTCGAACCTCATCCGCTCGCCGAGCGTCGACTTGCCGCGCGGGGAGGAGTAACGCCAGTCGTGGGACCCGCCGTAGGAGTCCAGACCGAAGCCCTCGGCCAGCGCCTCGACCAGGGTCGACTTCCCCGAGCCGTTCTCACCGACCAGGAAGGTCACCGGCGCGGTGAAGCTCAGTCCTTCGTCGACCAGCTGGCGGACGCAGGGCACCGACCAGGGCCAGGCGCTCTCGTCGTACGAGGAGAGAGGGGCATAGGCGCGTTCGACAATCACGCGTCCAGTGTCCCCCGGCTCCGGAAACGCCTCTCCGAGGCGGCGGCGTGCGTCCTGCTCGGTGCACGACGGCCCGCACGACGCTAGCGTCCACTTCGTGATCGTATGGCTCAACGGAACCCACGGCGCAGGCAAGACGACGACCAGCGTGCTCCTCCAGCAGCTGATCCCGGACTCCCGGGTGTTCGACGCCGAGAAAGTCGGCGAGACACTCATGGACATCACGCCAGGACTGCCCGCGACGGACAACTTCCAGCACTGGACGCCATGGCGGCCGCTCGTGGTCGAGACCGCCCGACGCGTCCTCGACTACACCGGCGGAACCCTGGTGATGCCCATGACCGTCCTGGTCGAGCAGTACTGGCGCGAGATCAGCTCGGGCCTTGCCCAGCATGGCATTCCGGTCCGGCACTTCGTCCTCCACGCCGACCAGGACACCCTCCGCGCGCGCATCGCGGGCGACACCGTGCTCGGCCCCGACTCCCCGTTCCGTCTCCAGTACCTCGAGCCCTACGCCGAGGCGGCCCGCACGTGGCTGCACGCCGAGGCCGAGGTCGTCGACACCACGCGCCTCACCCCCGCACAGGCCGCCCGGCAGATCGCAGAGGCCGTCAAGAGCCTCAGTAGTCGAGCTCCACGTAGTCGATGTCCGTGAACTCCACCTGGAGGCCCGCCGCCCGCCGCCCGCGGTCCTTGAAGTACTGCTCCTGAAGCGCCTCGGCGGCGATGGCACGCAGTTCCTGTTCGGCCGCGCCCGCCGCCTGGGCGTCGAAGAGGCGGGCCGCGTAGGCGGGGGGAAGGTGCTGGGTGATCAGGCGCAGGCGGCTGTCGTCGGTCGAGCCGGGGGCGGCCGTGAAGCCGAAGCGGGCGCGCGTCTCGATCACGATGCCGCCGGTCGTCGCGGCCGCCTCGCGGGCCCGCTGCCGGACGCGCGGCTGCCAGGACTTGCGGACCTCGGCGAGCAGCCGCGCCGCCAGCTCCGGCCGAGGGTGCTTGATCTGGCCCTTGACGTACCGCTCCACCGTGCGCTGCGAGACGCCCAGGCGCCGCGCCACCGCGCGCGTGGAGCCCTTCTCGCTCCGGACGAGGAACCGCACCTGCGCCGGAGCCGACTTGGGGAGGGGGCGCGTGAAGGTGTGCTCCGCCGCCCGTTCGAGGCTGTCGCCCAGGATGCCCATCGCTCGGTCCTACTCCCCGTCCGCCACGGCGTCCGTGCCCTTGATGTGCCGGGCCGGATTGTGGCCCTCGTCCAGCAGGCGCACCGCCCACATCAGGGACTGCGTGCCCTCGTGCTTGACCATGCCCGGCGATACGCCGAGCCGGAAGCCGCCCGGCAGCGGCTTGCCGTCCGGGGTGCGCGGCAGGAAGTCCAGCGGGCTGGGGCCGTCGGACAGGTACACGGCGCAGTCGGACAGCACCGCGATCGGGAACAGCCCCGCCCCCTCCGCGAGCCGCAGCATCTTGCGGTGCATGTTGACCCGGGCGGCCGCGATCACGGCCGCCCGGATGTCCGGGCGCCAGGTGGGGCGTTCCAGCGCGGGCCACCGCTCGCCGGGGCGGTAGCCGGCGCCCTGCGGCCGCTCCCGGAGCTTGCCGATGCCGCCCTTGACCGTCGCCTTGACGGCCGACAGCACCGCGGCCCGGCCCGGGTCCTTCGCCTTGTACTCCTCGGCCGCCTCCATCGCCGCGAGGAACTCCGCCTCCGGCATCCCCGCACGCACGCCGAACTCCTCCATCGTCGCCAGATAGGCGTCGCGCAGCCGCGTGTACCAGGCGTCCAGGTAGGCGCCGTTCGAAGGGCGTACGTACGCCTCGACGGGCGTGACCTCGTGGCCGAGCTCGACGGCGTACGCGACGGTCGGGGTGGCGTACCACGCCGGCCCCTCCGGCCGTGCGCCGTGCGGCGTGAACGGGCTCGGCAACCGCGGGTCCACCTCGACCGACGACAGGTCCACCAGCCAGGAGCCGGGGACCTTCTTGTCGAAGACCGGCGACGTGACGTGGACCGGGGCGCCCAGCCCGACCGTGAGGCGGTTCGCGGCCGCCGCGAACGCCATGTTCACGTCGATGCCGACGGCGTACGGCCGGGCGCACTCCGCGTCGGTGAGCAGCTCCGGATCGCGGATCCAGTCGTACGCCTCCTCGTCGAGCACCTGGTCGGGCGTGCGCTGGTGCCCGCGCGGGTACAGCGCCGCGACGACCGGGTGCTCGTCCGGGGCCTCCGGCGGCGCCGGGTCGACGGCCTCGGTGAGGGTGCCGGGGCTGGGCGCGGACACCCATGAGCCGGTGGCCTCGTCCTTCACCGCGCGCGTCGGCGGGCGCAGCGCGGTCATCAGCTGCAGACCGCAGACGGCGGTGGTCCCGCGCGGCGTGATGACCCGGGCGGCGTACGTCGCGAGCGTGTCGGCCAGCTCGGCCGGGGGCAGGCCGGCGGCCCCGCCCCACGTACGGCCGTCCAGCGCCCCCCAGGGCAGGACGGCGAACTGCACGCACCGGCGGCGACTGCCCTGCGCCGGGCGGTACACCCAGGCCCAGGGCCCGAACCCGCGGCGCGTCAGCAGCCAGTCGGCCTTCCTGAGCCGCCGTACGACCTCGTGGTCGTCGGGGAGCCGCAGCCCGCGCCGGTCCGCCAGCTCGGCCGGCAGCCCGAGCCGTACGGCCGCCGACTCCGTCAGCACCACGAGCGGGTCGGCGTCCTGCCCGTTGCGGTGCAGCCGGGGCGCGCCCAGCCGCGCCTCGCCCAAGGCCCACTCGACGAGCGAGGGGATGTCGGTGGCCGGGCAGTCGAGGACGAGCCCGGCGGCGCAGTACGCGCTGCCGTCCCCGTCCAGCACGGCCACCGGGCCGTGCGCGAAGCGCTCGTCGACCGCCTCTCGCGCGGGGGCCTCGCTCCGCGCCGCTGGTGTTGTACGGACGCGACCGGCCACCGTCCCGGGCCCAGCCTCGCCGGGCGCGCGCCGCCCCTGCGGCGCGGGCACCCGCCCGGCGGGGCCGCTGCCGCTGCCGCCGGCGCCGTACGGAGCCGGAACCGGAGCCGCGGCCGGACTTTCCGCCGGAGCGGGAGCCTCCGCCCGCACCGGAACCTCCTCCGCCGGAGCGGGAGCCTCCGCGACCGGTGCCGGAGTCTCCTCCGCCGGGTCCGGCTCCGCGGCCTCCGGGTGCCGTTCCGCCAGCCCCGACAGCAGCCGCGCGTACGCCGCCCGCTTCGGCGGGCGCGGGTCCGAGCGGCCGGTTTCCCAGGACGTGATGGTCTCGCGGCGGACGGAGAGCGCCTGGGCGATCTGGTCCCGGCTCAGCCCCGCCGCCTCGCGCAGGCGGCGGCGCTCGGCCGGGGCGGGGAGGGCCGCCACCTGCTCCAGCAGCGCGTCGACCGCTGCGAACAGCTGCTCCTGCTCATCAGACACACGGTCACCCTAACGTCAGCCGCCCGGGCACCGGGCCACCCCCAGCACGCACGGTGACGACGGCAGCCGCGGCCCCTTCTCCGGGAGGCGGAACCGGCGGTACGAGACGACCTCGAACCCCGCCGCCCCGAGCGCCGCCAGCGGGTCGCGCGCCGTGTGGCACCCGCCGAAGAGCGTCGGCCACACCGTGCGGTCCAGGGCCCGCTGCGCCGTCGCCAGGGCCCGTCCCTCCGCCCGCCCGTGTTCGAAGAACCGCAGCTCACCGCCCGGCCGCAGGACCCGCCGCAGCTCCGCGAGGGCGCGCGGCAGGTCCCGTACCGTACACAGCACCAGCGACGCCACCGCCGCGTCGAAGGCCTCGCTCTTGACCGGCAGCGCCTCCGCCACGCCCGGCACCACGTCCACCGGTACGTCGGAGCGCAGCGCTGCGCTGACCGCCAACTGCCGCAGCCGCCGTTCCGGTTCGATGGCGACGACCTCGGAGACGGCTCCCGGGTAGTGGGCGAAGTTCAGGCCGTTCCCGGCGCCGATCTCGATGACGCGGCCGGAGAGCCCGGCCAGCAGCTCGTCGCGGTACGCGGCCACCCTGCCCTTCGTGTCCATCGCGACGCTCATGCGCGCGTAGAAGCGGGCGAAGAGGGGGTGGTGGACGGTGTCCCGCATCGCGGACCTCCCGGCGAGAGGGGGTGGGCGGACACCGTCAGTTTCCCCCCGTCAGCCGCCGACGAAGCAGAACTCGTTGCCCTCGGGGTCCCGCAGCACCTGGAAGCGGCCGTGGTCGTCCGTCACGATCTCGTCGACCCGCACCGCGCCGAGCCGTACCGCCTCGTCGGCCGCCGCCTCCACGTCGCCGCCCTCCAGGTCGAGGTGGAGCCGGTTCTTCGCCGCCTTGCCCTCCGGCACGCGCTGGAAGGCGACGCGTACGAACCCCGGCGGCTCCACGTACGACCAGCCGGGACTGCGGTCCACCGGCTCGCCGCCCAGCAGCGCGGCCCAGAAGCGGACCAGCGCGGCCGGGTCGGCGCAGTCGAACACGATCTCATTCACTCGAGCACGCATGCCCAGCAGCCTACGACTGCTCAGGGGCGTACGGCCGCGGCGAACTCCTCCGCGTCCCAGGTGCCCCCGAGGGCCGGGGCGAGCCAGGACGCCGCCCGCTCCCGGAAGGCGTCCACCGGCAGCGCCCCCGCGCCCGCGGGCACCGCGCCCAGCAGCGGCGCCCCGGCCGATTCCGGAAGGTCCGTGACGTTGCAGCGCTCGGCCAGGCCGGGCTCGTCCGGCCAGCTGCCGATGACCACGCCCAGCTGGGCCAGGCCGCGCGCCCGCAGCGCCTCGCCCGTCAGCGTCGCCATGTTGAGCGTGCCGAGCCCGGCGGGCGCCACGACCAGGACCGGTGCGTCCAGCAGCCGCGCCGCGTCCGCGAGGGTGCCGCCCTCGGCGTCGTACCGTACGAGGAGACCGCCGGCGCCCTCGACCAGGACCAGGTCGTACTCCTCGGCCAGCTTCCGCGCGGCCCGCGCCACCTCCTCCGGCGCCACCGGCGCCATCCCGGCGCGCCGCGCGGCCGTCGCCGGGGCCAGGGGCTCGGGGAAGCGGACCAGTTCGACGGGCGTGACACCCTCGCCGGCGAGGCGTACGACCTCGTCCGCGTCGCCGAGCTCGCCGGGGCCGACGCCCGTCTGCGCGGGCTTCAGCACCGCCACCGACCGGCCCGCCGCCCGCGCCACCGCGGCGACGGCCGCCGTGACGACGGTCTTGCCGATCTCCGTGCCCGTCCCGCTGACCACCAGTACCGTCATCTCAGCCCTCCCGTGCCGCCGCGCACACCCCGCGGCAGATCCGTGCCAGGTCCTCCGCCCCGGTGACGTACGGCGGCATCACGTACACCAGGTCCCGGAACGGCCGCAGCCACACGCCCTCGCGCACCGCCGCGGCCGTCGCGGCCGCCATGTCCACCGGATGGTCCAGCTGTACGACGCCGATGGCGCCGAGCACCCGCACCTCGTGCACGCCCGGCAGCTCGCGCGCCTCCGCGAGCCCGTCCAGCAGGCCCGCCTCGATCCGCTTGACCTCCCGCGCCCAGTCCTGCTCCAGGAGCAGGTCGATCGAGGCGGAGGCGACGGCGGTGGCGAGGGGGTTGCCCATGAACGTCGGCCCGTGCGCCAGCACCGGCACCTCGCCCTGCGAGATGCCGTCCGCCACGCGCGGCGTGCACAGGGTCGCCGCCAGCGACAGGTAGCCGCCGGTCAGCGCCTTGCCCAGGCACATCACGTCGGGCGCCACGCCCGCCTGCTCGGCCGCGAACAGCGTGCCCGTCCGCCCGAAGCCGGTCGCGATCTCGTCGAAGACGAGCAGGACGTCGTGCGCGTCGCACGCCTCCCGCAGCACCCGCAGGTACGCCGGGTCGTGGAAGCGCATCCCGCCCGCGCCCTGCACCACCGGCTCCACGATCACCGCGGCCAGCTCGTCGGCGTGGCGCGCGATCAGCTCCCTGAGCTCGTCGGCGTACGTCTCGTCGTACGCGGCCGGCGGCGGCCCCGCGAAGAGCTGGCGGGGGAGTACCCCGGACCACAGCCCGTGCATGCCGCCCTGGGGGTCGCACACCGACATGGGCTGCCAGGTGTCGCCGTGGTAGCCGCCGCGCCAGGTCAGCAGCCGCTGCTTGGCCGGGCGGCCGATCGAGCGCCAGTACTGCAGGCACATCTTGACGGCGACCTCGACCGCCACCGAGCCCGAGTCGCACAGGAAGACGTGGCGCAGCGGCTCCGGCGTGATCTCGACCAGCCGAGTGGTCAGCCGCACGGCGGGCTCATGGGTGAGTCCGCCGAACATGACATGGCTCATCCGGCCGAGCTGCCCGGTCGCGGCCTCGTTGAGCACCGGGTGGTTGTAGCCGTGGATCGCGGACCACCAGGACGACATGCCGTCGACCAACTCGCGGTGCCCGTGGGCCGGTTCCGCGAGCCGGAGCCGTACCCCGGAGGCGGACTCGACGACCAGCGGGTCGGTGCGGCCCGGCATCGGGCTGTACGGATGCCACACGTGGGCCCGGTCCAGCGCGACCAGTTCGCGCGTGTCGAGCGCCTCAGGCATTGGGCGCCAGGTCCGTCCCGGCGCCACGACGGCGCACCGCGACGAGGTCCGGGCGGGCCGCCTGCGGCTCGGCCGCCACCGGTGCCGCCGCCGGAGCCTCCGCCGGAACCTCCGCGTCCGAGCCGCAGACCGAGCCGGAGCCGCAGCCGCCGCCCGAGGAGCCACAGGACGCGGCGTCCGAGCGGTGCTCCGGCAGCGTCGTCGTGTCCGTGCCCTCCACCTCGAAACCGGCGTCCGCGATCATCTCCAGGTCCGCCTTGCCGGCCTGGCCCTCGCTGGTGAGGTAGTCGCCCAGGAAGATCGAGTTCGCGAGGTGCAGCGCCAGCGGCTGGAGCGTGCGCAGGTGCACCTCGCGCCCGCCCGCGAGCCGGACCTCGACGTCCGGGCAGACGAACCGGACCATCGCCAGGATGCGCAGCGCCCGCTGCGGGGTGAGGTTCCACTCCTTGGCGAGCGGCGTGCCCTCGAAGGGGATGAGGAAGTTCACCGGCACCGAGTCCGGGTCCAGTTCGCGCAGCGCGAAGACCACGTCCACCAGGTCCTCGTCGCTCTCGCCCATGCCCGCGATGAGCCCGGAGCAGGCGGACAGGCCCGCGGCGTGCGCCTTTTGCACCGTATCGACACGGTCCGCGTAGGTGTGGGTGGTCGTGATGTCCCCGTACGTCCCCTCGGACGTGTTCAGGTTGTGGTTGTACGCGTCGGCGCCCGCCGAGCGCAGCCGCTCCGCCTGGCCGTCGGAGAGCAGGCCCAGGCAGGCGCAGACCTCGACGCCCTCGTTCTCTTCCTTGATCGCCGCGATGGTCTGCGAGACGCGGTCCACGTCCCGGTCCGTCGGCCCGCGGCCACTGGCGACCAGGCACACCCGCTTGGCGCCGCCCGCGACGCCCGCGGCGGCCGCCTTCGAGGCCTCCTCCGGCTTCAGCCAGGTGTACTTGAGGATCTCGGCCTTGGACCCGAGCCGCTGGGAACAGTACGAGCAGTCCTCCGGGCACAGGCCCGACTTCAGATTGACCAGGTAGTTGAGCTTCACCCGGCGCCCGAACCACTTGCGCCGCACCTTGCCGGCCGCGGCCACCACATCGAGCAGCTCGTCGTCGGAGGTCGCCAGCACGGCGAGCGCTTCTTCGCGGGTCGGCAGCTCGCGCCGAAGCCCCTTGTCCACCAGCGTGTTCAACAGGTCCATGGCGCCGATCCTGTCCTACGGCACACCCCCTGGCCAAGGAGGAACCGGACAAGAGAGCGGCCGAGCGGTGTGTGTATGACCACACTGTGCCCCCCGCTGTCCCGGGCTAGGGTCTGTGCGCTGCCTACAAAAGGGACCCGACCCATGCCGCAGGAAGACCCCTTCGACTGGACCGACGCCGAGGCGCGCCGCCGCACGGACGCCGGTCTGGTGCGCGTGCTCCGCCCCCGGCCCGCCGAGCCGGAGCTGCTCGACCTGGCGAGCAACGACTACCTCGGCCTCACCCGCCACCCCGCCATCACAGAGGCGGCGGCCGAGGCCGCCCGCCGCTGGGGCGCCGGCGCCACCGGCTCGCGCCTGGTCACCGGCACCACGGAGCTCCACGCCGAGCTGGAGCGCGAACTGGCGGACTTCTGCGGCTTCGAGGCGGCCCTGGTCTTCTCCTCCGGGTACGCGGCCAACCTGGCCGCCCTCACCGCGCTCAGCGCCCGCGGCTCCCTCATCGTCTCGGACGCGGGCAACCACGCCTCGATCGTCGACGGCTGCCGCCTCTCGCGCGCCGAGACCGCCGTCGTCCCGCACGCCGACCCCGGCGCCGTCGACAAGACCCTCGGCGCCCACCCCGGCCGCCGCGCCCTCGCCGTGACCGACTCGGTCTTCTCGGTCGACGGCGACGCGGCGCCGCTGGCGGAACTCGCCGCCGCCTGCCGCGCGCACGGCGCCGCGCTGGTCGTCGACGACGCGCACGGCCTCGGCGTGCTGGGCGACGGCGGGCGCGGGGCGCTGCACGCGGCGGGGCTCGCGGGCGACGCGGACGTCGTCGCCACGCTCACGCTGTCCAAGTCCCTGGGCAGCCAGGGCGGAGCGGTCCTCGGCCCGGCGCGCGTGATCCACCACCTGGTCAACGCCGCGCGGACCTTCATCTTCGACACGGGCCTGGCCCCGGCCGCGGCGGGCGCCGCGCTCGCGGGCCTGCGTCTGCTGCGCGCCGAGCCGGGCCTGGCCGGCCGGGCCCGTACGGTCGCGGCCACCTTGCACGGGCGGCTGACGGCGGCGGGCCTGACCGCCGTGCGGCCGGACGCCGCCGTCGTCTCCGTACGCGCCCCGTCGCCGGAGCAGGCCGTGCGGTGGGCCGCGGACTGCCGCGCCGAGGGGCTGGCGGTGGGCTGCTTCCGGCCGCCGTCGGTGCCCGACGGGATCTCGCGCCTGCGGCTCACCGCCCGCGCCGACCTGACGGAAGCTCAGATCGAGACGGCCGTGGCCACGATCCTCCGTACGGCGCCGGACCCGGCGCCGGTCAGCCCGGCTGCTTCAGGGAGCTGACGAAGGACGTCCAGGCCGCCGGGGAGAACCGCAGCGGCGGCCTGGCGGTGTCCTTCGAGTCGCGCACGGCCAGCCGCGCGGCGTCGAGACGGGCCGCCTCGACGCAGTTGTTCATGCCCACGCTGCGGCTGCTGCGCCGCCACTGCGGGCCATCGTGGTGTGCGAGGTAAGCAGACATGTGGGGTGCCTTGCCTCTCCCTACGCGCCGTCACCGATCCCGGCGATGAGTTCCTCCGACTCCTCGGGCGTCAGGGCGTGCGCCTGCATGGTGCGGAACGCGGCGCTGTACGCCTCGAGGTCTTCCGTGCGTTCGAGATAGAGGCTACTCGTCAAGTGGTCGAGAACCACCACATCCAGATCAGACATGTTCGCGAAGGAGAAAATAACGAAAGGCCCGGAGAGGCCGACGTACCCGCCCACCGCGAACGGCAGCACCTGGAGCCGCACATGGGGCAGGTCCGCCAACTCCCGCAACCGCCGCAGCTGCGCCCGCATCACCCCCGGGCCGCCCACCTGCCGCCGCAGCACCGCCTCGTCCAGTACCGCCTCCAGGCGCAGCGGCGGATCACCGAACAGCACCTCCTGGCGGGCGAGCCGCACCTCCACCAGCGAGTCGACCGCCGTCACCGGCAGCCCGTCCAGCGCCGCGCGCGTCACCGCCCGCGCGTAGTCGGCCGTCTGCAGCAGGCCCGGCACCACCGAGGTCTCGAGTGTGCGCGCCGCGCACGCCTGCGACTCCAGGCTGATGAAGTCCTGGTACTGCGGCGGCAGCACGCCCCGGTACGCGTGCCACCAGCCCGTGCCGCCGCCGTCCGCGGCCGCGCCGGAGAGGGCCTCCAGCAGCGCGCGCTGGCGCGGTTCGCGTACGCCGTAGGCGTCGAGCAGCCGTGACACGTCCTCGCCCGTCACCCCGCTGGCACCCGTCTCGATCCGGCTGACCTTCGACTGGTGCCAGCCGACGAGCCGGGCCGCGTCCCGGCTGGTGAGCCCGGCTCTCAGGCGCAGCCGCCGCAACTCCTCGCCGAGCTTGCGGCGCCGCACCGCCGGACCGTGCCGCGTGCCCCGCACGACAGCCCCACCTCCCGCCCTCCGGAACGCTGGACCAACCCGCCAGTCTGCCCGCCGGAACCGCTCTCGCGTAGCAGGGTTCACCGCTTCGAGCGACAGATATATGCATATCTTGGGGGATCGGCCCCACCCGGGGCGACATAAGTGGCACTCTGGCGCGAAGCGCAATCCGAGGCCGTCCTCGCACAACATCCGCTCCCTGTCGGAGTCCGGCCCCGGTGGGAAAGGGACAGCGTCGCCATGGCAGACCACCAGGAAGCATCCGTCACTCTGCCGAGCGATCCAGCCTCGGTCTCCGCAGCCCGCAGATACGTGGCGGACGTTCTTACCGAATGGGGCCTGCCGGCCGAGTCCGACACGGCGGACGCGGTACGGCTGATCGTCTCCGAGCTCACCACCAACGCCGTCCAGCACACCTTCGGACAGTCACCGACCTTCACGGTGGACATCCGGCTGGAACGGGACGAACAGCTGCGCATCGGTGTCACCGACAGCCACCCGCGGTGGCCGCAGCGCCTGCCCGCGGCCGTGCAGCAGGACAACGGCCGCGGCATGGTCATCATCCGCTGGCTCACCGCCGAACGCGGTGGCCGCCTGACGGTCACTCCGACCGGTGAGGGCGGCAAGACGGTGTGGATCGCCCTGCCCTGGTCCGTCCCCGTCCGGGGCTGAGCACGCGCCCGGTACGGCGGCGGCCCCGTACCGCCCGGTCGTGCGGTACGGGGCGTACGAGCTCTCGTGTCAGCGCACGCGCCCGTAGTAGACCGACTTCGACCAGATGCGGTCGAGCTTGACCACCGAACCCGACTTCGGTGAGTGCCAGATCTTGTTGTCCCCGGCGTACAGGCCCACGTGGTAGACGCGTCCACCGGAGTGGAAGAAGACCAGGTCACCCTTCTGCCGCTGCGACGTGGAGATGTGGCGGGTCTTGTTGTACTGCTGCTGCGCGGTGCGCGGCAGCGTCTTGCCGGCCTTCTTGTACGAGTAGAGCGTGAGGCCGGAGCAGTCGAACCGGGAGGGGCCCGCTGCCCCGTACGCGTACGGGGAGCCCTTCTTGGACGCGGCGATGTTCAGCGCCTTCGTGGCGTGCGTCGCGGCGGCGGCCTCGGCCTGGGGGACGGCGCCCGGCGCCAGCATGGTGCCGCCGACGGCGGCGAGCGTCAGTGCCGAGACGGCACCGGCTCGGGACAGCAGAGACGGGACATGAATCTGCGCGGTCATAGCGCAACCCTTCGTCAGCCGCCTGTGAAGGATGACCTGTCGGGTTCGGGCTGGCGAAGTTGCCCGGCCGCTGACGCGGCTTCACCCCAAGGGGCGGCCATGGTGCGCTCGCCCCGGACTGCTTGGGTCCTCCACTCCTGCCGATCCACTCCTGTCGACCAGTCGTCCGGACGGCGGCAGGACTCGGCGTCCGCCCGGACCGCCCCGCCGCGGCGGCGGGGGCTTGTCGTCGAAGGGATCTTGACCCATGACAGGGCGAAATTCCGAGCCGAAACGGAAGTTTGTGAGGCTCCTCACGACTGATCCATTCGAGTGGACAGAGGCGTTTTGGTGCGACGCGACGGCTGGTTGATGATCCGTGGACCAGCGGCGGAAGGTGATGTTCCGCCAGATGCGTACACCATGGGCGCAACTCGTACAGTGCGTAATTCCCTCGTTTGCGTACGCCGAACGAGGGTGGCTCTTCGGCCCTTCTGCGCCCATCCGTGCTACGCCGAAATCCCTCATCAGGCGGGCTCCTGAGGGAGCGTCACCCGCGCAGCCAGACATTCGCCATCGAGAACTCACGGCGCACGCGCCAGCGTCCGGGTGTGCGCCTCGCCCTCCCGTGGTCATGCGTCGAACGCAGTGCTCCCGCGGTGCGGCCGTGCGCCCGGCGAGCGCCCGGTTGAACCCCGCTCCGGGGGTCGGAGGCGTGCGGGATCGTTTCCTCGTCCTCGTGCGGGTGACCGGGCGCGTACCCGGGGTGTGGGGGTGGGTAGCCAGGGGCCGACTCGAGCCAACCGGCGAGTCAGACCCCGTCACCCCGTCACAGGGAGGGAACCCGTATGCGTCGCACCGCGGCCGTCGTCCTCGGAACCATCGCACTCCTCGGATCCACCGTCACCACCGCCTCGGCGGTGGCGGTGCCGGACCCCACCGCCGTCCTCGACTGCGTCACCACCAGCGCGACCGACCTGACCACCATCGTCGACCCCGCCGCGCCCGCCCTGCCCTCGGAGGTCCCGGGCGCGAGCTGCCTGGCCGTCTGAGGCGGGCACCGCGGCTCGCCGGGCGGCACGGGCGCACCCGTACCGCCCGGCGAGCGGCCGCACCTCGTATACGACCCGCGCTGCGGGCCCGGTGGGCGGCCGCTCGTGTCCCATGGCCAGGCAAAGCCGTAGTTAACGTGCCGGAAAAACTTCTGCCCGAGATTGAAATATCTCTCCCTCACAATCGTTTCCGCAGGTCAACAGAGTGTTGAAGCCGGATAGGGTCCCGCTGCTGCCCGGGGTCGTGCCGGGCGGGAACATGTGAGGTGAAACGTGCAACTGAGCCCGCACGAGCAGGAGCGCCTGCTCATTCATGTCGCTGCCGACGTGGCGGAGAAGCGCAGGGCACGCGGGGTGAGGCTCAACCACCCCGAGGCCGTCGCCCTCATCACCGCGCACATCCTGGAGGGGGCCAGGGACGGCCGGACCGTCGCCGAGCTCATGGCCTCCGGGCGCAAGGTGCTCAGCCGGGACGACGTCATGGAGGGCATCCCCGAGATGATCCACGACGTCCAGGTCGAGGCGACCTTCCCGGACGGCACCAAGCTCGTCACCGTCCACGAGCCGATCGTCTGACGGGGCCCGCCACCGATGATCCCCGGAGAGATCCTCTACGCCGACGGGCCCGTGCCCCTCAACGAAGGCCGCCCCGTCACCCGCCTCACCGTGCTCAACGCCGCCGACCGCCCCGTGCAGGTCGGCTCCCACTACCACTTCGCCGAGGTCAACCCGGGCCTCGCGTTCGACCGCCCCGCCGCCCGCGGCCTGCGGCTCAACATCGCCGCCGGCACCGCCGTGCGCTTCGAGCCCGGCATCCCCGTCGACGTGGAACTCGTCCCGCTCGCCGGCCTGCGCGTCGTCCCCGGCCTGCGCGGACAGACCGGAGGTGCCCTCGATGGCTGAGCTCGCCCGCCCCCAGTACGCCGACCTCTTCGGCCCCACCACCGGCGACCGGATCCGCCTCGCCGACACCGACCTGCTCGTCGAGATCGAGGAGGACCGCTCCGGCGGCCCCGGCCGCTCCGGCGACGAGGCGGTCTTCGGCGGCGGCAAGGTCATCCGCGAATCCATGGGCCAGGCCCGCACCACCCGCGCCGAAGGCGCCCCGGACACCGTCATCACCGGCGCCGTCGTCATCGACCACTGGGGCGTCGTCAAGGCGGACATCGGCATCCGCGACGGCCGCATCACCGGCATCGGCAAGGCCGGCAACCCCGACACCATGGACGGCGTCCACCCGGACCTCGTCATCGGCCCCGAGACCGAGATCATCGCCGGCAACGGCAAGATCCTCACCGCGGGCGCCGTCGACGCGCACATCCACTTCATCTCGCCGACCGTCGCCGAACAGGCGCTCACCTCCGGCATCACCACCCTCGTCGGCGGCGGCACCGGCCCCGCCGAGGGCAGCAAGGCCACCACCGTCACCCCCGGCCCCTGGCACCTCGCCCGGATGTTCGAGGCGCTGGAGACGTACCCCGTCAACATCGGCCTGCTCGGCAAGGGCAACACGATGTCGCGCGAGGCGATGCACTCCCAGCTGCGCGGCGGCGCCCTCGGCTTCAAGATCCACGAGGACTGGGGGGCGACCCCGGCCGTCATCGACGCCTGCCTCGGCGTCTGCGACGAGACCGGCGCCCAACTGGCCATCCACACCGACACGCTCAACGAAGCCGGGTTCGTCGGCGACACCCTCGCCGCCATCGCGGGCCGCACCATCCACGCGTACCACACCGAGGGCGCGGGCGGCGGTCACGCCCCCGACATCATCACCGTGGTCTCGGAGCCGTACGTCCTGCCCAGCTCCACCAACCCGACCCGCCCGCACACCGTCAACACGCTCGACGAACACCTCGACATGCTGATGGTCTGCCACCACCTCAACCCGGCCGTCCCCGAGGACCTGGCGTTCGCCGAGTCCCGCATCCGGCCGTCGACCATCGCGGCCGAGGACATCCTGCACGACATGGGTGCCATCTCGATCATCTCCTCCGACTCCCAGGCGATGGGCCGCGTCGGCGAGGTGATCCTGCGGACCTGGCAGACCGCGCACGTGATGAAGCGCCGCCGCGGCGCCCTTCCCGGCGACGGCCGCGCCGACAACCACCGCGTACGCCGCTACGTCGCCAAGTACACGATCAACCCGGCCGTGGCCCAGGGCCTCGACCACGAGATCGGCTCCGTCGAGACCGGCAAGCTCGCCGACCTGGTGCTCTGGGACCCGGCGTTCTTCGGAGTGAAGCCGCAGACCGTCATCAAGGGCGGGCAGATCGCGTACGCGCAGATGGGTGACGCCAACGCGTCCATCCCCACCCCCCAGCCGGTCATGCCCCGCCCCATGTTCGGCGCACTGGGCCGGGCCGCGGCGGCGGGCTCGTACAACTTCGTCACGCACAGCGCCCTCGACGACGGCCTGCCCGAACGGCTCGGACTGCACAAGGGGTTCACGGCGATCAAGAGCACCCGGGGCGTCACCAAGGCCGACATGCGGGAGAACGACGCCCTGCCGCGCGTCGAGGTCGACGCCGACACCTTCACGGTGACGATCGACGGCGAGCCGGTCGACCCGGCGCCCGCCGCCGAACTGCCCATGGCCCAGCGTTACTTCCTCTTCTGAGGTCGCCGCCGATGTCCCGCGCTGCTCTGCTCGTCCTCGCCGACGGCCGGTTCCCCGCCGGTGGCCACGCCCACTCCGGCGGCGCCGAACCGGCCGTCAAGGCGGGGCGCCTCCGCGACACCCGCGACCTGGAGGCCTTCTGCCGCGGCCGCCTGCACACCACGGGCCTCACCTCCGCCGGTGTGGCCGCCGCGGCCGCCCTCGGCGTCGACCCCGCCGCCCTGGACGAGGCCGCCGACGCCCGCACCCCCTCGCCCGCGCTGCGCGCCACCGCCCGCAAGCTCGGCCGCCAGATGCTGCGGGCCGCCCGCGCCACCTGGCCGGGACCGGAACTCGACGCGCTCGCCCGGGCGTTCCCGCGCGGCGCGCACCAGCCGGTCGTGCTGGGCATCGCCGCGCGGGCGGCCGGGCTCGGACCCGAGGACGCGGCGCACTGCGTCGCGTACGAGACGGTCAGCGGCCCCGCCACGGCCGCCGTCCGCCTGCTGAGCCTCGACCCCTTCCACGCCACCGCCGTGCTGGCCCGCCTCGCCCCCGCCATGGACGAGGTGGCCGCCCGGGCCGCGGACGCCGCCCGGCAGGGCATCGACGCGCTGCCCGCCGCCTCCGCGCCGCTGCTCGACATCACCGCCGAACAGCACGCCGCCTGGCCCGTACGCCTCTTCGCCTCGTAAGCACAAGGAGCTCCCCGTGCACCTCGACCACACCCACGACGGCCCCGCCGCCGTCAGCGCCGACGCCCACCGCCCCGACGGCACCCGCCGCGCCCTGCGCATCGGCCTCGGCGGCCCCGTCGGTTCCGGCAAGACCGCCACCGTCGCCGCACTCTGCCGCGCACTGCGCGACCAGCTGTCCATCGCGGTCGTCACCAACGACATCTACACCCGCGAGGACGCCGAGTTCCTGCTCCGCAACGCCGTCCTGCCGCCCGAGCGCATCCAGGCCGTGGAAACCGGCGCCTGCCCGCACACCGCGATCCGCGACGACATCTCCGCCAACCTCGAAGCCGTCGAGGACCTCGAAGACACCGTCGGCCCGCTCGACCTGATCCTCGTCGAGTCCGGCGGCGACAACCTCACCGCCACCTTCTCCAAAGGCCTCGTCGACGCCCAGATCTTCGTCATCGACGTCGCCGGCGGCGACGACATCCCCCGCAAGGGCGGCCCCGGCGTCTCCACCGCCGACCTGCTCGTCATCAACAAGACCGACCTCGCCCCGTACGTCGGCTCCGACCTGGAGCGGATGGCCCGCGACGCCAGGGAGCAACGCGGCGACCTGCCCGTCGCCTTCACCTCGCTCACCGGCGAGCAGGGCGTCGCGCCCGTCGCCGCCTGGGTGCGCGAGCGGCTCGCGGCCTGGACCGCATGAGCCTCCACGCCACCCCTCGGACCGCCGCCGGCCCGCGCGTCGTCGCCACCGCCCGGATCGTCGCCACCTCCGCCGGGCTGCCGGTCCTCCAGAGCGACGGGCCGCTCGCCCTGCGCCGCACCCGGGCCGCCGGCCCGTACCACCGGGTGACCGTCGTCGGCGCGATGACCGCCCCGCTGGGCGGCGACCGGCTCGCCGTCGAGGCGGACGTACGGGACGGGGCGCGGCTCACCGTGGACTCGGCGGCCGCGACGGTCGCCCTGCCCGGCCGCGTCGCCGACGAGGCGCACTACGACGTCCGCCTGGCGGTCGGCCGGGACGCGGAGCTGCGCTGGCTGCCGGAGCAGCTGATCTCCGCGCACGGCTCGCTCCTCCGCATGCGCACGACCGTCGAACTCGCCGACTCTGCACGGCTGGTGCTGCGCGAGGAACAGGTCCTCGGCCGCCACGGCGAGGCCCCCGGCACCCTCGCCACCCGCCTCACCGTGCGCCGAGCCGGGCGCGCCCTGCTGGACCAGGAGCTGGCGTACGGCCCCGGCGCGCCCGGCGGCTGGGACGGGCCGGCCGTCCTCGCCGGGCACCGCGCCGTCGGGCAGCTCCTCGTCGTGGACCCCGCCTTCGCCGACCGGCCGGTCGAGCCGCGCCCGCTGGGCGGGACCGCCGTTCTCACCCCGCTGGCCGGGCCCGCGGCCCTGGTGACGGCCGTCGCCCCGGACGCACTGCGCCTGCGGCGCGTCCTGGACGAGGCACTGGCCCACCTGGAGGGACCCGGGCGTGTTGCCGTAACGGCAACAACAGTTGGCGCACCCGGGGCCTGAGCGGCAGCCTCGTCCCCGTCGAGGCCCGCCAGGGCCATCGAAGCCGTCGAGAACCAGGAGGCCGCACCATGTCCACGCCCAACAACCGCGTCCACCACGTCCGCGCCGGCGAGCTGGACGGCCACGCCGCCATCAGCGGCTCCACGGTCGGGTCGAAGAAACTCTGGATGGGCATGGTGGTGAACCCGCCGCTGAGCGCCACGGACAACCACCACCACGGCGACTCGGAGGCCGGGATCTACGTCGTGAGCGGCCACCCCGTCTTCGTCTACCACGACGGCACCCGGGAGGTGCGGATCGCCGGGGGCCCGGGCGACTTCTTCCTCGTCCCGCCGTTCGTCCCGCACCGTGAGGAGAACCCCGACCCGCACGAGCCCGCGGTCGTCGTGATCGCCCGGACCACCCAGGAACCGATCAAGGTCTCCGTACCCGAGCTGTACCGGCTCACGGAGGAGCCGGCCTAGCCGATTTCAGTGCCGCAACCTGGGGAGCCTGCGGCCCTGTTGCCCGGTCTCACGCGCCTTCACCGTGGCCGCGTACTCGTCCACGTACTCCTGTCCCGACAGGGCGAGGATGCTGTACATGATCTCGTCGGTGACGGCGCGGAGCACCGCCTTCTCGTCCTCCATCCCCGCGAACCGCGAGAAGTCCAGCGGCTCGCCGAAGCGGATCGTGACGCGCTTGATCCTGGGTACGACCTGTCCCGGCGGCTGGATCTCGAACGTCCCGACCATCGCGCAGGGGATCACCGGCACCCCGGCCTTGAGGGCCATCACCGCGACCCCGACCTTGCCCTTGTAGAGCCGGCCGTCGTGCGAGCGCGTGCCCTCCGGGTAGATCCCGAGCAGCTCGCCCTTGGCCAGCACGCCCAGCCCCTCGCGGATCGCCGCCTGCCCGGCCTCCTTGCCGGAGCGGTCCACCGGGATCTGCCCCGCGCTGCGGAAGAAGGCCGCGGTCAGCCGGCCCTTGAGCCCGGGACCGGTGAAGTACTCCCGCTTCGCCAGGAAGGTGATGCGCCGCTTCAGCACGGCCGGCATGAGGAAGTGGTCCGAGAACGACAGGTGGTTCCCCGCGACGATCGCCGGGCCGTGCTGCGGAATGTGCTCCAGCCCCTCGGTCCTCGGCCTGAACAGCAACCGGAGAACCGGCCCGAGCAGTACGTACTTGAGCACGTAGTAGAACATCGTGGGTTGGCTCCCTACTCTGCCGGACGGCTTCGGAGCTGTGCCTGATGACGGATCGGAAAGTCATCCTGTCCTATACCCGATCCTCGCCCGTGCTGCCGTGTACCCGTGTCGACGCCGACGTGTTCGGGCCGCGCCCGGCCGCTGTCCGGGCGGTGGGACCCGCCGAGCGGGGTACATGGGGACGGACCTGTCCGGGCGATGAAGGGTGAGGATGTGCGAAGGCAGCTGCTGTGGACGCTGGTCATGCGGGGGGTGGCGGCCCTGCTGTTCGGGCTGGTGGCGCTGATGTGGCCGGGGGTGACGGTGCTGGCGCTCGCTCTGCTGTTCGGCCTCTACGCGCTCGTCGACGGCGTCGCCCTGCTGGTCGGTGCCTTCCGCCGGGAGGGCGACCGGGGACACCGCGCGGCGCACGCGGTGGGCGGCGCGCTCGGCGTCGCCACGGGCATGATCACCATCATCTGGCCGGGCGTCACCGCGCTGGCACTGGTCGTCCTGGTCGGCGCGTGGGCGGTGGTCACCGGCGTCGCGGAGATCTGGGCAGCGGCGCGCTTCCGTCGTGAACTGCACCACGAGTGGGTCCTGTACGTCGCCGGTGCGGCCTCCGTGATCGCCGGGGTTCTCCTCTGGGCCTGGCCCGGCGCGGGGGCGATCACCCTCGCCCAGGTCATCGGGGTCTACGCGCTGATCTCCGGCGCACTGGTGCTGGCCGCGGCCCGGCGGCTGCGTGGCGCCACCACGGCCGCCCACTCGGCGCGGCACGCCCGGCATGCCCGGCACGCTTAGACGGCGTCGCACACCGTGTCCGGGAGGTGACGGCAACGGCCCGGTTAGGAAGGCGCGTATGCGGGAAGACGCGGGAGGAAGAGGGCCGGCGAGGGGACCAGGAGCTTATGGGGGGCAGCGCTTATGCGTAGGGACAGCACGGCCTCCCTCGAGGCCACCAGACCGGTCCGGGTGAAAACCGCCTCCGCCTCACGGGCCTTCCCCGACGCGCGCGGTGCCATCGCGGCGGCGAGGGACTTCACCGCGTCGTTCCTGCGGGCGCAGGCGGACGCGGGGGTGTCGATGGGGCAGCGCACCGTGGAGGACGCCCGGCTGGTGGTGAGCGAGCTGGTCACCAATGTCGTACGCCACGCGGCGGGGCCTTGCCGCGTGGAGCTGGCCCTCGCCCGCGGCATGCTGGAGATCGCCGTATCGGACGCCTACGCGGTGGCCCCGATCGCCCGCGCGCCCGACCCGGGAAGGGTGGGACAGCATGGACTGGAGATCGTCCTCGCGCTGTGCGAGAGCGTGGACGTGGAGCCGATCCCTTCGGGGAAGCGCGTACGGGCGTGCCTGAGACTGACGTGACCGAGACCGCGGTTCGGAGGAGGAAAGCGGGAATGGAACCCTCTGGGGTGCAGGTACGAGTGGAGCCCCGGCCGGCCGGCGTCGGCGTCGTCACCATCAGCGGCCAGCTCGACTACGACGGAGTCGCCGTACTGGAGCAAGCAGTCACGTCCGCCCAGGCGCAAGGTCTGCGCAATCTGCTCCTGGACTTGTCCCCCCTGACGTTCATGGACTCCTCGGGAGTCAACGCCTTCCTCCGGGCGCAGCGCGCCACCACCTCCACCGGGGGCTGGCTCCGGCTCGCCAGCGCCCAGCCGTCCGTGCTCAGAGTGATCGAGCTCGTCGGCCTGGGCCAGGCGATCCCGCTGTACGGCACCGTGGAGGAAGCACTGGAAAGCTGAGCCGAAAACGCGGCCCATTTCGGGTGGCATGGGAAGCCGAAGTGGGGGTAGGCGCGGCTCATTGGCTCGCCAGAGCTCGAACAACGTGTGCTGATGTGATGTGGGAGGGGACAGGGCGATGACGACTGTTGTGGCGAGGGGAACGGAAACGCCGACCGGGGTCGAGGCGCTGCCCGAGATCACGGATCCCGGCAGCCTCGCCCCGAAGGACGCCCGGGCCCTGTCGAAGATGTTCTTCGACAAGCTGACGGTTCTCGAAGAGGGCACGCCGGAGTACCAGTACGCCCGCAACACCCTCATCGAGATGAACATGTCGCTCGTCCGGTACGCCGCCGGCAGGTTCCGCAGCCGCGGCGACCAGATGGAAGATATCGTGCAGGTCGGCATGATCGGTCTGATCAAGGCGATCGACCGCTTCGAACTCTCCCGGGAGGTCGAGTTCGCCACCTTCGCCGTGCCGTACATCGTCGGCGAGATCAAGCGGTTCTTCCGTGACACCTCGTGGGCCGTCCACGTGCCGCGCCGCCTGCAGGAAGCACGCGTCGAACTGGCCAAGGCCACCGAAGAACTCAGCACCCGCCTCGGCCGTTCCCCCAAGGTCAGCGAACTGGCCGCCCTGATGGACCTGTCCGAGGAAGAGGTCGTCGAAGCGCAGCTGGCCGCCAACGGCTACAACTCCACCTCCCTCGACGGGGCGATCAACAGCGACGACGACGACACCGCCCTGTCCGACTTCATCGGCGCGGAGGACCCGGGCATGGCACTGGTGGAGGACTTCCAGTCCCTGGCACCCCTGATCCACCAGCTCGACGAACGCGAGCGCCGCATCATCCACCTGCGGTTCGTCGAGGAACTCACCCAGGCCCAGATCGGTGAACAGCTGGGCGTCTCCCAGATGCAGGTCTCCCGACTGCTCACACGCATCCTCGTGCGTCTGCGTACGGGCATGCTCACCTCGCACTGAGCGCGGGGTGCTTCACGGGGCCATGGGCTCCACGCCGTCTCAGGCGGTTTCGGCGGGGGCCGCATGGCCCCCGCCGTTTTCGCCTTCCAACGCCCCGTCGTACTCGAGGGCGAGGCGGAAGCCGCTCAGGCCGGTGGCGAGGGCCGCCCGCTGGGCGGCCGGCATGGCCGAGAGCACTGCGGCCAGGGCTGCTTGGCGGCGGGCGCGGAGGTTCTTGAGGTAGTTCTCGCCGCGGCTGGAGAGGCGGAGTTCGAGTTCGCGGCGGCTGGCGGCGCTGGGGGTGCGTTCGATGAAGCCGAGGGCGCTGAGGCGGTCGCACATCCGGCTCACCGAAGACGGCGCGGACCCCAGGACCTCTCCAAGGGTGCGCAGGTTGATGGGCTGATCGCGGTCGAGGATGTACAGCACCCGCAGCTGCGAGGAGGAGACGGGGGCGGGTGAGGCCATGTCCCGGCCCTTGTTCCACAGCACCTCGAGCAGCTCGATGACCTCGCGGGCGGCGAGCGCGGCGGCATCCCGGTCGCCGCCCGGGGGAGTCTCGGAATGCATGCCCTCATCTGCGGCATCGCGCATCGGCCTTGTCAGTCTCCGCGACATGACCCCTCCTCAGTACTCCTGAGCCGAAACCTCACCACAGGCCCGGCCGACGGTTCAGTACATCAGGTACGCGTCACACCACCTGGATGCCGATGAGGCAGGTGTCGTCGTCGGTATCCGACTTGCTGTGCTTGAGCAGACCGTCAAGACGGTGCTCAAGGGAGGTGCTCGGTATACGGGCGTTGCTCAGCAGCTTGGCCAGGGAGTCCTGGACGGACTCGTCCCGGCGCTCGACCAGCCCGTCGGTGTACATCAGCAGGGTGTCGCCGGGGGACATCGGCAGCTCCTCCTCCTCGTAGGAGGCCTCCGACAGTGCGCCGAGGAGGACCCCGCTGACCGTGCGCAGGGTGGTGGCCTTCTCCCCGCGGATCAGCACGGGCGGGAGGTGGCCCGCACGGGCCCAGCGCAGCGTCCCCTTGTGCGGGTCGTACAGTCCGCACACCGCTGTGGCGGTGACGTGCTCGGTCAGGTGGTGGGCCACGATGTTCAGCCACGACAGCAGCTGCCCCGGGCCGGCGCCGGTGACCGCCAGGCCGCGCATGGCGTTGCGCAGCACCACCATGCTGGTGGCGGCCTCTATGCCGTGCCCGGCCACGTCGCCCACACACAGCATGACCTGCTTGGAGGGCAGCACGACGGCGTCGTACCAGTCCCCTCCCACCATGGACTCCGACTCCGCCGGCCGGTAGCGGACG
Organism: Streptomyces sp. NPDC045998; assembly: GCF_056430285.1. Lineage (NCBI taxonomy): Bacteria > Bacillati > Actinomycetota > Actinomycetes > Kitasatosporales > Streptomycetaceae > Streptomyces > Streptomyces sp. NPDC045998. The sequence goes on from NZ_JBWKLJ010000009.1 coordinate 148,173, forward strand.
GCGATCTGGAGTCCCGGGCTGTCCAGCGGCGCCTGCGTGGGCGGCATGATGGCGTGCTGCAACTGCAGCGTCAGGCGGTTGCGCTCGGCGGCCTGCTGCTCGGTGTGGGCGAGTTGGTCGCGGGTGGCCGCCAGAGCGACCTCGGTCCAGTGCTGTGCGGAGATGTCCTGGTAGGCGCCGCGCACCGCCAGCAGCCTGTGGTCGGCGTCGAGGACGGGCTCGGCGATCACGCGGATGTGCCGGGTGACCCGGTCGGGGCGGAGCAGGCGGAAGTCCGCAGACGCGGGCCGCCGGTGGTGCAGCACGGCGCGCAGGAAATGGTCGATGGCCTCGGCGTCGTCCGGGTGGGCGTGGGCGGCCAGCTCTTCCAGGGGCACGGGCCGGGTCTTGTGGGGACGGCCGTAGAGGTCGAACAGCTGGTCGTTCCACGTGATCTCGCCGGTGGCGACGTTCTCCTCGAACCCGCCGATCCTGCCCAGGCGCTGGGCGTGCTGCAGGAGGTTCGCCAGCCGTGCCGTCTCGTCCTCCACCCGCCAGATCAACAGCACGCTGCTGCCGTGGCGGCTGACGCTGATGTCGGCCACGGAGGCGAGAGGCACCTGGTCGACCAGGGCGGTCAGGGTCATGCGCTGGGCCCGGAACGGCTCACCGGTGGCATAGACGCGTTCGATCGTCTCGAACAGCTCGCTGCCGCCGACCGCCATGGGGTACGCCTCCAGCAGCAGTGCGCCGCTGACGGCGTTGCGGGGGCGTCCGGCGGGATCGACGAAGCGGCTGTTGACGTGGTGGATGCGGAAGTCGACGAGCTCACCCTCGGGCCCCAGGAAGGGGGTCAGGACCAGAGCCGGGTCGTAGAGGCCCTCCGCCAGGTGCGTGAGCTCGGACAGGTCCGGCGGGGTGATCCAGGTGTCCGCCGAGGGCGCGACCGGGGCCCCGGGGCGGCCCTCGAGGGTGTGGGCGCACAGCTCCGCCAGCGCCTCGATCTGGCGTTCGATCTGCGGTGGGTGGGCTTCCAGGCGGCCCGGCCAGCAGATCTCCAGGATTCCGTGGATGCGGCCACCGGTTCCCGCGGGGACGGCGACGCGCCCGCCGCCGGGGTTGAGGGCCCACCCGATGGACGGCAGTCCAGCGGCGCGCAGGGAAGCGGCCCGGATCACCTGCCGCCGGCTCAGTGCCTGGCGTGCCAGCGTGGACACGCCCGGGGGTACGTAGCGCCAGCGACCGGCCTCGTCCGCCGGGAACCCGGCGTGACCGGCCAGCGTCAGCGACGCGTCGGAGCCCGCCGTCCACACCGCGACGGCGCTGGCGCCCAGCGGCGTCAACGCGTGGTCCAGCAGCGACTCCGCGACCGCCTGGGTGTCTCCCGCCGCCAGCGCGGCGCTTTCGGCCGTGCGCAGCCGGACACCGATGGAGGAGCGCTCCTCGGTGGCGGTCATCGCCTCACTGGTCGCTCGCCTGGCGAACTCGGTGGCGATGTCGGTGACGTGGTCCCGGGCCGCCTGGTTGATGATGTCCGCCGCCAGCTCCAGCTGGGAGACACCCGCCTCTTCGGCCAGCGCGGCCAGCTGCTGGGCGGCCACCGCGGGGCCGCACCCGAGCCGCTCGATCAGCACGCCCTTGGCCAGTTCGAGCAGAGCCCGGCCGTCGGCGGCCGCCTGCGCGGCGCGGATCTCGCCGCGCAGGCGTTCCACCGTCGCGGCCAGTCTGCCCACCCCCGTGGCCCGCTCACCGTCGGAGGGATCCTGCGGCACTTCGGCCTCGGCCTGAAGTCCGGGATGCTCAGGAGTGCTCACTGCGCTGATGACTCCTCGATCGGTACGGACGGTGGTGGGGGGTGGGGGGCGAGGACCGGCGGCTGCGGGCCCGGCGGGCCCGTGCCGGTGCTCAGGCGGAGATCCAGCGCCCGATGCAGGCGATGAGGTCGTTGGCGTCCACGGGCTTGGTGACGTAGTCGCTCGCTCCCGAAGCCAGGCTCTTCTCCCGGTCACCGGGCATGGCCTTGGCCGTCACCGCGATGATGGGCAGATGGGCGTGGGCGGGATCCTGTCTGATGGCGGACGTCGCGGCATAGCCGTCCATCTCGGGCATCATCACGTCCATCAGGATGAGGTCGATTTCCGGGTGCTCGCGCAACGCCTCGATCCCCTTGCGGCCGTTCTCGGCGTGCAGCACCTCGATGCCGTGCATCTCCAGGATGCCGCTGATGGCGTACAGGTTGCGGGCGTCGTCGTCCACGACCAGCACCGTGCGGCCGGCGAGAGCGCCGTCGACGGACTGGGACGGCTGGGGGAGTGCCTCCTCCGTACGCACCAGCGGCAGCACGTCCCCCGGCTCCTCCGCCGACAGGTGCAGCGCGATCCGCTCGCGCAGCTCGTCGAGGCTGGAGATCAGCTCCAGCGGCCGTGCGTCGGCACGGGCCTGCAGCTCGTCCTCCTGAGCCCGCTCCAGGCGACGGCTGTTGTGCGCCAGGACGGGCACCGTCATCGCGGCCGCGTCACCGTCCATGGCGTCCAGGAACTGCATGGCCGCGCCCTTGGGCATGTCGAGCTCCAGCACGACGCAGTGGAAGGGCCCGGCGGCCAGGCTCTCGGCCGCCTCCTGGGCACCCACCGCGGTGATGACCTCGATCTCCGCCGTGTGCTTGGGAAGGTCCCCGTTGCCGGACAGGTCGGCCACCGCGCTCTCGGCGACCAGGGAGAGCAGACCCCGGCTGCGCTCCTCGACCACCAGCAGCCGCCGCTTCTGGCGCGGCACGGACGCGGGGCGGGCCGTCAGGCCGCTGTCCGCGCGGTCGGCGGTCGCGTGCTCGGTGGCCGGCGCCGATCCCGGGAGGGCGCTGGACTCCCAGCCGGCCCGTGCGATCGGCAGGTACAGGGTGAACGTACTGCCCTTGCCCAGCACACTGTCGGCGGTCAGCGCGCCACCCAGCAGGTGCGCGATCTCCCGGCTGATGGACAGCCCCAGGCCGGTGCCGCCGTACTTGCGACTGGTGGTGCCGTCCGCCTGCTGGAAAGCGCCGAAGATGGTCTCCAGGTGCTGCTCGGGGATGCCGATTCCGGTGTCCTTGACCCGGAAGGCCACCACCGGCACACCACGCTGTACCGAGACCGGCAGCTCGCTCTCCGCGGCCATCTCGATGCGCAGCTCGACACTGCCGCGCTCGGTGAACTTCACCGCGTTGGAGAGCAGGTTGCGCAGCACCTGGCGCAGTCGCGAGTCGTCGGTCAGCAGGTCGGTCGCGGCGCCCGGAGCGGTGCTGATGGTGAACTCGAGGTTCTTCTGCGTGGTCATGGGGCGGAAGGTGGCCTCGACGTAGTCGAGGAGCTGCCGCAGGGCGACCACTTCCGGGTTGATGTCCATCTTCCCGGCCTCGACCTTGGACAGGTCCAGGATGTCGTTGATGAGCTGGAGCAGGTCCGATCCGGCCGAGTGGATGATGCCCGCGTACTCGACCTGCTTGGGGGTCAGGTTGCGGGTGGGGTTCTGGGCCAGCAGCTGGGCGAGGATGAGCAGGCTGTTCAGCGGGGTGCGCAGCTCATGGCTCATGTTGGCCAGGAACTCCGACTTGTACTTGGAGGCGAGGGACAGCTGCTGGGCCCGCGTTTCCAGTTCCTGCCGGGCCTGTTCGATCTCCAGGTTCTTGGTCTCGATGTCGCGGTTCTGGGCGACCAGCAGCGCGGCCTTCTCCTCCAGCTCGGCGTTGGACCGCTGGAGCTCCTCCTGCTGCACCTGCAGTTCGGCGGAGCGCGCGCGCAGTTCGGCGGTCAGCCGCTGCGACTCCTCCAGCAGCTCGTCCGTGCGGGCGTTGGCGACGATGGTGTTGACGTTGACGCCCAGCGTCTCCATCAGCTGCTCGAGGAAGTCCCGGTGGACCGGGGTGAAGGGCCCGAACGACGCCAGCTCGATGACACCGAGTACCTGGTCCTCGACCACGATCGGCAACACGATCAGGCTGACCGGGGTGGACTGCCCCAGCCCGGAGGAGATGCTGAGGTAGTCGCCGGGCAACTTGTCGACGGCGATCGTCCGCCGGCTGCGCGCGGCCTGCCCCACCAGCGACTCGCCGAGCTTGAACCGGGAGTGCTCACCGAAGCCGACGGGACGCCCGTAGGAGCCGACGAGCCTCAGCTCCGTGCCCTGCTGGGTCTCCTCGGCCAGGTAGAAGGCGCCGTACTGCGCCGACACCAGCGGTGTCAGCTCGTCCATCACCAGCTCCGCGACCACGGCCAGGTCCCGGTGACCCTGCATGAGGCTGGAGATCCGGGCGAGGTTGGACTTGAGCCAGTCCTGCTCCTGGTTGGCCAGAGTCGTCTCGCGCAGCGACTCCACCATGGTGTTGATGTTGTCCTTGAGCTCGGCGACCTCGCCGGAGGCGTCGACGGTGATGGAACGGGTCAGGTCACCCTCGGCCACCGCGCTCGCGACCTCGGCGATGGCCCGTACCTGGCGGGTGAGGTTGCCGGCGAGTTCGTTGACGTTCTCGGTGAGCCGCTTCCAGGTGCCGGACACGCCCTCGACCTCGGCCTGGCCGCCCAGCCTTCCCTCACTGCCGACCTCTCGCGCCACGCGCGTCACCTCGGCGGCGAACGCGGACAGCTGGTCGACCATGGTGTTGATGGTCGTCTTGAGTTCCAGGATCTCGCCGCGGGCGTCGACGTCGATCTTCTTCGAGAGGTCTCCGTTGGCGACGGCGGTGGTGACGAGGGCGATGTTGCGGACCTGGTTGGTCAGGTTGTTCGCCATGGAGTTGACGTTGTCGGTCAGGTCCTTCCAGGTCCCGGCCACATTGGGGACCCTGGCCTGACCGCCGAGCATGCCCTCGGTGCCGACCTCGCGGGCGACGCGGGTGACCTCGTCGGCGAACGCGGAGAGCGTGTCGACCATCGTGTTGATCACGCCGGCGAGCGCGGCCACCTCGCCCTTCGCCTCGACGGTGATCTTCTGTGAGAGGTCGCCCTTGGCCACCGCGGTGGCCACCTGGGCGATGGAACGCACCTGGCCCGTCAGGTTGGAGGCCATCACGTTGACGTTGTCGGTCAGGTCCTTCCACGTGCCGGAGACCCCCCGGACGGTCGCCTGACCACCGAGGTTGCCCTCGGTGCCGACCTCGCGGGCGACGCGGGTGACCTCGTCGGCGAAGGCCGAGAGCTGGTCGACCATCGTGTTGATGGTCTCCTTCAGCTCCAGGATCTCGCCGCGCGCGTCGACCCGGATCTTCTGGGACAGGTCTCCCTGGGCGACCGCGGTGGTGACCTCGGCGATGGAACGCACCTGGGCGGTCAGGTTGTCGGCCATCACGTTGACGGACTCGGTCAGGTCCTTCCACGTGCCGGAGACGCCCTTGACGTCGGCCTGGCCGCCGAGGCGGCCTTCGGTGCCGACTTCGCGGGCGACGCGGGTGACCTCGTCGGCGAAGGCGGAGAGCTGGTCGACCATCGTGTTGATGGTGTTCTTCAGCTCGAGGATCTCGCCCCGAGCGGTGACCGTGATCTTCTGGGACAGGTCGCCCTTGGCCACCGCGGTGGCCACCTGGGCGATCGAACGCACCTGGGCCGTCAGGTTCCCGGCCATGAAGTTCACCGAGTCCGTCAGGTCCCGCCAGGTACCCGAGACGCCCTTGACGTCGGCCTGACCACCGAGGATCCCCTCGGTGCCGACCTCGCGCGCCATGCGGGTGACCTCGTCCGCGAACGAGGAGAGCTGGTCGACCATCGTGTTGATGGTGTTCTTCAGCTCCAGGATCTCGCCGCGCGCGTTGACGGTGATCTTCTGGGACAGGTCGCCCTTGGCCACCGCGGTGGTGACCTGCGCGATGTTGCGGACCTGGTCGGTCAGGTTGCCGGCCATGAAGTTCACCGAGTCGGTCAGGTCGCGCCACACGCCACCGACACCCGGCACCTCGGCCTGCCCGCCCAGCTGGCCTTCGCTGCCGACCTCGCGGGCGACGCGGGTGACCTCGTCGGCGAAGGCGGAGAGCTGGTCGACCATCGTGTTGACGGTGTCCTTCAGCTCCAGGATCTCGCCGCGCGCGTCCACGTCGATCTTCTGGGACAGGTCGCCCTTGGCCACCGCCGTGGCCACCTGGGCGATGTCCCTGACCTGGGTCGTCAGATTGCCCGCCATGGCGTTCACCGAGTCGGTCAGGTCGGCCCAGGTACCCGATACGCCGGGCACCACCGCCTGCCCGCCCAGGGTGCCCTCGGTGCCGACCTCGCGGGCCACCCGGGTCACCTCGGAGGTGAACAGCGACAGCTGATCGACCATGCCGTTGAAGACGGTGGCGATCTCGCCGATCAGCCCCTCCGCCTCATCGGGCAGGCGGGTGCCGAAGTCTCCGTCGCGGACCGCCGTCAGGCCGGCCAGCAGCTGCCGAAGCTCCGGCTCGCCCACTTTGCCACCCCCACGAGCGGGCCGCGTACGCGGTACGGCACGCGCGCCTTCGACCACCGTCTCAGCCATGACCAACCTCGTTCCTCAGATGCCACGACGAAAAGACCGAACAGACGCACGCCCTACTGGCAGGGCGGGCCCCTCAATTGTTTTGACTGTCTAACCATTGCCGTACGGCAAATACGTAGCAGCCTAACCCGAGTGGCGCAGTGAGGGCAATCCAGTCCTAAGGGCGCACGTGTGTGACCCGGCGCTTGCGCGGCGGGATGCGGGGCACATGCGGAGTGCGGCAGTGCCCGGTGACTCTATGAGTCGGCAACTCCGGTGTCACGAACAGAACTTCAGCAGCAAAGGAGCTTGTCATGTCCGACGCATCCCGACCCCAGGCGGAGTACCCCAACACGGTCCACGGGCCAGGCCACGGCTCCGCCGGAGTGAGTGGTGAGCGACCCGGGCGGGGGATGGCGATCGCCGCGCTCGTCACCGGTGTCCTGTCCCTCCTGCTGTTCTGGCTCTGGTTCGTGGGCGTCCCGCTGGCCATCGCGGCCATCGTGCTCGGCGTCATCGCGATGCGCCGTGCCCGGCAGGGGCGCGCCACCGGCAAGGGTATGGCGATCACGGGTCTCGTGCTCGGGTCGCTCACGGTCGTGGGGACGGCGATCCTGATCGCGGTGGGGGTGTCCATCCTCAACTCCGACAGCGGGCGGGACTTCCAGGCGTGCGTGGACAAGGCGCAGACCGAGTCGGCCCGGCAGGAGTGCGCCGACGACTTCGGCCGCGAGCTGGGCGACTGAGCGGGCGACGGATAACGGCGTGACCGGGGTGGCCGGTGTCGCCGCCGCGTCACGGGTGCGACGTCCAGCGTACGGCGACGACGGTCGTGCCCTGCCCCGGTGTGGTGTGTACGTGGAACTCGTCCATCAGCCGGCGTGCGCCGCCCAGGCCGTGGCCTGGGCGGGCGACGTCGGTGGAGTACCCGTCGACGAAGGAGCTGTCGAGGTCGGCGATGCCCGGCCCCTGATCGGTCACCGACACCCGCAGCCCCCGCCGGCCCGACTGCTGGACGACTCTCACCTCACAGGCGCCGCCCCCGCCGTGGACGTAGGCGTTACGGGCGAGTTCGCTGGCCGCGGTGACGATGCGGGTCTGGTCCACCAGTTTGAAGCCGGCCCGCACGGTCGCGGTGCGTACCGCGTGGCGCAGGGCGAGGAGGTCCTCCTCGCTCCGCAGGGGATGGGTGGCGGCGGCGATGCTCAGCTCGCCCTCCGCCGCGGCGGCAGCGGCAGCCGTCAGGCGCTGTGTATCGCTGAGGTCGTCATCGTGGGGGAGCATGCGCAGCCCCTTCCTGGGGCACTTCAGCCCGGTACCGGTCCAGGGCGCGCACGCCCTGGACGCCGAGGGGGGTGATCCATGAGCTGCCCACCTCCGCAACAGTTGTCGTATGGCAAAGGTAGCCCCCTTGCGAGGGTGCCGGAAGGCGCTTTCGAGAGGTATGCGTTGGCCGATGCCGGGCATCAGGAGGAAGGCAAACCGGCACACATCCCATATGAGCGGCTATGAGCGACAGCGACACACGGGCGAGTGGGGCGCAAGCGCGGACGCCCGCAGGTGCGGGCCGGGGCGAGGTCCATGCCCGAGAGGCGGCCGCCGCCCTGGTGGCTCTCTCGGAATTCGCGGATCTGCACGCCCCCAGTCCGCTGTCCTCCCTCGCCTCGCGGGCCCTGGCGGCGGTCGAGGAGTCCGCCCCCCTGGGGCTGAGTGACCTAGGGAAGGTGCTGGACATCACGACGGCGTCGGCCAGTCGACTGTGCACGCGGCTGGAGGGCGCGGGTCTGCTGGCCCGCCGCTCCCACGCCGACGACCGGCGCAAGACGGTGCTGGCGCTGACGCCGGCCGGCGCCGAGGTGGTGGAGGAGTGGCGGGCGCGCCGGGCGGGCGCCCTCGCGACAGCGCTCCCGCACTCCGCAGCCCGGCTCCTGGCGGTCAAGGTGGCCTGTGACCTCGCTCGGGACCGGCTGCGGGCAGCCGCGCCGAGGGGGGAGGAGGCCTAGGGGAAGGAGCGCATTCAATGGGCATCCCAGAGGAACAGTTGCCGTTTGACAACTGTATGCCCGAGGAAACACTCTTGCCTTGTGCGAGTCCCTCCGCGTGCCCCGACCCTGGCGCGCACGCTCAAGAACAAGGCAGGTCACTGTGAAGCGGACGGCGTGCCGGGCACCCTCGGCAAGTCATGCGGTCACCTCTGCGCCACCGGCCTTGTCGGGCTCCTCGGTGTCCTGGGTGTCCTCGAGGGCGAGGCGGAAGCCGCTCAGGCCGGTGGCGAGGGCCGCGCGCTGGGCAGCCGGCATAGCGGAGATGACCTCCACCAGTGCCGCTTCGCGACGGGCGCGGAGGTCCTTGAGGTAGTTCTCGCCGCGGCTGGAGAGGCGGAGTTCGAGTTCGCGGCGACTGGCGGCGCTGGGGGTGCGTTCGATGAAGCCGAGCGCGTCGAGGCGGTCGCACATCCTGCTGACCGAGGAGGGCGCGGAGCCCAGGACCTCTCCGAGGGTGCGCAGGTTGATGGGCTGGTCGCGGTCGAGGATGTACAGCACCCGCAGCTGCGAGGAGGAGACGGGGGCGGGTGAGGTCATGTCCCGGCCCTTGTTCCACAGCACCTCGAGCAGCTCGATGACCTCGCGGGCGGCGTGGGCGGCAGCATCCCGGTCGGCGCCTGGAGAAGTCTCGGAATGCATGCCCTCAACTGTGACACTTCGCAACGGCCTTGTCAGTCTCCGCGACATAAGAGGCCATCCACTCCTTTTACGCAATTCTCTCGAACAGGTGGTACTCGAACGGTGGACAGATTCTCGGCTGTGGAACGCGCGCTGCGCGGGGCACCGCCCCACGCTCTTCTCGAAGCAGTGCGGGACGCGCTCACTGCCCACTACGCGGCCGTCTCCGTCGACCTGCTCATGGCCGACTACGCGATGACCATACTGCAACCGGTCAACGCCCTCCCATACACCGCCGAGCCCGTCCCGGTACACACCAGCGCGCCGGGACGCGCTTTCGGGTCCCAGCAACCGTATGTGGAAAGGCAGCCGCAGGGCACCGATGTGGTCGCTCATTTTCCCGTCAGCGTGCGCGGAGACCGCATCGGCGTCCTCACCGTCCGCCTCCCCGCCGACGGCTACACCCGCGAGACCGAGCGGGAACTGCAGAACATCGCCGAGGTCCTCGGGCACGAGATCGTCGTGGCCGAACGCGACACCGACCTGTACCTCCAGGCCCGCCGGGCCAGTCGCCTCACCCTCGCGGCCGAGATGCAGTGGCAGTTGCTGCCCGGCCGGGCCTGTTCGCGCCCGGAGTACGAGATCGGGGCGCAGCTCGAGCCCGCCTACGCCATCCACGGCGACAACTTCGACTGGTCCGCCTCCGCCGACCACCTCACCCTCACCGTCACCAACGGCATGGGGGAGGGCATCGAGGCCGCGCTCCTGACGAACCTGGCCATCAACGCGCTCCGCAACGCCCGCCGGGCCGGACTCTCCCTCTCCGACCAGGCCTGCCTCGCCGACCAGGCCATCTACGGTCACTACCACGGAGCCGCGCACCTCTCCGTCCTCCTCCTGCGCTTCGACCTCGCGACCGGGGAAGCGGAGATCGTGGACGCCGGATCGCCGAAGATGTGGCGGCTGAGGAACGGCAAACCGGAACCGATCGAACTGGAGGCGCAGCTGCCGCTCGGCATGTTCGAGGACACGCTCTACACGGCCCAGCCCTTCCGGGTCCTCCGCGGCGACCGTCTCTTCTTCGTCAGCGACGGCGTCTACGACGTCGCCTCACCGGCCGGGGAGCGCTACAGCGACAAGGCGCTCGCCCGTGCGATGGCCGCGACCCGCCTGCTGCCGCCCTCCCAGGTGCCCCGCGCCGTCCTGCAGGAGCTCGCCGGTCACCGCGGCCCCATCGACGCGGAGGACGACGCCATGGTCGTCTGCCTGGACTGGCACGGTCGCCCGTAACCACCGGGCCCGGGCCTGCGGCCTACCACGGCAGGAAGACGTGGATCTCCTTCCCCGGCCCGTCCCGTACGACCTCGACCTCCCCGAGCGCCCGCACGATGTGCCAGCCCAGGCCCCCGGGGACCCGGGCGGACCGACGGGGCACGGGCTTCGGCGGCTGCGGATTGGTGTCGCCCACCATGACGTGGACCCCGTCGAAGGTGCGCCGGACCCGCAGCGTGAAGGGCCCGGGGGCGTACTGAACGGCGTTGGCGGCCAATTCCGTGACCACCAGCAGGACGTCGTCCCGGCTGTCGGGCTCCGCCGGGGGATCGGCGTACGCGAGCGTGTCCAGGAACAGGCCGGCCGCGACCCGCGCGCCCGTGACGTCTCCGAGGTCTCCTTCGAATCGCGTGCTCATGCTCTCGTCGACTTCGTCGCGCATTCCGTCCCAGTCGTCCTTGAGCGGCCCCGATACCATTCTTGGCCTCCCATCTGTCCGTCTGATGCGAATTGTCCGCATGCCCGGATGGTGGTGATCTACTCACTCCCATGGGCACCCGCACCCCGCCGATCTACACTGAATGAACACCGGATCCTTTCGAGCTGAGGGAAAAGACGGCGCGACGTGGACAGACTCATTGCCGTCGACAGGGCCCTGAGGGCCGGCGCGCCCCACACGCTCCTGGAGATCGTGACGACCGCCCTGATGACGGAATACGGCGCGGAGCGGGTGGAGCTCCGGCTCGCCGACTACGCGGTCCGCTCGCTCCAGGCGGTCGAGCGCGGCCCCCGGACGACCGAACCGGTGGGCATCCACGACAGTCCCCAGGGGCGGGCCTTCGGATCGCAGGAACCGGTGGTGATCGCGGACACCGCGTCCGGCGCGTCCGACGTGCACCTGCCCGTCACCATCCGTGGCGACCGGATGGGGGTGCTCTCCGTCCGGCTTCCCGCCGACTGTCCCCTCGACACCGTCCTCCCGGAGATGCGGCACATCTGCGAGGCGCTCGGCCACGAGATCCTCGTCGCCGAACGGGACACCGATCTCTACGTCCTCGCCCGCCGCGCGGCGCGCCTCACCCTGGCCGCTGAGATGCAGTGGCAGCTCCTCCCCGGGCGGGCCTGCTCCCGCACGGAGTTCTCACTGGGGGCGCACCTGGAGCCCGCGTACGCCATCCTCGGCGACAACTACGACTGGTCCATCTCCGCGGACGATCTGACCCTCACCGTCACCAACGGCATGGGGCAGGGCATCGACGCCGCGCTCCTGACCAATCTGGCGGTCAACGCCCTGCGCAACGCCCGGCGGGCCGGCCTCGATCTCGCCGGACAGGCGGCCCTGGCCGATCAGGCGGTGTACGCGCAGTACCGCGGGCGTACCTACGTGTCCGTGCTCCTGCTGCGCTTCACGCTCGCCACCGGGCAGGTCGAGGTGGTCGACGCGGGGTCACCGCGGGCCTGGCGGATGCGCGAGGGTGTCGTGGAGCCGCTGAGGTTCGAGGCCCAGCTGCCGCTGGGCATGTTCGAGGACACCCCCTACCACACGCAGTCCTTCACCGTGGAGCCCGGCGACCGACTGCTCTTCGCCAGCGACGGGGTCTACAGCGCCCCGTCCGCCACGAGCGAGACCTACGGGGAACGGGCCCTGGCCCGTTCGCTCGGCGCCACCCGGCTGCTGCCCCCGAGCCAGGTGCCGGCCGCCGTCCTGCGTGACCTCGTGGCGCACCACGGGGAAAGCCCGCTGGACGACGACGCCCTCGTGGTGTGCCTCGACTGGTACGGCCCGTCCCCCGCTCTTCCCTGACCCGCGACCGTCTCCGCCCGTCAGGCGAAGACCACGCACGCGGCGGCCGGTACCTCCAGGGCGCCCGCGCGGGACAGCCGTCCGCTCTGCGGGTCGACGTCGAACCAGGTGACGTCGCCGGACCACTCGTTGGCCACGTACAGCCTGCGCCCGGACGGGTCGGGCACGAGATCGCGCGGCCAGACACCACCGCACTCCACGGCCTCCGTGAACCGCGGTTTCTCCGCCCCGTCGGCGAGCGAGAAGGTGACGATCGTGTTCCGCCCGCGCACCGCCGCCCGTACGAACCGGCCGTCGGAGGAGACCGCGACGACCGACGGGTGGGCCCGTACACCGTCCGCACCGGGAGCGGGATCGGGATCGACGTCGACCTCCGTGAGCGGCTCCAGGCGCCCGGACGCCGGGTCCCACTGGCAGACGGTGAGCAGCGGCTCCAGCTCGTGCAGTACGTAGACGACCTCGCCGCCCGGGTGGAACGCGAGGTGCCGCGGCCCCGACCCGGCGCGCAGCACCGTCTCGGCCCGCACGCGCGGCTCCCCGGTGTCCCCGTCGAGCGCGCAGACGCGTACCGAGTCCGTCCCCAGGTCCACGGTGAGCACCCACCGGCCGCTCGGATCGGGCAGCACCTGGTGGGCGTGCGGCCCTTCCTGCCGGTCGGGGTCCGGGCCCGAGCCCCGGTGCGCGAGCACGGCCGGAGGCCCGCCCAGGCCACCGTCGGCCGCCAGCGGCAGGCTGCTCACGCTCCCGGAGACGTAGTTGGCGGTCAGCAGCCGCCGCCCCGCCACACTGAGATGCGCGGGGCCCGCGCCCCCCACCTCGACCGCGGCCCCGAGCGGGGTGAGGCCCCCGGTGGCCGGCCGGAACGCCGCGGCCCGGCCCGGTTTCGTCTCGCTCACGGCGTACAGCACCCCGGTGTCCGGCGCGAGCGCCAGCCACGAAGGGTTCACGACGGTGTCGACGGCCGCGACCGGGGTCAGCGCCCCCGTCGCCGGGTCCACGGCCGCGACCGTGATGCCGCGCCCGCCGCCCGAGGTGTACGAGCCGATGTACGCCCGCGGTCCACCGCCCCCGTCCGCGCGCTCCGTGCCCTCGCCCACCGGGTGCTCCTCTCGCCGTCCTCCGGTCGTCCGGTCCTCCATGATGTGCGGCACGCGGCCGTCCCCGCGCCGCCCACTGGGCCGTCCGGGGGGCCTCCCCGGGGTGTCGGTCCGGGGTGTCGGCCCGGGGGAGCGGGGCACAAGGGCTCCATGACCGTTTCGAAGACAAGTGTCCTGGTTCTGGACAGTGCCGAACCCGAGGCCCTGGCGGAGTTCTACGCGTCCTTACTGGGCGGCCACGCCCAGCGGGGGACCGACCCCGACTTCATCGAGGTCCTCGACCACGACGGCGTACGCCTGGCCGTACGCCGCGACCACGGGTACGCGCCCCCCAGCTGGCCGCGCCCCGACGACGCCCAGCAGGCGCACCTGCACATCCTGGTCGCCCAGGACGACATGGACGAGGCCGAGCGGGAGGCCGTCAGCCTGGGCGCGCGTCCCGTCGAGACCAGGGACAACTCCGGGCCGCGCGACGTGCGGACGTACTCCGACCCGGCCGGACACTCCTTCGTCCTCGCCGCCCGGGAGGGCCGCTCGTCCGTCGCGTGACGCACGTTACTCGTGCGTTCCGCACGGCTCTTTGCTGACAGTTGTGACTGTTGGCCGCCCCCGACCCGGTGGCACTGTCTTCCTCGACGCCGACCGAGGGAGCAGGAGTGAACAAGGGGTACGCCACCTTCTGCGACGCGGACCGCCACTTCTACGACGCGCCGCACCGGCTGTCGCTCGACGGCCAGGGCCCGTACGCACTGGCGCTCTCGCCCGTACCGGAGGGCTGGCAGCGGCACCGCAGCGGCGACTGGCTGGCCCTGCGGCCGGTACGGCACACACTGCCCGCGCAAGGGTGGAAGATCCACGTGTCGGCGTGCCTCGACAACGCGGAAACGATTCTCTCCCGCACCGCCGACTACTGCCTCACCCACGGCATCGCCTTCAAGTTCATCCCGAGCCGCTACCTGCTCCACAACCGCAACGCCAAGTACGCCGACCGCGCCGCCAGCGGGAAGTTCCTCACCGTCTACCCCGCCGACGACGAGCAGTGCCACCGCGTCGCGAGCGACCTCGACGCCCTGCTCGCCGGCGAGGCCGGCCCGTACATCCTCAGCGACCTGCGCTGGGGCCGGGGCCCGGTGTACCTGCGCTACGGCAGCTTCACCCAGCGCCACTGCTACGACGACAAGGGCGAGCTGTGTCCCGCCGTCGAGGACCCCGACGGACGGCTCGTCCCCGACTTACGCGGCCCCGCCTTCCAGACGCCCGCCTGGGTCACGCTGCCCGACTTCCTCCGGCCGCACCTGGACGCCCGGCAGAACGTCACCGTCGCCTCCATGCCGTACACCGTCGAACGCGCCCTGCACTTCTCCAACGGCGGGGGCGTGTACGTCGCCCATGACACCCGCACCGGCGAGAAGGTCGTCCTCAAGGAGGCCCGCCCGCACGCCGGGCTCGCCGCCGACGGCGCCGACGCCGTCACCCGCCTCCACCGCGAACGCGAGGCGCTCCAACGGCTCACCGGCCTGGGCTGCACCCCCGAGGTGCGGGACCACTTCACCCTCGGCGACCACCACTTCCTCGCCCTGCAGTACGTCGAGGGCAAGCCGCTCAACACCTTCTTCGCCCGCCGCCACCCGCTCATCGAGGCCGACCCCACCCCCGAGAGCCTCGCCGACTACACCGAGTGGGCCCTGCGCATCCACCGGCTCGTGGAGCAGGCCGTCGAGGCGGTCCACGCGCGCGGTGTCGTCTTCAACGACCTGCACCTGTTCAACATCATGGTCTCCGAGGACGAGGAGTCCGTCGTCCTCCTCGACTTCGAGGCCGCCGCGCACATCGACGAGGGCCGCCGGCAGACCGTCGCCAACCCCGCCTTCGTCGCCCCCGCCGACCGGCGCGGATTCGACGTCGACCGCTACGCCCTCGCCTGCCTGCGCCTGGCGCTCTTCGTCCCGCTCACCAGCCTCCTCCCGCTCGACCCGCACAAGGCACGCCACCTGGCCGACATCGCCGCCGCCCACTTCCCCGTACCGCGCGCCTTCCTCGACGAGGCGGTCGCCGAGATAGCCCCCGGCTCCGGTCCCACGCCGTACCTACCCGTCGAACCGGCCGACTGGCCCCGTAGCCGCGACTCCCTGGTCCGCGCCATCACCGCCTCCGCCACGCCCCAACGGGACGACCGGTTCTTCCCCGGCGACATCGCCCAGTTCGCCACCGCAGCGGGCGGGATGAGCCTCGGCTACGGCACGGCCGGAGTCCTGTACGCCCTCGCCGAGACCGGCGCCCCCCGCCACACGGCCGCCGAGGAATGGCTCCTCGAACACACCAAGCAGCCCCCCTCCGGCAGTCCGCTCGGCCTCTACGACGGCCTCTCCGGCATCGCCTGGACCCTGCACCGGCTGGGCCACCCCGAACGCGCCCTGGAACTCGTCGAACCCGCCCTCGCCCGCCCCTGGGACGACATCGCGCCCGACCTGCACAGCGGTCTCGCGGGCCTCGGCCTCGCCCTCGACGCGCTCGGCCTCCACGACGCCGCCCTGCGCTGCGCGGACCTCACCACCCGCGCCCTGCCCACCCGGGCCGGGCTCCTCCACGGCTCCTCCGGGCCCGCCCTGCTCTACCTGCGCCTGTACGAACGCACCGGCGACACCGGGCTCCTCGACCTCGCCGCCGACGCCCTCCGCCGCGACCTCGACCGCTGCGTGCACGGCGCGGGCGGCACCCTCCAGGTCGACGAGGGCTGGCGGACGATGCCGTACCTCGGCGCCGGGAGCGTCGGCATCGGCATGGTGCTCGACGACTTCGCCGCCCACCGCGACGACGAGCGCTTCGCACAGGCCCGGACCGAGATCGCACGGGCCGCGCAGGCCACCTTCTACGCCCAGCCCGGGCTGTTCCGCGGCGCGGCCGGCATGGTGCTGTACCTCAGCCGCACCACCGCGCCCGGGGTCCGGCCCGCCGACGTACGCCGCCAGATCGACGCCCTCACCCGGCACGCCGTGCCGTACCAGGGGCACCTGGCCTTCCCCGGCGAGCAGATGATGCGGCTGTCGATGGACCTCTCCACGGGGACCGCCGGCTGCCTGCTCGCCCTCGGCAGCGCCGCCACCGACGGCGTGGCGCAGCTGCCGTTCCTCCCGCCGCTGCGGCGGCCCCAAGGACCGGTCCCACCCGGGACCGTGAAGAAGCACACCGTCCCCACAGAAGGGAAACGATCATGACGCTTCTCGACCTGCAGTCGATGGAGACCCCCAAGGAAGAGGCCACGGGCGACGTCGCCACGGGCAGCCGCGCGAGCCTGCTGCTCTGCGGTGACAGCAGCCTGAGCGTCACCACCTGCAACTGACGCGGGTCGGCCGCCCGGTGCCGACATCGTGCGGCCACCGGCCCCGGCCCGGGCGGGCAATCCCCGCCCGGGCCGGGGCCGGCTCCGTCGCGCGCGGCGCCGTGTGCCCCGGCCCCATGCCGACGCCCGCACGCCCCGCCGGGTACGGCCCCGGGGCCGGGAACCGACGAGGAAGGACACGTCCCGGATGCCCAGGCCGGCCCCCGCAGACGCCGCGCTCCTCCGCGCCGCCCGCCCCAGCGCCGTCCACGCCGCGGCGCTCCTCCTCTGTTCCCTCGCCTCCGCCGCCGCCACCCTCGCCGAACCCGCCGTTATCGGGCACACCCTCGACCTGCTGCTCGCCGGAGCGCCCGCGGCGCCCCGCTGGGTCGCGCTGTGCGCCGCGCTCATCGGCGCCAACCTGGTGCTCGACGCCGCCGTGGCGTGGCTGACCGGCGTGACCAACGCCCGGACGACGGCCCGGCTGCGCACGCACGTCCTCGCCCGGCTGCTGCGTACCGCGCCGCACCACGCGACCGCGCGCTTCGCGCCCGGGGACCTGGCGACACGGCTCACCGCCAACGCCACCGAGGCGGGCACGGTCCCCGCCACCGCCGCGAGCGCCGCCGCGTCGGTGCTCCCGCCGCTGGGCGCGCTGGTGGCGCTGTTCCTCATCGACTGGCGTACGGCGGCCGCCTTCCTCGCCGGCGTACCCCTGCTCCTGCTCCTGCTGCGCGCGTTCGCCCGCCACTCCTCGGACAGCGTCGCCCGTTACCAGCGCGTGCAGTCGGGCATCGCGGACCGACTCGTCGAGGCCCTCGCCGGGGCGCGTACCGTCGCCGCCGCCGGGACCGCCGCGTACGAGCGGCGGCGCGTCCTGTCCACGCTGCCCGAACTCGGCGCCGAGGGGCGGCGGATGTGGCGCGTGTACGGCGCCGCCGTCGCCCGCAGCGGGGTGCTGATGCCGCTGCTCGTCTGCCTCGTCCTCGCCGTCGGCGGACTGCGCCTCGCGTCCGGCGCCCTCGGCGTCGGCGAGCTGCTGGCGGCCTCGCGGTACGCGGCGCTCGCCGCGGGCGTCGGCGCGGTGGCCGGGCTGCTGGGCGCCCTGGTCCGGGGCCGGGCCGCCGCCCGCCGCACGACCGAGCCGCTGACGCTGCCGCCCCTCGCCTACGGGACGGGGAGCCTGCCCCCGGGCGGCCCCGGCACGCTCGAGCTGCGCGGCGTCGGCGTCGTACGCGACGGAACGAGCGTGCTGCACGGCATCGACGTCGTGGTGCCCGGCGGCGCGACGGTCGCGGTGGTCGGCCGCTCGGGGGCGGGCAAGTCGCTGTTGGCGGCCGTCGCGGGCCGGCTCACCGACCCCGACGACGGCGAGGTCCTGCTCGACGGTGTCCCGCTGCGCTCCCTCGACCGGGGAGAACTGCGCCGCGAGGTCGGCTACGCCTTCGCGCGCCCGGCGCTGTTCGGCGCGACGGTCGCGGACGCCCTGGCCTTCGGTGCGCGCACGCTGTCGGCCGGCGCCCTGTGCGCGGCGGCCCGCGCGGCGGGCGCGGACGGCTTCATCGAGCGGCTGCCCGGCGGTTACGGCACCCCGCTGCCGGACGCGCCCCTGTCCGGCGGGGAGCTCCAACGCCTGGGCCTGGCGCGCGCCTTCGCCCATGCGGGGCGGCTGCTGATCCTCGACGACGCCACGTCCAGCCTGGACACCCTCACCGAACGGGAGGTCCAGCGGGCGCTGACCCGCGACGTACGCCACGGCACCCGGCTTGTGATCGCCCACCGGCTCTCCTCGGCGGCCCGCGCCGACCTGGTGATCTGGCTGGACGAAGGCCGTGTACGCGCCACCGGGCCGCACCCGGAGCTGTGGCGGGACCCGGCCTACCGGGCGGTCTTCGCCGCGACGACCGACGGAACCGCGACGACCGGCGAAACCGCGGTCACCGGCGAAACCGCGGTCACCGACGGAACCGCGGCGACCGACGGGACCGCGTCATGACGGGCCAGGGCCCGCTGCGCCGCGTCCTCCCGCAGGCGCGCCGCTTCCTGCTGCGCCGACGGCGCGACCTGCTCACCCTGGCCGGCTGGTCTCTGCTGGAATCGGCCCACACCTTCCTCACCGGTTACGGCGTCGCCCGCGCCCTGGACG
Organism: Streptomyces sp. NPDC045998; assembly: GCF_056430285.1. Classification (NCBI taxonomy): domain Bacteria; kingdom Bacillati; phylum Actinomycetota; class Actinomycetes; order Kitasatosporales; family Streptomycetaceae; genus Streptomyces; species Streptomyces sp. NPDC045998. The sequence goes on from NZ_JBWKLJ010000009.1 coordinate 166,912, forward strand.
ACGGTTTCCTCGCGGGGCGTACCGGCACCGGCCTGCTGTGGCTGGCGGTCGCCGCGGCCGCGGCGCTGCTGGGCGGCTTCGCCGTACGCGGGGTGTTCGCGGGGCTCGCCGGCCTGGTGGAGCCGCTGCGGGACGGGCTGGTGCGCCGTGCGGTATCGCAGGCCCTGGCCGCGGCGGTGTCCGACCCGGCGCGGTCGGACGGCGCCGGCGCCACGAACAGCGCGGCGGTCTCGCGGCTCGTGCACCAGACGGAGATGGCCCGGGACAGTTTCGCGGGACTCGTCCTGACCGCCCGGTCGTTCGTCTTCACGGCGCTGGGCGCGCTGCTCGGGATGGCCACGCTGGCGCCCGCGCTGCTGCTCGTGGTGGTGCCGCCGCTGCTGCTGGGACTGCTGCTATTCCTCGCCACCCTGGCGCCGATGGCCGCCGCGCAGCGGGCCTTCCTCGACACGGACGAGGCCCTGTCCGCCCGGGTCGGCGCGGTGGGGGCGGGCCTCCGCGACGTGGTGGCGTGCGGCGGGCAGGACCGGGTCGCCGAGGACGTGGGCGCACTGATCGGCGCGGAGGCGGGCCTGTCGCGCCGCCTCGCCCGATGGGCGGGGGTGCGCACCCTCGCGCTGGGCGCGGCGGGGCGGCTGCCGGTCGTGGCCCTGCTGGTGGCGACCCCGTGGCTGCTCGGTCGCGGGGTCACCGCGGGAGCCCTGCTCGGCGCGCTCACCTACCTCGTCCAGGCGCTGCTGCCCGCGCTGCACACGCTGATGACGGCGCTGGGCGCGGCGGGGACCCGGCTGCTGGTGGTGCTGGACCGGTTCGGCACGGAGGAGCCGGCGCTCCCGGGCGCTGCGCCGTCCATACGGCACAGTCCCCGCCCCGGCGGCAGTGCGGCCGCCGCCGTCGAACTGCGCGGTGTCACCTTCGCGTACGGCCCCCGCGCCCGCCCCGTGCTCGACGGCCTCGACCTGGTCGTCGAGCCGGGGGAGCACCTCGCGGTGGTCGGCCCCAGCGGCATCGGGAAGTCCACGCTGACGGCCGTGCTGGCCGGGCTGCTCACCCCGACCGGGGGCACGGTCCTCGTCGACGGCGCCCCCGCACGCGCGCACGACGGCCCGCCCGGACCGGATCCGCGCCGCGTCCTGCTGCCGCAGCAGGCCCACGTCTTCAGCGGCACGGTCCTGGACAACCTCCGCTACCTGCGGCCCGGCGCGCGGCCCGCCGAGGTGGAGGAGACCGTCGCGGCGCTCCGCATCGAACCCCTGGTGCGGCGGCTCGGCGGCCTCGACGCGGTGGTCGACCCCGGCAGGCTGTCGCAGGGGGAGCGGCAGCTCCTGGCCCTGGCCCGCGCCCGCCTCTCCGCGGCGCCGCTGCTCCTCCTCGACGAGGCGACCTGCCACCTGGACCCGGAGACCGAGGAACGCGCGGAGCGCACGCTCGCCGCGCGCCCGGGCACCCTGGTCGTCGTCGCCCACCGGCTGTCGTCGGCCGTACGGGCGGACCGCGTCCTGGTGCTGGACGGTACGCGGGCGGCGTGCGCGCCGCACGAGGAACTGCTGGACACCTCGCCGCTCTACCGCGATCTCACGGGCGTCTCCCACGGGTGAGCCGTCCGGCTCGCCCTCACACCCACCCCGCGCCCTGCGAGATACGGATGGCGTCTATCCGGTTGCGCGCGCCGACCTTCCGGGTGGCCGACGCCATGTAGTTGCGCACGGTGCCGTTGGACAGGTGCAGCCCTCTGGCGATCTCGGCGATGGACTCGCCCTCCGCCGCTCGTGCCAGCACGCTCAACTCCCTTGCGGTGAGCGGCATCCGGGACGCCTCGAGAAAGCCGAAGGCGAGCGATTCGTCGACGAACCGCTCGCCTGCCGCGACTTTGCGGATGGCCCTCACCAGGCGGCGTGGGGAGCTGTCCTTGTCGACGTAGCCCAGCGCCCTCGCCTCGAAGGCCTTGCGCAGCGAACCGGGGCGCCCCGCCGAGGCGAGCACCAGCAGACCGATGCGGGAGCCGAGGGCCACGCCGCCGCCGGACCGTCCGTCCTCCCACAGCGTCGCGGTGCCCGGACAGTCGAGGTCGACCACGCACACGTCGGGCCGTAACGACTCCGTCTCCCGCAGCGCCGTGCACCAGCCGCCGGTGGAGACCTCGAACGACTCCTCCGACCCCTCCGATTCCCTGGTGAGCAGCGCCGCCAGCGCCGACCGCAACAGGGCGACGCTGTGCAGGACAAGCACCTTCGTCATAGCGGTTCCCCTCCCGATGGCGGCCCGGCGTTTCCCGGGCCTCGCATGCCACACATGCGACTGCCCCGGACGCGGGCGCAGGAACCTTTCGCTGGGGCGTACGGGGCGCGCGGTACAGGCAAGCGGGCGCCCCCCGTGCTACCCGTGCGCGCCCGTGCGCCCCCTTCCCGTCCGAGGGGGCGTCAGGACCGCTCGTACGCGGTGAAGGGCGAGGCCCGGTACCCCGCCGCACCGGTGATCAACAGCCCCCGGTAGTCGAACAGCACGCCCCCGACCTGGTCGTGGAAGCCGCGGTTGTCGAGCTCCTCGCCGGTGGCGGCGTCGAAGACGAACAGGTCGCCGTCGGCGAACATGTGCTCGTCCGCCTCGGTGAGCACGGTGACCTTCCCGTCCTGGACGAGCAGGTCGTAGGCCTTGGCGCCGTCGATGTGCTCGTCCGTGCCGCCCCAGGCGATCTCACCGGTCGCCAGGTCGAAGGCGACCAGCGTGTGGTCGTAGTACCTGCTGTGGTGATCGCCCAGGGCGTAGAGCCTGCCGCCGTCCACCGCGACCTCGAACGACAGGGGGCTGGTGTGCGAACTGGTCCCGCCGATGGCGCCGTAGTCGCCCTTGTAGTCGATGGCGGGCTGGGCGCGGCCGTCCTCGCCGAACGAGTAGTAGGCCTCCGGGCCGGCCACCACCAGCGGGTCCGCGGACACCACGTGGGCCGGCGTGCTCCCGGCGAGCAGCGGGCGGCGGGCGCTCAGCGGGGTCGACCAGAGCAGCGTGCCGGTGGCCGGGTCGAAGGCGGCGGCGTGCAGTTCGCCGGAGGGCGCCTCGTCCGGGTCCTCCTTCTTGTCCCCGCCGCAGGCGAGCACCGCGGAGACCCGGCGCTCGGCCGCGCCGAACCGGCCCGCCGAGCAGTCCTTGGGGACGGCCGCCGTCCACCGCACCCGGCCGGTGCGCACGTCCACGGCGCGCGGCACCCGCTCGCCGAGCACGGCGACACCCCCGGCCGCGGCCACCATCTCGCGTGGGGAGTTGGGGTCGCCGGGGGCGTAGGCGATGGCGGTGCGCCAGAGTTCACGACCGTCCTTCAGACCGATCGCCACAGCGGTGGCGCACTCCCCGGCCTTCTCCGCAGCGCCGTCCGCGTCGCGGACCACCACCAGCACGGACGCGGCCTCGTCGGCGTCGCCGCCGCAGATCTCCGAGCGTCCGGGCGGTACGTACTCCCATGCCCGTTTGCCGGTACGGGCGTCGAACCCGGTCACCGCGTCGAAGCGGCTGCGCACCAGGGTGTCGCCGGACAGCCAGACGCCGTTGCCGTGGTCCGAGTCGGTGCGGTCGGCGGGGGTGCTCCAGCGGACGTCCATCGAGTCGCCGGGGAAGCGGCCCGTGGTGGAAAGGCACCCTGCGGTGAGCGCGCCGACCACGACCAGCACCACCCCGAGCTTGATCAGTATCCAGGTAAGCCGTGTGCTCATCCCGCTCCCCCTCCGCTACAGCGGCGATCATCATACGGACAGCCGGCGGGGAGGGACGGATGGCAGCCGGAGGGCGGACAGTCGCGGCTCCCGCCCCTACTCGTAGGCCACGGCGCCGTCCCGCTCGGCCAGGTGGGCCACCCCGGCGCCGTCCGCCCGGTCCATCAGCCGTGCCAGCTCGACCCGGGAGCGCACCTGGAGCAGCGCGAAGACGTTGCGCAGGTGGTGGTCGACGGTGCGCGGGCTGATCGACAGCCACGCGGCCACCTCGCGGTTCGTGGCCCCCTCGGCGACGCAGCGCGCGATCCGCAACTGCTGCGGCGTCAGTACGGGGAGCACCCCGGCCGGTTCGCGCCGGGGCCCCGACGCCTCACCCGTGGCGCGGAGTTCCGCCCGTGTCTGCTCGGCCCAGGGGTGGGCGCCGCACCGTTCGAAGGCGACGAGGGCGTCCCGCAGCCTGCCCCGTGCCTCGCGCGGACGGCGCCGGCGCCGCAGCCACTTGCCGTACAGCAACAGCGTGCGCGCGGTCTCGAAGTCGCCGCCCGCCTCCTCGTGGCGGCGCAGCGCCTCCCGGAAGAGGGCGTCCGCCTCCTCCGCCTCACACGCGAGCAGCGCCCGGCACCGCGCCAGCTGCGCCGGGGCCTGCGCGTCCGCGCCGAGCGCCGCCCAGACGGCGAACTCCGCGGCCGCCGCCCGCGCGTCCCCGCACAGCCCGGCCGGCACGGCCGCCTCGACGAAGCACGGCACGGCGAGCATCCGCACGCCGAAGTGGCCCCGGCGCGGCCCCGGCCGTACCAGCGGCCCGAGCCGGGCGGCGGCGTCGGCCGCCCGCCCCCGTCCGAGATCGGCGCGGGCCGCCGCCCATTCGGCGAGCGTGGCGGCCTGGGCCAGGCCGTGCGCCCGCGCGACCGCCAGGGCGTGCCCCACATGGCGCGCCACGGCCCCGGCGTCGCCCTCCACCGACGCGACGAGCGCGAGTACGGCGTGCTGGTGCGCGACGACGTTGCGCAGCCCGGCCCGGTGGGCCCCGCACAGGCCCTGCCGCGCGTGCGCCCGCGCCAGCGCGTGCCGCCCGGCCCGCAGCTCCGCGTACGCCAGGTGTTCCAGCACCCGGGGCTCCAGGGCGGTCAGGCCCCGGGCCCGGGCGAGCGCCAGCGCGCGGGCACCGGCGCGGCAGGCGCCCGCGCTGTCGCCGAGCACCAGCGCGGCGGCCCCGGCCCGCAGCAGGCCCACGGGGTCGTCGTCCCCCGCGGCCCGGCGCACCACCCGGCGCAGCGGCTCCCGCGCCCGGTCCAGCCGCCCACCGAGCGCCGCGTACAGCCCGGCCCGGTAGTCGTACGACGCCCCGGGCTCGTCGGGCGAACGCTCCGGCGGCCCTCCCTCACCGCCGAGCGCGGCCAGGCACGCCGCCACATCGCCCATCGCCCACCCGGCCTCGACGGCGGCGAGCCGCGCGGCCAGCGCGCGCTCCGGGTCGTACGGGCCCAGCAGCGCGGCAGCCACCAGCAGCTCCGCGTGGGCGTCACCGACGGGGCCGTCGTACAGCGCGAGGGTGCCGCGCACCAGCTCGGCCCGGCCGCGCACGGCTCCGTGCGCGGCCTGCCGCGCGGCGGCGAGCAGCTCCCGCGCCCGCCGCGGATCCCCGGCCGCCACGGCGAGCTCGGCGGCCGCCGTCAGCCGCGCCGCCCGGGTGGCGTCGTCGGCGCTGAGCTCGGCGGCGCGGGCCAGGGCCGACGCCCGCTCCGGCGGCGTGCCGCCCGCCTCCGCGGCCGCCTCCAGCGCCGCCGCCAGGCCCGCGTCCGGCCCCTCGGCGGCGAGGGCGCGGTGGAGGAGGTGCGGCAGCCGGTGGTCCTCGCCGCCGAGGGCCGCGGCGAGCAGTGCGTGCGCGGTGCGCCGCCGCGACAGCGGGGCCCCCGCGAGGACCGTGCGCCGCAGCAGCGCGCTCTCGAACCGGATCGTCTCCTCACCGATCCCCAGGACGCCCGCCGCCTCGGCCGCGTCCAGCGCCCCGGGCCCGATCCCGGCGGCCCGGGCGGCCCGCAGCACCACGGCCGCGTCCGCGCCGCCGTCTCCCGGCGCGAGCTCCTGCGCGGCGGCCGCCAGCAGCACCGTGAACCCGGTGTCGGGCGGCAGCCCCGACAGCCGCCCGCCGAACGTCCGCGAGAGCGTGCCGCCGTCGACGAGCGGCCGGGGCAGCGGCGCGCCCCCGGTGAGCTGCGCCGGGGTGAGGCCCCTCACGACCGCCGCGACGAGCGCGGGATTGCCCTCGGTCTCGTACCGCAGCTCCCGCAGCAGCTCCTCCCGCACCGCCGGATCGGCACCGCCACCGGTCACCACGCCTGCCGGATCGCCTGCCGGATCGCCTGCCGGACCGCTCGCCGGCTCGTCCACCAGCTCGTCCACCAGAGCGGCCACGGCCCGATCGGCGAGCGGCGCGAGGCGCACCACCGGCACCCCCGCGAACTCGGGGTCCCGCACCCGGTGCGCGGCCACGGACACCAGCAGCCCGACGGTACGCAGCGACTCGGGGCGCCGGGCCGCGAAGCCGAGCGCGGCGCGCGACGGGGTGTCCCACAGGTGCGCGTCGTCGACGCACACCAGCAGGGGGCGTGCCTCCGGGGCGGCCCCGCGCAGCAGCTCGGCCAGTCCGCCGGGCTCCAGCCCGCCGCGCAGGACGCCGGCCGCACCGCGGACCCCGGCGGCGGAGAGCAGCGCGTGCACCCCGCTGTACGGAACTCCCCGCTCGGCCGCCGCCGCCCGCGTGTGCGCCACACGCCCGCAGCCCCCGAACCGAGCGGCGGCGTGGTCGAGGAGCGCGGTGCGGCCGAGGCCGGGCTCTCCGGCGACGAGGAGGGCGCCCCCGTGGCCGGACCGCACCCGCTCCAGCAGGGCCGCCACGGCGTCGAGTTCAGCGCTCCGGCCGTATATCCCGGTCACACACAGCACGTTACTTCCGCGTAACGACAGCCGGAAGCGGCGTTGGGCACGCGCCCAACGCCGCCGGTCCAACTCTGTGCCCGGGCACCGCGTCCTGGTGTCACGAGGTGTGCGGGCAGGTGCCCCGGTACTCCTCGATGGTCAGGCTCGGCCGCGGGATCGGGCAGAGGAACTGCTCGTAGCGGGTGTCGTTGTCGATGAACCGCTTGAGCCACGAAATGCTGTACTTGGCGATCGTGGTGTCGGAGGTGTTCGGCGCGAAGTGGCCGGCGTTGTTCAGCTCCAGGTACGCCTTGTCGAGCGTGCTCGGCAGGCTCGTGTAGAACGGCTCCGAGTGCGAGGAGACCGGCGCGATCGTGTCGTTGTCGGCGCCGATGAGCAGCGTCGGCGTCTTGATCTCCGGCCAGCTCTTGTCGGTGTTCCAGGCGGTGAGCGGTATCGCGGCCTGGAGGGACGGCCGGCTCTTGGCGGCCTCCAGCGAACCGCCGCCGCCCATGGAGTGGCCCATCACGCCGAGCCGGGTGGCGTCGATCCGGCCGCGTACGGAGCTGCGCTGCGTCAGGTAGTCCAGCGCGGCGAGCAGCTGGCGGCCGCGGCTGTCCGGCTGGTCGAGGGTGGTGTTGGTGTCGATGGTGAAGACCACGAAGCCCTGCGAGGCGAGCCGGGGGCCGTACCAGGCGATGGAGGACTGGGTCCCGGTGTAGCCGGGCGAGATGGCCACGGCTCCGAAGGTGCCGTCGGCGGTGGTGGTGGGGTAGTAGATGGTGCCCCCGCCGAACCCGGTGACCGCCAGGGAGGAGACCTCCGTCTGGGAGACCGCGTAGGGGCCGCGGACGGCCTCGATGCTCGCGGTGGTCGGTGCCGGGCCGCGCTCGTAGGGGTTCTCGGCGGCCTGCGCGCCCGGCGTGATGGTCAGGGTCATGCCAAGACAGGTGGTGGCGATGAACGCCGCCAGAGTGGATCTCTTCACGACTGAGTCGTCCTCTCGGTCGTGGCGGGGCAGCCCGGTGTGCTCGCGGTGACAGGATCACCGCCGGGCGGAACCGCCGTGTTCGCTGGGGTGCCACTGTCCCGGCGCCCACGTCACACCGGCATCGGTGGAATCACCGGTCGTCACCAGGGGTACGCGGCGGACGTCCCGATAGGACGGTCGGCACGACGAGGAGCGTGACCCCCCATGGACCAGACCGACGCGGCGCCCGGCCGCAGGACGGCCCCCGACGGCGTGACCGAGCTGCCCACGGTGAGCAGCCTCGCGGAACTGGGCGACCTGGTGGAACGCCACGACGAGCTCTACGTCCGGTGGTCCCGCAGCCCCGCCGACGACGTGAAGGACACGCACAGCGCCGACCACCTCACCGGCATCACCATGCCCGGCCTCTCGGCGAACCCCCTCCAGGTCGAGACCTGGTGGGAGGACCGCCCCGTGCGGCTGTGGGTGGCCAGGCGCCTCTACGACTACTGCCACCTGCGCGAGGAACGGGACGGCGACGTACGCCCCTGGGCCCTGCGCGGCCGCGAGGTGGGCCGCGGCCCGGACAACGAGCCGCTGGTCCGCGACATCGAGCCGGTCTGCTGGATCGACCTCAAGGTCATCGAGGAGGCCGAGCGCGAGGTCGCGCGCCAGCGCCGCCCCTGGGGCCCCATGCGCAGGTGAGACCCGCCCGGCCCGCCGGGTCCGCCCGGCCTGCCCGGCCCGTCCGGCCCGGCGCGGACGGGACGAACGTCCCGCGTGCTCCCGGCCCACCAGGGAAAACGGACCACATGTCCACAGCCACGGATCACGCAGCCACGGCGCGGCCGGCCCAGCAGGGCCGGCCGCTCAAGCGGGCGCTCACCACCCCGCTGCTCTACTTCTTCATCCTCGGCGACGTCCTCGGCGCCGGGGTGTACGTCCTGATCGGCCAGGTCGCCGCCGCGTCGGGCGGCGCCGTCTGGGTGCCGCTGACCGTCGCACTCGCCCTGGCCCTGCTCACGGCGGCGTCGTACGCGGAACTCGCCACCAAGTACCCGCGCGCCGGTGGCGCCTCGCACTACGTCACCCGCGCCTACGGGCCCTTCGCCGGCTTCCTCGCGGGGTTCTGCATGCTGGCCGCCGGTGTCGTCTCGGTCGCCGCACTGGCCCGGGGTTTCGCGGGCGACTACCTCGCCGCCTTCGCCACCGTCCCGGTCGCGCTGGTCGCGGTCCTGTTCCTGGCGGCCCTGGCCCTGCTCAACGCGCGCGGCATCCGCGAGTCCACCCGCGCCAACGTCGTCGCCACCCTCGTCGAGGTGAGCGGTCTGGTGATCATCATCGTGCTCGGCGCCTGGCTCCTGCTGCGCGGCGACGGCGACCCCGGCCGGCTCACCCGGCTGGGCACCGCGGAGAAGGGCGCGGCGTCGGCCGTCCTGAGCGGCGCGGTGCTGGCGTACTACTCCTTCGTCGGCTTCGAGACCTCCGTCAACGTCGCCGAGGAGACCCGCGACCCCCGCCGCTCCTACCCGCGCGCCCTGTTCGGCGCGCTCGCCACGGCCGGCGGCGTGTACGTCCTCGTCGGCATCGCGGCATCGGCCGCCGTCCCCACCAGCACCCTGGCGCAGTCCAGCGGCCCGCTCCTCGAGGTGGTCAGGGCGGCGGGCGGCGTGCCGCTGTGGCTGTTCAGCGCGATCGCGCTCGTCGCCGTCGCCAACGGCGCGCTGCTCACCGGCATCATGTCCTCGCGCCTCACCTACGGTATGGCCCGCGACGGGCTGCTGCCCGCTCTCCTCACGCGGGTGCTGCCCGGGCGGCGTACGCCGTGGGTGGCCATCGCGGCCACCACCGCGCTCTCGATGCTGCTGGCGGTCACGGGCAGCGTCGAGACCCTCGCCGCCACCCTGGTGCTGCTCCTGCTGGTGGTCTTCTTCCTGGTCAACACCGCCGTCCTGGTCCTGCGCCGGGACACCGGCGGCACCCCGGGCCACTTCCGGGCGCCGGTCGTCCTGCCGGTCCTCGGCGCGGCCTCGTGCGTCCTGCTCGCCACCCGGATCGAGGCCCAGGTGTGGCTGCGCGGGCTCCTCGTGCTCGCCGTCGGCCTGGTCCTGGGCGCGGCCGCGGCGCTCCGGCGGCGGGCATCGGGCCGCCGGAAGCCGCCTGCGGAGCAGTCCTAGGTGTCCCTGAGGGCCCTACGTGTCCCTGAGGGCGATGACGCCGAGGGTCAGCAGGCCGAGCACGACCCACCCGAACCAGAGCCAGCCGTTGCTGCCGAGCGCCACCGTGTACGCCGTGGTCAGCACCAGCGCGCCGACGGTGAGCGCCCCCATCGTCTTCGCGGGACTGGACGTGTGTCTGGACATGCGTGCCCTCCTCCCGGCCTGGGCCGTGGGGCCGACGGGCCGTACGGCCATGGTCGCCCCACTGCCACCCACAGCGCTACCGCCGCGCACGACCCGCCGGGAGGCGCCCTGGCGGCCCCGCTACCGGCCGCGCGCGTGCAGCGACGCCAGGTAGGCGTTGTACGCCTCCAGCTCCTTGCCGCCGTCCCGGTCGGCCGCCCGGTCCTTGCGGACCGCCTGCCGCTGCTCGGAGCGGTACCACTGGTACACCAGCGCGATCAGCACCAGCACGGAGGGGATCTCGCTGAACGCCCAGGCGATGCCGCCCGCCGCGCTCTGGTCCGTGAGGGCGTCGATGCCCAGCGAGGCCGGCGGGTTCCGGTACGCGTCGACCATCGGCTCCGACGCCATCATCAGCGCGATCCCGAAGAAGGCGTGGAACGGCATGCCCGCGAACAGCTCCAGCATCCGCATCACGTAGCCCGGCCGGTGCGGGCCCGGGTCCACGCCCATGATCGGCCAGAAGAACACCAGGCCGACCGCGAGGAAGTGCACCATCATCGCGATGTGCCCCGGCTTCGAGCCCATCAGGAAGTCGAACAGCGGCGTGAAGTACAGCCCGTACAGGCTCGCGATGAACAGCGGGATCGTGAACGCCGGGTGCGTGACGACCCGCAGGTAGCGGCTGTGCAGCAGGGCCAGCAGCAGCTCGCGCGGCCCCTTGCCACCGCGCCGCGCCGCGACCGGCAGCGCGCGCAGCGCCAGCGTGACAGGCGCGCCGAGCAGCAGCAGGATCGGCGACAGCATGCTGACGACCATGTGCTGCACCATGTGCACGCTGAACATGACCATGCCGTAGTCGTTCAGCTTGGTGCACATCACCAGCGCCACGGTCAGCACGCCGACGGTGAAGAACACGATCCGGCCGACCGGCCAGGAGTCGCCGCGCCTGCGCAGCCGGACGACGCCCCACCCGTACAGGCCGAGCACCAACAGGCAGCCGACCAGGAAGAAGGTGTCCGGCGAGTACGCGAGCGCCCGCCCCAGCGTGAACGGCGGAAGGTCCATCGGCATGCCGTGCCCGCTGTGATGATCCATCCGCCGGCTCCTGATTCGTACGGGGTTGTCCGCTTGCGGGGACAAGACTAGAACCGCCCCCGGCCGCGTCTGCGACCGGGGGCGGTTCGTTCAGGTTTCACGTTTCAAGCGGAGGGTCAGCGGATGGTCAGAGGACGGTCTCGGCCTCGTCGTACCGCTCGGCGGGCACCGTCTTCAGGGTCTCCACCGCCTGCGCCAGCGGCACCATCACGATGTCCGTGCCGCGCAGCGCGGTCAGCATGCCGAACTCGCCCCGGTGCGCCGCTTCCACCGCGTGCCAGCCGAAGCGGGTCGCGAGGACCCGGTCGTACGCCGTCGGCGTGCCGCCCCGCTGGACGTGCCCGAGGATCACCGCGCGCGCCTCCTTGCCGAGGCGCCGCTCCAGCTCACCCGCGAGCTGCTGGGCCACACCCGCGAACCGCTCGTGGCCGTAGATGTCCTTGCCGCCCTCGTCGAAGGCCATCGTGCCCTCACGCGGCTTGGCCCCCTCGGCCACCACCACGATCGCGAAGCGCTTGCCCGCGCGGAACCGCTCGCCGACCCGGGCGGTGAGCTCCTCGATGTCGAAGGGCCGCTCGGGGACGACGATGGCGTGGGCGCCGGCCGCCATGCCCGAGTGCAGCGCGATCCAGCCGGTGTGCCGGCCCATGACCTCGACGATCAGCACCCGCTGGTGCGACTCGGCGGTCGTCTTCAGCCGGTCCAGCGCCTCCGTGGCGACGCCGACGGCCGTGTCGAAACCGAAGGTGACGTCGGTCGACGCGATGTCGTTGTCGATGGTCTTCGGCACGCCGACGATGGGCAGCCCCGCCTGGGAGAGCAGGTTGGCGGCCTTGAGGGTGCCCTCGCCGCCGATGGGGATGATCGCGTCGAGACCGAGCTCGGCGACGTACCCCTTGGCGCGCTCGACACCGTCGACGAGGTGCGCCGGCTGGACGCGGGACGACCCGAGGATCGTGCCGCCGCGGGCCAGGATGCCGGCCACCGCGTCGAGGTCGAGCTTGCGGTAGTCGCACTCCAGGAGGCCCTTCCACCCGTCGTGGAAACCGATGACCTCGTCGCCGTGGTCGACGACGGCGCGGTGCACGACGGAACGGATGACGGCGTTCAGACCGGGGCAGTCGCCGCCGGAGGTGAGCACACCAATGCGCATAGCCCGAAATACCTTTGCAACGTGGGCCGACTCCCGGACCACGTCGTCCGGTTGGATCCCCGCCACCCTACCGGCGTTGGGTGACGGGGCCGAACCGTGCGTCCGTCCACTGGACGTTCTTCAGAGGAACAGACAATTGACCCCCCGCCAGACGAGCGGACGCCCGCTCAGGCGGGCTGGCTCGCCGCCGCGATCCGCTCGGCGCGCAGCGCCTCGTACCACCGGTCGTCGGTCGGCGGCAGCGCGTTCACATCGAGGGCCAGCTTCAGCAGCAGGTCCGCGATCTGCGGGTTGCGCGCCATGACCGGCCCGTGCATGTACGTCCCGAAGACGGTGTCGTTGTACGCGCCTTCGGTGCCGTCCCCGGTGCCGTTGCCCTTGCCGTACACGGTCCGGGCGAACGGGCGGGCGGTCGGGCCGAGGTGGGTGATGCCCTGGTGGTTCTCGAAGCCCGTCAGCTGGGGCAGGCCCAGGCGAGGGTCGATGTCGGCCAGCACGTCGCCGACGCACCGCTCGCCCTCGCCGCGCGTCGAGATGACGTCGATGAGGCCGAGGCCGGGCTCGCGCTCGCCCAGGTCGTTGATGAACTCGTGGCCGAGGATCTGGTACCCGGCGCACACCGAGAAGATGATGGCGCCGTTCTCGGCGGCGCGGTTCAGCCCGCCGTCACGCCGCAGCCGCTCGGCCGCGAGCCGCTGCGGCCGGTCCTCACCGCCGCCGATCAGGTAGATGTCACCGGACGTCGGGATGGGCTGGTCGCTGCGGACGTCCACCCGGTGCACGTCCAGGCCGCGCTGCCGGGCGCGGCGCTCCACCACCAGCGCGTTGCCCTGGTCTCCGTACGTGCTGAGCAGGTCCGGGTAGACCCACACCAGCCGCAGACTGCTGTCGCTCATGCTCATGTCCTTCGAGGCTCTCGATCGCTCGTGCTCAGTTGCCGACGCGGCGGCGTACGTCCTGGAACGCGGTGTAGTTCGCGATGAGCTCGATCCGGCCGGGCGGAGCCAGCTGGACGGCCTCGTCGATGGTGTCGCACACCCGGAAGTCCAGGCCCGCGACGTCCAGGCGCACCGCCAGGTCGAGGCGGCGGTCACCGATCACGAAGATCGGGTGCCCGGCGAGCCTCGGGTAGTCGACGTCCCAGAGCCAGGACGTGTCGGTGCCGTCGGCGCCGCGGGCGTTGACGGCCAGGATCACCGGCGTCGGCGGCGCGTCGATCAGCGAAAACGTTTCGAGCCAGCCCGCGGGGTTCTTCGCGAGCAGCAGCCGCAGGTCCCGGCCGAGGAACGACACCACGTCGTACCGTCCGGCCACCGCCTGCACCTGGTACATGCGCTCCAGCGCCACCTGCGGCGGTACGCCGAAGACCGCGGCGACCGCGGCCGACGTGGCGGCGTTCGCCTTGTTGGCGCGACCGGGCAGCTGGAGGTGGATCGGCCAGGCCGAGCCGTGCGGGTCGAGCACGTGGTCGCCGCTCAGCGCCCAGCTGGGGGCGGGGCGGCGGAAGCCGCACTCGCCGCAGAACCAGTCGTCGCCCGGGCGCTGCATGACACCGCCGCAGGCGGGGCACGACCAGGCGTCGTCCTTCCACTCCTGACCAGCGGCCACCCACACCACGTTGGCGGAGGACGACGCGGCCCACACCACCAGCGGGTCGTCGGCGTTGGCGATCACGACCGCCTTCGAGCCGGCCAGCCCCTCGCGCCACTTCTCCGCCAGCATGCGGGTCTCCGCGGCGCGGTCCAGCTGGTCGCGGGAGAGGTTGAGCAGCGCGACCGCCTTCGGCTCGGTGTCGCGCGCGACACCGGCCAGGTACTTCTCGTCGACCTCGATGACGCCGTACTTGGCGTCCGAGCCGCCGGCGAGCGCGGAGGTGATGCCCGCGGGCATGTTCGCGCCGAGCGCGTTCGAGACGACCGGGCCGCTGGCGCGCAGGGCCTCGGCGATCAGCCGGGTCGTGGTCGTCTTGCCGTTGGTCGCCGACACCAGGACGACGTCCAGGTGCTGCGCCAGCCGCCCCAGCAGGTCGGGGTCGAGCTTGAGCGCCACCTTGCCGCCGATCACCGATCCGCTGCCGCGTCCCGCAGCACGCGACACCGCCGCTGCGGCCTTTCCTGCCGTCACGGCCAGCTTGGCGCGCGGCGACAGCGGCTCCGTGTTGCCTGCCATCGTCCTTGTTCCTCCTAGCGTGGGTCCGGGCTCAGCCTATCGAGATCCGCCCGGGCGCCCGAACCGCGCCACCTGCCGAAACGGTCGGGCGACGGCCGAACCTACGCGGAAACCGCGCTCAAACCACGCGGAACGTACGCTGACGCCATGCGAAACCGCCCGATCCCCGGCAGTTCCGGTCGCGTACGAGCCATGACACTGCTCGGCGAACCGGTGCTGCACACGCCCTGCGAGCCCGTCACCGACTTCGGGCCCGAGCTGTCCCGGCTCGTCGAGGACATGTTCGCGACGATGTACGCCGCCGAGGGCGTCGGCCTCGCGGCGAACCAGGTCGGTGTCGGTTTGCAAGTGTTCGTCTACGACTGCCCGGATGACGACGATGTCCGGCACCTCGGCCACGTCGTCAACCCGCGGCTGGTCGAGGCGGACGGGGTGACGGTCCGCGGCCTGGAGGGCTGCCTCTCGCTGCCGGGCCTGGAGGCGGGCACGGAGCGCTACGACCACGCGGTGGTCGAGGGCGTGGACCGGCTGGGCGCGCCGGTGCGGGTGGAGGGCACGGGCTTCTTCGCCCGCTGCCTCCAGCACGAGTGCGACCACCTGGAGGGCATGGTGTACCCCGACCGCCTCACCGGCTGGCGCCGGGCCAAGGCCCTGCGGGCGGCGCGCCGCGCGCCGTGGACGCGGGAGCGCTGAGGACGCCGCTGCGCGGCGCTTTATCCCCTACCCGCCCCTTCCCGTAACCGGGGGCTCCGCCCCCGGACCCCCGCGCCTCAATCGCCGGCGGGGCTGAGTTTCGGCCCCGCCCCTAGAACCCGGGCCCGCCCTCGCGGTCGTCGACCTCCGCCAGGCGGCCCCACAGCAGGTCCGCCAGGCCCCGCACCAAGTCCTCCCGCGAGCACGGCCGTTCGCCGAGCCACCAGTCACCCGCCGCGTGCATCATGCCGACGATGCCGTGGCCCCACACCCGCGCCAGCGCCTCGCTGCCCGGGCCCAGGTCTATGCGCTCCGCGATGACCTCCGCGAGCTCCTCGCCCATGCGGCGCAGCAGCGGCGCCGAGTGGCGGCCGACGTCGAAGCCCTGCTCAGGCGTCTGGCCGGACTCCTCCGCCGGGTGCATCAGGAAGCGGTACACCTGCGGGCGCGCCTCGATCGCGGCGAGGTAGGTGTCGAGCGTCGCCTCCACCCGCCGGCGCCGGTCGGCCGGCGCGTCCAGCGCGGCGCGCAGCGCGGCCAGCAGGGCGTCCGTGTGACGCTTGGCGAGGGCGCGGTACAGGCCGCCCTTGTCGCCGAAGTGGCGGTAGAGGATCGGCTTGGTGATGCCCGCCTCCGCGGCGATGGCGTTCATCGACGCCTGGGGCCCGTCGCGGAGCACCACGCGGTCGGCGGCCTCGAGCAGTTCGCGTCGCCGCTGGTCGGCCGACCGCTGTTGGTCGGTCCGGTGTGTGGTGTCCATAGTGATTCTCCCCGCCCGTGCGATGTCCTGAGGCTTTGCGCAACGTAACACCCGCCCGCGCGCCGCTGCCGGTTGACAGCGGCTACTTACCGGTAACAGACTGCGGTTACCGTTAGTAACATCCTGGGAGGCAACATGGCCGCCGAGTTCACGCTCGACCTCAACGACGACCAGAAGCAGGTACGCGACTGGCTGCACGGTTTCGCCGAGAACGTGATGCGCCCGGCGGCGGCCGAGTGGGACGAGCGTGAGGAGACCCCCTGGCCGATCATCCAGGAGGCGGCCAAGGTCGGCATCTACTCCCTCGACTTCTACGCCCAGCAGTTCTTCGACCCCACGGGCCTCGGCATCCCGATGGCGATGGAGGAGCTCTTCTGGGGCGACGCGGGCATCGCCCTGTCCATCGTCGGCACCGGCCTCGCGGCCGTCGGCGTCCTCGCCAACGGCACCGAGGAGCAGATCGGCACCTGGATACCGCAGATGTACGGCGACGCCGACGACGTCAAGGTCGCCGCCTTCTGCTCCTCCGAACCCGACGCCGGCTCGGACGTCGCCTCGATGCGTACCCGCGCCGTGTACGACGAGGCCGCGGACGAGTGGGTCCTCAATGGCACCAAGACCTGGGCCACCAACGGCGGCATCGCCAACGTCCACGTCGTCGTCGCCGTCGTCGACCCCGAGCTCGGTTCCAAGGGCCACGCGTCCTTCATCGTCCCGCCGAACACCCCCGGCCTCTCCCAGGGCCAGAAGTTCAAGAAGCACGGCATCCGCGCCTCCCACACCGCCGAGGTCGTCCTCGACGGCGTACGCGTCCCCGGCTCCTGCCTCCTCGGCGGCAAGGAGAAGCTGGACGAGCGCCTCGCCCGCGCCCGCGAGAAGGCCAGGCAGGCCGGCAAGGACGAGGGCGAGCGTGTGAAGAACGCCGCCATGGCCACCTTCGAGGCCTCCCGCCCCGCCGTCGGCGCCATGGCCGTCGGCACCGCCCGCGCCGCGTACGAAGTGGCGCTCGACTACGCCAAGACCCGCGAGCAGTTCGGCCGCCCGATCATCGACAACCAGGGCGTCGCCTTCCAGCTCGCCGACATGCGCACCCAGATCGACGCCGCCCGCCTCCTGGTGTGGCGCGCCTCCTGGATGGCCACCACCGGCAAGCCGTTCACCTCCGCCGAGGGCTCCATGTCCAAGCTGTACGCGAGCGAGGTCGCCAAGAAGGTCACGGCCCAGGCCGTCCAGATCCTCGGCGGCAACGGCTACACCCGTGAGTACCCGGTGGAGCGCATGCACCGCGACGCCGCGATCTACACGATCTTCGAGGGCACCAGCGAGATCCAGCGCCTGGTCATCGCCCGTACGCTGTCGGGCATGCCGATCCGCTGACGGACCTCGCACGCCACCGCCCCCTCGGCCCCGCCGAACTGACATCCGGTTAGACTCACCGGGCTCGGCGCACGGTACGAGGGGGATCGCACATGGAACGCCCGCGTCAGGACGATCCGGTGCGGATCGGCCCCTATCTGGTGCTCGGGGCACTCGACCCCGAGACCGCCCGGCCGGCCGTCCCGGAACGCCGCTACCTCGCGCGCAGCGCCTCGGGGGACGACACCGTCCTCCTCGCCGTCCCCCGAGCCGACGCCGACCCGGACCGCTGGTGGGCCGAGGCCGAGAACGCGCGCCGCCACACCGCGCCCGGGCTGCTGGGCGTCACCTGGACCGGCCGGGACGGCCGACTCCCGTGGCGCGCCGCCCCGTACGTGCCCGCGCTCGCGCTGCCCGCGGCGCTCGACGCGCACGGCGGTCCGCTGCCGGAGCCGGCCGTCCGCTCCCTGGGCGCCGCCCTCGCCCGGACGCTGGCCGCCCTCCACGACCAAGGGGTCGCCCATGCCGGACTCTCCCCGTCCGCCGTGCTCATCACCGCCGAAGGCGTCCGGCTGACCGCCTTCGGAGCCGTACGCGCGGCCGCGCCCGACGGCGAGCGGCGCTGGGGCCTGCCCGGCCTGGAGCCCGGCAGCCTGGCGCCGGAGCAGGCCTCCGGCGGCCGGCCCCGCCCGCCCGGCGACCTGTACGGCCTGGGCGCGGTCCTGGCGTACGCGAGCACCGGGCACACCGTGCCCGAGAACGCCGAACTCCCCCCTTCCCTGCGGAACCTGATCGCGGGCTGCCTCGCCCGTGACCCCGCCGGCCGGCCGACCGCCCACCAGGCGCACGCCGCCTTCGCGTCGCCCGGACCGTCCGGCTCCCCGACGAGCCCCGTACCCACGGTCCTCGACACGGCGGGCCATCCGACGCCCTTGCCCGCCCGGGTGGTCGTCGCCCTCGCCCGGCAGGCGGCGCAGGTACTCGCCGCAGAAGCCGCCACGCCCTCCACGGCGGGCGGGTCCGCCGCGGCCGTCACCGTGACCGCCGCCCCCGCCCCCGCCCCGCCCGCGACCGCCCTGGACTGACGCACCCCATGTTCTCGCCGCTCATGCACGACGACCCGCGCCAACTGGGCGCCTACCGCCTCATCGCCCGCCTGGGCGGCGGTGGCATGGGCACCGTCTACCTCGCACGCTCCCTCAACGGCCGCACCGCGGCCCTGAAGACGGTGCACGCCCACATCGCCGGCGACCCCGCCTTCCGTACCCGCTTCCGCCTCGAAGTCGACGCGGCGCGCGTCATCGGGGGCGTCCACGGCGCCCGCGTCTTCGACGCCGACCCGCTGGCCGCGACGCCGTGGATGGCGACGGAGTACCTGCTGGGGCCGCCCCTCGACGAAGCCGTCGCCTCCTTCGGCCCCCTCCCCGAACCGGCGGTCCGCGCGCTCGGCGCCGGACTGTGCCGGGCGCTGGCCCGGCTGCACGCCTCGGAAGTGGTCCACCGCGACCTCAAGCCGTCCAACATCATGGTCACCGCCGAAGGCCCCAAGGTCATCGACCTCGGCATCGCGCGGGCGATCGGCGACGCCCATCTGACCCGTACGGGCGCGGCCGCCGGCACCCCGGCCTTCATGTCCCCCGAGCAGGCAACTGGCCAGGAACACACCCCGGCGGGCGACGTGTTCGCCCTGGCGAGCGTCCTCGTCCACGCCGCCACGGGCCACGGCCCCTTCGGCACCGGGCAGCCCGCCGACGTCCTCTACCGGGTGCGCTACGCCGAACCGGACCTGTCCGGCGTCCCCGAAGCCCTGCTCCCCGCCCTCTCCCACTGCCTCGCCAAGGACCCCGCCCAGCGCCCCTCCACCATGGAGCTGGCCGCCCGACTCGGTACCGAGCCGGAGTACTTCGCCGAGTGCCTCCCCGAACCGCTCCTCATGGAGATCGCCCGCCGCTCGGCGGCGGTCTGGCACGTGCGCCCCACGCGCCTGCCGCCCCCGGCGCACGAGACCGTCGCCGCCACCGCCACCGCCGCGGCCCCCGCGCCGGGCCGTGGAACCGGCCTCTCCCGCCGCAGGCTCCTCGCGCTGAGCGGCGGCTCCATCGCGGGCCTGGCCGCGGCGGGGGCCGGTGCGTGGGCCTGGCTGGGGAACCGGGGGAACGAGGGGAGCGGCGGGAACGCCGCGCCGAAGCCGGCGGACACCGCCGCGTCCGGGCCCCGCTGGGAGCTCCTCTGGCAGGTCGAGGCCCAGGGCAGCCCCGATCTCCTGCCGCCCGCGGCGATCCTCCTCAAGGACCTGGTCATCGCCTCGTACCACGGCAACTCCCTCCAGGGCATCGACCCGCGCACCGGCACGGTCCGCTGGGCGAACGAGCCGTCGGTGCTCCCGCACCGCGTGGCCGCCGACGGCGAGCACGTCCTCGCCCTGGACTACGCCTCCGAGGGCGAGCCACTGCGCGTCGCCACCGTCGACCCCGCGACGGGCGAACTGACGGACCCGCTCGCGGGACCCACGGACCTGAGCGGCGTGCCCCTCGGTACGCAACTGCTGTGCGCCGGGCGCGGCGCCGTGTACGTGGCCGCCTGCCGCGGCCCCCAGTCCGTGCGGGAGTTCCGCAAGGACCAGGCGTGGTTCCTCGCGGCCCTCGACAGCAGGACGGGAAAGCAGCTCTGGGCCGAACCGCTCCCCGCGCGGTCCGACGCCACTGAGCGCCTCCACTTCCTCGCCGCCGAGGTCAGAGGCGAACTCCTCGTGCTCGTACAGCAATCGGAGCAGGGTGACCTGAGCCTGGTCGTGCGCGACGCCGGCACCGGCAAGGTGCGCTGGAGCACCCCGCTCGGTGGCCCCGGCGGGCCCTTCACGCGCGCCGTCCTCACCGTGGACGACCAGCACGTCTACCCTGCGACCGGACGCCTGCAGGCCCTGGACCTGCGCAGCGGCGCCGTGGCCTGGCGCCACGAAGGAGCGACGCCACGCGCCCGGTTCGGGCCGCCCACCGTGAGGAACGGCGTCGCGTACGCCGTCGAGGAAGGGCGCGGCCTGGTCGCCCTCTCGGCAGGCGACGGGAAGGCGCTGTGGGCGCAGAAGGCCCGCCGGGTCGCGGAGACCGAGCTCGCCTACCCGCCCGTCGTCGGCCGAGCCGAGGTCTACAGCCCCTCACCCTCCGGACTCGTGGCCGCCGACCTGCGCACCGGCGCCCCCAAGGACACGGTCAAGGCCGCCCCGGCCCGCTACTACACCCATGAATCCGCCCAGCGGCTCATCGCCGTGGGCCCGTCCTCCGTAGCCGGATACCCGCTGCGATGAACCACGGAGAGCACTGATCACCGCCATGAACCCGCTGCAATTCGGAGATCCGGTCCGCCTCGGCCCGTACCGCCTGCTCGGTGTGCTGGGGGAAGGCGGCATGGGCAAGGTCTACGTCGGCCAGGACGGCGAGGGCCGGGCCGCGGCGGTGAAGGTGCTGCACCCCCACCTGTCGCACGACCAGAACCTCGCCCAGCGGTTCGTCCGCGAGGCGCGGATGGCCCAGGCCGTCTTGAGCCCCGGCGTGGCCAGGGTCCTCGACGCGCGGACGGAGGGCGGGCGCCCGTGGATCGCGAGCGAGTTCCTCACCGGCCCGACGCTGGAGCAGGCGGTCCGCGCGTACGGACCGCTCGACGAGCCCGCCGTGCGCGCCCTCGCCGAAGCGCTCGCGCGCACCCTGCACGACATCCACGCCGCCGGTCTCGTCCACCGCGACCTCAAGCCGGCCAACATCGTGCTGACGTCGGGCGGCCCCCGCGTCATCGACTTCGGCATCGCCCGCCCCGAACACGGCCTCACCCTCACCACCACCGGACAGGTCCCGGTCACCCCCGGCTTCGGCGCGCCCGAGCAGGTCCTGGGGCACCGGGTCGGCCCGTCCGCCGACGTCTTCTCGCTCGGCGCGGTCCTCGTCCACGCGGCGAGCGGGCAGCGGGCGTACGAGGGCGCCAACATCGCCGCCGTCCAGTACGAGGTCGTCCACGGCGCCCCGCGCCTGGACCGCGTGCCGCCCGCCCTGCGGCCGCTGATCGAGCCCTGTCTCGCCAAGGACCCCACGGCTCGGCCCACCCCGCAGGACCTCGTCCGCATGGCCGCCCCGCCCCGTGGGGCGAACCGCGTGTGGCGGCACGGCCCGATCGCCCAGGACATCACCACGCGGGAACTCGGCCTGCGAACGCTCACCTCGACAGTGCCGGGCGCCACCACCCAGACCCCGCGCCCCGTGTCGCGCCGCCGTCTCCTGACGACGGCCGCGGCGGGCGGCGCCGTCCTCGCGGCGGGAGGCGCGGCGGCGGTCTGGTGGAGCACGAGACCCCGCCGCACCGACGAGCTCTTCGACATCCCGCCCGCCGTGAAAGCGCCCCCGGGCCGGCTGCTGGACGCCAAGAAGGGGGACTTCGTCATCGGGCAGTCGCCCGAGCCCCTCTGGACGCTGAAGGACGTCCTCGCCGAGGGCTCCCCGGGACCCCTCCCGGCCGGGGACGTCGTGGTGGCCGGCACCGCGGACGGCGGCATCACGGCGTACGGCGTCGTCGACGGCAAGCGCCGCTGGACCGCGCCCGAGGCCAGGGCCGAGCGCCGCTACGCGTCGCTCTCCGACCGGCTGGTCGCGGGGATCGGCGCGGACGGCACGCTGCTGACCTTCGTCGCCTCCACCGGCCAACCGAAGTGGACGGCGCCGGCCGAGGCGTCCTCGATCCTCGGCGTGGACGACGACGCGGTGTACGTGGCCACCGAGGACGACCGGGTGCGTGCCGTCGGCCGCTCCGACGGCCGCCTCCGCTGGACCGTGCGCCTCGACACCGCCCTCGGGCGGGAAGCCGAGCCCCGCGGCACGGTGTCCGAGGGCTGCCTGGCCGTCACCACCAAGGCCGGTGACGTCACCGTCCTCGACACCGGCGACGGCCGCACGGTCTGGAAGGTGGGCCAGGAGTCCGACGAGCGGGTGGAGACCCTGGCGTCGGGCCGTACGCTCTTCCTCTCGGGCCACCGCTTCAGGGCCGTGGACATCACCACCGGCAAGCAGCAGTGGATCGCGGACCTCTCGCGGCAGGACGGCACGCCGATGCGCTGGGGGCCGCCGGCGCTGCACGGCGGCCTTGTCTACGTGGCCGCGCTGGGATCCCCGTTGCGCTTCGACGTCCGCACGGGCAAGACCGTCACCTGGGCCTGGGGCCTCCTCCTGGAAGGGCACCCCCGCACCCCGCTGGTCCTCCAAGGCAACGGCTTCTGGATGTTCGAGGTCGACGGGACCAGGACGGAGGCCGGGGCGGCGGTCCGCCACCGCGAGGACACCACCGGGACGATCTGGGGCTTCCGCGGCCTGCGGAAACCCGACCGCTGCTGGATGGTGGGCGATGCCCACCGCGTCTTCGTGCGCGACAGTACGACGCTCACCGCGCTGCCGGTCTTCTGACGCGGAAACCCCGGGAGGGGGTGTCCCTCCCGGGGTTTGCGGGCGGTGTCACTTCACCGAGCCCGCCATCACCCCCTGCACGAAGTGCCGCTGGAAGGCGAAGAAGACGACCACCGGCACCACCAGGGACAGGAACGCCCCCGGCGCCAGCACATCGATGTTGGAGCCGAACTGCCGCACCTGCGACTGCAGTTCCACCGTCAGCGGCTGCGACGAGGAGTCGGCGAAGAGGAGGGCCACCAGCATGTCGTTCCACACCCACAGGAACTGGAAGATCGCCAGGCTCGCGATCGCCGGGCGGCCCACCGGAAGGACGAGCCGGGTGAAGATGCGCCACTCGCCCCCGCCGTCCATCCGCGCCGCCTCCAGCATCTCGCGCGGGATGTCGGCGAAGTAGTTGCGCAGCAGGAAGATCGCGAACGGCAGTCCGTACGCCACGTGGAACAGCACCACGCCCGGGATCGTGCCGAACAGCCCCAGCTGCCCGAAGAGCTTCGCCACCGGCAGCAGGCCCACCTGCACCGGCACCACCAGCAGGGCCACCACCAGCAGGAAGATCCAGTCCCGGCCCGGGAACTCCAGCCAGGCGAAGGCGTACCCGGCCAGCGCCGCCACCACCACGACCAGCACGGTCGTCGGGACCGAGATCAGCACGGTGTTCCAGAAGGCCCGCGTGATGCCCGCGTTGTCCAGCAGCGTCGCGTAGTTGGCCAGCGACAGCTGCCCCGGCTCGGCCAGCGCCGTCCACCAGCCGCTCGACGCGCTGTCCCGCGCCGAGCGCAGCGACGACAGCAGCAGCCCGGCGACCGGGGTGATCCAGATCAGGCCCACCAGCGCCAGGAACGCCTGCACCAGGCTGTTCCCCAGCCACCGGCGCAGCCTGCCGCCGCTCCGAGCCGGTGCCGGTGCCGGTACGGTGTTCGCGCTCATGACTGACTCCTCCGGAAACGGCGGACGTTGAACACCATCGCCGGGATCACCAGCAGCAGGAGCAGCACGCCCAGCGCGCTGCCGAGCCCCTGGTCGTTGCCGCCGCCGAAGGACACCAGCCACATCTGGGTGGCCAGCACGGTGGCGTCCTCCTGCACCGGGCCCGGCGCGATGATGTAGATCAGGTCGAAGACCTTCATCACATTGATCACGAGCGTCACGAAGACCACCGTCAGCACGGGCGCCAGCAGCGGCACGGTGATCCGCCGGAACACCTGCCACTCGTTGGCGCCGTCCATCCGCGCCGCCTCCAGGCAGTCGCGCGGCAGCGACGACAGCCCGGCGCCGATCAGCACCATGGCGAAGCCCGTCCAGATCCACAGGTACGCACCGATGATCGCCGGCGTGACGAGCGCCGGGCCGAGCCAGGAGACGCCCTCGTACGGCGGCGCGAAGTTCGCCGCGGGCAGCCGCACGGTGTACGCGCCCGGGCCCAGGTCCGCGAGGCGGAACGAGCCGTCGGCCGCCGTGGTCGCGGTGGCGACGGCCTTGCCGTCCCGTACCGCCTCGACCGTCATCCCCGGCAGACCCCGCTCGGCGGCGTCCACCACGCCCGGGCGCCCCCCGCCGCCGGGTGTGAAGTCCAGGTAGACGGTGCCGCGCACCTCACGGGGGCCAGGCTCCGGCCCCGCGGCCGCGGCCTTCGCCTCCGCCGGCAGCTCCTTGGGCGGTACGCCGACGAGGCCGAGCGCCACCGTCGCGCCGGGCGCCACCGGTTCGGCGGTGCGGTACGAGCCGTCCGGCGCCCGGTCCAGGCCCCCGTCCTCCCGGGGCCGGGCCGCCGGGTAGGAGGAGGAGTCCTCGAAGACGCCGTGCACCCCGACCACCGCCGCGTTGAGCACGCCCTTGTCGGGGTCCTCCTCGTACGCCAGCCGGAAGATGATGCCCGCCGCCAGGAAGGAGACCGCCATCGGCATGAACAGCAGCAGTTTGAAGGCGGTGGCCCAGCGGACCTTCTCCACCAGCACGGCGAGCATCAGGCCGAGCCCGGTCAGCAGCGTCGGCGCGACGACCACCCAGATCGCGCTGTTGCGCAGGGCGGTGAGCGTCGCCGGGTCACGGAACATCTCCGCGTAGTTGCCGCCGCCGACGAACCGGGTGCCGGACGCGTCGAAGAAGCTGCGCCCGACCGAGAAGACCACGGGGTAGACGACCAGCGCGCCGAGCAGCAGCAGCGCGGGCAGGACGAACACCACGGCGATGGTCCGGCGGCGCCGCCGGGCGCGGGCCCGGCCGTCCGCGGGCCGGGGCCCGCCCGGCCCGCTCTTGGCGACGGGCGGGGGAGGGGCGGTGAGTGTGCTCATGACCCTCGCCTCAGCCCTTGTTCGGCTTGTACGCCTTGGCCGCCGCGGCCTCCAGCGCCGCCGCCGTGGCCGCCGGGTCCTTCGGGTCGCGCAGGAAGTCCTGCAGCAGCTTCCACTCGCCCGCGCCCTTCGTGCCGCCGAACGCCGCCGGGGCCTGGTCCGACATGTCGAAGCGCACCGCATCCCCGGCCGCGATCAACGACTTGGCGGTCTCGCGCAGCGTGTCGTCCCCGTACGCTTCGAGGTCCAGCTCCTTGTTGGGGGAGAGGAAACCGCCCGCCCCGGCCCACGCGGCGGCCGCCTCCGGCGTCGCGAGGAACTCCAGGAACGCCATGGCGGCCTTCTGGTTCTTGCCGTCCTTCAGGACGACGGCCGCGTCGCCGCCGCTGACCACCGGCGCCTTGCCGCCCGCGACCGCCGGGAAGGGGAAGAACCGCGCGTCCTCGCCGATCTTCCTCCCGAACTGGTCCTTGGCGATCCCGGCGACGAAGTCGCCCTCGTACACCATCCCGGCCTCCGGCTCCGGGCCGAAGACCTTCTCGACGGAGCCCGGGAAGTCGGTGGCGAGCGCGCCCTTCTGGCCGCCCGCGATCAGCTTCTTGTCGGAGAAGAGCGCGCCGAGCGTGGTGAGCGCCTTGACGACCGTGGGGTCGGTCCACTTGATCTCGTGCCGGGCGAGCTGGTCGTACTTCTCGGGCCCGGCCTGGGAGAGGTAGACGTTCTCGAACCAGTCGGTGAGCGTCCAGCCGTCCTCACCGGCGACCGCGAAGGCCGGCAGACCCGAGTCGGAGACCGCCTGCCCCGCCTTCAGCATCTCCTCGTACGTCTTCGGGGGCGTGACGCCCGCCTGCTCCAAGGCGTCCGGGCTGTACCAGACGGTCGACTTGTGGGCGGCCTTGAAGTACAGGCCGTAGAGCTTGCCGTCGACGGAGCCGTACTCCTTCCACACCGGCGCGTAGTTGGCGTCGACGGCCTTCACGGTGGCCGGGGAGAGCGGCGTCAGCCACTTCTCCTCGGCGAACTGCCGCAACACCCCGAGCTGCGGGACCATCACCACGTCGGGGGCGTTGCCGCCCTCGATCTTGCTGCCGACGACGGTGGAGACGTTGTCGCCGGTCGAGGTGAACTGCGTCTTCGCGCCGGTCTTCGCGGTGAAGGCGTCCAGCACCTTCTGGAAGTTCTTCTGCTCGGCGCCCGACCACACACCGGCCACGTTGAGGGTCTGGCCGCTGAGCTCCTTGCTCCCTCCCCCCGCGCTGACCGGGCCGCCGCCGCAGGCGGTCGCGCCCAGTGCCAGGGTGAGGGTGAGGGCCGAGCAGCGGGCGAGCACTGTCCGTCGTCGCGTCATCTCTGTGATCCCTTCGGGGTGGTGGTGTGGTCGTCGCTGATCCACCAGGCGGCGGTGGAGCCGGGCAGGGAGCCGTCCGGGCAGATGCCGCTGGACAGCAGGGGGGCGCCGGCGACCGGGGCGGGCACCGGGGCGGTGGTGAAGTTCACGGCGCAGACCAGGCCGTCGCCGCGTACGAAGGCGAGGACGCCGGGCGGCGTGTCGTCGAGCCAGTGCAGGGAGCCCTCGCCCAACTGAGGCAGCCCGCGCCGCAGCTGCAGGCCCTCGCGGTACAGGTGCCAGAAGGAGCGGGTGTCCGCCAGCGCCCGCTCGGTGGCGTGCTCGGCGAACCAGCCCGGCTGCGGCAGCCACGGCCGCGCGCCCTCGGCACCGGTGGAGAAGCCGAACGGCGAGGCGTGCCCCGACCAGGGCAGCGGCACGCGGCAGCCGTCGCGGATCCGGGCCCGGCTGCCGGTGCGCCGGAAGATCGGGTCGGTGAGCACCTCGTCCGGCAGGTCCACGACCTCCGGCAGGCCCAGCTCCTCGCCCTGGTAGATGTACGCGGCGCCCGGCAGCGCCAGCATCAGCAGCGCCGCCGCCCGCGCCCGGGCGGCGCCCAGGCCGCTGCCCTCGGTGCCGGACTCGCCGTAGCGGGTGACGGTGCGCACCTGGTCGTGGTTGTTGAGCACCCAGGTGACGGTGGAGCCGGTGCCCGCGATGTCGCGGATGGCCTCGTCGATGACCTTGCGGAAGGTGTCGGCGTCCCAGGGCGCGCTCAGCAGGTCGAAGAAGAACGCCTGGTGCAGCTCGTCGGGTCGCACGTACTTGGCGTGCTCGCGGGCGGTCGGTACGGAGACCTCGCCGACCAGCAGCCGCTCGCGGCCGTCGCGGGCGGTGTACTCCTCGCACACCGCGCGCCAGGCGCGCCACACGTCGTGCACCTCGGGCTGGTTCCAGGCGAGCGGGTTGACCGAGTCGCGGGTGCGGGCGTCGGCCTCGGGGTCGGGGGAGTCGGGCAGCTCCGGGTGCTTGAAGAGCCCGGCGGCCACGTCGATGCGGAAGCCGTCGACGCCCCGGTCCAGCCAGAACCGCAGGACGTCGTCGAAGTGCGCGGGCACCTCGGGGTTGCGCCAGTTCAGGTCCGGCTGCTCGGGCGTGAACATGTGCAGGTACCACTGGCCCGGCGTGCCGTCCGCCTCGACCACCCGGCTCCACGCCGGACCGCCGAACATGGCGTGCCAGTTGTTGGGCGGTACGTCGCCGTCCGGGCCGCGCCCCTCGGCGAAGTGGAAGCGGGCGCGGGCCTCGCTGCCGGGGCCGGAGGCGAGCGCCTCGCGGAACCAGGCGTGCTCGCTGGAGCAGTGGTTGGGGACGATGTCGAGCAGCACCTTGATGTCGAGGCGGTGAGCGGCGGCCACCAGCCGCTCGAACTCGTCGAGGTCGCCGAAGACCGGGTCGACGTCGCAGTAGTCGGCGACGTCGTAGCCGTGGTCGGCTTGCGGTGACGGGTAGAAGGGGCTCAGCCAGATGCCGTCGACGCCGAGCTTCTTGAGGTACGGCAGGCCGGCCCGGACCCCGGCGAGGTCGCCGATCCCGTCGCCGGTGCTGTCCAGGAAGCTGCGGACGTACACCTGGTAGATCACCGCGTCGCGCCACCAGTGGCGGCTGCTGAGGGCTGTGAGCATCACCCGTTGACCTGTTTCTGCGTGAAGGGGTGCACGCCACCCAGAGCGGGTAGCGGTTATGCATGCATGTTAGGTATTCAGGTCGAGGGGGTGTCAATGAACGTGCGGCAAACAGCAGGAAGTTGGGGGTATGTATACCGATTTGCCCCTCCTTGGAGAGAGGGGTATGGCGGGCGTCGTTACCTAACGGGTATGTAGAAGGGTCGGCGGAGCCGTCAGCGACGGCGGGCGATGGCCGCCAGCTCGCCGGCCAGCCGCCGCACCGCCGCCTCGGGCGACTGGTGCTGCGCCATCACGTCGTGCGCCACCGCCTGCACCGCGAGGCTCACCTGCTCGTAGTGCGGGCTCTTCGGGCGCGGCGCCGCCGCGAGCACGCTCGCCCGCAGCGTCGGCAGGTACGGGAACGCCCGCACCAGCGCCGGATCCCGGTACAGCTCCGCCCGCACCGGCGGCAGCGCGCCCTCCGTCAGGACACGGCGCTGCACCTCCTCGCCGGTCAGGTACGCGATGAGGTCGCGCGCCGACCGGGGGTGGCGCGCCTGGGTGCTCACCGCCAGATTGGAGCCGCCCAGCACGCTTGTGCCCGGCCCGTCGGGCCCCGGCAGCGGCACCGCGCCGAACCTCCCCGCCACCTTCGACCCCGGGCCGGAGGCACCGGCGTACGCGTACGGCCAGTTCCGCAGGAACAGCAGCCTGCCGTCCTGGAAAGCCTGCCGGGACTCCTCCTCCTTGTACGCCAGGGCCTCGCGCGGGATCCAGCCGTCGCGCACCCCGCGCGCGAGGAAGCCGAGCCCGGCGCGGGCCGCGGCGGAGTCCACGGTGACCCGCTCGCCCTCGTCGCCGAGGATCGTGCCGCCCGCCGAGTACACCGCCTCGGCGGCGTTGACCGTGAGCCCCTCGTACGGCAGGAACTGCCCCGCGTACCCGCCCACGCCGAACCTCGGCGCGAGGGTCCGGGCCTGGTGCTCCAGCTCCGCCCAGGTGCGCGGCGGATCGGCACCCGCGCGGTCCAGCAGGTCCTTGCGGTAGAACAGCATCCCGGCGTTGGTGACGTACGGGACGGCGTACAGCCTCCCGTCGTACGTCGCCGTGTCCACCACGGGCGGCAGGAAGCTCTTCAGCGGGAAGCGGTCGCGCTCCAGCGGCGCGATCCAGCCCGCCGCGGCGAACTCCGAGGTCCAGGCGACGTCGATGTTGAGGACGTCGAAGCGGCCCCCGCCCGGACGCAGGTCCGTGATCATCTGCGCGCGGGTCTCGTCGGCGGAGTCCGGCAGCTCGACGAGCGTGACGCGCTCGCCGGGGTGGTCGCGGTTCCAGCCCTCCAGCACCGGGCCGAGATAGCCCGTGAGGTCCCCGGCGGTCGCCAGCGTGAGGGGCCCGCGCCCGTCGCCGCGCACCCCGGCCGCCCGCTCGCCGCTCGCGGGCGCGGGCGAGGCCACGTACCCGCTCAGGACGACGGCGACCGCGAGGAGCCCCCTACCGGCGGCGCGCATCCACCGCATAGGTTCCTCCTTGAGCACGGCGCCGTACACCTTCGTCCGGCGTCAGGGCATGTATACCCGTTAGGCATGGGCGATACTAGAGCTCACATCACATTGGGAGCACGCGGAGGAGGACGGCACCGGTGCGGCTTCCCCTCCTCGCCCTGCTGGCCCGCGGACCCGCCCACGGCTACGAGCTCAAGCAGGACCTTGAGCAGCTGCTGGGCGCCGCGTACCCTCCCACCAACGTCGGCCAGATCTACGTCACCCTCGGCCGGCTGGAGAAGTCCGGGCTCATCGAGGGCGAGGAGATCGCCCAGGAGAGCCGCCCCAACAAGAAGATCTACCGCCTCACCGAGGCCGGGCAGGAAGCGCTGCGCGCCTGGTTCGAGGAGACGGCGGACGAACCGAGGGTCCGCGACGAGTTCTTCATGAAACTCGCCCTCGCCCCCCGGACCGGCCTCGCCGACCAGATCGCCCTCATCAACAGACAGCGCCGCGAGTACCTCAACACCATGCGCAACCTCTCCAAGCTGGCCGCCACCGAAGACCGGGACAACCGCATCGCCCACCTGCTGATCGAGGGCGCCATGCTCCACCTCCAGGCGGACCTCGACTGGCTGGAGCGCTGCCAGGAGGAGTTGGAGGAGCTGCAGTGACGGACTCCCACGCGATACCCCTGCTGCGCGCCGAAGGGCTCGTCAAGACCCACCACGGCGAAGGCGCGCCCGCCCACGCCGTACGCGGCGTCGACCTGACCGTCCGGCGCGGCGAGTTCGTCGCCGTCACCGGACCCTCCGGCGCCGGCAAGTCCACCCTGCTGCACCTGCTGGGCGGGCTCCAGCGCCCCGACGAGGGCTCCCTCTGGCTCGACGGCGAACGCACCGACGGCTACAGCGAGGCCCGCTGGGCCGTGGAGCGGCGCCGCAGCATCGGCATCGTCTTCCAGTTCTTCAACCTGGTCTCCAACCTCACCGTCGCCGACAACGTCGAGCTGCCCGCGCTCCTCGCCGGCCGCTCCGCCCGGCAGGCCCGCGCCGCCCGCGAGAAGCTCCTCGCCGAACTGGGCCTGGAAGGCAAGGAGCGCAGCATGCCCGGCGAGCTCTCCGGCGGCCAGCA
The DNA here is from genome assembly GCF_056430285.1 of Streptomyces sp. NPDC045998. NCBI lineage: Bacteria > Bacillati > Actinomycetota > Actinomycetes > Kitasatosporales > Streptomycetaceae > Streptomyces > Streptomyces sp. NPDC045998. Next base: position 197,423 of record NZ_JBWKLJ010000009.1, read on the forward strand.
GCAGCGCGTCGCGCTCGCCCGCGCGCTGGTCAACCAGCCCCGGCTGCTCCTCGCCGACGAGCCGGCCGGCAGCCTCGACAGCAAGGGCACCCGCGAGGTCATGCGGCTGCTGACCCGCTTCCACGCGGCCGGCCAGACCATCGTGCTCGTCACCCACGACGCCCGGCTCGCCAGCGCCGCCGACCGGGTCATCAGCTTCTTCGACGGCCGCATCGCCGACGACGCCGCACTCGGCACCACCCCGCCGCGCGCCGCCGGCCGCGGCCTGTCCGGCGTCCTCGAACTCAACGAACTGAAGGACTGACCGGCGTGCGGGCCATGCTGCGCTGGGCGCACGCCGACCTCCGCACCCACCGGGGCGAGGCGCTCTTCATGATCGCCGCGACCGCCGGGATCGTCGCCTCGCTGCTCCTCGCGACCGCCCTCTTCGGCTACGCCACCAACCCCTGGCAGCGGCTCTTCGCCCAGTCGCGCGGCGCCCATGTCTGGATCCACACCGGCCCCGCCGCCGACGCCGCCCGGCTCGCCTCGCTCGACGGCGTCGAGGCCACCGCCGGCCCCTACCGCACCGCGACGACCACCGTCGCCTCGCGCGGCGCCCGGGCCGCCGTCGAACTGCGCGCCGCGGCCGCCCGGCCGCCCGCGACGGGCCGCCCCCTGCTCGCCTCCGGGCGCTGGCTCGACCCCGCCGTCCCGGACGGCGTCGTCCTGGAGTCCACCCTCGCCCGCGCCCTGTGGGCCGAACCGGGCGACCGGATCACCCTGCCCTCCGGCACCCCCCTCACCGTCGTCGGCGTCGCGGACACCGCCGAGCCCCGCTACCGCCCGGGCGAACGGCCCGGCACCGTGTGGGCGCCGCCGTCCGCCGTGCCCGCCGACCGCACCGGCGGCCAGGTCGTCGGGCTGCGGCTCGCCGACCCCGACGCCACCGGTTACGCCGTGCAGCGCGCCGTCACGACCCTCGGCGCCGGAGCCGTCACCGACGTCACCACCTGGCAGCAGACCCGCGGCGAGGCGCAGGGCGACACCCGGCTCCTCGGTCAGGTCCTCGGGCTCTTCGGCCTCGGCGCCCTGATCGCCGCCGCGCTCGCCGTGTTCGGCGCCATCAGCACCCGGGTGCGCGGCCATCTGCGGGACGTCTCCGTCCTCAAGGCCATCGGCTTCACCCCCGGCCAGGTCGTACGCGTCTTCCTGGTCCAGCACCTCGCCTTCGCGGCCCTCGGCGCGGTCCTCGCCACCGTGCTCATCCAGGCGCTCGGCGCCCGCCTGCCGGGCCGCCTCGGCGACGCGGTCGCGGTCTGGCAGGGGCTGCCCGGCCACACGGCGGCCCTGCTCGCGGTGCCCGTCGCGGCGGTGCTCTTCATCGGCGCGGCGACCTGCCTCGCCGCCTGGCGCGCGGGGCGCGTGGAACCGGTACCGGTGCTGCCCGCGGGCGCGGCCCCCGGGGCCGGTCTCTCGCGTGCCGGCCGCGCGGCGCTCGGGGCCGGGGTGCCGGCCCCGCTCGTCCTCGGATGGCACCAGGCCTTCGGGCGCGGCCGGCGGGCCCCGGCCACGGTCGTCCGGCTCGCGCTGCCGCTGCTGCTGATCATCGTGGCGCTCGGCGCCTGGACGACCATCGAGCGCTTCGACAGCCGCCCCGAACAGCTGGGCCTCGCCGCCGCGCTCACCGCCCGCCCCGGCGCGGGCCTCACCGACCGCGAGGCGGCCGCGCTCCTCACGGCGCACCCCGCCGTCCGGGCCGCGCACCCCGGCCTGGAGGTCGCCGCCCTCGTGCCCGGCCAGACCGGCACCATCGCCCTGCGCGGCCTCGGCACCCGCGCCGCGCCCTACCCGTACACCGTCGCCGAGGGCCGCCCGGCGCACGGCCCCGACGAGGCGGTGGCCGGGCAGGGGCTCCTCGACCACCTCGGCGTACGCGTCGGCGACTGGGTCCGCGTCACGGTCGGCGGCCACCCGCAGGTGCTGCACCTGGTGGGCCGCAGCATCGAGCCGGAGAACGGCGGCCGGGTCATCTCGACCTCGCTCGACACCCTCCGGGAGAACGACCCCGCCCTGCGCGCCACCCTCTACCAGCTCCAGCTGGCCCCCGGCGCCGACCCGCGCGCGGTCCGCGCCGAACTCGCCGCCGCCTCCGAAGGCCGGCTCGACGTCCACGAGGTCACCACCCCCGCCGACCGCCTCTCGGCACTGCGCGGTGTCGTCGTCGGCCTGATCGCCGTGCTCGCCCTGATCGGCCTCACCGAACTGTCCACCGCGATCGGCGGCAGCCTGCGCGACGGCGAACGCGACCTGCTGGCCCTCAAGGCCATCGGCCTGTCCCCGCGCCAGATCGCGGCCGTCACCGTGACGGCCATCGGCTGTACGGCCCTGGCCGCCGCACTCCTCGCGACCGCCCTCGGTGTGCCCTTCGCGCACTGGCTCATCGACCACGAGGCGCACGCCACCGGCATCGGCGCGGGGATCGCCCACGCCCCGGCCCCGCCGCACCTCGCGGCCCTCGCCGCGGCCGCCGTGCTCGGCGCGATCGCCCTCACCGCCCTCCCGGCGGCCCGCGCCGCCCGCCACCGCCTCGCGGACACCCTCAGCGCGGCGGCCTGAGAGCGACGGCCTGAGCGCGGCGGCGCAAGCGGGCGGACGGGCCCGGGCGGCGCCGTCAGCGGTGCACGAAGTCCCGCACCTGCGCGTACACCACCGGATCGGTGCCCAGGGCGCTGTGCCCGAGGCAGGCCGTCCGGGTGTTGGCCGCGCCGCTCAGGGCGACGGTGCTGTCCGGGTTGATGAAGCCGTCACACGGTGACCACCACGTGGCATGGCGAACCCCCTCGGGGGTCTCGTCGCCGGAGTTGAGCGCGGTGAGAAAGGCGGAGCCGATGCGCATCTCCGTACACGAGGTGTCGTAGCAGGACTCGGCGGCGTCGGTGCCGTGGTTGGGGCCGCCGAGGGATACCCAGGCGTCGGTCTTCCCGCTGCCGCCGAGCTCCTTGGCGTAGTGGCGGCTGGACAGCCCGCCCATGGAGTGGGTGACGACGTCGACCCGGGACGCGCCGGTCTCCGCGAGCAGCCGGTCGACCTGGGCCGAGACCTCCTGCGCGGTGGTGGCATTGGACTGGCGCCAGTCGTAGCTCCACTGCCGCAGGTGCGTGGACGGCCAGCCGTCCGCGCGGAAGCGGTCCGCCATGGTGTTCCAGTACGCGCCGGACGAGTTGTACCCGTGCACGAACAGCACGGGATGCCGGGTGGGGGTGGCGGTGGCGGAGGCGTCGGCCGGGACGGCGGTGCTCAGGCCGAGCAGAGTGCCCGCGACGGCGACGGAAAGCAGGTGCTTCTTCATGACCTACCTCGAAGAGGGCCGCGTGGGGGGCGCGAGAGGAGGTTACTGGTGAGTACACCGGAGAAGTCAATGGTCTTGCGCCACAACGTCGAGGTCGCCCGGCCTCCGCCACGGTGCTGTACTGGGAGGACGGAAACCCCGCTGAGAGGGGGCGTCATGCACCGCTCCTCGCCCCGCAGCCGGACCACCGCCGTCCTGGCCGCGGCCGTATCCGTCCTGGGCCTCGCCACCGCCGCCCCCACCGCGGCGCAGCCCGGCAACCCCGAGCCCAGGCAGCGCGGACCGGTCGTCCTGCGCGTCATCGACGGCGACACCGTCGAGGTACGCGGCGACGGCCGCGTCATCCCCGACGGCGAGATCGCGCGCGTACGCCTGCTGGAGATCGACACCCCCGAGCGCGGCGAGTGCTACAGCCGCCAGGCCACGGCGCGCACCGCCGAACTGCTCCCCATCGGCAGCAGACTGCGCACGGAACGCGACATCGAGCTCAAGGACCGCTTCGACCGGTACCTGCTCTACGTGTGGAACGAGAAGGACGTCTTCGTCAACGAGTCCCTCGTCCGCAGCGGCCACGCCACCAAGGTGCTGTTCGAACCCAACGACAAGTACTGGCCCACGATGACCAGGGCCGAACAAGCCGCCCGCCAGGCCGGCGCCGGCCTGTGGTCCGCCTGCCCGGCCCCGGCCCGCTGACGCGCGTCAGGCCGCCGGCAGCGCCGCCTCGATCGCCGCGACCAGCTCCGGCGCCTCCGGCTCGGTGCGCGGACGGAACCGGCTGACCTCGCCGCCCGGGGCGACGAGGAACTTCTCGAAGTTCCACTGCACGTCGCCCGCCGCGCCGTCCGCGTCCGCCGCCTTCGTCAGCTGGACGTACAGCGGGTGCCGTCCGTCCCCGTTGACGTCCGACTTCTCCAGCAGTGGGAACGTCACCCCGTACGTCGCCGAGCAGAAGGTCGCGATCTCCTCCGCCGTGCCCGGCTCCTGGCCCGCGAACTGGTTGCACGGCACGCCCAGCACCGTGAACCCCCGGCCGGCGTACCGCTGCTGCAGCCGCTCCAGCCCCTCGTACTGCGGCGTCAGACCGCACTTGGACGCGACGTTGACGATCAGCACCGCCTTGTCCTTGTACTCGGCGAGGCTCGTCGGCTCGCCGGACAGGGTGCGCAGCGGGATGTCGTACAGGGACATGGGGGGCTCCTCGCAGGGGAGAGCGGGCACGGTACGGACGGACTCCATGAAAGCAGGCCGGCCGCCGCCGCCCCGCCCCGGCCCGGTCGCCCGGGTCACGTCGTCCAGTCGGCGAGGCGGAAGACGCCGAGCATGTCGTGGGAGCGCGGGTCGGCGTCGGCGAACGGATAGAAGGACGCCTCCACGCCGACCCAGCCGCGGAAGGTGCCCGCGTCGTCGATGATCTGCAGTATCGGCTTCACGTGCGAGTTGCCCGTGTAGCAGGCCCGGCCCTGCTCCAGGGCGAGGCAGGTGCACCAGTGCCACAGGGTGTCCCGCCGGTCCTGGGGGGACAGTGACTGCAGGTAGTACTGGATGGAGGTGACGTTCGCCGGGGTGCCGCCGCCGTAGTCCGGGCAGCCGCCGGTCGCCTGGCAGGCGCGGGTGGACGTCGGCTGCAGCAGCGTCAGGCACCAGGTCGTCCGCACGCAGGTCTGGAACGACCGGTGCTGGAACAGGCCGCTCGCGGGGTCGACCCGGTCGTGGGCCCACGTCAGTGCCTGGAGGTGGAGCGGGGCCGGGTGGTCCCGCACGGCCGTCATCGCCTGACGGGCCGTCAACGGCGCGTTGCTGCCGTAGCCGTATCCGGCCGTGGCGTCGCTGGCGTACAGGAAGGACAGCCGGGCCAGTGCCGATGTGGTCTCCACCGCCCATTTCTCCGTGCTGGGCGGGGTGGTGTCCCAGAAGATCCACAGGACGGACGTCGGCCGGCCCTCGACCGTCTCCGTCTCCAGCTGGTACCGGCCCGAGCCCAGGTCGGTGGGCTCGGCGGCGAAGCCGCCCGCCGTCTGGATCTCACAGGTGCGGACCAGCGTGGCGGTGGTGGAGAGGGAGGTGGTGGAGCACGATTCGTCGGGCACGGTCCCGGTGCCGACCCGGGCGCGCGGCTCGGTGTGTTCCCACCGGTGCATGCGGGCGGCGACCGTGCCGTCGGCGGTGTCGAAGGAGTAGGTGCCCAGCCGCACCTGGTTGGCACGGGAGCCCGCGGTCATGTGGCCGACGGCGACGACGAAGTTCGCCTTGCCGCCGGGGAGTTGCTGGGCGGCCTGCGCGGGGGCGGCGGACGCCGGCAGCGCGAGGAACGCGAGAGGCACGAGGGAGGCGAAGAGCGCGAGCAAGAGGACACGGAGTCTGCGCGGCATGACCTGCACGATCCAGAGCGGGGGAGGGGGGAAGGACCCGGGGCCGGCCGAGGGAGCGCTCGGCTCGGCCCACTGCGTCCATGGCCCCGATACTGCCGCATGTGATCGTTTCGCCCGCGCATCACGCGTCGTGTCGGCCCTCGAACACCCGCCGTTCCGGAACCCGTCGTTCCCGAACCCGCCGCTCTCGCAGCCGTCGTCATCCAAGGTCCGAGCCGACGGGGGCCGCGGCGCTCAGTGCCGCCTGAACAGCCCTTCCTGCACCACCGACACCAGCAGCCGCCCCTCGCGGTCGTAGATCCGCCCGCGCGCCAGGCCCCGGCCGCCCGTCGCGATCGGGGACTCCTGGTCGTACAGGAACCACTCGTCCGTGCGGAACGGCCGGTGGAACCACATCGCGTGGTCCAGCGACGCCATGTCGAAGCCGCGCGGCCCCCACAGCGGCTCGACGGGGATGCGCACCGCGTCGAGCAGGGTCATGTCGGAGGCGTACGTCAGCGCGCAGGTGTGCACCAGCGGGTCGTCGCCCAGCGGGCCCACCGCGCGCATCCACACCGCGCTGCGCGGGTCCGCCTCCTTGACCTCCTCCTGCGTCCAGCGCAGCCGGTCCACGTACCGGATGTCGAAGGGCTGGCGCCGCGCCATTCTCTCCAGCGCCTCCGGCAGCGCCCCCAGGTGCTCGCGGATCTCGTCGGCGACCGACGGCAGGGACTCCGGCGGCGGGAAGTCCAGCCGCGGCGGCAGCTGGTGCTCGAAGCCCGCCTCCTCCGGCTGGTGGAAGGAGGCCGTCAGATTGAAGATCGTCTTACCGCGCTGGATCGCGGTGACCCGGCGCGTGGTGAACGACCGCCCGTCCCGGACCCGTTCGACCTGGTACACGATCGGCAGGCCCGGGATGCCCGGCCGCAGGAAGTACGCGTGCAGCGAGTGCACCGGCCGGTCGCCCTCCGTGGTGCGGCCGGCCGCGACCAGGGCCTGGCCGGCGACCTGGCCGCCGAAGACCCGCTGCAGGGACTCCTGCGGGCTCGCGCCGCGGAAGATGTTCACCTCGATCTGCTCCAGGTCGAGCAGGTCGACGAGTCGCTCGGCGGGGTTGGTCATACGGGGTCCTCCTACAGCTGGCCGACGTCGGTGACGCGGACGACCGCGCGGCCCTCCTCGTCCGAGGCCGCCAGGTCCACCTCCGCGCTGATGCCCCAGTCATGGTCGCCCTTGGGGTCCGCGAAGGTCTGCCGGACGCGCCACAGGCCGTGCGCCGGGTCCTCCTCGATCGAGAGCAGCTTGGGACCGCGCGCGTCGGGACCGGTGCCGAGCTCGTCGTACTCCTCCCAGTACGCGTCCATCGCCCGCTCCCAGGCCTCCGCGTCCCAGCCGGACTCGGCGTCGAGCTCGCCGAGTTCGTAGAAGCGGTCCAGCGCCGCCAGCTCCACGCGGCGGAACAGCGCGTTGCGCACGAGCACCCGGAAGGCGCGGGAGTTGGCCGTGACCGGCTTGACCTGGTCGGCCTTCTCCTGGGCCTCCTCGGCGGTCTCCACCTCCGGGTTGGCCAGCTGCTCCCACTCGTCGAGCAGCGAGGAGTCCACCTGCCGCACCATCTCGCCGAGCCAGGCGATCAGGTCCTCCAGGTCCTCCGTCTTCAGGTCGTCCGGGATGGTGTGGTCCAGGGCCTTGTACGCCGACGCCAGGTAGCGCAGCACGATGCCCTCGGTGCGCGCCAGCTCGTAGTGGGACGTGAACTCGGTGAAGGACAGCGCCCGCTCGTACATGTCCCGGATGACGGACTTCGGCGAGACGGGGTGGTCGCCGACCCACGGGTGGGACTTCTTGTACGTGTTGTACGCGTGCCACAGCAGCTCTTCGAGCGGCTTCGGGTACGAGATGTCCTGGAGCCGCTCCATCCGCTCCTCGTACTCGACGCCGTCCGCCTTCATCGCGCCGACCGCCTCGCCGCGCGCCTTGTTCTGCTGGGCGGCGAGGATCTGACGCGGGTCGTCCAGCGTCGACTCGACCACCGACACCATGTCGAGGGCGTACGACGGGGACTCCGGGTCCAGCAGCTCGAACGCCGCCAGCGCGAAGGTGGACAGCGGCTGGTTGAGCGCGAAGTCCTGCTGGAGGTCGACGGTGAGCCGGATCGTGCGGCCCTCGGCGTCCGGCTTGTCGAGCTGCTCGACGACCCCGCCGTCCAGCAGCGAGCGGTAGATCGCGATGGCACGGCGGATGTGCCGCAGCTGGTTCCTGCGCGGCTCGTGGTTGTCCTCCAGCAGGCGGCGCATCGCCTGGAAGGCGTCGCCGGGGCGGGCGATCACCGAGAGCAGCATGGTGTGCGTCACCCGGAAGCGTGAGGTCAGCGGCTCCGGCTCGGAGGCGATCAGCTTCTCGAAGGTGTTCTCGGTCCAGCCGACGAAGCCCTCCGGTGCCTTCTTGCGGACCACCTTGCGACGCTTCTTCGGGTCGTCGCCCGCCTTCGCGAGCGCCTTCTCGTTCTCGATGACGTGCTCGGGCGCCTGCGCGACCACGAACCCGGCCGTGTCGAAGCCCGCGCGCCCCGCCCGGCCCGCGATCTGGTGGAACTCGCGGGCGCGCAGCGTGCGCACGCGGGTGCCGTCGTACTTGGTGAGCGCCGTGAACAGCACGGTGCGGATCGGCACGTTGACGCCGACGCCGAGGGTGTCCGTACCGCAGATCACCTTCAGCAGCCCCGCCTGCGCCAGCTTCTCCACGAGGCGCCGGTACTTCGGCAGCATGCCCGCGTGGTGCACACCGATGCCGTGCCGGACGTACCGCGAGAGGTTCTTGCCGAACTTGGTGGTGAAGCGGAAGTTGCCGATCAGCTCGGCGATCTTGTCCTTCTCCTCGCGCGAGCACATGTTGATGCTCATCAGCGACTGCGCCCGCTCGACGGCCTGCGCCTGCGTGAAGTGCACGATGTAGACCGGCGCCTGCTTGGTCTCCAGCAGCTCGGTCAGCGTCTCCGTGATGGGCGTGATCCGGTACTCGTACGACAGCGGGACCGGCCGCGTCGCCGAGCGGACCACCGAGGTCGGGCGGCCGGTGCGGCGGGTCAGGTCCTTCTCGAACATCGAGACGTCGCCGAGGGTGGCCGACATCAGGACGAACTGCGCCTGCGGCAGTTCCAGGAGCGGGATCTGCCACGCCCAGCCCCGGTCCGGCTCGGCGTAGAAGTGGAACTCGTCCATCACGACCTGGCCGATGTCGGCGTCCTTGCCGTCGCGCAGCGCGATCGACGCCAGCACCTCGGCCGTGCAGCAGATCACGGGAGCGTCGGCGTTCACGGACGCGTCGCCGGTGAGCATGCCGACGTTCTCGGTGCCGAAGAGCTTGCACAGGTCGAAGAACTTCTCCGACACCAGCGCCTTGATCGGCGCGGTGTAGAAGGTCACCTGGTCGTTCGCGAGCGCGGTGAAGTGCGCACCCGCCGCGACCAGGCTCTTTCCGGATCCGGTGGGGGTGGAGAGGATCACGTTCGCCCCCGAGACCACCTCGATCAGCGCCTCTTCCTGGGCCGGGTAGAGCGTGATGCCCTGGCCCTCGGCCCATGACGAGAAGGCCTCGAAGAGGGCATCGGGGTCGGCGTCGGGCGGCAGCTGATCGATAAGGGTCACGCCCCCATCTTGCCTGGCGGACCCCCCGGAGTGGGAACCGGCCACCGGTACGAAGATCACAGAGCGATACCCTGTCCCGTCAACGGGGGCGCACGACAGATCCACACGGGGCGGGGAAACGCACATGATGGGACCGGCACACTCACTCTCCGGCGCGGCCGCGTGGCTGGGGGTGGGGGCCGCGACCGCCGCGGCCGGGCATCCGATGCCCTGGCCGGTGCTCGTCGTCGGCGCCCTGATCTGCGCCGGAGCGGCCCTCGCGCCCGACCTCGACCACAAGTCGGCGACCATCTCGCGCGCCTTCGGCCCGATCTCGCGCGGGCTGTGCGAGATCGTCGACAAGCTGTCGTACGCCGTCTACAAGGCCACCAAGACGCGGGCCGACGCCCGCCGCAGCGGCGGCCACCGCACCCTCACGCACACCTGGGTGTGGGCGGTGCTCTGCGGCGCGGGGGCGTCCGCGCTGGCCGTCACCTGCGACCGCTGGGCCGTCCTCGCCATCCTCTTCGTCCACCTGGTGCTCGCCGTCGAGGGCCTGCTGTGGCGGGCCGCCCGCATGTCCAGCGACGTCCTGGTGTGGCTGCTGGGCGCCACCAGCGCCTGGATCCTCGCGGGCATCCTGGACAAGCCCGGCTACGGTTCGAACTGGCTCTTCACGGAGCCCGGCATGGACTACCTGTGGCTGGGCCTGCCCATCGTGCTCGGCGCCCTCGTCCACGACATCGGCGACGCCCTGACCGTCTCGGGCTGCCCGATCCTGTGGCCGATCCCCGTCAAGGGCAAGCGCTGGTACGCGCTGGGGCCGCCGAAGGGGATGCGGTTCCGCGCGGGCAGCTGGGTGGAGCTCAAGGTGCTGATGCCGGCGTTCATGCTGCTGGGCGGGGTGGGCGGCGCGTCGGCGCTGAACTTCATCTGATCGTCCCGTTCGGGTGAACCGGGTGCGAAGCCCCTTCGCGGAGTCTCAAGATCCGCTTTCTTCTGATCATGGATTCCCCACACCTGACACGCCGTCAGCTGACCGCCGCCGCCTCCACGGCCGCCGCCGCCACCCTGCTCCCCGCCTCACCCGCCACGGCCGCGCCGGTCACCCCGGCCGTCCAGGCGCCGGCGGCCGCGCCCCGCTCCACCGCCGACCGGCAGACCTGCCTCGCCGTCGCCCGCGCCCTCCTCGTACTCGACGAGGACGACAAGCCCCTGGTCCCGCGGTACGAGAAGATCCTGCTCGGTGACGGACTGCCCAAGGGTGCGTCGCGCCGCAAGAAGGTGCTGGTCCTCGGCGCCGGACCGGCCGGCATGGTCGCGGCCCACCTGCTCAAGCGCGCCGGCCACCACGTCACCGTCATCGAGGCCAACGGCAACCGCGCCGGCGGCCGCATCAAGACCTTCCGCACCGGCGGCCACGAGAACGCCGCCCAGGCCTTCGCCGATCCGAAGCAGTACGCCGAGGCCGGCGCCATGCGCATCCCCGGCAGCCACCCCCTCGTCATCGGACTGATCGACCGGCTCGGCATCGAGCGGCGGCCCTTCCGCTACGTCGACACCGACCCGGGCGGCACACCCCGCTACCGCACCTGGATCAGCGTCAACGGCATCAGGGCCCGCCGCGCCGACTACGCCAAGGACCCCCGGGCGATCAACCGCTCCTTCGGGGTACCGAAGAAGTACGAGGACGTCCCGGCGGCCGTCATCGTGCGCCGAGCCCTCGACCCCGTGCGCGACGAGTACAGCACGCTGCGCCCCGACGGCACCCGGGCCGACAAGCCGATGCCGGAGCTGCTCGAGGGCTGGGCCCGGGTCGTCCAGCGGTTCGGCGACTGGTCGATGTACCGGTTCCTGACCGAGTACGCGGGGCTCGACACCCGCACCATCGACCTCATCGGAACCCTGGAGAACATGACCTCCAGGCTGCCGCTCTCCTTCCTGCACAGCTTCATCAGCCAGGCGCTGATCAGCCCCGGCACCGCCTTCTACGAGCTGGACGGCGGCACCGCCGTCCTCGCCGACGCGCTCCTGGAGCGGGTCCGCGACGACGTCCGCTTCGACCGCCGCGTCACCCGGATCGAGACCCGGGACGAGGGGGAGCGCGTGGCCGTCGACACGGTCTCCGAAGGCCGGGGCGGCACGGTGGTCCACGAGCGGTTCACCGGGGACGCGGCGATCGTCACCATCCCCTTCTCGGGCTTCCGGCACGTCCAGGTCTCGCCCCCGCTGTCGTACGCCAAACGCCGCGCCATCACCGAGGTGCACTACGACAGCGCCACCAAGGTGCTCCTCGAATTCAGCCGCCGCTGGTGGGAGTTCGACGAGGGCGACTGGCGACGCGAACTGGACGCCATGGAGCCCGGGCTGTACGACCGGTACCGCAAGGGCCAGGTGGCGCAGGACGGGCGGCTGCTCGGCGCGCACCCCTCCGTCCCCCGGGGGCACCTCTCCGAGGACCAGCGCACGCACTACGCGGCGAACGCCTGGGTCTCCCGCGACCAGCCCGAGGCGGCCGGGGTCATCGGCGGCGGGTCGGTGACCGACAACCCGAACCGCTTCATGTTCAACCCCTCCCACCCCGTCCCCGGCAGCGCCGGCGGGGTCGTCCTCGCCTCCTACAGCTGGGCGGACGACGCCAGGCGCTGGGACGCCTACGACGACGAGGCCCGCTACGCGCTCGCCCTGCGCGGCATGCAGGAGGTGTACGGGCAGCGGCTGGAGGTCTTCTTCACCGGCGTCGGCCGCACCCAGAGCTGGCAGCGCGACCCGTACGCCTACGGTGAGGCGTCCGTCCTGCTGCCCGGCCAGCACACCGAGATCCTGCTGGACATGCGCACCCAGGAGGGCCCGCTGCACTTCGCCGGCTGCCACACCTCGGTCAAGCCGGCCTGGATCGAAGGCGCCCTGGAGTCGGCCGTCCGCGCGGCCCTGGAGGTCCACGGCGCCCACTGACCGGTGGGGCCCGGGGCCCGGTTCGGTCCCGGGCCCCGCTTCGCATCGGCCGCATCGGCCGTGTCAGCCGTGCCAGGAGCGCCACAGCGCCGCGTACGCCCCGTCCGCCGCGACCAGCTCGTCATGGCTGCCGAACTCGCTGATCCGGCCGTCCTCGACGACCGCGATCACGTCCGCGTCGTGCGCCGTGTGCAGCCGGTGCGCGATGGCCACCACCGTCCGCCCGTCCAGCACCCGCGCCAGCGACCGCTCCAGGTGCCGGGCCGCGCGCGGGTCCAGCAGCGACGTCGCCTCGTCCAGCACCAGGGTGTGCGGGTCGGCCAGCACCAGGCGGGCCAGCGCGATCTGCTGGGCCTGCGCCGGGGTCAGGGCCAGCCCGCCGGAGCCGACCTCGGTGTCCAGGCCGTCCGCCAGGGCCCGCGCCCACGCCTCCGCGTCGACCGCCGCCAGCGCCGCCCACAGCTCCGCGTCCCGCGCCTCCGTCCGCGCGAGCCGCAGGTTGTCCCGGAGCGTGCCGACGAAGACGTGGTGCTCCTGGTTGACCAGCGCCACGTGCTCGCGGACCCGCTCGGCGGGCATCCGCGACAGCTCCGCCGCCCCCAGCGTGACGCGCCCCGCGCGCGGGGCGTAGATCCCCGCGAGCAGCCGGCCCAGCGTGGACTTGCCCGCGCCCGACGGGCCGACCAGGGCGAGGCGCGTGCCCGGTGCGACGTCCATCGACACCCGGTGCAGCACGTCCACACCGTCCCGGTACCCGAAGCGCACGTCGTCCGCCCGCACCGCGCGCCCGTCGGGCCGTACGGCCGGGTCCCCGGCGTGCGGCTCGACCTCGCGCACGCCCACCAGCCGGGCCAGCGACACCTGCGCGACCTGGAGCTCGTCGTACCAGCGCAGGATGATCCCGACCGGCTCCACCAGCATCTGCGCCAGCAACGCGCCCGTCGTCAGCCGGCCCACGTCCAGCCAGCCGCGCAGCACGAAGAACCCGCCGATCAGCAGCACCGAGGCGAGGATCGTGGTGTGCGTGACGCTGATCACCGGGAAGATCACGGACCGCAGGAAGAGCGTGTACCGCTCCCACGCCGTCCACTCCCGGATGCGCCGGTCGGACAGCGCGATCCGCCGCGCGCCCAGCCGGTGCGCCTCGACCGTGCGGCCCGCGTCGACCGTCTCGGCGAGCACCCCGGCGACCGCCGCGTACCCCGCCGCCTCCGAGCGGTACGCCGACGGCGCCCGCCGGAAGTACCAGCGGCAGCCCGCGATCAGCAGTGGCGCCGCCACCAGGATCGCGAGCGCCAGCGGCGGGGCCGTCACCGCGAGCCCGGCGATCAGCAGCCCGGCCCACACCACGCCGATGGCCAGCTGCGGGACCGCCTCGCGCATGGCGTTGGCGAGCCGGTCGATGTCGGTGGTGATCCGGGACAGCAGGTCGCCGGTCCCCGCCCGCTCCAGCACGCCGGGCGGCAGCCCCACCGACCGTACGAGGAAGTCCTCGCGCAGATCGGCCAGCATCTCCTCGCCCAGCATCGCCCCGCGCAGCCGCACCAGCCGCACGAACACCGTCTGCACCACCAGCGCGACCACGAACACCGCGACGGTGACCGGCAGATGGAGCTCACGCGTACCGGCGGCGAGCCGCTCCACCAGCGAACCGAGCAGGTACGGGCCGGCCATCGAGGCGATGACCGCGACCGCGTTGACGGCGACGAGCACCGCGAACGCCGTCCGGTGGCGGCGCAGCAGCTCCGCCACGTACGCGCGGACCGTCGCGGCGCCGCCCACCGGCAGCGTCGTCGCGGTCTCGGGAGCCGCCGGGTCGTACGCCGGCGGCGCCATGCCGATCATGCCTTCTCCTCCACATCCACCAGCGCGTGTCCGGGCGCGGCCACGGGCGGTACGTCGTCGGTCTCGCGGGTGACGACCGCGCGGTACCGGGGCTCCGTGCGCAGCAGCTCTCGGTGCGTGCCCACCGCGACCGCCGCGCCCTCGTGGACCAGCACCACCCGGTCCGCCCGGTCCAGCAGCAGCGGGGACGACGCCAGCACCACCGTCGTACGCCCGGCGCGCAGCCGCGCGATCCCCGCCGCGACCCGCGCCTCGGTGTGCGAGTCCACCGCCGACGTCGGCTCGTCCAGCACCAGCACGTCGGGGTCGGTGACCAGCGAACGGGCCAGCGCCAGCCGCTGGCGCTGCCCACCGGAGAGCGACCGGCCGCGCTCGGTGATCCGCGTCCGCATCGGATCGCCGTCCGCGCCTACCGACGCCTGCGCGAGCGCGTCCAGCACGTCACCGCACTCCGCCGCCGCCAGCGCCTCCCCGGCGCTCACCGCTCCCGACGACGGCACGTCCAGCAGCTCCCGCAGGGTGCCGGAGAGCAGCACCGGGTCCTTGTCCTGGACGAGGACGAGGGCGCGCGCCCGGTTGAGCGGCAGCTCGTCCAGCGGGACCCCGCCGAGCAGCACCGAGGCATGGCCGTCGGTCTCCTCGGCCGGATGCCCCCCGAGCCGGTCGGCCAGCCGCCCGGCGGCGTCCGGATCGCCGCACACCACGGCGGTGAACAGCCCCTCGGGCGCGCGCAGCCCGGTCACCGGGTCGTAGAGATCGCCACTCGGTGAAGGCCCGGCGCCGTGGGCGCCGGTGACCGTCGTCGTACGCGTCAGGGACAGCACGCGCGCCGCGCGTTTCGCGGAGGGCCGCGAGAAGGCGAACGCCATCGCGATCTCCTCCACCGTCCGCAGCGGGTAGTGGGTGAGGGTCACCGCGGCGTAGACGGTGACCAGTTCACCGACCGCGATCCGCCCGTCGAGGGCCAGCCGCGCGCCGTACAGCACCACACCGATCAGCAGCAGTCCCGGCAGCAGTACCTGGACCGCCGCGATCAGCGCCCACATGCGGGCGCTGCGCACCGCCGCCTTCCGGACCTCCTGGGACGCCTCGCGGTAGCGGCCGAGGAACAGCTCCTCGCCGCCGATGCCGCGCAGGACGCGGAGGCCCGCGACCGTGTCCGACGCCAGCTCGGTGGCGCGGCCGGCCTTCTCGCGCTGGACGTCCGCCCGCCGGGTGGCGCGCGGCAGCAGCGGCAGCGGCGCCAGCGCCAGCAGCGGGATGCCGATGGCCACGACGACGCCGAGCGCGGGCGCGTAGAAGACCAGGCCGACGCAGACCGCGACCAGCGTGAGCGCCGACGCGCCGAACCGCGACAGGACCTCCACGAACCAGCCGATCTTCTCGACGTCGCCGGTGGACACGGCGACGACCTCGCCGGCGGCGACGCGGCGGGTCAGCACCGCGCCGAGCTCGGCGGTCTTCCGGGACAGCAGCTGCTGCACCCGGGCGGCAGCGGTGATCCAGTTGGTGACGGCGGCGCGGTGCTGCAGGGTGTCGCCCACCGCGATGGCCGCGCCGAGCAGCGCCAGCAGCGCGCCCGCGAGCGCGAGCCGGTCCGCGGACCCGTCCACGACCGCCTGGACCGCGAGGCCCACGCCGATCGGGAGTCCGGCGATGCCGAGCTGGAGCACCAGGCCCCAGGCCAGGGACGCGAGCTGGCCGCCCAGCTGGTTGCGGCCCAGCCAGACGAGGAAACGCGTGCCCGACCTCACGTCGGGGTCACCTGGATCGGCGTACGGAAGGTTCTGGATCTGCATGACGTCCCAGGGATCTCGCGACGGGCGGCGGGGAAACCGTGCAAGGTTCGCCGTCCGGACCCGGGGTCGGCAATCGATTTTCCGGCAGGACGGTACGAAACGCGCCAAGGTCCACCGGGCTGTCTGGCGCACTCCCGTGACGGGCGCTTCACTCGCGGCCCATGAGACAACGGACAGTCATGAGCATGCTCAGCCTCACGGTCCGCGGCACCCTGCTGGCCGTCACGGCGGCGCTGCTCCCCTCCGCCCTCGCCCCCGCGGCCGCGAGTGCCGCGGAACAGCCGCAACCCCCCGCCGAGTTCGGGACCGACTGGCACGATCCCGTCACCGCCGCCCCGCCGGTCCCGCGCCCCACCGGCGTCCGCTCCTGCGAAGTGACGCTCGCCAAGGCGCAGTTCCGCGACTTCACCCCGTACCGGGGCGCCTACACGCCCCCGAAGGGCTGCGGCGACCGCTGGAGCGCGGTGGTCCTGCGGCTCGACGGCAGCGTGAAGGGACGGCAGTACGACCGCCTCGGCCACCTCACCGTCGGCGGCGTCGAGGTCTTCCGGACCTCCACCCCGCAGCCCTCCCCGGACGGCATCACCTGGTCGGTGGAGAAGGACATCACCCGTTACAGCGACACCCTGCGCCGCCCGGGCCCCGTCGAGATGCTCATCGGGAACGTCGTGAACGACACGTACACCGGCGTCCTCGACGTCACGGTGACGCTCACCTTCTACGCGCGCCCCGCCTACGGCCCCGGCACCTCCACCGACGTCCCCGACCGGGTGATCCCGCTCGACACCCCGTCACCCGCGCTGCCGCGCAACTCCGAACGGATCCTCGCCGAGGTGTACGCCACCGGCTCCGGCGGCGGCTGCGAGGAGTACTGGTACCTGGCCGTGCCGGAGGCCGCCCCCTACTCCTGCAAGGCCGCCGAAGGCCCGCACCGCGAGGTCCGCATCAGCGTCGACGGACGCCTCGCGGGCATCGCCGCCCCCTTCCCCACGGTCTGGACGGGCGGCTGGTCCAACCCCTTCCTCTGGTACGTCACCCCCGCGCCGCGCGCCTTCGACGTCAAGCCCGTCGTGTACGACCTGACGCCGTTCGCCGCGCTGCTGAACGACGGACGGCCGCACCGGATCGAGGTCACCGTCGCCGGGGTGCCCGCCGGCGCGCCCGGCTGGTCCACGCCCACCAACCTCCTGCTCTGGCAGGACGAAGGACGCGAGGTCGTCACCGGCGCGCTCACCCGCCACGACACCGGTGCGCCCGCCAACACCACGGCGTACACACCGGGCCGGGAGCACCGCCTCGCCACCGAGGCTGCGCACCGGCTCGACATCGCCGGGTACCTCGACACCTCGCACGGCCGCGTCGCCACCACCGTCACCCGGTCCCTCGCCCACACCTCCGTGCACCGCTGGACCGACGGCGAGACCACCGACGCGCTGACGGCCGGGTGGACGGACGACGAGACCGTCACCAGCGGCCGGACGGTCACCCGCACCCACCGCACGTACACCATGGACGGCGAGACGACGCTCGGCGCCGGCGACCGGCTGCGCACCGTCCTCACGCTCGGGGACCGCGCCGACACCCTCGTCCTGCGCGGCGGCGAGCGGACGGCCTGGACGCGCCTCGACGACACGTACACGGGCGACGCGACGTACACCGCCAACGTGCCGCGCGACCAGCGGCACGCGGTGGGCACCACCACCGAGCGCTACCGGCTGCACGGCTCGGCGGGCTGCTACGACCGCACCCTGACCGCCGTCCAGGGCACGCTGACGGTGGACCGCCGCCGCTGCTGACGCCTCGGGGGCGCGGGGGGGGGGGGGGGGGGGAGGGGGGGAGGAGCCCCCCCCCCCCCCCCCCGCCGGGGACACGGTGGGGGGGGGGGGTCTCCGGGGGGGGGTGTGGGAAACCCGCATTGGTCCATTGAGGGGGGGACGGTGGGGGGGACCTGTCTCGTGGGGTTGGTTTGGGGGGGGGGGGGGTTGGTTTTTTTCCCCCCGCCCCCCCCCCCCCCACCTCACTCCGGCTTGACCGAATCCATCCCGGAGCGGGGCTTCCTCCACTCGCCCCGCGTGAAGTCGGGGATCTGCTGCGGCGCGCCCTTCGCCTTGATCGAAGCGTGACTGAGCGGCACGGGCGCCGTCCAGGTCGCCCCGTCGTACACGTCGAAGTCCGGGACCAGCCCGAGCCTCATGCACTGCATGAGGCGGAAGACCATGAGGTAGTCCATGCCGCCGTGCCCGCCGGGCGGATTGGCGTGCTCCTTCCACAGCCAGTGGTCGAACTCCGCCGCGTACGCCGAGAAGTCGCCCCACTGGTGGCCCTTGTGGTCCGGCTCGACGTAGATCCGCGCCGGGTAGTCCTCGAAGACGCCCTTCGTCCCGCCCAGGCTGTTGATCCGGCTGTACGGATGCGGTGTCGACACGTCGTGCTCCAGCCGGATCACCCGGCCCCTCGCCGTCGTCACCATGCTGATCGTGCGGTCGCTGCCGACGTACGTCTCCTTCCAGCTCGGGTCACCGGGCGGCATGTTCGCCTCCCGGTACTCGGCCAGCCCCAGCGCCGGCGTACCGAAGCTGCTGATGCTGACGACCCGGTCGCCCCGGTTCACGTCCATGTAGTTGGCCACCGGCCCGAAGCCGTGGTTCGGGTACAGATCACCGCGCAGCCGCGTGTGCCACAGCCTGCGCCACGGGCCTTCGTAGTACGTGGGCGAGAACATCAGCTCCCGCAGGTCGTGGTTGTACGCGCCCGCGCCGTGCAGCAACTCACCGAACACGCCGGCGTGCGCCATGCGCAGCACCCGCATCTCGTTCCTGCCGTAACAGCAGTTCTCCAACTGCATGCAGTGGCGGCGGGTCCGCTCCGATAGGTCCACCAGCGCCCACAGCTCGTCCAGGCGCATCGCGAGGGGGCACTCGACGCCGACGTGCTTGCCCGCCAGCATCGCCGCCTTCGCCATCTCGAAGTGCGAGTCCCACGGGGTCGCCACATAGACGAAGTCGACGTCCCCGCGCGCACAGAGGTTGGCGTAGTCGTCCTCGCCCTTGGCGTAGACGGCGGGGGACGGCTGACCGGCCTTCACCACCTTGGCGGCCGCCTGCTCGGCCTTCGCCCTGACCGGGTCGCACACCGCCACCACCCGTACGCCGGGGAGGGCGAGGAACAGGTCGATCATGCTGCCGCCGCGGTTGCCGAGGCCGATGATCCCGACCCGTACGGTCGACCGCCGCTCGAAGGGCACGCCCGCCATGGTGCTGCCCTGGCGCCGGGGCGCGGGTACGTCCCCGGGTGTGTCGGCCGCGGCGGTGCCGCCGAGTGCGCCGAGCCCCAGCCCGGCGGCCCCCGCCACCCCCGCCACGCCCGCCGTGGTCCGCAGGACGGAGCGACGGCTGGGCGAGTCCTGGTTCCCGGGTGCTGCGTCGTTCATCGAACCTCCCGTAGCTACGTGATGTGCGCGGATGGGTTCATGAATCCCGGGAAGGACCCTGGCGGTCGTGGCTCAGGGTGCGCAAGAGCGCGGATTGGACTCTTGGGACGAGCCCATGGACTCTCGTGCGCTCTCGCGGGCTCTCGCGGTTCTTCGTGGAGGCGCGGGGCCGGTTCAGGGGCGGGTCGCCCGCTCCAGCTCCTGGAGCGCCGAGTGGTAGCGGCGGCCCGTGGCGTGGTCCATGCCGATCTCGCACATGCGGTTGGCCGAGAGGTACGCGTCGAAGGGGCGGGCCGTCACCTCGGCCGCCTCGCGGGCCGTCGCCGACTCCGTCAGCTCGGGGTGCAGCATGCCGCGGTCGCCCGCGAAGGCGCAACAGCCGGCGTCGTCCGGTACGTACACCTCCTCGGCACAGGCCGCCGCGAGCGCGGTCAGCCGGTCCTGGTCGCCGAGGTGGAGCATCGCGCAGGTGGGGTGGACCACGGCGGAGCCCGCCCGGCGGCGTACCTCCAGGTGCGGCAGCAGCTCGTCGGCGGCCCACACGACCGAGTCGAGGACCGTCAGCTCGCCGTGCAGCGCCCGGTTGCGGTCGGTGAGGTACGGCACCACGTCCCGGGCGAGGCCCAGGGTGCAGGAGGACGCGTCGACGACGAGCGGCAGGCGGCCTCCGGCGGTCCAGCCCCAGGCGGCCTCCACGACGCGGTTCGCCATCACGCGGGCGCCCTCCTCGTACCCCTTGGAGTGCCAGATCGTGGCGCAGCAGGTGCCCGCCACGTCGTCCGGGACCCACACGGGCCGCCCGGCCCGCGCGGACAGCGCGACGACGGCCTGGGGGAGGGGGAGGGGCGGGTCCTCGAAGCCGTCGGGCTCGCCGAAGATCCGGTTCACACAGGCCGGGTAGTAGACGGCGGCCGCGCCGGTCCGTTCCGTACGCGGGAGACGGGCGCGGGCCGCGCCGGGGACCTCCGGCAGCCACTCGGGGACCAGGTCGGGCCGGATGACGCGGCGCGCCAGGCCCGTCACCGACGCGGTCAGCCGGTCGCCGGCCGCGTCCGCGGCCGACAGGGCGAGCCGGGCCGCCGCCTCCACCCCCTTGAAGTTGCGGGCGGCGAGCGCCGCCACCCGCTCCTCGCGCGGGGAGTGCCGCTCGTGCCGCAACCGCTTCATCAGGGCGCCGGTGTCGATGCCCACGGGGCAGGCGAGCTCGCAGAGCGAGTCGCCCGCGCACGTGTCCACGGCGTCGTAGCCGTACGCCGCCGCCAGGCCGTCCTCGACCGGTGAGCCGGGGCTCTGCCGCATCATCTCGCGCCGCAGCACGATCCGCTGGCGGGGAGTGGTCGTCAGGTCGGCGCTGGGGCAGGCCGGTTCGCAGAAGCCGCACTCGATGCACGGGTCGGCGAGCGCCTCCACCGCCGGGATCGTCTTCAGGCCGCGCAGATGGGCGCGCGGGTCGCGGTCCAGGACGACCCGCGGCGCGAGCACCCCCTCCGGGTCGATCGCCCGCTTCGTACGCCACATCAGCTCGGTGGCCACCGGCCCCCACTCCCGCTCCAGGAAGGGGGCGATGTTGCGTCCGGTGGCGTGCTCGGCCTTGAGGGAGCCGTCGAACCGCTCGACCGTCAGGGTGCAGAAGGCGTCCATGAAGGCGGCGTAGCGGTCGGTGTCGGCCGGGTCGGCCGCGTCGAAGGCCAGCAGGAAGTGCAAGTTGCCGTGGGCGGCGTGGCCCGCGACGGCCGCCTCGAAGCCGTGCTCCCGCTGGAGCGCGAGGAGCGCCTCGCACGCCTCGGCGAGGCGTGCCGGGGGGACGGCGAAGTCCTCGGTGATCAGGGTCGTACCGGGCGGGCGGGAGCCGCCGACCGCCGTGACGAACGCCTTGCGCGCCTTCCAGTACCCGCCGATGGCCGCCGGGTCCCGGGTGAACCGGTTGGTCACCGACGCGACCGGCGCCACCAGCTCCAGACCCGCCAGCACCCGATCGGCGGCCCGCTCGTACGCCCCCAGCGTCGCCCGGTCGGGCGCCCGGAACTCCACCAGCAGCGCGGTGGTCTCCCCGGGCAGCTCCGCCCAGTCGGCGGGCACCCCCGCCACGCTGACGGAGGCCCGCATGGCGTTGCCGTCCATCAGCTCGACGGCGACCGCGCCGGCCTCGGTGAACCGCGGCACGGCGGCCGCGGCGGCGGGCAGGGACGGGAAGAACAGCAGCGCGGTGGAGACCTCACGGTCCAGCGGCAGCGTGTCGAAGACGACCTCGGAGATGAAGCCGAAGGTGCCCTGGGACCCCACCATCAGCCCGCGCAGGATCTCGACGGGTGTCGAGCCGTCCAGGAAGGCGTCCAGCCGGTAGCCGTTGGTGTTCTTCAGCCGGTGTTTGGCGCGGATCCGGGCCGTCAGCTCCGTGTCGGCCTCGATCTCCGCCTTCAGCGCGAGGAGCTCCTGGCACAGCTCGGGCTCGGCGCGTGCCAGTTTCTCGTCGGCGTCCGGGTCGCCGGTGTCGACGACCGTCCCGGACGGCAGGACGACGGTGAGCGAGGAGACCGTGCGGTACGAGTTCCGCTCGGTACCGGCGGTCATGCCGGAGGCGTTGTTCGCCACGACGCCGCCGACGGTGCAGGCGGCGGCGCTCGCCGGGTCGGGACCGAGCACCCGGCCGTACCGAGCGAGGGTGGCGTTGGCCCGGGCGACGACGGTGCCGGGCCGGATGCGGGCGCGGGCGCCGCCGTCGAGCACCTCGACGCCCGCCCAGTGCTTGCGCACGTCGACCAGGATGTCCTCGCCCTGCGCCTGGCCGTTGAGGCTGGTGCCGGCGGCCCGGAAGACCACCTCGCGGCCCTTGTCGTGGGCGTACGCCAGGAGGGCGGCGATGTCGTCGGTGGTCTCGGCGACCACGACGATCTGCGGCACGAAGCGGTAGGGGCTGGCGTCCGACGCGTACCGCACGAGGTCGGAGACGCGCCACAGCACCTTGTCGGGGCCCAGGAGGGCGAGCAGCTCGTCCCGCAGCCGCCCGGGCGAACCGTGCGCCACCAGATCCGGTACGCGGTCGGGGGACGGTGTCCGCCGCACGCCGGGGCGCAGCCTGTCCGGGTTCGGCTCCAGCAACGGCATGTCACGGTCCCCTCGACGTCGGGCCTCGTCTCAGCAGCGCCGCCGCTCCGGCACCCCGTCGACGAGGGCGGACAGCAGGCCGCCGAGCACCTCGCGCTGTTCGGCGGTCAACGGAGCCAGGATGTCCTCTGCGGCCGCCCGGCGCGCGCTGCGCAGCCGCCGCAGCGTGTCCCGGCCGGTGTCGGTGAGCTCGATCCGTATCACCCGGCGGTTGTCCGGATCGGGGACGCGCCGGACCCGGCCGCTCGCCTCCAGGCCGTCGACCAGACTCGTCACGGCCCGGGGCACGACCTCCAGCCGGGCCGCGAGGTCCGCCATGCGGGGCGGGCGGTCGTAGTGCGCGACGATCCGCAGCAGCCGGGACTGGGCCGGGGTGATGGCGACGTCGGCCGACTCGAGCTGGCGCTGCTGGCTGCGGTGGAGCCGGCGGGTCAGGCGCAGCAGCTGCTCGGCCAGCAGGCCGTCGGCGTCGGGGGAGTTCATGACGGAAGACTATCAGGACTACGCTCATTGTGAAGGTAGGTAACAATGAGCTAAGCTCTGAATCGTTCGTGGTGTCGTCGCCTCGTTCGGCGCTTCGTTCGGCGCTTCGTTCGTCGCTTCGTTCGTCGCTTCGTTCGTCGCTTCGTTCGTTGTTCCGTTCGTCGCGTCGTCGGTCGCGCCGCGAAGGGACACCCGCGACGCGGGTGTGCCTGACACGGGCGCACCGGCGTCCCTGTCGTCCGCGTGGGCGCCACCCACGTGGCCGTCCGGGCGCGCGTGCCCGCGGACGCACGTGCTCACGTACACGCGTGGCACGGACACGGTGTCGCGCGGCTTCGCGCGTCACCCACCCGTACGTCGCCGACGTGCGCGTCACCCACCCGCGCGTCACCCATCCGCGCGCCCGCCGAGCCCGGCGGCGCGCCCAGCCCGAAGGAGCCCATGCGCATCCACGCCGAGTCCACCTGGACGCCACCGGCCCCCGATCCGGAACAACCGCCGGCCGAGATCCGGCGCATCCTCCGGCTCTTCCGCCCCTACCGCGCCCGGCTCGCCGTCGTCGGGCTGCTCGTCGCGGCCTCGTCGCTCGTCTCCGTCGCCTCGCCGTTCCTCCTCCGCGAGATCCTCGACACCGCCATCCCGCAGGGCCGCACCGGACTGCTCACGCTGCTCGCGTTCGGCATGATCCTCACCGCCGTGGTGACCAGCGTCTTCGGCGTACTCCAGACGCTGATCTCGACGACGGTCGGTCAGCGCGTCATGCACGACCTGCGCACCGCCGTCTACGCCCAGCTCCAGCGCATGCCGCTCGCCTTCTTCACGCGCACGCGCACCGGCGAGGTCCAGTCCCGGATCGCCAACGACATCGGCGGCATGCAGGCCACCGTCACCTCCACCGCCACCTCCCTCGTCTCCAACCTCACCTCCGTCGTGGCCACCGTCGTCGCGATGCTCGCGCTGGACTGGCGGCTCACCGTCGTCTCCCTGCTGCTGCTTCCGCTGTTCGTGTGGATCAGCCGCCGCGTCGGCCGCGAGCGCAAGGCGATCACCACCCAGCGGCAGAAGCAGATGGCCGCGATGGCCGCCACGGTCACCGAGTCGCTCTCCGTCAGCGGCATCCTGCTCGGCCGCACCATGGGCCGCGCGGACTCCCTCACCCGCTCCTTCGCCGCCGAGTCCGAGCGGCTCGTCGACCTCGAAGTGCGCTCCTCCATGGCCGGACGGTGGCGGATGTCCACCATCGGCATCGTCATGGCCGCCATGCCCGCGCTGCTCTACTGGGCCGCAGGACTCGCGCTCCAGGCCGGCGGCGCCGCCCTCTCCATCGGCACGCTCGTCGCCTTCGTTTCGCTCCAGCAGGGCCTGTTCCGGCCCGCCGTCAGCCTGCTCTCCACGGGCGTCGAGATCCAGACCTCCCTCGCGCTCTTCCAGCGCATCTTCGAGTACCTCGACCTGCCGGTCGACATCACCGAGCCGGAGAAGCCGGTCCGCCTCGACACGATCCGCGGCGAGGTCCGCTTCGAAGACGTCGACTTCCGGTACGACGAGAAGAGCGGCGAGACGCTCCACGGCATCGACATCACCGTCCCGGCGGGCGGCAGCCTCGCCGTCGTCGGCCCCACCGGCTCCGGCAAGTCCACGCTCAGCTACCTGGTGCCCCGGCTCTACGACGTCACCGGCGGCCGCGTCACCCTCGACGGCGTCGACGTACGCGACCTGGACTTCGACAGCCTCGCCCGGGCCGTCGGCGTCGTCTCCCAGGAGACCTACCTCTTCCACGCGTCCGTCGCCGACAACCTGCGCTTCGCCCGGCCCGACGCCACCGACGAGGAGATCCAGGCAGCCGCACGAGCGGCCCAGATCCACGACCACATCGCCTCTCTGCCGGACGGGTACGACACCCTCGTCGGCGAGCGCGGCTACCGCTTCTCCGGCGGCGAGAAACAGCGCCTCGCCATCGCCCGCACCATCCTGCGCGACCCGCCGGTCCTCATCCTCGACGAGGCGACCAGCGCCCTCGACACCGGCACCGAACACGCGGTGCAGCAGGCGATCGACGCGCTCTCCGCCGGCCGCACCACCATCACCATCGCGCACCGGCTCTCCACCATCCGGGACGCCGACGAAATCGTCGTCCTCGACGCCGGCCGCATCACCGAACGCGGCACCCACGACCACCTCCTCGCCCTGGACGGCCGGTACGCCGCGCTCGTCCGCGGCGACGCGGAACTCGCTCCCGCGACTCCCTGAAGAGCTCCCGGCCGGCACACGGAAGCGCCGCCGCTCCCGTGGGACGGGGGAGCGACGGCGCCGGGTCGAGCGATCGTCAGACGAGCCAGCCCACGAAGTGGATGAAACCGGCCAGCAGATCGGTGAGCACGTTCATGATGGTGCGTTCTCCTTGTGCTTCGTGCATGTGTGGGACGACGCAACCGAGGTCTGCAGCCCGTCGCTTGCGCACCGTAAGCATCATGCGCCGCAGCCGCGTTCCGCCCGGAAACCGGATGCGATCACACGTTCAGGCGAACATCCGATCCCGTGTTCGCGTGTTCAGGGCCGACTCGGTGGTCGACGTGTCGGGGCGCGGCCGGCTGCCGGATTCGGCGTACGGCCCGGGTTAGCGTGCCCGCATGGTGAACGAGTCCCCGCAGGGCACGCCCCGGCGCCGGTCCCGGATGACCCGCCGGGGCAAGCTGTCCCTCGCCGCAGGCCTGGTGGTCGCCACGGCCGCCGCGGTGCTGGTGCCGTTGCTGCTGCTCAGGGGGGAGGCCCCGGCCCCACCGCCGCCCGAGAAGCCGAGGATGCTCCTCATCCCCGAGGGCTGGCGGGCCACCCAGGTGTACGCCGCCGTCGACAAGGCGCTCAAAGCTCCGCCTGGCACCACGCGGAAGGTCGCCGAGAGCGGCAGGCTCAAGCTGCCGGCCGACGCGCAGGGCAACCCCGAGGGGTTCCTCTTCCCGGCCACGTACCCCGTGTACAAGAAGACGACCGCGCGCGGCCTGCTGGACTACATGGTGCGCACCGCCCACGAACGGTTCGGCGCCGACCGCGTCAGCGCGGGCGCGCAGCGCAACGGCGTGAGCCTCTACCAGACGCTGACCATCGCCAGCATCGTGCAGGCCGAGGCCGACACCGTGGAGGACATGGGCAAGGTGGCGCGAGTGATCTACAACCGGCTCGCCCAGGGCATGGCCCTCCAGATGGACTCCACCCTCAACTACGCGCTGGGCCGCTCCACCCTCGACACGTCGCACGCGGACACCCGGATGGAGAGCCCGTACAACACCTACAACCGCCAGGGCCTCCCGCCCACCCCCATCGACAACCCGGGCGAGCAGGCGATGGACGCGGCGATCAATCCGCCCCCCGGCGACTGGCTGTACTTCGTGACCGTCCGCTCCGGTGACACGCGCTTCACCGCCGACTACGCCGAGCACCAGCGGAACGTGCAGGAGTTCAACGAGGTCCGGAGGACAGCGGCGGCGAGCTGACGCTCACGCGGAGACCCGGTCGGGCGCGCGGCCCGGGACGGCGCGTGGCGCCGGCACCCGCATGGGTGCGCGCTCGCCGGAGCGTTCCAGCAGGCGCCCGATGTCCCGCACGGCGGCCCGCCCGGCCCGGTTGGCGCCGATGGTCGACGCCGACGGCCCGTACCCGACCAAGTGCACGCGCTCGTCGCGTACCGCACGGGTGCCCTCCAGTCGGATGCCGCCACCCGGCTCACGCAGCCGCAGCGGCGCGAGATGGTCGATGGCGGCCCGGAAACCGGTCGCCCACAGAATGACGTCCGCGTCGACCGTCCGCCCGTCCTCCCAGGCCACGCCCGTCGGCGTGATCCGGTCGAACATCGGCAACCGGTCCAGGACCCCGCGTTCCCGGGCCCGCCGGACGGCGTCGGTCACCGGCAGCCCCGTCACGCTGACCACGCTCTGCGGCGGCAGCCCGCGCCGTACCCGCTCCTCCACCAGCGCGACCGCCGCCCGGCCCTCCGCCTCGCCGAACGGACCCTCGCGCCACACCGGCTCCCGGCGCGTCACCCAGGTCGTCTCCGCCGCGACGTCCGCGATCTCCATCAGGTGCTGCGTGCCGGACGCCCCGCCGCCCACCACGATCACCCGCAGACCCGCGAACCCCTCCGGCCCCGGGTAGTCCGCGGTGTGCAGCTGCCGCCCCCGGAAGGTCTCCTGGCCGGGGTAGCGCGGCCAGAAGGGCCGGTCCCAGGTCCCGGTCGCGTTGATCAGGGCGCGCGTCGCGTACGTCACCTCCGAGGTCTCGACCAGCAGCAGGCCGCCCTCGCCGCCGTCCCGCACCGCCGTCACCTCGACCGGGCGGCGCACGCGCAGGTCGAACCTCTCCTCGTACCGCGCGAAGTACCCGCCGATCACCTCCGACGACGGACGCCCGTCATCGGCGCCGGTCAGCTCCATGCCGGGCAGCTGGTGCATCCCGTGCACCTTGCCGTACGTCAGCGAGGGCCAGCGGAACTGCCACGCGCCGCCGGGGCGCGGAGCGTGATCCAGGACGACGAAGTCCCGGCCCGGCTCCAGCCCGGTGCGGCGCAGGTGGTAGGCGGCGGAGAGCCCGGCCTGCCCCGCGCCGACGACGACCACGTCGTACACCCGGAAATCGTTCACCCTTCCACTAACCAAGGGAGACGTGCGCATCTTCCCCTCCACCGGGTCAGATGATGTGCGCCTCCGCGCGGGCCCCGGACGCGGTGCCGTCGAAGCGGTCGGCGGCGAGCGGAGCGACATCGACGAACGGCGTCCTGCCGAGGTACAGGTCCCGCACCACCTCCCCGACCGCCGGCGCCATCAGGAAGCCGTGCCCGGAGAACCCCGTCGCGTACAGGAACCGGCTGACGCCGCGCGCCTCACCGATCAGCGCGTCACGGTCGGGCGTCATCTCGTACAGGCCCGCCCAGCCGCCGCGTACCGGCACGTCCGCGAGCGCGGGGGCGCGCCGGGCGGCGGCCTCCCGGAAGAGGCCGAGCCACTCCTCGCTGAACTCCCGACCGAAGCCGGGCTCCTGACGGGGATCGGCCAGCCCGAGTACGAGACCGCCCGCGCCGTCGCCGTGGAAGTACAGCGTGGAACCGTAGTCCAGGGTGAACGGCACCCGCGGCGGCGCCGGGTCCAGCGGCCCGGTGAGGGCGATCTGCCGGCGCAGCGGCGTGACCGGCAGCTCCACCCCCGCCATCGCGCCCACCTCCCCGGACCAGGCGCCGGCCGCGCAGACCACCGCCCCGGTACGCACGGTCCCGGCGCTGGTGCGCACCGCGCGGACCGCTCCGCCGGAGGTCTCGATCCCGGTGACGGCGCACCGGCTCCGTACGGTCGCGCCGAGCGACGCGGCGGCCCGCAGGTAACCGCGGACGGCGGCACCGGGCAGCGCGTACCCGTCGGCGGGGGAGTGGGCGGCGGCCACGAACGACGACGGATCGACGTACGGGCACAGCCCGTGCGCCTCGCGCGGGCTCAGCAGCCGGCTCGGCACGCCGTACGCGTGCTGCACCTCCATCGCCCGCCGGAAGGTCGAAACCTCGGCCTCGTCGGCCAGCAGGAACAGATAGCCGACGCTCTCCAGCCCCACCTCCGCCCCGGGCCGCTCCCCGAACGCCCGCCACGCCGCGAGGCTGCGCTGCCCCAGCCGTACGTTCAGCGGATCGGAGAACTGCGCGCGCACCCCGCCGATCGGCTTCCCGGACGACCCGGACCCCGGCGCGTCCCGCTCCACGAGCAGCACCCGCCCGACCCCCGCCTCCGCGAGGTGGAACGCGACGCTCGCCCCGATGACCCCACCCCCGACCACCACGACATCGGCGGCCTCCGGCAGCGCCCCCTCGGCTGACACCCCGTCGATCTCCATACCCCCATGGTGGCGACTGACGACTCGTCACGTCGACGGCACCGCTCGGCGTGCCGCGCGGTGACACCATGGACGCATGAGCGACGCATTCACCACCCGTACGCTGCGGATCACCACCGGCCCCAAGGAGACGGTCCACGACCTGACCGGCGACTGCGCGTCCTTCCTGCGGGAGGTCGCGGCGGGCCGGGACGGCCTGCTGAACGTCTTCACACCGCACGCCACCACCGGCGTGGCCATCCTGGAGACCGGCTCCGGCAGCGACCACGACCTCCTGGCCGCCCTCCACACCCTCCTCCCGGCCGACGACCGCTGGCAACACCGCCACGGCAGCCCCGGCCACGGCCGCGACCACGTCCTCCCCGCCCTGGTGCCCCCGCACGCGACGATCCCGGTCATCGACGGCGAGATGGCGCTGGGCACCTGGCAGTCGGTGTGCGTGGTCGACACGAACAAGGACAACCCGGACCGGCAGGTGCGGCTGAGTTTCCTGGGCTGAGCAGGGGACGAGCAAGAGCTGCTCAGATGCCGTGCTTCGTCGCGGCGCCGTGAACCGGCCTCACGACACCACATCCCGCGGCGCCTTCCCCGCCACGTAGGCGGTGACGTTCTCGACCGCGGCCAGGGCGATGCGGACCAGCGTCTCGCGCGTGACGCCGCCCACGTGCGGGGAGAGCACCACGTTCGGGGCCTTCAACAGCCGCAGGGTCGACGGCGGCGGCTCCGGGTCGAAGACGTCGAGGCCCGCGCCGGCGAGGGTGCCGGATGCGAGGGCGTCCGCGAGGGCCTCCTGGTCGATGAGGGCGCCGCGGGCGGTGTTGACGACGAAGGCGGTCGGCCTGAGGAGGGCCAGGCGGTCGGCGTCGAGGAGATGGCGGGTCGCGTCGGTGAGCGGGGCGTGGAGCGTGACGTAGTCGGAGGCGCGCAGCAGCTCGTCGAGGTCCGTGTGGCGGGCGCCGCCCGCGCGGGACTCCGCCTCCGGGGTGGCGCGCCGCGGGCCGGCGTACAGGACGCGCATGTCGAACGCGGCCGCGCGGCGGGCGACTTCCGTGCCGATGCGGCCGAGGCCGATGATGCCGAGGGTCTTGCCGGACAGTTCCGTGAGGGAGCGCTGGAGGCGCGGCAGCGCCCAGTCGCCGTCGACGAGGGCGGTGTGGGCGGGGATCAGCTGCTTGGCGAGGGCCAGCATGAGAGCGAAGGTCTGCTCGGCGACGTTCTGCTTCTCCGCGGCGCTGGAGCCGATCGTGCACACGGTGACGGCGCGCGCCCGGGCGGCTGCCACGTCGACGTAGTCGTAGCCGTGGCTGGCGCACTGGACCAGCTCCAGGCGCGGCGCGGCCGCCAGGTGGCCGGCGGTGACCGGGGCGAGGGCGGTGATCAGGACGTCGGCCTCACGCAGCGCGACCGGGTCCTCGTCGGCCGTCTCGACGACGGTGACGCGGGCCTCGCCCGGGAACAGCCCGGCGAGCGCGGCACCGGCGGTGCGGCCGCCGACGTGGGACGGGACGACGGCAAGGACGTTCTTCACGGTGTCCACTCCTCGAAGAGGTCGTCGGGGCCCGGCGTGGTGGGCGTGGAGTGCCCGGACAGCGCCAGGGTCAGGTCCAGCTCGGCGAGCAGGCAGCGGATGACGTGCTCGACGCCCGCCTGGCCGTCGAGACCGAGCCCGTACGCGTACGGTCGCCCCACCAGCACCGCCCGGGCGCCCAGGGCGAGCGCCTTGAAGATGTCGTCGCCCGTGCGGACGCCGCTGTCGAACAGCACGGTCAGCCGGTCGCCGACCGCCTCCGCCACGCGCGGCAGGGCGTCGGCGGCGGCGACGGAGCCGGCCACCTGGCGGCCGCCGTGGTTGGACACGACCACTCCGTCCACGCCCGCGCCGGCGGCGCGCCGGGCGTCGTCCGGGTGCAGGATGCCCTTGAGCACGATCGGCCCGTCCCAGTTCTCCCGCAGGAACGCCAGGTCCGGCCAGGTCTTGGCGGGGTCGGCGAACATGCTCACGAAGTGCAGGACGGCGGCGTTCGGGTCTTCGTGCACCGGCTTGGCGAGACCGGCGAGGAACGCCGGATCGGTGAAGTAGTTGGCGGTCCCCACGCCGTGCAGGAACGGCAGGTACGCCTGGTCCAGGTCGCGCGGCCGCCACGCCAGCAGCGGGGTGTCCAGCGTGACGAACAGCGCGCTGAAGCCCGCGGCCTTCGCCCGGTCCAGGAAGGAGCGGGCGACTTCCCGGTCCTTGGGCCAGTACAGCTGGAACCACCGCTCCGCGTCGCCCATCGCCTCGGCGACCTGCTCCATCGGCGTGCTGGAGGCGGACGACAGGATGTACGGAACGCCGTGCGCGGCGGCCGCGCGGGCGGCGGCCGGCTCCGCGTCCGGATGCAGGATCGACAGGACGCCCACGGGCGCGAGCGCCAGCGGCACGGGCAGCGTACGGCCGAGGAGCCCGACGGACAGGTCCCGCTCGTGCACGTCGCGCAGCATGCGCGGCACGATCCGCCGGCGCTCCAGCGCCGCCCGGTTGGCGGCCGCGGTGCTGCCGTTGCCCGCGCTGCCGGCCACGTAACCGACCGGGCCGGGCCCGAGACGCCGCTCGGTGAGCTCCTCGAGGCGGGTGAGGTCGGTGGGCAGGCGCGGCACGGCGCCCTTCATGCCGTTCAGGTAGATCTCGTACTGGAAGTCCGCCCAGTGTTTCCCCATGCGCGCGTTCCACCCCTTCGCCCCGGCACCGTGTGTCCCCCGGATCCTCGCGAGTCGCGGCCCGCCGCGTCCACCACCTCGACGGAGTCCGTCCACCGACACGGCGGCGTACTCGGCGCCGCGCGCTTGTGCAGACCGGCACAGGAGCGGGTCCGCCCGCGCCCCCTAGCCTCGCCGGAACATCACGAACGAGGGGGTACCGCGTGAACTGGCTCATCCACGACTACCGAGAGAGCGACCTCGCGGCGGTCGTCCACCTGATCGACACCACGGCCGAGCTCGGCCAGGAGTCCGTGTTCTCGCTCGCCGAGTGCATCGGCGCGCTGACCTCCCGCCAGCCGGCCGTCGTCGCCGTCCACCAGGGCGTGCCCATCGGCGCGGCGCTCGCCTGCGTGGCGGGGGAGCGCGCCTGGGTGATGCGGATCGCCATCGCGTCGGCCTGGCGCGGCCGGGGCCTGGCGAGCGCCCTCCTGGTCGAGCTGGAGCGGCGGCTCCTCGCCGCCCGGGTCGGCCGGATCGCCTACGTCCTGCCCGAGGAGGACCTCTTCGGCGAGGGCCTGATCAACGCCGGCTACACCCGGCGCCCGGCCGTCGCGTACTTCGAGAAGGTCGAGCCGCTGCACGGCCCCGCCGCCAACCTCCTGGAGGACCTGGGCGGGCGGTTCCTGCCCGCCGACCTGTGGGCCAAGGTGGCCGGCATGGAGCCGGAGAAGGACCTCATCGAGCGGCGCGTCGTGCTGCCGCTCGCCGAGCCGGAGCGCGCCGCCCGCCACGGGGTGCAACCGCCGCGCGCCATCGCCCTCTTCGGACCGCCGGGAACGGGCAAGACCACCTTCGCCCGGGGCATCGCCTCCCGGCTGGGCTGGCCCTTCGTGGAGCTGCTGCCGTCCCGGCTGGCCGACGAGGGCAACCTGGCGGCGGCGCTGCGCAGCGCGTTCGCCCGCATCTCCGAGCTGGAACGGGTGCTCGTGTTCATCGACGAGGTCGAGGAGATCGCACCCGTACGCACCGAGCCCGCGCAGCCCGGCGGGATGCACGGCGTGACCAACGAGCTGCTGAAGCTGATCCCCCGCTTCCGGGAGGGCGACGAGCGGCTGCTGGTCTGCGCGACCAACTCCATCCGCTCGCTGGACCCGGCGTTCCTGCGCCCGGGCCGCTTCGACTACCTGATCCCGATCGGTACGCCGGACAAGGAGGCGCGCACGGCGATCTGGTCGCGCTACACGCACGGCCGGGCCGACGTCGACGTGTCCGTCCTGGTGGCGGCGAGCGAGCTGTTCACGCCCGCCGACATCGAACACGCGGCGCGGATCGCGGCCCAGGCCGCCTTCGAGCGGGACCTGCGCGGCGGCGCCGGCCAGGACCACGACCAGGCGCCGGGCGCGAGCACCGAGGACTACCTGGAGGCCATCGCCCAGTGCCGGCCCACGGTGACGCCCGCGATGATCGACCAGTTCCGCGCGGACATCACCTCCCACGCCCGGTTCTGACCGCGCGTACGGGAGCGCGCGGGGAGGCGGCGGACCGGGCCGGTGCGCCGTCACCCGGCCCGGTCTGCCTCCCGCGCCGTGCGCTCCAGCCGGCCCCGGTACTCCTCCCACCACGCCGCGTCACCCGGTGCCATGCTGTCGTTGCCCTGCTTCACCCCCACGGCGCCGTCCAGGAGTTCGCGGAGGATGTCGGCGTGCCCGGCGTGCCGGTGCGTATCGGCCAGCACGCGCACCACGGCCTGATGCAGCGTCACCTCGTCCCGGTCGTCGGGCCACCACGGAACCCGGCCCACCGTGTCGAGCGGCAGCGCGTCGATCGTGGCGTCAGCGTGCGCCCACGCCCGGCGGTAGAGGTCCACGATCCACGCGCGCGACTCGTCGGCGGTGGCCCACATGTCCCCGTTCGGCTCCGCGCCCTCCTCCAGCCAGGGCAGCGGCTCGCCCGACGGCCGCCCGAAGGTGTCGCCGAGGTAGCCCAGTTCCACGCCGGCCGCGTGCTTCACCAGGCCCAGGAGGTTGGTCCCGGTCGGCGTCAGAGGGCGGCGGACGTCGTACTCCGAGAGCCCTTCTAGCTTCCACAGCAAGGCGTCCCGTGCGGACTGGAGGGAGGAGCGGAGGTCGGTCTTGGCATCCGGTGCGGTCATGGGGGCCAGTCTGTCGTGCGCGTGATCTTTGTCCACCGCCTTTCCGGCCGCGCGCTGCCGCCGCGCTCACACCGTCTTCGTCGCGCCTCCGTCGACGACGTGGTCCGCCCCGTTGGCAGCGGCCCGGCCCTGGCCGCCCCGTACGAAGTCGTACGCCGCCCCCGCCGTGAACTCCCCCTGGCCGCCGCGCAGCAGCAGCCCCGCCGTCCGGAACGCCGGGTCGTCGGCCGTCGAGGGTACGTACGGAACGGCGATGCACCGCATCCCGGCCGCGTGGGCCGCCGCCGCGCCGGGTGGGGCGTCCTCGACGACCACGCAGTGCGCCGGCTCCACGCCCAGTCGGCGCGCCGCCTCCAGGAACACGTCCGGCGCGGGTTTGCCCCGCTCGACCTCCTCGGCGGAGACCAGCGTGGCGATGTACGCGCCCAGGCCCGTGCCGTCGAGCACCGCCTCGATCGCGGCGCGCGAGGAGCCGGACGCCACGGCCATCGGGACACCCTCCCGGTGCAGGAGCTCCACGAACGCGCGCATCCGCGGGAACACCCCGGTCGCCGCGCGCGCCAGCTCCAGGTAATGGCGGTTCTTGGCGGCCAGCAGCTCGTCGACCGGCGCCTGGAGCCCGTACTCCTCCTTGAGGATCTCCAGCGTCTCGCGCGTCCCGATGCCGATGAAGTCGGTGTGGCGCTCCCAGGTGAAGCCGGTGACGCCGTGGCTCTCCAGCAGCCGGCGCCCGGCCTCGTAGTAGTTCGGCTCGCTGTCCACCAGCGTGCCGTCGAGGTCGAAGAGGACCGCCGTGCGGAAGGAGGAGGCGTTCACGGGCGCTGCGGGCGCGAGGCCCGTCCCACCGCCTCCACCAGGGGCAGCAGCCGGTGCGGCACGCGCTCGCGCAGCGCCATCTCCGTCCGCGTACGCACCACGCCCGGGATCTGGATCAGCCGCTGGATGACGTCCTCCAGATGGCCGTTGTCCCGGGCCACGACACGCGTCAGCAGGTCCCCGCCGCCGGTGATCGAGAACGCCTCCACGATCTCGGGGACGGCGGCGAGCTCCTCGCCGACCTCGTCCAGATATCCCTGCGTCACCTCGATGTGCACGAACGCCAGCACCGGATGCCCCAGCGCGGCGGGGGAGAGGACCGGACCGGTGCCGGTGATCACCCCGTCGCGCTCCATCCGGTCCAGGCGCGCCTGGAGCGTGCCGCGCGCGATGCCCAGGATCCGGGCGTACTCGCGCACACTCGTGCGCGGCTGTTCGATCAGCAGCCGCAGAATCCGGGTGTCGAGTTCGTCCACTGCCACGGAACGTGACAGTACCCCGTTCCCGCGGGTGGGCAGGGCGTGTGCCTCAGCCGAGGCTCGCCAGCAGCTCGTTGCACGCCTGCTCGCACCGCCGGCACGCCTCCGCGCAGACCCGGCAGTGCTCGTGCATGTCGGCGTGGCTCTCGCACTCGTCCGCGCACGCCTTGCACACGGTGGCGCACGCCCGCACGACCGCGCGCGTGATGTTGGCGTCGTACCCGGTGTGCCGGGAGAGCACCGACGCGGTGGTGTTGCACATGTCGGCGCAGTCCATGTCGGTACGGATGCACTTGGTCAGGTCGCCGACCATGCCCTCGGACAGGCAGGCGTCGGCGCAGGCCGTACACGCCTGGGCACAGGCGATGCACTCCTCGATGCACCTGACCATGGCCTCGCGGTCCACGCCGCCGAGGTCGGCCGGGTACGTGTTCAGCATGTCCTTGACCGATGTGGTCATCTTCCTCGCCTCCTCTGTTGCGTCACGTCTGTTGCGTCACGCTGACGGGTGCACCGGCGGCCCCCGGCCAAACAACCACCGGCACCCCGAGGTGACGGTTCGGCATGACAGGTCGGCGGGTGGGTACGCGGCGCGCGATGGTCGGAGGCCTCGGGAGGCCGCGAGGGAGATCACCACCATGGAGATCACGGAGGAGCGTCCCTACCGCTTCCGCATCGCACCGCACCGCGACATGCGGGTCCCCGGGGTCGTGTTCGCGTCCCGGCGGCTGCTGCGGGACGCCGAGAAGTCACTGGAGCAGGTCGCCAACGTGGCGACCCTGCCGGGCATCGTCACCGCCTCGTACGCGATGCCGGACATCCACTGGGGCTACGGCTTCCCCATCGGCGGCGTCGCCGCGACCGACGTCGACGACGGCGGGGTGGTGTCACCCGGCGGCGTCGGCTTCGACATCTCGTGCGGGGTACGCCTCCTCGCCGCCGACTGCGACCGGCGCGCCCTGGCGCCCGTACTGGCGCGGCTCATGGACGGCCTGGGACGGGCGGCCCCCCACGGCCCCGGGCGGGGTGCGGTCTGGCACCTCGGCGGGACCGGGCAGCTGCGGCGGGTACTGGAGGGCGGCTCGCGGTACGCCGTCGAGGAGGGCCACGGCGAGGAGCGGGACCTGCTGCGCTGCGAGGACGCCGGGGCGGTCCCCGACGCGGACGTCGGCGAGGTCAGCGAGCGGGCGATGCAGCGCGGCCTCGAGCAGGTCGGCAGCCTGGGCGGGGGCAACCACTTCCTGGAGGTCCAGGCGGTCGACGAGGTGTACGACGAGCCGGTCGCCCGCGCCTTCGGCCTCGCCCTCGGGCAGGTGTGCGTGATGATCCACTGCGGCTCCCGCGGGCTGGGGCACCAGGTGTGCAGCGACCACGTGCGGACGATGGACAAGGCGATGGCGCGCTACGGCATCACCGTGCCCGACCGGCAGCTCGCGTGCGCCCCGGTCGACTCACCGGTGGGGAAGTCCTACCTCGGGGCGATGGCCGCGGCCGCCAACTACGGGCGCGCGAACCGCCACATGCTCGGCGAGGCGGCGCGCCGCGTCTTCCGCAGCACGGCCGGGGCCCGGCTGAGCCTGGTGTACGACGTGTCCCACAACCTCGCCAAGATCGAGCGCCACGCGCTGGACGGCGGGACCCGCACCCTCTGCGTCCACCGCAAGGGCGCCACCCTCGCCCTCCCGCCCGGCCACCCGGACCTCCCCGAGGACCTGCGCGCCGCCGGTCAGCCCGTCCTCATCCCCGGCACCATGGGCACCGCGTCGTACGTCCTGACCGGTGTGCCGGGCGGCGACGCGTTCCACTCCACCTGCCACGGCGCCGGCCGGGTGCTGAGCCGCCACGCGGCCCTGCGCGCGGTACGCGGTGAGGAGCTGCGCGCCCGCCTGGAGTCGCGGGGCATCGCGGTGCGCGGGGCCTCCTGGCGCGGCCTGGCCGAGGAGGCACCGGAGGCGTACAAGGACGTCTCGGAGGTGGTCGAGGCGAGCGAGGGCGCGGGCCTGTGCCGCAAGGTGGTGCGCCTGGTGCCGCTGGGGGTGGTGAAGGGCTGACGCCGCGCCCCCGGCCCGTGCCCCGTCACGGCGCCCCGGGCCCCCGGACGGTCAGACGTCGACGGTCGCCGCGCACGTCCAGCCGTACGGGCCCGGGGCGAGGTGGAGGTCGCTCCAGGAGACGGCCTTCGGAGCCGCGCCGATGACCGGGACCCGGGAGAGCTCCGCGACCGCGAGCCGGACGTCCAGCCCGCCGTCCGTCATCTCCGCCTCGACGTCCACGGGCACCTCCCCGTGCACCTCCAGCCGGAAGATGACCTCGTCGAGCAGCGCGGCGAGCAGATCGTCGTCGTCGGTCTCGTCGAACCGCACCCGCCGCACCGCCGTCGGGCGGACGCCGCCGAGGTCGGCGAAGCACTCCACCATCCCCAGCACCGCCTCGGCCAGGCACAGCTCCCGGGACGAACCCCACGCCTCGATCCGTACGTCCGCCGTGTGCGGAACCGTCCGGTGCCCGCTCTCGCCCGACCGCCGCCCGGACGCCTGCTCGTCGCCGTTCGTGTCGTCATCATCCGCGTCGCCGATCATGACGAGCACTTGCCCTCAATGAACCGGACATATGCCGCCATTCCCCCTCCGGGGAGGACAATGAAGCAGGGCGCCGCGCCGCTCGGCCGGACGCCCGGCCTGCGGTTCCCTGGGAGACGAGTGACGATGAAGGGCTCACTCCGTGTCGGACGGGTGTGCGGTGTACCGCTGCGGATGCACTGGAGCGTCCCGCTGCTCGCGGTCCTCTTCGCGTACGGACTGGGGCGCCGGACCCTGCCCGACTGGGCTCCCGGGCACCCGGACGCGGTCTACACCGTCGCCAGCGCCGTAGGGGCGCTGCTGCTCATGGGCAGCGTGCTGCTCCACGAAGCCGCGCACGCCGCGGTGGCGCGGTGGAAGCGGATCTCCGTGGACGACGTGACCCTCTGGGCGCTGGGCGGTGTCACCCGGATGGACAGTCCGAAGACGGCCGTGGCGGCGTTCGCGGTCGCGGTCAGCGGGCCGCTCGCCAGCCTGGCCGTCGGCGGAGCCGCGCTCGGCGCGGGCGTCGCACTGCACGGGCTGACCGGCTGGCCCGTGCCCGCCGCCGTCCTGGTGTGGCTCGGCTGGATGAACCTGCTGCTGGGCGTGTTCAACCTGCTGCCCGCCGCCCCGCTCGACGGCGGCCGGGTGGTGCAGGCGGCGCTGTGGTGGCGCACCGGCGACCGGGACCGCGCCGAACGGGCGGCCGGCCGCAGCGGCCAGGTCATGGGCGTGCTGCTCATGATCCTGGGGTGGTTCTCCGTGCTGCGCGGGATGACCGGCGGCCTGTGGCTCATCGTGATCGGCCTGTTCATCACCGTCGTCGCCGGTGCGGAACGGCAGCGTGCCGTCTTCCGTACGGTCCTGCGCGGCGTACGGATGGCCGACGCCATGTCCGCCCCGGTGGTCACCGGCGCCTACTGGCTGACCGTGCGGGCCTTCATCGACGAGGTGGCGGCCGGGTGCGGCCACTCCGTCGTGCCGCTGGTCGACTTCGAGGGCCGCCCCAGCGGGGTCGTGGAGGTCGCCCGGCTGGCCGCGGTGCCGGAGGCGCGCAGGGACGAGCTGCGCGTGCGGGACGTGGCCACTCCGCTGTCGCGCTGCGCGCTCGCCGCCCCGGACGATCCGCTGGCCGAATCCCTCGACAAACTCCGCCCGGGTGCCGGAGGGCGCTTCCTCGTCGTGGACGGAGAACGCCTGGTCGGGATCGTGACGGCGAAGGACATCGCGCGGCTGATGCGGCGGCACAGCTTGCGCGGCCCCCGGACCGAGTGAGCGGACGGCTGCTGGAGCGGACGGCCCGGTTGAACGCGCGGCCGGCTGCGCGGAAGGCCGGTTGAACGCGGCGCACGGCTGGAAAGAGCGTTGCCCTGGAGGCGGCCGTCCGCTGCGCTGAGGGGGTCGGCGACATGCGGGGGCGGAGCGAGGAGGGCGTGATGCCCGCGAGGCACTCGGAACGTGACGGGTCCGGGCCCTGGACGGCGTACCCCACGCCGGTGGTGTGCGCGTCCGTCTCCCTCGGATCGGCCGGGCTCCTGCCCGTGCTCGGCGCCGTGCGGTGGCTGCACCACCCGGTGCCCGCCCTCGCCGCGTACTGCGTGCTCACGGCCCTGGTGAGTCTGCGCGCGAGTCTGCGCGCGGTTCCGTTCGCCGCGGTCGTGGCGTGGATGGTGTACGACGGCTTCGTCATCCACGAGCAGGGCGAGCTCACCTGGGACGGCTCCGTCGACGCGTACCGCCTGGGGCTGCTCGCCGCGTCCTCGCTGCTCGGAACGGTGGTGGCAGCGCTGGGCCGCGCCTGCGGAACGCCTCGCGCGTGACGGGCCGCCCGCGCCGCCGGTAATGGCCATTGGCTCCCCGTTGGCGCACGCTCCTCCGGTCTCACTGGGCCATTGGCTCAGTGAAGGAAGGGCCACTTGAGCCAACGGGCGAGACAGTGTTGTGATGGACCCATCGATGGCGCTGCGGACTCCGCGGCGCCTTTTTCATGCCATGTCATGTACGTGAAGGAGGGCCGGGAAACCGTGCTGAAGAAGGTGTTCGTGGCTCCGGACCCCGGGCGACTGCGGCTGCGCAGCGCCACGCGGGCCGTCCTCGGCATCGCGTTGGCGGTGGGCGTGTGCGGGACGGCCGGCCACTCGTTGGTCGCCGCCATCACCGGCGGCCTCGCGGCGTTGCTCGCCCTCTTCACCGTGACGGACCCGACGGTGCGCGGCCAGGCGGTCACGACCGCGCTGCTGCCCGTCGTCGGGCTCCCGGTCCTGGCCCTGGCCGCCGTGCTGCACGACCAGCCGCTCGCGCGTGACCTGGCGTTCCTCGCCATCGTGGGGGCGGGCGTGTACGCCCGGCGCTGGGGGCCGCGCGGCCACTCGCTCGGCGTGTTCGCCTTCATGGCCTTCTTCGTGACCCAGTTCCTCGGCACGGTGCCCGGGCAGCTGCCCGAGCTGTACGCCGCCGTCCTGCTGTCGCTGCTCGCCTCCTCGGCCGTACGGTTCGGCCTGTGGTGCTACGAGCGGCGGTTCGCGCCGCCCGCCGCCGTACCGACGCCGTTCGACGGCGGGCGGTGGCTGGGCCGGGCGACCACCCGGCAGGCGGTGCAGGCGACGGTCGCGGCCGGGTTCGCCCTGGTCGTGGGCCAGGTGCTGTCGCACGAGCGCTGGTACTGGGCGGTGGGCGCCGCCTGGTGGATCTTCGTCAACACGACGTCGCGCGGCGAGACGCTGGTACGGGGCTTCCGCCGGGTCCTCGGCACGGTGATCGGCATTGGCGCCGGCCTGCTCGTCGCCGTCCCGCTGCACGGTGAACCCGTGGCCACCGCCGCCCTGATCGGGCTCTGCGTCTTCGGCATCTTCTACACGGCGGCGGTCTCGTACACCTGGATGATGCTCGCCGTGACCGTGATGGCGAGCCTGCTGTACGGGGTGCTCGGCGTGCTGGACACCGGCCTGCTGGCCCTGCGGCTCGTGGAGACCGGCGTGGGGCTGGCCGGCGCGGCGCTGGCCGTGCTCTTCGTGCTGCCCATCACCACGCACGCGACGACGGACGCCTGGATCGCCCATGCCCTGCGCTGCGTCCACGGCTGCACCACCTCGGCCGCGCGGCGCCTCGCGGGCGACCCGGACGCGGACCCCGCGCCGCTCGCCGCCGAACTGGAGGTGCTGCTCGGGCGGGCCCGGCTCTCCCTGGCGCCGCTCGTGCACCCGCTGAGCCCGCTGCGCGCCCGCAAGGCCCGTGCCCGCCGGGTCCTGGCCCTGCTGGACGACTGCGCCCGCGAGGTGCGCGGCCTCACGTCGGTCGCGGCGGACCCGGAGGCCTCGCACGACGCGCGGCTCGCCGCCGCGTGCTGGCGCGTGGAGATCGCCCTCCAGGCGCTGGTGGTGCCCGCACCGGGCGCCGAGCGGTCCGAGCAGGCCGAGCGCGCCGAGCAGGCGGCCCCGGAGGCGGCGCCCGCCGCCGCGTCGGCCGCGCACCACCACCCCGTCACCGAGGCCGCGCTGCAGCACCTCCACGGGCTGGAGCGGGTCCTGGTCGACCTGGCCGTGCCGCTGCGCTCCTCGCCGCGCTCGTCGGCCGCGTTCCAGACCCTGTCCTGACCGGA
Organism: Streptomyces sp. NPDC045998; assembly: GCF_056430285.1. Classification (NCBI taxonomy): domain Bacteria; kingdom Bacillati; phylum Actinomycetota; class Actinomycetes; order Kitasatosporales; family Streptomycetaceae; genus Streptomyces; species Streptomyces sp. NPDC045998. The sequence continues at coordinate 238,498 of NZ_JBWKLJ010000009.1, forward strand.
GCGCCCACCGATTGGTCTGGACCTGCTAGCGTCGCCATGCCGGGTGGTCGGCCCGGGGGAGAGGGGCGGCGCGCGTGCGGTACGCAGAGGAGCAGGACCGAGAACGGGGCCGGGGTCAGGGCGGAGGCGGGAGCCAGGGCGGAGGCGGGGACCGAGGCCGGGACCGGGGCCGGAGGGCCTTCATCGGGTCGTTCACCTCGACCGGAGGCCGTGGCGTCGTCGCGGCAGACCTCGACCCCGAGACGGGGGCGCTGACCGTCACCGGAGCCACGGACGAGCTCCCGGACCCCTCCTTCCTGGCCGCCGCGCCCGGCGGCGCCCTGCTCTACGCCGTGTCCGAGACCCCGGACGGCGCCGTCGCCGCCTTCGACGTCACCGGGGCCGCCCCCCGCCTCATCGGCGCACCCGCCCGGGTGCGCGGCGCAGGCCCCACACACCTGGCGCTCGCCGCCGGGCACGTGCTGACCGCCAACTACTCCGACGGCAGCGTCAGCGCCCTGCCCCTCGGGGCCGGAGGCGTACCGGACGCCGCCACCGGCGTCGTACACCGGCACCACGGCTCCGGCCCACACCCGGAGCGGCAGGCCGGCCCGCACGCCCACCAGGTGGTGTCCGCGCCCGACGGCCGGTGGGTGCTCGCCGTGGACCTCGGCACCGACTCCGTCCACGTGTACGCACTCGCCGACGGCGCCCTCCTGCGGCTCGCCGAGACCTCCCTGGCCCCGGGCACCGGGCCCCGCCACCTGGCCTTCCATCCGGACGGCGGCCACGTCTACGTCCTCGGCGAGCTGGAGCCGACCCTGACCGTCTGCCGCTGGGACGGGCAGGCGGGCGTCCTCGAACCGGTCGGCGCGACCCCGGTCCTGCCCCCGGGTGCGTACACCCCCAGTCACCCGTCCGGGATCGCCGTCGCGCGCGACGGGCGCTTCGTGTGGGCAGCGGTGCGCGGCGACGACGGCATCGCCGTCCTCGCCCTCGACGAGACCCGCGAGAAGCCTGAGTTGGTCACCACGGTGCCCTGCGGCGGCCGCTGGCCCAGGGACCTGGCGCTCGACCCCGACGGGCGGCGGCTGTACGTGGCCAACGAGCGCTCCGGCGACGTGACCTGGTTCGACGTGGACCCGGAGACCGGCGTGCCGTACCGGGCGGGCGCCGTCGAGGTCCCGGCGGCCTCCTGCGTGGTCTTCACCTGACGTCCGGTGGTCTTCACCTGACGTCCGCCGGCCGCAGGGCGCGCGGAAGGGCCCGCACCGGATGACGTCATCATCGGGTGCGGGCCCTTCCGTTACGGTCCCTGCGGTCCTCGTACGGCCCGGGCGCGCGGGTCAGTGAACCGGGGCGCCCTGCGGCTGCGGGGCGAGGCCCAGCGCCGCCGAGTACTGCGACAGCACCAGCTTGCCGACCGCCGGGTACGCGCCCAGCGGCTCGGACACCGGGCAGTCCGCGGCCTGCGCGGCCTCCTCCAGCAGGCCCTGGCCCAGCTCCGGCCCGATCAGGTAGGGCGCGAGCGCGAGCTGCTGCGAACCGGAGCCGCGCAGCTGCTCGGCGACCGCGGCCACCGAACCCTCCTGGTCCAGCGCGGCGGCCATCACCGGGACGGCGAGCCGCGCGGCCAGCAGCATGCCGGTGATGCCGGCCGCCTGCACGGCCTCCTCGCCGCCGACCGTGGCCAGGACGATGCCGTCGGCCGCCGTGGCGACCGTGAACAGCCGTGCCCGGTCGGCACGGGCCAGCCCCGCCTCGGACAGCCGGACGTGCACGGCCTCCGCGAGCAGCGGGTGCGGGCCCAGCACATCGGTCAGATGGGCGGGCGCACCGCTGTTCGCGACCTCATCGCGTATCCGCGCCATCAGGGCGTGGTCCGGGCCCGCCAGCAGCGGCACCACGACGGCGGCCGGGCCCTCGGGCTCGGCGACCTCACGGCCGGCGGCCTGCGCCAGCTCGTACCGCTCGACGCGCAGCGCGGCGGCCTGCTTCACCACGGCCGCGAGCGTGGGGTACTCGGCGTCGTCGCCGTCCAGGAAACCGATCCCGGCCTCCAGGCCGGGCAGCTCGGAACGCGCGATGCTCACGACCTCCTCCGCCAGCCCGCGTACGGCGGCGGAAGGAGCGCCGGGAACGGCGAGAACGAGCGCGGGCGCGCCCTCGGGCGCCGCCACGGGTTCGGGGCGACGGTGCCGCCCGGACTGGCGGGGTCGCGGCATTCGTACAGGCAGGCCGGAAGCGGGCCCAGTGGGGGAGCTCATGTCGCCGCATGCTACTGGTTTTGGCTGCTCCCTCGCGTGGGGAGGGGGCGGTCGCGTGCCCTCTGTCCGGCTATGCCCGAACAGTCGGCTACCAGCCGGTTGTCTCGAGCATGCCCGGCTCCCGGGGCAGCCGCAGCGTGTCCGTGGCGAGCGCCGCCGCGACGCTCAGCGCACCGGCGAGCGGATCGCCGTCGGCGGAGACGGTTCGCGCGTACGGCAGTTGCTCCGCCAACTCGGCGCGCAGGGGGACGAGCAGGGCGTCGCCCATCGCGAACAGCCCGCCGGTCAGCGCCACTTCGGCCGGACCGGCAGAGTCGGCCCCTTCGGCCCCTTCGGCCCCTTCGGCCACGCCGGCCGCGTCGGCGCGGCCGGCGCCGGGCGGGCAGACCGCGGCAGCGGCTTCCGCGATGTGCCGGGCGGCCCCGGCGAGGATGCCGGACGCCACCGGGTCGCCCTCCGCGCCGCACCGCGCCACTTCGGGCGCGAAGGAGGCCAGCACCGCCGGCCGGTCACCGCGCGGGTAGAGCCGGCCCGGCAGGCCCTTGGGGTCGCCGAACACCGCCTCGACGCGCGCCAGGAGCGTGGCCGAGCCGCCACGCCGCCCGTCGTACGCGCGCAGGGCGGCCTCCAGCCCGGCGCGGCCGATCCAGGCGCCGCTGCCGCAGTCGCCCAGCAGATGGCCCCAGCCGTCCGCGCGGCGCCAGGCCGACAGGTCCGTGCCGAGCGCGATCATGCCGGTGCCGGCCGCGACCACGGCGCCCGGCCGCTGCCCGAGCGCCCCGGCGTACGCGGTGACGGCGTCCGCCGCCAGCGCGAGGCGGTCCACGCCGAGCGAACCGCGCAGCGCGGCGGGGAGCTTGGCGCGCAGGTCGTCCCCGAGGGTCGCCATCCCGGCGGCTCCGACGGCGACGGCGGTGATGGCGGCCGGGCGCACGGCGACACCGGCCCGGGCCAGCAGCTCTTCGGCGGCGGGCACCAGCCGCTCCAGCAGGTGCCCGGCGTCGATGCCCCGCTCCCCGGTCCGTACCGGCTCCGCGAACGCCACGCTGTCGACGTCTACGGCGTCGTCGGCGGCGCGCACACGACCGGTGTCCCGACCGGTGTCCCGACCGGTGCCCCCGGAGACGGCCCCGAGGGCGACCCGCAGCCCCGACCCGCCGGAGTCGACGCCCAGCACCCACACGCGGTCGCTCATGCGACGCCGCGCCGCGTCACGGCAGGCGCCACTCGACCGGCTGGGCGCCCTGCTGGAGCAGGAGCTCGTTCGTACGGCTGAACGGGCGCGAGCCGAAAAAGCCGCGGTCGGCCGACATCGGCGACGGATGCGCCGACTCGATCGCGGGGAGGCGGCCGAGCAGCGGGCGCAGATTGCGGGCGTCACGTCCCCACAGCACGGACACCAGCGGCTTGCCGCGTGCGGCGAGCGCCCTGATGGCCTGCTCGGTCACCTCCTCCCAGCCCTTGCCGCGGTGCGCGCCCGGCTTGCGGGGCGCCGTCGTCAGCGACCTGTTGAGCAGCAGCACGCCCTGCCGGGTCCACGGCGTCAGATCACCGTTGGAGGGCCGGGGCAGCCCGAGGTCGGTGTGCATCTCCCGGAAGATGTTCTCCAGGCTGCCGGGCAACGGCCGTACCTCCGGAGCGACCGAGAAGCTCAGCCCCACCGCGTGTCCCGGTGTGGGGTACGGATCCTGGCCGACGATCAGGACCCGCACCTCGTCGAACGGCTGCTGGAACACCCGCAGGACGTTCGCCCCCGCCGGGAGGTAGGTGCGTCCCGCGGCGATCTCCGCGCGGAGGAAGTCGCCCATCGCGGCGATGCGTTCGGCCACCGGCGCGAGGGCCTGCGCCCACCCCGGCTCGACGATTTCATTCAACGGTCGTGCTGCCACGGCCGTCACTCTACTGGCGCAGCGAACCCCCTCTCACCCGGCGCCCGAGACGTGGACCCCACGCGGTCTCAGCCGATGACCGCGGCCCGCACGCACAGCACGTCCGGCAGGTGGGAGGCGAGGAGCTGCCAGCTGTCGCCGTCGTCCGCGCTCGCGTACAGCTCGCCGTTGCGATTGCCGAAGTACACGCCCGCCGGGTCGGCGTCGTCCACGCACATCGCGTCCCGCAGCACCGTGCCGTAGTGGTCGCCCTCGGGCAGGCCCGCCGACAGCGGCTCCCAGGTCCCGCCCGCGTCGCTCGTGCGGTAGACCCGGCAGCGGTGGTCCGCCGGGACCCGGTCCGCGTCGGCGGCGATGGGGAACACGTACGCCACGCCCGCCCGGTGGGGGTGGGCCACCATGGCGAAGCCGAAGTCGGAGGGCAGGCCCGCGCCGATGTCGGTCCACTTGGCGCCGCCGTCGTCGCTGCGGTACACCCCCCAGTGGTTCTGGAGGTACAGCCGGTCCGGGTCGGCCGCGTCCTGCGCGATCTTGTGCACGCACTGCCCGAACTCCGGGTGCGGGTCGGGCAGGAAGACCGCCGAGACGCCGTCGTTCGACGGCGACCAGGTCGCGCCGCCGTCCCGGGTGCGGAACACACCGGCGGTCGACACCGCGACCGTCACGGCGTCCGGGTCCCGCGGGTCCGTGACGACGGTGTGGACGGCCTCCCCGCCACCGCCCGGAACCCACCGCGACCGGGTCGGGTGCTCCCACAGCGGGCGCACCAGCTCGAAGGTCTCGCCCTCGTCCGTGGAGCGGAAGAGCGCGGCGGGCTCCGTGCCCGCGTAGACCACGCCGGGCGCGGCCGGCCCCGCCGGGTGCAGCTGCCACACCCGCTCCAGCGAAGCGCCGGTGTCCTTGGGGAACTTGACCGCGGGCTGCCGCGGTTCGGTCCACGTCTCGCCCAGGTCGTCGGAGTGGAACACCGACGGTCCCCAGTGCGCGCTGTCCCCGCCCGCCAGCAGGCGCGGTGTGCTCCGGCGCGTGTCGATCCCGATCGAGTACACGGCCTGCGCGTTGAAGTGCGGGCCGCCGAACTCCCATCGGCCGTCTCGCCTGCGGCCGATGAAGAGTCCCTTGCGTGTGCCTACGGTGAGCAGTACGTCGGTCATGGCCGACACCTCCAGGACGCCGTTGTCGCGGATACGGGCCAGTGTGCACCCACCCACTGACAGTGACCCCTCCCGGCGGTGTTAGCGCAGGTCAACGGGGGTGTCCGACCGGTTGGTCCCGGTGTCGCGCCCCGGTGCCGGCCCCGGCGTCAGACCGACCGGTGGTACTGGTCGGGCACGTGCGCCTCGCCGCCCAGCTCGCGCGCCGCGTGCCGGGCCCACGACGGGTTGCGCAGCAGCTCACGGCCGAGCAGTACCGCGTCCGCCTCGCCGTTGGCGACGATCTTCTCGGCCTGCGCGGCCTCGGTGATCAGGCCCACCGCGGCGACCGGCAGCGCAGTCTCCGCCTTCACCCGCGCCGCGAACGGCACCTGGTAGCCCGGGCCGACCGGGATGCGGACGTGCGGCGCGTTGCCGCCGGTCGACACGTCGAGCAGGTCCACGCCGTGCTCCTTGAGCAGCGCGGCGAACCGTACGGTGTCGTCGGCCGTCCACCCCGCCCGCTCCTCCAGCCAGTCGGTGGCCGAGATCCGGAAGAACAGCGGCAGCTCCTCGGGCCACACCTCGCGTACCGCGTCGACGACCTCCAGGGCGAAGCGGGTGCGGTTCTCGAAGGAGCCGCCGTACGCGTCGGTGCGGTGGTTGCTGTGCGGCGAGAGGAATTCGCCGATCAGGTACCCGTGCGCGCCGTGGATCTCGACGACCTCGAAGCCCGCGTCGAGCGCGCGCCGCGCGGCGGCCGCGAACTGCCCGGCGATGTCACGGATCTGCTCCGGCGTCAGCTCCTCCGGTACGGGGTGGCCCTCGTCGAAGGGCAGCGGGCTCGGGGCGACCGGCCGCCAGCCGTGCGCGTCGGCGCCGACCGGGGCGCCGCCCTTCCAGGGGCGCTCGGTGGAGGCCTTTCGCCCGGCATGGGCGATCTGGATGCCCGGGACCGTGCCCTGGCCCTTGAGGAAGCCGGTGATCCGGCGCAGCGCCTCGGTCTGGGTGTCGTTCCAGAGGCCCAGGTCGTACGGGCTGATCCGGCCCTCCGGGGAGACCGCGGTGGCCTCCAACAGGATCAGGCCGGTCCCGCCGGCGGCGCGGGCCGCGTAGTGCGCGAAGTGCCAATCACCCGCGACGCCCGCGTTCGGGCCGACGGCCTCGGCGCTGTACTGGCACATGGGCGCCATCCAGACGCGGTTGGGGATGGTCAGCGATCGCAGGGTGCGGGGCTCGAACAGTGCGCTCACGGCGGACTCCAATGCGCGGCGGGGCCGGTCGGTACGCCTCGTACGATAACCGTCGTAGTACGCCACCTGTCAAACTACGAGGCCTCTCGTACAATGCAGGGACCCGAGGAACCTGGAGCCCCCGTGACCACCGTGCCTGCCGTGACCGCTGTGACCACCGGAAGCGCCGGCAGCTCCGGAGGAACCGGAACCGCCGGAACCGCCGGAACCGCCGGAGGCGGGGGCGCCGCAGGCTCCGGCACCGCAGGCTCCGGCGCGCGCGAACTCGCGCACCCCGCGCGCGACGAGATCCGCCTCGAAGCCGTGCTCCACGCCCTCGCCGACCCCATGAGGCTGCGCGTCGTACGGGAACTGGCCCTGGCGGAGTCCGAGGTGGCCTGCTCGCACATCGAGCTTCCGGTGACCAAGTCGACGACCACGCACCACTTCCGCGTCCTGCGCGAGAGCGGTGTCATCCGCCAGACCTACCGGGGCACGGCCAAGATGAACGGCCTGCGCCGTGACGACCTGGAGGCGCTCTTCCCCGGGCTGCTGGACGCGGTCCTCGCCGCCGCCGAGCGGCAGGCCGCCCGTCTCGACGGCTCCTGAGCGGTCGGCGCCGGCGCCTGCCGTATCGTTCCACCGACCCGTCCGAACAGGAGCCATCCGCCCGTGTCCTCCCCCGCCCCGGCCCGGACGTCCTCGCATCCCGTTCGCGTGCTGCTGGTGGAGGACGACGACCTGATGCGCCGGTCCTTCACCGTCGCCCTGGAGCGTTACGGCTACGAGATGAGGGCCGCCGCCGACGGCCTCACCGGTTTGGAGCTCTTCCGCGACGAGCCCTTCGACCTGCTGATCCTCGACGTGATGCTGCCCGGCCTCGACGGGATCGGCCTGTGCCGCAGGATCCGGGAGACCAGCCTGGTGCCCGTCCTGATGATGTCGGCCCGCGGCGACGGGCTCGACGTCGTCGCCGGTCTGGAGGCCGGAGCGGACGACTACGTGGTCAAGCCCGTGGACACGTACGTACTCGTCGCACGCATCCGCTCGCTCCTGCGGCGGGCGACCTACGCCCCCGCCTCCCCCGCCGCCGTCCCGGCGCCCGAGCGGACGCCCGGTGAGGAGCGCGAGGTGCTGGTCTTCGGGGACCTGACCATCGACACGGCCGGGATGGAGGTGTCCCTCTCCGGCAGTCCCGTGGCGCTGACACCGACCGAGTTGAAGCTGCTCCTCGCGTTCGCCGCCCACCCCGGCGTCGTACTGGAGCGGCACACCCTGCTGCGCGACGTGTGGGAGTACGGCTGGGACGGCGACAGCCGGGTCGTGGACCTGTGTGTGCAGCGGCTGCGCCGCAAGCTGGGCCGGGACCGGATCGAGACGGTCCGCGGCTTCGGCTACAAGTTCAGGCGCTGAGGCCGCCGTGCGTCCCTTCCGCCGGCCGAGGCCGGGCCGGGTCTCCCTCCGCCCGGCCCGCGCGTCCCTGCGCTGGAAGATCGCCGCGCTGGCCGCCGCCACGGCCTGCCTGGTCGTGGCGGCCGTGGGCGTGCTGGTGCACCTCTGGACCGCGCAGGACATCCGCTCCCGCGCCGAGGGACAGGCCCTCAACACGCTCTACTCGGCCATGGACGTGTACCGGCGTACCGGAACGCTCGCGGACGGCGCCGAGCTCGCCCCGGCCGAGCTGCCCGCCGCCCTGCGAGACCCGGCCGACGGCGACCGGCACACCGCCCACGACGGGCGCGTCGAGGGGAACCTGGGCCCGAGCGTCTGGGCCGCCCAGCGCACCAGTGGCCCCGGCAGCCCGGTGCTCGCCGTCCGCGTCAACATGAGCCCCGAGCTCCACACCCTGCGCCGCCTCGACATCACCATGACGGTGGCCTCGCTGGTGGCGCTCACCGCGGCCGCGCCGCTCGCCGTCTACGGGGCCGGGCTGCTCGCCCGCAGGCTGCGGCGGGTCGGCGAGACCGCGAGCCGGATCTCCGCCGGGGACCTCGACGCCCGGACCGGGCCCACCAAGGGCCGCGACGAGGTGGCGGAGATCGCCGCCACCGTCGACCGGATGGCCGACAGCCTCGCCCGACGGCTGCGTACCGAGCGGCAGTTCACCGCGGACGTGGCCCACGAGCTGCGTACCCCCGTCGGCGGTCTGCTGGCGGCGGCCGACCTGCTGCCGCCGGGCGAGACGGAGGACCTGCTCCGCGCCCGGGTGCGCGACCTGCGGGGCCTGGTCGAGGACCTGCTGGAGATCTCCCGCCTGGACGCCGGTGCCGAGCAGCCCGTACGCGCCCGGGTGCCGCTCGTCGCCGTCGTCTCCGAGGCCGTGGCCCGCACCGGCCTCGACACGGAGGTCACCGAAGTCACCGAGAGGACCGACGTCACCGGCACTGAGGTCACCGAGGGCACTGAGGTCACCCAGGGCACCGGCGAGGCCGGGACGACCGTGGAGACCGACCCGCGCCGCCTGGAGCGGATCGTCGGCAACCTGGTCACCAACGCCCACCGGCACGGCGCCGGCCCGGTACGGGTCACCGTCGAGGGCCGTACGGTCGTCGTACGCGACCACGGCCCCGGTTTCCCGCCGGACCTCTTGCTGCACGGCCCCCGCCGCTTCCACACGGGCGCGGTGGAACGCGGCTCCGGCCACGGCCTCGGCCTGACCATCGCCCTCGGACAGGCCCGGGTCCTCGGCGCCGACCTGCGTCTCGACAACGACCCGGACGGCGGCGCCGTCGCCACCTTGCGCCTGCCTGCGCACTGACGCCCTGCGCGACCACGCCGACCGGGCTCGTACAGAACCGATACGCAGCGGCGCGGCCCCCGATACACGCCGGTCCAGACCCCGATACATCAGCCGGACACCCTTCGACGTGCACCTTTCCACACCCGCACGCGAAGAGGAGGTCCCCGTGACCGCCGACCCCCTGGCGCTCCACCCGACGACCGGCATCGCCGCCGCCACCACCGACCTCACGAAGGTCTACGGCAGCGGCGACACCCGCGTCGTCGCCCTCGACCGGGTCAGCATCGCCTTCCGGGAAGGCGAGTTCACCGCCATCATGGGCCCCTCAGGCTGCGGCAAGTCCACCCTGCTGCACTGCGCCGCCGGACTCGACGCACCGAGCTCCGGCTCCGTGCGCGTCGGCACCACCGAACTGAGCACGCTCGACGACCGCCGGCTCACGCGGCTGCGCCGCGACCGGATCGGCTTCATCTTCCAGGCGTTCAACCTGCTGCCGACGCTGACCGCGCTGGAGAACATCACGCTCCCGCTCGCCCTCGCCGGGCGCCGCCCCGACCCGGAGTGGCTGGACCGCGTGGTCTCCATGGTCGGCCTCTCCCAGCGCCTCGGCCACCGGCCCGCCGAGCTCTCCGGCGGCCAGCAGCAGCGCGTCGCGGTCGCCCGCGCCCTGGCCTCCCGCCCCGCGATCGTCTTCGGCGACGAGCCCACCGGAAACCTCGACTCCCGCGCCGGGGCCGACGTCCTCGGCTTCCTGCGCGACTCGGTGCGCGAGCTCGGCCAGACGGTCGTCATGGTCACCCACGACCCCGTCGCGGCGGAGTACGCGGACCGCGTGGTGTTCCTCGCGGACGGCCGGATCGTGGACGAGACGTACGCCGCGCCCTCCCCCTCCCACCCCCGCGACCGCTCCCGCCAGGGCTGAGCGGAAAGGACCGACCAGAACCGTGTTCCGCACCGCCCTGCGCACCGTACGCGCCCACAAGGCCCGGCTGCTGATGACCGTGCTCGCCGTCATGCTCGGCGTCGCCTTCGTCTCGGGCACCCTCGTCTTCGCCGACACCACCGCCGCGGCCCACCGCGCCGCCGCCTCGAAGAGCTTCGCCGGCATCGCCGTCACCGTGACCGAGAAGCCGCCCCCGCCCGGCGCCCCCGCAGCCGGCCAGGGAGCCGGGGGCGTGCTCGACGACGCGCTCGTACGGCGACTGGCTGAGGTGCCCGGTGTCGCCGCCGTGCGGCCGTCGGCCGACGGTTCGGCGGTCCTGAACGCGGCGGACGGCACCCCGCTGCGAGCCGATCGGGCGTGGTCCCACCTGGCCGCCGCCTACGTACCCGACAAGGACGGCGAGGACAGCCGCCACCCGGTGGTGGAGGGCCGTGCCCCGGCCGACAGCGCTGAAGTGGCCGTGGACAGCGGCACCGCCGCCGCGGGCGGCTTCCGCCTGGGCGACATGATCACCCTGGCCACCGACGGCCCGGTCATGACCAAGCGCCTCGTCGGCATCGTCACCACCCGGGACACCCGGGTCACGGCCGGGGGCACCCTCGTCCTCTTCGACCGGGCTACCGCGCAGCGGCTGTTCGCGTCCCCGGGCCACTACACCGGCATCGACCTGTCCGCCGCGCCCGGCACCGCCCCGTCCGAGCTCGCCCGCCGGGTCACCGAGGTGCTCCCGGCCGACCGCGCCGAGGCCACTACCGGGGCCGCCCAGGCCGCCCAGCAGGCCCTCCTCGTCGACACGCTGACCCGGGGTTACGAGAAGGTGCCGCTGGTCTTCGCCGGGGTCGCGCTGTTCATCGGCTCGTTCCTCATCGTCAACACCTTCACCATGCTCGTGGCGCGGCGCACCCGTGAGATCGCGCTGCTGCGGGCCATCGGCGCCTCGCGCCGCCAGGTGTCCCGCTCCGTCCTCCTGGAGGCCCTGCTCGTCGGCCTCGTCGCCTCCGCGGGCGGCCTCCTGCTCGGGCTCGGCATCGCCGCCGTACTGCCCGACGTCCTGAGCACCGGCGCGCACGTGCTGCCGCGAGGCCCCCTGGTGGTCGGCCCGCGCTCGGTCGTGGCGGCGCTGGGGGTGGGCGTGGGTGTCACCGTGCTCGCCGCGTGGCTGCCGTCCCGCCGGGCGGCGAGGGTCGCGCCCGTCGAGGCGATGCGTACGGCCGCGCAGCCTCCCGCCCCCGCCCGGTCGCGGTCCCGGCTCCGCGGCGCGACGGGCCTCGCCCTCCTCGTCCTCGGCGCAGGTCTGCTGGTGTCGCTCACGCGGGCGGAGGACGCCTCGGAGGAGAACCTGCGGACGGCGATGTCCGGCTGCGCCCTCCTCCTCGCCGCCCTGATCGTCCTCGCTCCGCTGCTCGCCGCGCCCGTGATCCGGCTCATCGGACGCCTGACCGCCCGTTACGGGATCACCGGGCGGCTCGCCCGTGAGAACGCGCTGCGCGACCCGCGCCGCACCGCGGCCACCGCCGCCACCCTGATGATCAGTACGGCGCTGGTCAGCGGTCTGGCGGTCATCGGCCACTCCACCGGGCAGGCCCTCGACCGGCAGGCCGCGGCCGGGCTCGGCGCCGACTACGTGATCAGCACCCGCTCCACCACGACCGCGGTCGACCCGGCGGCCGTACGGCGGGTGGCCGACACCGCCGGCGTACGGACCGCGAGCGCCGTCACGGACTCCACCCTCTTCACCGGCGGCGGAGTCCGGGAAATCTCCGGTGTCGACCCCCGCACCGTGGACGCCGTCATGAAGCTCGACTTCGTCAGCGGCTCCGCCGAGGACCTCGGGCCCGGCCGGATCGCCCTCTCCCGCACCCTCGCGACGGACCTCGGCCTGACCACGGGCGGCAGGCTGGACGCCCGCGTCGGCCGGCACCAGGAGCCGGAGCCGTACACCGTCGTGGGCGTCTACCAGGACAACCCCATCGCCCGCCACGCGCTCGGCGACCGTACGGAGGTGGCCGAGAACGCCTTCCTCCCCGGCTCGGTCCAGCGGATCCTCGTCCGCACCGACGACGGCGCGGACCCGGAGACCGTGGAGCGGCGGCTGCGCGCCGCCGTGGGCAACAGCCCCCTGCTGAAGGTGCAGGGCCGGGGACAACTCGTCGCCGAGGCCGCCGGCACCCTGGGCGACCTGCTGAAGGTGATGTACGGGATGCTCGCCATCGGCGTCGTGATCGGCGCGCTCGGCATCGTCAACACCCTGGCCATGTCGGTCGCGGAGCGCACCCGCGAGATCGGGGCGCTGCGCGCGCTCGGCATGGACCGCGCCGGCGTCCGGCGGATGATCCGTCTGGAGGCGGTGGGCGTCGCCGCGTTCGGCACCCTCCTCGGCATGGCGGGCGGCCTGTTCGGCGCCTGGTCGGTCGGCTCGCTCGCCAACGGCGCGATGGAGCACTACGCGCTGGCGCCGCCCTGGGGCACGCTGCTCCTCATCGGCCTGCTGTCCCTCGTCATCGGCGCGGCCGCGGCCACCGTCCCGGCCCGCCGGGCGGCCGCGCTGAGCCCGCTGGAGGCCGTCGCCGGGCACTGACCCCGGCTACGGCTCGCGGACGGCCTCCGGGTCCCGGTCGGACGCCGGCCAGACGTACGGGAGGTCGTCCGCGATCCCGGGGAAGTGGCCGCGGTAGAAGTCGGGGTCCTTGCGCAGCAGCGCCGACTGGTGGCTGCGGTGGAAGGCGGGGTCACCGAGCCACGGGGGCAGCTCCCCGGCCGCGGCGAGCGCGCCCTGCGGCCGGGGTCCGTCCTCTCCCGGCCGCCGCCAGGCGCGGAAGTCGCGCATCAGCGTGGCGGCGCAGGTGTCGGAGCGCCCGGTGGCCGTCCAGACGCGGCAGACGTCCAGGCCGTAGCGGACGAGCGCCTCCTCGTAGCCGGTCCACATGCGGACCGCGGGATGCCTGCGCCACCCGTACCCGGGCACGGTCAGCCCGCGGAACACCTGGAGCGCCTCCACCCGCTGCTTGCCCAGCCGGCGCGGATCCAGGGCCTCCGCCGAACGGGTGAAACCGGGGTACGGCAGGAACGTCTGCATGCGGTGTCCCTACCCGGACACCGCCCGGGACCCCACCCGGACGCCGCCGCTGGGGCTACGCGGGCACGGCCCGGGACCCCACCCGGACGCTGTCACGAGGGCTACGCGGGCGCGGCCCCGGGCCTCGCCCGGATGCCGCCGCTGGGGCTACGCGGGCATGGTCCCGGCCCCAACCCGGACGCCGCCACGAGGGCTACGCGGGCACGGTCCCAGGCGCCGCCCGGATGCCGCCGCTGGGGCTCCGTGGATACCGCCCCAGCCTTGCCCGGGTGCCGCCGCGGGGCCAACCGGTGCACGGCCCCGGCCCGCCCTAATGCCGACGCGAGGACTACCCGGGCACCGTCCCGGAACCCGCCGAGAGGGCCGGGCGGATACCGTCCCAGACCCCCCGCCAGCGATACCCGGGCGCCGCCCCGCGGGCTACGCGGGCACGCCGGCGGCTCCCAGCAGACCCGCCCAGTCGGCGATCTTGACCGTCGAGCGCCCCAGGGTGTGGCCCAGTGCCGCCTCCGCCTGCTCGATGGAGAGCCATCCCGGCCACTCCACGGGCCGCAGCCCCCAGCTTCGCAGCGCGGCGAGCGGGTCGTCCGCCACCGGGCGCCGCAGCAGCAGCGCCGCGTCGTCCAGCAGCGAGGTGGCCGTCTCCTTGGCGCAGGGCCGGTTGGTGCCGATCACACCCGTCGGGCCCCGCTTGATCCACCCCGCGACGTACTCGCCGGGCGACGGTGCGCCGTCCCGCAGCACCCGCCCCGCCGCGTGCGGCACCGTGCCGCGCGCGGCGTCGAACGGCAGCCCCTCCAGCGGTACCCCGCGGTAGCCGACCGCCCGCAGCACCAGCTGGGCCTCGACGTCCTCGTACGCGCCGGTCCCGCGCACCCCGCCCGTGCCGTCCGGCACGGTCCGCTCGAAGCGCACCCCGGCCGCCCGGCCGCCGCGCTCCAGCACCTCCACCGGCCGCAGGAAGAACCGCATCCGGATGACCCGCTCCCGGGGCTCCGGAGCCGTGCTCTCCGCCCAGGCGCGTACCACCTCCACATTGCGCCGGTTCACCGCCGGCAGGCCCGCCGGGTCCGCGTACGCCGGGTCGAGCGCCAGGTCCGCCGGGTCCACCTCCACCCGGGCCTGCGGCATCGCGCCCAGCTCGCGCAGCTCCTTGGTGGTGAACTTGGCCTGCGAGGGCCCGCGCCGGCCCACCATGTGCACGGTGCGCACCTGGCTCGCCGCCAGCGCGCCCAGCGCCGCCTGCGGCACGTCGGTGGGGTGCAGCTCCTCCGGGCCGCGGGCGAGGATCCGCGCCACGTCCACCGCGACGTTCCCGACGCCGATCACCACCGCCGAGCGGGCGGCGAGCGCGATGCCGAAGCCGTTCCCGGCGGCGTCCGGGTGGGCGCTGTACCAGGAGACGAAGTCCGTGGCCGAGTAGCTGCCCGGCAGGTCCTCGCCCGGCACGCCCAGTGTGCGGTCGCGCGCCGCGCCGACGCAGTACACGACCGCGTGGTACAGCTCCAGCAGCCGCCGGGGGGCCACGCCCCGGGCGCCGACCTCGACGTTGCCGACGAATCCGATCCGCTCGTGCTCCAGCACCGTGCGCAGGTTGTTCTGCAGCGACTTGATCTTCTCGTGGTCCGGTGCCACCCCGTACCGTACGAGCCCGTACGGACAGGGGAGCCGGTCCAGGACGTGGACGCGGACGTCCGGCACGCGGGTCTGTTCCACCAGCGACTGGGCGGTGTAGACCCCGCTCGGCCCGGACCCGACGACGGCGATTCGCAGCACGGCCGCGCTCCTTCCCGGAGGGATTTCCAGCATCGCACCGCCGCGCCCGTCGCGGGAGATGCCGGAGCCGTGCGGGGCGGGAGCCGTACGGGCCGGCCAAGCCCGGCCGGTCCCGGGCTTGCCCGGCCTACAGGGAGCGCATCCGGTTGATCTCGGCGGTCTGCTGCGCGATCACGTCGTTCGCCATCTCCTCGACCTGGACGTTGTTGCCCTGGGACAGCACCTCCGTGGCCATGGTGATCGCGCCTTGGTGATGGGTGATCATCAGCTTCAGGAACAGCTCGTCGAAGGCCGTGCCGCGCGCCGCGCGCAGCTGGGCCAGCTGCGCCTCGGTGGCCATCCCGGGCATGGAACCGTGGTCGTGGCCGCTGTGGGGTGCGGGGCCCGCGTTGCTCTCCAGCCACCCCTGCATCGCGTCGATCTCCGGCTGCTGCGCCGCGGCGATCCGCGCCGCCACCCTCCTCACCCGCTCCGACGCGGCCTGCTTCGGCGCGAGGGCGGCCATGGTCAGCGCCTGGCCGTGGTGGGCGATCATCATGCGGGTGTACGTGACGTCCGCCGTGTTCGGCCTGTCGTCGGGGCGCTCCTTGGCGGCCTGCTCGGGGGACAGGGTCCTGGCCGGCTCGCCGGGCTTTCCGGGCGCCACCACCACGCCGCCCCCGCCACCGTCGCCGCCCGCCCTGGCCCGCGCTCCGTCGTCGGACCGCCCCGGCGACGCCGACTCGCAGGCGCCCAGGGCCAGTACGGCGGCGAGGGCCGCCACGGCGACGGCGGAGCCGCGGACACGCGCGGCACTGATGCGGTGCGACATGGCGAACCTCCAGGGACACGTGGGCCGGCCGGTGGTCATCCTGCCCCGGGGCGGCCCCTTCGCGCGCCCCCCGGTCGAAAACTTTCCTCAACGACCGCGTAGGTGCTCTGTTGAGATGTGCATGCAAAGCAACATACTGCCGGGGTCCGCAACCCGTTCAACTCCGAACGGATCCAAGGGAGGACGCAGTGACCTCGTTGCGCACCACTCACGCGCGGCGGCGCAGACGTCTCGCCGTGGCCACCGCCGCGGCCGGACTGTTCGCCACCCTGCTGACGGCCGGCCCCGCGGCCGCCACACCCGACCCCGGGGACGTGCCGGCCACCCCGGAGAGCGTCTCCGCGCAGGCGGAAGCGGAAGTCCGGGCGGCCATCCGCAGCGGTGAGATACCCGGCGTGGACCAGGTGGTCCACAGCGCGAACATCACCCACGTCGCCAACGTCCCGCACGACGCCTTCACCGGTATCAACTCCGACCTCGCCTTCCAGGGGAAGTACGCCTTCTCCGGCAACTACGACGGCTTCCGCGTCTTCGACATCAGCAACCCCAAGGCACCGGTCACCGTCGCCCAGGTCCTCTGCCCGGGCGCCCAGAACGACGTCTCGGTCTCCGGCGACCTGCTCTTCCTCTCCACCGACTCCTCGCGCAGCGACAGCTCCTGCAGCAGCACCTCGCAGCCCGCGACCGAGAAGTCGTCCTGGGAGGGCATGAAGATCTTCGACATCAGCGACGTCCGCAACCCCAAGTACGTCGCAGCCGTCGAAACCGCCTGCGGCTCGCACACCCACACGCTGGTGCCCGAGCGCCGCAACGTCTACGTCTACGTCTCCTCGTACGCGCCCAGCGCCGCCTTCCCCGACTGCCAACCGCCGCACGACGGCATCTCGATCATCAAGGTGCCGCGCAAGGCGCCCGAGAAGGCGGCGGTGGTGAACTTCCCGGTGCTCTTCCCGGGTGAGGGCCCCGACGGCGGCGGCAACCCCGGCGGGCCCACCAACCCGGGCGTCTCCAAGACCACCGGCTGCCACGACATCACGGTGCTGCCCTCCAAGGACCTCGCCGCCGGCGCCTGCATGGGCGACGGCATCCTGATGAACATCGAGGACCCGGAGAACCCGAAGATCATCGACCGCGTCCAGGACAACGTCAACTTCGCCTTCTGGCACTCGGCGACCTTCAACCAGAAGGCGAACAAGGTCGTCTTCACCGACGAACTCGGCGGCGGCGTCGGCGCCACCTGCAACGAACGCACCGGCCCGAACCGCGGCGCCGACGGCATCTACGACATCGTCGGCAAGGGCGACCAGCGCAAGCTCGTCTTCCGCAGCTACTTCAAGATCGACCGGTACCAGGCGGACACCGAGAACTGCGTCGCCCACAACGGCTCGCTCATCCCGGTCAAGGGCAGGGACATCATGGTCCAGGCCTGGTACCAGGGCGGGCTCTCCGTCTGGGACTTCACCGATTCGGCCAAGCCCAGGGAGATCGCCTACTTCGAGCGGGGCCCGCTCACCACCGACAAGCTGACCACCGGCGGCTCCTGGTCGGCGTACTACTACAACGGCCACATCTACTCGAACGACGAGCGCAAGGGCTTCGACGTCCTGCGGCTCGACGACCGGCGCACGGACCCGGCGAAGCGGGTGCGCATGCACGAGCTCAACGTGCAGACGCAGCCGGACTACTTCGACGACTTCGACGACGACAACGACGACGACGGCGATTACGACGACTGACCGACCGTCTCGCCCCGCGTTCCGCCGGACGGCGCCCCGTCGTCCGGCGGAACGCCGAGCTCCCAGTCCAGCCCGTACCGCTGGAACAGCTCCGCGCGCAGCCGCGCCCGGGGCATCGGCGCGCCCGGCAGCAGCACCGCGAAAACCGCGCCCATCAGCAGCGCCCGCAGCAGCGGGTAGTCCGCGTCGACGTCACGCACTCCGTAGCGGGCCACCGTGTCCCGCAGCAGGGCCGCCAGCCGCTGCTGCTCGGGGCACTGCACGAACCCCTCGGCCTGGAGGATCCCCGCCATGTGCGTGCGCATCAGGAGCGGCCGCTGCACCGCCAGGTCCAGGATCGCGTCGATGGCGCGTGCCAGCCGCTCCCGCCCGTCGTCGGTGCGCGGCTCCCGCTCCAGTGCCGCTTCCAGGGTCAGGTGCATCAGCCGGTGCACCGCGGACTGCAGGAGCTGGCGCTTGCCGGGGAAGTAGTACGAGACCAGACCGCGCGCCGAGCCCGCCCGGTCCGCGATGTCCGCGAGCGTGGTCGCCTCGTAGCCCCGTTCGCCGACCAGCTCCACCGTCGCCTGCAGCAGCCGCTCCCGGGAACGCCGCCGCAGTTCTTCATTGACCGATGCGCTCCGCGGGGACATGCTTTAACTCCTGCGTTGACTGGCTCTCAGCCAATATACTCAGGGCACCCTCGCGCGACGCCCCTGTGGTCGTCCGGCGGGGGCTGGTGTCATGCGGACCGGGCGACGCGGGGGATCGTCCGGTCCCATGGCCTACAGCAGCTCCAGCACCGTGCGCAGCGCCGCCGGCCGCTCACGCGCCGGCAGGTGGTCCACGAAGTGCACCGCGCAGCCGACTCTCGCCGCGCCGCCGTCCGCATAGCGGTCGTCGCCCACCATCAGCGCCTGCCGCGGCTCCCTCCCCAGCGCCTCGCACGCCGTCCGGAACAGCCGCCCGTCCGGCTTCTGGACCCCGTGTTCGTACGAGAGGGCGTACGCGTCCACGAACCGGTCCAGCCCGTGCGCGCGGAACACCGGGCGCGGGTCCCACCCGATGTTGCTGACCACGGCGACGCCCACCCCCCGCTCGCGCAGCGCGGCGAGCACCTCGCGCGCGTCCGGGTACGGCTCCCAGGCCTCCGGGGTCATGTGGCGGTCGTACAGCGCGTCGTACAGCACCGGGTCGGGCAGCTCCACCTGGCGCGCCAGAGCCGTGTAGAGCGTGCGGTGGTGGTCCGCCGTGATGTCGCGGGTCGCCCACCGCTCCGCCAGGTGCTCCGGGACGCGGCGCGGGGCGCTGCCGCCCGGCAGGGCCCCGGCGGCCTCCAGCTCCGCGGCCCAGCGGGCGACGGCGTCGGGCGGGGCGGCGATCCCGGAGGCGTCCAGGACGGCGCGCAGCCAGCGTTCGGCCGGTTCGATGCGGAACAGGGTTCCGGAGAAGTCGAAGAGGACGCACGTGATCGTCATGCCGGTATCCCTGCCCGCTCAGCGCCGGCGCGACGACACCGTCCGTTCGTAAGCCAGGACGGCGACGGCCACCACACAGGCGCCGAGGAGCCAGCCGCCCAGGACGTCCGTCGCCCAGTGCACACCGAGGTACACCCGGGTCAGGCCGACGCCCGCCACCGACACGGCGCCGGCCACCGCGACCCCGCGCCACGCGCGCGTGCCGGGCCCCCGCCCGTACCGCGCCAGCAGCCACAGCAGCAGCCCGAAGGTGAGGGCGGCGGTCATGGCGTGCCCGGACGGGAAGGCCGCGAAGTGCGCGGTGTCCACGGGGTCGCGCCACTGCGGGCGGTCCCGGCCCACCACCGTCTTGAGCGTCTGCTGGAGGGCGGCCCCGAACAGGCTCACCGCCCCCGTCCACACCGCGAGGAGCCGCTCCCGGGCCCACCAGAGCCACACCACGGCCAAGGCCGTCACGGCACGCATGGTCCACGGGTCCCAGACCCAGTCGCTCAGCACCCGGTTGACGCGCGTGAGCACCGGGCTCCGTACGGCCGAGTCGTGCAGCCCGTCCGCCACCGCCCGGTCGAAGGCGACCAGCGGCCCCCATTCGACCGCCACCAGCACCAGCAGCACCCCCGCGAGGGCGCCGGATCCCAGCGCGGCGGCGCAGGCGGAGGGGGTGCGGGTGGGCGGGGGGAGTGTGGGGGAGCGCATACCGTGATCCTCCCCGACGACGGGGCCCGCTAACAGGCACTCCGCTTGCGAGGCTCGCGGGGGGTAGGGGCGCGCAGGGGCAGAGCGGAGGCTCCCACGCGACGGGAAAGTTCCAGCTCCGGCTCCGGGTTCCTTTCCTCGACCCTGTGAGCCAGGCTTCTCCCATGGGGGACCAGATCACCGAGCAGCTCATCGAGCGCTTCGTCAGTGCGCTCCGGTCAGTCGTGCCGCCGATCTCCGTCTGGGCGCACGGGTCACTCGCTGGAGGCGATTACCAGCCGGGCCGCAGCGACCTCGACCTGATCGCGGTCGTAAGCCGACCGTGCACGGCAGCGCAGGAACGGCGACTGGAAGAGCTGCACCAGAACCTGGGCAGGGACATCACGCTTGCGTCGAAGCTGCACTGCAGCTATCCCGCGGTCACGGAGCTGGCTGATGCCACGCACCGCCACCTCACGTGGGCGCACGAGGAGCTGATGCGCCGACCGGTCACTCCGGTGACCAGACGTGAACTGCACGACTTCGGGCTGGTCCTGCACGGCCGGCCGCCCGCAGGCATCCTGCCGCCGGTGACCGACGGGCAGCTCGCTGATTTCATCGTCAAGGATCTGGAGAGCTTCTGGTTGCCGGCCCTCTCTCACCCGGAGCGGTGGATGCGCGACATCTGGATCGACCTCGGCCTGCTGACCTTGGCCAGGGCGGCAACGACGCTGCGGGACGGCAAGCTGATCACCAAGGCCGACGCTCTCGGGGTGCTCACCGACATGGGCGCCCCCGCCGACGTCGTGGAGGACATCAGGCGGCGTCGCTATGGTGTGCCCGCTCCTGCGACAGAGCAGTGGATCGCCCGTCGGGCCGAACTGACGCTCACCTTCCTCAGGTCCCACATCAGGGAGGTCATCCTGAACAAGGACCTACGCGAGTGACGGGCCTGGCCCGGTGAGACCAGGTCAGGACGCTGACCCGGTCGTACCGTGTCCCGAGGCGACCGGGGCCGCGGTGCTCGGCGAACCGGCCTACCCCAGCGCCCGCAGCGCCGGGACGAACGCCACCAGCACCGGTACCGCGGGGACCAGCGCGGCGGCCGCCGTCAGACGCAGGCGGCGGGCGGCCGTGAGGCGCGGGGCGGCCGCCAGCAGGCGGTTCACCCGCTGCGGCAGCTGGGCGTCCGGGGCGGGGCCCGGGCCGAACACGCCCCGGTGCTCGTTCAGTTCCACCAGCGCCAGCGCGATCGTCAGCCGCCCGTACCGCCGCGACGCCACGTCGTCGGCCGCCAGCTCCACCAGCCGGTGCATCTCGTCGCGGAACGCCGCGAACACCGGCACCTGGGGGAAGCCCGTCGCCAGCGCCGCCGAGCAGTGCAGCAGCCAGTCGTGCCGGGCGCGCGCGTGGCCCTGCTCATGGGCGAGCACCGCGTCCAGTTGACGCCCCTTCAGGCGGCGCAGGGCGGCCGTGGTGACGACGAGCCGCGGCTCGGCCCCCGGGAGCCACCAGGCGTCCGGGCGGCTGCCCTCCAGCGGCACCAGGGGGTCCTCGTACCCCTTCTCGCCCGGCAACAGCGGCGCCCGTACGAGGAGTTCGGCGCGACGGCGGCGGCGCCGCGCCCGGGCCCGGCGTATCTCGCGCGTGAGCATGGCCGCGCTCCACAGCCCGCCGCAGGCCAGCAGCACCGCGAGCACGGCGGACCACGGGCCGTTCTCGGCCAGGGCGTACGCCTCCACCACGCCCCGCGGCGCGGGCGCGAAGACGTGCCCGCGCACCGCGTGCCAGGCGGCCGCCGCGCTGAAGGTCATCGACAGCGCGAAGCTCACCAGCACCGAGGCCACCACGCACTGCCACACCCACAGCGCCACCACCGGCTCGCGTTCCGCCCAGTCGGCTCGGGCCAGCAGCCGCGGGGACGCGCATGCGGTCAGAACGCCGAGTGTGAGCAGCGCGAGGGAGACCACCATGGGCCTCACCTTAAGAGCGCGCCCTACCCCTCGGTACGGTCTCGCGCCCCAAGTGACGCACGCCACGGTTTCGCAGAGACGTCAGAGCGACAGCAGCATCGCCAGCATCGCCAGCCCCATGGACACCCGGCAGGCGAGCACCATTCCGGGCGTGGCCCCCGCCGGTTCCCCCCGTCCCGCCACCCCGAGCGACACCGCACCTGCTCCCGGAACGGCCATCGGGACCAGTCGGTTCCCGGCCCGCAGCACGTAGACGGCGTAGTACGCCAGCAGCGCGCCCGTCAGCAGCGGCACCCCGGAGCCGCCCGCGACGCCGTGCCCCGCGTGCGCCCCGCCGCCTCCGCCGGACATCGCCACCGCCATGTACACCATGGCCAGCGACCCGACGAGGTGGTGCAGGTGACCGGTCCCGCGCCGGGCCGCCCACCACAGCGCGTGCAGCGCGGCGGCCCCGAACACCGCGGCGTACACGGCCCAGGCCCCCGGCGCGGAGAAGGGCACCGCCATCGCCGCCATCCCGAAGCCCATCAGCGCCTCGCCCGCCGCCGCCGAACGCTCGGCACCGCCGCAGCGCCTCATCCGCGCCAGGCAGTACGCGCCGGTCACCGCGCACAGCGCCACCAGCAGCCAGCCGGACATCGCGGGTCCGTGCACGGCGTACCTCCCCGTTCGACGAGACGGCTCGGGGGAGGATGCCCGCCCCGCCGCGGGCGCATACGGGCGCAGAGTCGTACGAGGGGAGCGCGCGAGGCGCGGCACCCGGCCGGGTTACCCTCGCACGCGGAACACCCGTACCGAGGAGGGTCATGGACACCGCACCGCCGCAGGACGCCCTGGAGCTGACCTACCGCGACGCCGTCGAGGCCGACGTCCCCGCGCTCGTCGAGCTGGTGCAGTCCGCCTACCGCGGTGACAGCAGCCGCGCGGGCTGGACCACCGAGGCCGACTACCTCCAGGGGCAGCGGACCGACCCCGAGGGCGTACGCGAGATCATCAGCGCGCCCGGCTCCCGTCTCCTGGCCTTCGAGCGCGACGGCGCGATCATCGCCTGCTGCCAGCTCGAACACCGCGGTGACGCCGCGTACTTCGGCATGTTCGCCGTCCGCCCCGGCCTCCAGGGCGGCGGCCTCGGCCGGCGGATCCTCGCCGAGGCGGAGCGCCTGGCCGTCGCCGAGTGGGGCGCGCGCGAGATGCACATGACGGTGATCTCGATCCGCGAGGAGCTGATCGCCTGGTACGAGCGGCGCGGCTACCGCCGTACGGGGAAGACGAGCCCCTTCCCGTACGACGACCAGCGCTTCGGCGTGCCCCAGCGCGACGACCTGGAGTTCGAGCTGCTGGTGAAGGAGCTCGTGGGCAAGGAGCTCGTGGGCAAGGAGCTCGTGGGCAAGGACCTCCAGGCCGCGGCGGAGCGGGAGGCCTAGGAGGGGCCCGGCTCGGGCGGCTCCTCGGTGCGGAACGTCAGCCGCCCGTCGTCGACGCCGACCCGCACCTGTGCGCCCGCCGGGAGGCGGCCGTCCAGCAGCAGCCGGGACAGCTCGTTGTCCACCTCGCGCTGGATCGTGCGGCGCAGCGGGCGCGCGCCGTACTCGGGCTGGTGGCCGCGGCGGGCGATCCAGTCGACCGCCTCCGGCTCGAACTCCAGCGTGACGTCCTGGGCGCGCAGCCGCCGCCGCGTCTCCTCCAGCAGCAGGTCGGTGATCCGCCGCAGCTGGTCCTCGTCGAGCCGCCGGAAGAGGACGATCTCGTCGATGCGGTTGAGGAACTCGGGGCGGAAGTGCTCGCGCAGCGGCCGCAGGGCCCGTTCGCGCATCGCCTCGTCCGCCGCCTCGGTGTCCGCCGCGCCGAAGCCCAGCTGGCCGCGGCCGGTGCCGATGGCCTCCGAGCCGAGGTTGCTGGTCATCACGATGACCGTGTTCTTGAAGTCGACGGTGCGGCCCTGCGAGTCGGTCAGCCGCCCGTCGTCCAGAACCTGCAGCAGGATGTTGAAGACGTCCGGGTGGGCCTTCTCCACCTCGTCCAGCAGCAGCAGCGAGTACGGGTGGCGGCGCACCGCCTCCGTCAGCTGGCCGGCCTCCTCGTGCCCGACGTACCCGGGGGGCGCGCCGACCAGGCGGCTGACCGTGTGGCGCTCCTGGAACTCGCTCATGTCCAGGCGCACCATCCGGTCCTCACTGCCGAACAGCGCGTCCGCCAGCGCCCGCGCGAGCTCGGTCTTGCCCACGCCGGTCGGGCCCAGGAAGAGGAAGCTGCCGATCGGGCGGCTCGGGTCGGCGAGGCCCGCCCGCGAGCGCAGGACCGCCTGCGAGACGGCGGTGACCGCCTCGTCCTGGCCGATGACCCGCTTGCGCAGATGGTCCTCCAGGCCGAGGAGCCGTTCCTTCTCCTCCTGGGTCAGGCTGCTCACCGGGATGCCCGTCTGCCGGCTGACCACCTCGGCGACGTCCTCGGCGGTGACCTCCAGGACCCGGCCGTCACCCGCCGCCGGTTCGCCGCGCCCCGCCTTGATCCGTTCCTCGATGTCCTGGACCCGGTCGCGCAGCTCGGTGGCCTTCTCGTACTGCTCCGCCGCCACCGCCTGGTCCTTGTCCCGCAGCAGCTGCTCGCGCTGGCGCTCCAGGACCCGGATGTCCGCGTCGCCCGAGTTGGCGCGCAGCCGCACGCGCGCGCCCGCCTGGTCGATGAGGTCGATCGCCTTGTCCGGCAGGAACCGCTCGGTGATGTACCGGTCGGACAGCTCGACGGCCGCGAGCAGCGCCTCGGGCGCGTACCGCACCTGGTGGTGGGCCTCGTACCGGTCCTGGAGCCCGCGCAGGATCTCCAGCGCGTCCTCGGGGCTCGGCTCCGGGACCAGGATGGGCTGGAAGCGCCGGGCGAGCGCCGCGTCCTTCTCGATGTAGCGGCGGTACTCCTCCATCGTCGTGGCCCCGATGACGTGCAGCTCGCCGCGGGCGAGGGCGGGCTTGAGCATGTTGCCCGCGTCCATGGAGCCGCTCTCCGAACCGCCGCTGCCGCCGCCCGCGCCGACGACCGTGTGCAGCTCGTCGATGAAGACGACGAGGTCGTCCGTGTGGGAGCGGATCTCGTCGATGATCGCGTTCATCCGCTCCTCGAAGTCGCCGCGGTAGCGGGTCCCGGCCACGACGCCCGACAGGTCCAGTGCCACCACCCTGCGGTCGCGCAGGGTGTGCGGTACGTCCCCCTCGACGATGCGCTGCGCCAGCCCCTCGACGATGGCCGTCTTGCCGACGCCCGCGTCCCCGATCAGGACGGGGTTGTTCTTGCCGCGCCGGGAGAGCACCTCGACGGTCTGCTCGATCTCCAGCTCGCGGCCGATGACCGGGTCGATCCGGCCCTCCTTGGCCATGTCGGTGAGGTCGCGGCCGTACTTGTCGAGGTTCGGGGTGCTGCGCTGCGGCAGCGGCCGGTGGTCCACGCCGGAGTCCGACCAGCCGCCGGGCGGTACGCGCGGCGCGCCGGACGCGCCCGGTACGGACCCGGGGTCGAACCGCGCCTGCGTCAGGATGCGGCCCGCCGCCGAGTCGGGGTTGGCGGCGAGCGCCGCCAGCACGTGCTCGGGGCCGATGTAGGAGGCACCGGTGTGCCGGGCCAGGTCGTGGGCGTCGAGCAGCGCGCGCTTGACCGCCGGGGTGACGGCGATCCGCGACTGCGGCGGTCCCTCACCGGCCGTCCGGTCGATCTCCGCGACCAGCGCGTCGGGGTCGGCGCCCGCGCGGGCGATCAGGTCGCGGGTCGGCTCGGTGGTCAGCGCGGCCCGCAGCAGGTGCTCGGTCTCCAGGTCCGGACTGCCGTGCTCGGCCGCGTACGAGGCGGCGTCGCCGACCATCCGGCGGGCCGGCTCGCTCATGAGCCGGCCGATGTCGATGTACCGGGGCCCGGACCGGCCCGATCCGGATGATGACGTTCCACCGCCGAAGAAACGGGCCAGGAACTCGCTGAAGGCGTCGGGGCCGAAGCCTTCCGGGCCCATGAAGCCGCTGCTCATATGTGTCCGTTCCGTCCGTTCCGGTGTCCTGGGATGGCTGGGACACCTCGCGGGTTCCCGAGCGCATTTCGGTTACACCTGTGACGAACGGGACCAGGCGGCTGCGCGGACGCGGTGGGCGCTCAGGCGGTGAAGCGGCTCGTGCGGCGGATCTCCGGGTGGTCGGTGGTCACCCCGTCCAGCTCCAGCGCCCGCGCCAGCCGCAGGTGCTGCTGCGTGTTGACCACCCAGCCGATGATCCGCAGCCCCGCCTCCCGCGCCCGCTCGGTGGTCTCCAGGGTCAGCCGCCGGATGTTCAGCGCCAGCGTGGCGGCGCCCACGGCGTGCGCCCGCTCCACGATGTCCGCCTCCCAGCGGCTGGCGATGAGCACGGTCCGTACACCGGGCACCAGCCGGGTGATCTCGGCGACCGCCTCGTCGTGGAAGGACGACACCTCGACCCGGCCCGTCAGGTCGCGCCGGTGCATCACCTCGGCGAGCGCGCGGGCCGCCGCGAGGTCCTTGATCTCCGCCTGGAGCGGCGCGTCCACCGCGTCCAGGACCTCCTCGAAGACGGGGATCCGCTCGCCCAGCCCCGCGTCGAGGGCCCGCAGCTCGTCGAGGGTCTTGTCGGCGATGGGGCCGGTGCCGTCGGTCGTCCGGCCGACGTCGGCGTCGTGCATGACGACGAGCGCCCCGTCCTTGCTCAGATGGAGGTCCAGCTCGATGGCGTCCATGCCGACGCGCTCGGCGCGGCGGAAGGAGCGGAGGGTGTTCTCCGGTTCGACACCCATGACTCCGCGATGACCGATGGTGAGGAAACTCAAGGTCTTCTCGCTTCCTTCGAGGGGCCGGGGGCGCGGTCCGGCTACCGGTCCAGGACCACGCGGCACGGTCGCAGCAGCCTAACGGCGCCCTCCTGATGCGGAACCGGTCGCGCGGGGGCGGAATGGAGTAGGCCGCTTCCCCTCCCGTGCGCCCCCGGCGCACCCGCCCTCACTCGTCCGTGGGCGTGCCGTTCCGGCCGCCACGAACGCGTGGAGGCGGTCATGGCCGGAACCATGCCCGGGGACGTACCCCCGTCCGGCGCGTGAAGCCGCCGCCCGAACCCCCTCTGACAGGAAAAACAGCGGCGACCACGGGGGGTCGGCAGGATAATTTATTCTTGAGCCCCTTGTGGCGAAGAACCGCCCATGGATACGGTGCCTTAACGCGAGGTTCTCCCGTGGAGGAAGAGTGATGACGGAAATTCTTGTGCAGGACGCTGTCGGCGTGGCTGAATCGACCGACCCCAGGGTGATCGACCACCCGGCATGGACCGCGCTCAAGAATGCCGTGGAAGAGATCCGCACCTGGCAGTCCGCGGACGGCTCCATAGACCTCGACGCCGAGGGCGCCCCCGCCCGCGCCACGGTCGACGCCGCGCTCGACCGCGTCGCCACCGCCGTGGAGCAGCTGTCGCCGCTGCTGCCGCACGACGCCGCGTACCACCGCGCCGCCGTCGCCGACCTGCGCACGTGGGCCGCGGGCGGTTACGCCGTGCCCGACTTCCTGGACTCGCTCCTCGCGTTCCAGCCCGCCGCCCAGCGCGTCGACGGCCTGCAGCACCTCGTGGTCTTCCCGATGTACACGCAGAACGGCAACCCGGACCGCAACCTCGAAGCCGTCGTGCTGCGCATGGTCTGGCCGGAGTGGCTCGCCGAGCTGGAGGCCACCCGCTACGACAACCCGCTCTTCTGCGGCATCACCTTCGAGGACTTCACCTCCGGGTACGACACGCACTCGGCCGTCCTCTTCCCGGAGACCATCGCCGTCCGCGAGGCCCCCGAGCGCTTCAGCTGGGGCGGCATCTTCTGCGACCGCGAGGCCGCCCGCTTCCGCCGCGTCACCGAGGCGGCCGTGGACATCCTCGGCATCGACCTGCCCGACGACATCCGCGAGATGCTGGGCGACCAGGAGCGGTGCGAGAAGGCGTTCGTGCTCTGGGACATGGTCCACGACCGCACCCACAGCCACGGCGACCTGCCGTTCGACCCCTTCATGATCAAGCAGCGCCAGCCGTTCTGGATGTACGGCCTGGAGGAGCTGCGCTGCGACCTCACCGCCTTCAAGGAGGCCGTGAAGCTGGACGCCGAGGGCAACGCGCACGGTCGCGACGTGCAGTACGCCGTGCTGTTCGACCGGATGTTCCGCTTCCCGGTCTCCGGTGACCGCAACCGCAACTACGACGGCCTCGGCGGCCAGCTGCTCTTCGCGTACCTCCACAAGCACGACGTGCTGCGCTGGACCGACAACACCCTGAAGATCGACTGGGAGCGGGCCCCGCAGGTCACCAACGCGCTGTGCGCGGAGATCGAGAAGCTCTACCGCGACGGCATCGACCGCCCCAAGCTCGTCCACTGGTTCGCGGCGTACGACCTCGTCTCCACCTACCTCGCCCCGCACCCGGGCTCCCGCTGGGCCAAGGGCCCCGACGCCCTCGACCTGAGCCTGCCGCCGCGGAAACTGGTGGACGACGTGCTTCCGGACGAGTTTCCGCTCAGCATGTTCTATGAGGCCCTCGCCAAGAAGCTCAAGAGCGTGATCGCCTCCACCAAGGGGATCACCGCGCAGAGCGCCGAGCAGGTCGCCGCGTGAGCTCTCGTACGCAGGAGGAGGCGACGCCCATGAACGGCAACGGCAACGGGAACGGCAACGGGAACGGCAACGGAGCGCTCGAAGGCGCGGTCATCGCGGTGGCCGGAGCGGCGGGCCCGGCCGGCCGCGCCACCCTGCTGCGGCTGGCGGCGGCGGGCGCGACGGTCGTCGGCGCCGACTACGACCCGGAGCGCCTCGCCGAGGCGGTCGACGCCGCCCGGTACATGCACGGCGGAGCCACCGTCACCGGCGACATCGTCGACCTCCTCGACCTGAACGCCACGCGCGAGTGGGCCGACAAGACCGAGAAGGAGTTCGGCCGCATCGACGGCCTGGTCCACCTCGTCGGCGGCTGGCGCGGCAGCGCCTCCTTCCCGGAGACGAACCTCGCCGACTGGGAGCTGCTGGAGAAGCTGCTGATCCGCACCGTCCAGCACACCTCGCTCGCCTTCCACGACGGGCTGCTGCGCAGCGACCGCGGTCGCTACCTCCTGGTCAGCGCCGCCGGAGCGACCAAGCCGACCGCGGGCAACGCCGCGTACGGCGCCGCCAAGGCGGCGGCCGAGGCGTGGACCCTTGCCCTCGGCGACGCCTTCCGCAAGGCGGGGGGCGAGGCGGGGCCCAAGGCGGCGGCTGCCATCCTGGTGATCAAGGCACTGGTGCACGACGCCATGCGCGCCGAGCGCCCGAATGCGAAGTTCGCGGGCTTCACGGACGCCAAGGACCTGGCCGACGCCATCGCCGGCGTCTGGGAGAAGCCCGCCCAGGAAGTGAATGGACAGCGCCTGTGGCTGACCCCCAAGCCGTGACCCCCGCCGCCGTCAGGACCGACGCGCGGCGGCGCCACGACCCGACCGTACGCGGCTTCGCCAGCGACAACTACGCCGGCGCCCACCCGGAGGTCCTCGCGGCGCTCGCCCTCGCCAACGAAGGCCACCAGGTCTCGTACGGGGAGGACGTCTACACCGAGCACCTCCAGCGGATCATGCACAGCCACTTCGGCCCGACCGCCGAGACGTACCCCGTCTTCAACGGCACCGGCGCCAACGTCACGGCCCTCCAGGCGCTCACCGACCGCTGGGGCGCGGTCATCTGCGCCGAGTCCGCGCACATCAACGTGGACGAGGGCGGGGCGCCGGAGCGCATGGCCGGGCTGAAGCTGCTGACCGTCCCGACCCCGGACGGCAAGCTGACGCCGGAGCTCATCGACCGGCAGGCGTTCGGCTGGGAGGACGAGCACCGCGCCATGCCGCAGGCCGTCTCGATCACCCAGAACACCGAGCTCGGCACCGTCTACACGGTCGACGAGATCCGCGCCATCGTCGAGCACGCCCACGGCCTCGGCATGAAGGTCCACCTCGACGGCGCCCGGATAGCCAACGCGGCCGCCTCGCTGGACGTCCCCATGCGGGCGTTCACCAACGCGGTCGGCGTGGACGTCGTGACCTTCGGCGGCACCAAGAACGGCATGCTCATGGGCGAGGCGGTGGTCGTCCTCAACCCGGACGCGGCCCGCCACATGAAGCACCTGCGCAAGATGTCGATGCAGCTGGCCTCCAAGATGCGGTTCCTGTCGGTGCAGTTCGAGGCGCTGCTCGCCAAGGACCTGTGGCTGCGCAACGCCCGGCACGCCAACGCGATGGCTCAGCGCCTCGCGGAGGGCGTGCGCGCGGTGGACGGCGTCGAGATCCTGTACCCGGTGCAGGCCAACGCGGTCTTCGCGCGGCTGCCGCACGAGGTCACCCGACGGCTCCAGGAGCGCTTCCGCTTCTACTTCTGGGACGAGTCGGCGGGCGACGTCCGCTGGATGTGCTCCTTCGACACGACCGAGGACGACATCGACACCTTCGTCCTGGCGCTGAAGGAAGAGATGGCACGCTGAGGCGCTCCCCAGCGACCTTCGATGCGGTGCATGAATATGCGACCGGCCGGAAATTCATTGACTTCCGGCCGGTCGCTTCCTTAGGTTTGGGGGCATGGAGCTGATTCAGCACACCCCGGAACTCTCCGCGTATCTCGCGGCCGATGAGGCAATCGACCACGAGCACTCGCTGGTACGGGGTATCGCGGCGCGACTCACCGTTGAGCACGTCGACGCATATTCATACGCCAAAGCCGCCTTCGAGTACGTCCGTGACACCATCGGCCACTCCGCCGACGTCGACGACCCGCGCGTCCCGTGGCGCGCCTCCGACGTGCTCGAACTGCGCGTCGGCATCTGCTACGCCAAGTCCCACGCGCTCGCCGCGCTGCTGCGCGCCCGCTCCATCCCCACCGCACTGTGCTATCAGCGGCTCACCGAAGACGACGGCACGGATCCGGTGCTGCACGGCCTGGTGGCCGTCCGGCTGCCGGGCCGGGGCGCCTGGGCCCGGCAGGACGCCCGGGGCAACAAGCCGGGGGTCGACGCCCGGTTCAGCCTGGACCGCGAACAGCTGGCCTTCCCCGTACGCCCCGAGCTCGGCGAGATCGACTACCCCGTGCTGTACGCGGCACCGCACCCGGTCGTCCTGAGCGCCCTGCGGGCCGCCCGCGACCGTGAGTACCTGTGGAAGACGCTCCCGACGGAGCTCTGAGCGCTGCGGCGCCCGGCCGGCCCGGCGCGCTGCCGCCACCGTTCAGCTGGCCTCGCGCACCTCAGCCGGCGTCGGAGCCGTACCGCCGAGGTGGGCCGGGACCCACCAGGTGTCGCTCGCGTCCTTCGGCCGCACCGGGTACGCGCGCTGCGCCGCCTCCAGCAGCTCCTGCACCCGCTCGCGCAGCCGCCGCGTGATCGCGCCCGCGTACTGGTCGGTGGGCGCCTCCACCGGCTCGCCGACCCGGATCGTCACCGGGATGTGGCTGCGCTTGAAGTTGCGCGGCCGGCCCTTGGTCCACAGCCGCTGGGTGCCCCACAGCGCCATCGGGATCAGCGGCACACCCGCCTCCTGGGCCAGGCGCGCCGCGCCCGACTTGAAGCTCTTGAGCGTGAACGACTGCGAGATGGTCGCCTCGGGGAACACCCCGATGATCTCGCCGGCGCGCAGCGACTCGAGCGCGTGGTGGTAGGCGGCCTCGCCCTGCTCGCGGTCGACCGGGATGTGCTTCATGCCGCGCATCAGCGGCCCGGAGATCTTGTGCCGGAACACCGCGTCCTTGGCCATGAAGCGCACCAGGCGCTTCTGCGGCAGCGCCGCGAGACCCGAGAAGATGAAGTCCAGGTAGCTGATGTGGTTGCTGACCAGCACCGCCCCGCCGCTGCGCGGGATGTTCTCCGAACCCTGAGTGTCGATCTTCAGGTCGAGCGCCTTGAACATCGTGAGAGCGGCGCCGATGACCGGCCGATAGACGAGTTCTGCCACAGGAGAAGACCCTTCTTCGTCGATGCCTGGGGAGGTTCTCCCGGCGGAAGTTACGCAGCCGTAGGTATCCGGCATGGGGCAGATCGTGCCGCATGTCCGCCCCGCAGGCCAGTCCTGACGCCGTCGGGAGAGGAGATTCTCGTCACGTCGTGGCCGCTCACAGGGGCTGCGGGAATCAGCCGGGGCCCCGTCGGCGCTGCACGGGACGGCGGCGTCGGACGAGGTGAGGGAGCGGTGACGAAGGACGTGGAGAGTGTGGAGGACATGGCGGACGGGGGCGGATTCCTGGGGCCCGGGCAGCTGGGGCAGGCCCTCGGGGAGAGGGCCACACTCGTGCAGTTCTCCAGCGCCTTCTGCCAGCCGTGCCGCGCCACCCGGCGGATCCTCGCCGACGTGGCGGACATGGTCGAGGGCGTGGCCCACGTCGAGATCGACGCCGAGGAGCACCTCGGGCTCGTGCGCGCCCTGGGCATCGCCAGGACCCCCACCGTGCTGGTGCTGGACCGGGCGGGCCGGATCGTCCGCAGGGCGGCCGGCCAGCCGCGCAGGGCCGACGTCATCGCGGCCCTCGGGCACGCCGTGTGACCGGCCGTGATGCATCTCGCACCTACTTCGCGGAGTCTCCCTTGACCGCACCCGCCGCGCATCGAAAGGCTGGCGTCCCATGACGGCCCCGTCCGAACTCGACGTTCCCTTCCGGCAGCAGCACGCCACCCCCGACCTCCTCCGCTCCGTCTTCCGGCGGCACGCCGCGGGTGTCGCCGTCATCACGGCGCACGGCACCACGGCCGACGGCGCGCGACCCGTCGGCTTCACCGCGACCTCCCTCACCTCCGTCGCCGCCGAGCCCCCGCTGATCTCGTTCGGCGTGGGCACCTCGTCCTCCAGCTGGCCGGTGCTGGCGGAGGCCGAGCACATCGGCGTGCACATACTCGGCGAGCACCAGAGCGAGCTGGCCGCCACCTTCGCGCGGAGCGGCGCCGACCGCTTCGCCCCGCCGACCCGCTGGTACCCCGGCCCCGAGGGCGTACCCCTGTTGGACGGCGTACTGGCCTGGCTGGTGTGCCGCGTCGTGGCCCGCGTCCCGGCGGGCGACCACCGCATCGTCGTGGCCCAGGCGGTGGCCGGCGACCCGGACGGCGCCGGGCGGCCGCTGCTCTACCACCAGGGGCGGTTCAGCGGGCTGCGGGACTGAGGGATCCTGGACGTACACCCCGGTTACTCAGCGTTGGCAAGGTCACAGTTCAAAGCGCTTGCTTACTGGGAAAGCACTGGGTGTACTGACGAGTAATATTTCGTCCGGGGCGGCCGACGCCCCGAGCGGAAACCGTCCCATCAGGCGCCTATGCTGCGTGCAACAAGGCAGCCCAGTTATGACGATGTGTAGGAGAGCCGGCGTGAGCTTGAGGATCGTTGTCTGTGTGAAGTACGTGCCCGACGCCACCGGCGACCGGCACTTCGCCGATGACCTGACCGTCGACCGCGACGACGTCGACGGCCTGCTGTCGGAGCTGGACGAGTACGCGGTCGAGCAGGCGCTGCAGATCGCCGACGAGGCGGACGACGCG
Source organism: Streptomyces sp. NPDC045998 (assembly GCF_056430285.1). NCBI lineage: Bacteria > Bacillati > Actinomycetota > Actinomycetes > Kitasatosporales > Streptomycetaceae > Streptomyces > Streptomyces sp. NPDC045998. The sequence continues at coordinate 271,716 of NZ_JBWKLJ010000009.1, forward strand.
GAGATCACCGTGCTCACGGTCGGCCCCGAGGACGCCAAGGACGCGCTGCGCAAGGCGCTGTCCATGGGCGCCGACAAGGCCGTCCACGTCGAGGACGACGACATCCACGGCTCGGACGTCATGGCCACCTCGCTGGTGCTCGCCAAGGCCATCGAGAAGACCGGCTACGACCTGGTCATCTGCGGCATGGCGTCGACCGACGGCACCATGGGTGTCCTGCCGGCGATCCTCGCCGAGCGCCTGGGTGTCCCGCAGGTCACCCTGCTCTCCGAGGTCTCGGTCGAGGACGGCACCGTCAAGGGCCGCCGTGACGGCGACACCGCGTCCGAGCAGCTGGAGGCGGCGCTGCCGGCCGTCGTGTCCGTGACGGACCAGTCGGGCGAGGCCCGCTACCCGTCCTTCAAGGGCATCATGGCCGCCAAGAAGAAGCCGGTGGAGTCCCTGGACCTGGAGGACCTGGAGCTCGACTCCGACGAGGTCGGCCTCGAGGGCTCCTGGACCAAGGTCGACTCGGCGGCGGAGCGTCCGGCCCGCACGGCCGGCACGGTCGTCAAGGACGAGGGCGAGGGCGGCAAGCAGCTGGCCGAGTTCCTCGCGAGCCAGAAGTTCATCTAGGGCTCGCGCGAGCCACTCACCCGCCCCCAGACTCTTCGCATCGCAGGAGATTGAAGTCCCATGGCTGAAGTTCTCGTCTACGTCGACCACGTGGACGGCGCCGTCCGCAAGCCCACGCTGGAGCTGCTGACCCTCGCCCGCCGCATCGGCGAGCCCGTCGCCGTCGCCCTCGGCTCCGGTGCCGAGGCCACCGCCGCCACGCTCGCCGAGCACGGCGCGGTCAAGGTCCTGACCGCCGACGCGCCCGAGTTCGCCGACTACCTCGTCGTGCCGAAGGTGGACGCGCTCCAGGCGGCGTACGAGGCCGTATCGCCCGCCGCCGTGCTCGTCCCGTCCTCCGCCGAGGGCAAGGAGGTCGCGGCCCGCCTCGCAGTCCGCATCGGCTCCGGCATCATCACCGACGCCGTCGACCTCGAGGCCGGCGACGAGGGCCCGGTGGCCACGCAGTCCGCGTTCGCCGCCTCCTTCACCACCAAGTCCCGCGTCTCCAAGGGCACCCCGGTCATCACGGTCAAGCCGAACTCGGCCGCCGTGGAGGCCGCCCCGGCCGCGGGCGCCGTCGAGGCCCTGTCCGTCTCCTTCTCGGAGAAGGCCACCGGCACCAAGGTCGTCTCCCGCACCCCGCGCGAGTCGACCGGCCGCCCCGAGCTGACCGAGGCCGCGATCGTGGTCTCCGGCGGCCGCGGCGTCAACGGCGCCGAGAACTTCTCGATCATCGAGGAGCTCGCCGACTCGCTCGGTGCCGCCGTCGGCGCCTCGCGTGCCGCCGTTGACGCCGGCTGGTACCCGCACACCAACCAGGTCGGCCAGACCGGCAAGTCGGTCTCGCCGCAGCTGTACATCGCGGCGGGCATCTCCGGCGCGATCCAGCACCGCGCGGGCATGCAGACCTCGAAGACCATCGTGGCCATCAACAAGGACGCCGAGGCCCCGATCTTCGACCTGGTCGACTACGGCGTGGTGGGCGACCTTTTCGAGGTCGTCCCGCAGCTGACCGAAGAGGTCAAGTCCCGCAAGGGCTGATCCCTCGGATCGTTCGGCAGACGTGGCCCGGGGGGGGGGGGGGGGGGGGGGGGGGAGGGGGGGGGAGGGGGGGGGGGGGGGGGGGGGGGGGGGGGGGGAGGGTA
>NZ_JBWKLJ010000009.1:273464-366003 GCF_056430285.1 Streptomyces sp. NPDC045998
ATACAAAAACACTCGCCACCCCGAAAAACAACCCCCCCCCTCCCCCCCCCCCCCCCCCCCCCCCCCCCCCCCCCCCCCCCCCCCCCCCCCCCCCCCCGGCCCGTTGGAGGGACCATTGACGCAGGTCACGGACACCCATTAACTTCACCATACGGATTGTTGTTTCCGTGTAGTGGAAAGTGGAGGGTGTGGGAATGGGTCAGGGTCAGCAGGAGAAGGTGGCGACGAGCCTCGCCGGAGCGGTCAGCGAGGGCATCAGCGCCTCCCTCGTCTCGGTCGACGAGGAGCTCGCCCGCCGCTACCCGGGCGACCCCGGCACCCGTCAGCCCGTCCACACGGTGTACGTGCCGGGTGAGGTCTTCGACGCGGGCACCATCCGCTCCTGGGGCGACCAGGCCCTCGCCATGCTCGACGAGCACGCCCCCGACGCCGCCTCCCTCGCCGCCGTCCTCGGCCTCTCCGACGAGCTCGCCGACGACGTCCACGCGCGCGTACGGGCCAAGCTGGAGCGCGAGCCCATCGAAGACCTGCGCGTCGACTTCGAGGACGGGTACGGGGGCGAGGACGAGGACGCCGACGCCGCCCGCGCCGCCCGCCTGATCTCGGAGGCGTACGCGCAGGGCACCGCCGCCCCGTACATGGGCATCCGCATGAAGTGCATGGAGGCCGCCGTACGCGACCGCGGCATCCGCACCACCGACGTCTTCCTCACCGGTCTCATGGAGCGCGGCGGCCTGCCCGAAGGCCTCGTCCTCACCCTCCCCAAGGTCACCTACGCCGAGCAGGTCAGCGCCTTCGTCCGGCTCGTGGAGGCCTTCGAGAAGGCCCACGGGCTCGACGCCGGACGCCTCGGCTTCGAGATCCAGATCGAGACCAGCCAGGCCATCCTCGCCGCCGACGGCACCGCCACCGTCGCCCGCATGATCGACGCCGCCGAGGGCCGCGCCACCGGCCTCCACTACGGCACCTTCGACTACAGCGCCTGCCTCGGCGTCTCCGCCGCCTACCAGGCCAGCGACCACCCGGCCGCCGACCACGCCAAGGCGATCATGCAGGTCGCCGCCGCCGGCACCGGCGTACGCGTCTCCGACGGCTCCACCAACGTCCTCCCGGTCGGCCCCACCGAGAAGGTCCACGACGCCTGGCGCCTCCACTACGGCCTCACCCGCCGCGCCCTGGCCCGCGCCTACTACCAGGGCTGGGACATGCACCCGGGCCACCTCCCGACCCGCTACGCCGCCGTCTTCGCCTTCTACCGCGAGGGCTTCGAGCAGGCCGCCAAGCGCCTGGCCGCGTACGCCAACCACGCCGGCGGCGACGTCATGGACGAGCCCGCCACCGCCAAGGCCCTCAGCTCCTACCTGCTGCGCGGCATCGACTGCGGCGCCCTCGACACCGACGAGGTCGCCCGGATCACCGGACTTTCCCGCGCCGACCTGGACGGCTTCGCCGCTCCGCGGCGCGGGGATCTGACGGCCACGGCCCACTAGGCGCCGGGGCTGTCACCGCCGGCCCGTACTCTGTACGCGTATTCGGACGGGAATCGCGACACAGGGGACGGGCCAGCGGTGTCTTCGGGGGAGAACGAACTGATCGCCGGGCGCTACCGGGTCATCCGGCAGCTCGGCCGCGGCGGCATGGGCGTCGTCTGGCGCGCGCTCGACGAGGTGCTGGGCCGCGAAGTGGCCCTCAAGGAGCTCCGTACATACACGGACTCCTCGGGGCACGAGCTCGCCGACCTGCGGCTGCGGATGCAGCGCGAGGCCCGGGCCGCCGCGCGCGTACGCCACCCCGGGGTGATCGCCGTCCACGACGTGGCCGACCACGAGGGCCGGCCCGTCATCGTCATGGAACTGGTCGACGGGCCCTCCCTGGACGACGTGCTCGCCGAGCGCGGCGTCATGGACCCGCGTGAGGCCGCCTCGATCGGGGCCCGCGTCATGGAGGCGCTCGGCGCCGCCCACGCCGTCGGCGTGCTGCACCGCGACGTCAAGCCGGGCAACGTCCTGCTGGACCGCACCGGCCGCGTCGTGCTGACCGACTTCGGCATCGCCGCCATGGACGACCCCGGCGACGGCTCCACCGCCCACCTCACGCGCAGCGGCGAGATCGTCGGCTCGCTCGACTACCTGGCCCCCGAGCGCGCCCAGGGCCACGAGCCGGGACCCCCCTCCGACATCTGGGCGCTCGGCGCCACCCTGTACGCGGCGGTCGAGGGCTCCTCGCCCTTCCGCCGTACGTCGACGTGGTCGACGCTCAGCGCGATCGTCGCGGAGCCGCTGCCCGAGCCCCAGCGCGCGGGGGCCCTCGGCCCCGTACTGCGACTGCTCATGGACAAGGACCCCGCGCGGCGCCCGGACGCGGCGACGGCGGCACGGCTGCTCGCGGAAGTGGGGGAGGGGCGGGCGCCGCGGACGGCGCCCCCGCCGGCGTACGTGCCCACCGAGCTGAACGCCGTGCCGCACCGGCCGCAGGGCTTCGGCCCGCCGCCCGCGGCGGGCCAGGGTCCGGTGCCGGCACCGGTGTCGGCGGCGGGTGCGGTACCGGGGCCTGGGCCTGGGCCGATACCGGGGCCGTCGGCCGCTCCGACGGCCGTTCCGGTGGCCGGGCGGGCGGAGCGTGCGGCGGCGCGTCGCAAGAGCCGCGGCAGGCTCCTCGTCGCCGTGGCGACCGCGGCCGTCCTGCTGGCGGGCGGAGGCGTGACGTACGTCCTCATGGAGCGCGACCAGCCGACGGGTGGACAGGCGCTGGTGGGCGGTCAGGCCGATCCCACGTCCGGTACGCGCGACCCCGGTCGCGCGCTCGACCAGGGCGCCGGGGCGTCACCCTCCGCCGCCACGACACCGGGCGACGACGCCGAGCCGTCGGAGTCCGCCGCCACGCCGGCGTCCGGCGCCCCGTCCGGGAAGGCGCCCGACGCCTCCCCGTCGCCCGCGCCGACGCGCAAGCCGCCCACGCGCGGCACGGGCGGGGGTACGGACACGGGCGGGGGCGGCGGGGCGGACCCCGCGCCCTCCTCCGCGCCCGCCCCCGCACCCGTGTGCCACTCCATCGGCGGCGGCAAGTACAACTGCCAGGTGTGGGCCAGGGCGAAGTCGTACCGCGCCGACGGCAGCGAGGCGGGTGTCCTCAACGCCGGCACCAACTACTTCTTCTGCCAGTCGAACCTCGGCCGCCGCGAGACCCACGGAGAGTGGACCAACGTGTGGTGGGCCAAGACGGACGACGACAGCGGCAACGCCGGCGTGTGGGTGAGCGACGTCTACATCCAGGGCGGTGACAACGACGCGCCGGTGCCCGGCCTGCCGGTGTGCTGACCGGCCATCGGCCGAGCGGTACGGGAAGCTCGTCGCCGCTGCCAGTGAGGGTGCGACTCACGTGGAGTCGAGGAGTACGGGCAGAGCGCCGCGCGGCGAGAGGGGAGCGTCTGCGGCCGTTCCCCCCGGTCGGCACCAGGCTGCACACTCGACTCCATGGCCCCTCACCACACACCCCGGCAGCCCACCCTCGTCGACGACCCCGCAACCGGCTACCGACACCGCTACTGCCGACGCTGCGGCCGTGAACTCACCACACCGGCCTCCCGCCTGAACGGCTACGGCGCCGCCTGCGACCCCAACCGCCGGCCACCCGCCCCGCCCGAGCACGCCGTCGACCAGGACCCGCTCCCCGGAACGTGACGGTGGCCCCCGCCGGAACGCGCGAAAGGGGGCCACACCGCCGCCACGGAGCTCCCGTACGCCCCTCACGACGCGGCGACCCTGGCGGCGACGGCGAGCGGTCGGCTCCCGTCAGGACGACGGTGGCGCGATCTCGCCCGAGCCGCGCGGGATCAGCGTCGTCTCCAGCACCACTCGCGCCGGGGCGTCGTCCGAGCCGTCCAGCCGCCGGAAGAGCCGCTCCGCCGCCGTGCGGCCCAGCGCCGCCGCGTCCTGCGCGATGACGGTGATGCCCAGCAGGTCGGCGAGCTCGATGTCGTCGAAACCGACCAGCGCCACCGGGTGCGGGCGCCCGGCCAGCTCCCGTACCACCGTCACCGTCACGCGGTTGTTGCCCGCGAACAGCGCCGTCACCGGCTCCGGCCCGGCCAGCATCGCGGCGACCGCGCCCCGCACGCGCTCCGGTTCGGTCGAGCCGAGCGAGACCCAGGAGTCGTCCACCGCCAGCCCCGCGTCCTCCATCGCCGCCCGGTAGCCGCGCAGCCGCTCCACGGCGGTGTGGATGCGCGGCTGGTCGCCGATGAAACCGATCCGGCGGTGCCCGTGCGCGATCAGGTGCGCCACGCCCGCGCGGGCGCCGCCGAAGCTGTCGGAGAGCACCACGTCGGCGTCGATGCGCCCGGCCGGGCGGTCCACGAAGACCGTGGCGACACCGGCCCTGATCTCCGGCTCCAGGTACCGGTGGTCGGTACCGGCCGGGATCACGATCAGCCCGTCCACGCGGCGCGCGCAGAGCGCCAGCGCCAACTCCTGCTCCCGGTCCGGGTCCTCCGCACTGGAGCCGTTGATCAGGAGAGCCCCGTGGGCGCGGGCGACCTCCTCGACGGCACGGCTGAGCGGCCCGTAGAACGGGTCCGCGAGGTCCTCCAGGACCAGCCCGATGGAGGCGGTGCGGCCCTTGCGCAGCACCCGCGCGCTGTCGTTGCGGCGGAAGCCGAGCGCCTCGATGGCCTCCTGGACGCGGCGTTCGGTGTCGGGGGTGACGCCCGGCTCGCCGTTCACCACGCGGGAGACGGTCTTGAGTCCGACACCCGCGCGGGCGGCCACGTCCTTCATGGTGGGCCGGGTGCCGTAGCGGTGGTCGGGGCGGCGGGCGATCTGGGCCACAGTGCGCTTCCTGCTTCCTGTCGTCATCGTCGGAAAGTCGGAGGGTCGGAGGGTCGGAGGGTCGGAGGGTCGGAGGAGTCGGGGTCGGGGTCGGAGTCCGGTCTTGGCGTGGGGGGCCGGATGTGATGGTCCGACGGTCGGAGGGTCGGGTGAGACGAGTGTTCGGATAGTGAGATGGACGGGTGTATCAGCCTGTTGGCGTCGAGCATAGGCCCTGGACAACGTTGTCAACGCGGGTGCGCTGAGGCAGACTCTTCTTGAACAAGGTCTGTATTCGCAGGTACTCGCGGGTACGCGTAGGTACGCGCCGGTAACTGACAGCTCTCACGGGGGACCACACGCCGATGCACTCGGACATCACCGCCGCGCTCGACATCGGAGGCACCAAGATCGCCGGTGCCCTCGTGGACGGCGACGGCGGGATTCTCGTACGGACCCAGCGGCCGACCCCGGCGCGTGAGGACGGCGAGACGGTGATGCGCGCCGTCGAGGCGGTCCTGGCCCAGCTCACCGCCTCACCGCTGTGGGCCGCCGTCACGGCGGTCGGCATCGGCAGCGCGGGTCCGGTCGACGCCTCCGCCGGTACGGTCAGCCCCGTCAACGTTCCCGGCTGGCGCGACTACCCCCTCGTCGAGCGGGTGCGCCGGGCGACCGGCGGCCTGCCCGTCCACCTCGTCGGGGACGGTGTGGCGATGACCGCGGCCGAGCACTGGCAGGGGGCCGCCCGCGGCCACGACAACGCGCTCTGCATGGTGGTCTCGACCGGCGTCGGCGGCGGACTCGTCCTGGGCGGCCGGCTCCACGCGGGCCCCACCGGGAACGCCGGCCACATCGGCCACATCAGCGTCGAGTTGGACGGGGACCCGTGCCCGTGCGGGTCGCGCGGCTGCGTCGAACGGATCGCCAGCGGCCCCAACATCGCCCGCCGAGCCCTCGGCAACGGCTGGCGGCCCGGCCCCGACGGCGACGCCACGGCCGCCGCGGTGGCCGCCGCCGCGCGCGCCGGGGACCCGGTCGCCGTCGCGTCCTTCGAGCGCGCCGCCCAGGCCCTCGCCGCGGGGATAGCCGCCACCGCGACGCTCGTCGAGATCGAGGTCGCGGTGATCGGCGGGGGAGTGGCGGGCGCCGGCGAGGTCCTGTTCGCGCCGCTGCGGCGGGCCCTGGGCGACTACGCCACCCTCTCCTTCGTACGCCGCCTGACGGTGGCCCCGGCGCTCACGGGCACCGACGCGGGGCTGCTGGGCGCCGCGGCGGCGGCCGCCCCGCACCGGCCGTCCGGGACGGCGGCCACGGCGGCGAGCCTCAGCGGCTGAGGGGCCCGGCGGTCACGTACCGGGGCGGGGCTACCGGGACCGGGCGGCCTGCAGCGTGCCCGCGACCCGCGGCCCCAGCCACCGCTTGAGCCTGCGCAGCGCCTCCAGCCGCTCGGCCGCCCGGTCGAGCCGGTAGTACAGCTGGGGCGGGACGTGCGGGAGGAGCGGCGAGTGCCGCTGGCCCAGCAGCGCGAACATCCTCGGCGGCGCCAGGTTCACGTACCGCGGCAGGTTCTCGTACCACTGTGCGCTGTACCGGGCGGCGCTGCGGAGGGGGAGGAGGGCCGCCTGTCGTTCCCGCTCGTAGCGGGCGAGGGCCGGCTGGAGCGCGGGTGACGCGTGCAGCGCTCCCGCCAGCGCCATCGCGTCCTCCAGCGCCAGCGTGGTGCCCGCGCCGATGGAGTAGTGCGTGGTGTGGGCGGCGTCGCCGACCAGGACGAGGTTGTCGCGGTACCACGTCCGGTTCGTGACGGTGCGGAAGTTCCGCCACTGCGCGCTGCCGTCGGGGTGCGCCCGGCCGATCAGCCGGTGGCCGTCCAGCGGTTTCGCGAACAGCTCCTCCAGCAGCGCCAGCCCCTCGGCATGGCTCGCCCGGTCCAGGCCGAGGCCCCGCCAGGTCTCGGGCGAGCACTCGACGACGCAGGTGCTGCGGTCCTCGCCGTATCCGTAGGCGTAGCACCAGATCCAGCCGTGCCCGGTCTCCACGAAGGTGAAGGTGAAGGCGTCGAAGACCTTGGTGGTGCCGAGCCAGACGTACATGTTGCGCCCCACGGCCACCTCGGTGCCGAAGTGGCCGGCGTGGCGGTCGCGCAGCGTGCTGTGCACCCCGTCGGCGGCGACGATCAGATCCGCGTCGGACAGCGGTCCGCCGGCTCCCGGGTCCGCCACCGCCTCGTCCTCGAACTCCAGCCGTACGCCGAGGTCCCGGGCGCGGTCGGCGAGGACGTCGAGGAGGTGGTGGCGGCCGACGCCGAAGCCTTCGTCGCCGTGGTGGGCCGTGGTCGCGTCGCGGATGTGCGCGACGCCGCCGCTCCAGCGGACCGAGTGCTCGGCGATGGCGCGTGCGGAGGCGGGGTCGTGCGCGTACAGCTTGTCGAGCAGTCCCGGCCAGTACGTCACCCCCCAGCCGTACGTCGAACCGGCCGGGTTGCGCTCGTGGACGGTGACCTCATGGGAGGGATCGAGCCGTTTCATGAGGAGGGCGAAGTAGAGACCGGCGGGCCCTCCGCCGACGCAGGCGATCTTCACGCGCGCTCCCGTCGAACCGCCCTTCAAGGGGCGAGCTGCTCATGACACAAGGTGCTGATATCAGCACAGAGAGTAACATTCGCGACATGAGTGACCTGCAGACCTCCGCGCGTGGCTGGCACACCGTCCAGCTCGCGGTCTTCGGATTCATCGGCATCTGCGGGGTGCTCAAGAGCGGCAGCGGCAGCGGCGGCGGCAGCGGATCGGCGGCGCCGCGCGCCGTCGAGGAGGCGGCGGGCATCCTGGTCCTGGTGGCGCTCGCCGTGGCGTGCTGGGCGACGTACCTGGTGGCGCGCGTGGCATGGCCGCTGCCCGGGACGGTGGCGGTGGGGGCGGGGCCGGAGGGCCCGGCTGAGGCGCAGGGGCGGGCGGCTCGCCGGCTGCGCGCCGGACTGACCCTGACGTTCGTGGCCGTCGTGCTGGTCGCCACGGCGGCGGCCTCGGCATGGTGGCCCTCGCCCGAGCCCCGGTCCGAGCCCGCCGCGCCGTCCGGACACCTGCTGCGGGTGACGACGTCGGCGGGTACGTTCTGCGGAACCCTGGCCCCGGGCGGAGGCGACGGGAGCCTCCGCATCCAGGTCCAGGGGCGGGGCATCGACATCCCGTTCGCCGGTGTCGCGGAACTGACCCCCACGCCCAGCTGCCCGTAGGCCGTTACCGGCCCTCAGCCCGAGCCCGAGCCCGAGCCCGAGCCCGAGCGCGAGCGCCGATGTCGGCGCCGGCGCTCGCGCGGCTCCCGGCCGGGCTTCCGCGCCCCGGCCGGTCGCTTGCGCTCCCGCTCCTGCCCGCGGGCAGCGTCGTCGCGCACAGCGCCCCGGCCGCGGCGACGGCCGCGAGAACCGCGAGCGTCACGCCGATCGCGGTGGTGAAGCCCTCGGCCGCCCACGCCGACTGCGGCGCGCCGCTGCCGTCCTCGCCGCCCGGCGCGGTCAGGGCCGTCACCGTGGTCGCCATGGCGACGCCGAGCGCGGGCCCGACGTTCATCGCCGTCTGCTGCAACCCGCCCGCCACCCCGGCGTACTCGACCGGCGCATGGCGTACGAGGACGGCGGTGGCGGTGACCATGACCGTGCCGAAGCCGGCGCCCAGGAGCAGGAAGCCACCACCGGCCGCGTAACCGGATTCCGTTCCGCTGACGGCGAGCCAGGACAGGGCCAGGGCCCCGAGGCTGAGCAGCGCCATCGCCGACACGGTCGACCGGCGCGGCCCGAGGCGGCGCATCAGCCGGTCCGCGACCGCCGCGCTCAGGACCATCATCACGGCCAGGGGCAGTGCCGTGAGGCCGCTGCCCAGCGGGTCCATGGCCAGCACCTCCTGGAGGAGGTACGTGCCGACGAACAGCGCGCCGAACAGCGACGCCGAAGCCGCCAGCAGGACGGCGAGCGCCGTGGCCACTGTCGCCGACCCGAGGACCTCCGGCGGCAGCAGCGGGTTCGCCGTACGCCGTTCGTGCACGAGGAACGCGCCGCCGCAGGCCGCCGCCGCGACGAGCCCCAGTGTCGTCGTCGCCGTCCAGCCGGCCGCCGGGATGCCGACGAGGGTGTGCACCAGGCTCACCAGCGTGAGGGCCAGCAGGCACGCGCCGGGCAGATCGAGCCCCACCGCGCGCCGGGGCGCGTGCTCCGGCAGGCGCACCGTGAGCGCCGCCACGCCGATCGCGACCGCCGGGACGACGTTGAGGAGGAACACGGCCCGCCACCCGAACTGCGTGGTCAGCACCCCTCCCACCACCGGCCCCGCGGCGGCCGCCAGGCCGATCGCGGCCGTCCGCAGCGCGAGCGGCCGGCCGATCCGGTCGGACGGGTAGGCCGCGCGCAGCATGCCGAGGGTGGCCGGTTGCAGCAGCGCGCCGAAGACGCCCTGGGCGACCCGCAGGGCGATCACCCAGCGCACGCCGGTGGCGAGGCCGATGCCCGCCGAGGCCGCGCCGAAGCCGAGGATCCCCACGGCGAAGAGCCGCTGGTGGCCGTACCGGTCGCCGAGCCGTCCGGCGAACACCAGCAGGCTCGCCACGGCGATGAGGTAGCCGGTACTGGTCCACTGCACCTCGGTGAAGGAGGCGTGCAGGTCGCGCCCCATGGTGGGCTGGGCGACGGTCAGCACCGTTCCGTCCAGGGCGACGATGGCCGCCCCGGAGACGCTGCCCGTGAGGATCAGCCGTTGCGGGCGTCGCACGTTCACCGGCCCTCCGGCCCCGTCATCGCTGCCGTTTCCGGTCCCGGCTCCGCGCCCAGGTGCGCGTCGAGCGCGGCGCGCAGCAGCGGCTCCACGTCGTCGCAGCCGGTCGCGAGAGGCAGACTGCCCCAGCGCCACAACTGCGCGATGCCGTGCAGGTTCGCCCACAGTGCGCCCGCGACGACCGTCGGCGCCGGTTCCTTCCGGGGGTGCGCGCGGCCGACCAGGTCCACGAGTACGTCGAAGAGGGGGAGCGTCGTCTCGCGCAGACCCAGCTCGCCGCTCTCCAGCAGGTCGTGGCGGAACATCAGCTCGAACATGCCGGGGTGGGTCCGCGCGAAGTCCAGGTACACGCGCCCCAGGACCAGGAGCCGCTCCCGAGGCGCGGCAGCCGCCGCCCCGTCGGCGCTGAGGGCCGCACCCACCTTCTCGGCCAGTTCGGCGAAGCCCTCCCGGGCGATGGCCGACAGCAGGGCCAGGTGGGTCGGGAAGTAGCGGCGCGGTGCGCCGTGCGACACCCCCGCCCGCCGGGCGATCTCACGCAGCGTCAGGGAGGGGATCCCCTCGCTGTTCAGCAGGTCGACGCCGGTCTCGATCAAACGGGCCCGCAGCCCTGAGGTCGTCTCCGTCATAGACGCTGTCTACCAGACCGGCGTAGACACTGTCTACGCCGGTCTGTCCGCCCGCGGGTTTCCATGGCAGTGTGGTGCGGGCAAAGCCACTGGGGGCTACGGAGGAGGGGGAGCCGTGATCGTCTGGATCAACGGTGCGTTCAGTGCGGGCAAGACCAGTACCGCGCGCGAACTGATCGATCTGATCCCGAACAGCACCTTGTACGACCCCGAGGTCATCGGCGGGGCGCTGGGCCGGCTACTGCCGCAGAAGCGTCTCGCGGAGGTGACCGACTACCAGGACGTGCCCATGTGGCGGCGGCTGGTCGTCGACGCCGCGGCCGCGCTGCTCGCGGAGGTCGGCGGGGTGCTGGTGGTACCCATGACCCTGCTGCGACAGGAGTACCGCGACGAGATCTTCGGCGGGCTCGCCTCCCGTCGCATCGCCGTCCACCATGTCGTACTGACACAGGACGAAACGATCCTGCGCAGGCGTATCGCCGAGCGCCGGGAGTTCGACGGCGACCCGGACGGCAACGAGCGCGTACGGCAGTGGGCGTACGCCCACATCGAGCCCTACCGCGCCGCACTCGGCGGCTGGCTGGGCTCGGACGCGTACGCCGTCGACAACAGCGGCCTCACTCCGTACGAGACGGCCGCGGCGATCGCCGAGGCGGTGCGCGGCGAGGCGGTCGGCGCGTGCGAGATCGTGCAGACGCCGGAGCCGACCGGGGAGACGCTCGCGGCCGGGGTGCTGCTCTTCGACGAACAGGACCGCGTGCTGCTCGTCGACCCCACCTACAAGCCCGGCTGGGAGTTCCCCGGCGGGGTCGTGGAGCCGGGCGAGCCCCCGGCCCGGGCCGGCATGCGGGAGGTCACCGAGGAGATAGGGCTCGAACTCGACGCCGTACCGAAACTGCTGCTCGTCGACTGGGAACCGCCCCGCCCGCCCGGCTACGGCGGCCTGCGCCTCCTCTTCGACGGCGGCCGCCTCACCGGGGCCCAGGCCGCCGGCGTCCTGCTGCCCGGAGCCGAACTGCGCGGCTGGCGCTTCGTCACCGAGGAGGAGGCCTCGGGCCTGCTGCCCCCGGTCCGGTACGAACGCCTCCGCTGGGCCCTGCGCGCCCGCGAACGCGGCACCGTGCTGAACCTCGAGGCGGGCGTCCCGGTGGGCTGAGCGGCGGGCCCGGACAGGCGGCCGGGCGGGCGCTGCTTCGCCGGCACGGCTCAGGCCGTCCAGGCCGCCGCGCACGGCACCGCCGCCGTGGCGCGGCGATGGACCGCGGTCGAGCCGGGCGTGCGGCCCGGCGTGTGCAGATCCGGGCCCGCGCCCCGGCCTTCCGCTGTGCGCGGCTTCCGCTCGCGGCCGGCCGGGACGGCTCAGCCGCGCTTGGAGCGGGCGTAGTTGACCAGGAAGCACGCCTCCGCGACCGACATCCGCTCCAGCTCCTCCGGCGACACGCTCTCGTTCACCGCGTGGATCTGCGCCTCCGGCTCGCTCAACCCGATGAGCAGGATCTCCGCCTCCGGGTAGAGCGCGGCCAGCGTGTTGCACAGCGGGATGGAGCCGCCCATGCCCGCCGCCTGCATCTCCTGACCCGGGTAGGCCGCCCGCAGCGCCTCCGCCATGGAGGTGTACGCCGGACTCGTGACGTCCGCCTGGAACGGCTGCCCCTGCCCCACCTGCTCCACCGACACCCGCGCACCCCACGGCGTGTGCGCCTCCACGTGCGCCGCCAGCAGCTTCGTCGCCTCCGCGGCGTCCTGGCCCGGCGGCACCCGCAGGCTGATCTGCGCCCGCGCGGAGGCGTGCACGGACGGCGTGGCCCCGACCACGGGCGGGCAGTCGATGCCCATGACGGTCACGGCCGGACGCGCCCACAGGCGGTCGCCGACCGCGTCGTGACCGATCAGCTCCACCCCGTCGAGCACCTTCGCGTCCTTGCGGAAGTCCTCCTCCGGGTACCGGAGCCCCTCCCACCGGCCGTCCGCCGCCAGCCCGTCCACCGTCGTCGAACCGTCCTCGGCGCGCAGCGAGTCCAGAACGCGGATGAGGGCGGCCAGCGCGTCCGGCGCGGCCCCGCCGAACAGCCCCGAGTGGAGGTTGCCCTCCAGCGTGTCCACCTGGACGCGCAGCATCGTCATCCCGCGCAGCGACGCCGTCACGGTGGGCAGACCGGCGCGGAAGTTCCCCGCGTCACCGATCACGATCGCGTCCGCCGCCAGCAGCTCCGGGTGCTCCTCGGCGTACCGCTCCAGGCCGCCCGTGCCCTGCTCCTCCGAGCCCTCGACGACGACCTTGACGCCGACCGGTATCCCGCCGTTCGCCTTGAGGGCGCGCAGCGCGAGCAGGTGCATGATCACGCCGCCCTTGCAGTCCGCGGCGCCGCGGCCGTACCAGCGGCCGTCCTCGCGCTCGGTCAGCTCGAACGGCGGAGTGACCCAGCCGGCCAGGTCCAGCGGCGGCTGCACGTCGTAGTGCGCGTACAGCAGGACCGTCGGCGCGCCCGCCGGACCGGGCAGGTACCCGTACACCGCCTGCGAACCGTCCGGGGTGTCCAGGACGGCCACGTCCCGGAAGTCCTCCGCGCGCAGGGCGTCCGCCACCCAGGCCGCCGCGGCCTCGCACTCGCTCGGCGGGAACTGCGCCGGGTCCGCCACCGACTGGAACGCCACCAGCTCCGCGAGCTCCGCCTTGGCGCGGGGCATGAGGGAGGCGACGGTCTCGGCGATCGGCGCGGCGGTCGGGTCGGTGGTGCTGGCGGACATGGGCACGCTCCTGGTAGGTGCGACGTTGGACTGACGGTGGTGACCGTTGCATGTACGGGCGAACGCACGACCGATCCTCCCACAGGGGGTGGCGTGAGCCCGAGCCGTAGGATGCGATCGAGATCATGGGCACGGGCCGGGATCGGCCGGACGTCGGGACAGGAGCAGAAGCACATCGTGAGCAGCGAGAACGCAGACGCCGGTAACGAGCACTCCGCGCCGGTGTGGGATGTCGTCGTGGTCGGGGCGGGGCCGGCCGGGGCCTCCGCGGCCTATGCGGCGGCCGTCGCGGGCCGCCGGGTGCTGCTCCTGGAGAAGGCGGAGCTGCCCCGCTACAAGACGTGCGGCGGCGGCATCATCGGCCCCTCGCGCGACGCGCTGCCACCCGGCTTCGAGCTACCGCTCCAGGACCGGGTGCACGCCGTGTCGTTCTCGATGAACGGCCGTTTCACGCGGACGCGCCGCTCCAGGCGCATGCTGTTCGGGCTGGTCAACCGCGCGGAGTTCGACGCCGCACTGGTCGAGCACGCCCAGAAGGCGGGCGCCGAGCTGCGTACGGGTGCCACGGTGTCGCGCGTCGAACAGCACGGCACCACCGTGCCGGACCGGCGCACGGTCGCCGTGGTCCTGGCCGACGGCGAGGTCGTGCTCGCGCGGGCGGTCGTCGGCGCGGACGGCAGCGCCAGCCGCATAGGAGCCCACGTCGGCGTGAAGCTCGACCAGGTCGACCTGGGGCTGGAGGCGGAGATCCCGGTGCCGCCGACGGTCGCGGAGGACTGGGCGGGGCGGGTGCTCATCGACTGGGGTCCGATGCCCGGCAGCTACGGCTGGGTGTTCCCCAAGGGCGACACCCTCACCGTGGGTGTGATCTCGGCGCGCGGCGAGGGCGGCGCGACCAAGCGGTACCTGGAGGACTTCATCGCCCGCCTCGGGCTCGCCGGTTTCGAACCGGCCCTCTCCTCGGGCCACCTGACCCGCTGCCGCAGCGACGACTCACCGCTGTCGCGGGGCCGGGTGCTGGTGTGCGGCGACGCGGCCGGGCTGCTGGAGCCGTGGACCCGCGAGGGCATCTCGTACGCGCTGCGCTCCGGGCGGCTCGCGGGGGAGTGGGCGGTGCGGATCGCCGAGTCCCACGACGCGGTGGACGCGCGGCGGCAGGCGCTGAACTACGCGTTCGCCATCAAGTCGGGGCTGGGCGTGGAGATGGCGGTCGGCCGGCGGATGCTGACGCTGTTCGAGCGCCGCCCCGGTCTGCTGCACGCGGCGATCACCGGCTTCCGTCCGGCGTGGCACGCCTTCGCGGACATCACCCGCGGTGTGACGACGCTGGCCGGGATCATCCGCTCCCACGGGGTGGCGCGCCGCGCCCTGGACGCCCTGGACCGCCGCATCGAGGGCTGACGCGAGGGGGGGGCTGTCGCGTGGGCCCCGTTCTCGCGGCGGGCGGGGCGGGGCGCGACGGCCGCCGTGACATGATCCGCCGGCATGAGGATCGAACAAGCGGATGCGCCCGTCGCCCTGGTCAGCGGGTCCACGTCGGGCATCGGCCAGGCCATCGCGCGGCGGCTGGCCATGGACGGGACGCGGGTCGTCGTGCACTCGCGACACAGCGCGGAGGCCGGGGAGGCGCTGGCGGCCGAGCTCGGCGGGACGTACGTACAGGCGGACCTGGCGGTGGAGGAGGAGGCCCGGGGGCTGGTCGAGGCGGCACTCGGCCGGTACGGGCGGCTGGACGTCCTCGTGAACAACGCGGGCGTCAGCCGGCGGATCCCGCACGACGACCTCGCCGCGGCGACACCGGCCGACTGGCGGCACCTGCTGGAGGTCAACCTGATCGCGCCCTGGGTGCTGTGCACGGCGGCACTTCCGGCGCTGCGCAGGTCTCCCGGCGGTGGCAGCATCGTGAACATCACCAGCCACGCCGGGGTGCGCCCCAAGGGCGCGTCGGTGCCCTACGCGGCGAGCAAGGCCGCGCTGAACCACGTGACCCGGCTGCTCGCGGCCGCGCTCGGCCCCGACGTGCGGGTCAACGCGGTCGCGCCGGGGCTGGTGGACACGCCGATGACGAAGGACTGGACGCAGGCACACGAACTGTGGCGGGAGCACGCGCCCATGCGCCGCCCGGCGCAGCCCGTCGACGTGGCCGAGCTGGTGGCGTCGCTGATCGCCGGCTCGTACGTGACGGGCGAGGTGATCGTTCTCGATGGCGGGCTGAACCTGACCTGAACCCGTCCGCCCACAGGGGGTGTGTCCGGTCGCGCTCGTGGCCGTGAGGGCCTTCCCGGCCTTCCCGACGAAGGCCATCGCTACGCCCGCGCGCATCGCGCGGCGCACCCGGAGCGGCGAGATCCCGGCCGCCCGGGCCGCCGCCCCACGCCGGGCCCGGCCCGCAGGGCCTACGCCGCCACCGCGTCGCCGGAGCGATGTATGCCGCAGGAGCCCGTGCCGCCGGCCAACAGGAGCGGTCGTCGTCCTGCCCGCCGCCCTGACCCGCTGGGGCCACCGCATGGAGCGCCCGCCGTCCGACCCGACGGGGCCTCCGGCACCGCGTCGCCTTGAGCGCCATGCCGCCGCGTGAGGGGAGCACGCGGCGTACCGGCCTACGCCTCTGGGCCGCTCGGCCTGCCGGCGCCGAACCGCCACAGCACGCGTACGACGCGGGCCACGAACCCCAGGCAGGCGGTGCCGGCGGCCGCGACCAGCACCGAGCGCTCGGCGCCGCCGTCCAGGTCGAAGGCGATCACCGGGGCCGCCACCAGGCAGAAGAGCCCTGCCGCGACGAAGACGCCGGTCAGCAGGGCGTAGCCGATCTCGACGGTCATGGCGTCGCGTTGTGCCTGCGTCCTGGTCCCCATGACCGGCAGTCTCACAAGCGGGCGGCCGGTGGGCAAGGGGATTGCCCACCGGCCGCGCGTCCCTGTCGTGGCGTCAGTTCCGTACGGTGGCGGTCTCCGCGGCCTCCACCGCTTCCGGGCTCGCCGGCGTCGCCGACTTGGCGATCACGACCGACGGCTGCGGCGTACGACCGCGGCGCAGACCGGTCAGGGTGATGAGCAGGCCCACGGCCGCGATGGCGGTGACCACCACCAGCCCGGGCCGGAAGCTGTCGAGAACCGCCTGCCGGGAGCCGCCCTCGGCGCCGCCGGCCGTGATCACGGCCGTCACCACGGCGAGGAAGACGGCGCCGCCCACCTGGACGGAGGTGTTCAGCAGGCCGGAGACCATGCCCTGCTCGTCGTCGTCCACGCCGTTCGTCGCCTGGATGTTGAGCGACGGGAAGGTCAGCGCGCACGCCGCGCCCAGCAGCAGCATCGACGGCAGGACGACGGCCGCGTACCGGGGGGTGAGGTCGACCTGGAGGAAGATGGCGTACGAGGCGACGAGCAGCGCGAAGCCGGTCGCGATCACCCGCGGCGTACCGAACCGGTCCACCACGTCACCGACCTTGGTGGAGGAGAGCGCCACCAGCAGGCCGGCCGGCAGGAAGGCGAGCGCGGTCTGCAGCGCGCTCCAGCCGAGCAGCCCCTGCATGTACTGCGTCACGATGAACTGGAAGGCGACGTACGAGCCGAAGAACGTGGCCGCGCCGAGCTGGGCCCGCAGCTGCGAGCCGGAGCGCAGCACGCCGAGCCGCAGCAGCGGGCTCGCGGTGCGCCGCTCGATGGCCACGAAGGCGGCGAGCAGGACGGCGGCCGCCAGGAACGACAGCAGCGTGCGGGCGGACGCCCAGCCCGCCTCGGGCGCCTCGACGACGGTGAAGACCAGGAGCAGCATCGCGGCCGTGCCGGTGACGGCGCCCGGCAGGTCGTAGCCGCCGCGGGTGTCCTCGCGGTCGCTGTGCGGGATCATCCGCAGGCCGACGACAAGGGCGACGAGGGCGATCGGCGCGGGCAGCAGCATCGTCCAGCGCCAGCTCAGCTCGGTGAGCAGGCCCGAGAGCACCAGGCCCATGGAGAAGCCGGTGGCGGCGCAGGTCGTGTAGATGGACAGGGCCCGGTTGCGCTGCGGCCCCTCCTTGAAGGTGGTGGTGATGATCGAGAGTCCGGCGGGCGCGGTGAACGCGGCGCTGAGGCCCTTGATGAAGCGGCTGGCGATCAGCAGCGGGCCGGAGTCGACGAGACCGCCGAGCAGTGAGGCGAGCGCGAAGACGGCCAGCGCTATCAGGAAGACGCGGCGGCGGCCGAGGAGGTCGGCGGCCCGGCCGCCCAGGAGGAGCAGGCCTCCGTAGCCGAGGATGTAGCCGCTGACGATCCACTGCAGGGTGGCGGTGGACAGGCCCAGGTCGGCGCCGATCGACGGCAGGGCGACGCCGACCATGGAGACGTCGAGGGCGTCGAGGAACATCGCGGCGCAGAGCACCAGCAGGGTGCCCCACAGCCGCGGGGTCCAGCGCTCCTGAGGCGCGGGGGACGAAGCGGTGAGCGGAGAGGTCATGCGGAGCAGAGTTCCATGCGCTTGCATTGAATGCAAGTGCATTTAATTCCGTTGCAACGAAGGTCCCCCCTTGCTAACGTGGGCCCATGGCTGCGACGAACTCCGAGCGCGCGCTCGTGGAGCAGTGGCACGGCGTGCGTGCCCTGCACGCCCGTACGACGTGCGAGCTCGACCGCGAGCTGCACCCCTACGGCCTCGGCGCCAGCGACTTCGAGGTTCTCGACGCCTTGGCCGACGCCGCGGCCGAGGGGACCGGGTCCTCCTACCGCGTCCAGGAGCTCGCGTCCCGCGTGCACCTCAGCCAGAGCGCGCTGTCCCGGCTCGTCGCCCGCCTGGAGAAGGAGGGCCTCGTCACGCGCGGCATGTGCAGCCAGGACCGGCGCGGAGTCGAGGTCGCCCTGACGGACCTGGGCCGAGCCCGGCACGCCGAGGTGCTGCCCCTGCAGCGTGCGGTGCTCGGCCGGGCGCTGGCCGCGGGACAGCCCGGTGCCTCCGAGGGGCCCGCCTGCCGGGCCTGAGCGCGCCGGCCGTCAGACGACGGCGGAGGTCTCCCGCCACAGCCGCGCCAGGCGCTCGTCGCCCGTGACGGTCACGGCGCTCTGCGGCAGCCGGTTCCACAGGGTCAGGTACAGCCGCTCCGCCGGGCCGCTCAGCTCGCAGTCGGCCGCGCCCCCGTCGTCGCCCCGCGTCGCCCGCGACGGCTGCGCCGACAGCCGTACGGTCCACACATCGCCGGTGTCCGTCGCCCGTACGCGCAGGACGGCCGGTTCCGGTGTACGCACCCGGCTCTTCTCCCGCGCGTGGAAGCCGCACAGCAGCTCGTCGATCCCGTCGGCGGCGAACACCGGGTCCATCGGGTCCACCGTGCCGGGCGCCGCGTCGCCGAGCGCCACCTGGACGTCCACCCGGTGGACGGCCGTCTCGTGCGCCTGGCGCCGCGACCAGAAGCCGCGCGCCGAGGACGCCCCGGGCAGGAAGGTCCAGCACTCCAGGGAGTCGGGCGCGTCCGACAGCGCCCGCACGAGGAGCCCGTGGCCCTCGCGGAACCACGCCACGAGCTCCTCGCCGTCCAGGTCGGGCTCATCGCCCATGGGCTGGAAGGCGGTGTGCCCCGCCACGACGAACGCGGTGGCCCAGCGGTGCACCACGCCGGTGTGCCGCAGGGCGTCCCGTACGCGCCATCCGGGACAGGGCGGCACGGGCGCGTCGGGACCCGCCTTCTCGGCGGCCTCGGCCATCAACCGGCCGTCGCGGGCCAGGGTTTCGAGGTACTCGGTGATCTCCATGCGGGGATTGTGTCAGCGACCACGAACGCCCGGCCCGGTAATTTCCCGCGCCGACGCGTCGCGTACCGCGTACCCGATCAGCGCCGCCCCGGCGGCCAGCATCGCCACCGTCGTCAGCGCGAGCGGCAGCGAGAACCAGTCGGCCAGGAACCCGATCGCCGGCGGCCCCAGCAGCATGCCGCCGTAACCGAGCGTGGACGCGGCGGCCACGCCGCCAGCGCCGGCCAGCGCGCCCGCGCGCGCCACCGCCACGGGGAAGATGTTCGCCAGGCCGAGCCCCGTGACCGCGAAGCCCAGCAGCGCGAGCCACACCGTCGGCGCGAGCGCGCCCAGCAGCATCCCGGCGGCTGCGGCCGCCCCGCCCGCCACCAGCGTCCGGGTCTGGCCGAGCCGCTGCAGCAGGGCCGTACCGGAGAGGCGTCCGGCGGTCATGGCGAGCGCGAAGAGGGAGTATCCGGCGGCCGCGGCGCCCGGATGGGCGTGCAGGTCCTGCTCCAGGTGGAGCGCGCTCCAGTCGGCCATCGCGCCCTCCCCGTACGCGGTGCACAGCGCGATCAGCCCGAAGACCGTGACCAGGCCGCGTGTCCGGCCGTCCATGCGCCGTGGTGTGGGCCCGTCGGCGGGCAGCGCCTCCGCCGGTGCGGGGCACGGGTGGCGCAGCAGCACGGAACCGGCCGCGGCGGTCACCAGGAGCCCGATGGCCGTGAGGGCCAGCAGGTGCGTGCGCGGCGCGAGGCCGCCCGCGACGAGCCCGCCGAGCCCGGCGCCGAGCATGCCGCCGAGGCTGAAGGCGGCGTGGAAGCTGGGCATCACCGGGCGGCGCAGGGCGGCGACCAGCTCGACGGCGGCGCTGTTCATCGCCACGTTGATGCCGCCGTACGCGATGCCGAAGACCAGCAGCACCAGGCCGAGGGCGAGCGCCGAGTGGGTCAGCGGCGGCAGCGCGATGCTCAGCGAGAGCAGGACACCGGCCGTGACCGTGACGGGGTGGGCGCCGAAGCGGCGGCACAGTCGGCCGGTGAGGGTCATGGTCAGGACGGCGCCGGCCGACACGCCCAGCAGGGCGAGCCCGAGGTCGCTCGGGGAGGAGCCGGTCTGCTCCTTGATCGCGGGGATGCGGACCACCCAGCCGGCGAAGAGGAAGCCGTCGAGGGCGAAGAACAAGGTCAGGGCGGTGCGGAGGCGGATCAGGGAGCGTGCGGCGGTGTCTCCGCCTGAGTCCCCCGGAACGGCCGTCCGTAGTTTGTTTAGGTGCGGCACAAAGTCAGCATAGGGGCCGCCCGGACCGGCGTACAACCATGCCGGTCCGGGCGGCTCGCGCCGTGGGGGCTGTGCCACGGCTTCGGCGTCGTTCCGCGACCTAGGGCCGGAGTTCCACGGCCTCAGGGTCTGTTCCGCGACCTCAGGGTCGGTTCCGCGGCCCCGGGGTCGGTTTCACGGCCTCAGGGCCGTTCCATGTTCCCCTTCGGCTTGCCGGACTGGAACGGCGTGCCGTGCGGCGGCGGGTGGATCGGCTGCGGCGAGCCCGAGGGCGAGACCGGCGAACCGGCCTGGGCCTTGCCCGGATGTTCGGGCTGGAACGCGCCCGGATCACCGCCGGACGGGGTAGCCCCCTGCTCCAGCTGGTGCTTGCGGGCTGTCAGGACCTGGACGACCATGGGGCGGTCGGCGTGCGCGTGCTCGTAGTGCACCAGCTGGTCGATCTGCTCGCCGCTGAGCGCCCGGATGCGGTGCTCCAGCGCTCCGACGGGCAACTGGTCGTAGTCGGGCAGTGGAAGTTCGCCGCGGTCGGCGGTGCTCATCCGGTCCTCCCTAGGTCAGGTCTCGTTGACTGTCTCGCGGACGCCCTCGACGACGTCCTTGTCCAGCGCGGCGCGCACCAGCGCGGCGGCGAAAGCCGGCAGATCCGCCTCTCCGACCAGGCCGGCCAGCTCCTCGCGGTCCGTCGGCAGGCCCAGCCGCTGCGCGCCGTCCAGCGTCTTGCCGTCCAGGTACGGCGCCACGTCCGGCCAGACGCCCTGCACCTCCCGCAGGAAGATGTCCGCCCCCGCGGGGCCGATGCCCGGCGCCTCCTGCAGCAGCGCGCGCAACCGGTCCAGGTCGCCGCCCGCCTTCTCGCGCATCCGGCGCAGATCACCGCCGTACGCGTCGAGGACGAGCTCGGCGACCTGCCCCAGCTGGGTGGCCGTCCGCTCGTCGTACCGGCGGTAGCCGCCTTCTCCGAGCGCGTCCACCCGCTGCTGCCAGGTCGCGTCGCGCATGTGCCGCGCGTCCTTCATCCCGGCGGCGAACAGGGCGCGCGCCGCCGCGACCGCGATGTCGGCGCGGATGCGGGCACTCAGCAGATGGGCCAGCACCAGCAGCCGGTACAGCGGCTGTGGGGTGTCCTTCAGGTGGATCCCGGCCTCCTCCGCGTACGTGCGCGCCCGCTCGTCGAGCAGCGCCCGTACCACCGCCTTGGTGTCGGAGCGTGACATGGGACCTCCCGCCTCGCGCCGCCCGCGCAGCGTGCGTCAGCCACCCGCAGTACCCGTCCACGACCGGCCGAAACAGTGCGCGGAACCGTGCGGGCGGCAGTGTGCGGACCGGCACTGGACAAGACCGGGCCGACCGTCCGCATCCTGGATCATGGGAGACTCGCCCCCATGAACGGCAAGGCGACCATGACCCGATCACGGCTGGACAGGGGCCGCAGCGCACTCGGCCCCGCGCTCGAACTGGTGCACACCGGTCGGGCGCCCACCCGCGCCGTGCTCACCGCCGAGCTCGGCGTCACCCGGGCCACCGCCGGCGCCGTCGCCGCCGAACTCGAAGCGCTCGGGCTGATCCGCGTCGACTCCCGCCCCGGCGCGGCCGCCGGCTCCCAGGGCCGCCCCTCGCACCGGCTCATCGTCGACGAGAACGGCCCCGTCGCCCTCGCCGCGCAGGTCCACGCCGACGGCTTCCGCGCCGCCCTCGTGGGCCTCGGCGGCCGCATCGTGGCCACCGCCCCCGGCTGCGTGACCGTCACGGCCGACCCGGCCCAGGTGCTCGCGGCCGTCGTCGAGGAGGGCGCCCGGCTGCTGCGCGAGAGCGGGCGCCGCTGCGTGGGCGCCGGGCTCGCCGTCCCGTCCGCGGTCGCCGAACCGGAAGGGACCGCCCTCAACCCGCTGCACGTCGCCTGGCCGGCCGGGGCACCCGTCCGCGACATCTTCGCCGCACAGGTGCGCGAGGCGGGCATCGAGGGCCCCGCCTTCGCCGGCAACGACGTCAACCTGGCCGCCCTCGCCGAACACCGCCACGGTGCGGGCCGCGGCGCCCAGCACCTGCTCTGCGTCGCCACCGGCCACCGCGGCGTCGGCGGGGCCCTGGTCCTGGACGGGCGCCTGCACACCGGCAGTTCGGGCCTCGCCCTGGAGGTCGGTCACCTCACCGTCCACCCCGAGGGCGGGCGCCCCTGCCACTGCGGCAGCCGCGGCTGCCTCGACGTCGAGACCGATCCGCTCGCCTTCCTCACCGCCGCACGGCGCGACCCGGGCCCCGAGGTGTCCCTGCTCCAGCAGGCCCGCGACCTGCTCCGTACGGAGGGCGGCGACCCGGCCGTACGGGCCGCCACCGAGGAGCTCATCGACCGCCTCGGCCTCGGCCTGGCCGGCCTGGTCAACATCCTCAACCCCGACCGGATCATCCTCGGCGGGCTCCACCGCGAGCTCCTCGCCGCCGACCCGGAACGGCTCCGCGCGGTGGTCGCCGACCGCAGCCTGTGGGGCCGCAGCGGCGTGGTGCCCATCCTGGGCTGCACCCTGGACCACAACAGTCTGGTGGGAGCGGCGGAGTTGGCGTGGCAGCCGGTCCTCGACGACCCGCTCGCCACGCTCGGCCGCCCCACGGCGGCGGTGGATGCCCCTTAGGGGGTGCCTTGCCGGGCCGGCGGCGTCCTCACCACTGCCGTCCCCGGCGCAGCCGGTGCCGTTCCGGTGCCGACAGACGCAGGACGCGGTACACGTCGCCGTCCGCCGGCTGTGGCGCGTCCCCGGCCCAGAACGTGACGTGGAGCAGCTCCCAGTGGTACGGGTCCACGGCGAGGGCGGCGGCCACCGCGCCCTGCGTGCGGGCCTGTGACCGGTGCTCCTCAAGGGCCCGGGCCACGGTGTCGGCAGGGCTCTCGCGCTCGTCCGTACGCATCCGGCGGCGCGTCATGGAACGCGGTGCCGACGAGGCGGCGGGCCCCTCCTCGTACGAGAGGCCCGTCCAGTGCTGCACCCGCGGGCGGCCGAAGTCCCGGACGATGCCCTGGAAACCGGGGCCCCAGAGGAAGGCGTTCATGCCCTCGGGCGCCGTCCACAGGTAGAAGGGGGCGTACTGGTTCACGGGGGAGCCGCCGGCGCGCTCCCGTATCAGGTAGGCCTTCAGGCCCAGCCCGGGGAAGTCGTCGAGGAGGTGGCCCTTCGCCGCGACCCGTCGGCGGATGATCTCCATGTCGTAGTCGGCGGGCAGGGTGATCTCGTACTGCATGGCATGCACGGTGCGGGTCTCCTCAGGCGGCGGTACGGGCGCTGCGGGCGGCGGTGAGCAGCGTGAGCAGGCCGTTCACGGCGGTGTCGAAGGGGGCGGGGGAGCCTGACGCGCGGGCCAGCACGTAGCCGCCCTGGACGGTCGCCACGATGGCCGCCGCCGTGTCCCGCGGGTCCAGCGGCCCGGTGAACTCCCCGCTGTCGAGCCCCTCCTGGACGATCCCGGCGAGCCGGTCGCACAGCCAGGCCAGGGTCTCCTCGACCGGTGCGCGCAGCTCCTCGTCGGCGATGACGTCCGGGTCCATCGTCAGCCGTCCGACCGGGCAGCCGCGCAGGACGTCGCGCTCCCGCCGCAGATAGGCCTCGATCCGCGCGAACGCCGATCCGCCGCCGCCCAGGGCCGACTCGGCGGCGGCGCGCATCTCCTCGGCGGTACGGCGGATGGCCGCGAGCGCCAGGGCGGGCTTCCCGGCGAAGTGGTGGTACATGCTGCCCTGGCCCGCCTCCGCCCGCTGCTGGATGGCCTTGGGGCTCGTGCCGACGTAACCCCGCTCCCACAGCAGGTCCCGCGTCGCCTCGATCAGCCGGTCGTGAGTGCTCATGATCGTACTGTACATAACAGTAGGTACAGAAGTGAACGCATGACTGTACGGCGACGAGGGGCCCTCGCCGCCGTGCAGTCATGCACCGGCCGGGTGTCGCCCCGTCAGCCCGCCACGGCGGGCGAACGGTCGGCCGGGGGGCGTTCGCGCACGGCCTCGACCGTCTCGAAGGGGACCGGTTCCGTGAACGGCGCGCCGCCGGCCGCCCCGTACACCGGGAGCGAAGGGATCGGCGGCAGGGGAGTGGCCGAGGGCGCCGGAAGGGTGAACCAGACGACTTTGCCGGAGTCGCCCTGCGGCCGCGCGCCCCAGCTCTCGCTGAACGCCTCTATCAGGGCCAGCCCGCGCCCCGAAGTCGGGAGCGGGTCGGCGGGGTTGAGAGTCAGGACCGTCGGGAGGCGGGGGTCGTGGTCGTGGACCGAGACCGTCAGCCGGTCGAGCAGGAGCTCGAGCTCGACGGTGCACACCTTGTCCGGTTGGGCGTGCTGGTGGACGTTGGTCAGCAGCTCGGTGACACCGAGTGCGGCTTTCTCGATCAGACTGTCGAGATTCCAGTAGCGCAGTTGCGCCGACACGATTCTGCGGACCTGTCCGATCCGCGACGGCAGGGCTTGGAGCTCTACCGTGCACTGCCTGCTTGCCTGGCTGATCACGGCTGCGACTCCCCGAAATGAGGTCCGGAAGAAGACGGAGATCGGATCCAGTAGATGGCTGGCTGTTCGGTCCGGCGGGCTGGATCGCAGCGTCACCGCCGGTGCACCCTGAGTAGTGATGTCAAACCAGCGTGAACCAGCGGTGACCGTTGTGCAACTCGCGGCCACCGATCACGGTTCGGTTCATGCAATTGCAATGCCCTTGGCTCAACCGACCGCTCAACGGCCGGTTCGGTCCCCGGCTCGTTACCCGGCTCGGTCCTTGGCCCGGTCCGCGGCCCGGTCCTTGGCGGGGCCCTCGCCCCGGTCCTTCGCTGTGCCCGCCGTGCGGACCGCCTCCAGGAAGCACCCGGCCATGTTCGTGGGTCCGCCCGGCCCGCGGCCGCGTCGTCCCATCGTCAGCCGGTAGCGATGGCCGTTGAGCGTCGCCACGGTCGCGTCACCGCGCCCCGCGAACCACGGCCTGCCCGCCCGGACCGCGCGCACGGGCGCACTGTCGATCACCCGCCCGCAGCTGGTGAGCAGGGCCAGCCTGCCGTCCTCGATCAGGACCTCGCCCGCCGTCGTCAGCGAACGCGGCCACCGCTCGATCCGTACGCCCGTGGCACTGAAATCAGGCCCAGCCATGACTGTCCCGCCCCCTTCGTGCGGCTTGTCGGTCCGGTCAGTCTGCACAAGTACCCGCGTGTACACCAGGGCGCGTCGGCCGGCCGTTCCCCAAGCCGGTCCTATGGAGCATCAAAGTGAA
This sequence comes from Streptomyces sp. NPDC045998, assembly GCF_056430285.1. Taxonomy (NCBI): domain Bacteria; kingdom Bacillati; phylum Actinomycetota; class Actinomycetes; order Kitasatosporales; family Streptomycetaceae; genus Streptomyces; species Streptomyces sp. NPDC045998. The sequence goes on from NZ_JBWKLJ010000009.1 coordinate 298,623, forward strand.
CGTTTGCGCAGGTGAGGGGGGTATGTTCACAGAGAGACGGCAGTGGAGACAGTTGAGGAGCGCGACGCGTGGGCACTGGTGAGCAGGCCGGGACGACAGGGGCCGCCGGGATGAACCGACCGGCGCCCACCCTCGACGTGGACCGGAGCGATCCGGACTACCGCGCATGGCTGAAGGACGCCGTACGCAAGGTCCAGGCCGACGCCACCCGGTCCGCCGACACGCACCTGCTGCGCTTCCCGCTGCCCGAGCGCTGGGGGATCGACCTCTACCTGAAGGACGAGTCCACCCACCCCACCGGCAGCCTCAAGCACCGCCTGGCGCGTTCGCTCTTCCTCTACGGGCTGTGCAACGGCTGGATCCGCCCCGACAAGCCCCTCATCGAGGCGTCCAGCGGTTCGACGGCCGTCTCCGAGGCGTACTTCGCGAGCCTCGTCGGCGTGCCGTTCATCGCCGTCATGCCGCGTACCACCAGCCCCGAGAAGATCCGGCTCATCGAATTCCAGGGCGCCCAGTGCCACTTCGTCGACGACTCGCGCATGATGTACGAGGAGGCGGCGGCCCTCGCCGCCCGGACCGGCGGCCACTACATGGACCAGTTCACGTACGCGGAGCGCGCCACCGACTGGCGCGGCAACAACAACATCGCGGAGTCGATCTACCAGCAGCTGCGCCTGGAGCGCTATCCGGAACCGGCGTGGATCGTCGCCACGGCGGGCACGGGCGGCACGTCGGCGACCATCGCCCGCTACGTGCGCTACATGCAGTACGACACCCGCATCTGCGTCCCCGACCCGGAGAACTCCTGCTTCTTCGAAGGGTGGACCACCGGCAACGCGCAGGCCGCCAGTGACTGCGGCTCCCGCATCGAGGGCATCGGCCGCCCCCGGATGGAGCCGAGCTTCGTCCCCGGCGCCATCGACCGGATGATGAAGGTGCCGGACGCGGCGAGCGTCGCCGCCGTACGGGCGCTGGAGAACGCCATCGGCCGCAAGGCGGGCGGCTCCACCGGAACGGGCCTCTGGAGCGCGTTGAAGATCGTCGCCGAGATGGTGGCGCAGGGCCGCACCGGCAGCGTCGTCACGCTCATCTGCGACCCCGGCGAGCGCTATCTGGACAAGTACTACTCCGACGACTGGCTGGCCGAACAGGGCCTGGACATCGCCCCGTACAGCGCCGCCATCGACGAGTTCCTGCGCAGCGGATCCTGGCCCGAGTAGACGCCGAAGGGCCCTGGACCCGTCCGCTCAGCGGGCTTCGAGCAGCCCGGCCAGGGTGCGTCCGAAGACCAGCCGCCCGGCGCGCGCCAGCAGCCCGTCGCAGGCGCGCGGCAGGCCCCGTACGCGCAGCTCCTCGGTCCACGTCACACGCGTGCGGCCGCCCGTGGTCGGGTGGACGGCGATCTCCGCCCACCCGGTGACCACCCGTCCGCGCTTCTCCAGGCGGCACACGCCCACCGTCCGGCCGGGGGCCGGAGGCTCCCAGCGCACGACCTCCATCGGGTCGTCGAACCCGAACCGTCCGATCCCGGTACGCGCGTTGATCCGGCCGCCCCTCCGCGTCGGCCCGTCCGGCACCGGGGCCACCCGGGTCAACGGCACGCGGGCTCCGTGCGCCGGCCAGTCCGTCACCCGCCGCCACGCCTCGGCGGCGTCCAGCGGCGCCCATCGCTCGATCCGGAAAACGGCCACCCTCGGATCAGCCCTCGCCCGTGCCAGAGCCCGTGCCAGAGCCCGTGTCCGCGCCCCTGTCCGGGCCGGTGTCGCCGGTGTCCCCGCCCGCCACGATCAGGCCCGGCAGGTGTTCCGCCATCTCCGCCCGCGCCTCGGCCGACAGGCCCGCGTCCGTCACCAGGTGGTCGACCTCGTCCAGGCGCGCGAAGGAACTCAGGCCCACCGTGCCCCACTTGGTGTGGTCGGCGACCACCACCACCCGCCGTGCGGAACGGACGAGACGACGGTTGGTCTCCGCCTCCGCGAGGTTCGGCGTGGACAGGCCCCCCTCCACCGAGATGCCGTGCACCCCGAGGAACAGCACGTCGAAGTGGAGCGAACGGATGGCCTGATCGGCCACCGGCCCGACCAGCGAGTCCGACGGCGTACGGACCCCGCCGGTGAGCACCACCGTCGCCGCGCCCGGCCGGGGCGCTCCGGCGCCCGACGCCGTGCCCTGCGCCGCGTGGAACACATCCGCCACCCGCACCGAGTTGGTCACCACCGTCAGGTCCGGCACCTCCAGCAGATGCTGCGCCAGCACGTACGTCGTGGTCCCGCCCGACAGGGCGATCGCGCTGCCCGGCGCCACCATCGCGGCGGCCGCCCGCGCGATGTCCTCCTTCGCGCTCCGCTCCAGCGCCGACTTCGCCTCGAAGCCCGGCTCGTGCGTGCTGGCCTCGGCCACCGGCACCGCCCCGCCGTGCACCTTCGCGATGACGCCCTGTCGGGCCAGCGCGTCCAGGTCGCGGCGGACCGTCATGTCCGACACGTTGAGCCTGCGGGTGAGTTCGTTGACCCGCACACCGCCGCGCCGCCGCACCTCGTCCAGGATCAAGGCGCGCCGCTGCTCCGCGAGGAGGTTCTGGTTGTCGCTCACCGCAGGGGCCGGTCCTTCCACGTCGTCGACACGCTCGCCAGGGATCCCTCATCCTGCCACGCGCCGCACGGCGCGGTACGGCGGGGAGATTGCGTGAATGAGCCGTACACATCGCCGCGCCCATGGACGATTCTTGTCAAGCGCCCCCACTCCGCCTCCGTCCCGTGCCCATCTCGCCCCGCCCCCTCCGCCCCGCCCCCTCCGCCCCATCCCCCCTCGGCCCCATTCCCCCTCGACCCCATTCCCTTACGCCCCGCCCCTTTCCACCCCGCCCCCTCCGCCCCGCAGAGAGCGAGCCGCCGAAGTGCACCCAGCCACCACGGAGCCCGCCGGCCCCGGAGCCGCGCTCGAACTCCTCGTCCACGGCGTCGGCGGCACCACGCCCGAGGAGATGCTCGACGACCCCCGTACCGTACGGGTGACCGGCGACAACACCGCCGCCATCTTCCGCCGCACCGCCGACCGGGACGCCGAGAAGGAGCCCGAACGCTTCCGCCACGGCCCGGTCCAGGAGGCGTACTGCTGGTGCAACCTCACCTCCGGCAACGGATCGCGCGCCCTGTGGCTGCTGCTCCTGCCGTTCATGGTGGTCAACCTCGCGCACTGGATGCGGCCCCCGGCCGAAGGGCGGCCCGCCGCCGTCCGGCTCTACGGCGTGCTCGTACGGCTCGTCGCACTCAGCCTCACCGTGCTGCTCACCGCCGCCGCCTGCGAGGTCGCGCTGGACCTGACGGCCTGGCAGTGCGCGGGCTCCGCCCGCTGCGCCGACGGACGGTCCTGGCTCGGGTTCCTGTCCGTCACGGGCGGCGGCTGGTGGTCGCAGCCCGGCCGCCGCCTCGCGCTCGCCGCACTGGTCCCCGCCGCGCTCGTCGGACTCCTGTGGTACCTGTCCAACCGCACCTGGAGCGCGTACGAGGCCCAACGCCCGCCCCGCGGCGAGCAGGACGGCGACGGCACGGCGGCCGACCGGCAGCCGCGCCCCGCCCTCGGCCGCCCCGGCTTCTGGTACGGACGGCGCCTCGTCGCCCGTCTGCGCGCCGCCCACACCGCCGCCGGGTTCCTCACCATCGCCGCCGCCGTCGGCGGCGCGGCGGCCCGCTACGACCGCGGCGCGGCCGGCACCACGCGCGAGCTGCTCGGCTGGGCCCTGGAAGGCGCCCTGCTGCTCGGCGCGGTGGTCGTGACATGGGTGGTGTGCCGCCGCGGGCGCAGCGAGAAGCGGCTCGACAACCGGCTCGACCGCGCCCTCGTCAGCTGGCTGCCCGGCTCCTCCCTCGCCCTGCTCGCCCTCGCGATGGCGTACGCCGCCTGGTCCCGCCCCGCGTGGCGCTCCGCGCGCACCCTCCCCGGAGACCTGGCCTTCAGCGTCATCACCCTCGCCCAGGGCGTCCTCGTCCTGGCCCTCGCCGCCGTCGCCCTGCGGCTCCACCGCCGCGCCCCGCACACGCGTACCGTGCTGTACGGGCTCGGCGGCCCCACCGTCGCCATGCTCGCGTGCGCGCTCGGCGGCGTGATGAGCGGCGGGATCGCGCAGCGCGTCGCCGACTGGCTCGACGGTCCCGCCACCCCCGGAACCGGAAAGGGCCCCATCGTGGGCCCGCCGGTGCTGCTCAGCTGGCAGGCCTCGGTCATCCCCGTGCTGCTGCTCCTGCTGCTGATCCCCGCCCTCGTCCTCGCCGTCCGCACCGCGCTCACCGCCCGCCGTCTCGGGCCCGTGGTGGAGGCGGAGTACGAGGGCGAGAAACCCGACCCCGTCCGCACCCGGCGCATCGCCGCCGTCCGCGCGGGGGCGGCGCTCACCGACTCGGCGCCCGGCATCGTCGGCATCCTCTCCGGTGCCACCCTGCTGCTCGGCGCGGTCGCCCTCGTCGGGTCGCGCGCGAGCGGAACGGTGCCCGGCAAGGCCTTCGCGGGGACGCACCCCCTCGTCGAGAGCGTGGCCGAGGCCGCGCAGGCGCTCGGCTCCTGGCTGATCGGGTTCGGCTTCATACTGTTCGTCACCTGGGGCCGGCGCGCCTACCGGGACGCCTCCGCGCGGCGCACCATCGGCATCCTGTGGGACGTCGGCACGTTCTGGCCGCGCGCCGCCCATCCGTTCGCGCCGCCCTGCTACGCCGAGCGGGCCGTCCCGGACCTGGCCTGGCGGATGTCGTCCTGGACCGGCCGCACCGGCGGGCGCCTGGTCATCTCCGGCCACTCCCAGGGCAGCGTGCTCGCGGCGGCGGCCGTCTGGCAGCTCCCGGCGGGGACCCGCCGCCGCGTCGCCCTGCTCACGTACGGGTCCCCCCTGGAGCGGCTGTACGGACGGTGGTTCCCGGCCTACTTCGGTCCGGTCCCGCTGGCCGCCCTCCACCGCGAGGTGCACTGCTGGCGCAACCTGTGGCGCCGTACCGACCCGATCGGCGGCCCGGTGAACCTCCCCGCCGAGGGCGACAAGCCCGAGGTCGACCACAAGGCGCTGCGCGACCCGGTCGTGTACGGGCGCACCCCCGAACACCCGCTGCCCGAGCCCGTCCTGGGCCACGGCGACTACCGGGCGGACCCCGTCTTCGCCAAGGAGCGCGCCGTCCTGCTCGACCGGCTCCCGCCCGCCCTGCCGCTGCCCGTGCCGCAGCAGCGCGCGGACGAGGCTCAGGGCATGTCCGGGATGTCCTCCGGATAGAGCAGGGTCAGGTCGTCGGTGCTCGTCTCGGCGAGCGCCGCGACCCGGCCCGCGTGCCGCTCGACCATCGACTCGAACGTCTGCCGTGCGGTACGGCCGTTGCCGAAGGCGGGTCCCTTCGGCAACTCCGTGAAGTACTTCAGCAGCGCCTCACCCGTGCCCGCGCCCAGGCGGTACTCGTGCTCCTCGGCCTGCTGCCCGACGATCCGCACCAGCTCGTCGGGCTCGTAGTCCTGGAAGGTGATCGTCCGTGAGAACCGTGACGCCACCCCGGGGTTGACGGTGAGGAACCGCTCCATCTCGGCGGTGTAGCCGGCGACGATCACCACGACCGCCTCCCGGTGGTCCTCCATCAGCTTCACCAGGGTGTCGATCGCCTCGCGCCCGAAGTCCCGCCCCGAGTCCTCGGGGGAGAGCGCGTACGCCTCGTCGATGAAGAGCACCCCGCCCCGCGCCCGGTCGAACGCCTCCTGGGTGCGGATCGCGGTGGAACCGATGTGCTCGCCCACCAGGTCCACCCGCGACACCTCGACGAGATGACCGCGCTCCAGCACCCCGAGGGAGGCCAGGATCTCGCCGTACAGGCGGGCGACCGTGGTCTTGCCCGTGCCGGGGGAGCCGGTGAAGACCAGATGGCGGCGTACGGAGGCGGCCTTGAGCCCCGCCTCCTGGCGCTTCCTGCCGACCTCGATCATGTTGATGAGGGTGCGGACCTCCCGCTTGACGCTGTCCAGCCCCACCAGCGCGTCCAGTTCGCCGAGGACGTCCTGCGCGCCCCGTACGGGCGGGTCGGGCGTCACCGGGACGACCGCCGCCGCGACGGGGGCCGGGGCCCGTTCCGGAAGGGCGGGGAGCTGCGCCGGTACCGTGCCCAGCAGACCGCCCGCGGGCGCCTGCGCCGCCGTCCGCACGGTGCCGTGCGCGGCGCCCTCCGGTGCCGTGCGGACGACGCCGCTCTCGTCGCTCGTGCACTCCTCCATGACGGGGCCGTCCTCGCCGGACTCGTACCCTCCGCGCGCGCACCGCTCCGTACGGCACCGGCGCAGCGTCGTGCGGCAGCCGTCCATGACGTGGAAGCCGTACCCTCCGCTGCCCGTCACCCGGCAGCCGTGGAAGGTGCCGCGGCCCTCCGCCGAGACGTAGAAACCCGCCTCGGCGGGGGAGGTGACCGTGCACCGCTCGACCGTCGGATCGGCGCCCTTGGTGACGATGACCCCGGTCTGCACGGCGTCGATGGTGCAGCCGCTGAGCGTGCCGCCGCTGCCGTGGTCCCGGAACCAGGCGCCGGTCGACGCCTCCCGGATGCGGCAGTCGTCCAACTGCGCGATGGCGCCGTCGCTGACCGACACCGCCGTGTTGCGCACCTGCGACAGGTCGCTGTCGACGACGTCCACGCGCGAGCCGCGGTCGAGGACGAAGAGGGCGTCCGGTACGTCGCGCACACGGCACCCGTCGAGGACGGCGGCCGCGCCGTCGGAGACCCACACCGCCGGGTAGTCGCCGGTGCTGTCGTGGATCTCGCACTGGTTGGCGTCCACGCGGGTGCCCGGGTCCCACACGGACAGGCCGTTGCGGCCGAACCGCCGCACCGTCGAGCGGGTCAGCGTCAGCACGGCGCGCGACCGCAGATCGACGGCGTTCTCCGGGACGTCGTGGATGTCGCAGTCGGAGAGGGTGAGCGCGGCGTCCGTGTCCAGGGTGATGCCGTCGGCCGTGGTGCGGTGCACCGAGGAGTCCGTCAGGTGCGCGACGGCCCGCGCGGTCACCTGGACGCCGCTGCCCCTGATCTCGTACACCTCGCAGCCGATCGCCTCCAGGCCGCTGCCCTCCCCGGTCACGGACACGCCCGCGCCGGAGGCGTGGTGGATCCGGCACCGCTCCAGACGCGGATGCGCGCCGCCGCGTACCGAGACGCCCGCCTGCCCGGCCGCGACCACCTCGCAGTCCTCGAAGACGCCGCCCGCGCCGTCCAGTACGCCGATGCCGACGCCCGCCGGGTTGTCGACGGTGCAGCGCCGTACGGTGGGCCGCGCGGCGCCGCGCACCTCGACCCCCGAGGCCGAACGGGTCACGATCCGCAGGTCCGAGAGCTCCGGCGTACCGTCCTCGATGAGCAGGGCGGGCGCCGAGCTGTCCTGCCCCTCCACCTGCAGGTCCTGCACGGTCGCGGAGGCCCGTACGGTCAGCGGTACGCCGTCGGCCGGGGCGATCCGCACGGAGCCGGACGCGCCGTCGGCGCCGCGCAGGGTGACCGCGCGGCGCAGGACCAGGTTCTCCCGGTACGTACCGGGGGCGATGGTCAGGACGTCGCCGTCCGCGGCGGCCTCCAGGGCCGCGGCGAGGGAGGCGTACTCGCCCGTGCGGCGCCGCCACCGCGATGTGCCGGTGTGCGTCACCTGGACCGTGCCCTGTGCCATGGTGCTGCTGAGCCCCCCACCTCGTCGTGCGTCGCTGCGAAACGGTCGCACCACCGTAGCGCGCGTGGCGAGGGCGAGTTGACCGGTCGGGCGGCTCGGCGTCGCCCGCGTGGTGCCCGGCCGGGGGCCCGGTCGCACTCGGCTGCGGGTCGGCCGGTCTCGGCCTCCTGAGACTCCCCTGGGCGGCTCCTCGCGTCCTTCAGCTGTCCGCGCCCGTCCGGCCCCAGTCCGGACCCGTCCTGGCCCACTCCTGGTCCAGGCGCGCGTACCGCCGCCGCGTCAACCGCCCGACGACGGCTCTGCGGGCCACTTCCACCAGGCCGGCGAACCCGACGGCGACACCGATGCCGGCCAGTACGGCGTGGTCGCGGACCGTGTCCGCGTCCATGGGCCGGTCCACTGGGCGGCCTCGGTCGTCGACCCAGATGCGCAGGGTGTCGCCCGGCTCCACGGTGTGCCGGGCGGCCGTCACGATCCCGGTCCGTACCGTGCCGTCCTGCGCGGTCCAACGCGCCGCCACCGGCTCGCGCAGCCGGTGCTCGGCGGATGCCTCCGGGGCGCGCGGTGACCCCTCGTGCCCCTGGGCGGGGCCCATCACCTCGGCCGTGACCGGGTGGCGCTGTTCGTGTTGGATCCGCGCCGTCCGTTGGAGGGAGGCTTCGGTCGCCGCGCCGGAGGCCCAGCCCACGGCGGGAGCGACCAGACAGATCAGCAGCAGGGCGGCGAAGGCGGTCCACGCCTCCGCGAGATCGGTGGTCCGGCGCAGGGGGTTGTGCCGCCAGCGCCAGAGCCCGAGGACGGTGTGCAACGGGCCAGCACCCCCTTTCCGTGTCCGTCAACGCGCGTACGGACCTCCCGGGTTCCCGTGACACCACCGCCCATGCGCACCGTTCCGGCCTCTTCGGGCCCCGAGCGGCCGCTGTCCCTAGCTGCGCTCGAGGATCTGCACCCGGTCCCCGGTACGGAGGGTGCCGGTGTTCTCCGGGACGAGGTTCTGGCCGAAGACCATCCGCTTGCCGAAGAGGCGGTGCCGGGCGAGGGTGCGCAGCGGTTCCTTGCCGCGCTGTGCCGTGCGCTGGTCGGTGGTGGTCACGATGCAGCGGCCGCACGGCTTGGCGACGCGGAAGGAGACCTCGCCGATCGCGATCCGCGTCCAGTGGTCCTCGTCCCAGGCCTCGGTGCCGTCGACGACGACGTTCGGCCGGAAACGCTCCATGGGCAGAGGGCCCTCGTCCGGGTGGTCGCCTTGCGCGATGAGCGAGTTGAGGGCGTCCAGCGAGGCGGTGGTGGCGACCAGCAGGGGGTAGCCGTCGGCGAAGCTGACCGTCTCGCCGGGCAGTGCGTAGTCCGGGTCGATGGGGCGGCGGTGCGCGGGCTCGTCCATGTACGTCAGCCGCACCTCGTCGCCGAGGTAGTCGCCGAACCAGGCGTCGGCGGTGGGGCCGGCCGGTACGGCCTCCACCTTCGTGCCGAAGACGTCCGCGGTGACCGTTCCCGCCGACCCGGACGGTATGGCGACGGTGAGCGGCTCGCACCCCGGGGCGGACAGCCGGAGCGCCCCGTCCGCGAGCCGCTCGGCCCGGGCCAACGCCAGCCGCGCGTGACGGCGTTGGGTGACCGCCTTCCCCGAGGTGTCGATCAGCATCCAGCGGCGGTCCCCGGCGAGCCCCCACGGCTCCACCACCGCCTCGGCGGGGGTGCACCCGCCGAGTGACTTGACCGGGTGGATGTGCAGGGAGCGCAGTACAGGAGTGGGCATGGCCTCATCCTGCCAGTCGCCCCGGGCGCCGGGTCGGTCAGTAGCCCCCGCCCTGGTAGGGGCGGTTGTACGGGTCGTCGTACGGAGCGGGCTGGACGGGCACCGGAGCGGGGCGCGGCGCCGCCGGGCGCATCGCCTCGTAGCCGGTGGCGACCGGCCGCGCGTACGGGGCGGCCTGCGGCGCGGGGTAGCCGCGCGGCGCCGTCGCCTGCTGGGGGATGTACGGCGCGGGCGCCTGGTGCAGCGGCGTGGGCTGCGGCATCTGCGCCTGGACGGGCTGCGGGTACGGCTGCGACTGCGGTTGCGGGTAACCGTAGGAGCCGCCGTAGGAAGGACCGGGCTGGGAGGGGGCTGCCGGGAGGGCGGGCAGTGCCGAGGGAAGGGCCGGCAGGTGGCTGCTGCCGGTGTCGTACGCGGCGGGCACTCGGATCGGGGCGATCTGAGGCGTGCCCCGCTCTGCGACCAGGGAGTCGTAGATGGGGGTGTCCGGGAACGACGGCACGCCGTAGTAAGCGCCGCCGTAGGAACGGGGGGAGGTCATGGCACATAAGTTAAGCCCACGATGTGCTTAGTGGGGAGCCCGGTAAGAGGGTTGTTTTACGTGTACTGAGCGGCCACCGGGACCCAATGCGATCGAACGTGGGGAAATAGGGCGTCTCTTCTGCTAAAGCCCGTGCTGAGGAGTGCTAAAGCCCGTGCTGAGGAGGGGGTTACCGGTGGTCCAACCGCCCTTGTTTTCGATGGTTGCTACATAAAACCCCTGAGGTGGTCCGGGGTTCGGAGCGGTGATCGACGCGGAAACGACGGCGGGTCGGGCCTGGCGGGCATGTCCATGATTAGGCGCGCGAATGTCCCGTCCGCGGACGCGGATAGGTGCGGCCCTTCCAGGACGCCCCGCGCCCCCGGTAGTGCTGCACCGCCGAGTCGACCGTCATGCACAGATAGAGCAGCGCCGTGAACGGCAGCAGGAAGGCCGACCACAGCGACTGGCGGTAGTAGCGGAGCATCGGGATGTACGTACCCGTCATCACCGCCCACGCGCCGGCGCCCAGCAGCCCGGCCGCGGTGTCGCCCCCGAACAGCCCCGCGGCGAGCGCGGCGGGCGGCGCCGCGTACACCAGCAGCAGCCCGCCCACCGTGCCGGCCAGGAGCAGCGGGTTGTGCCGGAGCTGGGCGTACGCGCTGCGCGACACCATCCGCCACAGGCTGCCGAGCCCCGGGTACGGACGGATGCTGTCCACCCGCTCGGCGAGCCCCAGCCACAGCCGGCCGCCCGCCCTCCGCACCGCACGCGCCAGTGACACGTCGTCGATGACCGCGTGCCGGATCGACTCCGGCACGCGCGCCCGGTCCGCCATTTCCGTTCGCAGCAGTACGCAGCCCCCCGCCGCGGCGGCCGTCCGCGCACCGTCCTTGTTGACCCGGCGGAAGGGATAGAGCTGCGCGAAGAAGTAGACGAACGCCGGCACCACCAGCCGCTCCCAGCCGCTCGCCACCCGCAGCCGGGCCATCTGTGAGACGAGGTCGATGGACCGCGTGGTGGCGGCGGCCACCAGCTCGCGGAGGCTGTCGGGCTCGTGCGCGATGTCCGCGTCCGTCAGCAGCAGGTACTCGGGCGCCGGCCACGCCTCGCTCGCGCGTGCCACCGCGATGCCGTGCCGCACGGCCCACAGCTTCCCGGTCCAGCCGGCCTCCGGCGGACCCGGTGACGCCACCGTCAGCGGCAGCCCCCCGTACCGTACGGACAGCGCGCGGGCGAGGTCGCCCGTACCGTCCTTGCTGCCGTCGTCGACGAGGACGATCCACGCGGGTCCCGGGTAGTCCTGGACCAGGAGCGAGGGCAGGCTCACCGGGAGCACCTCGGCCTCGTCCCGGGCCGGCACCACGACGGCGACGGACGGCCAGCGGGCGGGGGCCTCGCGGCGGGGCAGGCGCTGATCCGTCCGCCAGAAGAAGCCCTGCCCGAGCAACAGCCAGCCCCACGCCGCCAACGACCCCAGCGCGATCCACGCAATGGTGCTCATTCGTCGCAGTCTGCCCCACAATGGCGGGAGCGCAAGGGCCGTCGGCTAGGGTGACCGGGTGAAGATCGCGCTCATGGACTCCGGAATCGGCCTGCTGCCGGCGGCGGCCGCCGTGCGTCGGCTGCGGCCGGACGCGGATCTGGTCCTCTCCTCGGACCCCGACGGGATGCCCTGGGGGCCGCACACGCCGGACTACCTCGTGGAGCACGCGCTCGCCGTCGCCCGGGCGGCCGCCGCGCACCGGCCCGACGCGCTCATCGTGGCCTGCAACACCGCCTCCGTACACGCCCTGCCGGCGCTGCGCGCCGAGCTGGAGCCCGGGATCCCCGTCATCGGAACCGTCCCCGCCATCAAGCCCGCCGCGGCCGGCGGAGGCCCGGTGGCGATCTGGGCGACCCCCGCCACCACCGGCAGCCCCTATCAGCGCGGGCTCATCCGCGACTTCGCCGACTCCGTCGACGTCACGGAGGTGCCGTGCCCCGGGCTCGCCGACGCCGTGCAGCACGCCGACGAGGACGCCATCGACCGGGCCATCGCGGCGGCGGCCGCCCTCACGCCCGACGACGTAAGGGCCGTCGTCCTGGGCTGCACCCATTACGAACTGCTCGCCGAGCGCATCCGCGCCGCCGTCCAGCCGGCCGGCCTGCCGCCCGTCGCCCTGTACGGCTCCGCCGACGCGGTCGCCGCCCAGGCGTTGCGCCGCATCGGAGCCGACCCGGACCCGACCGCCACGCCCAGCACCTCCCTGGAGGTGCTGCTCAGCGGCCGCCCCTCCGAGCTGCCGGAGGCGGCGCTCACGTACGCCGAAGGCCGCGTACTGGCCGCCGTCACGCCCGCTCGCTGAGGCGCACCGCCGAGCCGCCCGGGGGGTCCGAGGGGGCGGCCCGTCGAGCCGCCCCGGGGCTCCGGGGGCGCCCGTCGAGGGGCCGCGAACGCGGAACGTCAGTACGCTGCTACGCATGAGGGACCACCCCCGCAGCCAGCCGTCCCCTCCGACGGACCCGGTGTCCGAGGTCTGGACGGGGCGCGCGACCAACCGCGGCCAGTGGCTCCTCGCCGCCGCGGGCGCGGCCTGCGTGGCCCTCGGCGTCGAGCTGGCCGTCGAATCCCCGTGGACCTCGGGCGTCGCGGCGCTGCTGATGGCGGTGATCGGCTGTGTCGCGGCCGGCCTGCTGGTGCTCTTCGGGACGCTCGCCTTCGTCCACGTCGAGCTCACCGTCGACCACGACGCCCTCGAAGTGCGCTGCGGCCACATGGGCCTGCCGCGCCGCCGCATCCCGCTGAAGCACGTGGTGTGCGCCGAGTTCGCCCCGTCCGTCACCCCGCGCCAGTGGGGCGGCTGGGGCTACCGCTGGCGCCCGGAGAAGGGCACGGCCGTGGTGGTGCGCCGGGGCGAGGCGCTGGTCCTCACCCTGGGGGACGGACGCAGCTTCACGGTGACGGTCGACGACGCGGAGGGCGCGGTCCGCTTCATCCGCCGCCGCCTGCCCCTCCACCACCGGGAGAGCCGGCGTGAGAGCCGCCGCGAGGAGCACCCTGAGAACCTCTGAGGCTGCCGCCCCCCGGTACCGTCGCCGGGGCGTGTGCCGTCGCCAGGCCGGCCAGCAGGCCGGCGGCCGTCGTCACCGGGGTGAAGCTCAGCGCGCTGCCGACGGCCGCGAAGGCGGCCAGCGCCGTGAGCGCGGCGGCGGCGGACAGGGCGACCGGCGTCGGGCGGGGTGAGCGCCACAGGCCGTACAGCAGCCAGCCGCACAGCGCCGCCAGCAGGACCACGCCGACCAGCCCCTGCTCGGCCGCCTGCTGGAGCGGCGCGGAGTGCGGCTTGCCGTCCGAGCGCGGCGACTGCTGGGCCGTCGTACTCAGAGCGCCGAAACGGCCCGGCCCCACCCCCACGAGCGGATCCGTCCGGGCGACACCGACCGCGTCGCGCCACACCTGTGTCCGGTACGAGGTCAGTGGGCCCTCCACAGAGGCGGCCGGCCCCGCCGGAACGGCGCCGGCGGCCACCGCCCACGGCATCCCGGCGAGCACCCCCGCGGCCAGGGCCAGCGCCGCCAGCGCGGGCAGCCGCCTCCGTATCCGTACCGCCGCCAGCGAGAGCAGCAGCACCAGCAGCCCCGCGACGCCTCCGGCCATCGACCCCAGCGCGAAGGCGGCGCAGGCCACCCCCAGGGCCAGCAGCCGCAGGACCAGGCGGGGTACCGGGCGCCGGGCCGCCACGGCGGCGCAGCAGGCGAAGCCCACGGCCAGCGCCGCCAGCGCGGCGTACGCGCCGGTGCTCCCGGGCGGAACCGGGCCGACGGCCGTCGCGCCCGGCAGCGCGGGCCACGTCGCGAGGACCAGGCCCACGACGCCCAGCGCCGCACCCGCGGCGGCGGCCACCGGCAGCAGCGCCCCGGCGATCCGGCCGCACGCGTACCCCGCCGCGACGGCGAGCACCGCGAGCAGCACCCCCTCGGGGCGCGCGTCCCGCCCGGCCGCGCTGATCAGCGCCGCGACGGCGCAGGCACCGAGCAGGGCGGCACCGACGACGTCCGAGCCCCTGCGGACCTCCGCGACCTGCTCGTACGCGCTTCCGACCTGCTCGGACGCGCTTCCTGGAGCGCCGTCCGCGACGTGCTCCGAAGCCGGGTCCGCGACACGCACCGGGACCACTCGCTTCGAGACGGCCCGCTTCGGGACCATCCGGTGTGAGGCCACCCGGTTCCAGGCCACCTGGCGCAAGACCGTCCCCCGGTACCGGTCCGCGACCGGCTTCGACACGGCAAACATCCCCGTCAACCCCCCCGAAAGTGACGGGCCCCCTGGTGAGAGGGGTCCGTTGCTCACCGTAGGGCACATGGACCGAGATGTGGAGAGCCTGTGCAGAAACGATGAGGCAGGCGGTGAGAGGGACGGCGCGGGAGGCGGTGAGGTGGCGAGGGGGGTCGCCCTGACCGGTTTCCCGTCCCTCCAGGGCGCCGCCGTAGACTCCGCTCGTGAGCGCCACCATGACCCCCGTCGACGACGCACCTCCGCCCGCGGCCGCCGAGGAGCGGCGGAGCACCCGGCTCCTGCGGCAGCTGCCGAGAACCGGGGCGGCGGCGCTCTCCGGCGTCCTGCTGTACCTCAGCTTCCCGCCGCGCCCCCTGTGGTGGCTCGCCGTGCCCGGGTTCGCCCTGCTCGGATGGGCGCTGCGCGGCCGGCGCCTGAGGGCCGGTTTCGGTCTCGGTTACCTCGCCGGACTGGGCTTCCTCCTGCCGCTCCTGGTGTGGACGGGCGAGGAGGTCGGCGCCGTGCCCTGGCTCGCGCTCGTCGCCGTCGAATCGCTCTTCCTGGCGGCCGTCGGCCTGCTCACCGCCGCCGTCTCGCGGCTTCCCGCGTGGCCGGTGTTCGCCGCCGCCGTGTGGGTCCTGGGCGAGGCGGCACGCGCGCGCGTCCCCTTCGGCGGCTTCCCCTGGGGGAAGATCGCCTTCGGCCAGGCGGACGGCCTGTTCCTGCCGCTCGCCGCCGTCGGCGGTACGCCCGTCCTCGGCTTCGCCGTCGCCCTGTGCGGTTTCGGCCTCTACGAGGCGGCCCGCGCCCTGCGTGCCTACCGGAGCACCGGCGCCCTGCCGCGCGGCCCGCTCGCCGCGGCCCTGCTCTCCGTGCTCGTCCCCGTCACCTCGGCCCTCGCCGCGCAGCCGCTCGTCTCCGACGCGGCCGAGGACGGCACCGCGACCGTCGCCGCCGTCCAGGGCAACGTGCCGCGCCTGGGCCTGGACTTCAACGCCCAGCGCCGCCAGGTCCTCGACAACCACGTCCACCGCACCGAGCAGCTCGCCGCGGACGTCGCGGCCGGCAAGGCCGCCAAGCCGGACTTCGTCCTGTGGCCGGAGAACTCCTCCGACCTCGACCCGTACCGCAACGGCGACGCCCACGACGCGATCGACCGCGCCGCCAAGGCCATCGGCGTCCCCATCGTCGTCGGCGCCGTCCTCACGCCCGAGACAGGGCCGCTGCGCAACACGCTCATCGCGTGGGACCCGCGGCGCGGCCCGGTCGACACGTACGACAAGAGGCACGTGCAGCCGTTCGGCGAGTACATCCCCATGCGGTCCTTCGTGCGGATCTTCAACAGCGACGTCGACCGCGTCAGCCGGGACTTCGGGCCGGGCCACGAGGTCGGTGTCTTCGACCTCGCAGGGACCAAGGTGGGGCTGGCGACGTGTTACGAGGCGGCGTTCGACTGGGCGGTACGGGACACCGTCACGCACGGCGCCCGGCTCATCAGCGTGCCCAGCAACAACGCCACCTTCGGGCGCAGCGAGATGACCTACCAGCAGCTCGCCATGTCGCGCGTGCGGGCCGTCGAGCACAGCCGCGCGGTGGTCGTGCCCGTCACCAGCGGCGTCAGCGCGATCATCCGGCCGGACGGGACCATCGTCCGGGAGTCCCGGATGTTCACCCCGGACGCCCTGGTCGCCGAGGTACCGCTGCGGTCCTCCCTGACCCCCGCCACCCGCCTCGGCACCCTCCCGGAGGCCGCCCTGGTGGCGATCGCCGCGGCCGGGCTCGGCTGGGCCGCCGCCCGGGCACGGCGTCCCCGCCGTTCGGCCGTGGCCTGAGGCCCGGGGCATGGGCCTAAGGTCAGGGGCATGGCAACCCCTGACTTCATCCGGGCCCTGCGGGCCACCGCCGGCCACCAGCTGCTCTTCCTGCCGGGCGTCACCGCCGTCGTCCTCGACGACCTGGGACGGGTCCTGCTGGCCAGACGGGCGGACAACCACCGGTGGTCGCTGGTCGGAGGGATCCCGGAGCCGGGGGAGCAGCCGGCCGTCGCCGCCGTACGGGAGGTGTACGAGGAGACCGCCGTGGAGTGCGTGGTGGAGCGGGTCGTCCTGGTGGAGGCGCAGCGGGAGCCGGTGACGTACCCCAACGGCGATCAGTGCCAGTTCATGGACACGACCTTCCGCTGCCGGGCCGTCGGCGGGGAGGCGCGCGTCAACGACGACGAGTCGCTGGAGGTGGGCTGGTTCCCGCTCGACGCGCTGCCGGCACTGCGGGAGGGAGAGCCGTTCCGGATCAAGCAGGCCCTCACGGACGACCCCACATGGTTCGCCACCACGGCTCCGTAAAGCGAAGTGTGGAGCCGGACCACATACGTCGCTGACGTCCGGCTTCATAGGGTGCCGAGCATGACCGCACCCCACCCCCTCGTCACCCCCCTCGACCTCGGCGGCCGCACCGCACTCGTCACCGGCGCCGCGGGCGGCATCGGCCGGGCCTGCGCGCTCCGGCTGGCGGCCGCCGGGGCCAAGGTCAGGGCCGTCGACCGGGACGCCGACGGCCTCGCCGCGCTGGCCGCGCTGGCCGACGCGACGCCCGGCCTGCCCGGCGCGGTCGCCCCGCACCTCCTGGACCTCACCGACCTCGACGCCGCCGAAGAGGCCGCCGCCGGCACCGACATCCTGGTCAACAACGCAGGCCTGCAGCGCGTGAGCCCGCTGGAGGACTTCCCGCCGGACGTCTTCCACACCGTCCTCACCGTGATGCTGGAAGCACCCTTCCGCCTGATCAGGGGCGCGCTGCCGCACATGTACGGGCAGGGGTGGGGCCGCATCGTCAACATCTCCTCCGTCCACGGGCTGCGCGCCTCCGCCTACAAGTCGGCTTATGTGGCGGCCAAACACGGCCTGGAGGGGCTCTCCAAGACCGCCGCCCTGGAAGGCGCCCCGCACGGAGTCACCTCCAACTGCGTCAGCCCCGGCTATGTGCGCACCCCGCTCGTCGAGGCGCAGATCGCCGACCAGGCCGCCGCGCACGGTGTCCCGCGCGAGCGCGTCCTCACCGACGTACTGCTGAAGGACTCGGCGCTCAAGCGGCTCATCGAGCCCGAGGAGGTCGCCGAGGCCGTCGCGTATCTCTGCGCACCACAGGCCTCCTTCGTCACCGGCACCTCACTCGTCCTCGACGGCGGCTGGACCGCGCACTGAGCCCCGTGCCGCGCCCGGCGTTGTCCACAGGGCTGGTGCGCTCACCCGTACGGCAGGAATCCTGTGACCATGTCCGACGACCAGCCCGACCTGCCCCATCAGCCTCATCACCCCGAGCGACTCGGCGAGCCCGCACAGCTCGCCTACTTGGAGCTCCTCGCCCGTGGCGCGGCCGGGGAGGCCTACGACCGCCCCGTGCTGCTCGCCCGCGCAGACGGGGCGGACCCCGAGGCGCTGACCGCGCTGGAGCGGGCCAAGCAGCTCGCGCTGCGCGTGCGCGCGGAGCTGGAGGGCCGGCGGCGCCGGGAGGCCGAGCTGTCCGCGCTCTTCGAGACCGCGCACGACCTCGCCGGGCTGCGCGACCTCGACGCGGTGCTGCGGGCCATCGTGCAGCGCGCCCGGTCCCTGCTCGGCACCGAGGTCGCCTACCTCAGCCTCAACGACCCGGCCGCCGGGGACACCTACATGCGGGTCACGGAGGGCTCGGTGTCCGCGCGCTTCCAGCAACTACGGCTCGGCATGGGGGAGGGCCTCGGCGGGCTCGTGGCCCAGACCGCCCGCCCGTACGTGACGGAGAGCTACTTCGACGACGACCGGTTCCGCCACACCCGTGCCATCGACTCCGGAGTACGGGACGAAGGGCTCGTCGCCATCCTCGGCGTGCCGCTGATGCTGGGCAGCCAGGTCATCGGCGTACTGTTCGCCGCCGACCGCCGGGCCCGGGTCTTCGAGCGCGAACAGATCGCCCTGCTCGGCTCGTTCGCCGCCCACGCCGCCGTCGCCATCGACACCGCCAACCTCCTCGCCGAGACCCGGACCGCGCTGGCCGAGCTGGAGCGGGCCAACGCGATCATCCGCGCCCACAGCGGCGTCATCGAACGTGCCTCGGACGTCCACGACCGGCTCACCGAGCTGGTGCTGCGCGGCGGCGGAGTGCAGGACGTCGCCGCCGCTCTCGCCGAGGTGCTGGGCGGGACCGTGGAGTTCGCCGAAGGCCCGCTCCCGGCGGCGCACGGCGACGGCCATGCCGTACGGCACGGCGACGACTGGGTGGCGGCCGTCTCAGCGGGCGGCGAGGTGTTCGGCGCGCTCGTCGTGCACGGCCACCCGCACCTCGACCCGGTCGACCGGCGCACCCTGGAACGGGCCGCGATGGTCACCTCCCTGCTGCTGCTCGCCCGCCGCTCGGCCGGCGAGGCGGAGCAGCGGGTACGCGGCGAACTCCTCGACGACCTGCTGGACGCGCCCGACCGCGACCGGCGGCTGCTCAAGGAGCGCGCCGCCCGCCTGCGTACCGACTTCGACGCCCCGCACGCCGTGCTGGCCGCCCGGATCGACCGGCCCGCGCCCGGCAGCGTGGAACGGGACGGCGCCGACCGGCAGCGCCTGTGGTCGGCCGCCTCACACCTGGCCGCGACCCGGCACGGACTGGCCTCCGCGCGGGACGGCGGCACGGTCCTGCTGCTGCCGCTCGGCCCCGACGACACCGCCGCCGACCTCGCCCGGCAGGTGGCCAAGCACCTCGGCGGCACCCTGCGCGAACCGGTCACCGTCGGCGCCTCCTCACCCGTCGACGCGCCCGCCACCCGGCCGGGCGCGATATCCGCCGCGTACGCCGAGGCCCGCCGCTGCCTGGAGGCCCTGCGGCTGCTCGGCCGCTCAGGAGAAGGCGCCGCGGCGCAGGACCTCGGCTTCCTGGGGCTGCTGCTCGCCGACACGCGCGACATCGCCGGGTTCGTCACCCGCACGATCGGCCAGGTCATCGCGTACGACCGGCGCCGCGGCACCGACCTGGTCCGCACCCTCGACGCGTACTTCGCCAGCGGGATGAGCCCGGCCCGCACGAAGGACGCGCTCCACGTCCACGTCAACACGGTGGCGCAGCGCCTCGACCGGATCGGCTGTCTCCTCGGCCCGGACTGGCAGTCCCCGTCCCGTGCGCTGGAGATCCAGCTGGCGCTGCGGCTCCACTCGATGTCGGCCGCGGTCACCCACTGACACGGCCGTCGCCCACCGAAACGGCCGGTGACCAACCATCACGGCCGGCCACCGAAACGGCCGGCCACCGAAAGGGCCGACCGCGGGTGCGGCCGGCCGTCGGTCCCCGTCGGTCCCCGTCGGTCCCCGTCGTTCCGGTCCGCGCCTCAGCGGTCCGCGGTGGCGCGCCCCGGGGCGTCGTCGGCCACCTCGGCGACCTCGTCCGCCTCGTCCGCCTCGTCCCCCTCGGCCAGGTCCCGGCTGCGGGTCTCCCTGGCGCACCCGATGGCGACCACGGTCAGCAGCGCCGCGGCGATGACGTACAGCGCGATCGGCGTGGAGCTGCCGTAGTCGGCGAGCAGCGCCGTCGCGATGAGCGGCGCGGGCGCACCCGCGGCCACCGAGGAGAACTGCGCGCCGATCGAGGCGCCCGAGTACCGCATCCGCGTCGCGAACATCTCCGAGAAGAACGCCGCCTGCGGCGCGTACATCGCCCCGTGCAGGACGAGCCCGACGGTCACGGCGAGCAGCAGACCGCCGGAGCTGCCGCTGTCGATGAGGGCGAAGAACGGGAACATCCACAGCCCCACGCCGACCGCGCCGATCAGGTACACCGGCCGCCGCCCGACGCGGTCCGACAGCGCACCCCAGGCGGGGATCACGGCGAAGTGCACGACGGAGGCGAGGAGTACGGCGTTGAGGGCGGTCTGCTTGCTCATCCCGGCCGACGTCGTCGCGTACACCAGGATGAAGGCGGTGATCACGTAGTAGCTGATGTTCTCCGCCATCCGGGCGCCCATCGCCACCAGCACATCGCGCCAGTGGTGCCGCAGCACGGCGACGAGCGGCATCTTCTCCAGCTGCCCGGACTCCTCCCTGCGGGCCTCGGCATGGGCCAACGCGGCCTTGAAGACGGGGGATTCGTCGACGGACAGCCGGATCCACAGACCGACGATCACCAGCACTCCGGACAGCAGGAACGGGATGCGCCAGCCCCATGAGGTGAAGGCGGTGTCCGACAGCAGCGCCGTGAGCGCGGACAGCACCCCGGTGGCCAGCAACTGCCCGGCCGGCGCCCCGGTCTGCGGCCACGACGCCCAGAACCCGCGCCGCTCGGCGTCCCCGTGCTCCGACACCAGCAGCACGGCCCCGCCCCACTCACCTCCGAGCGCGAACCCCTGCACCAGCCGCAACACGGTGAGCAGCACCGGAGCGGCCGACCCGATGGTGGCGTGCGTCGGCAGCAGCCCGATCGCGAAGGTCGCCCCGCCCATCAGCAGCAGACTGAGCACGAGCAGCTTCTTCCGCCCGAGCCGGTCCCCGTAGTGCCCGAACACGAGGGCCCCGAGCGGCCGCGCGGCGAACCCGACGGCGTACGTCAGGAACGACAGGAGCGTGCCGACGAGCGGGTCGGAGTCGGGGAAGAACAGCTTGTTGAACACGAGCGCGGCGGCGGACCCGTACAGGAAGAAGTCGTACCACTCGATGGTCGTGCCGATGAGGCTGGCGGCGACGATGCGCTTGAGACTGGAGGGGGCTGGCGGAGCGGTCGCGGGGGTGGACATCGGCACCACTTCCTGGCGGTTGACGGGGACGTTTGCGTGTCACCACACCGTAGAAATATGCAGGTCAGTGGCGTATGTGGTGGAACACCATAGTTCTTGGTCCCGGAGTGCGCGTGGTCACCATGGGGGCGATGCCGGGCCTCCGCGGCGGCCTCGACGAGGTCGCCGAAGAGGCTGTCCGCCTTGCGCTCTTCGGGCACGGTTTGGGGAGTGCCGTGCTGACTCCCGTGCTGACTTGGTGCTGACTACGCTGCGTAGAGCTCCAGCATGTTGTTGCAGATTGGATGCTGGGCCGTGTGGTAGGCGGTGGAATTGTGGTTGTCGGGTAGGCGCGCAACGCGCGAAGGGCCGGTGCCGGAGGAGGTTCTTTGCCCGGCCGCCCATCGCGGTACCCCCGGCCCGTGAGGCCCGGACGCTGTCGGCACACCCTCGGTAGGGTGGTCTGTGGCCGCACGCGTGCCGAACGTGTGATGACTGTGGGTCGGCGTGTTGCCGGTGATCATCACGTGGAGTGCGTGGTGATCCTCGAACCGACCTTTAAGCGTTTCTGACCTGCGGTTTTGTTTGTGTGCATTTCGTGTGGCGTGGGGGTTACGGGCGATATTTTGACGCTGGAATGCCACTGGTGCACGGCAACTGACGGGGTGTCAGTGGCGTATCCAGGCTTGTCAGGGCATCTGAGGTGCGGCGTTGGTGGGCGAGGAGATCTTCTTGAAGTTGTCCACCTGGTGGCGCTGACCTGCGTCGATGGAGGTCTACACGTCCCTGACCTGCGTGGATGAGTATTTCAGCGTCTTTCAGGGTTGTGCTGCATTACGCGGTCGATTCTCCCCACGCGCTCCCCAGCGCCGTCGATACTCCCCAGATTCTCCCGAGGAAGAGCCGCTGCCGCGGGCTCTGGTGGCGCGTGTGGCGGTGCTGGAGCCCGCCACCAAGGGAGTCTGGCCTGCGGTTTTGTGCGTGCGCATGATGTGCGGTGTGGGCGTTAGGGGCGATATCTTGACGCTGAGATGACGCTTTTGACGCTCCTTCTGATGGGTGGCAGGCGCTCGTACGCGCAGATCATGAGGCCCGTCTGCATGGTTGATGGCAGTGCATTTTTGAAGGAAGTGGCTGCGCGGTGGGCAAGTACCAGTTGGGGCCAGTTCTCGCGGAAGAGACCAGCGAACGCCGTGACCTGCCGTGACGGGTACCTGGTGGCTGCTGAGCTGCGCGCATGGACATTCGGTTGACGCGTGGCGATCGCCTGCGCCGTCGTCGGCGAGCCCGCACTCCTGGTCACGCCGGCTTGCCACCGCGGGGGTCAGTTGGCCGCGCGCGATGCGTATGCGCGGATGTCGGCGTCGGGGTCCGCGGTAGCCGTGGCGAGGGCTGTGCGTGCTTCGGGGACGGCGCGGTGGTGGAGGAGGGACAGGACGGCGGCCTTGCGGACATCCGCGTTCGGGTCGGCCAAGGTCTTGGCGAGGGCGGGGACTGCCTCGGCGGGCAGGGCTGACCGCAGGGCGGTTGCGGCGCCGGCACGGACCTGCCACGTGGGGTCGGCGAGCGCCGCTGCGGCCCGCGCGGCGTACCGGGGAGGGCAGCCGGTGGCGGCCAGTGCGGCCAGGGCGGCGCCCCGGACCAGCGGGTCGGCGTCGTCAAGGAGCGGGTCGAGCGGGGCCGGGGCCGGGGCCTGTACGGCCGCGAGGCCGCGGGCCAGCGCGACCCGGACCTCACGGGCCGGGTCGGCAGTCGCCGCCGCCAGCTCCGGCACCGCGTCCACCGAGACGAGGGCACGGACGGCAGTGGTGCGGACCTCGATGTCGGTGTCGGCGAGCGCGGCGGCGTACACCCCGGAGTCGCCCAGTCGTAGCGCCCGCAGCACGTCGAGCGCGGCGGCGCGGACGACGGGGTCGGCGACATCCAGCGCCGCCCGCAACGCGGCCCCCAGCTCCGGCTCGGCAGCAAGCACTTCGACGAGCTCGCGCAGCGCGGCCGCGGCGGCGGCCCGGACCTGCGGCGCGGTGTCCTGGAGGCGTTCGGCGAGGGCGGGCCCGGCGCCGGCCGGCACCGTCTCGCCGAGGGTGGCGACGGCGGCCGCGCGCACCGCCGGGTCGGCGTCGCCCAGGTACGGACGGAGTGCGTCCAGGTCGGGGGCCTCCTCGGCGAGGGCGAGGAGGCGGAGCAGGGCCGGGCTGGGGGAGGAGACGTCGAGCGCATCGGCCGGGACTTCCGCGGTCGGGTCCGGTGCCACCCCGGGCGTCGCCGGGCGGGCGGCCGGGGCGGCGTCCCGCGGACCGGCCGTGGCCACCGGCACCAGCGTGACCTCGCCCAGACGGCGCTCCGGCCCCGGTGCCGGCGCGAATTCCGGCACCGGGACCGCGTACGGCTCTACGGGCCGGGCGGTGAACTCCATCGCACCGGACGGCGACTTGCGCAGGTCGAGGTGGTGCAGCCAGCCCGCGTCGTCGCGCTCGGGGTGGTCCATACGCTCGTGGTACAGGCCCCACCGGGACTCGGTCCGGGCCAGCGAGGCCCGGGCGGCCATCTCCGCGCAGTCCCGAATGAAGGTGACCTCCGCGCACCGCATCAGCTCGTGCGGCGTGCGCGCGCCCATCCCAGCGATCTCCCGCGACATGCGGGTGAACGCCTCTACGGCAAGGGACAGCTTCGCCCCCGACTTCGGCGGCGCCACGTAGTCGTTGACGAACCGCCGCAGCTTGTACTCCACCTGTGGCTGCGGCGGACCGTCGGGATGGCGCAGCGGCCGGTAGACGAGCTCGTGGGCGGCGGCCAGCTGGTCCGGGGGCAGCTCGCCCTCGTACGCCCGGTACTGTGCGGCGTCCTCACCGGCCAGGTCGCCGAAGACGAACGCGCCGATCATGTAGTTGTGCGGCACGCAGGCCAGGTCGCCGGCCGCGTACAGCCGGGGCACGGTGGTGCGCGCGTGTGCGTCCACCCGTACGCCGGAGGCGGAGTGTCCTCCGCACAGTCCGATCTCCGAGATGTGCATCTCGATGTCGTGGGTGCGGTAGTCGTGGCCGCGGTTCGCGTGGAAGGTGCCGCGGGTGGGCCGCTCCGTGGAGTGCAGGATCGTCTCGACGGCTCCGATGGTCTCCTCGGGCAGGTGGCTCAGCTTCAGGTACACCGGGCCCCGGTCGGAGGCGAGTTCCGCCGCGAACTCCGCCATCATCTGCCCGGACCAGTAGTCCGACTCCACGAACCGCTCGCCGTGCCGGTTGACCTGGTAGCCGCCGAAGGGGTTGGCGACGTACGCGCAGGCGGGCCCGTTGTAGTCCTTGATCAGCGGGTTGATCTGGAAGCATTCGATGCCGGTGAGCGCGGCCCCGGCGTGGTAGGCCATGGCGTAGCCGTCACCCGCGTTCGTCGGGTTCTCGTACGTCCCGTACAGGTAGCCGGAGGCGGGCAGGCCGAGCCGGCCGCAGGCCCCGGTGGCCAGGATGACGGCGCCCGCCCGGACGGTGACGAAAGCACCGGTGCGGGTGTTGAACCCGGCCGCGCCGATGGCCCGGCCGTCGCCCGGGTGGGTGAGCACCCTGACCGGCATGACCCGGTTCTCGATGCGGATCCGTTCCCGCATCTCGCGCCGCCGCAGTTGCCGGTAGAGGACCTTCTTGACGTCCTTCCCCTCCGGCATGGGCAGGACGTAGGACCCGGACCGGTGCACCTGGCGGACCGCGTACTCGCCGTGTTCGTCCTTCTCGAACTTCACCCCGTACGACTCCAGGCGCTTGACCATCTCGAAGCCGCGGGTCGCGGTCTGCCGGACGGTGGACTGGTCGACGATGCCGTCGTTGGCGCGCGTGATCTCGGCGACGTAGTCGTCGGGTTCGGCCCGGCCCGGAATGATCGCGTTGTTGACCCCGTCCATGCCCATGGCGAGTGCGCCGGAGTGCCGTACGTGCGCCTTTTCCAGCAGCAGCACCTGCGCGCCGCGTCCGGCCGCGGTCAGTGCGGCCATGGTGCCGGCGGTCCCGCCACCGATGACGAGAACGTCGCAGGACAGCTCGGTCGCGTCGGCGAGGGCGGGAACGGGCAGGGGAGTGTCCACCAGGGTCTCCACGGGAAGTGCCTTTCAGAGGGATTCGAGGATGCGGCGGCGCAGCTCGGCGGTCGCGGGGGCGTGCTGAGCGTCGCGCCGGCGCGGGTGCGGGACGTCCAGGACCCGGCCGGAGCCCAGCAGCGCGACCCGGTCGCCGAGGTGGAGGGCCTCGTCCACGTCGTGGGTGACGAAGACGACGGTCGCGCCCGTGCCCCGCAGGATGTCCACCAGCAGGTCCTGCATCTCGGCGCGGGTGTGCGCGTCGAGCGCGCCGAAGGGTTCGTCCATCAAGATTGTCCGGGGCTGGCCGGCCAACGCGCGGGCCAGCTGGACCCGTTGCCGCTGACCGCCGGACAGATGGTGCGGCAGCTTGTGGGCTTGCTCGGCCAGCCCGACCCGGTCCAGCCACTCGGCCGCCGACCGTCGCCGCTCGGCCCGGGGGACCCGGCGGATCGCCAGGGGCAGTTCCACGTTGGCGCGGACAGTGCGCCAGGGCAGGAGGGCGTCGTGCTGGAAGACCAGCGCCCGGTCGGCGGCGGGCCGGGCGACCGGTTCACCGTCCTGGGTGACGTACCCCTCCAGCGGGGGCAACAAGCCGGCGAGGGTGCGCAGCAGTGTGGACTTCCCGCAGCCGGACGGCCCGACCACGGCCAGCAGCTCTCCCGGGGCGATCCGCAGTGTGACGGTGCCCGGCAGAGCCGCGCCGTCCGGGTGGCCGAGCCGCACGTCGTGCAGGGCGAGTTCGGCGCCCGGCCGGGTGGGGGTGGTGGGCAGGGTCGCAGTACTCATGGGACCGGTTCCTTCCGGGGAACGGCGGTGACTGCCGCGGTGGGGGTGGCGGCGTGTCCGGAACCGGTCTGCGCGGGGGTGCTACCGGCCCCGCGGAACGCCGGACGCTTCGCCCCGGCGGCCCCCCGTCCGGCCGGGCGGGGCAGCCAGGAGGTGGCGCGGCGGCCCAGCAGTTCCACCGCTGTCGAGGTGAGCCATCCCAGGGCGCCGATGGTGGCCATACCGACGAAGACGCCCCGGTAGTCGACGATCGTGTAGTCCTGCCAGGTGCGGTAGCCCACTCCGTACTCGCCGGAGATCATCTCCGCGGAGATCACGCAGATCCACGAGACGCCGATGCCCACCGAGAGGCCACCGAAGACGCCCGGCAGGGCGCCGGGCAGTACCACCGAGAACAGCACCCGCAGCCGGCCGCCGCCCATGGTGAGCACGGCCTCTTCCCAGGCCGGGGCGAGGGCCCGGACCGCGTGCCGGGTCGAGACCACCACCGGGAAGAAGGCGGCGGCGAAGGTGATGAACACGATGCCCTGCTCGTTGGTGGGTAGGAGCAGGATGGCGACCGGAACCAGGGCGATGGCCGGCACCGGACGTACCACCTCCACCAGCGGGCCCAGCAGGTCGGCCGCCCACCGGGACCGGGCGATCGCGGTACCGACGGCCACCCCCGCCACCGCGGCCAGCAGAAAGCCGACCGCGATCCGGCGGAGGCTGTGGCCGAGGTCCTGCCAGTACGGGGCGGTGCCGAGGCGGTCGGCGAAGGCGGAGGCCACCTCGTCCACCGTCGGGAACTGCTCGAACCGCAGCCACACGTTGACGTCCAGGGAGGTCAGCAGCTGCCAGAGCCCGAGTGCCGCGGCCAGCGAGGCGGAGCGGATCAGCCAACGGCCCGTGCTCATGACGCAAGCCCCACGGCTTCCGCGTAGCGGATGATCCGTGCCCCGGCATGACCGCCGACGTACCTCTTGGCACTGGCCGGAGTGACGAAGGCGTGCAGCTCGGCGCCGTCCGCCACCCACACCGCCCTGTCGGCGAACCACAGGGTGCCGGTCAGCGCGTCCGGCACGTACGCGGCCCGCACGTCCGCGCCCTTGGCGGCCTTCAGTAGATCCCTTGGACTGTCGAAGGTACGGGTGGTGGTCTGGCCCTTCAGCCACAGTTCGGGCTTGGCGGCGCTCGCCTTCGGGTACCCGGTGGCCGGAACGGCCCGCTTCAGCGGCGCCGGGTCGACGAAGGCGTCCACGTCGACGTCATCCACCAGCCCGGCAGCCTTCAGTACCGGCACGTCCTCCTTCAGCGCGGCGATCAGCTCCGGGCGTAGGGCTGGGTCGAAGGTGGCGATGCCGTTCGCGCCGTTGTAGAGGTAGACCACTTCGGCCGGCAGCCCGGTCTCCTTCGCTACCGACTCGGCAGCCGTCACCGGCTTTGTCCGCAGGTGGTCGGTCGCCCGACTCTGCGCCTTCAGGAAGTCGTCGAGCACACCTGGCCGTTCGTCGGCGAACTTCTGCCGGACGGTCACTCCGTGGAAGGTCGGTAGGTTCAGCTCGGCCCCGTCGTACAAAGCCTTCGCCCGGCCCTCGAAGGCCAACTGGCCAGGCCAGGCCACGAACTGCGACAGGGCGTCCGTGCTGCCCGCCTGCAGGGCGGAAGCGCCCACGCTGGGTTGCTGGTTGAGCTTCTGGACGCCCCTGTCGGGGTCGATTCCCGCACGCTGCAGAGCCCGTACGAGCGTTCCGTCGGCGGCGGAGCCCACGCTGGTGGACACCTTCTTGCCGCGCAGGTCGGCCAGCGACTCCAGCGTGGAGTCCGGCGCGGTCACCACGGTGTTGAGGCCGCCGCGAAGGTTGTAGCCGGTGACCGAGACCAGCCGGGTCGGCTGCTTCAGTTCCTTGCCCCGAGCGGCGTTGAGCAGCAGTGGGAAGTCGCCCATCGAACCGATGTCGACCTTCCCGGCGGTCATCTGAGCCGTGATGGGGGCGCCGGTCGCGTAATCCTGCCAGTCGACCCTGTACGTCACGCCCTCCTTCTCGCCGCGTGCCGCCAGCTCCTCCTCGAAGTAGCCGAGGGAGCGCAGCAGGGTGCCGGCGGTGACGGTGTTGATGGTCTTGGACTGGTAGCCGACGGTCACCGTGACCGTCTTGGACGCTCCGCCCGCCTCGGCGTCGCCGCCGCAGGCAGTGGCGAAGGGGAGAAGCAGGGCGATGGGTATGGCGGGGGAGATGATTGTGCGACGCATGGGATGAGGGCCTTTCACCGGAGCAGGTAGGGCATGTTGACGGTCACCGCGCCGGTGGGGCAGCGCGCGGCGCACGGGCCGCAGTACCAGCACTCGTCCACGTGCATGTACGCCTTGCCGTTGTCCTCGCGGATCGCGAGCGAGTCGAGCGGACACATGTCGACGCAGAGCGTGCAGCCGTCGATGCACTTGGACTCGTCGATGGTCACGGGCACGTCGGCGCGCTGAGGAACAAGAGGCATGGCTGGCTCCAAGGGCCCGGAGGGCGGGGAACGGAGGGGGAGGGAAGGACAAGGAGGAAGGACAAGGAGGAAGGGAGCGAGGGAGGCGCTCAGGTGCTCAGAGGGAGCGGTGCAGCACACCGCTCATGGTGATGCGGTCGCCGCGGAACCGGATGAACTCCAGGTCCACCGGCCGCCCGTCGGGCAGATGGGTCAGTCGTTCGAGCATCAGCACGGCGGCCCCGCGCGGGGCCTGGAGCACCGCGGCGGAGTGTGCGTCGGCGTTGACCGCCTCGAGTGTGATCTCGGCATGGCCCAGTGGGCCGCCGGTCAGGGACTCCAGGAGCCGGAACACGTCCGTGTTCTCGAGGTCGCAGTCGAGCAGCTCACCGCCCACGTCCATGGGCAGGTAGGACAAGTCGAGGGACAGCGGCAGGCCGTTGAGGCGACGCAGCCGCTCGATACAGAGCACATCGGTGTGCTCCGGCAAGCCCAGCCGGTGTGCCACGGGACCCGGGGCTGTCACCGGCCCGACGGTACGGACCTCGTTCGTGACCCGGCCGTGCTCGTGCAGGGTCTCGGCCAGCCCCTGGAGGCGGTCCAGGCCGTGTGGGTACTTCTCACAGACCACCACGGTGCCGACGCCCGGCTGCCGGTCGATGAGCTGCTCGCCGCGCAGCAGGTCCAGGGCCTGCCGGACGGTATTGCGGCTGGTCCGGTAGTCGGTGGCGATCACGTCCTCCAGAGGCAGGATTCCGCCGGGGAAGCCGCCCGCCAGGATCTGGTGGCGCAGCAGGTCGGCGAGCTGCCGGGCCTGGTCCGCACGCAGCCGACGGCGGCGCGCGGCGGCGACCGGGAGGGCGGCGGGGGCGGGTTCGGATGGC
Source organism: Streptomyces sp. NPDC045998 (assembly GCF_056430285.1). Classification (NCBI taxonomy): domain Bacteria; kingdom Bacillati; phylum Actinomycetota; class Actinomycetes; order Kitasatosporales; family Streptomycetaceae; genus Streptomyces; species Streptomyces sp. NPDC045998. The sequence goes on from NZ_JBWKLJ010000009.1 coordinate 327,742, forward strand.
ATGGCAGGAACGTAGCGGGCCGGCGGTCCCCACGGTGTTGCCGCAGTATTGCGCCACTTGATGGACCGCGCGTACCGGCTCTGACCTGCGGTTTCGGAGGAAGAGGAGCGAGAAACGCCACCGGGCCGCCCACCACGTGGACGGCCCGGCGACCACGATGCGAACGGTGACCCGTCAACCGGCCGCCGCCGGGCCTCTGGTGGGCGGCCAGGGGCAGGAGGAGGCGGCGGGGGTGGGGCCATGGCAAGCGAGGGACAGGTGTGCCGGTCAGAGCCGTGGCGATCGGTTCGTGGTCAGCACACGGTCGGCGTCGGACCGAGCCGTCTCCCCTGACGACGATGTTCGGCTTCCCGGTCCACTTCCCGTGGAGCCGGGAACGGATCCGCGACGAGCGCCCGCAGTAGGCCCCGGGCGACCGCGTCGTTCTGGCGGACGGCGGAACGCGGAAGGCGGAAAGCGGGGGCTGGCGAAGGCGGCCACGGCACGGCCGTTGGTGGTGGCACCGAGGGCGAGGCGGCGGGGGTGGGGCCCGAGCCCCGGGTCGATGACGTGGGCGTCCGTCGGAGGCGACGGTGAACCGGCCGGAGCGGTGGGTGTGGTTCGTATCGGTGACGGCCTCCTCGGCGAGCGCGCCCACGCGGTGCAAGTGCCGCAGCAGCGGATCCTTCGTGCGGTCGAGTTCCGGGCCGGGCAGGTACGCCTCGACCAGTGCTGTGGTGTGGACCGAGGGGGGCACTGTGGGGCTCGTCGCGGAGGCGTGCCCGTGGTCTCGTCGGTGTCGACGCGGACGTCCGCACCGAGGAATCGGACGATCCCTGCACGGGAGAGGGCGAGGAGCTGGCGCAGCCGGAGGCCGGGAGCACCGGAGGCGAGGAACCCGAAGAAGCCGGGCCACCAGCCGTCGAGGCCGTCGCTGAGCGAGCGGGCCGTGAGCCGGGCCGTGGACACCAGCGGCGACAGCTGGGCTGTAGACCGAGAACAGGGCGGAGAACGCCCCGAGGTCGCGCTGGACCCGGGGTCCCCGCGGCAGGCGACGCCCTGGGTGATGTGGTCACGCATATGGGCCTGGGCCTGGAAGACGTCCGTCGTGGGGAAGGCGAGGTCGTCCAAGGGCGGTCGATGGCCGCCCGGGCGCACGAGGACCACGGCTGGGACCGGGTGCTGTTCGCCTATGGCTCCGGTTCCCCGGACCTCGCTCCGGCCGCCGCGTACATTGCGAGCTGCCGGACCGAGCGGCTGCGACATCCTGCTCGCTCACCGGCCCAACGTCTCCTGCCTCCGCTTCGGCATCCGCCTGCACGTCATCACCCGCGACACCTCCGAGTACGCGTGGCCCAAGGCCCGCCAGCTGCCCGACGGTCACCTTCGTTCCCGCCTATTCGGCCCTATCTGTCCTGCGTGCCGAGGTTGTGCCGCCCTACGAGAGGCGGGAACCTCTGTGGGCCAACACCGCTGCCGCGTACGCCTAACTGCCCGAGGCTGCGCGGGTGCTGGGCGGCAGCCGGCGCGGAGCCCACACCAACGACTGCGACTACGCCCCGGGCCCCGTCCGCGCTGCTGGAACAGCACCGTGCTCTCCTTCCGTGGCAGGATCGACGGTGACGCCCGCAGCGGCTACCCCGCCCAGCCGCGCCGGTATCGGCTGCATCTTGCGTTGTCCTGTCCGTACTGTCTCCAGATCGCCGTGACCCACAGCCTGATGGGCCTCGACGGCGTTCTTCCCGTCGTGCTGCTGCCGGCCGTGCCCGACGCATGCGACGGCGGACACCTGGCGCTGCGTCCGTTGTACGACGCGAGCGCGTACCGGCATCCCGGCCCGGTGGTGGCGCCGGTACTCAGCGACGACTGGACCGGACGGATCGTCAGTACGCATGCCGCCGACATCCTCAGCGACCTGGCTCGGAGGTTCGCGGGTCACGGGCTCGATCTTCATCCTCACGGGGTCGAGGACGAGATCGCGGCCGTCGGCCGGCTCTGCGAGCAGGGGATCAACGGCGCCGCGCGGCGGGCCGGTCGAGTCGACACGGACGCGGGGGCGCCGGAGGAGGCGCTGAGAACCCTGCTGCACGCCCTGGACGTGCTCGAGCGTCGCCTGTCTCGCCACGATCACGTAGTCGGCGGCGACCTCACCCTCGCGGACGTGCAGGTGTGGGTGACGCTCGTTCAGCTGGACACCGTGCACCGCTGGCACTTGGACGCCGCAGCGGTGCACCACATCACCGATCACCCTCACGTGTGGGCCTACGCGCGCCGCCTCGCGCGGCACGACGCGTTCGGCGCCCACCTCGACCTGGACGCGATCGTGCTGCGACACCACGTCCACTGCCGGGGCCGGGAGGCCGCCGGCGCGGCGATCCGGATCGTGGACTGGGAGGCGGAGCGAGCCCTGGGAGCGGGCCGACGGGTCCTCGAACGCCCCGAACCACTCGAAGGGAACTCCGGTCGATGAGGACTGGTCGCGGCCCGAGAACGCCAGGAGGGCGACGAACTCGCCGTCACCCTCCAGAGATTCGCGTTCGCGGGAAGCCTAGTTCACGCCGAGCCCGGCGTCGTCGATCTCGGCTTTGCCCTCGGCCTTGAGGACCTTGTTGAGGGTGCTGAGATCGTAGATTCCCTTCAGCTCCGGCTGCTTGAGGAGGCCGACCTTCACAGCGTGTTGTGCCTGTGCGTCGAGGGTGGCGGCCAGCGGGTCGTCGAGGAACGTGATGGACGGCCAGGCGCCGTTGATCACGGCATCGCCGAGCGGCTTGCCGGTGAGTTCCTTGAGCTTGGCGTTGGCGGCGGTCTTCGCCTTCTCCGGATTGGCGTTGATCCAGGTGTTGGTCTTCACCGAGCCGCGCAGGACCGCCTCGACGACGTCCGGGTGAGCCTTGAGGAACTTCTGCGACACGATGATGTTGGTGATGACGAACTTCTTGTCGGGCCACAGGTCGGACTCGTCGAGGAGCACCTTCGCGCCCTCGCTGACCAGCTTGGACGCGGTCGGCTCGGGCACCCAGGCGCCGTCGATGGCGCCGGTCTGGTAGGCGTTCGGGGTCACCTTGTTGTCCGTGCGGACCACGGAGACGTCGCCCGCGCCGCTCTGGGCGTCGACGGTCCAGCCCTTTTCGGAGATCCAGTGGAGGAAGGCGACGTCCTGGGTGTTGCCGAGCTGCGGGGTGGCGATCTTCTTGCCCTTGACGTCGTCCACGGTTTTGATCTTGTCAGGGTTCACGACCAGCTTGACGCCGCCGGAGGCCGCCCCGCCGACGATGCGCAGGTTGGTGCCCTTGGACTTGGTGTAGCCGTTGATTGCAGGGGAGGGGCCGATGAAGCCGATGTCGATGGAGTCGGCGTTGAGCGCCTCGATCTCGGAGGGGCCCGCGTTGAAGGTGGAGACCTTCAGCTGGGTGCCGCCGAGCTCCTTCTGGAAGATGCCCTGCTGGTCGCCGATCAGGGCGGTGGCGTGCGTGAGGTTGGGGAAGTAGCCGATGCGCACCTTGTCGGCGGAGAGCTTCTTGCCGTCCGCCGCGATCTCGGCCTTCTTGTCCTTGTCGGTGGACGCGGATCCGTAGCCGCAGGCGGTCAGGAGGAGAGGGAGAGCGGTCAGGGCGGCGAGGGTACGCAGGGTGGAGAGCGGTCTTGCGGCAGACACGGGGGTGTCCTCTCGAGGATGAGGCGATCGGAAGGTACGGGGAGCGGGGGGTGAAGCCGACGAGAACGGCAAAGGCGCTGAAGTCGCGCAAGCCCGTGTCACCCCATGCCCGTATGAAGGCGTGAGGCATGGGCCGGGTGCCGGTTCCGTGGGACGGTCTCAGGCGCGCTGACAGATGGCGCTGGACGTATGACCGAGGTCGATGTGGCGACGCGACGTGAGACGGGGGAGGGTCGCGTGATGCGCCGTTCGCATGGCTCCCTCGCAATCCCTAGTTTTCCCAGTCAGTTGATAGGGATGGTGGCAGAAAAGGACGGTCGCCCCAAGAAGGTGTTCGGATGATGGACCGCAGTATCTCGCTTACTGGGATATGTTGGCGGATCGCAGCCGCGTTCACCTCGTGCGTGACGTCTCTCAGGGGCAGGCCGCGGCCATCGCGCTGTGAGGACTGTTGAGGTAGTGGTCCCCGATGGCGCGCAGCTGGCCGGCGGGTGAGCCGTGGGCGGTCAGGATGCGGACATTGCGCCAGAACCGGTCCAAGCCGGGGGCGTTCGAGAGTTCCAGCACCCGGGTGGTCGCGCTCAGCGCGACCCGAGCCGTCACGGTCTCGGCGGCCGCGACGAGGGCGGCGACCGCCGCGGGCTCCTCGACGTCGAGTGCCGACCCTGTGTCCAGGGCCCGCGCCATCGTTTCCGTCGCTCGCCCCACGACGGCCGAGGCGGTCTGCGCGGCGGAGGCCAGTTCGCCGTAGGTAAGGAGGAGGTCGGGGTCCCTGCCGGCCGGCCGTGTCGCATGGGCGGCGGCCCTGCTGAGGTCGCGAGCCTCCGCGAGTGCGCCCTCATGATGCCGAGGCCGACGTGGTACAGGGCGAGGCGGAGAGCGGGTGTGGCGAGCGAGTACGGGACGGGGCCGGTCCACGGCGGCCGGATCGACTCCCTCGGACTGGACGAGAACGGATCGCCGGTCATCGTCGAGTACAAGCGGGGCGTTGACGCCGGCGTCATCAACCAGGGCTTGTTCTACCTCGCGTGGCTGATGGACCACCGGTCGGAGTTCGAGCACCTGGTCCGCGACCGGCTCGGGGTTACGGCCGCGTCCCAGGTGGTGTGGAGCGCACCGCGCCTGATCTGCATCGCCGGTGACTTCACGCGCTACGACGTGCACGCCGTACGCGAGCACCGGCGCTCGATCGACCTGGTCCGCTACCGACTCTTCGGCAGCGACCTGCTCGGCCTTGAGACCGTGGCATCGGCGAGCGGTGCGGCACAGGCGCCACGGCGGGCCCGTCGGCAGGCGGTCGCACGGGTCGCGGCCGATGTCCAGGGCGCGTCGATGGTGGAGCTGGCGAACGCGGTCGACGAGGCGTTGCTTGGCCTGGGCGAGGGTGTGAACCGCGTGGAGCGCAAGCAGTACCGGGCGTACCAGCGGCTGCGGAACTTCGCCTGTGTCTGCCCGCCCCAGCGGAGCAAGCTCCTGGTCCACCTGAAGGTCGATCCGAAGCACGTCGACCTCGTTCCCGGGTTCACCAGGGACGTGTCCGGGCTCGGCCACCACGGGACGGGGGATCTGGAGGTGCAGCTCCGCACGCTGAAGGACGTGGAGCGCGCTCAGGATCTGTTCCGTTCGAGCTACGCGGCGGCGTGATTCACTCGGTGGCAGCTTGGCCGTGAGCGTCGCGCTTGGTCTGTGGTCGTGGGGTGGTGCCTTTCGACGTACGGGTAGGGCGTGGCGGTGGACTACTAGTGGTGCGCGGGATCGCCGGTTTGGGAAACCGGCGATCCCGCACTATGTTGCCCCGCTCTGCCGCGACAACGGTCAGCGTGAACGGCTTGTGCGGGGCTGGCCGTGGTCGGCGGAATGGCCAGAGGGGTGGTGCACCTGGGGCCCAGGTAAGCAGCTCGGGCGTTTCGCGTCGGTCGCGCACGGCGCGAGGCCCTCTCCGGCTGCCGCCTAGATGCGAAGCCCGTCAGGACACGGCCGGTGCAGTGGCCCCGCACGCTTGAGGGAGACCTCATTCTCTTCACCCCTCGATTGAGTGTGCCGGCGCCGGAGTGTCATTTCACTCCCGTGGGTCAAGGTCCCGTCGCAGCCGTCCGTGTCATTCCGTGCCGGGTCGATTCGGCTCGGAGGGGCCTGGTGCAGGCCGGAAGGGTCGTGTCGTGCGCGCATTAAGGCGCGGCTGTCGAGCGAGGCTTTCCGGCGAGTTGTACGAGTGCACAGGCCGTGGCTATGAGGACCGAAGAGGGGTACACGAGCGGAACGGAAATGGATCCGGGCCTCCGCTTGCGGGCCCGCGCACGGAGGGCACCCCGCATGGTTACGTCGTCTCGCTCGGTTAGCGCCCGTACTCCGGTGCAGCAGGCAGCCCTGCTGGTGGGTGCGGTGTTCCTGCTGGTCGGGATCTTGGGCTTCATCCCGGGGATCACGACGAACTTCGACACGCTGAGGTTCGCCGAGCACCATTCCGAAGCGAAATTGCTGGGCGTGTTCCAGGTATCGATCCTGCACAACATCGTCCACCTGCTGTTCGGTATCGCCGGCATCGCCATGGCCCGCGCCGCATCGAGCGCCCGGACGTTCCTCATCGGTGGTGGTGCCGTCTACCTGGTGCTGTGGCTGTACGGCCTGATCATCGACCATGACAGCGGGGCCAACTTCATCCCGGTGAACAGCGCGGACAACTGGCTCCACTTCGTCTTGGGCGTCGGCATGATCGCCCTTGGTGTCGCGCTGACCCGTCGCCCACGGACCACACGTCCGTGACCTTCCCTCCCGACAGCCACGCCATCATGCAAGGAGAGGCGATATGGGGTCGTCGATAGCGCAGCAGAGCACCGAGGAACTGGGCGGCGAGGGCAGTGTCCTCGTCCGTCAGCGGCGTGATCACGCCGAGCTCGACCGTCTGATGACCCGCTACGAGAAGCGGGAGGGGACGGAGGCGGAGCTGCGGGGCACGCTGAAGGACATCGTCCAGCTGACCTTCAGCCACGCCTTCGCCGAGGAGACCGTGCTGTGGCCCGTCCTTCGGCGAGAGGTGGCCCAGGGTGAGGAGCTCACCGCACGCGTCGAGACGGAGCACCAGGAGATCAACGAGCTCGTCGCCGAGATCGAGCGCACCGATGCGGCCGACCCCCACCACGCCGAGCTGGTGACCAGGGCCTTCGCCCTGATCCGGCAGGACATCCGCGACGAAGAAGACCTGCTGTTGCCGCGGCTACAGGACATCTGCGACGGCGCACGTCTACGCCAGATCGGGCTTGTGTGGGAGACCGTCCGCTGTACGGCCCCCACCCACCCGCACCCCTCGGTGCCACGGCGCCCGCCGGGAAACGCCCTGCTGGGAGTACCGCTGAGCATCTTCGACAGGGTGCGCGACCTGCTCCCCGGGCGGCACGGGAGCCGGGGAGGAAGCTCGGCCGGTGAGTAAGAACGGCACCCGGGTGCAGCGACGACAGACCGCGCCCTGCCGTCCGACGGCAGCGGCATCCGTACGAGGGGGGAACAGATGAGCCTTATCACGGTGGGGGTGGAGGAGGAGTACCTCCTCCTGGACGCGGCGACCGGTCTGCCGACGCCCGCGGCGGAGGCCGTACGGGCGGCGGCCGGCCTGGAGCGGGCCGTCGACGCGTCGGAAGTGCAGGCCGAGCTGCTCCAGGTGCAGGTGGAGGTCGCCACTCCCGTCTGCACCACGCTCGACGAGGTCGGCGGTCATCTCCTGCGCCTGCGGCACGCACTCGCCACCGCCGCCGAGGCGCACGGGTGCCGGCTGGCCGCCACCGGAACGCCGCCGCTCAGGGAGCACAAGCCGCCCTTGGTGACGGACGGTGCGCGCTACCGCGCCATGTGCGAGCAGGCGCCGCAACTGGTCGCCGAGCAGCTGATCAACGGCATGCACATACACGCCGCCGTGCCCGACTCCGAGATCGGCATCGCGGCCCTCAACCGGATCCGGCCCTGGCTTCCGGTCCTGGTCGCCATGTCGGCCAACTCGCCGTTCTGGGACGGCGAGGACACAGGGTTCGCGAGCTGGCGGACCGTCGTCTTCGGACGGTGGCAGGTCAGCGGACCGCCACCGCACTTCGAAAGCCTGGCCGACTACGAGCGCAGGATGGAGCACCTGCTGCACTCCGGCGCGATCATGGACAGGGGGCAGCTGTACTGGCAGGCCCGCCTGTCCGACCGCTACCCGACGATCGAGGTCCGCTGCCCCGACGTGCAGCTGCGGGCGGAAGAGGCGGTCATGTTCGCCGGCATCGTCCGTGGCCTGATCGCCACGGCCATCACCGACGTCAAGGCGGGCGCGCCGCTGACCGTACCCCCGCCCGAGCTGCTACAGGCGGCGAACTGGCACGCCGCCCGCTACGGGCTCACCGCCACCCTGGTGGATCACGAAGGCAGGCGCCGCAGCGCAGGCGATGTGCTGTACGGGCTCCTGGAACACATCGCCCCCGCTCTCGACGCGTCCGGGGACGCCCGCCAGGTCACCTCACTCGTCCACCGCCTCCTACGCGAAGGCACCCCCGCCGACCGCCAGCGTGCCGCGTTCGCCAGGGGCGGCTTCACCGCGGTCAACGAAATGATCAACAACGAAACCACAGCGTCCTGACGCCCTTTCGGAGGCAACCACCGGCCAACGGGTCAGCCGGTCGCGTGGTCTTCTCGGAGGCGTCTGACATACAAGGACTTCCACGTGGGCGTCTCGCGTGTTCTGCGCCGAGTGCCGACGCCGGTTCCTCACCCACGATCCCTTCCCGTTGGACGTGGCAACGCGCACGGAGCCCGATACAGCGATGTGTCAAGCGGCTGCGGCGCCGTGCCTCCGGGCGTGTCTACGATGGTGAGGTCAGCGACGACTCCCTGGCCGGATGCGGGGCAAACGGGTGTACTGACCCGTCCTGAATGTGGAGGTGCAGGGGATGCGCAGATCGACCGATGCGGCCGGTCCTCATGAGCGTCTCGGGACGTTGCAGCGCCTTTTGGGAGGGGCGCTGGACCGGCTGGGAGCAGGGGCCTACGCGGTGGACGCCGATTGGAACGTCGTCGCTGTGAACGCTCAGGCGCAGATGCTCCTGCACCGTACGGCGGACGATCTGCTGGGACGCGATGCGCACGACCTGCTGCACCGACAGGCCAATGGGACGACCATGTCGCGCAGCAGCTGCTCGATGATCGAAGCCTCCATCGCCGGGCAGGTGCGCCAGGAGGAACGCGGCTTCTTCGCACGAGGAGACGGCTCACTGCTCAAGGCGTCCTGGCTGGTATCCCCCCTTCGCTTCACCGCCGAGGAGACGGGGGCTTTGGTGGTGTTCCATGAGTACGATCCGGCCGGGGTTGCCCTGCCGGCGTCCCCCGTCCACGCGGGACTGCTCCCGGAACTGGAGCGGCTGGCGTTGCTGGCCGAGACCACCACGCAGCTGACCGCCACCCTGGACGTCAACGAGGCGCTGGACCGACTCGTTCGGCTGGTCGTCCCGATGCTGGCGGACTGGGTCGTGATCGACCTCATCACCGAAAGCGGCGCGATCCAGCGAGCCGTGGTCGCCCATGACGACGAGGGGCGCATCCGCCGCAGACAGGACCTGCAGGGATCCCTGCTCTCCGTCCCCGAAACATCGCCGCTGCCGCTGTCCCGGGCCCTGCGCGGCGCCGGATCCACTCTGGCGACACCACAGACGTATCAAGGCCCGCCGGACTCCCACATCGCCGTCGAGCAACGCAGACTCTTCGACACCAGCGGCATGCATTCCGCGGTCATCGCGCCCATCCGCGGCCTGCGAGAAGTCCTCGGCGCACTCACCCTCGGCCGGTCCAAGCAGCCCGAACCCTTCACCACCGCCGAGATCCCCCTGCTCGAGGACATCACCCGCCGGGCCGGCCTGGCCTTGGACAACGCACGCCTCTACCAGCGCCAGCGCAAGGTCGCCGAGACCATGCAACGCCACCTGCTGCCGCACCTGCCCGCAATCCCTGGCCTGAGCATGACCGCCCGCTACCTGCCCGCGCCGCACGCCTCCCAGGTCGGCGGCGACTGGTACGACGTCTTCCACCTGTCCGACCAGGCTCTCGCCCTGGTCATCGGTGACGTCGCCGGCCACGACCTGGACGCCGCGGCGGGCATGGCCCAGCTCCGCAACATCCTGCGCGCCTACGCCTGGTCCCAGCACGAGCCGCCCAGCGTCATCATGGACCGGTTCGACCAGGCCCTGCCCCACATCACCGATGTCGGCATGGCCACCGCGATCCTGGGCCGGCTCCAGCCCCGCTCCGACGGGCAGTGGGACCTGCGGTGGACCAACGCGGGACACCCACCTCCCCTGCTGGTCACCCACGACGGCCGGGCGCACTACCTCAACGACGGCCAGGGCATCCTGCTCGGAGCCCAGGCCGGCCTCCAACGCTCCGACGCCGTCAGCACGCTGCCGCCCCTGTCGACGCTGGTGCTCTACACCGACGGACTGGTCGAATCCCCCCGGCACACCATCGACGACGGCCTGGAACGCCTGCGTCGGCACGCCGCCCACCTCGCCGACCACCCGCTGGAAACCTTCACCGACGTCCTGATGGACGCCCGCCCGATGGACAACGACGACGACGTGGCCGTGCTCGCCATCCGCGTGCCCCCTGCCCATATGGATCGATCACAGGCGACCGAGATCTGACCGAACCCCCGAACGCCCGCCGAGGCGGCGTGGCTGCGCCGTCGTACCAACGAACGAGAGCATTCACCCACGCTGCCGAACGCCCCGTATGGCGGGAGTCCTGCAACCGGCCCGGCCCAGGCGGATCCGCAACCCACCGGCTCGGAGACGATCCGTTGACGATGCCGCGACTTCAAGCGGCGCACCGACATGGCGCTGGGCCGTGTGCCGAAAGTGGACCCTGGGCTGTGGATGATCACGCTTCATGGGGTGGGGAGATCTCAGGGACGAGCAGTGGGCGGTGCTGGAGCCGCTGTTGCCGAAGGGCGCCAGGGCGGGCGCCCACCCGTCCGGCCTCGGCGGCAGCTGATCGACGGCATACGGTTCCGGGTCCGGACCGGGGTTCCATGGCGGCACGTGCCCGTCGAGTACGCGCCGTGGGGACGGGTCTACGACCTGTTCCGGCGCTGGCAGCGGGACGGAACCTGGCACCGGGTCCTCACCCGGCTCCAGACCCTGGCCGACGCGAAGGGTGCGATCACGTGGGACCTGAGCGTCGCCTCCACGGTGTGCCGCGCCCATCAGCACGGGGCCGGGCCCGCAAGCGGGGTGACGCGCAACCGCCAGAAGCTCGGCGCCCGCGGCGGCCGGCCGCCGCGCTTCGACCCGGTCGACTACCGCGAGCGCCATGCGGTCGAGTGCGGGATCAACCGGCTCAAGACGATAGACACCGGGCGGTCGCCACCCGATTCGACAAACTCGCCGTCGCTGAAGCCACCGTCCTTGTCGCCGCGATCGGAGAATGGCTGTGATCAGTACCAATCGTTAGAGCCGCGGCGCCTAGTACTCCAGTCGTAGATCGTTATGTGCCCTGGTCTTGGAGCTGGCTGCTAAAAACCAGGTGGCCTCACCGGATCACCTGGGTAAGGTCGGGCCATGCCCATGCTGAAGCCGCTGCATGCCGGCCACGCCCCGGCGGTCCTGGCCTTCGAGCTGGCGAACCGCGCCTACTTCGCTGCCTCGATCCCCGACCGCGGCGACGAATTCTTCGACCAGTTCACCGACCGGTACAACGCCTCGCTGGCCGAGCAGGAGGCCGGCATCTGCGCCTTCTACGTGCTCGTCGCCGAGGACGGCTCGGTACTCGGCAGGTTCAACCTGTACGACGTGGAGGACGGCACTGCCAGACTCGGCTACCGGGTCGCGGAGCGGGTCGCCGGCCGCGGCGTGGCGACCGCGACCGTCCGGGAGCTGTGCCGGATGGCGACAGCGAGGCACGGCCTGCGCACACTGCGGGCGGCCACCTCCCACGACAACGCCGCCTCCCAGAAGGTTTTGGCCAAGGCCGGGTTCGTCCCGGTTGGCCCTGCCACCCCGGCCGATCTCGGCGGCAAGTCAGGCACCTGGTACCAGCGCGAACTCCAGCCATAGACGAGGCAATGACGCGAAAACCGCAGGTCGTGGCTCTGCTCGGATGAGTTGTCGTATCACTCGATGGTCGTGCCGATGAGGCTGGCGGCGACGATGCGCTTGAGACGGGAGGGGGCTGGCGGAGCGGTCGCGGGGGTGGACACCGGCACCACTTCCTGGCGTTCGACGGGGACGTATACGTGTCGCCACACGGTAGGAACGCGCAGGTCAGAGGCGTATGTGGTTGGGCACCATAGTTCTGTGATGGGGAGTGCGCGTGCCCACCATGGGGACGCGCACGAAGGCTTTGCGAGCCCCTCGACGAGGCCACGAAAGACGCTGCTCAACGTGAGTCATCCGGGAATGATGTGGAGGCGCCGTGCTGACTCCCGTGCTGGTTTGGTGCTGACGTAAAAGCCCACGTCATCACGACGGTGTCCAGACGCCCGGGCCTCCGCCGGAGTCGAGCGATGCCGCGTGCGCCTCAGCCGGTCGGCCATCGAGCCAGTCCCGTGGTGACTGGCGGCGAGCAGATCGTTGGCGGGCATGATCAAGCAGGGGCATACGCTGGCGGGGGTCGTTGCGGCGGCTGTAGGCATGACCATCGGTACCGTGTCGCCGGCGTCGGCCGGTGGTATCGGTGACTGCCTGTCCCCGGCGTTCGGGGCCAGTTGTACCAGCCTCAACAACGGTGCCCACGCCCACGGAAGGACACCGCCGGACCTCCAACCTGCGAAGGTCCATGGCTTCGGCTCTCCCCCACATCAGCCGTTGAGCGGGTGGTGCTGCGCCGGCCGCGCGGCGACCGACTTCCCGCTCACCAGCCGCTTCTCCACGCCGCTCATGGCGCCCCCACCGACCACGGAGCCGTCGAACTCCCGGCCGACAGCTCCACGCCGGTGTTCCGCCCCGGTCAGTACCGGCCGCCTCGGCGGCCCGGTGCAGCTCCACCGGGCCTGCCGTGTTCAGCCGTTGCCGCCCTGGCGGGTGGGCGTCGATCAACCTGCCGTGACGAGGTAGTAGTCAAGGATCCGTTGCTCGTAGGCACGCAGAAAGTTCCGCGGCCAGGTCCCCGGGGCCCACCACTGGCTGAGCCAGAGGTCCCACCCGGGCCAGACATGCGGCCCGATCGACTCCACGCCCACGTCCGCGAACCCGGCCTCCAGGAACGCATCGGCGAGCGCTCGCACCGGCCGTGCGATGTCCAGGCCGCTCGCGAACGTGTCCAGCAGCCGCGCGAGTTCCCCGGGCCGACCGGGCGCGTCGTCCACGGTGAAGAAGCTGGCGACGGCCACCCGGCCACCTGGTCGCAGCACCCTCCGCGTCTCGGCTGCGAAGGCGCCGAGATCCGGGAAGTGCTGAGCGGCTTCCACGCTGAGGACAGCGTCGAACTCCTCGTCTTCGAACGGCATGCTCTCCGCAGCCCCCTGGGCGAGCCGCAGCCGTGCCGGTTCCTCGCGCAGCAGATCGGTATGCGCGCTGCGCGCCCGCCGCAGCTGCTCCGGATGAATGTCCATACCGGTGATCGCGGCGAAGCCGTGTTCCCGCAGGGCCACCGCACATCCCATGCCGAGCCCGCAGCCCACTTCCAGGCCTTTCCCTCCTCGGGGTGGCCCGAGGGCGTCCAGGACAAGACGGTAGAGATCCTCCTGGCTGCGGATCCGTTCCGCCTCGCCGAGCGGCAGTGCCAGGTCGATGGCTCCCCAATGGCCGAAGTTGATGAACCCTCCGGCGAAGATCCGCTCCCCGCTCAGGTCGGCGGGGCCGTACGTCTCCTGCACCACGGGCCGCATGGCGGGAACCCGCTGAGCACCACCTGACACTGTGCCGCACCTCCTGAAAGTGCCCCCACCGCGTAGTCGTACGCGATTCTTCACGATCCCGCGCCGTCCGTGGGAGCTGCCCTGATGCAGGGTGATACCCCGCCCTCGTCGGGCGGCATGCGCAACCCGTGAAGGTCAGCGCCTCCGCGCCTCCGCGCCTCCGCGCCTCCGCGCGTTCGACCGGCCGAGCGGCGCGCGGAGACGGTAGGCGGAAGGGCCCGCCCGAAGCGCGCCCACCGTCTGAGCAAGGTGGCCGGTGGGCGAGCCTCACGCCCAGCCTCCCTGTGCCGCGAGCCGCTCCCAGTCGGTGTGGATCCGCTCGGCGGTGGCCGCCCCGATGTCCACCGACGCGCCTCGGCGGTGACGCCGGGCGCCGGGCCAATTCGCCTGGACGGCCGCGCGTGCCAGGGCGGCCTGGGCGGTGCGGCCACGAACGGTGAAGGCCTGGTTGCCGGTGGACCCGTCCGTCCTACGGGTCGGTACGGTGACCCTCCGCCGCGGGCAGCTTTCCGCGTCGAAACCGGGCAGTGCTCCGAGGACGATTCCTGAGCGGGGCGCGCGGTCGGGCCGCGCTTTGAACACCTTCGGATTCGCCCGCCCGGGGGGGCGAACATCCCTCCCCGGAAGACATCTGCGCGATGCAGGTGCTCTCCGGGCGGTACACACCGGGGCGCATCCCCGCGTCATGGTCACCCTTCGTCTCCGGCTCTGCCCGAAGCGCAGCGGTGGCTCAGGCGACGCCCCTCTTTTAGGGTCAGGACATGGCACGCGCCTTGAGGGCATGGCCGGCGACAGTGGGCCTCTTCGCACTCGTGGCCTTTCTCCCCGGACTGACCGAAGGCGAGGGGCCGACGTGGCCCGCGGTCGTCGCGGCGGCCGTCAGCTGCGGGGTGCTGCCCCTGTGCCGCCGGTTTCCCGTGACCGCCTTCGTGGTCGCGACAGCCGGCACGCTCGCCTCCATCCACGTCACCAAGCTGGTGTTCCCGGCGGGCGCACCCGTACTGGTCGCGCTGTACTCGATCGGTGCGCGCCTGTCCGTCCGCGTCTCGACGATGTGCACCCTGGTGGCGGTGATCGCCGTGTTCACGCAGGTACAGCTGGTGAGGCACATCCCGCCCTTCACCCTGCGCAACGGGACCCAGCTGGGCTGGTTCGTGGCCGCCACCGCGATCGGCGTGGCGGTACAGAGCCAGCGGAAATTCAGGGAGATGGCGGAGGAGAGGGCCCGCAAGGCCGAGCAGTCCCGGGAAGCCGAGGCGCGGCGCCGGGTCGACGAGGAGCGCCTGCGGATCGCCCAGGAGCTCCACGATGTGATCGGCCACAGCATCGCGGTGATCAACGTGCAGGCCGGAGTCGCCGTCCACTTGGTGCACAAGGACCCGACCACCACCGAGAAGTCCCTGGAGATGATCCGGACCACCAGCGCCACGGCTCTGGAGGAGATCCGCACGACCCTCGGGCTGCTCCGTGCCGCCGAGGACGAGACGCCGCCGAGAGGCCCGGTCCCCGGCCTCGGCGAGATCCCGGGCCTGATCGAGCGGGCGCGGGCCGCCGGACTCACGATCGAGCATGTCCGGCACGGAGACGTGCGGCCCCTGCCGACGGTCGTCGGGACGACGGTCTACCGGCTCGTGCAGGAGACCCTGACCAACGCGCTCAAGCACTCCGGGGTCGGCACCGGCGTCCTGGTGTCCATGGATTTCCGGGACCACGAGCTCCGGGTGAGCGTGGAGGACGACGGCCGGGGCACGGGCGGCTCCGGCGGGGGCAGCGGCCTGGGCCTGCGGGGCATGCGCGAGCGTGTCGAGGCCGCCGGCGGCGGACTGAGGGTTGATCGGCTGTCGCCGGGATTCCGGGTGACGGCGCGCATTCCGACGGAGGCGTCATGACAGTGCGGGTGCTGCTGGCGGATGACCAAGCCCTGATTCGCGGAGGGCTGCGGTCCCTGATCGAATCGGAGCCGGGGCTGGAGGTGGCCGGCGAGGCGGCCGACGGCAGCCAAGCCGTGGACATGACACGCGCGCTGGCGCCCGACGTGGTGCTGATGGACATCCGCATGCCCGGTATGGACGGGCTGGAAGCAACCCGGGAGATCTGCGCGGACCCGGCGCTGACCGCCACCAAGGTCGTGGTCCTCACGACGTTCGGGCAGGACGACTACGTGCTCACCGCCCTCAAGGCGGGCGCGAGCGGCTTCATGATGAAGGACACCGAGCCCAGGGAATTGCTCTCGGCGATCCGGACCGTCGCCGCCGGGGACAGCCTGCTGTTGCCGCGGCGCACCCGTCACCTCGTCGAGAAATTCGTCCACCGGGAAGCCGCCGCGCCCACCGGGCCCGTCGGGCTGGACCTGCTCAGCCCCCGCGAACGGGAGGTACTCGCCCTCGTCGGCCGGGGCCACTCCAACGACGAGATCGCCGCCATGCTGCACCTCTCGCCGCTCACCGCCAAGACGCACGTCAGCCGCATCCTGACCAAACTGGCCGCCCGCGACCGTGCCCAGCTGGTTGTCATCGCGTACGAGAGCGGCCTCCTGCGGCCCGGTCACGCTGACGCCTGACCGGGCCGCAGGGGTCTCGTACATCGCGGGGACCGCCTCAGCGGCGCCGGGGCAGGATCTTCATCAGCGCCAGCGCGGCGAACAGCAGAGTCGACGCGGCGACCGTCCACGTCAGCGCGTGGAGCCCGGTCGTGGCGAGCGCACCCGTGAATCCGGCGCCGGAGGCGCCGGCAGCGCTTGTGTACATCGATGACCTTCCCTCTATCCGTATTCCGGGACCGTGGACCACCGTGCCCGGTAGCCCGCCCGAGCCGCGTCCGCCCGGGGATGACAAGCCGGAGTACTCCGGCGGCTGTATGCCGCGCGCCGCGTGCCTCCCGTGGCCGGACGTATGGCCGCCCCCGCGTCACGCATGGTGGCCGTACGGCCGCACCGCCCTGCGGCCGCGTACGGCAAGTGATCGTCGGAAGGACCGGACCGTGGCACTGATCGCGCTCATTCCCGCCCACAACGAGGCGGCGGGGATCACCGCAACACTCGACTCGCTGCGAGCGCAGCGCCGAGTGCCGGACCGTGTCGTGGTCATCAGCGACAACAGCACCGACGACACCGTCGACGTCGCCCGCGTGGCGGGCGCGGATGTGTGGGAGACCGCGCACAACCGCGCGCGCAAGGCCGGCGCGCTGAACCAGGCGCTCGCACGGCTGCTGCCCGAGCTGGGTGACGACGACGCCGTTCTGGTCATGGATGCCGACTCGGTGATCGACACGGAGTTCCTGTCGACGGCGGAGCGCCTCCTGGCGGGCTCGGACCGGCTCGGCGCGGTGGGCGGCGTCTTCTACGGAGCGCCGGGCGGGGGAGTGCTGGGGCAGTTCCAACGCAATGAGTACACCCGCTACGGCCGCGAGATATCCCGCCGCGGTGGCCGGGTCATGGTCCTCACGGGTACGGCCTCAGTCATCAGAGCGCGGGCGCTGCGGGACGTCGCGCAGGCACGGGGCGACCTCCTGCCCGGTACTCCGGGCCACGTCTACGACACCTTGGCCCTCACCGAGGACAACGAACTCACCCTCGCGCTGAAAACCCTGCGATGGGATCTCGTCTCGCCGCCCGAGTGCCGGGTCGTCACGGAGATCATGCCGAGCTGGAAGGACCTGTGGCGCCAGCGGCTGCGTTGGCAGCGTGGAGCGCTGGAGAACCTGCGCCACTACGGCCTCACGTCGGTCACCTGGCGATACTGGGGGCAGCAGTTGGGCATCGGTGCCGGCACCATCGCCTTCTCCCTGTACCTGCTCCTGGTCCTGATCACAGCCGTCACCCACACCTGGGGCTGGCATCCGCTGTGGATCGCCGTCGGCGCCCTGTTCGTCCTGGAACGGCTCCTCACGGTCTGGCGCGACGGCAGGCGCGCACGCCTGCTCGCACTGCCACTGATCCCCGAACTCCTCTACGACGCCTTCATACAAGCGGTCTTCGTACGCTCCGTCCTGGACATCCTGAGGCGTCGGACCGCCCAGTGGCATCACGTGGGGCAGCGGACGGCGACCTGAGCGGGTCGTAGCCGGGAACGTGCCGGCCTCGCCGGCCGCGGCGGCGTCGAGGACCGCGGATCGACTCGACGACTCCGTTCGGCGTCTTGGCCCACGCTCTCACCGGGCGCATCGCCGTGCCCACGGCCGGATCGAGGCACCGCTCCCGCCACGGCTGCCAGGTCGAAGCAAACCGCACCTTCGGCACGCACCACTTTGCCGTCGGCTTCACGTCCTTGCAGTTCCGCCTGGAGCCGTCCCGGCGGACTGGTCGCGACGCCCGCCCTCGGGCGGTCCGCGGTGGTGTACGAGGGCCTGGCCGGGCGCTGAGGCAGGCGCTTGTGGCAGGGCATCTCGGCGTAAAGGCCCGCTTCAGGAGGCAGACCGGGAGCCCTGCGGCCCGTCGGCGCGATCCTCTCAAGGCGGAGCCTTCAGCGTCGACAGTGAGCAGGCACCCGATGCAGCGTGCCAGGGACGGTCCGACGTGGCGATCAGCGAGGGCTACGCTGCTCCAGCGCGGAGAAAGCGCCACTACCAGTGTGTCCACGTCAACGACAACGAGCCGATGTTCCGCGGTTGTTGGCGTAGTCGACACTCACGGGACGAGACGGTGAAGGTCCCGTGCACAGGCCGCGTCGGCTATGCGCCGGGTGCCGTTGCCGGGTGACGATGCCTGCCGCGGTATGGCTGGGGTCAGGCACCGTCACGTCGCGGTGGCCCTTAGGGGCTACGGCGCGTCCACCAGCACGCGGCCGTCGGTCGGGGTGTGTGCCGCGGCGCTGCCCGAGTACGCGTTCTCGACCCGCCGGCGTTCGGTCGCGTCGGGCACTGCGTTACGGCAGCTCGTACCGGCGCTGGAGCCCGACATCAGCTGCGAGCAGGGGCCGGGCTTGGTGTCCGGCAGGCCCAGGTTGTGGCCGAGTTCGTGGGCGACGATGCGGGTCTTGTCATAGCCCTGGGCGACGGCCTGGCTGCCGAGTTCGACCCGGACCTGGCCGCCCGGCCGGACCGGTCCGAGCGTGGCCTGCGGCCAGCCGGTGGTGGCGACGATCACGATCTCCGCCCGACTGCCAGGGGCGGCCTTGACCAGCTTGACGTTGCCGACGTTGCCGTTCCACGCGGCGACCCCGGCAGAGATCGCCTGTTCCCAGCCTCCTGCTCGGCTGTCGTCGTAGCGGAGTGTGACCTGCGCGGCCACGTACTCCGCCGTGGTGGGCTCGGCCGCGGACGCGGCGTGCGCCGCCGGTACCGCGGTCAGGAGCACCCCCGCTGCGGCGCCGGCTATACCCAACCGTAAGTAGTGCACCATCACTGTCCTTTCATACGTGGGGGCTCGGGCCCCGTTGGGGACCGAGAGGGGGACAGGAGGATTGGCGCGAGCATGCCAACCTGCTTGCTATGAGCTTGCCTGACGGCTTGTGACGACGACAGGGGCCGGACCAAGGCGGCTGCGCCAGTTCCCCTGCCGGGTGCCGGGTGCCGGGTGCCGGGTGCCGGGTGCCGGTCAGCCGTTGGAGGCCGCGGACCGTATTCAGTCGGTGTACGCGGCGGTTGCCGTGTACCGCGAGGAGGACCCGACGGACGTGCTCGTGCCGGCATCGCCGTTCACGCACCTGGTGAACACCTACGCGGGCGCCGTCCTCGTCGTCTGCTGCAGCGCCATGATCGTCTACCACGCCGTGATGGCGGTGTACTTCCTCCTCGACGGCTAGCGAGCTCGTTGCACGGTTACCGAGGCTCAACTCGTGGCGTCACAGGGGCTGATGGTTGCCCATCCACGGGACGGCGGGCTCGGCTTTCCCGGACAAGTACGGCAAGGATGACGTCACCCTCGCGCATACGACCCGGCAGGGCTGCTCGGCATGCGGACGCGGAGCCGTACAGATGCCGTACACAAGCCGTACACCCGGCCGCGCGCAGGTGAGCCGTACGGCCGATCGACATGATCACTCGTTGGTGAGTTCCCCTGCCCCGATGCCCGGTTCGGCACCACGCTGTTCCGCGTAGCGCGGTGACGACGTCGGACGCAGTGTGGCTAGGGGATGGCATGACGCGGGATACGGGAGTGAGTGGGGGACGGGACGGGCGGGCGGTCCTGCTGGCCGCGGGGTTGGCGGATGTGGCGGTGGGCGCACTGGGAACGGCACTCGGCACCGTGAGGGGGTTGCTGAGACGTTCGGACGCCGCTCAGCTGGCGTCGGAGACCGAGCGGGACCTGATGGCGCGCGGGCGCCTGGTCCTCGACCGGTACGCGGTGGCACCTCCGGCCTACCTCGAGGTGCTCGCCCGGCACGCGGTGGCTCGGCGGGCCGACGATGACGTCTGAGTTGTGGGATCCGGGCGCGTTCAAGGCGCGTGTCGACGAGGTGCTGCGGCGTTTCGTAGCGGAGGAGGCCGACCGGCTCGCGGCGGTCGACCCGGTGTTGGGTCCGGTGGCCGACGAGGTGGAGGCGGCGGTCGCGGCCGGCAAACGGCTGCGGGCGGCGTTCTGTTACTGGGGCTGGCGCGCGGTGGGACAGCCGGACAGCGACGCGCTGGTGAGGGCGGCGGCCTCCATGGAACTGGTGCACGCGGCCGCGGTGGTACACGACGACCTCATCGACGACAGTCCGCTGCGGCACGGCCGGCCGACCGCACACCTGGCCCTGCGCGGTCTTGTGGAGCACCATCCGCGGCCCGCCGGGGCCGCCCGGTCACTGGCCATGCTGGTCGGGGATCTGCTGATGTCGCTGGCCGGACAACTGTTCATCACCAGCGGTCTGCCCGCCGCCTACCTGGGCCGGGCCCGCCCCCTGTGGGCGGCGCTGGCCAGGGACCTCATCGCGGGGGAGTGCCTGGAGATCCTGCACACGGGCGCGGCCCCCGACACGGCGGCGTCGCTGAAGGTGATCCGCTACAAGACGGCCAAGTACACCGTGGAGCAGCCACTGCTGATCGGCGGCGCGCTCGCGGGGGCCGATGCGCGGCTGCGCGAGGGTTACTCCGCGTACGGTGTGCCGCTGGGGGAGGCGTTCCAGCTGAGGGACGACCTGCTCGGCATGTTCGGAGACCCTGTGCTCACCGGAAAGGCCGGCGCCGACGACGTACGCGGCCATCGGCCCACCGCCCTCCTCGCGGAGACCTGGCGACTCGCCGGGGAGGACGAACGCGAGCGGCTGCGTCACCTGCTCGGCCGGGACGACCCGGGCGACCCGGGCGCCACGGACGACCCGGACGAGGACGGTGTGGAGGCCGTACGCGACGTGATGCGCCGGTTGAAGGCGCCCGACCGCATCGAAAACATGATCAACGCGAGGGTCGAGGAGGCTCTCCGCGCCTTCGACGAGCTGAACCTGCCCGCGCCCGCCGCCACCGCTCTCACCGCCCTGGCGCACTCGGCAGCGGTCCGCCGTTCCTGACGGAGATCAAGGAGCCCTGCCATGACCTACACCGAAGCGTCCATGAACGCCCTGCGACAGGCCGGCGATGATCTGGCCGATGCCACGGTCGCCACCCTCTTCGAACGTGGGGAGGTGGGGAAGTTCAACACGCTGATGCGGTACGTCTCCACCGTCGGCGCTCCACTGCCGGACGGTCTGCCCGACGTCGCGCGTGAGTACCTTCACGCCACGAGCAGCCCGCCGGCCTGGGTCGACTGGGGTGAGATGGAGAAGGCGCGCCTCTTCTTCGCCGACAACAACGTGCACATCTCCACTGCCCTGTCGTTCGCCTCCATGCCCGCCTGCTACGTCGTCCCCCACGTGGCCAAGCTCCTGTCGGCGACGCACGGTCTGAAGTACCCCTCCAAGCGGATGGCGGAGACGGGCCAGTTCACCGTCTACCTGATGCAGCCCGACGCCTTCGAGGCCGGCAGCCGCTTCATTCCGGCCGCGCAGAAGGTCCGCCTGCTGCACGCCTCCATCCGCCACCACCTCAAGCGCGAGAACCGGTGGAACACCGCGGAGTCGGGGGTGCCGATCTGCCAGGAGGACATGATCGGCGGGCAGATGTTCTTCTCCCTGCTCGTCCTGGACAGCCTGCACCGCCTCGGCATCCACATGTCCATGGAGGGTGCGGACGCCTACTACTACGCCTGGCGGGTGGTCGGCGCCATGCTCGGCGTCGATCAGGACGCCGTCCCCCAATCCCTGGACGAGGCCCGCCAGTTCCTCGACCTGTACATGATCCGGCACATGGGGCCCTCCGAGGAGGGAGTGCTCCTGACCCGGCAGCTGATCGACCTCTACGAGGAGGTCGTGCCCGGTACGCTCTTCGACCCGATCGTCTCCGCGCTCATCCGCTACCTCGTCGGGGATACGTGTGCCGACTGGCTGGGGGTGCCCAGCACGCGCTGGGACACCGTCGTCAAGGCCGTTCCCCGTCTCCTCGGTGTCCTGGAGACCATCGAGGACCGCTCCCCGTTCGGCGCCTGGGCTTTGGACCGTCTCGGTCACCTCACCACCATCTTCGAGCTGTCGACCCTCACACGCGGACGCGTGATGCACTACGCCATCCCCGAGAACCTCAAGAAGGACTACGGCGTCTCCTCCACGCCGCCTCCCAACCGCCGATGGGCCCCACCGGCCCCCACCGTCCCGCTGCGGCCCCGGCGCCCGTGATGCCCGACGCGTCCTGCCCGCACGCCTCTGCCGTCGCGCCGACTGCCGGCTCGATCGCCGGGAGTGACCTGTCCTCTGCTGCGTCCCGATCAGGCAGAACGGGAGAGCTGTTCGCGCACCCACGCAGGATCGGGGTTGGTGTGCGGCCGGTTCGCCACGATGACGGTCGGCACCGTCTCGTTGCCGTCGTTGGCCGCCCTCACCGCTGCCGCTCCGGCCGGGTCGCGCCAGATGTCGACCCAGTGCACCTGGTGGGCGCTACGGCCCAGCCGGATGCGCAGTCGAAGGCAGTACGTGCAGCCCGGCCGCCAGAAGACGACTGGTCGGCCGTCGACCGCACTGAGGCGCTGTGCTTCCAGCGCGCCGATCGACCTCGGAAAGATCAGAGGTGAGTTCACGCCTGCGAGCAGCACGAAGGCCAGCAGGACGGCTGCGGCTGCGCCAGGAGTCCCGCTCAAGGCGAGCCCCGCGGCAAGGGTGGAGCCACACAGCACCAGCAGGATCGGCGGGAGCCAAACGCGCGTCATGGGGACGAAGACTATCGACCGGTCGACAAGAGCCTGGGCGGAGACCGAGCAGTCCCAAGGGAGAGGCCGCGCCGGTCCCGGTGTGCGCCCGGGAGGGGAGCATCCCAGGTCAGCGGGTCCACGCGGCCCGTTTAGGCTTCTGTCCCGGGTCGGCCCGTCGGCCGGTCGGGGATCAGGGGGAGGGCGACCGTCCGATGAGCAGCACCGCCGAGGTGTTCCAGCCGCTCCAGGCGGACGACCCTTCCGTCGTGGCCGGGTACCGCCTCGCGGCCCGGCTCGGCGCCGGGGGCATGGGCCGGGTGTACTTGTCGCACACCCAGGGCGGCCGCCCCGTGGCGATCAAGGTGGTGCGGCCGGAACTGGCCGACGACCCGGACTTCCGGCGGCGGTTCCGCCGGGAGGTGGAGGCCGCCCGCCGGGTCAGGGGCGCGTACACCGCGGAACTCGTCGACGCCGACACCGACGGCGTCCCCCCGTGGCTCGCCACGTTGTACGTGCCCGGGCCGTCCCTGACGGAGGCCGTCGCCCGGCGCGGTCCGCTGCCGGTGTCCGCCGTGCTGTGGCTGATGGTCGGCGTGGCCGAGGCGCTCCAGGCGATCCACGCCGCGGGGATCGTGCACCGGGACCTCAAGCCGTCGAACGTGCTGCTGGCCGCCGACGGGCCACGGGTGATCGACTTCGGTATCGCGACCGCCGCCGACCTCTCCTCGTACACCGCCACCGGCACCACCGTCGGCACGCCCCACTTCATGGCCCCCGAGCAGGCGACCGCCGGTGCGGTCACCCCGGCGACCGACGTCTTCGCGCTCGCCCAGACGGCGGCCTTCGCGGCGCTGGGCCAACCGCTGTACGGGGATGGCGTCGCGGCCGCCGTGCTGTACCGGATCGTGCACGAGGAACCCGACCTGTCCCGGCTGCCCGCGCCGCTGCGCCCGCTGTTCGCCCGGTGCCTGGCGCCGGATCCGGGGGAGCGGCCCACGTTGGCGGAGGTCGTCGAGTGGTGCCGGCGGCGACTGGACACGGAAGCCGACGCGGGCGGCGGCGGGCCGATGGTGTGGCGCGAGGTCACGGGACCCGAGACGACCGTTCCGGGCCCGGTGCGCACCCCCGCCGCTCCGTCGACCGAGGCCGCGACGCGGTCGCTGAGGCCCGTACGGGGTGGGGCGCCCGGGCGGCGTACCGCGCTGATCGCGGGCGCGGCGGTGACGGCGGGCGCTCTGCTGCTGACGGGCCTGACGTGGCTCGCCGGGGACCGGTTCGGCCTGCGCGAGCGGGCCGCGGACACCCCCGCCTCGACACCCGGACCGAGAAAGCCCGCACGGTCCGCGGCGCCGCCTGCGAGCACCGTGCCGACCACGGGCGGCGGATCTTCCCGGGGGTCGCAGCCCGTCCCGGACGCCTCCCCGGCGCCGGGAGCCGCCGTGCTGTCCCTCGCGTGGCTGGACGGGAAGAACTCCCTGAGTCTCCGTGAACCGATGCTGCGCGAGGACCGTAAGGGGGACATCCGCCTCGACTGCGAGAGCGACGTCGACTGCGAGCTGAGCAGCGACACCAGCGTGTTCGTGCAGCTGTTCAACGGAAAGGCCGCCTCCCTCGACGTCTGCCGTCACCTCCTGAGCGGCGCCATCGGCCCCGACTACCGGACCTGGTCCCTCGTGGCGGCGGACGACGGCAGCCAGCTCTGCGTCAAGAACGCCTCCGGCGACATCGGGGTGCTCACGATCCAGGTCAAGCAGACGGCCCTACGAGAAGCCGCCTTCCTGCAACTGGGCATGAAGGTCTGGAGGAGGGCCGCCTGAGACCGGCCGAGGGTGCTGGACCCGCGCCTCGGGCCGGTCGGTCACACGTCGAGGGCGGGCATGTCAGACCGCGGCGGCCTTGGTGAGCAGCTGCCCCATGGCGGCGAGTACGGAGGGCTCGACGCGGTAGTAGACCCAGGTGCCGCGCCGCTCGGAGGAGAGGAGCCCGGCCTCCTTGAGCTTCTTCAGGTGGTGGGACACGGTCGGCTGGGAGACGCCGACGTCGGAGATGTCGCACACACACGCCTCGCCGCCCTCGTGGGAGGCGACGGCCGAGAACAGCCGCAGACGGACAGGATCGCCCAGCGCCTTGAACATGACGGCGGTGCGCTCGGCTTCGTCGGCCGTCAGCGGGCGCTCGGTGAGCGGCGGGCAGCACGGCTCGACCCCGGGATCGACCTGGGGCTGGAGCAGGGGCAGCACCTCGATATTCGACATGTGTCTATGTTGACACGCGTCGAACCAGTGGGGTGCGTGAGTGCGAGATCGTACGCAGGTCGGGTGATCGGCGCTCCGGCCTGCCCTCGCGCTCGGCGGTTCCCCCATCCAGCGTAATTTGATGAATGCCTATGTTGACGGGTGTCGAATCAGGTGCCATCCTGGCGGCGTCGGGACATCGACATACGTCGAAGTAGCAAGGGGAACCGCCGTGACCACCACCGCCACCGAACAGCTGCCCACCCTCGTGATCGGTGCCGGGCCCGTCGGTCTGGCCGCCGCCTCCCGGCTCCTCGAGCGCGGCATCGAGCCCCTCGTCCTGGAAGCGGGCCCGGCCGCCGGTACGGCAGTGCGCGCCTGGGCGCACGTGCGGCTCTTCTCCGCCTGGGGCGAGGTCACCGACCCCTCGGCCGAGAAGCTGCTCGCCCCGACCGGCTGGGTGAAGCCCGACCCCACGACGTACCCGACCGGCGGTGACTGGGCCGAGCGCTATCTCCAGCCGCTCGCCGACGCCCTCGGCGACCGCGTCCGCTACGGCGCCACCGTCACCGGCGTCTCCCGCGCCGGCCGCGACCGGATCGTCGACGCCGACCGCGACACCCAGCCGTTCGTCGTCCACGTCGAGTACGCCGACGGCCGCGAGGACCGCATCCCCGCCCGCGCCGTGATCGACGCCTCCGGCACCTGGACGACCCCCGGCCCCGCCGGTGCGTCGGGTCTCCCCGCGCTCGGGGAGAAGGCCGCCGCCGACCGCATCACCTACCGCGTACCCGACCTGAACGACCCGGCCGTACGCGCCCGCTACGCCGGCAGGCGCACCGCCGTCATCGGCTCCGGAGCCTCCGCCTTCACCGCGCTCGCCACCCTCGCCGACCTCGCCAAGGCCGGCGACGGGAAGGGCACGAAAGCGGTGTGGATCCTGCGCCGCGGCATCTCCGGCTCCACCTTCGGCGGCGGCACCGCCGACCAGTTGCCCGCTCGCGGCGCTCTGGGCCTCGCCGCCAAGGCCGCCGTCGACCAGGGGTACGCGGACGCGGTCACGGGCTTCCGCACCGAGGCGATCGAGCGCGACGGCGCACGGCTCGTCCTCGTGGCCGAGGACGGCCGCCGTCTCGACCCGGTCGACGAGGTGATCGTGCTGACCGGCTTCCGCCCCGACCTGGCCTTCCTCTCCGAGATCCGCCTCCGCCTCGACGAACGCCTCCAGGCCCCGGTGGAGCTGGCCCCGCTGATCGACCCCAACCAGCACTCCTGCGGCACCGTCTACCCGCACGGCCACCGCGAACTGGCCCACCCGGAGAAGGGCGTATACCTCGTCGGCATGAAGTCCTACGGGCGCGCGCCCACGTTCCTCGCGCTCACCGGCTACGAGCAGGTCCGCTCCGTCGTCGCGGCCATCGCCGGCGACCTCGACGCCGCCGACCGCGTCGAACTCACGCTGCCCGAGACCGGCGTGTGCGGCGGAGCGGGACTCTTCGACGCGCCCGACGCCCAGGGGGACGACGCCGACGGCTGCTGCGCCCCCGCCCCGGAACTCATCCAGCTCGGCGCGGCGACCACCGTCTCCGCCCCGGCTCGGTCCGCAGAGGCCCCGTCGGGCGGCTGCTGCGGCTCGTGACCACCGCGTGGCCCGCGTGGTCCGCCCCTCCGCCCGGGCGACGCCTCCCCGCACCTTGGACGTTCCACCGAGGGGAGGCGGCGCCCATGGTCGGGAAAGCGCATTGTCCTGAGGGGTGTTGGCGGATTGGATGGCGCGAATGAGATCCATGCTCGACGGCTGCGCGCCCTGGCCCGAGGAGTTCGCCGACCGCTACTGGGCGGCCGGGCACTGGCGTGGCTACACGCTGGACAACCTGCTGCGCGGCTGGGCCCTGGAGTACGGGCCCCGGACCGCGCTCGTGCAGGACGGTGCCCGGCTCACGTACGCGAACCTGAACCGGCGCGTGGACCGGATGGCCGCCGGCTTCCGGCTGCGCGGCCTCCGCCCCCGGCAGCGGGTCGTCGTGCAGCTGCCGAACGTTCTCGAGTTCGTCGTCACCGTCTTCGCACTGATGCGCGTCGGCGCGGTCCCCGTGTTCTGCCCGGTCTCCCACCGCGCGCCCGAGGTGTCCCGCATCGTGCGTGTCACCGAGGCCGTCGGGTACGTCGGGCCCTCGACGTACCGGGGATTCGACCACAGGGCGATGGCCGCGGACATCGCGACCCAAGGGCCTTTCCTGCGGAGGGTGTTCACCCTGGACGCGCCGGGCGGCCCGTCCCCGTACGGCGGCCTCGCGACCGATGTGTCGGGCTGCCACTACTTCCCGCTGGGCTCCGTCGAGGCGCCGCCCGGGCCGCCGCTCGCGCAGAGCGCGGACCAGGTCGCGTTCCTCCTGCTCTCCGGCGGTGCGGGCGAGCCGCCCCGGCTCGTTCCGCGCACGCACAACGACTACGCCTACCAGGCGCGGGCCGCCGCCGAACTGGTGTCGCTCACCGAGGACGACGTGTACCTCGCCGCGCTGCCCGCCGCGGAGAACTTCGCCTTCGGCTGCCCCGGCATCCTCGGCACCCTCTCCGTCGGCGGCACGGTCGTCCTGGTCGAGGACCCGGAACCCGCCGCATGCCTCGCGGCCATCGAACGCGAGCGGGTCACCCTCACGTCGCTGGAGCCGGAAGCCGCCCGGTCGTGGCTCGACATCCCTCCCGCGGCCCGGGCCGACGTGAGCAGCCTGCGCCTCGTACAGATCGGCGGCGTCACCCCCGGGCACCGGGAGACCGCCGAACGGTGGGGTGCCACATGGGGCTGCCGCCTGCAGCAGGTCTTCGGCGTGGCCGAGGGGCTGCTCACCCTCACCCGGCCCGCCGACCCGGACGAGACCGTGCTCACCACGCAGGGCCGCCCGCTCTCGCCCGACGACGAGATCCGCATCGTCGACGCCGACGGCAAGGACGTGCCCGACGGGGAGCACGGCGAGCTCCTCGCGCGCGGTCCGTACACCGTGCGGGGCTACTACCGGGCGCCGGAGCACACCGCACGCTCCTTCACCGCCGACGGATACTTCCGCACCGGCGACCTCGCCCGGCGCACCCCGGACGGCAACCTCGTGGTGACCGGGCGAGCCGATCGCGGTGAACGTGCGGTGCGTTAAGGTCCTGACGACCAGTTCGACCAGTTCGACCAGTTCGGCCAGCAGGGCCGGGGCAGTGCGCCGGAGGGGACCAGCGGAGCAGTGGCTGACGGATTCATCCGGTGGTACCGGGAGGCGGCGGCCACACCGGTCTTCGCCGAGCAGACGGAGCTCTTCGCGGCGCACGGCATCGCGCTCGTCCACCCGGTGCGCGGCGCGGCCGTGGTGCTCGACGTCGAGGGTGAGGGCGTCCTCATGCAGCCGGATGAGCTCGGCCGGCTGCTGGGACTGCGCATCGCGTCCCTCACCCTGAACTGGTGGCTCTCCGCCGACGTCGACGTGGTGGACGCGTACGCGTATGAACCGCTCGGTTGCGAGATCCAGACGCTGTGGCTGGACGGCCTCACACCCGAGCAGGCCGACACGGTCGAGGCGGCGGTGGTCGCGGCGGCGACGGCACTTCCGGTGCCGACCCGCGCCGTGGTCGTCGACCGGGAGGGGGAGGGCGACCCCGAGGACTGGGACTCGGCCGTGCTGTACGAGGGGGAGACGCCGCCGCGCTTCCCGGACCGGGTCCTGGCGCGCGGGCCGCTCGCGGAGCGGCTGCGGAGGTCGTCGCCGGAGCTGAGGAGTGAGGGGACCGGGGGAGGCCTGACCCGGTTCGCCCCTGCCCGTCGGCTCTGACGGCGAAGGAAAGCCCCGCTGGTTCCACGACCAACGGGGCCCTTTCCCGTGCTCTCGTCCCGTGCGTCACTCCGCGGCCGCGTGCCGCCGCCCGGTGAAACGGTGCCACCAGTGGCGGCGCCGAGGGTGCACGGCACGCCCCAGCAGTCGCCCCAGCAGCAGGTAACCGAGCAGCGCCCCCGTGGTGTTGAGCAGGACGTCGTCGATGTCGAAGGCGCGCCCGGTGATGAGGGCGCCCTGCACCAGTTCGACCAGCAGCATCACGAGGGCGGTGACCACCGCCACCCGAACCAGCCCCCGGGCGCGGGGAAACAGCACCGGCAGCAGCAGGCCGAACGGCACGCCCAGCAGCACGTTGCCGCCGATCTGCTTGGCCGCGTCCCGAAGGTCCGGCTGCCCGAGGTACGCGCGGATGGAATCCCCCGGACGCAGATTGCTGTGGGTCAGTGACTCCGAGGCGACCGAGGGCTCCAACGTGAGGCGTGCGAGCAGGACCGCGAACGCCACCATCCCCACGAACGCCAGCAGCATGGCCACGGCTCGTCCCACGGGCGACAGCAGTGGCCGGTCCCACGCCGTTCGCCCCGGTGGCTCTCCCTCGGTCCTCTCCCGCACGACTGTCCGTGCCATCAGATAACTCCCTACTCCCTTTCAGGCTGGGGTGCTCATCCCGGATCCGTACGACCGGACAGCAGCGGCGAGCCTCTCCCGCGCCCGTCCGGTGTGTGCCATGCGAGCTCGTCTACCCTCGCCGACCGGTTGGAAGCGCCCGGTACCGGTACGTCGGCCGGGGGCACCTCCGCGCCCACCGCCACGGCCACGGCCACCGCCACAGCTGGTTCACGCGCTCGGTGCAGCGGCCGACTCTCCCGACGGCCGCCCCGCAAAATGCCGATGTAACCTGCCTTTGCCGCATGTGTCCCCCCTTCGGGAACCCGCGTTGCGCGTTCCCGACCTCGAGGCTCGGTTCAGCCGGAGTCGAGAACAGGCAAAACTCTCGTCGTACGGAAACGACGCACGCCCCAACGGAATCCCGGCACCGGCGGAAAAGAGGAAGTGGCTGCACCGGAAAAGCCGGAGCCGGAAATTCGGATCCGGAAAAGCCGGAGACCGGAAAGGCGGGAAAACCGGAGGAACGCCCGTGCGTACGGCGCAAGGAGTACGGCGGGCCGCGGGCCGGGAGCCGGGTGCGGAGTACGGGAACGGGGCGCGTGACGGCATGCGAGGAGAGCGGCACGTGAACATCGACCACCTCGTGGTGCGCCCTCTCGCGCAGGCGGCCCGGCACCGACTCCACCGCGGCCCGCTGATCCATCGGCATCGGAAGAACGAGCACGGAATCGAGGAGCGTCCTACCCGTGAACTCCCAGCGTGAACGCCTGACACCGCAAATGCTGCGGTACGACGATTTCGACGACCGCGCGGAAACCCGGTACCTGCCGTACCTGATGTATTTCCATCGGGCGGGGTACCGTTCCGCAACGGTGAACACCGATCGGCTGGGATTCAGGATCTCCCACGGTGCCACCACGCAGGGCTCGGTGGAAAACCCGCCCCAAGGCCCGGTCCGGCTGCTGGCCGGCAGTTCCACGCCGTTCGGCATCGGCGCGACCAGCGACGCGGCCACGATGGCGTCACGCCTCTGGTCCCGGTACGCCCCGTCGGTCCCGTGGCTCAATTTCGCCGGCCGCAGCCACAACTCGATGCAGGAACTGCTGCTGTTCCTGATGCACCGGGAGCTGCTGCCCGAGGTGGAGGAGATCGTCGTCTTCTCGGGTCTGAACGACCTGGCGCTCAGCAGGCTGCCGGACGCACAGCGCGGCGACCACGGCGCGTTCTTCAACTGCGGTGAGTACTTCGACCAGATGGAGGAGCTGCGCGTCCGGCACCGCAAGCAGAAGCGCGGCTTCGGCCGGCGCCCCGGCGCGAACGGTACCGACCACCCGACGGTGCCCCCGCTCGCGGACCGGATCGAGTACGCCGTCGACCTGACCACCCGGCACCTCGCCGCCCTGCAGCTGCTGGCGGCCCCGACCGGCGCCCGGATCACCTACGTACTGCAGCCGCTCGCGACCTGGGTCCGGGAGTCCGGATCACCCGAGGAGAAGGCGGTCTTCGGCGAGCTCGACGAGGTCTCCAACTTCTGGGAGCTGTACGGCGACATCGCCACGATGGAGTCCGGCCGCAGGTACGCCGAGGCGCTCCGCACCGCCTGCGAGGCGCAGAACGTCCGCTTCCTCGACATGAGCCCCGTCCTCGCCGAGGCGGTGACGGTGAACGACTGGCTGTACGTGGACCGCGCGCACTTCACCGACCACGGGACCGAGATCGTCTCCGGCCTCCTCGCCGACTCCCTCGGCCTCTCCTAGCCCCCACCGAGGCCCCGCGCCCCGCGCCCCACGTCCCACGTCCCACGCCCAAGGCCACGCACCAGCACCGGAAGAGAAGAGAGGGCATCCAGCCATGTCGTTCGTGCGAAAAGTCATCGCGAAGCTGTTCGGGCGCAAGCGGAAGGCGAAGAACGACGCGTCCATCTACCCCATGTTCTGACCGGACGTGCACCGCACAGCCCCGGGTGCTCGACCACGCGGGAGAGAGAGGGGAACGATGCAAGGCCCAGAGGCAGCTGCCACGGCGACGCTGTCCGCACACCACCGGACGGGCGGCCCGCACGGGCTGCCGCAGGACGGTGGCTCCGCACGCACCGTGTACGCGTACGCGGCGGACCCGGAGGCGTCCCTCCCCGACGGCAGGTTCGTCGACGAGGTCCGCACCGCGCTTCACCACCACCCCGCACCCCCGGCGGGCGACGGATCGCTCGACGCGCTGTTCCGCCAGGCCGCCGACTGGGCGTCCGCCGAGCGCGAGCGGTTCCGGGCGCTCCTCGGCGAGGACGACATGGACGGCGAGGACGACGAGGACGGCGTGAA
Organism: Streptomyces sp. NPDC045998; assembly: GCF_056430285.1. NCBI lineage: Bacteria > Bacillati > Actinomycetota > Actinomycetes > Kitasatosporales > Streptomycetaceae > Streptomyces > Streptomyces sp. NPDC045998. The sequence continues at coordinate 359,359 of NZ_JBWKLJ010000009.1, forward strand.
CGGCGCGGAGGGTGGGCACGGCGGGGCGCCGGCCCGGCCGGCCGGCCGCCCGGGAGGGCACCGCCAGGTGCTCGTCCGGCGGGCCGTCCTCGGCTGCGCCCCCCTGTCCCTCATGTCCGGCGCCTGGCTCCAGTGGCTGAGCGCCCCCGGGAACGCCGACGCCCCCCTCGTGCTGAGGATCCTCGCGCTGTACGCCGCCGACGTCGGCGCGGGCCACCCGGCGGCCTCCCGGGGCAGCGCGTACCTCGAACTGCTGCGCAGGCTGCGGCTCGCGGAGAACGCGGCACCGGCGGTGCGGCTCACCGGCGACCAGCGCATCACGGAGGGCGCGTTCCGCCTCCCGGCGCTGCTGCTGGCGATGAGCAGACGGCCGGACGACTTCCGCGCGGAGATCCTCGGAGCCGACCTGTGCCTGCGTGCGGTCGGGCTCCTGCCCGCCCTGGCGATGGTCCGGGCGGCGCTGCCTGCGGAGGCGGACTGGGACGCCATCGATCCGGCCCACCGGCGCGACCCCGAGGGCCCGTCACCCGCCGAGCAGTGCCGCACCGCGGTGGACGAGCTGCTGGCGGAGGAGGGCGACCGGGCCGCGGACGCGGTGCGCGCGGGCTTCCACTGGGCGCTGGGCGCCCTGCGCGAGTGGTCCGAGGCGCTGCACGCGGAGCTGGTGGCGGCCGGGGACCCCGCGTTCGACATGGCGGAGCTGATGCGCCTGCGGTCCCGGGAAGGCGCCGTCTACCACCACCAGTTCATGCTGGAGGGCAAGTCGCTGGCCACCTGGCTGGCGGAGTGCCGGACCGACCCGGGGCCGCTGCTCGACGTCCTGGCGCGCAGCAAGCTGGTCAAGCCCGGCCGCTCGGGTGCCAGTTCCCTCGTCCGGGGGCTGGTGGGGGAGCGGGGGCCGATGTTCCGGGTCTTCTCGCCGGAGGACCTGGTCGTCCTGCGCCGCTGGATCGACTCCCTCCCCGCCAAGCCGCCCGCCGACGCGGCGGACACCCCGGACGCGGCGGACGCCGCACCGGCAGGTTCCCCCGCCCGGACGGCCGCCCCCACCACCGCAGACCCCCTGGCGGCCGTCGCCGGCGCGCTGCGCGCGGGCGCACGCTCCCCGGGCCGCGCGCCCTCGGGCCTGCGCGAGGCGTACCACCTGCTGATGAACCGCACCGACACCCCTGCGCTGCGCTCCTGGGCCATGGAGTACGTGGCCGGCTGGCTCGCGCGCTCCCGGCACGGCATGGACCGTACGAACATGCCGCTCCCCGAGCGCTGGGGACACGAAGGGCTGCGGCCCTGGCTACAGGCCCAGCACGACCGGCACGGAGCCGAGTTCGAGGAGAACGCGGCGATCCCGCTGCCGTCCCGGGAGGCCGTCGTCGACGACACCGTGCAGACGGCGCCGCTGACCCTGATCGACGGCAGCTGGCTCCAGGGGTTCACCGACTACGAGCAGGCGTCGTCCGCGATCGGGCACTCCCTCTTCGAGACGTACTGGGACGAGCTCGGCAACGGCGAGCCGCACCTCAACCACCCGCTCATCTACCGCGACGTGCTCAAGGAGATGGGCGTGGAGCTGCCGCCGACGGCTTCGGCCGCGTTCGCGCGGTGGTCCGGCTTCCGCGAGGAGTCCCTGGAGCTGCCGGTGTACTGGCTGTGCGTGGGCCGCTTCCCGCGGACCTTCCTGCCGGAGGTCCTGGGGCTCAACCTGGCCATGGAGTTGTCGGGCGTGGGCGGCACGTACCGCAGGGCGCGGCTGGCACTGAAGTCGTACGGCTTCAGCACCCGCTTCGTGGACATCCACAACACCATCGACAACGTCGCCACCGGGCATTCCGCCTGGGCCGCCGATGCCGTGGACACCCTGCTGGCCTCGCTGCCCGACACGCCCGGCCCCGGTGGCAGGGCGGACGTGTGGGAGCGCGTCCGCGTCGGCTACCGCTCGCTCAACCCGCCGAGCGGCATGGGCGCGCGGCTGGCCGCCCGCCGCAGCCGCCTCTCCGGCCGGCGCCGGTGAGGCGCCCCGGGAGCCCGCGATGCGGCGACGTACTGACGCACCCGGCCACGCGCGGGCGTGGTCACCGACCCAAGGCGGAGGAATGCAGCGGTGTCTGACCTGATTCTCGGAGTCTCAGCCTTCTACCACGACAGCGCGGCCGCGCTGATCGCCGACGGCGTGCCCGTCGCCGCGGCCCAAGAGGAACGTTTCACCAGGCGTCGGCACGACTCCTCGTTCCCCTCGCGGGCGGTCGAGTACTGCCTCGACGAGCAGGGCGTGAGCCTGGACGACGTCTCCGCCGTCGCCTACTACGAGGACCCCCGGCTGAAGTTCCGGCGGGTCATGGCGACCTTCGCGGGCGCCGCGCCCACCGGTTTCGCCTCCTTCCGCGACACCCTGCCCGCCTGGCTGGGCCGCGGCGGCAAGCTGCGCACCGACGACACCGTGCGCGCCGAGCTCGCGGCGCTGCGCCGGGGCCGGGTACCGGAGGTCTCCGTACGCCGCCACCACGAGTCGCACGCGGTGTCCGCCTTCTTCCCGAGCCCGTACGAGTCGGCGGCCGTGCTGTGCATCGACGGCGTCGGCGAGTGGGCCACGACCACGATGTGGCACGGCCGGGGCACCGAACTGCGGCCCGTGGCGGAGCTGCGGTTCCCGCACTCGCTCGGCCTGCTGTACTCGGCGTTCACGTACTTCTGCGGCTTCAAGGTCGACTCCGGCGAGTACAAGCTCATGGGCCTGGCGCCCTACGGCAAGCCGCGGTACGCGCACCTCATCGAGGACCAGCTCATCGACCTCAAGCCGGACGGGTCCTTCCGCCTGGACATGCGCTACTTCGAGTACCTGCGCGGTCAGGTGATGACCGGGCGCGGCTTCGAGAAGCTCTTCGGCGGCCCCCGGCGCGCCCCCGAAAGCCCGCTCACGGAGCGCGAGTTCGACCTGGCCGCATCGGTGCAGGCGGTGACCGAGAAGGCCGTGCTGCGGCTGGCCAAGACGGCGCGCGAGCGCACCGGCGAGACCAGGCTCTGCATGGCCGGCGGCGTCGCGCTCAACTGCGTGGCCAACGGCAAGGTGATCGACGCCGGCATCTTCGACGAGGTGTGGATCCAGCCCGCCGCCGGCGACGCCGGAGGCGCCCTCGGCGCGGCCCAGGCCGTCGCCATGGAACGGGGCGTGCGGCGCGACCACCCGCGCACCGGCCGCGACGCGATGAGCGGCTCCTTGCTCGGCCCCGCGTACGACGACGACGAGATTGCCGCGTACCTGGAGTCGCGGGGCATCCCGCACCGGCGGCTGGACAGCGCGAGCCTGGCCGAGCAGGTCGCGGACGGGCTGGCGCAGGGCAAGATCGTCGGCTGGTTCCAGGGGCGCATGGAGTTCGGCCCGCGGGCGCTCGGCGCCCGGTCCATCATCGGCGACCCGCGCAACCCGGACATGCAGTCGGCGATGAACCTGAAGATCAAGTTCCGGGAGTCGTTCCGCCCCTTCGCCCCGGCCGTGCTGGCCGAGGACGCCAAGGACTACTTCGACCTGCCGCAGGAGAGCCCGTACATGCTCGTGGTCTCCCAGGTCGCCGCCGCCCAGCGGCTGGAGGCCCAGGAGCACGGCGCCTCCGGGCTGGACCTGCTCAAGGTGCAGCGCTCCACCATCCCCGCCGTCACCCACGTCGACTACTCGGCGCGCGTGCAGACGGTGACGGAGCACAGCAACCCGCCCTATCACCGGCTGCTGACCGCCTTCAAGTCCCTCACGGGCTGCCCGGTCCTGGTCAACACCTCCTTCAACGTGCGCGGGGAACCCATCGTGAACTCGCCCCACGAGGCCTACACCTGCTTCATGCGCACCAACATCGACATGCTGGCGCTCGGCAACTTCCTGCTGGAGAAGCACGAACAGCCCGCGTGGACCGAGACGTCCGACTGGCGCGAGGAAATCCCCCTGGACTAGGCCGCGTCCGCGAAATCCCGCCCGCCGCCCGCCGCCCGCCGACAGAAACGGAACGTTCATGCGTAGCTTGCTGCTCCTCCTCGTCTACTACCTCGTCGTGACGCCGTACGGCCTGCTGAGCCGCGTCGTCAACGACCCCCTCGCCCGCCGCTGGGAACGGCGCGCGGACACGTACTGGAACCCGCCGACCCCGTCACCGGCTCGCTGAGTGGCGCACGAAGGCGTGCAACCGACTGAACGGAGACAACGATGACCAGCCTGCTCCAGTTCGCCCGGTACCGTCTCGAGGACAGTGCCCGGGACCTGGTGACCAAGGAGATCTCGGCGCGGGTGTCGGAGACCAGCCTGGACTCCGACCTCGACGACGCGATCCTCGGCGGCATCGGCGCGTACGCCCTGCGGCGCCATCTGCCCGGCGACATCCTGCAGGGGATCCAGGTGTTCACGGCGGCGGGCTCCCACGCGTTGCTCCTGTCCAACCTCCCGGCACAGGAGTTCCCGGCCACGCCGGTCAGCGGATTCGCCGACGAGGCCGGACTCGCCGTCACCAACGCGATCCACCTCGGGCTGATCCGGATCCTCGGATGCACCCCGTTCGCCGTCAGCTACGAGAACGACGGCCGGCTCATCCGCAACGTGGTGCCCAACCCGGCGGCCTCCGGAACCACCAGCTCCTGGGGTGCCGACTCGGAGTTCTTCTGGCACACCGACAACCCGCACCAGCCGTTCGGACCGCCCGGCTCCGATCCCCGGCTGTACACCCCGGCCTACCTCACCTTCTTCGCCATACGCAACGAGGAGCGGGTACCCACCGAGATCGCGGCGCTCGACGACGTGGTCGTACGGCTCGACGACGAGACCCTGGCCGGCCTCATGGCCCCGGAGTTCCAGGTCGGCGCACCCGACTCCAACGACGGCGAGGCCATCGGCCCGCTGGTGAAGACCGCCGTCCTGGAGACCGCGCCGGACGGCCGCCACCGCGCCCGCTACGACCGTGGGACGACGACCGGCGTCACACCCGCCGCGCAGGACGCGCTGGAGCGCTGGTCCGCCGCCCTGAAGACCGTCCCGTCGGCCGACCTGGTGCTGGAGACGGGCGACTTCATGATCTTCGACAACCACCGGGTGCTGCACCGCCGCAAGGCGTTCACGCCCCACCCCCACACGAACGCGCGCTGGCTGCGCCGCTGCTACGCCGCCTGACGGAACGTCAACACCCGCATCCCCACTTATCGACCAGCTCACCTCACCCCCGAAGGGAACCCCATGGGCAAGTACCGCGTGGCAGTCATCGGCGGCCGGCCGGCACCGGTCGCGGGCGCCAAGGAACTCGGCATCGACGTCGTCCTCGTCCACGAGGAGGGCGCCTATGACGTGGCCGTGGCCCAGCACTGCGAGCGCATCGTGCACGCCCCCCTCGACGACGGGCAGGCCATCCTCGACGTACTGAAGCCGCTGCACGACGAGCGCCCCTTCGACCGCGTCCTCACCACCACCGAACCGGCCGCCGAGTCCACCGGTTTCGTCGTCGACTCCCTCGGCCTGCCGGGTGTCACCGAGGCCACCGCCCGCGCCCTCAAGGACAAGGCCCTCACCCGGGAGCTCCTGGACCGGCACGGACTCAGCCCCGTGCGCTACCGCATGGTGAACAGCGCCGACGAGATCGCGGCGTTCCGGGCCGAGGTCGGCGAGCGCATCATCGTCAAGCCCGTGGACGGCGTGGCCAGCCTCCACATCCACCCCGTCGACGGTCCCGAGGACGCCCGGAAGGCCTGGGAGGCACTGCGCGAGGCCGGCATCTCCAAGGTCATCGCCGAGGAGTACCTGGACGGCCCCGTCGTCAGCGTGGACTCCTTCTCGTACGAGGGCCGCCACCTCACCATCGGCTACTCCGAGTACCGCATGAACGACCGGTACGTCGAGTGGGAGGTCTCCACCCCCAGCCGCTACGCCCTGCCGTGGCTCGCCGAACTCCGCGACCTCACCCCCAAGCTGCTGGACGCCGTCGGCCTCACCGAAGGGCCCTCGCACAGCGAGTTCGTCCTCACCCCGAAGGGCCCGCGCGTCCTCGAGTCGCACGCCCGGCTCGCCGGCAGCGGCGCGCCCGAGCTCGTACGCCGCGCCTTCGGGCTGAACCTCAACCGGATGTTCCTCACCGTCCCGCTCGGCATCGACGAGCTGCCGCAGACCTCACCCGAGCCGCTGGGCGGAGCGGCGGTCCGGTTCTTCACCCCGGAGCCGGGCACCATCGACGCGATCGAGGTCGACGACGACGCGGCCGACGAGATCCGCCGCGTCCCCAAGGGCGAGAAGCTCTACGTCTTCCTGCCGTACCTGGACGAGTTCATGGACACCGAGGTGGCGGCGGTGATCGGCAAGGACGTCGGCGAGACCGTGCCCCCGCTGCTGACCGTCGCCGACTGCGTCTCCGGGTACGTCATCGCCTCCGGGCGCGACGCCGACGACGCGGTCGCCAAGTGCGAGGCCGTCAACGACCGGATCCGCTTCAAGACCAGCTGACACCCCCCTGCCGCCGGACGCCGTTTCCCCCCACCCCCGCCCCCCCACTCGCCCTGCGGGTTCACCCTGCCGGGCGGGCGACGGGACCCCGAGCCGAGGTCCCGCTTCCCCCCCAGCCAGGTTTTGTTCCCTCCCGGAATCCCCGACCCAGGGATCGCGGGAGAGGTCCACCCTCCCCCCCCCCCCCC
>NZ_JBWKLJ010000009.1:366013-369943 GCF_056430285.1 Streptomyces sp. NPDC045998
TGTTGGCCACCTTGGCGAGGGGCCCCCCCCCCCCCCCAACCCCCCCCCCCCCCCCCCCCCGCCCGGCTGGCTGCCCGGCCGGCCGCCCCGGCCCGGGCCGCCGGGGACGGCGTCCCGCTCCTCGCCTCCTCACCCCTCTGAACGCCTCCTGGGATGGAATCACCATGAACACGATCACTTCCCCCGTCCTGGCGGAGGGCTCCCTGCCGGACCCCGTCGCCCAGCTGAACACCGTCCGCCGGCTCGTCGAGGAGCGGTACAGCGGCGACGAGCCGCTCGCCCGCGCCGCGCTCCACCTGATCGACTGCGCGACCGACATCGTGGGCCAGCTCCCCGACGGCGACCTCGACGCGGCGCGGGGCGCGCTCGGCTCGGCCCGCGCCGCGGTGGTCTCGGCGACCTTCGCGGTGGGCCGGATCCGTGACATGGCGGCCACCGGGACGGAGCGGGCATGAGCCGGCACATCATCGTCATCCACCGCTGGCGCGACCAGCACGCCCGGTACGACGACTACCTCGACCACCGCACCCACCGGGTCACCTACGTGACCACCCGACTCGCCCTCCCCTCCGTCCCCGTCGGCGCCGCGGCCGCCCGCGTGGTCCCGGCCACCGACGACATCGACGCCGTCTGGCACGCCGTGACCGACCTGCGCACCCACTTCGGCGCCCCCGAACGGGTCGTGGCCCTCAACGAAGGAGACCTCGACACCGCCGCGCTCGTACGCGAACGACTCGGCTGCGCCGGCCAGACCCCCGGCCCACTGGCCCGCTTCCGCGACAAGCTCACCATGAACCAGGTGGTCGCCGAGGCCGGCATACCGGCCCCCGCCTTCGCTGACGCCCCCGACGAAGCGGCCGTCCTCGCCTTCGCGGAGCGCCACGGCTGGCCCGTGGTGGTCAAGCCGCGCAAGGGCACCGCGAGCCGGGGCGTCGTACGCCTCGACTCCCCGGCCGACCTGCCGCTGCTGCGCACCTCGCCACCGGAACCGCGCGTGGTGCAGGAGTTCTGCGGCGACCAGATCTTCCACATCGACGGCCTGTGGACCGGCGAGGAACTCGGTCCCTGGCGAGCCTCCCGTTACGTCAACACCTGCGTGGACTTCACCCAGGGCGAGGCCCTCGGCTCCGTCGAGGTCGACGACCCCCACCTCCTCGGCCCGCTCTCCGCGTTCACGGCCCGGGTGGCGAGCGCGCTCGGCCCGGAACCGTGGGTCTTCCACCTGGAGGCCTTCGTCGGTACGTCCGCCGACGGCTCGCCTTCCATCCGGTTCCTGGAGGCCGGCTACCGGGTCGGCGGCGCCGAGATCCCGTTCATCTGGCGAGAGGTGCACGGCATCGACCTGATGCGCGCCGCCGCCGACATCCAGCTCGGCCGCCACCCGGAGCTTCCCGCACCGGCCCACTGGGCGACGGGCGGCTGGCTGCTCGTGCCCTCGCCCGTCCCGGCCCCGTGCCGCGTCACGGCGTGGGAGCTCCCCGAACCGCCGACCCCCGAAGAGGGCCCGTACGCGTCCGTGATCCCGGCGGTGGGGCAGGTCGTCCCGCGAGTGGGCGGGTACGAGCACGTGGGCGCTCGGTTCCGGTTCCGCGGTGGGTCGAGCGGGGACGTGGAGAAGGCCGTCCTCAGGACAGCGGCCCAGTTCCGCCTGGAGTGCACCCCGGAGCGAGGCGCACGCGTGCCCTGCGGGCTGGACCGATGACCGGCGGCACGGCGATGGCGGCGGGCTCTCGCGCCGTACTCGTCCTGGAGGACGGCCGCGCCTTCCGCGGCCGTGCCTACGGGGCCGTGGGGGAGACTTTCGGCGAGGCGGTCTTCTCCACCGGCATGACCGGTTACCAGGAGACCTTGACCGACCCGTCGTACCACCGCCAGGTCGTCGTCATGACCGCGCCGCACGTCGGCAACACCGGTGTCAACGACGAGGACCCGGAGTCGAAGAAGATCTGGGTCTCCGGCTACGTGGTGCGCGACCCCGCCCGGATTCCGTCGAGCTGGCGTGCCACGCGCACGCTGGACGAGGAGCTGGCCGCCCAGGGTGTGGTCGGCATCAGCGGCATCGACACCCGCGCGCTGACCCGCCATCTGCGTGAGCGCGGCGCGATGCGCGTCGGGATCTTCTCCGGTGACGCCATCGGCGGGGATGCGGAGATGCTGGCCAAGGTCCAGGCGCAGCCGCAGATGAAGGGCGCGAACCTGTCGGCGGAGGTCGCCACCAGCGAGCCGTATGTCGTCCCGGCGATCGGTGAGAAGAAGTTCACCGTGGCCGCGATCGACCTGGGCATCAAGGGGATGACTCCGCACCGGATGGCGGAGCGCGGCATCGAGGTGCATGTGCTGCCCGCGACCGCCACCGCCGAGGACGTGTACGCGGTCGCCCCCGACGGCGTGTTCTTCTCCAACGGCCCCGGCGACCCCGCCACCGCCGACCACCCCGTTGCCCTCATGCAGGCCGTCCTGGAGCGGAAGACGCCCCTGTTCGGCATCTGCTTCGGCAACCAGATCCTGGGCCGCGCGCTCGGTTTCGGCACGTACAAGCTGAAGTACGGCCACCGGGGGATCAACCAGCCGGTGCAGGACCGTACGACGGGCAAGGTCGAGGTCACCGCGCACAACCACGGCTTCGCCGTCGACGCGCCGCTCGACAAGGCGTCCGACACCCCCTACGGCCGTGCCGAGGTGTCCCACGTGTGTCTGAACGACAACGTGGTGGAGGGCCTGCAGCTGCTCGACCAGCCGGCCTTCAGTGTTCAGTACCACCCCGAGGCGGCCGCCGGCCCGCACGACGCCGCGTACCTCTTCGACCGCTTCGTATCCCTGATGGAGGCCGAGCGTGCCTAAGCGCACCGATATCCAGTCCGTCCTGGTCATCGGCTCCGGCCCGATCGTCATCGGCCAGGCCGCCGAGTTCGACTACTCCGGCACCCAGGCGTGCCGCGTCCTGAAGTCCGAGGGACTGCGGGTCATCCTGGTCAACTCCAACCCCGCGACGATCATGACCGACCCGGAGATCGCCGACGCCACCTACGTCGAGCCGATCACCCCCGAGTTCGTCGAAAAGATCATCGCCAAAGAGCAGCCCGATGCCCTGCTGCCGACGCTGGGTGGCCAGACGGCATTGAACACGGCGATCGCCCTGCACGAGGCGGGTGTACTGGCGCAGTACGGCGTGGAGTTGATCGGTGCGAAGGTGGAGGCGATCCACAAGGGCGAGGACCGCGACCTGTTCAAGGGGGTGGTGGAAGAGGTCCGTAGGAAGATCGGCCATGGTGAGTCCGCCCGCTCGGTGATCTGCCACTCCATGGACGACGTCCTCAAGGGCGTCGAGGTCCTCGGCGGCTACCCGGTGGTTGTGCGTCCCTCCTTCACCATGGGCGGCGCCGGTTCCGGGTTCGCGCACGACGAGGAGGAGCTGCGCCGCATCGCGGGTCAGGGGCTGACGCTGTCGCCGACCACCGAGGTGCTCCTGGAGGAGTCGATCCTGGGCTGGAAGGAGTACGAGCTGGAGCTGATGCGGGACAAGCACGACAACGTCGTGGTCGTCTGCTCGATCGAGAACTTCGACCCGATGGGCGTGCACACCGGTGACTCGATCACCGTCGCCCCGGCGATGACGTTGACCGACCGCGAGTACCAGATCCTGCGGGATGTCGGTATCGCGATCATCCGCGAGGTCGGTGTGGACACCGGCGGGTGCAACATCCAGTTCGCGGTCAACCCCGCCGATGGCCGGGTCATCGTCATCGAGATGAACCCGCGGGTGTCCCGGTCGAGTGCCCTGGCCTCCAAGGCCACGGGTTTCCCGATTGCCAAGATCGCGGCGAAGCTGGCGGTGGGCTACACGCTGGACGAGATCCCGAACGACATCACGGAGAAGACCCCGGCGTCCTTCGAGCCCACGCTCGACTACGTGGTGGTCAAGGCTCCGCG
>NZ_JBWKLJ010000010.1:0-367448 GCF_056430285.1 Streptomyces sp. NPDC045998
TCGGCCGTCCGCGAGGCGGTCGCCGCCTTCGGCCGCGGCGAGTGCTTCGTCGAGCGCTACCTCGACAAGCCCCGCCACGTCGAGACCCAGTGCCTGGCGGACAAGCACGGCAACGTCGTCGTCGTCTCCACCCGCGACTGCTCCCTGCAGCGCCGCCACCAGAAGCTGGTGGAAGAGGCCCCCGCGCCGTTCCTGTCGGCCGAGCAGAACGCCGAGCTGTACCGCGCCTCGAAGGCCATCCTCAAGGAAGCCGGCTACGTCGGCGCCGGCACGGTGGAGTTCCTCGTCGGCATGGACGGCACGATCTCCTTCCTGGAGGTCAACACCCGCCTGCAGGTCGAACACCCCGTCACCGAAGAGGTCTCCGGCATCGACCTCGTCCGGGAGATGTTCCGCATCGCCGACGGCGAGGAACTCGGCTACGACGACCCGCCGCTGCGCGGCCACTCCTTCGAGTTCCGCATCAACGGCGAAGACCCCGGCCGCAACTTCCTGCCCGCCCCCGGCACCGTCACCACCTTCGCGCCCCCGTCGGGTCCCGGTGTCCGCCTGGACGCCGGTGTCGAGTCCGGCTCCGTGATCGGCCCCGCCTGGGACTCCCTGCTCGCCAAGCTCATCGTCACCGGCGCCACCCGCCAGCAGGCACTGCAGCGTGCCGCCCGCGCGCTGGAGGAGTTCCAGGTCGAGGGCATGGCCACCGCCATCCCCTTCCACCGCAAGGTCGTCACCGACCCCGCCTTCGCCCCGGCCGAGGGCCCCTTCACGGTCCACACCCGCTGGATCGAGACCGAGTTCGTCAACGACATCAAGCCCTTCGCCGCCCCCGCCGGCGCGGAGGAGGCCGAGGACGAGGCCGGCCGTGAGACGGTCGTCGTCGAGGTCGGCGGCAAGCGCCTGGAAGTCTCCCTCCCCTCCTCCCTCGGCATGAGCCTGGCCCGCACGGGCCTGGCCGCCGGTGCCAAGCCCAAGCGCCGCGCCGCGAAGAAGTCCGCCTCCGCCGCCTCCGGCGACACCCTCACCTCCCCCATGCAGGGCACCATCGTCAAGGTCGCCGTCGAAGAAGGCCAGGAAGTCAAGGAAGGCGACCTCATCGTCGTCCTCGAAGCCATGAAGATGGAACAGCCCCTCAACGCCCACCGCGCGGGCACCATCAAGGGCCTCACCGCCGAAGTCGGCGCCTCCCTCACCTCCGGCGCCCCCATCTGCGAGATCAAGGACTGACGTCCGTACGTCTTCCTGCGAAGGGGCCTGCCGGTCGTGACCGGCGGGCCCCTTCCGCATGCGGAGAGGGCCTCCGGCTGGGCGATGGCATGCTGGAGACACGGCGGAGCAGGGAGGAGGCGCCATGACGACCAGTACGGCAGCGGGCACGGCACCGGGTACGCCACCGGGCTCGGCGCGCCCCATGCGGGCGGACGCGCGCCGTAATTACGGACGACTGCTGTCGGAGGCGCGCTCCGCCTTCGCCGAGCACGGCACCGACGCGTCGCTGGAGGACATCGCGCGCCGCGCGGGGGTGGGCATCGGCACGCTGTACCGGCACTTCCCGAACCGGCACGCGCTGATGGGCGCGGTCTTCCAGGAGGCGCTGGGCTCGTTGCTGGAGCGCTCACGGCAGCTCGCCGACGCGGAGCAGCCGTGCGAGGCTCTGGTCGTCTGGCTGCGCGCCATCATCACGCACGCGGGCGAGTACCGCGGCCTGGCGAGCGCGCTGATGTCGGCGTCGCACGACCGGAGTTCGGCGCTGTCGGAGTGCAACGTGCCGCTGCGCCAGGCGGGCGCCCGCCTGCTGGACCGGGCCGTGAGCAGCGGCTCCGTACGGGAGGGCGTCTCGATCGACGACCTGATGCAGCTGACGAACGCGATCGCCCTGGCGGCGGAGCAGTCCCCGGACGATCCGGAGCTGGCGGACCGCCTGCTGCGGCTGACCCTGCGCGGCCTGAAGGCGTAACCGCGTGCGCGGGCTCGCCCCGCGCGCTCAGCGGCGCCGCAGGTCCGCCACCCGGGCGCCGCGCTCCGCTGCGCGGTCGTCCGCGGACAGGGAGGCCGACGCGGCCGAGCGCAGGGGGCCGCCCGGGTGCCGGGCGCCGCGCTGGCCCGGCAGGGGCACGTCCCGGCGCGGCGGGCGGCCCGGCGGGGAGGCGTCCGAGGCTCCGGCGGAGCCGGAGCTCGCGACCGTGAGCTGGACGCCCTGGTCCGCGAGGGCCTGGAGCTCGGTGGCGGCGCGCTCGTCATGGGCGGGGGGCTCGTCGGTGACCAGCCGCGTGATCACGTCCGTCGGCACGGTCTGGAACATCGTGTCCGTGCCGAGCTTCGTATGGTCGGCCAGCACCACGACCTCCGCCGCCGCCTGCACCAGCGCCCGGTCGACGCTCGCCGACAGCATGTTGGACGTGGACAGGCCCCGCTCGGCGGTCAGGCCGCTCCCGGACAGGAACGCCCGCGAGACCCTGAGCCCCTGGAGGGACTGCTCGGCCCCGCTGCCCACCAGCGCGTAGTTGGAGCCGCGCAGGGTGCCTCCGGTCATGACGACCTCGACGCGGTTGGCGTGCGCGAGCGCCTGCGCCACCAGCAGGGAGTTGGTGACGACGGTCAGTCCGGGGACGCGGGCGAGCCGGCGGGCCAGCTCCTGCGTGGTCGTCCCGGCGCCGACGACGATGGCCTCGCCCTCTTCGACGAGGGCCGCGGCGGCGTCGGCGATGGCCGTCTTCTCCGCGGTCGCGAGATGGGATTTCTGCGGGAAGCCGGACTCTCGCGTAAAACCGCCCGGCAGTACCGCACCGCCGTGCCGGCGGTCGAGGAGTCCTTCGGCCTCCAGGGCCCGCACGTCACGCCGTACGGTCACTTCGGAGGTCTGGACGACGCGGGCGAGCTCACGGAGCGATACCGCCCCGTTGGCGCGCACCATTTCGAGGATCAACTGGCGACGTTCTGCAGCGAACACGAAACTGACAGTAACCCCAGCACGCGGGTGTTTGCAGCCGTATGCACCGAATACGAGAAGATGCGAACAGACGGGGCCGCCAAGTGGTATGGGCGGCCCCGTCCGTGTACGTACGACGATCGGCCTCGACCGGTCGATGTCCCGACTTGCCGGGGGTTGCCGGGTGTTGTCCCGGTGACCGGGGGGCGTTACGCCTCGGCGGTCGTCTTCCGGGTGTGCAACTGCCGTGCCACCTCGGCGATCGAGCCCGACAGCGACGGGTACACGGTGAAAGCGTTTGCGATCTGTTCGACGGTCAGATTGTTGTCGACCGCGATCGAGATCGGGTGGATCAGCTCACTGGCGCGCGGGGCGACGACCACGCCGCCGACCACGATGCCCGTGCCCGGACGGCAGAAGATCTTCACGAAGCCGTCCCGGATGCCCTGCATCTTGGCGCGCGGGTTGCGCAGCAGCGGCAGCTTCACGACCCGGGCGTCGATCTTCCCGGCGTCGACGTCGGCCTGGGTGTAACCGACCGTGGCGATCTCGGGGTCGGTGAAGACGTTCGCGGAGACGGTCTTGAGGTTGAGCGGGGTCACCGCGTCGCCGAGGAAGTGGTACATGGCGATGCGGCCCTGCATGGCGGCGACCGAGGCGAGCGCGAAGACCCCGGTGACGTCGCCGGCGGCGTAGACGCCCGGCGCCGAGGTGCGCGAGACCCGGTCGGTCCGGATGTGGCCGGAGTCCCTGAGCCGTACGCCGGCCTCCTCCAGGCCCATGCCCTCGGTGTTGGGGACGGCGCCGACCGCCATCAGGCAGTGGGTGCCGGAGATGACCCGGCCGTCGGCGAGGGTGACCTCGACGCGGTCGCCGACGCGCTTGGCGGAGGCCGCGCGGGAGCGGGCCATCACGTTCATGCCGCGGCGCCGGAAGACGTCCTCCAGGACGGCGGCGGCGTCCGGGTCCTCGCCCGGCAGCACCCGGTCCCGGGACGAGACGAGCGTGACGCGCGAGCCGAGCGCCTGGTAGGCGCCCGCGAACTCGGCGCCGGTGACACCGGAACCGACCACGATGAGCTCCTCGGGGAGCTCGGTGAGGTCGTACACCTGGGTCCAGTTGAGGATGCGCTCCCCGTCGGGGAGGGCGTCCGGGATCTCGCGCGGGTGGCCGCCGGTCGCGATCAGGACGGCGTCGGCGGTGAGGGTCTCCTCGCTGCCGTCGGCGGCCGTGACGATCACCTGGCGGGAGCCGTCCACGGCCTGGCGGCCGTCGAGCCGGCCGCGGCCGCGCAGCACGCGGGCGCCGGCCCGGGTGACGGAGGCGGTGATGTCGTGGGACTGGGCGAGGGCGAGCCGCTTGACGCGGCGGTTGACCTTGCCGAGGTCCACGCCGACGATCCGGGCGGGCTGGTCGATGTGCGGGGTGTCGTCCGCGACGATGATGCCGAGCTCCTCGTGCGAGGAGTCGAAGGTGGTCATCACCTCGGCCGTGGCGATGAGGGTCTTCGAGGGTACGCAGTCGGTCAGGACGGACGCTCCGCCGAGGCCGTCGCGGTCCACGACGGTCACCTCCGCGCCGAGCTGGGCGGCCACCAGGGCCGCCTCGTATCCGCCGGGTCCGCCACCGATGATCACGATCCGGGTCACTGGGGTTACGCCTCGCGCTCTCGTCACGGCAGGGATGGAGTACGTAGCCCATTGTCCCGCACCCTCCGCGCGGCTTCCCGTCGGGTCCCGGTCGCGCCGCGGTCGCGCCGCGCCCGGGCCGTGGCCGGGCCGCGGGGCGGGTGCCGGGCGGGTCCCGATCAGGTGGCCGCCCCACGGGGAACAGCGCCCGCCCGGGCCGCTCCCGTACCCTCGGACCCATGTCGCTCTACGCCGCGTACGCCGGCAACCTCGACGCGCGGCTGATGACCCGCCGCGCCCCGCACTCCCCGCTGCGCGGCACGGGCTGGCTCAACGGCTGGCGGCTGACCTTCGGCGGTGAGCAGATGGGCTGGGAGGGCGCCCTCGCCACGATCGTCGAGGCGCCGCGCTCACAGGTCTTCGTCGCGCTGTACGACATCGCGCCGATGGACGAGGACTCCATGGACCGGTGGGAGGGCGTCGGCCTGGACATCTACCGGCGCATGCGGGTGCGGGTGCACACCCTGGACGGCGAGGAGCCGGCCTGGGTCTACGTCCTGAACGGCTACGAGGGCGGCCTGCCCTCCGCGCGCTACCTGGGCGAGATCGCGGACGCCGCCGAGTCGGCGGGCGCGCCCCACGACTACGTGATGGAGCTGCGCAAGCGCCCCTGCTGAGGCGCTGCGCGAAGCCGCCCGGGCGCCGCGGAGGCGCTGCCGAGGCGCTCCCGGCCGGCTCTTGTCGGAAACGACAAGGCAACGATCCGAGCTCCGTGGGCATCGTCATCTACGCGCGTAGGCAATCTCGGGCTACGCTCTTGTCCGTACGTGTTTTTCCGGGGCCCGCCCCCGGCCCCCGGCTCCGCGCAGCGGTCCGGGGCGACTGTTACTTCGCGAGGCGAGAGACTCTGTGAACGCAACTGCCACCCCGGACCACCTCCAGGGCGACCCCTACGCCGCCGCCGCCGACGCCGCCGCGCGCCTGCGCGAGCTGACCGGCGCCGAGACCCACGACGTCGCCCTCGTGATGGGCTCCGGCTGGGCGCCGGCCGTCGACGCGCTCGGCGCCCCCGAGGCCGAGTTCCCGGTCACGGAGCTCCCCGGCTTCCCGCCGCCGGCCGTCGAGGGCCACGGCGGCCGCATCCGCTCGTACCGCATCGGCGACAAGCGGGCGCTGCTCTTCCTGGGCCGTACGCACTTCTACGAGGGCCGCGGCGTGGCCGCCGTCGCCCACGGTGTGCGCACCGCCGTCGCCGCCGGCTGCAAGACGGTCGTGCTGACCAACGGCTGCGGCGGCCTGCGCGAGGGCATGCGCCCCGGCCAGCCGGTCCTGATCAGCGACCACATCAACCTCACGGCGACCTCCCCCATCGTGGGCGCCAACTTCGTGGACCTGACCGACCTGTACTCGCCGCGTCTGCGCGCGCTGTGCAAGGAGGTCGACGCGACGCTGGAGGAGGGCGTGTACGTCCAGTTCCCCGGCCCGCACTACGAGACCCCGGCCGAGATCAACATGGTCCGCGTGATGGGCGGCGACCTCGTCGGCATGTCCACGGTCCTGGAGGCCATCGCGGCCCGCGAGGCGGGCGCCGAGGTGCTCGGCATCTCCCTCGTCACCAATTTGGCCGCGGGCCTTTCGGGTGAGCCCCTCAACCACGAGGAGGTCCTCCAGGCGGGCCGCGACTCGGCCGCCCGCATGGGCGAGCTGCTCACGCGGGTCCTGGACAAGATCTAGAACCACCCTGTGGCGCGGCCCCGGAGCCTAGGGAGTGTCCGCAAAGTAGCGTCGTCCGCCCGCGAGGGCGGGCCTGGCGGCGTCTGGTGCGTGCGATCGCAAGGCGGAGGATGGAGCCACTGCGGAGCATTGGCGACTGACGACAACGCGGCGAGCGTGCGTGCCAGACGCCGCCAGGCAGACGGGACTTTGCGGACACGACCCAGTCCGGGGCCGCGCCCTGCTCCGCCCGGGGGCGGGGTACCCGTAGCGCAGACCACTCCGTACGACTCCCAGAGAGGCAGACCACCGTGCAGCAGAACCTCATCGCGCAGGCGGAGGCGTGGCTGGCCGAGGACCCGGACAGCGAGACCCGCGACGAGCTGGCCAAGCTCATCGAGGCCCGTGACCTCGACGCGCTCGCGGACCGGTTCGGCGGCACGCTGCAGTTCGGGACGGCCGGGCTGCGCGGTGAGCTGGGCGCCGGGCCCATGCGGATGAACCGCTCCGTGGTCATCCGGGCCGCCGCCGGCCTCGCCGCGTACCTGAAGGGCAAGGGTCAGGAGGGCGGCCTGGTCGTCATCGGCTACGACGCCCGCTACAAGTCGGCCGACTTCGCCCGGGACACCGCCGCCGTGATGACCGGCGCGGGGCTGCGCGCCGCCGTGCTGCCGCGGCCGCTGCCGACGCCCGTCCTGGCGTTCGCCATAAGGCACCTGGGCGCGGTCGCCGGTGTCGAGGTGACCGCGAGCCACAACCCGCCGCGCGACAACGGCTACAAGGTCTACCTCGGCGACGGCTCCCAGATCGTGCCGCCCGCCGACGCCGAGATCGCGGCCGAGATCGCGGCCGTCGCGCGCCTCGCCGACGTACCGCGTCCGGAGTCCGGCTGGGAGACCCTCGGGGACGAGGTCCTGGAGGCCTACCTGGCGCGTACGGACGCCGTCCTGACCTCCGGATCCCCCCGGACCGCGAACGTCGTCTACACGGCCATGCACGGCGTCGGCAAGGACGTCGTCCTCGCCGCCTGGGAGCGGGCCGGTTTCCCCGCGCCGGTGCTCGTCGAGGAGCAGGCCGAGCCCGACCCGGCCTTCCCGACCGTCGCGTTCCCGAACCCCGAGGAGCCGGGCGCGATGGACCTGGCCTTCGCGAAGGCGCGCGAGGCCGGTCCGGACATCGTCATCGCCAACGACCCGGACGCCGACCGCTGCGCCGTCGCCGTCCCGGACGACACCGCCGAGGGCGGCTGGCGGATGCTCCACGGCGACCAGGTCGGCGCGCTGCTCGCCGCCCACCTCGTCCGCAAGGGCGCCCGGGGCACCTTCGCCGAGTCGATCGTGTCGTCGTCGCTGCTGGGCCGGATCGCGGAGGCGGCCGGGCTGCCGTACGAGGAGACGCTGACCGGCTTCAAGTGGATCGCGCGCGTGGACGGCCTGGCGTACGGCTACGAGGAGGCGCTCGGCTACTGCGTCGACCCCGAGGGCGTCCGCGACAAGGACGGCATCACGGCGGCGCTGCTCGTCGCCGAGCTGGCCTCGGTCCTCAAGGAGCAGGGCCGTACGCTCACGGACCTGCTGGACGAGCTGGCCGTCGCGCACGGCCTGCACGCCACGGACCAGCTGTCGGTGCGCGTGCAGGACCTGAGCATCATCGCGAACGCCATGCGCCGGCTGCGCGAGCAGCCGCCCACCGCGCTCGCCGGGCTGACGGTGACCTCCGCCGAGGACCTGAACGAGGGCAGCGAGGCGCTGCCGCCCACGGACGGGCTGCGGTACTACCTGGAGGGTGCCTTCACGGCGCGCGTGATCGTGCGCCCGTCCGGCACCGAGCCGAAGCTGAAGTGCTACCTGGAGGTCGTCGTCCCGGTCGCCGACGCGAGCGGACTGGCCGACGCGCGTGCCAAGGCCGGTGACGTCCTGGGCGCGCTGAAGCGCGACCTGGCGGCCGCCGCCGGTATCTGAGCCGGCCACCCTTGAGAGGGCCCGTACGGAGAGCTTCGCCGAGCTCTCCGTACGGGCCCTCTTGCGGGTGATTCTCGTACGGCAGGTGACGCACGGCTCCGATACGCACCCCGGGCCGACGAGCAGGGTGACCCCCATAGCGCAGCCGAGCCCCGAGCGAGACTGGAGTTCCACCGTGCCGCCGTCGGCGATCACCGCCCGCCCGACCGTCCCCGCGTCCCGGCGGCCCCCGTCCCCGGCGGCCGTATCCGTCCGGGAGCGGGCCGCCCGGTCCTTCCGGTACGCCGCACCCGCCCTCGTCGGCTATCTGACGGTGCGGCTCTTCGGGCTGCTCGTCCTGGCCCGCTGGGCCCATCTGAAGGGGCACGGCGTCTGGCCGACGCTCGCCACGTCCTGGGACTCCGACTGGTACCTGGGCATCGCCGACCACGGCTACGAGGACTCCCTCGGCACCGCGTACAACGCCAACAACCTGGCGTTCTTCCCCCTCTACCCGGTGCTGATCAAGGCGGTCGCGGGCGTCACGCCCGGCTCGCGCGCGTCGGTGGCGCTGGTGCTCGCGGTCGGCTTCTCGCTGGTCGCGGCGTGGGGGGTGTTCGCCGTCGGCGCCCATCTGCACGGGCGTCGCGCGGGCACCGTACTGGCCGTCCTGTGGGGTGCCCTGCCGGTGGCGGTCGTCCAGTGGATGGGGTACACGGAGTCGCTGTTCACGGCGCTCGCCGCCTGGGCGCTGTACGCCGTGCTGACCGGGCGCTGGTACGCGGCGGGGGCCCTCGCCGTGCTGGCGGGGCTGACCCGGCCCACCGGGATCGCGGTGGCGGCGGCGGTGTCGGTGGCCGGTCTGCTCGCCGCGGCGCGCACCCGGCGCGGGGCGCCGCTCGCCGCCGCCTGCGCGGCCCCGCTGGGCTGGCTCGGTTACGTGGCCTGGGTGGGCGCCCGGATCGGCCGCTGGGACGGCTACTTCGCCGTGCAGCGGCTGTGGCGCAACGCGTGGGACGGCGGCGCGGGCACCCTGCGCGAGCTGCGGTACCTCCTGGTGTACGACCGGAACCCGCAGCTGTTCCTGGTCGCCGTCTCGGCGGTGCTGGTGCTGTCGGCGGCGGCGTACGTGCTGTGCCTGGCGGAGCGGCAGCCGCCGGTGCTGCTGGTCTTCAGCGGGGTGCTGCTGCTCGTCGTCCTGGGCAGCGGCGGGGTCTACTTCCCGCGGGCCCGCTTCCTGGTGCCCGGCTTCCCGCTGCTGCTGCCGTGCGCCCTGGCGGTGTGCCGGGCGCGGCGGGTGGTGGCGGGGCTGGTGCTGGGCGGGGCGGTGCTGGTGTCGGCGTGGCTGGGCGCGTACATGCTGCTGGTGTGGCCGGGCCCGCCGTGACGGGCGGCCGGTTACGCGGTGGTGGTGAGCACCACCAGCAGCACCAGGCCCACGAGCGAGGTCGCGATGACCTCGTACGCCCAGCGCACGCGCGGTTCGCCCTGCGCGGTGGGCCGGGAGGCGCACTGCTCGGCCAGCTGGCGCAGCTCGGCGATGCTCCGGTCGGCGCCCATGGCTTCGGCGACCTGGGGCGCGGAGGCGCCGGACTTCGCCGCCGCACGGTCCTGGAGGCGGGCGGCGCGCTTCCGCTCCCGCAGGGAGACGGGTATCGACCAGAGCTGGTACTTGGTCCCGCCCTTGGTGAAGACCTCGCTGGAGTATCCGGCGCGCACGGTGGAGACCGCCGCCCAGGGGAGCTCGATGGTGCGGAACGGGTTGCGCACGATCATCCGGTCGTGGTTCGCGCGCACGACCGGCCGGAAGGTGAAGGCCGAGATGAGCGGCACGACGAGGAGCAGCGCCGCGAGCGCGACCCAGCGGGCGCGCCCTTCGCCGCGGATGAGGGCGTCACCGCCGATCCAGGCGGCGAACGCGAGCAACAGGAGGCCGCCCACGATCGCCAGGGGCGAGCGGTAGGACCGGTCGGCGGCGGGCTCGGGCTGCTGGGGGCTCGTCATGCGGCCGATTCTGCCTCACCCCGCGCGGGCTCACGCGACGAGATCGGCGTACAGGATGATGTTGTCGGGGCGGTGCCCGTCGACGAGTTCGCCGCCGCAGGTGATCAGGCGCAGTTCGGGCCGGGTGGTGTCGCCGTACACCTTGGCGGTGGGGAACGCCTTCTTGGCGACCTGCTCCAGCTCCCGTACGCGGAAGACGGCGGTGGTGCCGTCGGCCCGCTGGACGCTGATCTCGTCGCCCGTGCGCACCTTGGCGACGTTCTTGAGGACGGCGGGGCCCTTCTCGGTGTCGAAGTGGCCGATCAGCACGGCCGGTCCGGTCTCGCCGGGCGTCACGCCCTTGTCGTACCAGCCGATCTTGTCGGCGTCGGCGACGGAGGGGACCTCGACGGTGCCGTCGGCGGCGAGACCGAGGTCGAGTACGGGCCCGGTGTCGACGCCGGCCGCGGGCACGCGCACGCGGACCGGCTTGGACCGCGCCAGCGGGGCGGCCTGCTCACCCTGGACGGCCGCCGGGGCGGCGGTGGCCGGCTCGATGTGGGCCGGCGGGGTGGCCGCCTTCGCGGGGCCGCCCGCCGCGGGCGTACCGCAGCCGGCCAGGGCGGCCGGGGCGGCGAGGGCGAGCAGCACGGCGGCGATGCGGCGGGGTACGGCGGCGACGGCGGGCATGGGCGGGCTCCAGGGGGACGGTGGACGGGTGGTACGGGCCCGGGCGGGCCGCCGCGGGGTGCGGCGGCCCGCCCGGTGGGGGTGGGGTGGTCAGGCGCGGGTGCCGGCGCCGGCGCGGCGGCGCAGGGCGACGAAGCCGAGCCCGGCGGCGGTGACGGCGGCGGCGCCCGCACCGGCGACGACCAGCAGGTGGTCGCCCTCCTCGACCTCGGCACCGGCGGCGACGCCGCCCTTGGGCACGATGGTGGTCTGGGTGGTGGCGGAGGTCTGCTGGGTGGACGCCTTGCCGGTGGTGCCGCCCTGCGGCTTGGCGCCGCCGGTGGTCTGGGCGGCGCCCTTGCCGAGGAAGACGGGCGCGCCCTGCTTGCCGCCCTTGAGGTGGTAGGCCGCGATGCCGCCGTCCTGCTCCAGCACGACGACGGAGGCGCCGTAGAAGAAGACCCGGCGGGCCTCGCCGTTGGTGTAGGTGAAGCCGCGGCCCTTGCCGTTCTCGACCAGCTGGAGGCCGTACATGCCGTCCTTCTTGCCGAGCTCCAGGACGGTGCCGTCGGCGAGCTTGTACTGGCCGGGCTTGCCGCCGGTGGTGAAGTTGCCGACCCAGTGGTGGGTGGAGCCGTCCGGGTTCAGGACGAAGAAGCCGCCGTTGTTGTTGCCGGCGGCCGAGCGGGCGTTGGCGTCGACGACGCCGATGGAACGGCCGTTGACGAAGGACTCGCCGCGGTAGTGCCGGACGGCGACCTTGTAGATCTTGACGAGGGTGCCGTCGGAGAGGGTCTCGTCGCGGACGAAGGTGCCCTTGGCGGCGTCGCCCTTGCCGTCCTCACCCTTGCCGCTGTCATCCTTGCCGCCCTCGTCGAGCAGGCTCCAGGTGAGGGTGCCGTCCGCCTTCAGGGTCACCTTGACGCCGTCGAAGACCTTCCAGTCCTGCGGCATGAGGAAGTCCGCCGTGCCGGCCTTGAGGGCGCCCACGGAGTCGGCGCCCTTGAGGATCTCCGCGGAGTAGACCTCCTCGTTGACCTTGTAGACGTGGGCGACCATCTCCTTGGGGAGGAGGTGGGTCTTGATCAGCTCGCCCTGGGAGCCCGGGGTGGTCAGGAAGGCCAGCAGGTGGCCGTTCGGGCTGAGCTCGACGCCCACGTTGGCGAACCGGCCCCTGACGACCTTGTCGCCGCTGGTGAGGCTGCCGAGGAGCTTGCCGTCCTTGAAGAACTCGGCGACGAAGCGGCCGTCGCCCTTCTTGTAGACCTCGGCGACCACACCGGCCAGCAGCTGCTCGGTCCGCACGTGCACGCGCTCGGCGGTCTTGCTGTCGCCGGCCTTCGTGTCGGCGTTGTTGGCGCCGGCGGCCGGCGCGGTGCCGTCCGCGGCGAAGGCGGCGCCGGCGGTGACGGCCGGGGTGAGAGCGATGCCGGCGAGGACGGCGGTGGCAAGGGCGGTGCGAAGGGCGGAACGCATAACGACTCCTGTGAACAGGTCGGTTTCGGATGGAAGAGCCGCATGCCTGCCTTGCCTCGTCGGTGTGGCCGTTGAGTGTGGGGCGGGGCTGCACGAACAAAGTTATGGATCTTGTGTGGGGGAGTCGTCCGCTCCCTGTCACAGGCGTGTGACAGCGCTCACGCTCCCCGTGTCCACCGCCGCCACCAGGGGTTTTCCACAGCCCCGGATACGGGGGCTGTACAGGCCGCTACGCGCGTAGATATGCTCCAGTGGTGACCATGCCCACCACCCTCTCCGCATTCGCTGACGTGACCGCGTCCGACAGCACACTGCGCCGCTTCCTCCACGGGCTGCCCGGTGTGGACCCCGTCGGCCTCGAAGCGCGCGCCGCGTCACTCGGTACCCGTTCGATCAAGACCACGGCCAAGGCGTACGCCATCGACCTGGCCATCTCGATGATCGACCTGACGACGCTCGAAGGCGCGGACACCCCGGGCAAGGTCCGGGCGCTCGCCGCCAAGGCCGTCCACCCCGACCCGACCGACCGCACCACCCCGCGCACCGCCGCGGTGTGCGTGTACCCCGACATGGTGGCCACCGCCAAGGCCGTCCTGACCGGCACGGACGTCAAGGTCGCCTCCGTCGCGACCGCCTTCCCGGCCGGCCGCGCCGCCCTCGACGTCAAGCTCGCGGACACGCGGGACGCCGTAGAGGCCGGGGCGGACGAGATCGACATGGTGATCGACCGCGGCGCGTTCCTCGCGGGCGACTACCTGAAGGTCTACGAGGAGATCCGGGCCGTGAAGGAGGCCTGCGGCGAGCGGGCGCGCCTGAAGGTCATCTTCGAGACCGGCGAGCTGTCGACGTACGACAACATCCGCCGCGCCTCCTGGCTCGGCATGATCGCCGGGGCCGACTTCATCAAGACCTCGACGGGCAAGGTGGGCGTCAACGCCACCCCCGCCAACACGCTGCTCATGCTGGAGGCGGTGCGCGACTTCCGCGCGCAGACCGGGGTCCAGGTCGGGGTGAAGCCCGCGGGCGGCATCCGCACGACCAAGGACGCCATCAAGTTCCTGGTCCTGGTCAACGAGACCGTGGGCGAGGACTGGCTGGACAACCACTGGTTCCGGTTCGGCGCCTCGAGCCTGCTCAACGACCTGCTGATGCAGCGTCAGAAGCTGGCCACCGGACGTTACTCCGGTCCCGACTACGTGACGGTGGACTGATCACCATGACCAAGTTCGAGTACGCACCCGCACCCGAGTCCCGCTCGGTCGTCGACATCGCGCCGTCCTACGGCCTGTTCATCGACGGCGAGTTCACCGAGGCCGCGGACGGCAAGGTCTTCAAGACGATCTCGCCCTCCTCCGAGGAGGTCCTCTCCGAGGTCGCCCAGGCCGGGACCGAGGACGTCGACCGGGCCGTGAAGGCCGCCCGCAAGGCGTTCGAGAAGTGGTCGGCGCTGCCGGGCGCCGAGCGCGCGAAGTACCTCTTCCGCATCGCCCGGATCATCCAGGAGCGCAGCCGCGAGCTCGCCGTCCTGGAGACCCTGGACAACGGCAAGCCGATCAAGGAGACCCGCGACGCGGACCTCCCGCTGGTCGCCGCGCACTTCTTCTACTACGCGGGCTGGGCCGACAAGCTCGACCACGCGGGCTACGGCGCGAACCCCCGCCCCCTCGGTGTCGCGGGCCAGGTCATCCCGTGGAACTTCCCGCTGCTGATGCTCGCGTGGAAGATCGCCCCGGCGCTCGCCGCCGGCAACACGGTCGTCCTCAAGCCGGCCGAGACCACCCCGCTCTCCGCGCTCTTCTTCGCGGACATCTGCCGCCAGGCGGGCCTGCCGAAGGGTGTCGTCAACATCCTCCCGGGTTACGGGGACGCCGGCGCCGCGCTCGTCGAGCACCCGGGTGTCGACAAGGTCGCCTTCACCGGCTCCACCGCCGTCGGCAAGGCCATCGCGCGCCAGGTCGCGGGCACGGGCAAGAAGCTCACCCTGGAGCTGGGCGGCAAGGGCGCCAACATCGTCTTCGACGACGCGCCCATCGACCAGGCCGTCGAGGGCATCGTCACCGGCATCTTCTTCAACCAGGGCCAGGTCTGCTGCGCGGGCTCCCGCCTCCTCGTCCAGGAGTCCATCCAGGACGAGCTGCTGGACGCCCTCAAGCGCCGGCTGTCCACGCTGCGCCTCGGCGACCCGCTGGACAAGAACACCGACATCGGCGCGATCAACTCCGCCGAGCAGCTGGCCCGCATCAAGGCCCTCGCCGACACCGGCGAGGCGGAGGGCGCCGAGCGCTGGTCTCCCGCCTGCGAGCTGCCCGCGCACGGCTACTGGTTCGCGCCGACGCTCTTCACGGGCGTCACGCAGGCGCACACCATCGCCCGTGACGAGATCTTCGGCCCGGTCCTGTCGGTGCTGACCTTCCGCACCCCGGACGAGGCCGTCGCGAAGGCCAACAACAGCCAGTACGGCCTCTCCGCCGGCATCTGGACGGAGAAGGGCTCCCGCATCCTCGCGGTGGCGAACAAGCTCCGCGCGGGCGTCGTCTGGGCCAACACGTTCAACAAGTTCGACCCGACCTCGCCCTTCGGCGGCTACAAGGAGTCGGGCTTCGGCCGCGAGGGCGGCCGCCACGGCCTGGAGGCGTACCTCGATGTCTGAGCAGAACCGTCTGAGCGTCTTCAAGACCTACAAGCTGTACGTCGGGGGCAAGTTCCCCCGCAGCGAGAGCGGCCGGGTGTACGAAGTGCAGGACCACAAGGGCAAGTGGCTGGCCAACGCGCCGCTCTCCTCCCGCAAGGACGCGCGGGACGCGGTCGTCGCGGCGCGCAAGGCGTTCGGCGGCTGGTCGGGCGCGACGGCGTACAACCGCGGCCAGATCCTCTACCGCGTCGCCGAGATGCTGGAGGGCCGCAAGGGCCAGTTCGTCCGCGAGGTCGCGCACGCGGAGGGCCTGTCGAAGGCGCAGGCGGCCGAGGCCGTCGAGGCGGCCGTCGACCGCTGGGTCTGGTACGCGGGCTGGACGGACAAGATCGCGCAGATCGTGGGCGGGGCGAACCCGGTCGCGGGCCCGTTCTTCAACCTGTCGACGCCGGAGCCGACGGGCGTGGTCGCGGTCGTCGCGCCCCAGGAGTCGTCGTTCCTGGGCCTGGTGTCGGTCGTCGCGCCCGTCATCGCCACCGGGAACACCGCGGTCGTCATCGCCTCCGAGAAGGCTCCGCTGCCCGCCCTGTCGCTGGGCGAGGTCCTGGCCACCTCGGACCTGCCGGGCGGTGTCGTCAACGTCCTGTCGGGCCGTACGGCCGAGATCGCCGGGCCGCTCGCCGCGCACCAGGACGTCAACGCCATGGACCTGACGGGCGCGGACGCGGAGTTGGCGCGGGAGCTGGAGATCGCCGCCGCGGACAACCTCAAGCGGGTGCTGCGCCCCGCGGCCGTGGACGGCGAGGACTTCACGGCCGACCCGGGCACGCGCCGCCTGACCGCGTTCCTGGAGACCAAGACGGTCTGGCACCCCACGGGTTCGCTGGGCGCCTCGGGCTCCTCGTACTGACGGGTCCCCCTGTCCGACGGGCCCCCTGTGCGGACGGCCCCGCCTCCCCTCCGTCCGGGGGAGCGCGGGGCCGTTCTCGTACGGGGACACCGCCCTAGGGGGTGTCTTTCCGATCATCGGATCGTCGGTCCGCTGGTGAGGGACGGGGAGATTTCTGACGCTGCTGGGCGGTTCGGCCCATTGGCAGACCGTCCACGGACGTTTCGCCCGCTGGGCCGCCGACGGCACCCCTACCGGCGCCGTGGCCAGCTGCCGCATGTCTCGGCAGCTCAGGTGATACGCAAGGCCAGGATGGCGAAGTCGTCGCCTGGCGGTGTCGGACCGTAGCCGAGGACTTCCTCCTCGAGCGCGGCGACGGTGGCGGCGGCGGAAGAGTGGCACGTACGGGCGAGAGTGCTGCGGACGCCGTCCTCGCCGAGCATGACGGAGCCCGAACGGCGTTCGGTGACGCCATCGGTGTACAGCAGGAGCAGGTCCCCGGGCTGGAGGTCGTCTTCGGTGGTGTGCAGAGGGGGGTCGTTCATGACGCCAAGGAGGGTGCCTGCTCTGCCCAGGCGGGTGATCGTTCCGTCGGCCCGGCGCAGCAGCGGGTGCGGATGCCCACCAAGGGTCAGGCGCAGGCTGGCCGGTGATGCGTTGAGGTCGAGGTCGGCGTAGGCGGCCGTGCAGAAGCGGTGAGCAGGCCGGTCCGCGATGATGGCGCTGTTGACGGCCTGCAGCACTGTGTGCGGACCGGTCTCCAGGCGTCCAGCGGCGCGCGCCGTGTGGCGTACCAGGCCGGTCAGCGCGGCCGCTTCAGGGCCTTTGCCGCACACGTCACCGATGGTGAGGGCCCAGCTGCGGGGTCCCGTCGGGACGATGTCGTAGAAGTCGCCGCCGACCAGGCTGCCCCGGGCTCCGGGGTGATAGCACGCGGCGAGCTCCACCCCGGGAATGTCCGGCAGGCTGGCCGGCATCAAGCTTTTCTGCAGGGCGTTGGCGACCTGGCTCTGTTCCGTAAAGCGCCGTGCGTTGTCGACTGCCTGTGCGGCGCGTTGTGCGAGTTCTTGGGCGAAGGGGATGTCTCGTTCGGTGAACAGGCTCTGCGCAGGGGCGGCCTGGATCAGGACCATGGCGCCGATGACGGCCCCGGTCTGCGTCATGGGAACCGCAAGCCAGGACGCCGCCGGTATGAGACCGCGCAGGGCTGATCGATGTTCCGGACTGCGTGCCAGGCGGTCCAGAGTGCGAGCGACATCGGTGATCAGTTCATGGCGGCCGGTACGGATCACAGCTCCGACTCCGCCTTCGGCGTCCAGCCGCGGAGGGAAATCACGCAACAGAGCGCGCAGGGATCGCTCTTGCGCGGGGTCGCGGTGGGCCAGGGCGACTAGGGCCGGCTGGCCGGCTTCGTCGATGACATGGATAAGGCATCCGTCGGCGAGTTGTGGCACCACAGTGGCTGCGATGTTGGCGAAGGTTGTCTCCGGGTCCAGGGATGTGGCAAGAACACGGCTGACGTCGGACAGAGCCTGGAGCTGGGCCTGTTTGTCAGCAGACTCGCGCAGCAGCCGGGCACGGTCTATGGCCTGAGCGCACTGCCCTACCAGAGCACGGAGGAAGCCACGCTCGGACTCGGCGAAAAGGTGGCGCACGGAGAAGTGAAAACTGACCGCGCCGAAGAGGCGTTCCTCCACGCGCATGGGCAGTACTGCCGTCGACTGGAATCGGTCGGTGAAGAAATGGGCGGCTTCGGGGAAGGCCTGCGCCCGCTCGGCCGGGTCGGCGAAGAACAGGGCCTGCCCGGTTCGGGCCGTGTGGGCCATGGGGTAGGGCGCGTGAACGCTGAATGGAGCGGGAGGCTTGAGCGTCTGATCGGCGTCATGAAGGTGCCGCACCGTGTAGCAGTCACTGCCCGGCTCGCTCAGGACGGCGCCACCGACCACGGCTCCGACGGCCGGCATGATACGCGTGGTGAGAACCGTCATGACCTGGGCGACGGTATCCGCCGCGGCCAGCGCTGCGGTGACCTCGGCCAGCAGCTCGGCTCTCAGTACACGTTCGCTGTTGTCGCGCAGCACCCACAGCAGATGATCCGGTCCGACCCGCACGGCCTGATACTCGTAGTCCGCCGCCCGATACGCGCTCACCTGAGTCCAGGTGAACGCTCCCTGCGCAGGCTCGCCGGTGTCCAGGACGCGCATGCAAGCGGCGAAGGAGCCGTTGTCGACCATCTGCGGCCACAGCTCGCTGCACAATCCCCCGATGGGCGCCGCCTGGCCGGGCTGCCCGGCCCGAGCGGCTGCGTTCATGGATTCCAGCCGCATATCCACCGCACGCCCATCGCCGTCCCGCACGGCAACGGAGACAGTGACAGCGTCCGGCAGACACTCGAACACCTCGGGCATGATCCCTGCTGGTAGACCAGTCGGGCGAGCCCCCTCCGAGGCCTCACCCGCTCCAGCGGCTATCGCGGTCATCGCACGTCTCCCACTGTCCCTGCGCCGGCAGGCCAGCGGATACTTTGCCCGTGGTGTCCGCCTGTGACAACTTTTGCCTCATGACAAGTGTCGCTGATCCGGCCTGGGTGCCGAAAGAGACACGCGCAGTCTTTACCCACTCGTGTTACTAGGCGACACAGCACCCAGTGATGGCGGGCTTGCCGTATCGGGTGGCAAGGGCGCGCCACTGCTTGAGCTTGTTGGTGCGCCGCTCGACGGTGTTGCGCTGCTTGTGCGCAGCTGGAGCGGCTGTTCACCGACAACGGGCTGAGTGCCCCGTGGACGCTCTGCCCGGAGGCGACGGAGGTGGCGACGGCGCAGGAGTGGCTGACCGGTTCGGCCCGTGGCAGACCGTCCACGGACGATGCGCCCGCTGGGCCGCCGACGGCACCTTCACCCCCCTCCTGACGGCACGGCCACCGCGGTGTAATCGGGGCGTGCTGGGCCTGACCTGCTGTGCCATGAGCCGCCGTGCACGTGAAACAGGACGCGGTGCCGGGTTCGCCTCCACTACGCTCGCCGCAGGCGACGATCAAGGGATGGGGGCGGGTCCGGTATGGCGGCGGACACGACGGGTGAACGGCTGCGTGCCGAGGACCCGCGGGAGATCGCGGGGTACCGGCTGCTGGCCCGCATCGGCGAAGGCGGCATGGGCACCGTCTATCTCTCCCGCACCCGCGGCGGACAGCCCATCGCGCTGAAAGTGATCCGGCGTGAGTACGGCGGCGACCCCGCCTTCCGCCGCCGCTTCGAGCAGGAGGTTCAGGCGGCCCGCCGGGTCCAGGGCTACCACGTCGTCCCGGTCGTCGACCACGACACCACCGGCGAACAGCCCTGGCTGGCCTCGGTGTTCATCCCCGGTCTGCCCCTGCACGAGGCTCTCGCGGCGCACGGCCCGCTGCCGCTGCCCGCCGTCCTCCAGCTCGTCGGCTGCACCGCGCGGGCGCTGACCGCGATCCACACCGCCGGCATCGTGCACCGCGACCTCAAGCCCAGCAACATCCTGCTGAGCAACCAGGGCCCCTACGTCATCGACTTCGGCATCGCCCGCGCCGCCGACGCCACCCAGCTCACCCTGTCCGGCGGCGTCATCGGCACCCCGCAGTTCATGTCCCCGGAGCACGCGCTCGGCGAGCCGGTAGGACCGGCCACCGACGTCTTCTCGCTCGGCCTGATCGCCGCCGTCGCCGCGACCGGCCGCCACCCCTACGGCGACGGCGGCGCTCTCACCCTTGCCGCACAGATCGCCAACACTGCCGTACGCCCACCCCGTCTGGACCTCTACGACGACCGGCTCCGCCCGCTCCTGGAGCGCTGCCTGTCCGCCGACCCGGGCGACCGCATCGGCACCCCGGAACTGGCCGTACTGTGCGAGCAGGCGGCAGGACGCTCCTTGAACGACTTCACCGGCTGGCTGCCGCAGCCGCTGACCGCACAGCTGGCCGCCCGGGAGCGTGCCGCACTCAGCCCGCCGCCCGAGCCAACGGTCACCGACTCCGGGCCGCGCCCACCGCACGGCCCCACCTTCGCCGCCACTCCGACCGTGGCGCCGCCCCCGCCGCCGTCGACACCGCCGGCCCCGGCGGCGCCGCGGCGCCCGCGGACCGGGCTCGTCGTCGCCGGCACCGCCGTGGCCGTCGTCCTGGCGGTGATCCTGACCTGGACGCTGACCCGCTCCGGCGACACCTCGGAGGATGGGCAGGGCAAAGGCGACAGCAAGCAGTCGGTGCAGCCCACCCAATCCACTGCTCCGACGCCCTCCGCCGACGACGACTCCGGGTACGCCGTCGTCTTCCGGGACCGTCCCTTCGCCCTGCGCTCGCCGAGCGGGGCCAACCTCGTCAGGGTTGACCTTGACGTTCCGCAGGTCGTGCAGGACACCCCGGGCCGGGAGCTCATGCTCAGCGAGATCTCGGGCGGCCGCTGGGAGTTCTACACCCCGATGGGCAAGAGCACCGGCAAGACGCCGCAGCAGTGCCTCCAAGGCGCCCAGGCCGACGTGCTGCCCACCGAAATCGAGGCGGACAACCTGCGGACCACCATCCCCGTCGGGACGCTGCTGTGCACGGTCACCACCGAGAACCGGCTGGCCATGCTGGAGGTCACCGGCATCACCACCAGTCAGGGCAACCTGCCCGACTACGCCGCCCGGCTGACCCTCTGGCAAAAGCAGTAGCAGCGGATGCGCGAACCGGGCGCCCGCCGATGAGCAGTACCTCGGCTTGATCCATAACGGCACCGTGCCACCGAGCAGTCGAACTGCGCGAACCGAATGTGCACGGATCAAGGAGACAGGCCCTAGCCCGGCAGCGCGCCGCCCACCACCGGTCCGGCCACCGGCAGGTTCGGGGCGCTGGTCAGCGAGCCCGTCATGCTGGTGGTGCTCACCGGCTGGAAGTCGCCGACCTGCGTGCCGACACCGTTGTTGAGCGGGTCGACACCGGTCTGGGCGAGCGGGTTGATCTTCAGGTTCTTGGCGGCGCCCACCACATGCGGGGCGGCCGCCTGCACCCCCTGCATCGCGGACGCCGTGTCGAGCTCGCCCACCGGGGACGGGACGGCGTGCGCCGTGCCCCCCGCGGCGCCCAGCGCGGCGCCGAGGGCGGAAAGGGTCAGCCCGGCCTGGAGAAGGGTGTGACGTGCCATGGGAGGGGCTCCTGCCAGCGTGTGTGTCGAGCGCAACCGAACGACCACGCAGCGTATGCGAGATGTGATGCTCGATACCAACGGGTGCCCGGCGGGGTCCCCCGCACGGGTGCATGCCTCAGACTGGTGTCCCGTGAGTTCCCATCCCCTTCAGGCCCGCGTCGTGCTGCTCGCGGGACCGTCCGGCTCCGGCAAGTCCTCCCTCGCGGCCCGGACCGGCCTTCCGGTGCTGCGCCTCGACGACTTCTACAAGGAGGCCGACGACCCGACGCTCCCGCTCGTCCCCGGCAGCCCCGACATCGACTGGGACTCCCCGTCGTCCTGGGACGCGGACGCCGCGGTGGCGGCGATCACGGAGCTGTGCGCCACCGGCCGTACGGACGTCCCGGTCTACGACATCGCCACCAGCGCGCGCGTCGGCCGCGACGTCCTCGACATCGCGCGCGCACCGCTGTTCGTGGCCGAGGGCATCTTCGCGGCGGACATCGTGGCGCGCTGCCGGGAGCTCGGCGTCCTGGCCGACGCGCTGTGCCTGCGCGGCCGCCCGTCCACGACGTTCCGCCGCCGGCTGGCGCGCGACCTGCGCGAGGGCCGCAAGTCGGTGCCGTTCCTGCTGCGCAGGGGCTGGCGGCTGATGCGCGCCGAGCGCTCCATCGTGGCCCGCCAGACGGCCCTGGGCGCGCACCCCTGCGACCAGCCCGAGGCCCTCGTACGCGTGACCGCCGCGGCGGCGGACCGCGCCCCTGCCCCTACGCCCTCGGCGACGGCGTAGACGCCGGCACGGGAACGCGCGTGGGGCCGGGCAGGGCTTCCGCCCCGTCCGGCCCCACGCTCCCCCGTACCCCCGTGTCCCCCCTGTTGTGGGCACCCCCGTACCCATGACCCGCCGCGGCCTCCCCCGAGGCCGCGCGGCGGGCCCCCCGTTCCCTCAGGCCACGAGCTGGCCGAAGGACTCCTCCTGGTCACGGCCGAAGCCGAGGACGTCGTCCTCGCGCAGCCGGCGCAGGGAGCGCCAGATGCTCGACTTGACCGTGCCGACGCTGATGTCGAGGATCTCCGCGATCTCCGGGTCCGTACGGCCCTCGTAGTAGCGCAGGACCAGCATGGTGCGCTGCAGTTCGGGCAGCCGGGCCAGCGCCTGCCAGAGCACCGCGCGCAGCTCGGTGCCGCGCATCGCGTCGCTGTCGCCGGCGGACTCGGGCAGCTCCTCCGTCGGGTACTCGTCGATCTTCCGCCGCCGCCAGGCGCTGATGTGCAGGTTCGTCATGGTGCGGCGCAGGTAGCCGCCGACCGCCGCCTTGTCCGTGATGCGGTCCCAGGCGCGGTACGTCGAGAAGAGCGCGCTCTGCAGCAGGTCCTCGGCCTCGAAACGGTCACCGGTGAGGTGGTAGGCCGTGGCGTACAGGGAGGCCCGGCGCTCGCGCACGTAGGCGGTGAACTCCACCTCCGTGCGGGTCGAGCGCTCCCCCGTGGCCTCCCCGTACGACCCTCCCCCGTCAGGCACGGCCGCCATGTACGGCGACTTGTGCTGACGTCCGGCGCCGCGAACGCACCCCCGCCCGTTCACGGCACCGGACTTCTCGGTGCTCCGCGTGACGTCGTGGAGACGCGTGACAACTGCGTTCGAGGTGGTGCCGGTGCTGAGCACTGCGTTCATCTCACGCCCCCCGTCGGTTGGAGTCTGTTTCGGTCCGGTGCGAAAAAGCTTGCCCGGGCGACTTCATAGCGGTGTCCGCCGACTGTCACAGACCTGTCACAGCGGCCGGGGGCCGGCCGCGGGGCGACGGGCGGTCGAACTGCCCCTCCACCATGGGACAGAATGACGGCGTGCCTTTCCTGTTGCTGATCGAGGACGACGACGCCATCCGCACGGCCCTCGAACTCTCGCTGTCACGCCAGGGCCACAAAGTGGCCACCGCGGCGACGGGCGAGGACGGCCTGAAACTGCTGCGCGAGCAGCGGCCGGACCTGATCGTGCTGGATGTGATGCTGCCCGGCATCGACGGCTTCGAGGTGTGCCGGCGCATCCGGCGCACCGACCAGCTGCCGATCATCCTGCTGACGGCGCGCAGCGACGACATCGACGTCGTGGTGGGCCTGGAGTCCGGTGCCGACGACTACGTCGTCAAGCCGGTGCAGGGCCGGGTGCTGGACGCCCGTATCCGGGCGGTGCTGCGGCGCGGTGAGCGCGAGTCGACGGACTCGGCGACGTTCGGGTCGCTGGTGATCGACCGGTCGGCGATGACCGTGACGAAGAACGGCGAGGACCTCCAGCTCACCCCGACCGAGCTGCGGCTGCTGCTGGAGCTGAGCCGCCGGCCGGGCCAGGCGCTGTCGCGCCAGCAGCTGCTGCGGCTGGTGTGGGAGCACGACTACCTGGGCGACTCGCGGCTGGTGGACGCGTGTGTGCAGCGGCTGCGGGCGAAGGTCGAGGACGTGCCGTCGTCGCCGACCCTGATCCGCACGGTGCGGGGCGTGGGCTACCGGCTGGACGTACCTTCGTGAGACCTCTTCGCTGGACGAGCCTGCGGCTGCGCATGGTGGTCGTCTTCGCGCTCGTCGCGCTGACCGCCGCCGTGTCCGCGTCCGGCATCGCGTACTGGCTGAACCGCGAGGCCGTACTGACGCGGACGCAGAACTCGGCGTTGAACGACTTCCGCCAGGAGATGCAGAACCGGGCCGCGTCGCTGCCGCTGCGGCCCACCGAGGAGGAGCTGCGGCGCACCGCCGAGGAGATGTCGTCCAACGGCGTCGGGTACGGCGTGGTGCTGCTGGCCGAGCGGGACGCGGGCAAGCCGATCGTCGGCGTCTCCGACCCGGACCGGTTCACGCTGGAAGACGTACCGCAGGCGCTGCGGGCGGCGGTGGACGAGCGGCACGAGGTCAACGACGGCAATCCGTACGCGTACCACCTGTTCTGGCAGCGCACGACGCGCGGCCAGACGCCCTACCTGGTGGGCGGTACGCGGATCGTGGGCGGCGGGCCGACCGGGTACATGTTCAAGTCGCTGGACCCGGAGCGGCAGGACCTCAACTCGCTGGCCTGGTCGCTGGGCATAGCCACGCTGCTGGCGCTGCTGGGTTCCGCGCTGCTCGCGCAGGCGGCGGCCACGACCGTGCTGAAGCCGGTGCACCGGCTCGGGGAGGCGGCGCGGCGGCTCGGCGAGGGCAAGCTGGACACGCGGCTGCGGGTGTCGGGCACGGACGAACTGGCGGAGCTGTCGCGGACGTTCAACGCGGCCGCCGAGAGCCTGCAGAAGAAGGTCGCGGACATGAGCGCGCGGGAGGAGTCGAGCCGCCGCTTCGTCGCCGACATGTCGCACGAGCTGCGGACGCCGATGACCGCGCTGACCGCCGTGACCGAGGTCCTGGAGGAGGAGCAGGACGGCCTCGACCCGATGATCGCGCCGGCCGTGGCCCTGGTGGTCAGCGAGACGCGGCGGCTCAACACGCTGGTCGAGAACCTGATGGAGGTCACCCGCTTCGACGCCGGTACGGCCCGGCTCGTGCTGGACGACGTGGACGTGGCCGACCAGGTGACCGCCTGCATCGACACGCGCGCGTGGCTGGACGCGGTCGAGCTGGACGCCGAGCGCGGCCTCATGGCGCGGCTCGACCCGCGCCGCCTGGACGTGATCCTCGCGAACCTCATCGGCAACGCCCTCAAGCACGGCGGTTCGCCGGTGCGGGTGGCGGTGCGGACGGAGGGCGACGACCTCCTCATCGAGGTGCGCGACCACGGCCCCGGCATCCCCGAGGACGTGCTGCCGCACGTCTTCGACCGGTTCTACAAGGCGAGCGCCTCCCGGCCGCGCTCCGAGGGCAGCGGCCTCGGCCTGTCGATCGCGATGGAGAACGCGCTGATCCACGGCGGTGACATCACGGCGGCGAACCTTCCCGACGGCGACGGCGCGGTGTTCGTGCTGCGGCTGCCGCGCGACGCGTCGCGGACCCCCCTCGGCGAGGACGGACAGCAGAAGGGCGGCGGACATGGCGGCGGGCATGAGGACGCGTAAGCGGTGGCGGCGGGGCGCGGGCGTGCTCGCGGGTGCCGCCGCGGTCGCCGCCCTCGCCGCCGGCTGCGGGATCCGGCCGACGGTCCCGGTCGACGCGGGTGCCGCGCCCTCGCGGATGCCGTGCACGCTCTCCGAATCCGACTCCGACTCCGGCTCCGACGCGGCCGGCGCCGAGGGGCGGCAGGGCCTGCCGGTGACGGTGTACCTGGTGTGCGCGTCCGGTCTGGAGCCGGTGCGGCGCACGGCCGACGAGCCGCCCGTCGTGAAGGGCCGCGACAGCCGTGTGGCGGTGGCCGGGGCGCTGCTGACCCAGCTGTCGGCCGAGCCGTCGGCGAGCGAGCGGCAGGCGGGCTTCGTCACGTACGTGGAGCCGCCGCTGAGCGTCTCGGCGGGCCGGGAGGGTGATCCGGCGCGGGCGCTGCGGCTGAGCCGGCAGCCCGACGACCTGCCGCCGGCGGCGCTGTCGCAGCTGGTGTGCACGTACGCGGAGAACGCCGCGACCACCGCCGGGGACGACACGGTCGTCCTGGGCGGGCCCGGGGACCGCCCGGCGCGGCGGTACGCGTGTACGAAGGCGGTCAAGGAGCGTCCGGAGTCGGTGGAGCCGAGGGCGGAGGCGTCCGCGTCCTGACGCGGCTGCTCGGACGACCGTTCGGACGGCTGCTCGGGTACGGCCGGGAGGTGAGCGGAACCGATCCTGCCGGTGGGCGCGTCTTGGGGGGCGTGCAGCGTCAAGGTTCGGGCGGCAGTGCCGCCATCCGGTTCCGCATCGGCTTCCGCGCGGTGGGGTTCGTCCTGCTTCTCGCGCACCTGGTGCTGGTGGGATGGCTGACGCTCCGGCCACTGGACGTGATGTGGGTGAACGCCGACAACCTCGAGCCGTTCGCGGGCATCAAGGCGGATCTGGCGCTCGGAGCCGCCGAGGCCGCGCGCCGGATCGGCGAGGGCCTGCTGCTCCTCGCCCCGCTGGGTGTGCTGCTGCCGGTGGCGGGCGGCCGGCTGGACGTCTCGCCGTGGGCCTCGCTGGCCCGTACGGTCGCGGCGGGCGCGCTGGTGTCGCTGGCCATCGAGCTGCTGCAGACCGTGGTGCCGGGGCGGGTGGTGGACGTGGACGCGCTGCTGCTGAACACCGTGGGGGTGGCGCTGGCGCACCTGGCCGTGGTGCCGGCCGCGCGGGCGCGGCTGCGGCGGGGGGCGCGCCGGGAGCGTCCGGTCCGCCGGGAGGAGACCTCTCAGGGTGCGACCCCGACGATTCCCAGGGTCGGAATCGCCCCGTAGTCCGACGCTTTGACCCGCTTGGACGGGTGAGGATGAAGACAAGGACGATGACTCACCCCGTCACCAAGGAGCCCACCATGGCCGCACTTGTCCGCCCCAGCCAAGGCCGCATGATCGGCGGAGTGTGCGCTGCGCTGGCCCGGCGCTTCGGCACCTCCGCGACGACGATGCGGGTGATCTTCCTCGTGTCGTGCCTGCTGCCCGGCCCGCAGTTCCTGCTGTACCTGGCGCTGTGGATACTCCTGCCGTCGGAGAAGGCCGCCAAGCCGGCCTGGTGATCCGTCGGCATGCGCGAACGGGGCACGCGACCGTGAGGTCGCGCGCCCCGTTCGTCGTACGGAAGCCGTACGGAAGCCGTACGGGACCGGTCTGCGGACTCAGAGACCGGCGGCCGGCAGGCTGCCGCCGACGGGCAGGCCGCCGAGGAGGCCGGTCACCACGGCCGGGTCGACGGGCAGGCCCTGGACGGCGCCGGTGAGGCCCTGGGCGGTGCCCACCGCCTCCATGGCCTGGCCGGGGAGCTGCTCGATGGCGGCACCCGCGAGCGGCATGGCCATCGGCAGCACCTTGTTCGTGGCCTCGAGGCCGGCGGAGGCGGGGCTGACGACCGCGGACGCGTTTCCGGCGGCGGTCGCGGCGAAAGCGGCACCGAGAGCGGCGACACCGAGGGTCTTGGCGGCGGAGTGCTTCATCGAAAATCGTCCTCGGGGGAATTCGGGGGAAGATGAGCGGCTCTGCAAGCTAGTCAGCCGACGGCGATCTCCGCAAACACCGGAAACGGCCGGGTCGCGCACGCCCCGGCCGTTTCCGGTCACCGTCCGCGAGGTGGTTCAGGAGGCGGAACCGCTGGTCGCAGCGGTTTGCGTGAACAGCCATTCGGACTTGAGCTCGGCGTAACCGGGCTTGATCACATCGTTGATCATGGCCAGGCGTTCGTCGAAAG
This sequence comes from Streptomyces sp. NPDC045998, assembly GCF_056430285.1. Classification (NCBI taxonomy): domain Bacteria; kingdom Bacillati; phylum Actinomycetota; class Actinomycetes; order Kitasatosporales; family Streptomycetaceae; genus Streptomyces; species Streptomyces sp. NPDC045998. The sequence continues at coordinate 27,238 of NZ_JBWKLJ010000010.1, forward strand.
GAATGAATGCTGATTTCATCGCATTGACTGTGAACCACTGCATGTCGTCGAGCGTGTAACCGAACGTCTCGACCAGCCGCTCGAATTCCCGGCTCATACTCGTGCCGGACATGAGGCGGTTGTCCGTATTGACGGTCACCCGGAAATGCAGTCGGCGCAGCAGGCCGATCGGGTGCTCGGCGTACGAGGCCGCGGCGCCGGTCTGGAGGTTGGACGTCGGGCACATCTCCAGCGGGATGCGCTTGTCGCGCACGTACGCGGCGAGCCGCCCGAGCACGACGGTGCCGTCGTCGGCGACCTCGATGTCGTCGATGATCCGCACCCCGTGGCCGAGGCGGTCGGCGCCGCACCACTGGAGCGCCTGCCAGATGGACGGCAGGCCGAACGCCTCGCCCGCGTGGATGGTGAAGTGGTTGTTCTCGCGCTTGAGGTACTCGAAGGCGTCGAGGTGGCGGGTGGGCGGGAAGCCCGCCTCGGCGCCCGCGATGTCGAAGCCGACGACGCCGCGGTCGCGGTAGCGGTTGGCCAGCTCGGCGATCTCCAGGGCCCGGGCGGCGTGCCGCATGGCGGTCAGCAGGGCGCCGACGCGGATACGGTGTCCGGCCGCCCGGGCGCGCTGCTCGCCGAGGCGGAAACCCTCGTTGACGGCTTCGACGACCTGCTCCAGGCTCAGGCCCTGGTCCAGGTGCTGCTCGGGCGCGTACCGCACCTCGGCGTAGACGACGCCGTCCGCGGCGAGGTCCTCGGCGCACTCGGCGGCGACGCGGACGAGGGCCTCGCGGGTCTGCATGACGGCGCAGGTGTGCGCGAAGGTCTCCAGGTAGCGCTCCAGGGAGCCGGAGTCGGCGGCTTCGCGGAACCAGACGCCGAGCCTGTCGGCGTCGGTCTCGGGAAGCGCGCCGTACCCGGCGTCCCGGGCCAGTTCGACGACGGTGCCGGGCCGCAGACCGCCGTCGAGGTGGTCGTGGAGGAGCACCTTGGGCGCGCGGCGGATCTGGTCGGTGGTCGGGAGGTTGGGGATGGAGCTCGTCATTTTCGAACTCTAGCCCCTACGCGCGTAGAAGGAGGGTTGTTCGGCGTCGATACGCAACAGTGACCGCCCGTACGGATGGAGTACATCTCGACTTCTGAGACTGTTCTGCCATGGCGAACCACGCACTCGTAGGAACGAGCGGCGCGCGTGCTCCTCGGTTGGGCCGGCCCGTCGGGGCCGGGGTGCCGGCGGTGGGGGGTGTGGTGCTGCTCCTGCCGGACGGTGCGCCCGCGTCCGGGCGCGGGCCCTCGGCGCTGGCGCGCGCGGCGTGTCTGCCGCTGGCGCGGTGGCTGGCGCGCGAGGGCCGGGCGGAGGGGCTGGTGGCGCATGTGGTGCGCTACCGGGGCCGCGGGTGGAACGGCGCCGACGCGCTGTTCGCGGCGGATGCCGCGTGGGCGGCCTCGGAGGTGGTGCGGCGGTACGGCGACGTGCCGGTCTGCCTGGCCGGCCACGGCATGGGCGGCCGGGCGGCGCTGCGCGCGGCGGGGCACACGGCCGTCAACTCCGTCCTGGCGCTGGCGCCGTGGCTGCCGGAGCAGGACGTGGCGGCCAGCCCCGAACCGGTGAAGCAGCTCGCGGGACGGCACGTGATGATCGTGCACGGCACGAACGACGCGCGCACGGACCCCGAGTCGTCCTACCGCCTCGCCGACCGCGCGAAGAAGGTCAACCGCGACACGTGCCGCTTCGAGGTCCACTCGGACGGACACGCCCTGCGCGAGCACCGCGGTGAAGTCCTCGCCCTGGCGGCCGACTTCGTCCTGGGCGCGCTGTTCTCGCGCCCGTACGCGCGCCCCGTCGCCGACGCGCTGGCGGCCCCGCCGCCGCTGGGGCTGCGGATGCCGCTGGCCTCGGGGTTCGGGCGGGCGCTGAGGCGGTAGGGCCCTTCGGGGTGGCGCGTCACCGGGCTGCCCGGGTCACCGGCCGCGCGCGTCCGCTCACGCCGATTCGTCGATCAGGCGGCCCCGCCGGGAGAGCAGGAAGCGCTTGAAGGCCGCCACCGGCGGGGTGTCCGGGTGGCCGTCGAGCCAGGCGACGCCGATCTCGCGGGCCGCGCGCGGGGCCGTCACCGTCAGTTCGACGACGCCGGGGCGCGGGACCGCCGGGGGCGGCAGGAGGGCGACGCCGAGCCCGGCCGCGACCAGGCCGCGGAGGGTCTCGGCCTCCTCGCCCTCGAAGGCGACGCGCGGCGAGAAGCCCGCTTCGGCGCAGAGCGCGTCGGTGATGCGGCGCAGGCCGTAGCCGGGCTCCAGGGTGACGAAGGTTTCGTCGGCGGCCTCGGCGAGCCGGACGCGCTTGCGGCCGGCGAGGCGGTGGTCGTCGGGGACGACGAGGCGCAGCCGCTGCTCGTCGAGGCGCCGGGTGACCAGGTCCGGGGCGTCGGGGACGGGGGAGGTCAGGCACAGGTCCAACTCCCCGGAGCGCAGGCGCTCGATCATGGCCTCGCCGTAGTTCTGGACGAGGGTGAACCGCACCTTGGGGTGGTCCACGCGGAAGGCGCGGATCAGCTCGGGTACGGTCTCCGAGCCCATGGTGTGCAGGAATCCGAAGGCGACCCGCCCGGCGGCGGGGTCCGCGTCGGCGCGTACGGTGTCGGCGGCGCGCTCCACCTCGGCCAGCGCGCGCTCGGCGGAGGCGAGGAAGGTGCGCCCGGCGGGGGTCAGCGAGACGGTGCGGCCCTTGCGCGCGAACAGCGTCACGCCCAGGTCCTCTTCGAGGCGGACCACCGCCCGCGACAACGTCGACTGCGGGACGCCGAGTTCGTGCGCGGCGCGCGTCACGTGCTCGTGGCGGGCGACCGCCGCGAAGTACGCGAGGCGCGGCGCGAGCAGCAGCCCCATGTCTTCTTCGTTACTGTTCGGTGACAGCCACTCCCGTGAGCTGTGTTGATGCGCCATGGGAACGATTAAAGCCGTTCCATGCATTGGACGCATGAAACAGGTGTGCCTACCGTCGTCGTATGCCTTCCGCCAGTACCAAGGCGGCCGCCACCGACGCGGTCGCCGACACTCGCCTTGCCCCCGGCCGCCCCGGCTACCGCCGGATGAGCTTCGCGCTCTTCGCCGCCGGAGTGGCCGCCTTCGCCCTCCTCTACTCGACCCAGGCCCTGCTCCCCGCCGTCTCCGCCGACTTCGGCGTGAGCGCCTCGGCGGCCAGCTGGACCGTCTCCGCCGCGACCGGCGCGCTCGCGCTGTGCGTGCTGCCGCTGAGCGCCCTGTCGGAGCGCTTCGGGCGCCGGACCCTGATGACCGCCTCCCTCGCGGTCGCGGTCGCCGTCGGCCTCCTCGTACCGTTCGCGCCGGATCTCTCCTGGCTGGTGGCGCTGCGCGCCGTCCAGGGCGCCGCGCTCGCGGGGCTGCCCGCGTCGGCGATGGCGTACCTGGCGGAGGAGGTGCGGCCCAAGGCGCTGGTCGCCGCGATCGGCCTGTTCGTGGCGGGCAACTCCATCGGCGGCATGAGCGGCCGGATCGTCACCGGCTGGGCGGCCCAGCTGTGGGGCTGGCGCGCCGGGCTGGCCGCGGTCGGCGTGATGGCGCTGGTGTGCGCGGTGGTGTTCCGGCTGATGCTGCCGAAGGCGCGCCACTTCGCGCCGGGTTCGCTGCGCCCGCGCGCGCTGGCGAAGGCCGTGCGCGTCCACCTGGCGGACCCGCTGCTGATGCGCCTGTACGCGATCGGCGCCCTGTTCATGACGGTCTTCGGCGCCGTCTACACGGTGATCGGCTACCGGCTGGTCGAGGCGCCGTTCTCGCTCCCGCAGGGCGTGATCGGCTCGATCTTCCTGATCTACCTGGTGGGTACGGTGTCGTCGGCCGCGGCCGGCAAGCTGGTGGGGCGGCTCGGGCGGCGCGGCGCGCTGTACCTGGCGGTGACCACGACCGCGGCGGGCCTGCTGCTCTCCCTCTCGGACGCGCTGGCCGCCGTCCTGGCCGGCCTGGTCCTCATCACGGCGGGCTTCTTCGCGGGCCACGCGGTCGCCTCGTCCTCCGTGAGCCGTACGGCGAAGACGGGCCGCGCGCAGGCGTCGGCGCTCTACCAGTCGGCGTACTACCTGGGCAGCAGCGCGGGCGGCACGCTCGGCGCGGTCGCCTTCCACGCGGGCGGCTGGGCGGGCACGGTCCTGCTGGGGCTCGTCGCCGTCCTCGGCGTCGTGTCCGTCACCCTGTACGGCACGCACAGCGCGCGCGTACAGGAGCGTGAATCGCGGCGCACGTACAACCGCACGGCTTCCCGGAGCGTCCTAAGGGCATAACAACCGCACCGAACCGGATGGGGGTTGGTGTACGTGGGTGGGAAGCGCACACGCAGAGGGGTGGGGGTCACCCTCGGACTCGCGGGGCTGGTCGTGCCGTTGACGGTCGCACTGGCCGCTCCCGCGCAGGCGGCGGCGTCCTGTACGACGCAGACGGGGCCGTACCAGAAGCAGGTGGAGAAGTTCCTCGGGCGGCCGGTGGACGGCAAGCAGTCGCCGGCCGACTGCAAGGCCGTCCAGTCGTTCCAGAAGGCGCACGGGATAACGCCGTCGGTGGGGTACGCCGGGCCCCTGACGTGGCAGACCATGAACACGATGCTGGCGCAGCGGGCGGCCGGCAAGACGCCCAACAAGGCGGGCGCGTGCCCGACGAACAAGGGCCGGATCGCGTGCGTGGACCTCACGCGGCAGCTGAGCTGGATCCAGGACGGCGCGAAGCTGACGTACGGTCCGGTGCCGGTGCGCACGGGGCGGGACGGCGCGGAGACCCGGACCGGCGCCAAGCGGGTCTACCACCGCAACATCAAGCACTGGTCGACCATCTACAAGGTGTGGATGCCGTACGCGCAGTTCTTCGACGGCGGGCAGGCGTTCCACTCGGTCGAGAAGTCCATGTACAACCCGCCGGGTTCGGGCGGCTGCGTCAACCTGCGGCCGGCGGACGCGAAGGCGTACTGGAACCTGCTGCGCAACGGGGACGACGTGTACGTCTACGGGCGGAAGCCGGGAACCTGACCCCGGCTGTCAGTGGCCTCCTGTAGCTTCCGTGAGAGAGGCAGGGAAGCGCGACAGGGGTGGACGTCATGGGCGATGCGGCCGTGCAGGACCGGCTGGAGGAGTACCGGACCGAGCTGACCGGGTACTGCTACCGCATGCTGGGGTCGGCCTTCGAGGCCGAGGACGCGGTGCAGGACACGATGGTCCGGGCGTGGCGCTCCATCGACTCGTTCGAGGGGCGCTCGTCCCTGCGGTCGTGGCTGTACCGCATCGCGACGAACGTGTGCCTGGACGCGCTGAACGCCGGGAACCGCCGGGCCCGGCCGATGGACCTGACGGCCCCGACACCGGTGGCGCAGGCGCGGCTCAACGCCCGTCCGGAGCTCACCTGGCTGGAGCCGGTGCCGGACGGGCGGGTGCTGCCGTCGGTGGCGGACCCGGCGGAGACGGCCGTGTCGCGCGAGACCGTGCGGCTGGCGTTCGTGGCCGCGCTGCAGCACCTGCCGCCCAAGCAGCGGGCGGTGCTGATCCTGCGCGAGGTGCTGGCGTGGAAGGCGAGCGAGGTGGCGGAGCTCCTCGGTACGTCGGTCGCCTCGGTCAACAGCGCGCTGCAGCGGGCGCGGGCGACGCTGGCGGAGTCGCCCCCGGCCGACACGGACCTGGCCGACCCGCTCGACGAGGAGCAGAAGCAGCTCCTCGAGCGCTACGTCGCGGCCTTCGAGGGGTACGACATGGAGGCCCTGACCGCCCTCCTCCACGAGGACGCGACGCTCTCCATGCCGCCCTACGACCTGTGGCTGCGCGGCCACGACGACATCGTGGGCTGGATGCTCGGCGTCGGCGAGGTCTGCCGCGGCTCACGTCTGGTGCCGGTCGTGGCGAACGGCACGCCCGCGTTCGCGCACTACCACCCGGACCCGGAGGGCGGCTTCAGCCCGTGGGCGCTCATGGTCATCGAGATCGTGGACGGGAAGGTCTCGGGCATCACGTCGTTCCTGGACGTGAAGCGCTGGTTCCCGTTGTTCGACCTCCCGGACCGCCTGGAGGCGTGAGGAGCGCCTCCAGCCCGACGAGCCGGAGCAGCGCCCGCAGCCCGGGCGCCGCTCCCCGGACGGCCAGGGGGTGGCCGAGCCGCTGCGCGGTGAGCCGCAGCCGCGCGAGTGCCTCGACGGCGTCGAGGCCGGGCCGGACGACCCCGCCGACGTCGCAGTCGACGGGCACCCCGGCCCCCGCGCCGTCGAGCAGCTCGGCGAGCTCGGCGCAGAGCCGGGGCACGTCGTCGGGGCCGAGGGGGCCGGCGACGCGGAAGACGAGGGGCTCGGTGGTGTCCACATGGGGGGAGACCCGTTCCGCGCCGGGAACTCATCGGTGCCCGTACGCTGCGACGCCTCGGCTAGTCGGCGCCGCTATGAGACCGGAAACGTGCTGGTGTCGAGTGTGACGTCGAACGGCTGCGGCAGGTGGATCTTTTCGCCGTACTCTCCGGTGGCGAGCACTCGGTACATCCCGCCCTTCGGCTCCCCGTAAAGCGTCGCCGTGGGCCTTCCAGTGTGCCAACGGTCCAAGAGCAGGTACAGCGGCACGCCTGCGGTCGCGTAGCCCTGAAGCTTCTTGACCCGGTCGTGGTTCGCGTTGCAGCGGGAGGTGACCTCGACGACCAGCCGGGCGTGGCTTGCCGGTACGTGCCCTTGGGAGTTACGAGGCGCGGACTTGGGGATGACCGCCAGGTCGGGGACATACAGTCCCAAGCGGTCCGGGACCGTGACACTGACGGAGTGGTAGATGCCCCAATCCCTGGGCACCACCGTGTACAGCAAGCGCTGTACCTCGTCGGCGGTATCGCTGTGCTCCCAGGACGGCGTCGGTGCCACGGTGATGATCCCCTCGATGATCTCCACCCGGCAGCCCTCGGGTACGCCCGTCTCCTCCCGAACCCAGACGAGCAGGTCCCAGTCCTCGCCGCTGTTCGGCTCGGGTTCGACGGCGAGTGCGCTCATGGCGGTCTCCTCTATCGGTGCGTCACCGATCCCAGCATGCCGAACGGGACCGACGGAGGTCCATCGGTCCCGTTCAGCCGTACGAGTGTCAGGCGATGCGCTCCAGCACCACCGGGCTCGGCTCGTACGTCGTGCCCTCGGGCGCGACGTCGTACGTGCCGGCCAGGGACTGCAGGGCGTAGTCGAACTTCTCCGGGGTGTCCGTGTGGAGGGTCAGCAGGGGCTGGCCCGCCGTGACGGTGTCGCCCGGCTTGGCGTGCAGCTCGATGCCCGCGCCCGCCTGGACCGGGTCCTCCTTGCGGGCGCGGCCCGCGCCGAGGCGCCAGGCGGCGACGCCGACGCCGTACGCGTCGAGGCGGGTGAGGACGCCCGAGGCGGGGGCCGTGACGACGTGCTGTTCGCGGGCGACCGGGAGCGGGGCGTCCGGGTCGCCGCCCTGGGCGGCGATCATGCGGCGCCAGACGTCCATCGCGGAGCCGTCCGCGAGGGCCTTCGCCGGGTCGGCGTCCTTGAGGCCGGCCGCGTCGAGCATCTCGCGGGCGAGCGCGAGGGTGAGCTCGACGACGTCGGCGGGGCCGCCGCCCGCGAGGACCTCGACGGACTCGCGGACCTCCAGGGCGTTGCCCGCCGTCAGGCCGAGCGGCGTCGCCATGTCGGTGAGGAGGGCGACCGTCTTCACACCGTGGTCGGTGCCCAGGCCCACCATGGTGGAGGCCAGTTCGCGGGCGTCGTCGATGTTCTTCATGAAGGCGCCGGAGCCGACCTTGACGTCCAGGACCAGCGAGCCGGTGCCCTCGGCGATCTTCTTGGACATGATCGAGGAGGCGATCAGCGGGATCGCCTCGACCGTGCCGGTGACGTCGCGCAGCGCGTACAGCTTCTTGTCGGCGGGGGCGAGCCCGTCGCCGGCCGCGCAGATGACCGCGCCCGTGGTGTCGAGGACGTGGAGCATCTCCTCGTTGGAGAGCAGCGCCCGCCAGCCGGGGATGGACTCCAGCTTGTCGAGCGTGCCGCCGGTGTGGCCGAGGCCCCGGCCGGAGAGCTGCGGCACGGCCGCGCCGCACGCGGCGACCAGCGGGGCGAGCGGCAGCGTGATCTTGTCGCCGACGCCGCCCGTGGAGTGCTTGTCGGCGGTCGGGCGGGAGAGGGACGAGAAGTCCATGCGCTCGCCGCTGGCGATCATCGCGGCGGTCCAGCGGGCGATCTCCGTACGGTTCATGCCGTTGAGCAGGATCGCCATCGCCAGCGCCGACATCTGCTCGTCCGCGACGACGCCGCGCGTGTACGCGTCGATGACCCAGTCGATCTGCTCGGGGCTCAGCTCGCCCCCGTCCCGCTTGGTGCGGATGACGGAAATCGCGTCCATGGGGTGGGTGTTTCCTTCCAGTGGCTTCTGCGGGGTGTCGTGTCGATCAGGCCGGCCCGGCATGACCGGCGAGACACCCCCTAGGCGAGGTGCTGGGGGCCGAAGGCCTGGGGGAGCATCTCGGCGAGGGTGAGGACCCCGGCGGGGGTGTCCAGCAGCAGCTCGTCGCCGCCGAACTCGTACAGCAGCTGGCGGCACCGGCCGCACGGCACCAGCACCTGGCCGCGGCCGTCCACGCACACGAAGTGCGTGAGCCGGCCGCCGCCCGTGGCCTGGAGCTGGGAGACCAGGCCGCACTCGGCGCACAGGCCGATGCCGTACGAGGCGTTCTCCACGTTGCAGCCGGTGACCGTGCGGCCGTCGTCCGCGAGGGCGGCCGCGCCGACCGCGTACCCCGAGTAGGGGGCGTACGCGTGCGCCATGGCCTCCCTCGCGGCGTCGCGCAGGGACTCCCAGAGGTGGTCGTCGGGCGTCACTTGCCCTGGCCCCTCTTGTACGGCATGCCGTCCGCCTTCGGCATGCGCAGCCGCTGCGCGGACAGGGCCAGCACCAGCAGGGTGGTGACGTAGGGCGCGGCGTCCACGAACTGGCTGGGCAGCTTGTCGGTGCCCGCGTACCAGACGAACAGCAGCGCGGCGACGACGGCCGAGATGGCGGCGGAGACGTACTTCTTCTTGTACAGCTGCCAGACGACGAGCGCGACGAGCAGGATCGCCAGCAGCAGGAGCATCGCGTGCACGTTCTCGGCGCCGCCGCGCAGCTTGAGGCTGTCGGTGAAGCCGAAGAGTCCGGCGCCGAGCGCGAGGCCGCCGGGCATCCAGTTGCCGAAGATCATCGCGGCGAGGCCGATGTAGCCGCGGCCGCCGGTCTGGCCCTCCTGGTAGATGCCGGTGGAGACGATGGCGAGGAAGGCGCCGCCGAGGCCCGCGAGGGCGCCGGAGACGATCACGGCGATGTACTTGTACTTGTAGACGTTGACGCCGAGGGACTCGGCGGCCACCGGGTTCTCACCGCAGGAGCGCAGCCGCAGGCCGAAGCCGGTGCGCCACAGGATCCACCAGGAGGCGGGGACGAGCAGCAGCGCGACGACGGTGAGCAGCGACAGGTTGGTGACCAGGCCGCCGAGCAGGCCCGCGAGGTCGGAGACGAAGAACCAGTGCTTGGCCTGGAGGTCGGCCAGCCCGTCCGACAACCCGGGGATGGTGATGTCGGTGACGCGGTCGATGCGCGGGGACTGCTTGGAGGAGCCGCCCGGGGTCTCGGCGAAGGTGAAGTTCGACAGGTAGCGGGTGGCGCCGGTGGCCAGGATGGTGATGGCCACACCGGAGACGATGTGGTTGACGTTGAAGGTGACCGTCATGACCGCGTGCAGGACGCCGCCGAGCGCGCCGCCCAGGATGCCGAGGGCGACACCGGTCCACGGGCCCCACTGGTAACCGGCCCAGGCGCCGAACCAGGTACCCATGATCATCATGCCTTCGAGGCCGATGTTGACCACGCCGGCCCGCTCGGACCACAGGCCGCCGAGGCCCGCCAGACCGATGGGGACGGCCAGCTGGAGGGCGCCGGAGATCTGGCCCACGGAGGTGAGGTCGTCGGCGCCGCTGATGACGCGGACCAGCGAGAACAGCGCGAGGCCGCCCGCGATGATCAGCAGGATGACGGGAAGGGACAGCTTGCGGCGTCCGCCGCCCTTCTTGGGCGCCGCGGCAGCGGCCGTGACAGTGCTCGTGGACTCGCTCATGCTGCCACGTCCTCCTTCTTCAGTCGGGCCTGGGCGGCGAGCTCCTCGCCCACCTTCTGCTGCTGTCGGCGCAGGCCGTACTGCCGGACCAGTTCGTACGCGACGACGACCGAGATCACGATCAGGCCCTGCATGATCATGGCGATCTCCTTCTCGAAGCCGTACTGGTCGAGGGAGGCCGACGCCTTGTCGAGGAAGGCGATGAGCAGTGCGGCGAAGAAGATGCCGACGGGGCTGTTGCGGCCCAGCAGCGCGATCGTGATGCCCGTGAAGCCGACACCGACCGGGAAGCTCAGGCTGTACGTGTGGGTCTGGCCGAGCAGCATCGGCATGCCGGCCAGGCCGGCGACCGCGCCGGAGATCAGCATGGCGGTGAGGACCATCCGCTTGGCGTCGACACCGCTCGCCTGGGCGGCGGAACCGCTCGCGCCGGTGGCGCGCAGGTCGAAGCCGAAGCGGGTGCGGCTGAGGACGAACCAGTAGACGACACCCAGCGCGAAGGCGACGAAGGTGAAGCCGTAGATGGTGCCGCCGTCCACGTCGAGGCCGGGCATCCAGCCGGACTCGGCGATCTCACCGGTGGTGAGGTCGTTGGAGCCGGGCGGCTGCACGCCGAGGTTGACGGGCAGGATCAGCCAGGCGATCAGGCTGGTGGCGATGGCGTTCAGCATGATCGTGGAGACGACCTCGCTGACGCCGCGGGTGGTCTTCAGGACGCCCGCGATGCCGGCCCACAGCGCGCCGACGAGCATGGCGACGACCACGATCATCAGCACGTGCAGCGGCCCGGGCAGCTCCACGGCCGCACCGACGACGGCGGCGAGCATCACCGCGAGGCGGTACTGGCCGTCGACACCGATGTTGAACAGGTTCATCCGGAAGCCGATGGCGACCGCCAGCGCGGCGAGGTAGTACGTGCCGGTCTGGTTGAGGATCAGGACCTGGATGTCGGTGAACTCCAGGCTCTGGAACATGATCCGGTACGGCTCGATCGGGTCACGGTCCGAGACCAGCAGCACCACGGAGGTGAGCAGGAAGGCCACGACCAGCGCGAGCGCCGGGCCGGCCAGGCCCAGGATCAGCCGGTCCTTCTGGAACTTCTTCATCGGCCCTCACCGTTCGGGGTCTCGTCGTGGTGCTCCAGGTGGCCGGTCGCGGCGCCGGTCATGGCCGAGCCCAGCTCCTCCGGGGTGATCGTGGCGGGGTCGGCGTCCGCGACCAGCCGGCCGCGGTACATCACCCGCAGGGTGTCGGAGAGCCCGATGAGCTCGTCCAGGTCGGCGGAGATCAGCAGCACCGCCAGGCCCTCGCGGCGCGCCGCGCGGATCTGGTCCCAGATCTGCGCCTGGGCGCCGACGTCCACACCACGGGTGGGGTGGGCGGCGATGAGGAACTTGGGGTTGTGGCTCATCTCGCGGCCGACGATCAGCTTCTGCTGGTTGCCGCCGGAGAGGGAGGCCGCGGTGACCTCGATGCCGGGGGTGCGGACGTCGTACTCGCGCACGATCCGCTCGGTGTCCTTGCGGGCCGCCTTGAGGTCGAGGATGCCGCGCTTGCTGTTGGGCTCCTCGGTGACGTGGCCGAGGATGCGGTTCTCCCACAGCGGGGACTCCAGCAGCAGGCCGTGGCGGTGGCGGTCCTCGGGGATGTACCCGATGCCGTCCTCGCGGCGCTTGCGGGTCGGCGCGTGGGAGATGTCGGTGCCGTCGAGCGTGATGACGCCGCCGTCGGGGTCGCGCAGGCCGATCAGGGCCTCGATGAGCTCGGTCTGGCCGTTGCCCTCGACGCCGGCGATGCCCATGACCTCGCCCTTGTGGATGGTGAAGTCGATGCCCGCCAGGACCTCGCGGACGATGCCGTCCGGGTCGGTCTCCGCCAGCCGCAGGTCCTGCACGCGCAGCATCGGCACGTCCGTGACCGTCGACTCGCGGGTCTCCGGCGACGGCAGCTCGGCGCCGACCATCAGCTCGGCGAGCTGCTTGGTGGTGGCGGTGCGCGGGTCGGCCGTGCCCACCGTCGTACCGCGCCGGATGACGGTGATGTCGTCGGCGACCGAGAGCACCTCGCCCAGCTTGTGCGAGATGAAGATGACGGTGAGGCCCTCCGCCTTGAGCTCCCGCAGGTTGGCGAAGAGCGCGTCGACTTCCTGCGGGACGAGCACGGCGGTCGGCTCGTCGAGGATGAGGGTGCGGGCGCCGCGGTAGAGGACCTTCAGGATCTCCACGCGCTGGCGGTCGGCGACGCCCAGCTGCTCGACGAGCACGTCCGGGCGGATGTTCAGCCCGTACGCCTCCGAGATCTCCATGATCTTCTTACGGGCCTTGCCCCCGATGCCGTACAGCTTCTCGCTGCCGAGGACGACGTTCTCCAGCACCGTGAGGTTGTCGGCCAGCATGAAGTGCTGGTGGACCATGCCGATGCCGATGGCGATGGCGTCGGCGGGGCTGGAGAAGGAGACCCGCTTGCCGTCGATGGTGATGGTGCCCTCGTCCGGCTTCTGCATGCCGTAGAGGATCTTCATCAGGGTCGACTTGCCGGCCCCGTTCTCACCGATCAGGGCGTGGACGGTGCCCTTGCGGATGGTGATGTCGATGTCGTGGTTGGCCACGACGCCGGGGAAGCGCTTGGTGATGCCGCGCAGCTCTACGGCGGCGGCCGACGCAGCCGGCGGCGATGACGGACTGGACGCGTTGATGACGCACTCTCCTTGGCGGGAAAGGAGCGGAGGGCAGGGGGGATGGCCTTCGAAGCTATCGCGACACGCGGGGCTCTACGCGCGTAGCGATCCCGAATGGAAAAAACCGGGGGCGGGACATGGCCCGGGTCCGGAGAGGCGGCTCGCGCCGCACTCTCCGGACCCGCGGAACCAGGCTGTTCCGGCCGCGCCGTTACGGGGCGGTCTTGACCGTGATCTTGCCGGCGATGATGTCGGCCTTGGCCTTGTCCACCGCGGCGACCACGTCGGTCATCTTGGTGTAGGCCGGGTTCGACGTGGAGAGGCCGACGCCGTCCTTGTCCAGGCCGTAGCGGATCTCACCGGACTGCGGCTTGCCGTCCTTGACCGACTTGATCAGGTTGAAGACCGAGTCGGAGACGTCCTTGGTCACCGAGGTGAGGATGTACTCCTTGTAGGCGGCGAGGCCCTTCTGGTTGTACTGGTCGGAGTCGACGCCGATGGCCCACTTCTTGGCCTTGGCGGCGGCCTCGATGGAGCCCGAGCCGGCGAGGCCCGCGGCGGCGTACACCACGTCGGCGCCCGCGTCGATCTGGCCCTGCGCGGCGGCCTTGCCAAGGTCCGGCTTCGAGAAGCCACCGAAGTCCGGCGGCTGCGTCAGGTACTGGACCTTGACGTTGACGTCCTTGTTGGTGTCCTTGACGCCCTGGACGAAGCCCGCCTCGAACTTCTTGATCAGCGGGGTCTCGACACCGCCGATGAAGCCGACCGTCTTGGACTTGGTCACCTTGGCGGCGGCGACGCCGGCCAGGTAGGAGCCCTGCTCCTCGTTGAAGACCAGGTTGGCGATGTTCTTGCCGGTCTTGGACGTGTCGTCGATGAGGCCGAAGGTGGTCTTCGGGAACTTCGGCGCGACCTCGGCGATGGCCGGCGCGTAGGCGAAGCCGACGCCGATGACCGGGTTGTTGCCGGCGCGGGCCAGCTCGGTGAGGCGCTGGACCTTGTCCGGGTCGCCCTCGCCCTCGCTGGGCTCCGCCTCGGTGCCCTTGATGCCGAGGTCCTTCTCGGCCTTCTCGAGGCCGGCGAAGGCGGCGTCGTTGAAGGACTGGTCACCGCGGCCGCCGACGTCGTACGCGATGGCCGCCTTCGGGTCGCCGCCGGAAGCGGTGTCCGACGACTTTCCGCCACACGCGGTGGCGCTGAGCGCGAGTGCCGCGGAGGCAACACTGACTGTTGCGATCCTCGTGATCCGGCGCAAGGGGGGCTCCTTCGACCTGACCGAAGCGCCACTTCCGGCGCTGGTTTCGCGGCGATCGTAACGCGCGTAGATGTCAGGTAAAGGCCTGTTCGGTAGCCGTTACCAGATCGACGCGAACAGCCCACGTCGTTGGCGTAGCGGCGGGCGGTACGGCGCCTTTCGGCCGCGCGGCGCGGCGTAGTGAAGCGACGACAGCCCGTGTCGAAGCGGCCGCCCCTCCGGGGGTGTTCACCCCAGCGCGGAGGGGCTGCCCCGCCCCGGAGGGGCCCCGCCTCGAAGGGCTCACCTAGGCCAAGCGCTCGGCGTCGAGCAGGGCCGCCGCCGTGAAGAGTTCGACGCCCACCTTGATGGCGGACTCGTCCACGTCGAAGTCGCCGCGGTGGAGGTCGTGCTTGGCGGGGTCGCCGGGGCGGCGGACGCCCAGGCGGGCCATGGCGCCCGGGACGTGTTCGAGGTACCAGGAGAAGTCCTCGCCGCCGAGGCTCTGCTCGGTGTCCTCGATGGTGTACGCGCCGTAGCGCCGGGTCATCGCGTCCTGCAGCAGGCCCGCCACGGTCGCGTCGTTGACGACCGGGGGGACGCCGCGCACGTACTCGATCTGGCACTTCGCGCCGTGCAGCGTCGCCACCTCGTCGATCGCGGCGTACACCTGGTCCGGGGCGTCGCGCCAGGCCGCCAGGTCCAGGCAGCGCACGGTGCCGCCGAGCTCGGCGTGTTGCGGGATGACGTTCGGCGCGTGGCCGCACTCGATGCGGCCCCACGTGAGGGCCAGCCCGGCGCGGGCGTCGATGCGGCGGGCGAGGACGGCGGGCGCGTCGGTCGCCACGCGGGCGGCCGCGGTGACGAGGTCCGTCGTCAGGTGGGGGCGCGCGGTGTGGCCGCCGGGGCCCCCGAGGGTGACCTCCAGGCGGTCGCACGCCGAGGTGATGGCCCCGGTGCGCAGTCCGATGCGCCCGGCGTCGACGCGCGGGTCGCAGTGCACGGCGATGATCCGGCCCACGCCGTCCAGCGCGCCGGCGTCGATCGCCTCGACCGCGCCGCCGGGCAGCACCTCCTCGGCGGGCTGGAAGATCAGCCGGACGGGCTGGGGCAGCAGCCCCTGCCGGTCGAGGTCCGCCAGGACGAGCCCGGCGCCCAGGACCACCGTCGTGTGGACGTCGTGGCCGCAGGCGTGCGCGCGGTCCGGCACGGTGGAGCGGTACGGCACGTCCGTCTTGGTGTCGGGGATGGGCAGCGCGTCGATGTCCGCGCGGAGGGCGAGCATGGGACGGGCGCCGTCCCCTCTGCCGATGTCACACGTCAGCCCCGTACCGCCGGGCAGCACCCGCGGGCGCAGCCCGGCCGCCTCCAGGCGGGTCTTGAGCGCGGCCGTCGTACGGAATTCCTGGAAACCGAGCTCGGGGTGCATGTGCACATCCCGGCGGAAGGCGATCAGCTCGGCGCGCAGCGCGTCGGGCAGCGCTCCGAGCAGAGGTGTTTCGGCGGGAACGTCGGTTTCGAGGTCGCGGGACATCAACTTGTTCACCCATGACAGGGTAGGCGCGTTCCCCCCTCAACTAACGTGTGATCTACAAAACTTCAGCCCGTTAGGGGAAAGAAACCTGGTTGGGCGGGCTTGAGCGGCGAGCGAAGTGGGTAAGCTCACGCGTTTTCGACCTTGTTTCGATCGCCGCTCGGTCTCCGCTCGATTGCCGCGCGGTCGCCGCTCCTCGCCGCTCCCTCGCCGCTCACGCGACCGTGAGGCCCGGTCCGTGTGCCGTGCGTGCCGACTCCGTCACCGCCGCCAGGAACCCGCGCGCCCGCGGCGACGCGCCCGCCCGCAGCCACTCCGGCGCCACCTCGCACACCGCGATCCGGACCCCGGTGCCGGCCAGCGCCAGCGGGAGGGTGTGGACGACCGTGGAGGGGAAGCTCAGCACGGTACGGCCGATCGGGCCGCGCCGGGCGATCAGCTCCAGCGGGAGCTCGGGGCGCACGATCTCCAGGCCGGTCCCGGCGGCGATGCGGTGCAGCTTCTCGACGCTCTCGCGGCGGTGCGCGAAGTACCGGGTCGCGCCGTGCGCCGCGGCGAGGGCGGCGACGGCCGCCACGTACGGTTCCGGCTCCACCACGCCCGTCTCGACGAGGGAGGTGCCGACCAGGTCCGCGCCCCCGCTCACCCGCGGCGGCCCGAAGCGCTCGCGGGTCCAGGCGAAGCGGTTCGGCGTGACGGTGGCGCCCGGCGGCGCCTCGACCGGCAGGGCGGTGAAGACCTCCACGGCCCGCCGCCGCCCGGGGGCGAGCCTGCGGCGGGCGAGGGCGGTCACCGGCGCCAGGGCCAGCTCGCGCGGGGTGAGGCCGTGGCCGCGCCGGTGCCAGCGGACGAGCCGTTCGCCGCGCGCCAGCCGCTCCGTGAACTCCATCGTCGCCGTGCCGTCGTCCACGACGGTGACGGCGCGCGGCCCGAAGAGCGTCAGCAGCAGCTGCACGTACCGCGAGAACGGGTCGCCCACGAGCACGCGCTCCGCGCCGCGCAGCAGCGGCGCCAGCTCCCGCAGGGTGCGCGGCAGGGCGCCGCGCCCGAGGCGGGCCTCCTGCCAGCGGACGGTGACGCCCTCGTCCCGGGCGAGGCCGGCCATGCGGCGCAGCTGGCCGCGTGACATGGGGTCGGTGGGCGGCAGGACGACGATGGTGAGGCGCGGCCGCCCGGTGTGGTGGGCCCACTCCAGGACGTTGAGCAGCTGGACCGGGCTCTCCACGAAAGCCAGGCAGGGGGCCGGGTGTTCGGCGGTCATACCGTGGCCGGGACGCGGCGGAGCTTCTTCATGGGGGCGAGCTCGGACTCGTACACCTTCTTGATCCCGTCGCCGAGGGCGGTCTCGATGGTGCGGATGTCGCGGACGAGGCGGGTGAGGCCGCCGGGCTCGACAGAGGCGGCCTGGTCGGAGCCCCACATGGCGCGGTCCAGGGTGATGTGGCGCTCGACGAAGCAGGCGCCGAGGGCGACGGCGGCGAGGGTGGTCTGGAGGCCGGTCTCGTGGCCGCTGTAGCCGATGGGGATGTTGGGGTAGTCGCGCATGAGGGACCGGATCACGCGCAGGTTCAGCTCCTCGGCCTTCGCGGGGTACGTGGAGGTGGCGTGGCACAGCAGGACGGTGTCGCTGCCGAGGACCTCCACGGCGTGGCGGATCTGGCGCGGGGTGGACATGCCGGTGGAGAGGATGACGGTCCGGCCGGTGGCGCGCAGGGCGCGCAGCAGCTCGTCGTCGGTGAGGGACGCGGAGGCGACCTTGTGGGCGGGCGGGTCGAACTTCTCCAGGAAGGCGACGGCCTCGGTGTCCCACGGGGAGGCGAACCAGTCGATGCCGCGCGCGCGGCAGTGCTCGTCGATGGCGCGGTACTCGTCCTCGCCGAACTCGACGCGGTGGCGGTAGTCGATGTACGTCATGCGGCCCCAGGGCGTGTCGCGCTCGACGTCCCACTGGTCGCGGGGGGTGCAGATCTCGGGGGTGCGCTTCTGGAACTTCACGGCGTCGCAGCCCGCGTCGGCGGCGGCGTCGATGAGGGCGAGCGCCTTGTCGAGGTCGCCGTTGTGGTTGATGCCGATCTCGCCGGTGACGTAGACGGGCTGGTCGGGGCCGACGGTCGTGCGTCCGATGGTGCGCAGGCGGGAGGTCACGTTCGTGGTTCCTTTACGGGGCGGGGAGGGCGTGCAGGGTGGGGCCGAGGAGCCAGGCGGCGATCTCGCGGACCGCGCCGGCGCCGCCGGGGGTCTCGGTGACGGCACGGGCGGCGGCCCGTACGGCGTCGTGGGCGCTCGCGACGGCGACGGGCCAGCCGACGAGCCCGAAGCAGGGCAGGTCGTTGACGTCGTTGCCGGCGTAGAGCACCCGTCGGGGGTCGAGGGCGTGGTCGTCGCACCACTGCTTCAGGGCGAGGTCCTTGCGGTCGACGCCGTGCAGGACGGGGACGCCGAGCTTGCGGGCGCGGGCGGCGACGACGGGGTTGCGCTCGGTGGACAGGATCAGCAGCCGGATGCCCGAGCGGCGCAGGGCGGCGACGCCGAGCCCGTCGCCCCGGTGGACGGCGACGAGCTCGCGGCCGTCGGAGTCGATGAGCACCCGGTCGTCGGTCTGGGTGCCGTCGAAGTCGAGGACCACGGCGTCGACGTCGTCGGCGGTCGGCCTGACCGATTCGTCGAGGAGCGGGGCGAGGGCGCGGGCGCGGGCGAGGTCGTGCGGGTCGTCGATCTCCAGGACGCGTGCGGGGTCGGTGACGACGAGCGCGGTCCGCCCGAAGAAGCGGTGCCGGTGCGCGCGGAACCCGCG
Source organism: Streptomyces sp. NPDC045998 (assembly GCF_056430285.1). NCBI lineage: Bacteria > Bacillati > Actinomycetota > Actinomycetes > Kitasatosporales > Streptomycetaceae > Streptomyces > Streptomyces sp. NPDC045998. Next base: position 45,584 of record NZ_JBWKLJ010000010.1, read on the forward strand.
CGCGTCCATGCCGTACGCGGCGCCCGTCTCCAGGTACTCGGGCTCGCGGTCCTGGCGCCGGGGGCGGTGGGCCTTGTCGTGGTTCACCCCCGACGCGTCGTTGGGCGCCCTCCACAGGAAGCCGTGCGTCGGGGCGACGGTCAGGGCGGTGTCGGCGCCGCGCTCCTGGATCTCGGCGGCCACGCCGTCGACGTCGTACGCCGTGAGGAAGGGGCTCGTGCACTGGACCAGGAGCACCACGTCGACGCGGCGGCCGTGGAGCTCCTCGAAGGCGTCCAGCGCGTGGAGGACCGCCGCCTCGCTGGTGGCGGTGTCACCGGACAGGGCGGCCGGGCGCTCGACGGCCTGGGCGCCGGCCGCGCGGGCCGCGGCGGCGATGGCGGGGTCGTCGGTGGAGACGACGACGTCGGTCACCCGGGGGGCGGCGAGGCAGGCGCGTACCGCGCGGGCGACCAGCGGGACGCCGCCCACCGGGGCGAGGTTCTTGCCGGGGACGCCCTTGGAGCCGCCCCGGGCGGGTATGACGGCCAGCACCGTGGCCGGTCGCGCGGCCCCGGCTGCCCCGGTCACGTCCGCCCCGGTCACAGCTCCCCCAGGCGGCGAATCACCGGGGCCACCCGCTGCACCCCGTGGCGGTACAGCCCGCGCGCCGCGTCCCGCAGCACGCGCCGGGCGGCGGACGCCGCCGGTGCCGCCGCCTCGGCGTCGAGGCGGTGGCGGCCGAGGACGCCGGGAAGGTAGCCGGGGGCGGTCCGGTGCGTGTAGTACGGCGCGAGGGGCGGCGGCACCGGCCGGTCCAGCAGCTCCCGCACGCGGGTGCGGGCGGCGTCGAAGGCCGTGGCGTACGAGCCGTCCGGCGCGACTCCCTGCGCGGCGAGCCAGGACGGGTCGGGCGTGGGGCGGTGGCCGGCGTCGAGGGCGTCCCAGGAGGTGAGCAGGCCGGAGCCGAGGAAGTGGTGGTTGCCGAGCGCCTCGCGCACGCCCAGGTCGGTCAGGACGGCCGTCGGGACGCGCCGGTGCAGGGCCTCCAGCGCGGCCGTGGACGAGACCGTGACCAGCAGGTCGGTACGGTCGAGCACCTCGCCCATGTGGCCGTGGACCAGGCGGAGGTTGGGCGGCAGCGGGCCGCGCGCCAGCTTCTGGTACGGGTGCTCCTCCAGGTGCGTGGTGTGCTCGCCCGGCTTGGAGCGCAGCTTCAGCAGCACCTCGCGGTCCGGGTGCAGCCGGGCGTGCTCGGCCAGCCGGCGCAGCAGGTACGCGCGCTCCTCGCGGGTCGCGGGCACGGACGGCTGCGCGGCGAAGACCACCGTGTCGCGGCCGGGCTCCGGCGCGTACGGCGCCCCACCGAGGAACGGCAGCGCGGCCTCCACCACCGCCGACGCGTCCGCGCCGACGCCTTCGTACACCGCCCGGAAGCGCTCGGCGTCGTGGCGCGAGTTGGCGAGGACGACGTCGGCGCCGTGCCGCAGCAGCAGCCCGTCGGCGAGCTTCTCGTACACGACGCCGACGTAGCCGGTGACGACGACCGGGCGGCGGGGCAGCACCATCCCGGCCAGGCCGTGCAGCAGCGCCTGGACCGTGCCGCCGACGAGCGCGAGGACGACGACGTCGTACGCCTCCTCCCGTATCGCGCGCAGGAACTCTGCGCCGGTCACCTCGCGGGGTACGCCGATGCCGGCGCCGACCTCGGCGAGCTGACGGGCGGTCGGGGTGGCCCGGCCGCGCAGCACGTAGCCGCTGATCTGGGGAGCCGGTCCGGGCGGGGTGAGGCGGCGCGCGGTGAGGGCGCCCCACTTCCAGCGGGTGTCGGAATCGGCGAGGACCGCGATCCGCACCGCTGCGCTGCTGCTGCCGGTACGTGTGGAAGGCACGCCGAGGACGTTAGGAAGGCATTCCGCTTCGCGGCCCAACAGGGCCGCAACAAAGGGTGAACAGCACTGGGCGGCATTCGGCCGGCGATCCGGTTAAGGAGCGCGCCGCTCAGCGTTCACCGCGCATCCCTTTACCCGTCAGGGCGAATGCCGGGGCCGCGCCTAGCGTCGGGCGGGTGGTCAAGCTCTCCGTCGTCGTGCCGTTCTACAACGTGCAGACATACGCCCCGGAAACCCTGGAAAGTCTGCGGGCCAACGCCCGCGACGACTTCGAATTCCTGCTCGTCGACGACTGTTCGACGGATGCGACGCACGACATCCTGCGGCGGGCCGCCCGCACGCTCCCGGGGGCGGTGCTGCTGCGGCACGAGCGCAACGCCGGGCTCGCCACCGCCCGCAACACCGGCATCGACGCGGCGCGCGGCGAGTACCTCGCCTTCCTCGACGGCGACGACTGGCTGGCGCCCGGCCAGCTGGCCCGACTCCTCGCCGCCATCGAGGAGTTGGGGTGCGACTTCGTCCGCACGGACCACGTGCAGTGCAAGGGGAAGGCGCGGACGGTGCACCGCGTACCGGTGGGGCGGCGCGGGGAGGTGCTGCGGCCGCGCGACGCGATCCTGCCGGCCGAGCGGTCCACGTCGGTGGACTATCCGTACGCGTGGGCCGGCATGTACCACCGGCGGCTCGTCGACCGGGGGCTGCTGCATTTCACCGACGGACTGCGCACCGCCGAGGACCGGCCGTGGATATGGCGGCTGCACCGGGAGGCGGATTCCTTCGCGGCGGTCAGCACACTCGGTGTTTTCTACCGGCGGGGAGTTTCCTCCTCCCTCACCCAGATCGGCGACGCGCGGCAGCTGGATTTCCTCCGGGCTTTCGACCTCGTCATCGAGGAAACGGCCGCTGATCCGGATTCCGCTCGGCTCCTGCCGAAAGCGGTGCGCACGTACTGCGCGATCATCGCGCACCACGTGGGTGCGATCGACCGGTTCGAACGGCCGGTCGCGCGCGCCCTGCGCGGCCGGAGCGCGGCGGCGCTGCGCCGCCTGCCGCAGGACGTGCTGAGGGACGCCCTCGACACGATGGACGACGAACGGGCGTCGCTGCTGCGCAGGCTCCACCGGCGCCCGGCCGGCCTCCGGGCGGGGGTGGCGGCGTGACCACGCGCGTCTTCCTCGCGTCGACGCTGTACGGGGCCGTGACGCTCGCCGCCGCGCTCGACAGCGGCTGCTTCGCGGGGACGCCGGCGGACCGGCGGCTGCTGCTGGTCGCCAACAACGCGGCGGCGCCCGAGACGGCCGTCCCGCTCGACCGGATGCCCGGCTTCGAGCGGCTGCGCCCCCGCTTCGACGCCGTCCTGTCGTGGAACGAGGCCATCGCGCCCTTCCACCCGGGCGGGTGGTCGCCGCGCCCCGACGACGTACCGCTGTGGGAGCGGTACCTGCGGCTGCTGTGGGGGCTCGGGGAGGGCGAGCGGGTGGAGCTGGTCGTCGAGTCCCTCCAGGTCGCGCCCGCGCTCACGCTCGCGCAGCTGTTCCCGGACGCGCCCGTCGACGTGTACGCGGACGGGCTGATGAGCTACGGCCCGACCCGCGTGAAGCTGGACCCGCTGGTCGGCGAGCGGGTGCGGCGGCTGCTGCACCTGGAGCTGGTGGAGGACCTGCGGCCGCTGCTGCTGGCGGAGTTCGGGGCCGTGCCCGAGGCCGTACCGGCGGAGGTGTTCCGCAAGGTGGTCGACGAGCTGACGGCGGAGGAGCTCGCGGGCGGCGGGCTTCCGGACGGCCGGCTTTCCGAGGGCGGGCTTCCGGAAGGCGGGGCGTTGCTGCTCGGGCAGTACCTGTCGGCGCTCGGGATCCTCTCCCCCGCCGAGGAGGAGGCCCTGCACCTGCGGATGGTGCGCGGCGCGGTGGCGCGCGGGCACCGCAGGCTCGTCTTCAAGCCGCACCCCGTGGCACCCGCCTCCTGGCTGCGGGCCCTGGAGCGGGAGGCGGCGGCGCTGGACGCCGAACTGACCGTCTGCGACCGGCCCGTCCTCGCGGAGGTGCTCTTCCGGCGGCTGCGGCCCGTGCTGGTGGTGGCCTGCTTCTCGACCGCGCTGTTCACGGCGGACCGCTTCTACGGCATCCCGGTCGCCCGTCTGGGCACGGAGCCGCTGCTGGACCGGCTCACCCCGTACCAGAACAGCAACCGGGTGCCGGTGACGCTGGCGGACGCGCTGCTGCCGGACCTGGAGACCGGCGAGACCCACGACGTGGACGACCTCACCGGCCTCCTCCACGCCGTGGGCTTCGCGATGCGCCCCCAGGTCCGCCCGGACCTCCGCCCGGCGGCGGAGCGGTACCTCGCCGCCCATCTGGACACCGGCACCCGCCGCTACTTCAAGCGCCGCCGCCTGACCGTCCTCGGCCTCCCCGGCGGCGTACCGGGCGGCCTGCGCGTGCCGCGCAACGCGCTGACCCGGCGCCTGGCCCGGCAGGCCCGGCGGCTCCGGCGCGCGCTGGTCAGGACGCCCTGACGACCGGCTCCTGGATCTCCGTCACCCACTTCGTCTCGTCCTCGGACCACTCCAGGTACAGCTCGCGGGAGTAGCCCGCCGAACGGTAGCCGTTGGTGTCGATCCAGGTGGCCAAGGTCTGGAGGGTGGGCAGCAGGGCGTCCATCGGGCCCCGGTGGACGACCGTCGCCGCCTGCTCCAGGGCGGGCAGGTCGACGATCTCCACATCGGGGACGGCGGTGACGCCGGCGGGGACCGTCATCCCCGCGTGGACGACGATCGAGCCGTCACCCGCCGGGGCGTCCTCGTAGTGGGCGATGCCCGGGCCGAAGCCGGTGACCCCGGCGGCCTCCAGCCGGGCGCACAGCTCCTGGTACAGGGGAGCGATGACCGGGCCGATCTGGTCCGGACCGAAGCCCCCGGCGATGCCGGTCAGTTCGGCGATCCGGGTGGCGGGAATGCTCTTGACGACGACGTCCTGTGTGGACATGCGCCCCTCGCTCTCGATGGCCTGGAGCCTCGCCCCGACCTGTGCCAGCCGGGCGGCCGCCTCACTCATGGCCGACTCCAGCTCGGCCCGGCGCAGCCGCAGCATCCCGCGCAGTTCCTCGGCCCCGACGTGTTCGTCGAGGATCGACCGCACCTGGTCGAGCGTGAAGCCGAGGTCCTTGAGCGCGATGACGCGGTTGAGCCGGGCGAGCTGAGCCGCCTCGTAGAAGCGGTAGCCGCTGTACGGGTCGACATGGGCGGGGCGCAGCAGTCCGATCGCGTCGTAGTGGCGCAGCATCCGGACCGACACCCGACCGTGTCTGGGGAAGTCTCCGATGGTGAACATGACGCCTCCTACGGGACAGCCTCACACGGTGTCAGGGTCAACCCGGCGCCAGGTCAACCGGGTGCCAGGTCAACCCGGTGCCAGGTCAGCCCGGTGCCAGGGTCACCCGCCGGCGGCGCTGCGGTGCCGGGGCGCCCGTTGGCGGGGTGGTCGCGTCAGGGTGATCTGGCGGACCAGCTGCTGGAAGCAGGCGAGCGCGGCGACCGACGGCAGGGCGGCCGTCGCGATGTCCGGCACGGTTCTGGGGGCCTGGGCGACGCACAGCAGCATGGCGATGGTCGAGAAGAGCAGGACCACGCACCAGGAGTGGGCCGCGCGGCGCCGGTGGAGGGCGGTGCGCAGGATGCACAGGGAGGCGACCATCCAGGGCCCGTAGACCAGCAGCGGCCACCAGCCCACCGCCCCGTGGGACGCGTGGGGTTCGGCGACGTGACGCAGGGGGTCGTAGGCGACCATTCCGCTGTAGACGCTGACCATCGCCACGATGACGGCCGCGAGCGCGGCGGTGAGGATGCTGGCGGTCCGCACCAGGGTGAGCGTGCGCCGCTTCGCGGGGACGCGGCGGTGGCTCGCCTGGGGAGGCCGCACCGGTGGCAGCTCGGCGGTGATCTGCTCCAGGCGCTCCATGGGCCGGTCGGCGGCACCGGGGACGGGAGCGGGCCCGGAAACCGGGGCGGAAGCCGGGCCGGAGGCCGGGCCGGGAAACGGGGTGGGGCCCGGAGCGGTCCGGGGGTCCGGTGCGGTGGACTCCTGGAGGAGGCAGGCGAGTTCCTCCGCCGGGTCCCATGCCAGGTCCGCCATGTCGAGCGTGCCGAGCGGTGCAAGGGGCCGACGTGCGTCCCGGCCGTAATGCTCATACATGACGGCCCTGGCCCGTCCGTTCCCGAGCGGGGACCGTGAAGTCGTCACGGCCCCGCGCCCGACGGTCGAACTCCGCCTGGATTCCGCTCATCGTCCGCAGGAATTCCTCCAGTACCGCCGAGGAATACCGCAGGTCGATACATCGGCTCCCGTCGTGCAAAGTGGCGCTTTCCCGACCGGTGGAGGGGGTGAAGTGAGGCGTGTACGTCCACTTTCCCGCACGAGTGGGTCGAACGGTTCCGCGCCCGGAGAACGGGGCGGACACATGCGCTGTTGTCATATTCGCCCTAACGCCATGGATCTTGATCCAGGTGCGCGGCGGCTGGGTGACATCCCTAGGGCATATGGGTGTTTCTGCGGTGCTTTTATCGCCCCTGTGGCGGGTCTCGGACAGACCGGTGACCGAAGGCGGTCTCACTCGTGCACGCCTCGGAGCGGAAAAGCGCGGAAAGGGAATCTGGAAGGAAAACAATTTCATTCACGCGACCGGATCACACGACCAGATCACACGACCGGCTCACGCGGCCGGGCCGGCCCGCCTGGTATTCCCTTTCCGCGCGGCAGCGCGTCGGGCGGGCTCAGAAGGCGTCGGACGGGACGTACGTCCCCCACACCTCGCGCAGCGCGTTGCACACCTCGCCCACCGTCGCCCGCGCCTTCAGCGCGTCCTTCATCGGGTAGAGGACGTTGTCCGTGCCCTCGGCCGCCTTCTTCAGCTCGGCGAGCGCCGCGTCGACGGCCGCCTGGTCGCGCTCGGCGCGGAGCTTGGCGAGACGTTCCGCCTGCTGGGCCTCGATGGCCGGGTCGACGCGGAGGGGCTCGTACGGCTCCTCCTCGTCGAGCTGGAAGCGGTTCACGCCGACCACGACCCGCTCGCCGGAGTCGGTCTCCTGGGCGATGCGGTACGCCGAACGCTCGATCTCGTTCTTCTGGAAGCCGTGCTCGATGGCGCTCACCGCGCCGCCGAGGTCCTCGACCTTCCGCATCAGCTCCAGCGTCGCCGCCTCGACCTCGTCGGTCATCTTCTCGATGACGTACGACCCGGCGAAGGGGTCGACGGTGGCGGTCACATCGGTCTCGTACGCCAGGACCTGCTGCGTCCGCAGCGCGAGGCGGGCCGACTTGTCCGTCGGCAGGGCGATCGCCTCGTCGAAGGAGTTGGTGTGCAGCGACTGCGTACCGCCGAGGACCGCCGCCAGGCCCTGCACCGCCACGCGGACCAGGTTCACCTCCGGCTGCTGCGCGGTCAGCTGCACCCCGGCCGTCTGCGTGTGGAAGCGCAGCATCATCGACTTGGGGTTCTTCGCGCCGAACTCCTCGCGCATCACCCGCGCCCAGATCCGGCGGGCGGCGCGGAACTTCGCCACCTCTTCGAGGATGGTCGTCCGCGCGACGAAGAAGAACGACAGGCGCGGCGCGAAGTCGTCCACGTCCATCCCGGCGGCGACGGCGGTACGGACGTACTCGATGCCGTCGGCGAGGGTGAAGGCGATCTCCTGCGCGGGCGAGGCACCCGCCTCCGCCATGTGGTAACCGGAGATCGAGATCGTGTTCCACTTCGGGATCTCGGCCTTGCAGTACTTGAAGATGTCCGCGATCAGCCGCAGCGACGGCTTCGGCGGGAAGATGTACGTGCCCCGCGCGATGTACTCCTTGAGCACGTCGTTCTGGATCGTGCCCGTCAGCTTGTCCGCCGGAACACCCTGCTCCTCACCGACGAGTTGGTAGAGGAGCAGCAGCAGGGCGGCCGGGGCGTTGATCGTCATCGACGTGGACACCTTGTCCAGCGGGATCCCGCCGAACAGCACCCGCATGTCGTCGATCGAGTCGATCGCCACGCCCACCTTGCCGACCTCGCCGTGCGCGATCGCCGCGTCCGAGTCGTGCCCCATCTGCGTCGGCAGGTCGAACGCCACCGACAGCCCCATGGTGCCGTTGGCGATCAGCTGCTTGTACCGGGCGTTGGACTCGACCGCCGTACCGAAACCCGCGTACTGCCGCATCGTCCACGGCCGGCCCGTGTACATCGTCGGATACACACCGCGCGTGAAGGGGTACGAACCCGGCTCCCCCAGCTTCTCCGCCGGGTCCCAGCCCTCCAGCGCATCCGGCCCGTACACCGGCTCGATGGGCAGTCCCGACTCCGACTCGCGCGCCATGTGCTGTGCCTTCCGATAGACCTACTCGCAGGTAAACCGACCCTCGCGACGGACTGTAGCGGCGGGCGTGCGGCCGGTGGAGAGCCCCACGCTGGGACCTTGCTCACAGCATGCGCCGCGGTGCACAACCAAGCACGCCCGGGAAGCATCAAGTAGGTGCCACGTCTGTTCTTCCCGGGGGGCTTTCATGCACCGTACGTCCGTCATACGCAGAGCGCTGCCGTCTCTGGCCGCCGTCGCCGCCGTCTCGCTGGCCGCCGCGGGGTGCACGGCGCAGGCGGTGGGGGCCGCCGCGCCGTCGTCCTCGCCCACAGCGCCGTCCGCGCCGTCCGCACCGTCGGCACCGCCGGCGAGCTCCACGCCCTCGCCGTCCACGCCGTCCACGCCGGCGTCCCCGTCCGCCTCACCGGCGACACAGGCACCGAAGCCCAAGGTGATCATGGCGAAGGGGGCGGAGAGCGAGCAGGTCCGCGAGCTCCAGGCGCGTCTGCGCCAGGCTGGGCACTTCGACCGGAGCCCCACCTCCTTCTACGGCTCGATGACCGTCAAGGCGGTCTCGGCGTTCCAGGACAAGCGCGGTCTGCCCGCCACCGGCTCGGTCGACGAGCCGACCTGGAACAAGCTGATCGCCCAGACCCGCAAGCCGACGGCCGACGAGCTGCGCCCGCCGACCACGAACGAGCTGGACACGCCGGACGCGCGCTGCATGACCGGCCGGGTGCTGTGCATCAGCAAGGAGAGCCGGACCCTCGCCTGGATGATCGACGGCAAGGTCGTCTCGGCGATGGACGTCCGCTTCGGCTCGGAGAACACGCCGACCCGCGAGGGAACCTTCAGCGTCGGATGGAAGGCGAAGGACTGGGAGTCGACGATCTACCACACGCCGATGCCGTACGCGATGTTCTTCAGCGGCGGCCAGGCGGTGCACTACTCCTCGGACTTCGCGGCGCGCGGCTACAACGGGGCCTCGCACGGCTGCGTCAACGTCCGGGACAAGGGGAAGATCGCGGCGCTCTTCGACCAGGTGAAGGTCGGCGACAAGGTCGTCGTCCACTGGTGAGCGGGACCCGGACCGGGCCCGGGAGGGTCTGAGGGAGAGAGGGCGCGGGCGGGACCGGGGGAACGTGTCCCGCCCGCGCCATATGCGCTGAGCCGTAGGTACGGGGGGAACCCCGGCTCTTCTAGCGCTGCCGATGACCAGTCGGCTCACTTAGTACTGCGCCGGGCGGCTCGAAAACGTCACACCCGCGCCGAAATTTTTTTAAAGCGCAGGTCAGAGCGTGGAAGTCGGCGCCGCTACGGCAATGAGCGGGACCGCCGGGAGGGGCGTGCCGGGTGCGGCCGCGCGGCCCTTGCCGCCGTTGCCACCACCCTTGCCGACACCTTTGCCGCCGCCCTTGCCGGCACCGTCACCCTTGCCGGCACCGTCACCCTTGCCGCCGCCGGGCTTGCCACCACCCTTGCCGCCGCCGTGACCGCCGCTGGTCCCGCCGTCGCCGGCGTCCTCGTCGCCGCCGCCCGCCGTCCCGCCCTCGCGGCCGCGCGTGTCGGTGCCCAGTACCTTGTCGCAGAACTTCTTGACGCTCTCGCCCTTGGCCGCGAGCTCCAGATACCGGCGCTTGTCGTTGTCGAGCCGGCCCTGGCGGTAGTCGTGGCACGCCTGTGCGGTGCGCGCGTACCAGGTGCCCTTCTCGCCGGTACCGACCGTACCGCCGACGTCGGGGACGCCGGTGCCCGCTCCGGCGCCGCCGGTGCCGGAAGCGTCGCCGCTGCCCGCGGAAACGTTGTCGCGGCCCGAGCCGGGCCCCTCCGGTGCCGGAGACCCCGGCAGGGACGGCGGGGGCGTCTCGCCCGTGGACGGCGGTATTGCGCCCTGATCGCCGGGTGCGCTGGGTGAAGCCGAGCCCGGCCCCGCGCTCGTACCGCCGTCCTCCGACGCGTCGGAGGGGGTCAGCGGCCCGGGCGTCGCCGCCGAGGCGGACGACGAGGCGGGCAGCGGCTTGCGGTCGTCGCCGAGGACGGGCAGGACGCCGGTGCTCGCGGCGACGGCCACACCGCCGACGGCCAGCCCGGCCACCGACGCGGCCAGCCCCCAGCGCAGCGGCCGCGTCCAGCGGCCCCGCACCTGGTTGCGCGGCGCCGGCGCCCTGAGCCGTACGGCCCCGAGGTCGGCGCCGGCGGCCCTGGCGGACGGGGAGGACGGGGAGGACGGGGAGGAGAACGCGGCGGACGTGCCGGCGGACTTCGCCATCCGCTCCGCCCGGGCCTCACGGAAGGCGGCGAGCGCCGCCTCCTCCCCCGGGATCGGCGCCGGGGGCGCCGGAGCCACCGTCTCGGCCCGTATCGCTTCCAGTGCCTCGGTCAGCCGTCGGGCCTGCTCGCGCGCGTGATCGTCGACAGGGTCGACCGGTTCGCCACGCAGCAGCCGCTCCGCCGCATCCTGATCGAGCCACTCATCCCGCTCGTCGGCCATCACATGTCCTTCTGCGTCCGCGAGCGCCAATGCGTCACACCCGTACGCGCCACCGACCCGCGGTGCGGCCCCGGTTGGGGCGGTACGGCCCCCAGCGGCGCAGCCGCGTCCGCGTCCGCGCCCATCAGCTCCGCCAGTCGCTTGAGCCCGCGGTGGGCGGCGGTGCGGACGGCGCCGGGGCGCTTGCCGAGGGTCTTGGCCGCGCTTTTAGCGTCCAGTCCGACGACGACACGCAGGATGACGGCCTCGGCCTGGTCCTGCGGGAGTTGGGAGATCAGGTTCATGGTGTGGCCCGTGGCCAGGGATTCCATGGCCTCATCCGCCGTGTCGGACTCGGCCGGTTTGTCGGTGAGTTCCGTTTCGTCGCCGCCGACGGCGGGGCGCCGCCCCCGCATCCGCAGGTGGTCGAGCGCGCGGTTGCGGGCGATGCGCGCCGCCCAGCCGCGGAAGCGGTCGGCGTCGCCGCTGAACCGGTCGAGGTCACGCGCGATCTGGAGCCAGGACTCGGAGGCCACATCCTCCGCGTCCGCGTCTCCGACCAGCGTGCGTATATAGCCGAGCAGCCGCGGGTGCACGGCGCGGTACACAGTCCGGAAGGCGTCTTCGTCCCCGTCCTGCGCCGCGAGCACCGCGGCGGTCAGCTCCGCGTCGTCCCCCAGCACTCCCACAACCCGTTCGTCTTCGCGGCCGGCCACCACCGCCGCTCCGCCCAGCGCGAAGCAGCACGCTACGTGGTCCTGCGGCTTTACGTCCATGTCTTGTACAGCCTGCAACATCACACTGACAGACCGGGGTGTGACAGAAACCGCACGCGTGGCGCTGATAGGAGTACGGGGCCGTACCGCGGACCCGTGGACGGCGACCGGGGCCTCTCCTGTGGGGGGTGGCGGCCCCGGTCGTCGCTCCGTCTTTCCGGCTCTCCGGCTCTCGGGCTCTTCCTAGTCCTGCAGTGCGGAGCGCATGTGGCGATGGTCACCGAGAGACCGGCGGCGCATCCAGGGGACCCAGCAGCAGAACGCGATCACGCCGATCGCGAAGACCAGCGGCCATGCCCATGAACCGCCGACCGCGCCGAGAACCAGCATGCCCACCGCGAACAGGCCCATGAAGCCCAGCCAGTACGGCAGCCACCTGCCCGCGCGCTCCATCCGCCCCAGTTGCTGGGCGACCAGCCGGCGCATGGCCGCCCGCTCCCCGGGGTCCGTCGGCACCTCCCGGTGCCTGATCTTGCGGTTGAGCTCGGCCAGCCCGCCCGGGTCGGCGCCGACCGCCCGGGCGGTCTTGCGCCGCTGCACGGCGAGGATCGCGACCGCGATGGCGGTGTACAGCACGCCGTGCACCACCCACCAGACCGGATGCTCGCCCCGGTCCATCGCGGCCCGGATCCCCACCCCCACCAGAAAGATCAATAACGCCTGCGCGATCAGGCTTCGGTCGAGCCAGCGCTTGAAGGCGTGCACGGCACCTACCTCCTCAGGGATGAGCGGCTTACCGCCGCCACTCCCCAATACCCCGGCGTGCGCGGCCTATTGGCGGTGCTCGCGTGGACCGTACGGCCGCGAGAGGGCCCGCGGCGGCGGCATGTCGCTCATCCGCCGCACCGCACACCGCCGGCCCGCCGTCACGACCGCTTGCCGCCGCCGCTCGCCGGCTTCCCACCGCTCCGGCTCTCGCCGCCGGTGTCGCCGCCGGTGGCCGTACCCTCGCCGCCGCTCGCCGCGCCCTTGGCGGGCTTCGCCGCAGGCCCGGTATCGGCTCCGGACCCGGACCCGGACCCGGCCGCAGCCCCGGCTCCAGACCCGGATTCGGTCTGCGGCTGCCCCGCCTTCCGCTCGTCGTCGCCCGTCGTCGGCCGGTCCCCGTCCTCCCCGGCCTCCTGGGTCTTGCCGGGGCGCGTCGCCTCCGGCGTACCCACCGTCGGTGTGGGCGACGCGCCCGACCGCCCGGGCTTCTGCTCCGTGAGCGGCGGCGCGGGCACCTCGCGCGGGGCCGTCGGCACCGACGAGGGCCGGGGCACCGAGCCGCCACGGCCGCCGTCCCCGTCGCCGTCGCCGAACGGCGCGCGGATCGCGCCCGTCTGCGCGGCCACCGCGACCCCGCCCAGCAGCACCGTCGCCGCCAGGCCCATGGCCGCCGCCCGCAGCGAACGGCGGCGCCGCACCTCGGTGCGGCCCGGCCGCCAGTCGTCACGCCGCCGGGCCCCGCGGACGCCGTGGGCGTGTGCGTGTGCGTGGCCACCCGCGGCACGCGCGGCACGGAAGGCCGCAAGCGCCTGCTCCTCGCGGACCGGATCGACGGCGTCGTCGCCTCTCATGGCGGCCGCCCACAGCGCTGCCGCCGCCTCCGGCGGCTCGTCCGGTTCCCGTCTCATCGCCTTGCTCCGCCCTGCGCCAGTCGCCCGGCGAGTCTCCGCAGTCCTCGGTACGCGGCGGTGCGCACCGCTCCCGGCCGTTTGCCCAGGACCCGCGCGGTCGCGGGCCCGTCGAGCCCCACGACGACCCGCAGCAGGACCGCTTCGGCCTGGTCGCGCGGCAAGCCGCGGATCAGCGCGAGCGCCTGCTCGGTCGACAGGGTCTCCAGCGCCGAGGCGGCCGTGTCCTGGCCGCCCGGCATGTCCAGTACGTCCTGCTCGATCAGCGTCGTGCGAGGGCTGCGCCGCTGCTTGCGCAGGTGGTCGAGCGCCCGGTGACGGGCGATCGTCGCGGTCCAGCCCCGGAAACCGGCGCCGTCGCCACGGAACCGCCCGAGGTCGCGGGCGATCTCCAGCCACGCCTCGGCGGCCACGTCCTCGGCGTCGTCGCCGACGAGCCCGCGCACGTAACCGAGCAGTCCCGGGTGGACCAGCCGGTACGCCCGGGCGAAGGCGTCCTCGTCGCCGCGCTGGGCGCGCTCGACGGCAGCACCGAGCTCCGCGTCGTACGCGTCGTACGCCCCCACACTTCCCTCTTCGTGCCGACCGTTCCCCCTCCTAGCTCTGCGTGCGCGCGCCCGGAAGTGTCACAGCGGCCACCTTCCGGCCCGCCCGGCGGCCGTGCAGCATCAGGTAGAACCGCTGCACGGACTCCTCCGGCCCGGCCTCGAACCGGTTCACCACCTTGCCGAGCGGGTTCCAGACCCGACCGTCGGGCATGCGGATGCCGAGGGGCTGCCCGAAGTACGCGCGCTGGTGCGCGTCGAAGTCGACCCACCGCGCCCCGGCCCGGCGCACGATGACCTCGCCGGTGTACGCCCCGAGCCCCCGCAGCACCGCCTCGACCCGCTCCCGCTCCGGCCGGTCCCGCCGCAGCCCGTCCACCATGAAGTCGACGAGCCGCAGGCTGGCGACGCTGTAGTCGAGCGGCAGCTGCCGGTTGCGCGCGGTCAGCCGCGCGACGAAACCCGCCACGTGGGCGCGGATGTCCTGGGCGCCGGGCAGTGTGCTGAAGTCTCCCTGCATGTGAGACCAAGCGACGGCGGGGGCGGAAGCGTCACACGGGCAGCACGCACCACCGCCGCCCACCCGGCGGGTGGACGGCGGTGGGCGACGGGCCGGACGTCAGCGCGTGGTCGCGTACGAGACGAAGGAGGACCAGGCGCCGGGCGTCAGGGCGAGCTGGGGGCCGGAGGGGACCTTGGAGTCGCGGACGTGGATGGTGGAGGGGCAGGCGGCGACCTCGACGCAGCTGTCGCCGTTACCGCCGCTGTAGCTGGACTTGTGCCAGGAGAGGGCGACCTCGACGCAGTCGTCGCCGTCACCGCCGCTGTAGCTGCTCTTGAACCAGACGAGTTCGTTGGTGCTCATAGCGCTCCTCGCAGTCGCGTCAACAGGCCCCTGGAATCCTCAGGGGTGAGGGCCTGCGACCGCAGTTTCCCATAGCGCATCTGCAGCACGCTGATTTCTTTCGGGTCGGCGATGAACTGCCCGGTTCGCTGCCCTTCGCAGTACGCCAGCCACTGGTGCTCAGGCGTCTCTGCAAGCCTTATCGGCCCATCCAACCCCACGTGATGCCCCCGCGCCAGCGGCAGCACCTGCAGGTCCACGTTCCGAAGCTCCGTCACCTCCAGCACATGGTCCAGCAGCTCCCGCGTCACCTCCGCCCCGCCCACCTCGTGGCGGAAGAGGTGCTCCTCGATGATGAAGCTGTACGCCGTGTTCGGCCGGTCCCGCAGCAGGGCCTGGCGCTCCAGCCGGGCCGCGAGCTGCGCCTCGATCTGCTCGTCGCTCAGCGGCGGCAGCTGCCCGCGGAACAGCACCCGCGCGTACGCCTCCGTCTGCAACAGCCCCGGCACGACCCTCGGTTCGTACGTGTCCAGGCTCAGCGCCGACGCCTCCAGCAGCGCCCACTTGCGGAACCAGACCGCGAGGCCCGGCTTCCGGGTGAGGTGCCGGTACGCCTTGCGCAGCGCGCCGAAGGCTTCGAGGACCTCCTCGGCCTTGTCCACGAACTGCCGGGTCGGGAAGCGTCTGCCCTGCTCGACGGAGGCCAGGTAGTGCGCCGAGTAGCCCAGGAGGGGCGCCAGCGACTCCTGGGTGTGGCCCCTGTTCTCGCGGAAGGCCTGGAGTACGGCGCCGAAGGTCTTGAGACTCTCGGACGGTTCGGGTTCGGTGGTGCTCTCTGTCATCCGGTGACCCCCGGGTCGTTCGCGCGGTGTCCACCCCCGTGGCGAGTCACCCATGTTCACAGACCGTGACGTACCCCGTCCACTCTTCGCGCCCGTACAGTCACGGACTGTACGGGTCAGTCGTCGCCCCGTACGGGCTCGGCCCACGCCGCGTACCCCAGCACCGGCTGCTCCCCTTCGGCGAGGTCCACGCGCACCCTCAGCCCGTAGTGGATGCGGTAGGCGAGTCCCTCCACGTCGACGAGGCCGCATTCCGTGCCGCCGTCGTGCGGCTCGCGGAAGCCGGTGGACTCGGCCACGTCCCAGCCGGCTTCGCGGGCGCGGTACACCCACTCCTGGTACGCCTCTTCGTTCCCGCCCGTGTCGGGGTCGGTGTCGCCGACCCGGACGACGATCTCCACGGGGTCCAGTCGCCGCCGCCGCGCCATGCGCGTCGCACCTCCCGCCGTACAGGGCCTGTCCCACCTGTACGACGGGTCCCCCGCATCAGCGGGCCTACGCGGTGCCGCCCTCGGGCAGCTCCTCCGCCGTGAAGCCCTCCTCCGGGAAGTCCTCGGGGAACTCCTCCTCCGAGAACTCCTCGTCCTGCATCATGGCGCCGAGGAGGCCGCTCATCGCCTCGTCGACGTTGAGCTCGGTGGCTCCGGCGGGAGCCGTCGGCTTCTCGCCCGAGCTCATCTTGACCACCAGGCCGAACTTCTTGACCTTGGCGTTCTCCGCGAGCTTGGCGAGGTCGACGTACACCTCGGTCAGCTCGCCGTTCTTGAGCGTGAAGTCGGCCGAGGCCTTCTCGTTGGGAAGTTCCTTGAGCTCCTTGTCCGTCGGCAGCTCCTGCATGCCCGGCGGCAGGTCCTTCTCGAACTTGCGGACCTGGTTGACCAGGTCGGTCACCAGCGTGCGGAAGGGCGCCACGGCGGTGATGTGCTCGGTGCCGTCCTTGTCGCCGGAGGACTTGAAGTCCACGTCGCGGGCGAAGACGCCGCGCAGGGCCTCCAGGAGCTTCTCCTCCGTCTTGGCGTCGAGGGAGGGCTGCGGGGAGGGCTTGCCGGCCGTGTCCGGGTTCAGCTCGGACTGCGCCTCCTTCATCTCCTTGGCGCTGATCTTCACCCACTTGCCTTCGAGCACGTGCTTGAGCGCCTCCGGAGCGTCCGGGGGCAGCTCGTCGACGGTCGGCATGGGCGCGCCGAAGGCCTTGGAGAGGGCCTTCGTGTCGCTGCGGACGTAGGCGTAGTCGCCGACGAGCCGGTACTCGACGAGGTCGCCGTCCGGGTTGCTGACCTTCATGGCCATGCCGACGAGGTCCTTCTCGTCGGCGGACTCGGCCAGCGGCTTCTTCGACTCCACGGTGAAGGAGACCTTCGCGCCGCTGAACAGCTTCGCCGCCTCGTCGGGCAGCGGCTCCTCACCGGGCTCGGGGTCGGAGGACTCGTCCAGCGCCTTCAGGGTGGCGACGTCGGCGTCCAGGTCGAGTTCGAAGGAGAGCGACTTCTCCTTGCCGAGCTTCTCGAAGGCCTTGTCGAGCTTCTGTCCGGCGGAGAGCTGCTCCACCGTGCCGCAGGCGGTGACGCCCGCCAGCACGGCGGTGGCCACGGCCGTGACGGTCAGGGACTTGCGTATGACTGAAATGATGAACTCCTCGTCAGTGCGATCACCCTGTGATCACCCAGAAGACTCACCATGCGGCCAAAGAGTTGCCCCGTTCAACCGATTTCTACGCGGTCCGCGCGCGGCGGGAGACGACCGCACGCAGCACCCGCTGCCCCTCGGCCGACATGTCCCGGGCGAGGCGCAGCCCGCCCGGACCACCGGCCGCGATCGTCTCCAACACCCGGGCTTGCCGCCGCAGTTCGCCGCTGACCAGGGGTCCCGCACCGTCGGTCTCGCCCGCGCGGTAGCGCTCCGGCGCGCCGGTGGAGGCGGGTTCCAGGTCCTGGTGGAGGGCGAGCGCCGTGCGGGAGCAGGCGTCGGCCCACGCGTGGAGCGGTGTCCGCGACCACTCCGAGGGCGCGTCGTCGAGCATCGTCCGTACGAGCGCTCCGGTCGCGTCCGTGGGGGCGCCGCCCTCCGCCACGGCCTGCCGGGCCTCGGCGAGCCGGCGGTCCCAGCCGTCCTCACCGCGCGCGACGGCGGCCCACAGGGAGCGGAGGACCTCGGCGGAGGGCGCCGGGGCGAGGAGGGGGAGGCAGCGGTCGAGGCAGGCCAGCGCGGACCCGGCGAGCGCGCGCTCGTCGGCGCGCGCCATCAGCTCCACCAGGGAGGGGGTCGTGCTCGTGTTCGTGCTCGGGTGAGTACTCATGGGGGTCGTCTCCCGTCGCGGTCGCGGTACTCCCCTTACTGCGCCGCCCGTCCGGAAATCGTCACTCGCGGTGTACGCGAAAGATCGTTTCCGCAACCGCACCCATACGGCTACACGGCGGCCGGCGCGAGCACGGGTCCGTACTGCGCCTTCGCGTCCTGCATCGCCGTCAGGCGGCGTACGACGACGATGGCGAGGACCGCCGCCACGGCGTCCGTGACCTCGGAGACGGCCAGCGCCTCGCACGCGGTCACGAACTCCGAGGCCCGGTCGGCGTCGTCGTACGCCCTGGTCGCGAGGGCGTCGACGAACCCCGAGAACAGCCACACCAGCCACCACCCCATGACAATGGTGGGCCGCTCGCCCTTCCCGTACGCGGCGTACGGGTCGCGACGGCTCGCCCGCCAGGTCTGGCGGGCGATCTTGCAGGGAATGACGACGTGGGCGATGGGGATGAACCAGGCACCGATCGCCCAGCCGGGGCCGCTGCCGAACATGTCCGGCGCGAACGCACCGGCGTTCACCCGCACCCGGTGGAACCAGAGGATGAAGACCACGGCGGTGGCGAGGAAGGACAGCGACTCCAGCACACCCGCCCCGCTCATCAGGACGTCGGCCCCCACGCCCTCCACGGTGGCGCGCGGTTGCCCGGCGGCCACCTGCCCCTGCATCAGGCGGCGCACTTCGAGATCGGCGTACAGGGCGTAGCAGTCGACGGCGATCACCACGCCGAGCAGTGCGACGACGGCCCGGCTCAGGCCGATGGGCGAACGAAGGACGGACACGCGGACCCCCGGGGTACGGAACGCGCGCCCCCGATCCGGGGGCGCACCGCACCTTAAGCGTCCGTCAGCCCAGCCTGCCCGCCAGGGTCCTGAAAGCCTCCCAGGTCAGCGGGGGTTTGTCGGGGTCCCAGAGCTTCTGGGCGGTCGCGCGCAGCGGCATGCGGATGCCGGCCGCCACCTGGTCGGCGGTCTGCGCGTTCGCGAGGTCGCACCAGACGGCGAAGCTGCCGCCGAGGATCTGGCCGGCGTAGCGCGCCGGGACGGGGGTGGTGCCGCGGACGACGAGCGGGGTCCACTCCTGGTAGATGCGGCTGCCGGTGGGGTACGTGAACTGGTTCGGCTCGCCGAGGACGTAATAGAGGTACTCGTCGTTGTAGTTGATCAGCCGGCGGCCCTCCTGGAGGTACTCGACCGGCGGGCGTGCGCCGATCTCCTTGCCCGTCCAGTAGGCGACGTCGACGTCCTTGGCGGGCGTCACCGTGCCGCCGGGGAAGAAGCCGTCGTTCCAGGCACGCATCCGCTTGCCGGTGGGCCGCACCACCGCCGCCCGGTCGTTGAGCCAGCCGGTGGCGAGGTCCCGCACGCGCGCGTTCGCGCCGTACTTGCGGCGGGCCTCGGCGGCGAGGCCCGGGTAGGACGCCTCGGGGTTCCGCGCCATCAGCGCCACGTACTCGTCGGCGCCGAGGTGCCAGTACGCGCCCGGGAACAGCCCCGCGTACTCGCGCAGCAGCTCGTCGACGATGCGGGCGGCGGCCGGGTTGGCGATGTCGACCGCGCCGCGCGGCGTCGAGCCCTGCGCGCTGCGCAGTTGGAGCGAGGGGTGGGCGGCGATGACCGCGCCGAGGTGGCCGGGCGAGTCGATCTCGGGCACGACCTCGATGTGCAGGCTCCGGGCGAGCGAAACGATACGCCGCACCTCGGCCTTGGTGAGGTGCTCGCGGGCGACCACCTCGGGGTGCGAGGACGACTCGATGCGGAACGCCTGGTCGTCGGAGAAGTGCAGGCCCAGCTGGTTCAGCTTGAGGTCCGCCATCTCGCGCAGCCGCGCCTCGATCCACGCGGCGCTGAAGTGCTTGCGGGCGATGTCGACCATGAGGCCGCGCTGCGGCTTGCCGGGCCGGTCGCGGATGACGCCCTCCGGCACGGACCCGCCGGAACGCAGCGCCTGCTTCAGGGTCCGCGTGCCGTAGAAGACACCCGCCTCGTCGGGCCCGCTGATCCGTACGCGGTCGTCGCGCGCGGTGAGCGTGTACGACTCGGCGCCGCCGCTCTGCCCGGAACGCAGCGCCAGCTCGACGTCCCCGGCGCGGGCCGCCACCTCGCCCCGGTACTCCACCTTGAGCTCGCCGGCGAGGAGCCGCGCCTCGTCGGCGAGGACGCCGCTGCCGCGCGCGACGACGACCGCGCTCCCGGCCCGGGGCTTCCAGCCGGGGCCGCGCGCGGGCTCGTGGTCGCGTACGGCGGGGATGGTGCGGGGCTCGGAGGAGAGCGGGTAGCTCCGCGTGGGGGTGGGTGAGGGCGACGGGGTCCTCGACTTCGGGGGTGTCGGGGTCCCGGGCTGCGCCCGGGTGGCCCCGGTGGTGCTGGCGGCCCCGCCGTCGCCGTCCGCGCACCCCCCGAGGGCGAGCGCCACGACGACCACCCCGACCAGCCCCGCCCCCCAGCGCGGCACCCGCCCGTCACGGCGCGCGCCACGCCCGAGGGCCGTACCTGGAGTACGGGAACCACCGGAAGGACCAGAGCCACCCGAGCCACCGCGACCACCGGGACCACCGGAACCGCCGGAACCGCCGGAGCCACCGGTAGTTCCGGAACCGCCGGAGCCACCGCGACCACCGGGACCACCAAAGCCACCGCGACCACCGGAGCCACCGCGACCACCAAGGCCACCGCGACCACCGGAGCCACCGGAGCCACCGGGAGTACCGGAACCGCCGGAGCCACCGCGACCGCCCGAACCGCCCGGGTGGCCGCCCGAACCGCCCGGGTCGCCGCCCGCGCCGCCCCGGTCCCCGCCCGACACGCGTCGGGAGCCGGCCGAGCTGCCGGGCGGCGCACCGTGCGCCGGGCCGGCTGCCGCGCCGCGGCGGGACGCGCCCGCGACGGCGGGCGGGGCGCCGGGCGGACGCCGGGTCCCGCCCCTGCCGGCGGGGGCCGTCAGGTCAGCGGCCGCGCCGCCGCCGGAAGCGTCCGTCGAGGGCCACGTCAGGTGCCGAGTCACGCCGCTCACGCGACCATCTCCTGTCGCATTCGTCCAGCATCTCCACGGAAACTCTCCCGTCCGGGTGAAGTTCTTGCATCTCTCGGACACCTCCCGCTCACCCTGTGTAACGTTGTGACCACCCCTCACACCTGCCCCGTTCGAGGAGCCCACGATGGCCGCCGAATCCACCGCAGGCACCCCGAAACGGCCGCTCGCCATACCCGGCGCACGCCCCGCGGCCGACGGGCTCGCCCGGTTCAACGCCGCCCCGCGCCGGGACGCCGAGGCCGCGCTGCTCGCCTGCTGCGGCAGCCCCCGCTGGGGGCGGCGGGTCGCGGCGCACCGGCCGTACCCCACGCTCGACGCGCTGCTCGCCGCCGCGGACGAGGCTGGGTACGACCTGTCGGCCGCCGACCTGGTCGAGGCGCTCGCCGACGAGGCCCCGCCCGTGCTGCCGCCCGGCACGCCCGCGGCCGCGCACACCGCCCTGGAGGCCGCCCACGCCGCGTACGAGCAGCGTTTCGGGCACGCCTTCGTGATCTGCCTGGACGGCTACCGCCCCGAGGAGCACGTCGACCAGGTGCTGGCCGGAATCCGCTGCCGGCTGGGCCACGCGCCCGACGAGGAGCGCGCCGTCGCCGCCGACGAGCTGCGCCGTCTGGCTCGCGCCAGATTGTCCCGCCTTGTGGCGGATTGTGGGCGCCCGGGTAGCCCGTACGTGCTCGTTTGATTGCCTGTTTGATCACACTGGCGGACCCCGCGCGAGCGAACCGACAAAGCGTCGCTACGATGACCGGGGCCGGTGGACCGTACCCGGCCGGGCCAGACCGACAGAGAAGCCGGCCGGCCCCAATCCCGCTCCCGGAGGGTTTTTCC
Source organism: Streptomyces sp. NPDC045998 (assembly GCF_056430285.1). Lineage (NCBI taxonomy): Bacteria > Bacillati > Actinomycetota > Actinomycetes > Kitasatosporales > Streptomycetaceae > Streptomyces > Streptomyces sp. NPDC045998. Next base: position 67,039 of record NZ_JBWKLJ010000010.1, read on the forward strand.
GTGCCGGCTGGAACGCTGTACCGCGGCCGGGAAGGCATGTGGTCGTGGGTGGCTCATCGAGTCACCGGCGTCCTCATCTTCTTCTTCCTGTTCGTACACGTACTGGACACCGCTCTCGTCCGCGTCTCGCCCGAGGCCTACGACGATGTCGTCGCCACGTACAAGACGCCGCTCGTCGCGCTGCTGGAGTACGGCCTCGTCGCGGCCATCCTCTTCCACGCGCTCAATGGTCTCCGCGTCATCGCCGTGGACTTCTGGTCCAAGGGCACCCGCTACCAGAAGCACATGCTCTGGACCGTGATGGTCGTCTGGGTGGTGCTGATGGCGGGCGCCATCTACCCCGTCCTCGGCCACGCCGCACGTGAACTGTTCGGGAGCTGACGCCAGAGATGTCCACTGATCTGACCAAGTCCGCGGTCGGTCCCGTCGAGGGCGTGAGCCTCTACGACGTCGACCACCCCGCCCCGCTCATCGAGCCGCCGCGCAAGCGCACCACGAAGACGCCGAAGTCGACGCGCGGCAACTTCGAGATGGCCGCGTGGCTCTTCATGCGCCTGTCCGGCGTGGTCCTCGTCGTCCTCGTCATCGGCCACCTGCTGATCCAGCTGGTGCTGGACGGCGGCGTCTCCAAGATCGGCTTCGCCTTCGTGGCCGGCCGCTGGGCGTCCCCGTTCTGGCAGGTCTGGGACCTGCTGATGCTGTGGCTGGCGATGCTGCACGGCGCCAACGGCCTGCGTACCGTGATCAACGACTACGCCGAGCGCCCGAACACGCGCCTGTGGCTCAAGGGCCTGCTGTACACCGCCACGGTGTTCACCATCCTTCTGGGCACGCTGGTGATCTTCACCTTCGACCCGAACATCCGCTAGGCACGGGGCTGAGGAAATCCGCATGAAGATCCACAAGTACGACACCGTCATCGTCGGCGCCGGCGGCGCGGGCATGCGCGCCGCCATCGAGGCGACGAAGCGCAGCCGTACCGCCGTGCTGACGAAGCTCTACCCGACCCGCTCCCACACGGGCGCCGCGCAGGGCGGCATGGCCGCCGCGCTGGCGAACGTGGAGGAGGACAACTGGGAGTGGCACACCTTCGACACGGTCAAGGGCGGTGACTACCTGGTCGACCAGGACGCCGCCGAGATCCTGGCGAAGGAGGCCATCGACGCCGTCCTCGACCTGGAGAAGATGGGCCTGCCGTTCAACCGCACCCCGGACGGCACCATCGACCAGCGCCGCTTCGGCGGCCACTCCCGCAACCACGGCGAGGCCCCGGTCCGCCGGTCCTGCTACGCCGCGGACCGCACCGGCCACATGATCCTCCAGACGCTGTACCAGAACTGCGTCAAGGAGGGCGTGGAGTTCTTCAACGAGTTCTACGTCCTGGACCAGCTGATCACCGAGGTCGACGGCGTCAAGAAGTCCGCCGGTGTGGTCGCCTACGAGCTGGCCACCGGCGAGATCCACGTCTTCCAGGCGAAGGCCGTGATCTACGCGTCCGGCGGCACCGGCAAGTTCTTCAAGGTGACGTCCAACGCGCACACCCTGACCGGTGACGGCCAGGCCGCCTGCTACCGCCGTGGCATCCCGCTGGAGGACATGGAGTTCTTCCAGTTCCACCCGACGGGCATCTGGCGCATGGGCATCCTGCTCACGGAGGGCGCCCGCGGTGAGGGCGGCATCCTGCGCAACAAGGACGGCGAGCGCTTCATGGAGAAGTACGCGCCCGTCATGAAGGACCTGGCGTCGCGTGACGTCGTGTCCCGGTCCATCTACACGGAGATCCGCGAGGGCCGCGGCTGCGGCCCCGAGGGCGACCACGTCTACCTGGACCTGACGCACCTGCCGCCGGAGCAGCTGGACGCCAAGCTCCCGGACATCACCGAGTTCGCGCGTACGTACCTCGGCATCGAGCCGTACACGGACCCGATCCCGATCCAGCCCACCGCGCACTACGCCATGGGCGGCATCCCGACCAACGTGATGGGTGAGGTCCTCAGCGACAACACCACCGTCGTGCCGGGCCTGTACGCGGCCGGCGAGGTCGCGTGCGTGTCGGTGCACGGCGCCAACCGCCTGGGCACCAACTCGCTGCTCGACATCAACGTCTTCGGCAAGCGGGCGGGCATCGCCGCCGCCGAGTACTCGGCGAAGGCCGACTACGTCGAGCTGCCGGACGACCCCGCCTCCTTCGTCCAGGAGCAGGTCGAGCGGCTGCGCAACTCCACCGGCACCGAGCGGGTCTCCGTACTCCGCAAGGAGCTCCAGGAGACGATGGACGCCAACGTGATGGTGTTCCGCACCGAGCAGACGATCAAGACCGCGGTCGAGAAGATCGCGGAGCTGCGCGAGCGGTACCGGAACGTGGCGATCCAGGACAAGGGCAAGCGGTACAACACCGACCTGCTGGAGGCCATCGAGCTGGGCAACCTGCTCGACCTGGCCGAGGTCATGGCCGTGTCCGCCCTGGCCCGCAAGGAGTCGCGCGGCGGTCACTACCGCGAGGACTACCCGAACCGCGACGACGTCAACTTCATGCGCCACACCATGGCGTACCGCGAGGTCGGCGACGACGGCACCGAGACCGTCCGCCTCGACTACAAGCCGGTCGTCCAGACCCGCTACCAGCCGATGGAGCGTAAGTACTGATGGCTACCCCCGTCATGGACAAGGACGAGGCGGTGGCCAAGTCGGCCGCCTCGCCGTACATCACGGTCACTTTCCGGATCCGCCGCTTCAACCCGGAGATCTCCGACGAGGCGCAGTGGCAGGACTTCCAGATCGAGATCGACCCGAAGGAGCGCGTGCTCGACGGTCTCCACAAGATCAAGTGGGACGTCGACGGCTCGCTCACCTTCCGGCGCTCCTGCGCGCACGGCATCTGCGGCTCCGACGCGATGCGGATCAACGGCAAGAACAGGCTCGCCTGCAAGACGCTGATCAAGGACATCAACCCGGAGAAGCCCATCACGATCGAGGCCATCAAGGGCCTGACGGTCCTCAAGGACCTGGTCGTGGACATGGAGCCGTTCTTCCAGGCGTACCGCGACGTGATGCCGTTCCTGGTCACCAAGGGCAACGAGCCGACGCGTGAGCGGATCCAGTCCGCCGAGGACCGCGAGCGGTTCGACGACACGACCAAGTGCATCCTGTGCGCCGCGTGCACGTCGTCCTGCCCGGTGTTCTGGAACGACGGCCAGTACTTCGGTCCGGCCGCGATCGTCAACGCGCACCGCTTCATCTTCGACTCGCGTGACGAGGCCGGGGAGCAGCGGCTGGAGATCCTCAACGACAAGGACGGCGTGTGGCGCTGCCGCACCACGTTCAACTGCACGGAGGCCTGCCCGCGCGGTATCGAGATCACCAAGGCGATCCAGGAAGTCAAGCGCGCGCTGATCACGCGTCGCTTCTGACCCTCCGCCACGCCTGACGCACCGTCAGAGGGCCCGTTTCTGTACGCTCTTCCGTACAGGAACGGGCCTTCGTGGTTGTCAGGAACGGGGACAGATGAGCGAGCCGAATCCGTACGCGGGCGGGGAGTACAGGGACGGGGAGTACACGTGGGGCCCGGCGCATCCCCCGGGGGCACCCGGGTACGGATACCCCGGCGCTCCGGGGTACGGCTACCCGCAGCACCCGTACCCGCCGGTCCCGGTCGGCGGCGCGGGGGCGCCCCTGCTGTCCATCGGTGACATCACCGTCCTGCCGGACTCGATCGTGACGCCCGCCGGGACCATGCCGCTCAAGGGCGCGGTGTGGAACGCCACCGACATGTCGCGCACCGAGGAGAAGATCCCGACGCACGCGGTCGTGCTGGCGGTCGTCTTCGCCGTGTTCTGCCTGCTGGGGCTGCTGTTCCTGCTGATGAAGGAGAAGCAGACGGTCGGCTTCATCCAGGTCACGGTCAGCAGCGGCGGGCGGTACCACTCCACGATGATCCCGGCGACGGGCCCCGAGACGTTCCCCTTCGTGATGGGCCAGCTCAACTACGCGCGCTCGCTCAGCGTCTAGAGGGTGTCTTCGTCCGTTCCGGTGGTTTGGCCGAACTGCGCGTAGACCGATTAGGTGCCTCGGGCATGTAGTGGAGATCGGTACGGAGCACGACCGCTCCGTCGCCGATACACCTTGTGAGGCCACCATGACGGAAACCGTCTCGTTCCCTCAGGACCGCACCTGCCCCTACCACCCGCCCACCGCCTACGCACCGCTGCGCGAGGCGCGGCCGCTGTCCCGGGTCACGCTCTACGACGGCCGCTCGGTGTGGGTCGTCACCGGACACGCGGCCGCGCGCACGCTGCTGACCGACCAGCGCCTGTCGACCGACACCACGCACAAGGCGTTCCCCCTCCCCTCGGAGCGCTTCGCCGCCGTACGCGACCAGCGCCGCGCCGCACTGCTGGGGTACGACGACCCGGAGCACAACGCCCAGCGGCGCATGCTCATCCCCGGCTTCACGCTCCGGCGGACGGCGGAGCTGCGGCCGCGCATCCAGGCGACCGTGGACGAGCTGCTCGACGCGATGGTCGAGCAGGGGCCGCCGGCCGAGCTGGTGTCGGCGTTCGCGCTGCCGGTGCCGTCCATCGTCATATGCGACCTGCTCGGTGTGCCGTACGCCGACCACGACTTCTTCGAGGCGCAGTCGCGCCGGCTGCTGCGGGGCCCGACGGCCGAGGACACCACGGAGGCCCGCGATCTGCTGGAGGGCTACCTCGGCGAGCTGGTTGACCGCAAACGCGCCAATCCCGGGGACGGCGTCATCGACGACCTCGTGGCGCAGCAGCTCGCGGCGGGGCACCTCGACCGGCAGCAGGTCGTGGACCTGGCCGTGATCCTGCTCGTCGCCGGTCACGAGACCACGGCGAACATGATCTCGCTGGGTACGTACACCCTGCTCCGGCACCCGGAGCAGCTGGCCGAGCTGAAGGCCGACCCGGGGCTGATGCCGGCGGCCGTGGAGGAGCTGCTGCGGTTCCTGTCGATCGCGGACGGGATGCTGCGGGTGGCCACGGAGGACATCGATGTCGACGGGGTGACCATCCGGGCGAACGACGGTGTCGTCTTCTCCACGTCGGTCATCAACCGCGACACGGCCGCGTACGCCGACCCCGACACGCTGGACTGGCACCGCTCGGCCCGCCATCACGTCGCCTTCGGCTTCGGCATCCACCAGTGCCTGGGGCAGAACCTGGCGCGCGCGGAGATGGAGATCGCGCTCACCTCCCTCTTCGACCGGCTGCCGGGGCTGCGGCTGGCGGCACCGGCGGAGGAGATCCCGTTCAAGCCGGGCGACACGATCCAGGGGATGCTGGAACTCCCCGTGACCTGGTGAGTTGATGTCCGGTATGCGAATCTCCATCGACAAGGACGTCTGCATCGGAGCGGGCCAGTGCGCGCTGACGGTGCCCCGCGTCTTCACCCAGGACGACGACGGCTTCGGCGAGCTGATGCCGGGCGCCGAGGACGGCGCCGGCGAACCCCTGGTCCGCGAAGCGGCCCGCGCCTGCCCGGTGCAGGCGATCACCGTCGCGGACTAGTCCGCCCGCGCTCGTCCGCGCTCGTCCGTGCTCACCGGCCCGTCGGCCGGGGCCCGCCCCCAGCGGCCCCGGCCGGCGGGCCGGACGGCCGTGCCCCGCGGTTGTGGTGTCGGTGCGCCGGGCTATCCTTCCCGGACCGCTCACCGACCGTAGGGATGACCAGAGTTGTCCGGCCTCTCCGCCTTTCCGCTGCCCTTCCAAGCCTCGCGTTCCATAGCCTTCGCGACACCCCGCACGCTGCGGGAGCTGCAGATGATGGAGTGCAGCGCCCACATCCGGGCGAAGCCGGGGTGGTTCGACAAGATGCACGACGCCGGCATCGTCGCGCGGTGGACGCGGGAGGCGGTCGCCCAGGGGCTCACCGAAGCTCAGGTCCGGTACGTGCTCGCGGAACTCGGGCACTACGCCGCGCTGCGGGACGGGCGGACCGGCATCGAGGTGTCCGCCGTCGACGGGGTGTGGCAGTCGGACACGCTGGTCGACGACGAGCTCACGTCCCGGCTGCGCGAGGCGGTCCGGGTCCTGGAAGAGGTGCCCGAGTCGGAACGCGACTGGCATCCGGGTTCGGACGGGCAGGTGCTGGACCTGGTGCACCCCTCGCTGTTCTGCCTGGTGCGGGAGGTGAGCGGGGGGCCCGAGTGGGCCTGGAAGAACCCGACGGACCACTACTCGAAGCACGAGTTCTCGGAGAGGTTCCAGTGGCTGCCCACGGACGTCGACGTCAGTGACGAGGGCGACGTCGCCTTCCGTTCGTACGTCAACAACGTCCACCCCGAGGCCCATCACGCACTCGCCGCCGTCCTGCCGGACGTCTTCGCGCGCATGCTGCCGCTGTGGGAGAACGTGCTCACCGATCTGCGCCGTCCGCGGCCCTTGCGGATCGAGGCCGATCCTTACGGGTGGTACGACTCGGAACCGGAGTTTCCGGACCCGTCTTCCCACAGTGACGCCGCGGCCCGTGCCGAAGCCGTACGCGCGTGGGAAAAGGCCCAGGACGACTGGTGGGAGAACCGTCGCCCGGTCGTCCCGGACGCGCCGGACTTCACCCCGCCCGAGCCGCCCGGCGAAGCCGACCGGGTCGACCTGCGCGGCCGCCGCCTCCAGGTCATCGTCAAGCTCGCCACCATCCACCTCACCCCGGAGAAGCCCGAGTACGCGGGCGGCTCCTGGCACGTCGAGGGGATGCTGAACGAGCGGATCGTCTCGACCGGCATCTACTACTGGGACAGCGAGAACATCACCGAGAGCCGGCTGAGTTTCCGCGCGGCGCTCGACGACCCGTACTACGAACAGAACGACGACGCGGGGGTGCGCGAGGTCTACGGCCTGGAGAACGAGGACGCGCTCAACCAGGTGCTGGGGTCGGCGGCGACGCCGGCGGGCCGCTGCCTGGCGTTCCCGAACATCCTGCAGCACCGCGTCGGCTCGTTCCGCCTCGCGGACCCCACCCGCCCGGGGCACCGCAAGATCCTCGCGTTCTTCCTGGTCGACCCCTCGACGACGATCGCCTCGACCTCCGACGTCCCGCCGCAGCAACCGTGGTCCGCCACCTCCACGATGACGCTCGAGCAGGCGAAGGCGTACCGCGAAGAGCTCATGCGGGAGCGCAAGTTCTTCGTGGCCGAGCACAACGACCAGGTCTACGAGCGGGAATTCTCCCTCTGCGAGCACTGATCCCGTGAGGCCGGAGCGGTCCCGTCCTCCCCGGGGCGGGGCCGCTCGGCGAGCAGCATGATCCGGCGCAGCATGTCGTTGAGGCTTCCCCGTTCGCTCTCGCTGAGCACGCCGAGCAGCCGGTACTCCTCGTGGCCCACCGCGTCCATCGCGCCCCGCCAGGTCGCCCGGCCTTCGGCGGTGAGCTCGGCGATGACGCGTCGGCGGTCGACGACGGACGGGGTTCGCCGCACGAGGCCCCGGCGTTCCAGGGTGTCCAGGCGGCCGGTGACGGAGGCGGGCGCGAGGTCCAGGTCGGCGGCGAGCTCCGAGGGCGCGGCGCTGCCGCCACGGCCGGCGAGCTTGTGGAGGGTGTCGAACTCGTGGCGCTCCAGGCCGAAGTCGACGAGCGACTGCTCGCGCACGCGGCGCAGGTGGACGGAGAGCTTCGCCATCCGTGTGACGGCCCCCTCGATGTCCGGGTCCAGACCGGGGAGGACGGGCAGCCACCGCGCCACGTGCTCGTCGGTCCAGTCACGGCCGGGGGCGAGGCCGGGGCCGGGGTCCGGGACGTCATCGCGGTTCGTCGGCTCCATGCGGTGATCGTACGACGCGGCATGTATTTCGGTGGCGAATTATTCGGCACCGAAGTACTTTCCCGATCATGCCACCCTCTCCACCGCCACCTCATCCCCTGCGCACGCGCCCCTTTCAACTCCTGTTCGCCGGACGGGCCCTGTCCCTCACGGGTGACGCCGTCATCCCGGCCGCGCTCGCCATCGCCGTCCACCAGGCGACCGGCTCGACCTCCGCGCTCGCGCTCGTGCTCGCCTGCGCGATGCTGCCCAAGCTGCTCCTGCTGCCGCTGGGCGGCGTGGTGGGCGACCGGTTCGACGTGCGTACCGTCGCGCTCGCCACCGACCTCGTACGCTGCGCCACCCAGCTCCTCGCCGGCGTCCAGCTCCTCGGCGGCCAGCCGAGCCTATGGGTCGTCGCCACCGCCCAAGCGGTGGGCGGTGCGGCCGGGGCGTTCGCGCTGCCGACGATCTCGCCGCTGATCACGGGGACCGTCGCACCGGACGGCCTGGGCCGCGCCAACGCCGCCATGGGCGCGGCGGAGAGCGCCGCCCGGCTGGGCGGGCCCGCCCTCGCCGGGCTGCTCGTCGTGACCGCCGGGCCCGGCTGGGCGTTCGTCCTGGACGCCGCGACCTTCGCGGCCGGTGCCGCGCTGCTCGCCGCCGTACGCGTCACCCGCACACCGGTGGAGCGGCGGCCCTTCCTCACCGATCTACGGGAGGGGTGGCGGGAGGTCCGGTGCCGCGACTGGTACTGGAGCAGCCTGATCGCGCACGCCGCCTGGAACGGCGCCGCCGCCGTGCTGACGACCCTGGGCCCGGCCGTCGCGCTGACCCGGCTGGGCGGCGCCGGCACCTGGGTGGCGTTCCTCCAGGCCGGCGCGGTCGGCCTGCTCGTGGGCTCCCTGCTGGCGGGGCGCGCCCGCCCCCGCCGCCCGGTCCTGATGGCGAACCTCGGCCTCGCCACGTACGCCGTCCCCCTGGTGGCGCTGGCCGTGGCCGCACCCGCTCCGCTGACCATCGCCGCGTACGGCGTCGCACAGATGGGGCTCGGCTTCCTGACGCCGATATGGGAGACCACCGTCCAGCGGGCTGTACCGCCGCACGCGCTGGCCCGCGTCACGTCGTACGACTGGCTGCTCTCGCTCGCCGCCATGCCGCTCGGGTACGCGCTCGCGCCGCCCGCCGCCGCGCTGTGGGGGCCCGGAGTGCCGCTCGTCGCCGCGGCGTTGATCGTGGCGGCCCTGTGCGCCGGCACGGCTCTGGTGCCGGGGGTGCGGCGCGTGACGAGGGTCACCGACCCCCGCGTTGAACGCGTTCAAACAGAGGTCTAGAGTCAGTCCTGCCAGCTTTTGAACGCGTTCAAGGGAGGGTGGGGCATGGACCTCACTGTCGTCGCGTATGTCGTCTACCTGCTGATCAGCGTCGCGCTCACCATCTGGGTGGCGCGCACCCTCAGCCGAAACGGGCGGATCTTCCTCGCTGATGTGCTGAAGGGCGACGAGAAGCTCGCCGAGGCCGTCAACCACCTGCTGGTGGTCGGCTTCTACCTGGTCAACTTCGGCTTCGTCGCCCTCTACCTCGGCCAGGACGAGGCCGTCACCGACGCCCGGCACCTGTTCGAGGCGCTCTCGGTCAAGCTCGGGGTCGTGCTGCTCGTGCTCGGCGTGATGCACCTGGGCAATGTGTACGTGCTCAACAAGATCCGCCGGCGCGGGACCATGGAGCGCCAGACGGTGCCGCCGGTGCCGCCGCAGGGCTGGACCGCGCCGACTGCGCGCTGGTGAGCCGGCCGTGGCGACCGACCGGGTGGCACCGCCCACCCCCGTGAAGCGGCTGACCGTGCTGTACGACGCGCAGTGCCCGCTCTGCGTCCACCTGCGGCACTGGCTGCTGCGCCAGCCGCAGCTCGTCCCGCTGGACCTGGTGCCCGCCGCCTCCGAGGAGGCGCGGCGCCGGTTCCCGGGGCTGGACCACCGGTCGACCCTGAACGAGATCACCGTCGTCGGGGACGCCGGGCAGGTCTACCGCTCCACCGCCGCGTTCATCGTCTGCCTCTGGGCGCTGGCGGAGCACCGGCCGAAGGCCCACTGGCTCGCCACCCCGGCCGGCCTGCCGTTCGCCCGGGCCACCGTCCTCGCCGCCGCCAAGTGGCGTGCGTCGACGGCCGGGAGCGGCTGCGAGGGCGGGCGGTGCGGGGTGCCGGGGACGCCCGGTTAGGCTCGGTCACCGTGATGGACGAGAAGGACGAGAAGCGCAAGAAGGACGGGACCGACGTGACGGCCGAGGCCAGCGCACCGGAAGCCAGGGGCGCGAAGGCGGGCCAGGCGGCCAAGGCGCCGAAGGCGCCGAAGGCGAAGGCTCCGCGCAGTGAGCAGACGCGCACCCTCATCCTCGAGACCGCGCTCCGGCTCTTCCAGGAGCGCGGTTACGACAAGACGACGATGCGGGCCATCGCCCAGGAGGCGGGCGTCTCCGTCGGCAACGCGTACTACTACTTCTCGTCCAAGGAGCACCTCGTCCAGGGCTTCTACGACCGGCTGGCCGCCGAGCACGAAGTGGCGGTCCAGCCGGTCCTCGCGGGCGACCGGGAGCTGGCCGTCCGCATCCGCGACTCCCTGCTGACCTGGCTGGACGTCGCGGAGCAGTACCACCGCTTCGCCGCCCAGTTCTTCAAGAACGCCGCCGACCCCGAGAGCCCCCTCAGCCCCTTCTCCCCCGAGTCGGTCGCCGCGCGCGAGGCCGTGATCTCCATCCACCGGCGGGTGCTCTCCGGCTCCGACACCAAGACCGCGCCCGAGCTGGAGGAGTTCCTCCCCCACCTGATGTGGCTGATGCACATGGGCCTGGTGCTGTACTGGGTGTACGACCGCTCGGACCGCGCCGAGCGCAGCCGCCGCCTCGTCGAGCGCACCGCGCCCATCGCCGCCCGCGCCATCGCGCTCTCGCGCTTCCGGCTGCTGCGGCCCCTGGTGCGTCAGGCGCACGAGGTGCTGGAGGAGTTCCTGCCGGGCGGTGTCACGCCTGCTTCGAAGCCAGCTCCACCAGCGTGATGTCCGAGGGTGCGCCGACCCGGACCGGCGGCCCCCAGGCCCCGGCGCCGCGCGACACGTACAGCTGCGTGTCGCCGTACTGTTCGAGCCCGGCGAGGGTGGGGTTGGCGAGGTCCGCGAGGACGTTGCCGGGCCAGAGCTGACCGCCGTGCGTGTGGCCGGACAGCTGGAGGTCGACCCCGTGCCGTACGGCGTCGTGGATGACGACCGGCTGGTGCGCCAGCAGCACGGCGGCGCGGGCCCGGTCGCGGTCGCCGAGGGCCCGTACGAAGTCGGGGCCGTCGCCGTAGTTCTCGCCGGCCACGTCGTTGACCCCGGCCAGGTCGAAGCCCGCGATCTCGACGCGCTCGTTGCGCAGCGGGCGCAGCCCGAGCTCGCGGACGTGGTCGACCCACTCCTCGGCGCCGGAGAAGTACTCGTGGTTGCCCGTCACGAAGAAGGAGCCGTCGCGGGCGCGGAGCCGCGCCAGCGGCTCGGCGGCGGGGCCGAGGTTCTCCACGCTGCCGTCGACGAGGTCGCCGACGACGGCGACGAGGTCGGGCTGGGTGGCGTTGATGGCGTCGACGATCCGCTGGGTGTGGGCGCGTCCCAGGATGGGCCCGAGGTGGATGTCGCTCACCACCGCGATCCGGTACCCGTGCGCGCTCCGCCCCAGCTTGGCGAGCGGGACCGTCACCCGCTTGACGCGCGGCCCGCGCAGCACGCCGTAGGCGCCGTATCCGACGGTGCCCAGCGCGACGCCGGCCGCCGTGCCGCCGACGACACGCGAGACGAAGAGCCGGCGGGAGAGGGCCGCGGAGGGCCCGGGGCCTCCCGCTCCGGACGCGGCAGGCGCGGCGGGCGCGAGGGCTTCGGCGGGCGCCGGCGGTGCTTCGGGCGCGGGTGCCGCGACTCCGGCGGCCGCCGGGGCTCCGGCGGAGTCCGTCGGCCGGGCACCCCCGGCACCGCCCGCGGCCAGAGCGGCTCCGGCGGCCATGGCGGTCCCGCAGACCCGGGGCAGAGCCGCTCCCGCCGCCTCCGCCGGCGCGGGCTCCGGCCGGACCGGGGGCTCGGCGGCCGCGGCACCCCGCCGCTCCAGCCACCGCCGCAGCAGCGGCCGCACCGCCTCGCCCACCACCAGCGCCAGCACCACGTACAGCAGCAGCGCGAGCCACAGGAAGCCCGGCCAGGCCAGCACGCGCTGGAGCCAGAACGGCGCGCCGGCCCGGCCCGCCGTCAGGGCTCCGAGCGACAGCAGCGGCAGCACCACCAAGGCGACCGTGCCCGCACGCCGCGCCAGGCTCCCTGGCCGCGTCACGTCGCGCACCAGGCGCCGCCATACGTACCAGTGCACCGCGCCCAGCAGAGAGAGCACCACGACGATCGACACCACGACGAGCAGCACGGACACGGCCCCCACCCCCTAGGCGCGGCGTGAGCCGCGACGCAGTGCGCGGACGCCGCGCAACCCGATGACCCCGACCACCGTCCCCAGAACAAAGGACGTCACGGCGAGCAGCAGATGAACCCAGAAGTACGCCGTCGGGTCGCCCGCGTCGTCGAAGGCGAGTCCGCTCGCGTCCTTCCACAGGTTCTTGATGAAAGTGATCCAGATGACCCAGCTCCACACCCCGAACGCGAGCAGGAACCAGGAGGCGGAGCGGCTGAGCTTCATGGAGCCAGTATCGCCACCCCCGAAGGCGTGCCGTGCGCCGGGGCGGGTGTGGGTGGTGGCGCCAACCGCGAACGTGCCCTGTACGTTCTCGATCGTGTCAGCTCTGAAAAAGACCGCGTTGACGGTCACCGCCGCCGCGCTGCTCCCCGCCCTCACGGCTGTCCCCGCGTCGGCGGACACCAAGGAGGACAAGCAGCCCAAGCCGCCCGCGATCATGTCGACGGTCGGCGGCAAGGCGCTCGGCCGTCCGGGCACCCAGGTCAACCTGGCGCCCGGCGTACCGGTCCTCCCCAAGGAGGTCACGGGGCGCTCCTGGGTCGTCGCGGACGCGGAGAGCGGCGACGTGCTGGCCGCGCACAACGCGCACTGGCGGCTGCCCCCCGCCTCGACGCTCAAGATGCTCTTCGCGGACACGCTGCTCCCCAAGCTCGACAAGACGAAGTCGCACCTGGTGACGCAGCAGGACCTGGCGAAGGTGGGCGAGGGCTCCAGCCTGGTGGGGGTCAAGGAGAAGCAGACGTACACCGTCCACGACCTGTGGCTCGGCGTCTTCCTGCGCTCCGGCAACGACGCCGTCCACGTCCTGTCCGAGATGAACGGCGGCATCGCCCAGACCGTCAAGGACATGAACGCCCGCGCCGACGAGCTCCAGGCGCTCGACACCCACGTCGTCTCACCGGACGGTTACGACGCCGAGGGCCAGGTCTCGTCCGCGTACGACCTCACCCTCATCGCGCGCAGCGGCATGCAGAAGAAGGACTTCAGGGAGTACTGCTCGACACCGCGCGCGCAGTTCCCCGGGGAGCTGAAGCCCGGGGACAAGAAGCGCGGGACGTTCGAGATCCAGAACACCAACCGGCTGCTCACCGGTGACCTCGGCATCCTGCCGTACAAGGGCATCGCGGGCGTGAAGAACGGCAGTACGACGCACGCCGGCGCGACCTTCACCGGGGTGGCCGAACGCAACGGCAAGGTGCTGCTGGTGACGGTCATGAACCCGTCCGCGAAGGAGAGCCACGCCGTCTACAAGGAGGCGGCGCGGCTGCTGGACTGGGGTTTCGCGGCGGCCGGGAAGGTCCGGCCGGTCGGTGAGCTGGTGCCGCCGAAGTCGGCGCGTACGGGCAGCTCGGACACGCGGCAGATCGAGACGGGCAACGGTGAGGCGGCGACGAAGGCCCCGGTCACCGCGTCGCAGACCGGCGGCGGTGGCGCCGGGACGGCGCTGGCGGTGGCCGGCGGGGCGCTGGTGCTGCTGGCGGGCGCGGTGTTCCTGGTCAACCGCCGCTGGCCGCTTCCGGAGCTCGTACGCCGTCGTCGTCCGCCTCACTCAGGGAGCCGGTAGCCGTCCAGGCGGCGCAGTACAGCAGCAGCTTGGCGGTGAAGTTGATCCACAGCAGCAGCGCGACCGGCACGCCGAAGGCGCCGTACATCGACTTCGCCGCCACGCCGCTCATGTAGCCGCCGAGCAGCAGCTTCAGCGCCTCGAAGCCGACCGCGCCGATCAGCCCCGCGACGACGAGGCGGCGGCGCGGGGGCTCCACGCCGGGCAGCAGGGTCAGGACGTAGAGCAGGATCAGGAAGTCGGCGAGGACGGCGACCGCGAGGGCGCCGGCCTGGAGGAGGACGCCGCCGGCGCCGCTCTCGGGGATGCCGAGCCGCTCGGCGGTCCAGCCGACGGCGGTGGAACCGAAGGCGGAGGCGGCGAGCGAGGCGAGGCCGGTCGCGCCGAGGCCGACGAGGATGACGGCGTCCTTGCCCTTGCGGACGAAGGGGTTGCCCTCGTCGCAGTCGTCGACGCGCCACACCGCGCGCAGGCAGTCGCGCATGGCACCGACCCAGTTGATGCCGGTGAACAGCAGCACGGCGCCGGCGACCAGCCCGACGGTACCGGCGTTCGAGATGAGGGCGTTCAGGTCGAGCTGGTCGGAGATGCCGGGGACCTGCTCGGCGAGCCTGCCCTCCAGGCGGCGCACCTGCTCGTCGCTGAGGAGCGCCGCGCCGACGGTGGCGGAGACGGCGATCAGCGGGAAGAGGGCGACGAAGCTGACGAAGGTGATCGCGGCGGCGAGGCGCGTCCAGTGGACGCGGTCGAGGGTCTCGTACGAACGCCACGCGTGCGTCCGCATGAGACGCGCGGCCCACGGGCCGATGAGGGGAAGTTTGGTCAGCCAGTCCATGGGGTCCGCCTACCCCCGTACCCCGAAGACCAGGGTCCTCGTCCCCCAGAAACGCAGGAAGGTGGCGAGAACCATGCCGACGCCGAGGCCGGAGACCGTGTCGGCGAGCGGGGAGGTGAGCCCGAGGCCGTGGCGCGAGACGCCGAGGCAGGCCACCTGCACGGCGGCGCCCGCGAGGTTGACGCCGAAGAAGACCGCGTACCGGCGGAGGTCGAGGGCCCTGCGGCGGTAGGTGCCGAGGGCGTTGCCCAGGTAGGCGACCGTGCAGCCGGCGAGGAAGGAGAGCGCCTTCGCGGCGAGCGGGTCGAGGGCCGTGCGGCGCAGCAGGAGGAAGACGGCGAGGTCGGCCGCGTACGCGACGCCGCCCACACCGAGGAAGCCCAGGACTTCCCGTCGTCGCGTCCGGGTCAAAGGTCGGCGACCGCCATCCCGTACATCGCCGTCCACACGAGGCCGATGACGGCGAGGGGCCGGTCGCGCAGGACGACGTCCTCGGGCGCGCCGGCGGCGCCGCGGTCGGCGAAGACGGCGTAGCGGAGGACCGCGAGGATGAAGGCGATCATCGACAGCTGGCGCCAGGTGCCGCTGTTCTCCAGGGCCCAGAGGCAGTAGCCGAGGACGGCGACCCCGGCGGCGAGCTGCCAGACGAAGCGGAGGTAGCCGGTGGTGTACTCGGTGAGCAGCGCGCGCGTGGTGCCGTTCCGGCCGGCCATCTGCACGGCTTCCGAGTACCGCTTGGCCGCCACCATGAACAGGGCGCCGAAGGCGGTGGTGATGAGGAACCAGCGCGAGAGCGGGATGGCGAGCGCGACACCGCCGATCATGGCGCGCAGGACGAAGCCGGTCGTGACGACGGCGAGGTCGACGACGAGGACGTGCTTGAGGCGCAGGCAGTAGGCGAACTGCATGAGCAGGTAGGCGGCGAGGAGGGCGGCCGTCATGGCGTTGCAGAGCACGGCCCCGCCGAGGAGCGCGCCCACCGCGAGCGCGACGCCCGCCGCGTACGCCACGGGTACGGGCACCTCGCCCGCGGCGACCGGGCGGCGGCACTTGGCGGGGTGCGCCCGGTCGGCGTCGGCGTCGCGGGCGTCGTTGACGAGGTAGACGCCCGAGGCGGCGGCCGTGAACAGCAGGAAGACCACGCCGAGCTGGAGCGCGGTGTGCCGTGAGACGAGCTCGCCCGCGGCGGCGGGCGCGGCGACGACGAGCACGTTCTTCACCCACTGGCGCGGGCGCGCCGCCCGCAGCACCCCGAGCCCCACGGTGGGCAGCGCGGGGCGCCGCACCGGGCGGGGGGCCGTCGCGCGCGGTCCGGGCGGGTCGGTGACGCCGTGGGCCGTGCGGGGCGGGGGCGGGGCGGGGGGTGTCAGCCCGCCGCGGGCCTCACGCATCGCGCACCGCCCGCCCGTCCCTCGCCCAGCCCGCGCCCGCGAGGCCGGTCGCGGCGCCGAGCAGCGCGCCCGCCGCCACGTCCGTCGGGTAGTGGACGCCCACCACCAGGCGGGACAGGCACATCGCGGCGGCCAGCGGCGCGGTCACCCGGCCGAAGCGGGGGCGGAGGGCGGCGAAGAGGAGCGCCGCGGCCGTGGCGGAGGTGGCGTGGGAGCTGGGGAAGGAGTGCCGTCCGGCGGTGCGGACCAGCGCGGGCGCGTCGCTCGGGCGCGGCCGGCGCACCACCCGCTTCGCGCCCATGCTCACCCCGTGCGCCGCACCGACGAGCGCGGTGGCCCGCAGCCAGGCCGCGCGCCGTTCCCGGTCGGCCGCCGCGCCCGCGAGGCCCGCGGCCAGCCACAGCGCCGCGTGCTCGCCGCCGGCCGACAGCACCCGCGCGGCCACCGCCACGGCGGGCCTGCGGCGCCCGGCGTCGCGTGCGGCGGCGAGCAGCCGGTGGTCGACGTATCGCATCTGCCACCCCTTTCTGCACCCCTCTGCATCGGAGGCGACTGTCGCCCGCCGGGCGTCTCATCGCACGGACATCTTTCCTGACACTCGTTTAATCACCCGTTTCGGGGAGTCAGGCGATAAGCGGTACATTCCGCTCGAAATCATCTGGAAGCGGCATGGAACGGCTTACCGTCGCCCCATGCCCACCGAGCCCGCCACCGAGTCCGTCACGGAGTCCCGCGCCGAGCCCGCCACCGGGTCCGTCACGGAGGCCCTCACCGGCTGGGGCCGCACCGCCCCCACCGTCGCCCGCGTCGTACGGCCCCGCACGTACGAGGAGGCAGCCGCCGCCGTCCGCGCGTGCGGTGCCCGGGGGGCCCTCGCCCGCGGCCTCGGCCGGGCCTACGGCGACGCCGCGCAGAACGCCGGGGGCGCCGTCCTCGACATGACCGGCCTCGCCCGCGTCCGCTCCCTCGACGCCGACGCGGGCGTCGTCGTCTGCGACGCGGGGGTCAGCCTCCACCACCTGATGGAGGTGCTGCTCCCGCTCGGCTGGTTCGTCCCCGTCACCCCCGGAACCCGCCACGTCACGGTCGGCGGAGCCGTCGCCGCCGACATCCACGGCAAGAACCACCACGTCTCCGGCTCCTTCACCCACCACGTCCGCGCCCTCGAACTCCTCACCGCCGACGGCGAGATCCGCACCGTGGCGCCCGGCACCGAGCTGTTCGACGCCACCGCCGGCGGCATGGGCCTCACCGGCGTGATCCTCGCCGCCACGGTCCGGCTGCTGCCCGTCGAGACGTCCCTGATGTCCGTGGACACCGAACGCGCCGCCGACCTCGACGACCTGATGGCCCGTCTGACCGCGACCGACCACCGCTACCGCTACTCCGTCGCCTGGATCGACCTCCTCGCGCGCGGCGCCGCGACCGGCCGCGCCGTCCTCACGCGCGGCGACCACGCCCCGTACGACGCGCTCCCGGCCCGCGCGCGGCGCCGCCCGCTCGCCTTCCGCACCGGGCAACTGCCCCCACCGCCCCACCTGCCCTCCCGCGACGGGCTGCTGAGCCGCACCGGCGTCCGCGCCTTCAACGCGCTCTGGTACCGCAAGGCCCCGCGCCGCCCCCGCACCGGGCAGCTCCAGCCGATCCCGGCCTTCTTCCACCCGCTCGACGGCGTGCCGCACTGGAACCGGGTCTACGGCCGCGCCGGATTCGTCCAGTACCAGTTCGTCGTCCCGTACGGCCGCGAGGACGCCCTGCGCCGCATCGTGCACCGGATCGCGCGCCGCCGCTGCCCGTCCTTCCTCGCCGTGCTGAAGCGCTTCGGCGAGGCCGGCTCCGGGTGGCTCTCCTTCCCGATGCCGGGCTGGACGCTGGCGCTGGACATCCCGGCCGGGCTGCCGGGCCTCGGCGCGTTCCTCGACGAACTCGACGAGGAGGTGGCGGGGGCGGGCGGCCGGGTCTACCTCGCCAAGGACTCCCGGATGCGCCCGGAGACGCTGCGCGCCATGTACCCCCGGCTGCCCGACTTCCTCGCCCTGCGGGGCCGCCTGGACCCCGGCTCCGTCTTCACCTCGGACCTCGCCCGCCGCCTCGGCCTGTAAGGAGTACGCCGCCATGAAGGACGCCTTCGGCGCCCCCCAGTCCCTCCTGATCCTCGGCGGTACGTCGGAGATCGCCCTGGCCACCGCCCGCCGCCTGATCGCCGGGCGCACCCGGACCGTGTGGCTCGCCGGGCGCCCCTCCCCCGCCCTGGACGCGGCCGCCGCGTCGCTGCGGGAGCTCGGGGCCGTGGCGCACACGGTGCCGTTCGACGCCCTCGACACCGCCGCGCACGAGGAGACGCTCGGCAAGGTCTTCGCGGAGGGCGACGTCGACATGGTGCTGCTGGCCTTCGGCGTCCTGGGGGACCAAGCCCGTGACGAGGCCGCCCCGGCGGCCGCCGCGCAGGTCGCCCAGACCAACTACACCGGGGGCGTCTCCTCGGCGCTGGCCTGCGCCAACGCCCTGCGCGCACAGGGCCACGGCTCGCTGGTCGTGCTCTCCTCCGTGGCCGCCGAGCGGGCCCGCCGCGCCAACTTCGTCTACGGCTCCAGCAAGGCGGGCCTCGACGCCTTCGCCCAGGGCCTGGGCGACGCGATGCACGGCACCGGCGTGCACGTCATGGTGGTCAGGCCCGGGTTCGTACGGACGCGGATGACGGCCGGGCTCGCCGAGCCGCCGCTCGCGACGACCCCGGAGGCGGTCGCCCACGCCGTCGAGCAGGGTCTGCGGCGGCGCGCGGAGACGGTGTGGGTGCCGGGCGCGCTGCGGCCGGTCATGTCGGTCCTGCGGCACCTGCCGCGCCCGGTCTTCCGCCGGCTGCCGTTCTGAGGGGCCCGCCGGCAGGACGGGTCAGCCGCGCGTCGGGGCCGGCTCGTCCACGGGTGCGCCCTGCGCGGGCACGCCGCCCTTCGTCGGGCGGCCGGCGCCGAACTCGTACGCGTGCAGCTTCCGCCACACCCCGTCCGCGCCCTGTTCGTAGAGCGCGAAGGAGCCGACGGTCCACGCCGCCTCGAAGCCGGCGAGCTCGTCGTACGCCCGGTCCATCGCCTCGTCGGGGATGCCGTGCGCCACGGTGACGTGCGGGTGGTACGGGAACGCCAGCTCGCGCGCCAGCGGCCCGGAGGGGTCGCGGACCTGCTGCTGGAGCCAGGAGCACGCCGACGCGCCCTCCACGACCTGGACGAAGACGACCGGCGACAGCGGCCGGAACGTGCCCGTGCCGCTGAGGCGCATCGGGAAGGAGCGGCCGGCCGCCGCGACGGCGGCGAGGTGCGCCCGGACCTCGGGCAGCCGCGCCGCGTCGACCTCGGTCGGGGGCAGGAGCGTGACGTGGGTGGGGATGCCGTGCGCGGCGGGATCCCCGAAGCCCGCGCGCCGCTCCTGGAGCAGGCTGCCGTAGGGCTCCGGGACCGCGATCGAAACGCCGAGCGTTACGGTCCCCACGTCGTTCTCCTCACTCCTCAGTCCAGTCGTCCGGTCGGTGCGGGCGCAGCGCCAGTGTGGCGGCTGCACCCGCCGCGTGGCCAGAGCCGTCGGGCCACCGCGCGAGCGCGCTCCGTGCTCGCCGACTGCTTGCTCGGTGCTTGCTCAGGCTTGCTCAGTGCTTCGCGGGCAGGAAGCCGATCCGGTCGTACGTCCGGGCCAGCGTCTCGCCGGCGACCGTCCGGGCCTTCTCCGCGCCCTTGGCCAGGATCGAGTCCAGCGTCTCCGGGTCGTCCAGGTATTCCTGCGTACGGGTCCGGAAGGGGGTGACGAAGTCCACGACGACCTCGGCGAGGTCGGTCTTCAGGGCTCCGTACAGCTTGCCCTCGTACGACCGCTCCAGGTCGGGGACGGAGGTGCCGGTGAGGGTGGACATGATCGTCAGGAGGTTGCTGACGCCCGGCTTCTCCTCCGGGTCGAAGCGGATCACGGTGTCGGTGTCCGTGACCGCGCTCTTCACCTTCTTCGCCGTCGTCTTCGGTTCGTCGAGCAGGTTGATCAGGCCCTTCGGGGTGGACGCCGACTTGCTCATCTTGGCGGTCGGGTCCTGCAGGTCGTAGATCTTCGCCGTTTCCTTCAGGATGTACGGCGCCGGGATGGTGAACGTCTCACCGAAGCGGGCGTTGAACCGCTCGGCGAGGTCCCGGGTGAGCTCGATGTGCTGGCGCTGGTCCTCGCCGACCGGGACCTGGTGGGCCTGGTAGAGCAGGATGTCCGCGACCTGGAGGATCGGGTACGTGAACAGGCCCACGGTGGCGCGGTCGGCGCCCTGCTTGGCGGCCTTGTCCTTGAACTGCGTCATGCGGCCGGCCTCGCCGAAGCCGGTGAGGCAGTTCATGACCCAGCCGAGCTGAGCGTGCTCGGGCACGTGGCTCTGGACGAAGAGGGTGCAGCGCTCGGGGTCGAGACCGGCCGCGAGCAGCTGGGCGGCGGCGAGCCGGGTGTTGGCGCGCAGCTCGGCCGGGTCCTGCGGAACGGTGATCGCGTGCAGGTCGACGACCATGTAGAAGGCGTCGTGCGACTCCTGCAGCGCGACCCACTGACGGACCGCGCCGAGGTAGTTGCCGAGGTGGAACGAGCCGGCGGTGGGCTGGATTCCGGAGAGCACACGAGGACGTTCAGAGGCCATGCCCCTCATTCTCGCAGGTGCCGCCGACAGCCGGGGAACGGATCCCGCCCGCCCCCTGCGACGAAGAACACAGGGAGCGGGCGGGCAGGCAGGCGGGCTCGTACGCGTCAGACGGGCAGGCCCGGCGCCGGGTGGGCGGCCATCAGGTCGGCGACCTCGGCACGGATCTTGGCCAGGGAGTCCTCGTCCCCGGTCCGGGCCGCGGTGACGCCCCGGTCGATCCAGTCGGCGACGGCCGCCATGTGCGCGGTGCCCAGCCCGCGCGAGGTCAGCGACGGGGTGCCGATGCGGATGCCGGAGGGGTCGAAGGGCTTGCGGGGGTCGTAGGGGACGGTGTTGTAGTTCACGACGATCCCGGCCCGGTCGAGGGCCTTCGCGGCGACCTTGCCCGGGACGTCCTTGGGCGTGAGGTCCATGAGGATCAGGTGGTTGTCCGTGCCGCCGGAGACCAGGTCGAAGCCACGGGCGAGCAGCTCGGCCGCGAGGGCCTTGGCGTTGGCGACGACCGCGTGGGCGTAGTCCCGGAAGGAGGGCTGGGCGGCCTCGTGGAGGGCGACGGCGATGGCCGCGGTGGTCTGGTTGTGGGGACCGCCCTGGAGGCCCGGGAAGACCGCCTTGTCGATGGCCTTGGCGTGCTCCTCGCGCGACATCAGCATCGCGCCGCGCGGCCCACGCAGGGTCTTGTGCGTGGTCGTGGAGATCACGTCCGCGTGGGGCACGGGTGAGGGGTGGGCGCCGCCCGCGATCAGGCCGGCGATGTGCGCGACGTCGGCGACGAGCACGGAGCCGGCCTCCCGGGCGATCTCCGCGAAGGCGGCGAAGTCGATGGTCCGGGGCAGCGCGGTGCCGCCACAGAAGATGATCTTCGGCCGCTCCTTGAGGGCGAGGTCGCGCACCTCGTCGAAGTCGATGAGACCGGTGTCCTGGCGTACGCCGTACTGCACCCCGCGGAACCAGGTGCCGGTCGCGGAGACGCCCCACCCGTGGGTGAGGTGGCCGCCCATCGGGAGGGCCATGCCCATCACGGTGTCGCCGGGCTGGGCGAAGGCGAGGTACACGGCGAGGTTCGCGGGCGAGCCGGAGTAGGGCTGGACGTTGGCGTGCTCGACGCCGAACAGGGCCTTGGCGCGGCCGACGGCGAGCCGCTCGACCTGGTCGATGTTCTGCTGGCCCTCGTAGTAGCGGCGCCCGGCGTAGCCCTCGCTGTACTTGTTCTGCAGGACGGTGCCGGAGGCCTCCAGCACCGCGTCGGAGACGTAGTTCTCGCTGGGGATCAGGCGCAGGGTCTCGGCCTGCAGCCGCTCCTCGGCACCGACCAGCGCGGCCAGTTCGGGATCGGCGGCGGACAGGGCCGGGTGGTGCGGGGGAAGGGAAACGTCGGTCATGGCGTCCTCCTGGGAGGGTCGGCAGCAGTCACATCCCACGAGGTCCCCAGGCGGGCGGCACCTCGAGCGGTCTGCCGCGCACGACTCCCCCGGGGTCGCTTCCCCGTACGCCAGTCGCCGTGCGTACGGCCCACCTTAGCGGGCGCGTCGCACGGAGGTTTCCCGGCCCACATCGCGAGCGACGATAGATGTGGGTGTACCCAGGCCCCCAGCCGCAGGACGAACGGAGACCCCGTGTCGAGAACGCAGGACGCGATCGCTTCCGCGGAGGCGCGCAGCGCGCACAACTACCACCCGTTGCCGGTCGTCATCGCCTCGGCGGAGGGGGCGTGGATGACCGATGTCGAGGGGCGCCGCTTCCTCGACATGCTCGCCGGTTACTCGGCGCTCAACTTCGGCCATGGCAACCGACGGCTGCTCGACGCCGCCAAGGCCCAGCTGGAGCGGGTGACGCTGACCTCCCGCGCCTTCCACCACGACCGGTTCGCGGACTTCTGCGAGCAGCTCGCCGACCTGTGCGGCATGGAGATGGTGCTGCCGATGAACACGGGCGCGGAGGCGGTGGAGACCGCCGTGAAGACCGCCCGCAAGTGGGGCTACCGGGTGAAGGGCGTCCCCGACGGCACCGCGAAGATCATCGTGGCGGCGGACAACTTCCACGGCCGGACGACCACCATCGTCAGCTTCTCGACCGACCCGGAGGCGCGCGCGGACTACGGCCCGTACACGCCGGGGTTCGAGATCGTCCCGTACGGCGACGCGACCGCGCTCGAGGAGGCGATGACCGACAACACCGTGGCCGTGCTCCTGGAGCCGATCCAGGGCGAGGCCGGGGTGCTGGTGCCGCCGCCCGGCTATCTGGCCCGGGTCCGCGAGCTGACCCGCGAGCGGAACGTGCTGTTCATCGCGGACGAGATCCAGTCGGGCCTCGGGCGCACGGGCCGGACCTTCGCGTGCGAGCACGAGGGCGTGGTCCCCGACATGTACGTGCTCGGCAAGGCGCTCGGCGGCGGCGTGGTGCCGGTGTCGGCGGTGGTGTCGAGCGCGGCGGTGCTCGGGGTGCACCGCCCGGGCGAGCACGGCTCGACGTTCGGCGGCAACCCGCTGGCGTGCGCCGTGGCGCTGGAGGTGATCGCGATGCTGCGCACCGGCGAGTACCAGCAGCGGGCGGCCGAGCTGGGCGACCACCTCCACCACGAGCTGGGCCTGCTGGTGGGCGGCGGCGCCGTCGAGGCCGTCCGCGGGCGGGGCCTGTGGGCGGGCGTCGACATCGCGCCGCGGCTCGGCACCGGGCGGGAGATCTCCGAGAAGCTGATGGAGCGCGGGGTCCTGGTGAAGGACACCCACGGGTCGACGATCCGGATCGCCCCGCCGCTGGTGATCGGCAAGGAGGACCTGGACTGGGCGCTGGAGCAGCTGCGCGCGGTGCTGCGCTGACCGGCGCCCCGGCCGCCCCTACAGGATGACGTGCGGCAGGAAGCGGGCGTACTCGTCCGTGACCAGCCCGGACGACTCCCGGATGCCGAGCCCCGCCGCCTCGTCCTCGACGACCCACGCGCCGAGCACCACGCGGTTGCCGTCGAACTCGGGCAGCGGGGCGAGCTCCTGGTAGCAGCACGGCTCCTCGCGCACCACGGGCTCGGCGCCGGGCCCGTGGAGCGTGACCCCGGCGCCCTCCCGGCCGAGGAGCGGCTTGGCGACGTAACCGGGCCCGGAGGGGGCGGCCAGTTCGCGCGGGCCGTCGAGGTAGGCCGGGAGCAGGTTCGGGTGGCCCGGGTACAGCTCCCAGAGGATGGCCAGCAGCGCCTTGTTGGAGAGGAGCATCTTCCAGGCGGGCTCGATCCAGCAGGTGGTGCCGGTGCCGCCGCCGTTGTCGAGGGTGTCGAGGACGTGCCCGCCGAAGGGGTCGGTCGTCAGCCACTCCCACGGGTAGAGCTTGAAGCAGCTGCGGATGAAGCGCAGCCGGTCGTCCACGAAGCGACCGGAGAGCCGGTCCCAGCCGATCCGCTCGACCGACAGCGCCTCGGTGTCGAGCCCGGCCTGCTGGGCCGTCTCGCGCAGGTACGCGACGGTCATCAGGTCCTCGCCGAGCTCGTCGCCGTCCGAGTGGACGAAGTGGACCGGGCCCGGCGGCAGCAGGGCGGACTGCCGCTTCCAGGCGTCGACGAGCCGTTCGTGGAGGGAGTTCCACTGGTCGGCGCCGGGGAAGCGGTCCTCCATCCAGAACCACTGGGGGCTGGCGGCCTCCACGAGCGAGGTGGGCGTGTCGGCGTTGTACTCCAGCATCTTGGCCGGGCCCGTACCGTCGTAACGCAGGTCGAACCGGCCGTAGAGGGAGGGGAGTTCGGCGCGTCGGCGCCAGGACTCGGCGACGAGCCCGGCGAGGCGCGGGTCGGTGATGCCGAGGTCGGCGAAGCGGTCCTGGTCCACGATGTGGGCGGCCGCCGCGAGGCACATGGCGTGCAGCTCCTCGACGACCTCCTCCAGCGCCTCCACCTCGGGCAGCGTGAAGACGTAGTAGGCGCTCTCGTCCCAGTACGGGCGCAGGGAGCCGTCGGGGAAGCGGGTGAGGGGGTAGACGAGCCCCTGCTCCTCGACCGTCCGCTGCCAGTCGGGGCGCGGCTCGATGGTGAAACGCTTCATCGGTGACCTCGTGCCCTCGTGCCCCGGGGCTCAGCCGCCGCCGGAGCCCGAGCAGCCGAAGCCGCCGCGCTCGACGGCCGACTTGTCGAAGCTGCCGCCGGAGACCTTGCCGTTGTTGACGGAGCCGCCGTAGTAGTACTGGCCCGTACGGGTGCTGTCCTCGCACTCGTAGCTGGGGAGCTTTTCGCGCGTGACGGGGTCAGCGCAGCGCTTGTCCGGCTCGGAGCCGCAGGACGTCAGCGTCGCCGCGAGCACCCCCATGCCGCCGAGCACGACCGTGCTCGACCTCAGCCTGCGCATGCGCCCACCCTCTCGTCGTCCGTTTTCGTCGTCCGTCAACACGACCATGGACGGCACAGATTAGAGGGCGGTTCCCGCGCCGGGGAGGGCGGGTCCGGGAACGGTGCTCACGGCAGCACGCGGCACAGCGCGTCCAGCGCGCCGGCCCACGCGCTGTCGGTCGGCGTCCCGTATCCGACGACCAGCCCGTCCCGGGTGCGCTCGACCCCCGGGTGCCGGAAACCGTCGAGGCCCTGGAGGGCGAGGCCCTGCCAGGCGGCGGCCTGGACGACGGACCGCTCCGTGCCCGGCGGTAGTTCGAGCACGGCGTGGAGCCCGGCGGCGATGCCGCTGACGCGGATGTGCGGGGCCCGTTCGGCGAGCGCAGCCACGAGCTGGTCGCGCCGGCGCCGGTAGCGCAGCCGCATGGACCGCACGTGCCGGTCGTACGCGCCCGAGGAGACGAACTCCGCGAGGGTGAGCTGGTCCAGCGCGCCGGACGCCCAGTCGATGGGGCCCTTCGCCTCCGCCACCTCGCCCACCAGCGCTTCGGGCAGCACCATCCACGCCAGGCGCAGCCCCGGCGTCAGCGACTTGCTCGCCGTGCCGAAGTAGACCACCCGCTCCGGGTCGAGCCCCTGCAGGGCCCCGACCGGTTGCCGGTCGTACCGGAACTCGCCGTCGTAGTCGTCCTCCAGGATCAGCGCGCCGGCGCGCCGCGCCCAGTCGACGGCCGCCGCGCGCCGCGCGGGCGACAGGGCGCCGCCCAGCGGGAACTGGTGGGCGGGCGTGATGAGGACCGCGCCCTGGGCGCCCAAGGTGTCGGTACGGGTGCCCTGTTCGTCGAGGGACAGCACGGAGGTGCGCAGTCCGGCGTCGGTGAGGAGGCTCCAGTGGACGTCGAGGCCGTACGACTCGACCGCGACGTCCCGTACGCGGCGCCCGCGCAGCACCTTGGCCATCAGCATCAGCCCGTGGACGAAGCCGGAGCAGATCACGATCCGGTCCGGGTGGGCGTGGACCCCGCGCGCCCGGGCGAGGTAGTCGGCGAGGACGGTACGCAGCTCGGGCCGGCCGCGCGGGTCGCCGTAACCGAAGGCTTCGTGCGGGGCGGCCGTCAGCGCGCGGCGCGCCGCCTTGAGCCACTCGCCGCGCGGGAAGGAGCCGAGGTCGGGCGTGCCGGGGTGGAGGCTGTGGAGGGGGCCCCGCCGGGGCCGGGCCGGCGGCCGGGCGGCCGTGCGCGGCGCCGGTGCGCGGCCCTGGTTGCCGCCCGCCGGCGCGGGTGCGGGCGCGGGCAGCCGGCGCGGGGCGGCGCGGCGGGCGACGCGTGTGCCGGAGCCCTGGCGGGCGGTCAGCCAGCCCTCGGCGACGAGTTCGGCGTACGCGTCGGCGACCGTGTTGCGGGCGATGCCCAGGTCGGCGGCGAGCGAGCGGGACGACGGCAGCCGGGTGCCGGGGGCGAGGCGCCCGGTGCGCACGGCGTCGCGCAGCGCGTCCATGAGTCCGGCGCGCAGCCGGGGGCCGCGCAGCTCCAGGTGCAGGTCGGCGCCGACGGTGACACGGGCGGCTGCCGCCGCATTGGCCCAGGGATCCGTCATGGAAATGGACCATACCCCCGCGCCATCGGGCCCGTACGGTCACTGTCATGACGACGAACGACGCCAAGGACTACGCCCCCGAACACACCCCGCGCCTGGACTGGGCCACGCACGCGCCCGAGGTCTACAAGGCCATGATCAGGCTGGACGCGGCGGCTCGCCGGGGCCTCGACGCGGACCTCCTGGAGCTGGTCAAGATCCGCGCCTCGCAGCTCAACCGCTGCGCCCTCTGCCTCGACATGCACGCGAAGGACGCGCTGGCGGCCGGCGAGTCGGTGGAGCGGATCGTCCAGCTCGCCGCCTGGGAGGAGTCGCGGCACTTCTACACCGAGAAGGAGCTGGCCGCGCTCGAACTGACCGAGGCGGTCACGGTCCTGACGGACGGCTTCGTGCCGGACGAGGTCTACGAGAAGGCGGCCAAGCACTTCGAGGAGGCCGAACTGGCGCAGCTCATCGCGGCGATCACGGTCATCAACGCCTGGAACCGCTTCGGCGTGGCCACCCGCCAGGTCCCGGGCCACTACACCCCCGGCCAGTTCAGCCACTGAGGACCGCTGAGGACGACGACCCGTGACATCTTCCCTCGAGTCCCTCCGCACCCGGCAGCTGGACCCCGACGTCCGCGCGTCCCTGTCGGCGGCGAGCGCGGCGGCGAAGAAGGGCCTCGGCGATCCCCTCCTCGCCGAGCTCGTGATGATCCGCGCCTCGCAGCTCAACCACTGCGCCTTCTGCCTCGACATGCACCTGGAGCTCGCCCGCAAGGGCGGGGAGAGCGCGCGGCGCCTCGACCTCGTCGCCGCCTGGGAGGAGGCCGAGGGCCTCTTCACACCGCGCAAGCGGGCTGCGCTGGCGCTCACGGAGGCGATGACCGTCCTGTCGGACGGCTTCGTACCGGACGTGGTGTACGAGCCGGCCGCCGCGCTGTTCGGCGAGGCCGAACTGGCCCACCTGATCGCCCTGATCACCGTCATCAACAGCTGGAACCGTCTGATGGTCGCCCGCCGCGTCCCGCCTGGAGGCCCCGCATGGCTCTGACACCGTCGCAGCCGTCCCCGCAGTCACCCGTCGCCGCGTTCCGCGCCCTGCACCACGACCGCGCCCCCGGCGACCCGCTGGTCCTGCCGGGGCCCTGGGACGCGGCGAGCGCCCGCGCCTTCGAGGCGGCCGGCTTCCCGGCCCTGGCGACGCCGAGCGCGGGGGTCGCGGCGTCGCTCGGGTACGAGGACGGGGCCACGCCCGCGGACCAGATGTTCGCCGCGGTGTCCCGGATCGCCCGGTCGGTGTCCGTCCCGGTCTCGGCGGACATCGAGGGCGGCTACGGCCTGCCGCCTAAGGAGCTCGTGGCACGCGCCCTGGAGACGGGCGCGGTCGGCGTGAACCTGGAGGACAGCGAGGCGGGCGCGCTCAAGGACCCGCACCGGCACGCCGAGTGGCTCGCGGAGGTACGGGCGGAGGCGGCCGACGCGCTCTTCCTCAACGCCCGCGTCGACACGTACGTACGCGGCCTGACGGGCGCGGCGGCCCTGGCGGACGCGATCACCCGCAGCCGCCTGTACGCCGAGGCGGGCGCCGACTGCGTCTACCCGATCCTCATCCCGCCCGAGCACCTCCGGTCGCTGAGCGCCGAGATCACCGCACCGGTCAACGCCCTGTCCAAGCCGGACGGCCCGCCCCCCGCGGAGCTCGGCCGCCTGGGCGCCACCCGCGTCACCTTCGGCCCGGGGCTGCTGCACCGCACGCTGGCGGAGGTGCGGCGGATCGCGGAGGAGGTACGGGGGTAGGGAGCGCTCACCGGCCGCCGGAGACCCGCAGGACCGTGCCGGTGGTGTACGAGGCGTCCGGCGACAGCAGCCAGGCGATGGCGGCGGCCACCTCGGAGGGCTCGCCGGGGCGGCCGAGGGGGATCGCGGCGGCGGCCTTGGCCGGTCGGTCGGGGTCGCCCATGGCGGCGTGCATGTCGGTGTCGATGATGCCGGGGGCGACCGCGTTGACCCGGATGCCGGCCGGGCCCAGCTCCTTGGACAGGCCGATGGTCAGGGCGTCAGTGGCCGCCTTGGTGGCGGCGTAGTGGACGTAGTCGCCGGGGGCGCCGAGCGTGGCGGCGGCCGACGAGAGGTTGACGATGGCGCCGCCGGACCGCCCGGGCCCCGCCATGTCGCGGGCGGCTCGGCGGCAGCACAGCAGGTAGCCGAGGAGGTTCACCTCGACGACCCGCCGCAGGTCCTCGGTGCGGGCGTCGGCGAGCCTGCCCAGCGGGCCGGTCACGCCCGCGTTGTTCACCAGGCCGGTGACCGGGCCCAGCGCGGCCGCGGCGGTGTCGAACAGCCTCTCCACGTCCGCCTCGACGGAGGTGTCGGCCCGTACGGTGACGCACCGCGCCCCGGCCGCCCGTACGGCGGCCGCGGTCCGTTCGGCGGCGCCGGCGTCGGCGACGTATCCCAGAAGGAGGTCGTGTCCGTCGCGCGCCAGCCGGACGCAGGTGGCCGCGCCGATGCCGCGGCTGCCGCCGGTGACGACGGTGACGACGGTGACCGGACGCGGCTGGTTCGTCGGGTGTTCCACGGCTTCCCCGTGATCATGGCTTTGGCCCGACGTTAGCACTGCACCATTTGCCCGATTAACCTAGTTTTGTGGACTCGTATCCGACCCGCAGTGGCGGAGTGCGCGCGGAGATCCTCGCCTCCTGGGAGCGCTCGCAGTCGCTGGGCATCGACACCGAGGGCGTGGCACTGCCCGTCGAGGGCGACCTGGATCCCGACTCGCGGTTGATCAGGGCCGCCACGCCGGTGCTGGAGAGGCTGTGCCGCCGGTTCGCCGGGCTTCCGGTCACCGTGGCGCTGGCGGACGCCCGCGCGAACATCGTGGAGCGGTGGGGCGACCCCGTGGGGCTGGAGCTCATGAACGAGGCCTCCCTGGTCACCGGCGCCAACGTCGACGAGCGCTTCATGGGCACCAGCAGCGTCAGCATGGTGCTGAGCACCCGCTCGCCGTTCGTGGTCGTCGGCCACGAGCACTTCCTGCACAACCTCAAGTCCCTGACCTGCATGGCGGCCCCGGTGTTCGACCCCGTGGGCGGTACGGTCCAGGGCGCCGTCAACCTCTCCGTCCCCGAGTCGCTCGCCGAGCCGGGCATGGCCGTCCTGCTCCAGGACGCCACCGAACGCATCGCCGAGCGGCTGCTGGAGCTGAGCTCCGCGAAGGAGCGCGACCTCATGCGCTCCTTCCTCCGGGAGCGGGAGCGCGGCGGGCACGCCCGCCTCGACCTGCACTCCGGCGAGCTGGCCGGACCCGGCGGTGAGGCGCCCCGGCTGGCCCGCCGGGAGCGGCTCGCCCTGCTGGAGGCCGCGGTCCAGCTGATCTCCTCGAACGACGAGTCCTTCGCCGAGGTCACCCTGGCGGGCGGCCGCATCGCCGCGCTGCGCCGCAGGCAGCTGCGCCACGGCGACGCCGAGGGCGCGGCGGTCGAGGTCAGCTTCCTCCCCGACGTACGGCGTACGTCGCTGCCGATGACGACGACGACTGCGGCGACGGCGACTGCGACAGCGACAGCGACGACGGGCTCCACCGGTACGACCGCCACGGCCACCCGTACGCCCATGGCGACCGCTCCCGACGGGCGGGAGGTGCCGCTGCTCCACCGGCCGCCCGCCCCCGCCGGTCCACCGGAGCCGCAGGGGCCGCCCCCGCCGCAGGAGCCGCAGGAGCCGAAGGAGCCGCACGAGCCGTCCGGCGCTGCCGCGGGAGGCCGTCCGGACGCGTGGCTCCTGCTCGTGGGCGACCCGGGCGTCGGCCGCCTCGCCGCCGAGGCCCGCGGGCGGCTGGGCCTCCTCAACGAAGCCGGCGTACGCGTCGGCACCACGCTCGACATGCGGCGCACCGCCGAGGAACTGGCCGAGATCGCGGTGCCGCGCTTCGCCGACCTGGTCGTGGTGGACCTCGTCGACGGCGTCCTGGCGGGCGAGGAGCCCCCGCCGGGCCCGCTGGCCCCGGGCGCGGGGCTGTCCCGTACCGCCGCCTGGTCGGCCGAGGACGCCGCCGGGGCCGCCGGAGACGCCGGGGACGCCGTGCGGGCCACCGGGACCGGGGGCCACGACTCCGCCCGGGGCGTCGGCCGGCCCGTCCACTATGCGCCCGGCACCCCGCAGGCCCGCTGCCTGCGCACCGGGCGGCCGGTCGCCGACTCGGTACCCGCGGCGGCCGCGGCGGCCGCCTCCGTGGGCGGCGCCCACCCCGTCGAGCTCCTCGGCGAGGGCGTGCACTCCTACCTGGGCGCCCCGCTGTGCGCCCGGGGCGCCATCCTCGGGCTGGCGGGCTTCTACCGTCGCGGCCGGGACAGGCCGTACGAGGAGGACGACCTCACCCTGGCGGGCGAGCTCGCGGCCCGCGCCGCGATCAGCGTGGACAACGCCCGCCGCTTCAGCCGCGAGCGCACCGCCTCCCTCACCCTCCAGCGCAGCCTGCTCCCCCGCGACCTGCCCCGGCTGACCGCCGCCGAGCTCGCCTTCCGCTACCTGCCCGCCGACACCGGCACCGGGGTGGGGGTGGGCGGTGACTGGTTCGACGCGATCCCGCTGTCAGGGATGCGGGTGGCGCTGGTCGTCGGGGACGTGGCCGGGCACGGCCTGCAGGCGGCGGCGACCATGGGCCGCCTGCGTACCGCCGTACGCACCCTGGCCGGGCTGGACCTGCCGCCCGAGGAGGTCCTCGCCCACCTGGACGAACTGGTCGGCCGCGCCTCCGGGACGCCGTCGGACACACCGGCGGACCCCGGCTCGGCGGACGACCCGGAGCCGGACCCCGCCATGGCGGCGACCTGCCTGTACGCGGTGTACGACCCGGTGTCGTGCCGCTGCACGGCCGCCAGGGCCGGGCATCCGCCGCCCGCCGTGGTGACGCCGGACGGCACGGCCCGCCTGATCGACCTGCCGGCCGGCCCGCCGCTCGGACTCGGCGGGCTCCAGCCGTACGAGTCCGCCTCCGTCGACCTCGCGCCGGACAGCCTGCTGGCGCTGTACACCGACGGCCTGCTCAAGGAGGAGCGCGGGTACGAGGTCTCCGACGCGCGCACGGACCGGCTGCTGGCCGCGCTGGGCGACCGGGACGGCTCGCTGGACCGGACCTGCGACCGGATCACGGACATCCTGCTGCCCGACGGGCCCCGCGACGACGTGGCCCTGCTGCTGGCGCGGGTACGCGCGCTCCCCGAGGACCGGGTGGCCTGCTGGGAGCTGCCCGCCGACCCGTCGGTGGTGGCCGAGGCCCGTTCGCTCGTACGCCACAAACTCATCGACTGGGACCTGGCACACCTGGAGTTCACCACGGGACTGGTGGTGAGCGAGCTGGTGACCAACGCCGTGCGGTACGGCGGTGCGGGGCCGGTGGCGCTGCGGCTGCTGCGCGACGGGACGCTGATCTGCGAGGTGTCCGACCACAGCAACTCCTCCCCGCGCATCCGGCGCGCCGCCACCACCGAGGAGGGCGGACGCGGACTGTTCCTGGTGGCGCAGTTCACCAAGAGCTGGGGCGCCCGCTACATGCCGCAGGGGAAGACGGTGTGGGCGGAGCAGGTCGCGCACACCGAACGGCGGGCGACGCCGGAGGCAGAGGCGGACGAGCATGCGCTGCTGGACATGTTCGACGACCTGGGCTGAGCCCTGGGCGGGCCCGGACAGCGCCGGGAGGACCCCGTGAACGCGGACCCGGCCGCAGATCGGGCCCCGGCCATGGACCCCGCCGGGGCGGACGCGGTGCTGGACGCGGCGCTCGGCGAGACCATGCGCCGTACCGGCGCGTCCATCGGCGCCTTCTACCTCCTGCGGCCGCAGGAGCAGGTGCTGCGCCTGGTCGTGGTGGGCGGTGTGCCGGCCGAGCTGGTCGGGCCGTGGACGCGGGTCGCGACGGCCGCCCCGGCTCCGGTGGCGGACGCGGTCCGGGAGAACCGCCTCGTCTGGGTCGGCGGCCAGGAGGAGATGGCCCGTACGTATCCGCGGACCGCGGTGGCGCTGCCGTACCCGCTGGCGCTGGCCGCCGTGCCCGTCACCGGCGACCGCTGCTGGGGCACGCTGCTGCTGATGTGGCCGGGGAACCATCCGCCGCGCACGACGCGGCGCGAACGCGGCCACATCGCCTCCAGCAGCCGCCGGCTGGCCCGGCTGCTGGACGAGGCCGCGGACGCCGGCCGCCCGGTGACGCCACCCGAGCGGCCGCGCGTCCTGGCCGCACCGGAACCGGTGGCGCCCCAACCCGCCCTCCCCGCAGCCGACTTCGCGGAGCGGCTGCCCGAAGGCTGCTGCGGGCTGGACCTCCAGGGGCGGGTGACGTACCTGAGCACCCGGGGCGCCGAGCTGCTCGGGCGCGGCGCCGAAAGCCTGCTGGGCACCATGCCGTGGCAGTCGCTGCCGTGGCTCGACGACCCGGTGTACGAGGACCGCTACCGCGCGGCGGTCCTGAGCCGCCGGCCCGTGTCGTTCACGGCGTGCCGCCCGCCCGACCGGTGGCTGGACTTCCGGCTGTACCCGGACGCGAGCGGCATCAGCGTACGCATCACCCCGTCGAGCACCGGTCCCCGTCCGGCGGCCGGCCCCACGCCCGACACCACGCCCGAGACCACGCCGGGCCGGGAGCCCGGCTCGGAGCCCGGCCCGGAGCCCGGCCCGGAGCCCGACCAGCCGCTCCCGGCGGCGGCACCGGCGCGGGCGGGGCAGCTGTACCAGCTGATGCACCTGGCGGCCACGCTCACCGAGGCCGTCGGGGTGCAGGACGTGGTGGACCTGGTCGCCGACCAGATCATGCCGGCCTTCGGCGCGCACGGTCTGGTGCTGTCCACCGCCGACTCCGGGCGCCTGCGGATCACCGGCTCGCGCGGGTATCCGCGGCACGTCATCGAACGCCTCGACGGCCTCCCCCTCGACACGCGCCTCACTCCGGCGGGACGGGCCCTCGCCACCGGGGTGCCGTCGTTCTTCACGCACCCCGACGACATGGCGCGCATCTACCCGAAGGCGCCGCTGATCAGCGGCAAGCAGGCGTGGGCGTTCCTGCCGCTGATCATCTCCGGCCGCCCGGTCGGCATCTGCGTCCTGACGTACGACCACCCGAGGCCCTTCCCCGCCGAGGAGCGCGCCGTCCTCACCTCCCTCGCGGGGCTGATCGCGCAGGCGCTGGACCGGGCGCGGCTGTACGACGCCAAGCACCAGCTCGCCCACGGCCTCCAGCAGGCCCTGCTGCCCCACACGCTGCCCGCCGTCACGGGCCTGAGCGTCGCCGCCCGCTACCTCCCCGCCACCCGGGGCATGGACATCGGCGGCGACTTCTACGACCTGATCCGCCTCGACTCCACCACGGCGGCGGCCGTCATCGGCGACGTCCAGGGCCACAACGTCTCCGCCGCCGCGCTCATGGGCCAGGTCCGTACGGCCGTCCACACCCACGCGACCGCCGGCGCGGCACCCGACGAGGTACTGGCCCGCACCAACCGCCTGCTCCTCGACCTCGACCCGGGCCTCTTCACCACCTGCCTGTACGCCCACCTCGACCTCGGGAACCGCCGCGCCCACCTCGTCAACGCGGGCCACCCGCCGCCACTGCTGCGCCGGCCGGACGGCGCCGCCCACCCCCTGGACGTCCCACCGGGTCCGGTCCTCGGCGTCGCGCCGGACGCCGCGTACCCGGTGACGGACATCCCGCTGCACCCCGGCACCCTGCTGGCCCTCTACACCGACGGCCTGGTCGAAACCACCGGTACGGACATCGAGGAGGCCATCACCGAGGTCGCCGCCCACCTCGACGAACGGGCCGCGGAGGAGGACCTCGAGCAGGTCATGGCCGCGCTCCTCCACCACGCCCGGCCCACGCACCACCGCACCGACGACATCGCGCTGATGCTGCTGCGGGCGACGGGGGCGTGAGCGGTCCGCACCGCTGCCGGACGGGGCCCCGGCGGTCGGCCGGAGCCCCTCCTCTCGTGCCTCCGGTCAGCTGGTCAGCTGGTCGGGAAGGCGTCGGGGGTGCTGATGCGGCTCTTCATCAGCGCCCCGGACTCGGTCAGTACGCCGCTGCTGCTGTAGTCCGTGCCGTTGCAGGTGCCCGGCTTGAAGGCCGCGCTGCCCTCGTTGGCGTCGGAGTACGTCCAGTTCGCGTAGCCGATCTTGTGCTGGTCGAGCAGGTCCAGCCATGCCTTGCTGCTGGCCTGGTCCACCGCGCCGCCGCCGGTGTAGGTCACCGTGCCGAACTCCGTGACGAAGAGCGGCAGCTTCGTGGCGGCCCGGCTCACCGCGGCGCGGTAGGGGTCCTGGTGGCTCGCCGCGTAGAAGTGGAACGCGTACATGATGTTGGTGGCGTTGACCGGGTTGTTGACGACCTCGGTCTCGTTGGAGCCGTCCGAGACACCGAGCGAGGACCAGCCGCGGGTGCCGACGATGACGACGGCGTCCGGGTCGGCGGCCCGGATCACCGGGATGACCTGCTCGGCGTAGCTCTTGATGGCGGCCCAGCTCACGCCGTTGGGCTCGTTGGCGATCTCGTAGATGACGTTCTTCTTGGCGGCGTTGCGGGTGGCGACGGACTTGAAGAACGTCTTCGCGCGCTCCAGGTTGTAGTTGGGGTCGCCCGGCGTCAGGGTGTGGAAGTCGATCATGGCGTACATGCCGCGCGCCTCGGCCATGTCGACGAGGCTGTTGACGCGGGCGGTGAAGCCCGCCGGGTCGGTCTCGTACCCCTGCTCCTGGACGTACATGGCGATGCGGAGCAGGTCCGACTTCCAGTCCTTCGCCAGCGCGTCCAGGGACGCGTTGTTGTAGCACTTGGCGAACCACTGGATGCCGTGGGTGCTCATGCCCCGCAGCTGGATGGGGCGGTTGTACTGGTTGCAGAGGTTCACACCGCAGACGTGGAGCTGTCCGTTGACGCCCACGGGGGTGCCGGTGCCCGGGTTGGGGCCCGGGCCCGGGTCCGGCGGGGGTTCGTCGCCTCCGACGGAGCCCGTGCAGGCCACGCCGTTGAGCGCGAACGCCGTGGGCTTGGGGTTGGCGCCGGTGAACGAGCCCGTGAACCCCAGGTCGGTGGCCGCGCCGGTGGCCAGGGTGCGGTTCCAGTCGACGGCGGCGGCGCTGACGGTGGAACCGGTCTGCGACCAGGTGGCGTTCCAGCCCTGGACGACCTTCTGTCCGGCGTCCGGCAGGGTGAACGTGAGGGTCCAGCCGGTGACGGGGTCGCCCAGGTTGGTCACCTTCACCCCGGCCTGGAAGCCGCCCTGCCACTGGTTGGTGATCGTGTAGTCGACCTTGCAGCCGGTGGCGGCCGCGGCCGGGGAGCCGGCCAGTGCGGTGAGGCC
This sequence comes from Streptomyces sp. NPDC045998, assembly GCF_056430285.1. NCBI lineage: Bacteria > Bacillati > Actinomycetota > Actinomycetes > Kitasatosporales > Streptomycetaceae > Streptomyces > Streptomyces sp. NPDC045998. The sequence continues at coordinate 102,963 of NZ_JBWKLJ010000010.1, forward strand.
CAGAGCCGTCGCGCAGGTGGCGAGTAAGGCCACAAAGCGTTTCATCGCGTTCCTCCTCGTGCGAAGCGGATACGAGCACGATGGGAGCGCTCCCAAAACCCATCGGCCCGGACGGTACACCGGCGCGGCGACGCGCGTACAGGCATGCGACCGGGGAATTCGACGGGAATTCGACGGCGATGCGACGGACGGCCGGGGCGCCTTGCGCAGGATCCGGCCGTCGGCGACTTCTCCTGAGCGGCGTGGACTTACGCAGCCCAGCGCTCGACGGGCACTGGGCGCCGCCAGCGCGCCCGCACGCTCACGCGCGACCTGGCGCGGGCCGGTTGAGCAGCAGGTCGGCGGCGCGGGCGAGGACCTCGGCCCGGGTGCGCCCGCCGTGGTCGGCGGCGAGGAAGTTCTCACCGATCGCCACGCAGAAGGCGAGCAGGCTGCGGGCCTCGACCTCGTCCGCGTCGGAGCAGAAGGTGCCGATCATCTGGCGCAGCAGCGCCATGCGCGCGTTGTCGACCCTTCGCAGGCGCTCGGCGACCGCCTCGTCGCGCCGGGCCCAGTCGCGGATCGCCAGATCGATGGGCAGCAGACGGTCGTTGGAGAAGGTGAGTGCGCCCGCCCGCTGGATCTTGGTTTTGGGGTCGCCGCCCTCGCGCTCGACGCGGTCGAGCACCTCGTCGACACTCTCCCGCTCCCAGGCGTCCAGCATCGCCTCGAGCAGCGCGCCGCGGTCGGCGAAGTACCCGTAGAAACCGCCCTTCGTCACGCCGATCCGCTTGGCCAGCGCCTCGACGCGGACGGCATCCGGGCCGCCTTCGGCCAGGACCTGCAGCCCTTCCTCGATCCACCTGCCACGCGGCGTGCGAGGAGCTCCCACGACGTGTCCCACCTCACCACTCCAGAGATATACGGTGCCGTACAACTCTACTAGGCTCACTTATACGCACCCGTATATGTCCCATGACAGGGAAGGCGGCAGTGGCCATGAGGCTCCCGGAATCAGCCCACACCGATCAGCCGTGGCGGATCCACGAACTCACCCGAGACTTCCGGCTGGAGGACGTGTGGGCCTACCGCACGCCCGGCGCCGGGCCCGATGACTTCCCCATGATGCTCGCCGCGATGGAGGCGGCCGACGGAACCGCGAGCCAGTCCCCTGTGGTCCGGTTCCTCTTCGCGGTGCGCTGGAAGCTCGGCGCCCTCTTCGGCCTGGACAAGCCCGAAGCGGGTATCGCGGCGCGGGTTCCGTCGCTGCGCGACCGCCTGCCGCGTGACCTCCGCGCGGTGCCTGCCGGCTCGGCATTCGGTCCGTTCACCCCGGTGTACGGGCTCGACGACGAGTGCGCCCGCGAACTGGCGAACAAGACCGTTCACACGATCATGCATCTCGGATGGGTTCCGACCGCGAGCGGCGAGCACGAGCTGCGCATGGCGGTCCTCGTGAAGCCCAACGGCCTGATGGGCCGGCTGTACATGGCCGCCATCGCGCCGTTCCGCCATCTCATCGTCTACCCGGCGCTGACCCGGCAATGGGAACGCGCCTGGCGGGAGCGCGGGGGCCCGGTTCAGGAAGGCGGCAGCCCGGAAGCCGTCGAAAGCGCCGTGTGGAAGGACAACGTCCCGGCGTCGGTCCCGGCGTCGGTGCTCGCCCTCGGTTCGTTGCCCGACGCCGACTACGTCGACATGTTCACCCTCACCGCGGACGCCGAGGCGAGCCCGGAGGAGTGGGCCCGGGCGATGTTCGGCGACGTGCCCAGCCTCCCGGCACGAGTGATCTGGCGCGGCCTGCTCGGTCTGCGGCTCAGCCGGGGGCGATCGCCGGACACCGTGGCCGGCTGGCGGCTCGCCGAGCGTGGCGAAGACTGGGTCAGGCTCGAGGCGGCGTCGTGGTTTCTCAGCGGCAACCTCGTCATCCGGGCGGTCGATGGGCGGGTGTCCCTGGTGACGGTCCTGCGCCATGAACGACTCCTCGGCCGGATCATCTGGACGCCGTCTTCCGCCCTCCACCGCCGGCTGGCACCCGGCCTGCTCCGCGACGCGGCGGCGAAGATCCGGGCACGCCGGCCCGGCACCGGATCGCCCTCGTAGGCGGAGGAATCCGCCCCTGCGGCCGACGTCGGTGGCGTGGTACGGGGGCGGGCTGGGCCCCCGGGGGAGGGACGCCCGCGCGGGGGCGAGGTGTGGCCGCCCTCCTTCCCGAGAGTCGCGGCCTCCGCCGCCCCGTCAAGGGCGCTCCCGTTGGTCGCGTCGGCTGCGCCGATGGGCTTCGCCCACCCTTGACTGGCCGCCTCCACCCGCGATTTCTCTCTCGGGAGGGCGGCCCGGGGTGAGGGCCGGCGGCGGACGTGCGTGGGCGGCGCGGGCGCGCTGCCGGGCGCCGGGTGTGCGGTGGGCTGCGCGGCAGCGAAATGGGGTGTCCCGGCTTGGCTCAGCGGGTGCGGACCGTCTGTTGGTTGAGGTTCAAGACCTCGCTTCGGTGGGTGGTGGGTGCGCGGTGGTGGTGTGGGGCGGCAGGGGCCGTCCCGGCGGGTGCGGCCCCTGACCGGTTGGGGTCCAAGCTGGTGGCTGGGGCTGGTCGGGGCTCGGGCGGGGGAATCCTGCCTGGCAGCCGCCACCCGCCTGGCATCTTGGCCAGAATGCCTGCCGCGTTCACACGGAGGATCGGCTCGGCTCCGCCAACCATCCATCGGCTGAGCGGAGTTGTGGAGGCTTTGTCAGCCATGGCGGCGATGACGAGGTCAGTGCCGTGGCCAGTCTGAACCGTGGCGAGAGGGAGCGGGTCACGCCCAGGGATGCTGGAGACGATCTCCGACGCCAGCTTTCCATGTGCGCCCACCAGGGCGCCTAGGCCGAAAAAAGAACGACGGCTCACACGGTCGAGCGTAGCTTCGGTCTTTAGTTTGCCAAGAGGGACATCCAACACCTGGGACAGGTGCAGCAACCAGTAGTTGCTGGGAATGACCCTGCCCGATTCCCAGCGCTTGACAGCGTCACGCCCGGGCGCGCCCCCAGAGTCATCGACTGATGTGTTCAGCGCTTCGGCAAGTTGGGCTTGCGTCCACCCTAGTGCGCCTCTTAAGTCGCGGATCAGCTGTCCGATGGGCATGGACCACATAATGCCCCCCTGCATGCCCCTCCGTAACCGGTTCGCCACGGAGTACACCTGTGGCATGACCCAGGAGGCGAGGGCCACCACACCGCTGGAGACCGGTGAGTCGGAGCTCCGCGCCGCCATAGCCCGCGGGGAGTTCTACCGCTTGGACCGGGATGAGGTCCCGCGCGCCTTCCGCCAGGCAATACCTCCGGGCACTTTATGACGGAAGCGGCGGGGCGGATGCAGCACTTCGACAGATGGGAGAAGCACATGTTCAGCGTGACCACGAAGGCCGTCGGCGGAGACAAGCTCCCCGGCGAGCCCTACCCCGGCCCGCATCAGCCGCCGACCCCTGATGGCGGCCCCGGCGTCCCCAATCCACCCAAGGGCTGACAGTGGGCATCGACGTACAGGCGACGCGCCCCGGCCGAAAGGAGCTGGGGCGTGCGCTCCTCCACGTCGGCGCGCTCGCCTCGGACTGGGTTCCGACGTTCGAGGCTGTGGACCGGGCGTTGTTCCTGCCAGATCTCCTGTGGCCGTACGACACCGAACAGCACACGAGCGTTCCCGTCCACAAGGCGGAGGATCCAGACTCCTGGTACGCGGCGGCGGACAGCAACGCCCCGATCGTGACGCAGTGGGACGACGGCAGGCACACGGGCCGCGCCCCGGGCAACCTGTCGACCAGTTCCTCCTCTATGCCTTCGGTCGTCTACTCCCTGCTCGGCGACCTTGCGGCCGATGAGGGCATGCGGGTGCTCGATGTCGGTACGGGCACCGGTGAAACGGCCGGCGCGCTGACGCACCGCTGCGGGGCACACCAGGTGGCCACGATCGAGGTTGACCCGATGGTGTCGGCCCATGCTCGGGAACGGCTGTGTCGGGCGGGGCTGTATCCGGAGGTGGTCGTCGGCGACGGCTTCGCGGGACACGGGGCCGGTGGCCCCTACGACCGCATCCTCGCCACCGTCGGGCTGCGGAAGGTCCCACCTGCCTGGATCGAGCAGACCCGGCACGGGGGGCTGATCGTCGCCCCGTGGGGAACCGACTTCAGCAGCGGTGACGCCGTGGCCCGCCTGACGGTCACGAACGGGCAAGCAATGGGGCACTTCACCCGGCACGTCGAGTTCATGAAGCTCCGCACCCAGCGGCTATCGGGCCCTCACCACGCCGAATACGTCGGCGAGGACGCCACGGAGAGGGCTGCCAAGTCCACCACGGCCGTGACGGAGGCGGAGTTCGTCACCGGGCAGTACACGACCCTGCCGTTCGTGCTCGGCCTACGCGTCCGGCACTGCGTGCAGGTGGTCGCCCCGAAGAGAGACGGGGCACGCCCCGTGTGGTTCTACGGGCTGACCGACCGGTCATGGGCGTGCGTGATGTTCCGGGACGGCCAGGGAGAGGCCACGGTCTGGCAGTCCGGCGCGCGTCGGCTCTGGAATGAGGTGGAAACGGCCTACCGCTGGTGGCTTAACCGGGGCGCGCCGGACGTCACACGGTTCGGCCTCACGGTCACCTCCGTGGGTCACCGGACCTGGCTGGACGATCCCAAGGACAGCTGGCCGGTATGACCGGTGACCCTGAGCGCAAAGAGCGCCCCCCGTATGGCCCGAGCGGCTGTACGGGGGCGTTTGGCCATAGGTGCCGTGACCCCAGCCCCCGCCCACTCACCAACCCGAGCCACCAGCCTGTGCCCCGGCCCGCCACCTGGCGGCAGTCGCCGAACCGGCCCGGGCCGCCCCATTCCAATGCCGCGCACCACCACCCACACACCCGCCGCCGGGGAACGCAGCCCCGCCACAAACAGACCTGCACCGGGCCCGCTCCCCCGGGCCGCCCACCGAGTGTGAAAAGGCGGGTGGAGACGGCCCGTCAAGGGGTGGGCGAAGCCCATCGGCGCAGCCGACGCGCAGCGCCCTTGACGGGCCGACGGAACCCGCCACACTCGGAGCGAGGGCGGCCCACACCGCGACCAACCGCAGTCGGCCCGCCCCGAGGGCCAAGCCTCAGCCCTCCGGCACCGAGACCAGCTCCGCCCATACCGTTTTGCCGACCGTAAGCTCCTCCACGCCCCACCGAGCCGCGACGGACTCGACGATGAGCAGCCCGCGTCCGAACTGCTGCTCAGCGCAGGTCGTTCGCGGCGTCGGCAACCGCTCCCCCTTCGGGTCTGTCACCGCGACCCGTAGGACCGCCCCAGCGAGGAAGAGCTCCACGCGAAACAGCCGGTCGCGCAAGCAGCCGTGCAGCAGGGCATTGGTCGCCAGCTCGGAGGCGAGAAGCGCGGCGTCCTCGACGAGCGCTGGGCAGCCCCATTCCCGTACGAGCCGCGCCACACGGCGTCTGGCGGTCGGTACGGAAGCCAGCCGGGGCCGGTAGTTGGCGACGTCGTAACGAGCCTCGGACAACGCATCCATAGACGCGCACCTCCTTGTGCGGTCGGGGAGGCGGTGGCGATGCCGTGCGCTGCGCGGGCAGGCCGGTGCACTTCCGCCAACTGATGGCGCTCTGCGAGCGGTTCGCTACACACCGTACGGAGAGCGAGAGTAGCCAGGCAAGTAGTTCTCAGGAATATATTCCTGAGATTGGAATGGCTTGTCCGTGAGGGAACGCGCCCGGCACACTGACCCCCACACAAGGAGGTGACCGCATGGCACCGAGGCGGCAGCCCGCGCTCGGCGGAACATCAACCGTCCTGGGGCGCAAGCTCGGTGGTGAATTGCTGCGCCTGCGCGAACGGGCGGGCAAGACGCAGGCCGAGGCCGCCGAGGCGCTGAGCGCGACGGCGACGAAGGTCGTCAAGATGGAGCGCGGCTGGGTGCCGGTCCGGGACCCTGACATCAAGGCACTGTGCGAGCTGTATGCCGCCACAGACCCCGCGCTCACTCAGGGCCTGCTCGACCTTGCCAGAACGGATCGTGACCGCCGCAAGGCCCGGGGCTGGTGGGATCAGTACCCCGAGCTACGTGCACAGGTCGAGTACGTCGCGCTGGAGGACGTAGCCGTAAGGGTCAGGACACTTCAGATCGCCGTCCTGCCCGGACTGTTCCAGACCCCTGACTATGCCCGTGCGCTTCACGTCGGCGCCGGCCTCTGGGAGGACCCGGACGAGATCGAGCGGTACGTGGAAGCACGCATTGCCCGCCAGGAGCGACTCACCGGCGAACGCCCCATACAGGTCTGGGCCCTCGTCAGCGAGGGAGCTGTGCGCCAGCAGGTGGGAGGCCGCGAGGTGATGCGCGCCCAGCTGGCGCACCTGCTGAAGCTCACGGAGCAGCCCAACATCCGGCTTCAGGTGCTGCCGTACCTGGCCGGTGCACACGCTGGGATGGCGGGTGCGTTCAGCGTCATGTCGTTCGCCGACTCCGGCGCGATGGACGTGGTCCACCTCGACACACCCTCCTCTAGCCTGTGGCTGGAGAGCGAGCAGGACGCTGCGCACCACGCGGTCATTTTCGACCGAGCCGCTCGGCAGGCACTCGCGCAGACCGACTCCCGGTCGCTCATCAGGCGCGTCATGGAGGAGAGCTAGACAAGTGAGCCGCTTCGAGTTCGTAAAGTCGTCCTACAGCACCGCCGGTGGCGAGTGCGTCGAGGTCGCCCTCAACGTGCCCGGCGCCGTCGCCGTACGGGACTCCAAGGCCCCCGACGGCCCCATACTCGGCATCGCTCCCGTCGCGTGGGCTGCGTTCACGGAGGGGCTGGGATACGGCCCTGCCCCCGTGTCCGGGTAGTTCGCGTCCGGCGTTCCCGCTGGGACCGATCAGCCTTCCCCCGCATGATGGGGACCATGAACAGGGACGCAGCGGGCGACGCACTCGTCGAAGCGGGCTGGCAGAAAGTACGGGACGACGGACGCGTGGAGCCCGAACTGCTGGAAGCGGCGTACGCGGAACCCCGCCTGCGCCGGTCGTTCCCCTGGACCGGGATGGGGGAACTGCACTTCAGTCGCTGCACCGGGCAACGGTGGACCTGGGACATCCCCTACATCCAGCCCGCCCTCGGCGGCACGTACTGGGTCTCCGGCCCCCTCCGCAGTGAGACGGTGGGTCCCGCGGCTACCGCGCAGGAGGCGATCGCCATGGTGGTTGAGCGCCTGCCGGCCGGCTGCGGTCCCGCCTTCGTGGGTACCCCCGAGGAACTCGCGGCCCACGAAGCCGCAACGCAGCAGAGTGACGAAGGCTGAAGGGCCGCTCCGCTCGGTTACGCGACGTCCGAATCCCGCCAGCGCCGTGAGGCGGGGCCGTCGATGCTGGCGGCATGACCACCACCTACGAAGTACGGGCCATCCCACCCGCCGTCCTGCGGGAGTTGCGCGTGCGGGATGACGCCGGGATCAGGCGCGAGACCGTCACCGACACGGAGGGCGGGGCCCCGCTGCGCTGCTGCCTGCGGCACAGCGAGGCCGGCGAGCGGCTGCTGCTCGTGGCGTACGCGCCCCTGCGGCGCTGGGCGGCGGAGACCGGGGCCGAGCCGGGGGCGTACGACGAGTGCGGGCCCGTGTTCATCCACGCCGAGGAGTGCGCGGGGCCGCGCCCGGGCGGGGGCTATCCGGTGGAGATGCACGGCGCGCTGCGGGTGCTCCGGGCGTACGACGCGCGCGGGCACATCCTCGGGGGCACGCTCCTGGAGGTCCCCCAGGAGCGTGCCGACGAGGTGGGTCACGCGCTGCGCGAGGTGTTCGCCGACCCGGCGGTGGCGCTGGTGCACATCCGCGCCGTGCTGTTCGGCTGCTTCATGGCCGAGGTGCGCCGCCGGTGACCGGTGTTACGGAAGCCACGCCCGCCACGTCGGCTCGTTCGCCTTGACCCACTTCTCGGCGGCCTCCTCCGGCGACAGCTTCTCCTCGGCGATCATCAGCGCGACGTCGTTCTGCGCCTCCGTCGTCCAGCGGAAGTTCTTCAGGAAGGCGGCCGCCTCCCCGCCCTTCCGGGCGAAGTCGGCGTTGAGGAACTTCTGCAGCGGCGTGTGAGGGTACGCGCAGGCGACCTTCTCCGGGTCGGCGTCGCAGCCCTCCTTGTACGCGGGCAGCTTCACCTCCGTCATCGGCACCTTCTCGAAGAGCCACTGCGGCTTGTACCAGTACGTCAGGAAGGGCTTCTTCTCCTTGGCGAACTGCTTGATCTGGGTGATCTGCGCCGCCTCGGAGCCCGCGAAGACGACCTTGTAGTCCAGGTCGAGGTTCTTCACGAGCGCCTTGTCGTTCGTGACGTACGACGGAGAGCCGTCGAGCAGCTGGCCCTTGCCGCCGCTCTCCGCCGTCCGCAGCTGGTCGGCGTACTTGTTCAGGTTCTTCCAGTCGGTGACGTCCGGGTGGGCCTCGGCGAAGTACGTGGGGACGTACCAGCCGATGTGGCCGGTGACGCCGAGGTCGCCGCCGCGTACGACGGTCTTCTTGTCGTCGACGTACCGCTTCTCCTCCTCCGGGTGGCCCCAGTCCTCCAGGAGGGCGTCCACCCGGCCCTGGCTGAGCGCGTCCCAGGCCGGCACCTCGTCGATCTGGACGGTGTCGACGCGGTAGCCCAGCTCGTGTTCGAGGAGGTACTGGGCGACGGCGACGTTGGCCTGCGCGCCCACCCACGAGGGGACGGAGAGCGTGACCGTCTTCGCGCCCCGGGCGGCGGCGTACGGGGACGCCTGCTTGGTCATGTCCGCCGCGCCGCACGCCGTCAGGGGGAGCAGGGTCAGGGCGGCGATCAGGGGGGCCATCACGCGCTTACGCGGCATGTCCGGCCTCCTTTCCGGTCGGCTGGGTCACCCGGTCGAGCATCAGGCCCAGGCATACGATCGCCGCGCCCGCGACCAGGCCGGTCGCCAGGTCGCCCTGCGCGAGGCCGAAGACGACGTCGTAACCGAGCGCCCCGCCGCCCACCAGGCCGCCGATGATGACGACGGCGAGGACGAGCACGACCGCCTGGTTCACGGCCAGCAGCAGCGCCGGCCGCGCGAGCGGGAGCTGGACCTGGCGCAGCTGCTGCCAGCCCGTCGCGCCCAGCGACCGCGCCGACTCCAGCGCCACCGGGTCGACGCCCCGCAGGCCCTGCGTGGTGATGCGGACGACGGCGGGCAGCGCGTACACCACGGCGGCGGCGACCGCCGGGGCGCGGCCCACGCCGAAGAGGGCCACCACCGGGATGAGGTAGACGAACTGCGGCATCGTCTGGAAGACGTCCAGGACCGGGCGCAGACAGCGTTCGACCCGCGCGCTGCGCGCGGCGGCGACCGCGACGGCGAAGCCCAGCACGAGCGTGACCGCCACGGCGGCGAGCACCTGCGAAAGCGTGTCGAGGGACGCGTCCCAGACGCCGAGCACTCCGATGGCGGCCATCGCGGTGACGGCCGTCAGCGCCGTGCGCCAGGTGCCGACCAGCAGCGCCAGCACGCCGACGAGCAGCAGGAGGGTCCACCAGGGCAGGGCCTGGAGGCCGTCGCGGACGGGGTCGAGCACCCAGTGGGTGAAGTGGCCCGCCCAGTCGGCCGTGCCGCCGACGACGGGGACGCCCGAGTAGAGGTGGGCGGTCATCCAGTCGACGGCCCGGTTGACCGGCCCCGCGATGTCGAGGTGCCACGCCGCGGGCCAGCTGAGCCCGCCGGCCAGCCGGCCGGTCACGGCGGCGGCCACCACGCCCACCGCGCAGGCGGCCCACTCGCGGCGGCCGCCGGCCCGGGAACGCGCGCCTGTCGCCGTACGGTCCATCACCACGGCCAGCAGCACGATCGGGATGCCCGCGGCGAGCGCGGCACCGACGTCGACGGAGGCGAGGGCCTGGTAGACGCGGTCGCCGAGGCCGCCGGCGCCGATGACGGAGGCGATGACCGCCATGGACAGCGCCATCATGATCGACTGGTTGACGCCGAGGAGCAGCTCCTTGCGCGCCAGCGGGAGGCGCGCGGTGAGCAGCCGCTGCCGCCCGGTCGCGCCGAGCGAGGCGGAGGCTTCCAGCACCCCCGCGTCGGCGCCGCGCAGGCCCAGCGCGGTGAGGCGGGCCATGGGCGGGGCGGCGTAGACGACGGTCGCGAGGACGGCCGCCGGTACGCCGATGCCGAAGACGAGGACGACGGGGAGCAGGTACGCGAACGCGGGCAGCACCTGCATGGTGTCGAGCACGGGCCGCAGCGCCCGGTACGTACGGTCCGAGAGACCGGCCGCGAGGCCGAGCAGCGCGCCGAGCGCGACGGACGCGGCCACGGCGACGACCATCAGGGCGAGGGTCTGCATGGTGGGCACCCACATGCCGAGCAGCCCGCACACGGCGAACGCGCCGACGGCGGTGAGCCCGAGGCGCAGGCCCGCGACGCGCCAGGCGATGACGCCCGCGGCGGCGGTGACACCGGCCCATCCGGCGGCGAGCAGCACGAGGTAGACGGCGCGCACGGAGAGGACGACGGCGTTGCTGATGTGCCCGAAGAAGTAGAGGAACAGGGGGTGGCTGTCGCGGTGGTCGATGATCCAGTCGCTGGCCGAGCCGAGCGGGCCGGAGAGGTCGACTTCGAGCGCGGCGGGCCAGCTGCCGCCGCCCGCGAGGAGGGCGCCGAGCGGGAGGACGACGAGCGCGGCGGCCAGCGGCCAGTACCCGCGGAGGAGGCGCACGGCGGTCGGCAGCCGGGACTGCCGTCCGCGCTCGCTCTGGTGGACGGGGGTGGTGACGGCTGCGGTCATGCCGCCGCCTTCCGCCCGGCGGCGGGGTCACTCGTGGGTGCCGCCTCGCCGGTGGGGATTCCCGCCACCACCGACAGCAGGTCCTTGTGGTCCACGACCCCCACCCACCGGCCGCCGTCGACGACGCGCACGGGGCCGCCGCTGCGGGCGACCGCCTCGATGGCCTCGGAGACGGTCGCGCCCGGGGTGACGGCCGCCGCCGACTCGGTGGCGCCGTCGGCGTCGCAGGGCGGCCGCATGGCGGTGCGTACCGTCATGACCTGCTCGCGCGGCACGTCGCGCACGAAGTCGCGGACGTACGCGTCGGCGGGCGCGCCGACGATCTCCTCGGGCGTGCCGAGCTGCACGATCCGGCCGTCGCGCATCAGGGCGATGCGGTCGCCGAGGCGCAGCGCCTCGTTCAGGTCGTGGGTGATGAAGACCATCGTGCGGCCCTCCTCGCGGTGGAGGCGTACGACCTCCTCCTGCATGTCGCGCCGGATGAGCGGGTCCAGTGCGCTGAAGGGCTCGTCGAAGAGCAGCACCTCGGGGTCGACGGCGAGGGCGCGGGCGAGGCCCACGCGCTGCTGCTGGCCGCCGGAGAGCTGGGCGGGCGTGCGGTCCTCCATGCCCTCCAGGCCGACCTTGGCGACGACCTCGGCGGCCTTGGCGCGGCGCTCGGCGCGCGCGACGCCCTGGATCTCGAGGCCGTAGGCGACGTTGTCGAGGACCGTGCGGTGCGGCAGCAGGCCGAAGTGCTGGAAGACCATGGCGGCGCGGTGGCGGCGCAGTTCGCGCAGCCGGTTCTTGTCCATGGCCGTGACGTCCTCGCCGTCGATGGCGACGGTGCCGGAGGTCGGCTCGATGAGCCGGGTCAGGCAGCGGACGAGGGTGGACTTGCCGGAGCCGGAGAGGCCCATGACGACGAAGACCTCGCCCTTGCGCACGTCGAAGGAGACGTCGCGGACGGCGGCGGTGCAGCCGGTGCGCTCGCGCAGCTCGGCGGCGGGGAGGGCGGCCAGCTCGGGCGAGCCGGGTATGCGTTCGGCCTTGGGGCCGAAGACCTTCCACAGGTTCTGGACGGAGAAGACGGGGGTACTCGCAGGAGTGCTCATCGGGCGTCACCTCGCAGCAGATCGGCGGCCTTCTCCCCGACCATCAGCACGCCGATCATCGGGTTGACGGCCGGGATGGTCGGGAAGACGGACGCGTCGGCGATCCGGATGCCGTCCAGGCCCCGGACCTTCAGGTCGGGGGCGACGACGGCGAGTTCGTCGCCCTCGGCGCCCATGCGGCAGGTGCCGGCCGGGTGGTAGACGGTGTGCGCGACCTGCCGGGCATACGCGCTGAGCTCCTCCTCGTCGGTGACCTCCGGTCCGGGGCAGACCTCGCGCTTGAGCCAGCCGGCCAGCGGCTCGGTCTTGGCGATCTCGCGCGCGAGGCGGATGCCGTCGACGAGGGTGCGGCCGTCGTAGTCGTCCTCGTCCGTGAAGTAGCGGAAGTCGAGGGCCGGCTTGACCTCGGGGTCGGCGCTGGTGAGGTAGAGCCGCCCGCGGCTGCGCGGCTTGGGGATGTTCGGCGTCATCGACACGCCGTGCGCGGGGCGTTCGTAGCCGAGGCGCTCGGGGTTGTCGGTGAAGGGGATCTGGTAGAAGTGGAACATCAGGTCCGGCCCCGGCGACTGCGGGTCGCGGCGGACGAACAGCCCCGCGTCGCTGTCCATGGCGGAGTTCTCGGGGATCGGCCCGTGGGTCTCCCAGACGATGACCGACTCGGGGTGGTCGAGGAGGTTCTCGCCGACGCCCGGCAGGTCGTGCACCACCGGGATGCCCAGCTTCTCCAGGTCGGCCTTGGGGCCGATGCCGGAGTGCAGCAGCAGCCGGGGCGTGTCCACGGCACCGGCGCAGACGACGACCTCGCGGCGGGCGGTGACGAGCCGCTCCTCGCCGTCCTTCGTACGGACGTGAACGCCGCGCGCGGTCGTACCGTCGAGCTCCAGCCGGTACGCCCAGGTCTCCAGCATCAGCCGCAGGTTGGGCCGCTGGTCCATGATCGGGTGGAGGTACGCGACCGACGCCGACGAGCGCTTGTTGGTCTCGGGGTGGTAGGCGAGGTCGAAGAAGCCGACGCCCTCGTGGAAGGGCTTCTCGTTGAAGCCCTCGACGCGCGGGACGCCGAGCGCGGCCTGGGCGGCGTCGACGAAGTCGCGGGCGATGGCGTTCCGGTCCTTCTCGTCGACCGACACGATGTTGTTGAGGAGCTTGTCGTAGTACGGGTCCATGGCGGCCGCGTGCCAGCCCTCGGCACCCGCCTCCTCCCACTCGTCCCAGTCGGACGGCAGCGGCTTGAAGGAGATGAGGGTGTTGTGGGAGGAGCAGCCGCCCAGCACGCGGGCGCGGCTGTGCCGGATGTGGGAGTTGCCGCGTGGCTGCGGGGTGGTGGGGTAGTCGTAGTCCAGGTCGCCGCCGAGGAGGCCCATCCAGCGGCGCAGGGTGAGGACGTCGGGGCGGTCGACGTCGCTGGGGCCACCCTCGATGACGGCGACGGTGACGTCGGGGTCGGCCGTGAGGCGGTGCGCGATGACGGAACCGGCGGTCCCGCCGCCGACGATGACGTAGTCGTACTCGTGCTCGTGCTCGTACGCGTGGGTGTCGCTGTTCACAAGGTTCTCCCGCTGGTCAGCCCGCGAACCAGCGCACGGGGCGCGGGGCCAGGTTCTGGTAGACGTGCTTGGACTCGCGGTACTCGGCGAGCCCGGAGGGGCCGAGCTCGCGCCCGATGCCGCTCTTGCCGAAGCCGCCCCACTCCGCCTGCGGCAGGTAGGGGTGGAAGTCGTTGATCCAGACGGTGCCGTGGCGCAGCCGCCCGGCGACGCGCCGCGCCCGGCCGGGGTCGGCGGTCCAGACGCCGCCCGCGAGGCCGTACTCGGTGTCGTTGGCGAGGGCGACGGCCTCGTCCTCCGTACGGAAGGTCTCGACGGTCAGGACGGGCCCGAAGACCTCCTCGCGTACGACGCGCATGGCGCGGTGGCACCGGTCGAGGACGGTCGGGCGGTAGAAGTAGCCGCTCGCGTGCTCCGGGCCGCCGGGGCGTTCGCCGCCCGCGCGCAGGACCGCGCCCTCGGCGAGGGCGGAGGCGACGTACTCCTCGGTGCGGGCGAGCTGCTGGGCGGAGACGAGCGGGCCGCACTCGACGCCCTCGTCGGTGCCGCGGCCGATGCGGATCCGCTCGGCGCGGCGGGCGAGTTCGGCGACGAAGCGTTCGCGCACCGACTCCTCGACGATGAGGCGGGAGCCGGCCGAGCAGACCTGGCCGCTGTGGATGAAGGCGGCGTTGAGCGCCTGGTCGACGGCGGTGTCGAAGCCCTCGTCGGTCGCGCAGGCGTCGGCGAAGACGACGTTGGGGTTCTTGCCGCCCAATTCGAGGGCGACCTTCTTGACGGTGTCGGCGGCGGCGCGCATCACCTTCGTACCGCTGACGAGGCCGCCGGTGAACGACACCAGGTCGACGTCGGGGTGTTCGGCGAGGCGGGCGCCGACGGGGTCGCCGGGGCCGGTGACAAGGTTGGCGACACCGGCCGGGAGGCCCGCCTCCACCAGCAGCTCGATGAGGGCGACGGTGGTCAGCGGGGTGATCTCGCTGGGCTTGACGACGAAGGTGTTGCCCGCGGCGAGGGCCGGCGCGATCTTCCAACTGGCCTGGAGCAGCGGGTAGTTCCAGGGCGTGATCAACGCGCACACGCCGACGGGTTCGTGGACGACGACGCTGTGGACGTCGGGTGAGCCGGCGTCGACGACGCGGCCGCCGCTCTCGGCGGCGACGAGGTCGGCGTAGTAGCGGAAGGCGTCGGCGACGCAGTCGACGTCGATCCGGCCCTCTTCGAGGGTCTTGCCGGCGTCGCGGCTCTCCAGCAGGCCGAGCTTCTCGCGGTCGCGCACGAGCAGGTCGGCGACGCGGCGCAGCAGCGCGGCCCGCTCGGCGACGGGGGTGCGCGGCCAGGCGCCGCGGCCCCCGTCGAATGCCGCGCGGGCGGCGGCGACGGCGGCGTCCGTGTCCTCGGCGCCGCCTTCCGCCACGACCGCGAGGGTCGTGGCGTCGGCCGGGTCGAGGATGTCCCTGGTGGCTCCGGAGGCGGCCGCGCGCCACTCTCCGCCCACGTGGATGGTCTGTTGTTCCGCCACGGTCGCGTTCTGCCTTCCGTTGTGCCTGTCCTGGTCGGGTGGTCGTCACCGACGGTGGTCGGCGACCGGGGACCCTGCCCGGAGCGGCGGAAAGCATGCGGAATCAGTCCGCGAAAGTGGGTTTGGTCACTCGGCTACGGGGTCCCCGTACGGGTCGGGCTCGTCGTCCTCGGCGCGCAGACCGGCCACCCACAGCGGCATCACCCAGTGGATGACGAGCGCGCTGAACAGCACGGCGAAGGCGAGCCCCTCGAACCGCACGTCGGCGAACCACGTCACGGCGCCCATGACGGCGGCGGAGAGGAGCAGGAGCCCGGTGGTGATCCGGTGCGCCAGCGCCCGCACCCGGTCGCGCTCCGTGAGCTGGCGCTCATCGAGCATCCGGCCGCGCAGTTCGAGCAGGCCGCGCGTGGCGGCGTTGATGGCGCCGGTGGCGACGCACCAGGGCAGCACCAGCGCGAGCAGGGCGACGGCGGGCCAGAGGGCGTCGCCGTCCAGGACCATGAGGAGCCACAGGGCGATGGAGGCGAGCGTCATCAGGACGTGCGCCGCCACGACCGCGCGCCTGCGCGCCGCCGTGGCGTACAGCGCGGCGGCCTCGCGCCGGTTCATCAGCGCGTACATCCGCCGGTCGTGGCGCGTGGCGGTCGCCGTCATGGCCGTGCTCATGGGCGTGGTCGTGGTCGTGGACCTGGTCATGGTTACTGGTTCCTCCCGTTTTCCCCGTAGATCTCACTGGTGAGCGGCTGGAACGGCTCCAGCGAGAACAGCGCTTCCACCGGCAGCCGGAAGAAGCGGGCCATCTTCAACGCCAGGTCGAGGCTGGGGTTGTACTGGCCCCGCTCGATGTAGCCGATGGTCTGGTAGTGGACGCCCACGGCCTCCGCGAGGGCCTGTCGCGACACCTTCCGCTCGGCCCGGACCATCGCCAGCCTGTTGTGCACCTGCTCGCTCATGTATAAGAAGTACTACATTCGATCGCACTTACGCAATGATCCGAATGGATGACCGGAAGGAGCGTCGCTCCCCGGCCCCACGACCGGGGCGACCTAGGGTGCGTCCATGCGCAGCAGCGACGACCGCGTCTACCTCGCCCCCGTCGACCACCTGCGGGCCGTCGCCGCTGTGCTCGTGGTGCTCTACCACGGCTGCCAGCTGCTGAGCGCGCGCATCGAGGGGCGGCCGCGCTTCGTCGCCGGGACCGACTGGCTGTACTCGGCGAACCCCGCCGCCACCCTCGTCTTCGAAGGCCACACGGGCGTCGCGCTCTTCATGGTGCTGTCCGGCTTCATCTTCACCGTCGGCGCGCAGGGCCGCCCGATCCACTACGGCCGCTTCCTCACCAACCGGCTGCTGCGCGTCTACCCGCTGTACCTGGTGATCGCCTTCCTCGGCCTGGCGACCCACGTCTCCCTGCCGACCTTCCAGGACCTGCTGCGGATCCTGACGTTCGCGACGCCGAGCCTGCCCTACGGGGGCGTGTTCTGGACGCTCTGCGTGGAGATGCAGTTCTACCTGGTCTTCCCGCTGCTCAACCGGCTCCTGACGGAGCGTGGACCGGGCGCCCTGCTGCGCCTGCTGGCCGCCGTGTCCCTGCTGCGGGCGCTGGTGTGGCTCAGCAGCCCGGCGCCCGCGCCGCACACGGCGGCGCTCTACCTGGGCCTGGCGGGGCGCATCGACCAGTTCCTGCTGGGCATGCTGGCCGCCTGGGCGTACGCGCACCACCGCGAGCGGCTGCGGGCGGCGGCCCGATGGCTGGCGCCGGGGGCGCTGAGCCTGGCGCTGGGGGCGCTCTGGTCGTACAACCAGCTCCACGGGTACGTCTCCGACAGCCCGCTGAAGCTGGCGTGGAGCGGCGCCGAGGGGGCCGTGTGGGCGCTGGTGGTCGTCGCGTACGTGGCGGCGGCCGGGGAGGGCGGGAAGGACGGGTCCGGCGGCGGGCAGGGCCGGGTGTCACGGTGGCTGGCCCGGCTCGGGGAGGTCAGCTTCTCGGTGTACCTGACGCACTTCATGGTGCTGACGCTGCTGTGCGAGTACGCCTGGTTCCCCGGCGTCCTGCCGCCGGTGGGCGAGGCGTTCCTGCTGACGCTGCTGGTGGCGCTGCCGTTGACGGTGGCGGTGTCGTTCGTGACGTACCACGCCATCGAACTGCCGTTCCTGCGGCTCCGGCGGCCGTACGTGGAGGGCGTCGCGGGCGGGGCGGTCGGGGGCGCGGGCGCGCCGGGCGCCACGGAAACACCGCGCCCCCGGCAGCGGTCGGCTACCGGGGGCGGTGAGGTCCGTACGCGGACGAACTCGTGAGGTCGGATCAGGCCGAGACCGCGAACGGCGACCCGTCCTCGATGGCTCCTCTCGCACTGCTCGGCCCTGGCGGGCCTCACAGGCTTCAAGGAGCCGCGCCGGACTCCGTCCGGCGACGGGTTCCTCAGATCAGGCCGAGACCGCGGACCGCGACCCATCCTCGATGGCTCCTCTCGCACTGCTCGGCCCTGGCGGGCCTCACAGGCTTCGAGGAGCCGCGCCGGACTCCGTCCGGCGACGGGTTCCTCAGATCAGGCCGAGGCCGCGGACCGCGTCGCGCTCCTCCACCAGCTCCTGCACCGACGCGTCGATGCGCGAGCGCGAGAACTCGTTGACGTCCAGGCCCTGGACGATCTCGTACCGGCCGTCCTTGCAGGTGACCGGGAAGGAGGAGATCAGGCCCTCCGGGACGCCGTAGGAGCCGTCCGACGGGATGGCCATGGAGGTCCAGTCGCCCTCGGCGGTGCCGTTCACCCACGTGTACACGTGGTCGATCGCGGCGTTCGCGGCGGAGGCGGCCGACGAGGCGCCACGGGCCTCGATGATGGCGGCGCCGCGCTTGGCGACGGTCGGGATGAAGTCGTCGGCCAGCCACTTCTCGTCGTTGACGACCTCGGCGGCGTTCTTGCCGCCGATGGTGGCGTGGAAGATGTCCGGGTACTGGGTGGCCGAGTGGTTGCCCCAGATCGTCAGCTTCTTGATGTCGGAGACCTGGGAACCGGTCTTCTTCGCCAGCTGCGACAGCGCGCGGTTGTGGTCCAGGCGGGTCATCGCGGTGAAGCGCTCGGCCGGTACGTCCGGGGCGGCGGCCTGCGCGATGAGCGCGTTCGTGTTGGCCGGGTTGCCGACGACGAGCACCTTGATGTCGTCCGCGGCGTGGTCGTTGATGGCCTTGCCCTGCGGCTTGAAGATGCCGCCGTTGGCCTCCAGCAGGTCGCCGCGCTCCATGCCCTTCGTACGCGGGCGGGCGCCGACGAGCAGCGCGACGTTGGCGCCGTCGAAGGCGACGTTCGGGTCGTCGGTGATGTCGATGCCGCGCAGCAGCGGGAACGCGCAGTCGTCGAGCTCCATCGCGGTGCCCTCGGCGGCCTTGAGGCCCTGCGGGATCTCCAGGAGGCGGAGCTTGACCGGCACGTCCGCGCCGAGCAGGTGGCCGGAGGCGATGCGGAAGAGCAGCGCGTAACCGATCTGGCCGGCCGCGCCGGTCACGGTGACATTCACGGGAGTGCGGGTCATGGCGATCTCCGTAAGACAGCTGGCGGTGGGGGTCCCTGCCCCTGGTGCTGGACACCCCTCTGCGTTGAGCCGGCCGGCCGAGCGGCCGGTGGATCGACCGGGTGATCGATCGGTGTCTCGACGTGAAGAGATATCCAGCGGTCAGGCTATCCGACCCGGACCCCCCTCAACCCCCGCCCCCTTGTGTCGCGGCTCACTGAATCACCCGCGGCCCGACCGCCCCGAGCCGCTCACCCCTGGGCGCTCACCCGTGGGCCGCTCGCCGTTGGGCGCTCACCCGTGGGCCGCTCGCCCCTGGGCGCTCACTCCTCGGTGGTGCAGCCCTTGGTGCCGGTCGCCAGTGTGGCGCACGCCTTCGCGTCGGCGGCCTCGGCCGCCGCGACCATCGGCGTGTAGGCGTCCGTGTCGATCTTCACGGCGCCGTTCTGGGTCGCGTCGCCGGACGTGATCCGGACGGTGTCGCCCGCCTTCGCCTGGGTGAGCCGGGCCCACGCGGCGCCGCACGTCTTGCTGTATCGGACCTCGACCTTCGCCGTGCCGACCGTCGCGGAGGCGACCGTCGTGGCGTACTGACCGCCGCAGCCCATGGCCTCCGGGTCCTGGCCCGTGCAGTCGTCGCCGGTGCACTTGACGCCCTCGGGCACCGGCTCGGACGCGCTGGTGCTCGGCGAGGCGGACGGCGACTTCGCCACGGGTGTGCCGCCCGGGCCGTCCTCGTCGCCGCCGAGGCCCGAGACCAGGTAGGCGCCGACGGCCACCAGCAGGACGCCGAGCACGCCCGCGAGGACCATGGGCACCTTGCTCTTGCCGCCCCGCCGCCGCGCCCGCGCGGGTGCGGGCTCGGGCGCCCGGTCCGTGGGCGTGGGCGCGGGCCGGGTCGCCGGGCCGCGCCGGGCGGGGCCGTTGGGGCCTCCGTCGGGCGGTATGACGGACGGACGGACGGCGCCCGCGCCGCCGCTCCCAGCGCCGCCGTCGGCGCCCGGGGACGCCGGTGCGGACGTCGCCGCCTGCGCCGCCTGCGCCGACTTCACCGGCTTCGCCGTCTTCGTACGGGACGAGCCGTCGGCGCCGGGGCCGGCGTCACCGCCGAACTCACCGAGCGCGGCGCGCGCCTGGGAGATGCGTATCGCTTCCATCGTCATGTCGTGGCGCATCTCGGCGCGGCTCCAGGCCCGCTCCGCCAGCTCCCACATGGTGGTGAGGTGCACCGGGTTGGTGCCGGTGACCTCGGCCAGGGCGACGATCGCCCGCTTGGGCGCGAGCAGGCGCCCGTTGAGATAGCGCTCCCACGACGTCTTGCTGTAACCGGTGCGGTCCGAGACCGCGGCGATGCTCAGTCCGCTGCGGTCCACCAGCCGACGCAGCTGATGGGTGAACTCCTTGACCTGTGGGTCGAGCTCCTCCGGTAGCGCCTTCCAACGAGGCATTGCCTCCCCCTTGTCCCCCGTACGTGCCTGATGTGCTCCCCGCTCCGCGTGCCCCCTTGCCGCCCCCCGGAACGGGTGTCACCGAGGGGGATGCGCGTAGCCAGGATGTCAGTTCCTCGGGCGGGGGCGCAGGGGCGCGAACGGGACGGCCGGGTGCCCCCACACGCCGGGTCGTCCTGTCGCCGCCCCAGTTTCGCATCCGTTGCGGGTCGATCACACCATGCCGGAATGGTCACCTCCGCGCTACAGGGACCGGACACACCTTGCCCTCTCTTGGCGCGTCCATGACTCTTTACGCAGGTGACGGCGCCCGTCCTGCTCGGGGGAGGGGACGGTCGCCGTCGCCCCCGCCGTCAGCGGGCCGCCATCTTCTTCTGCAGCCCGGTGTCGAGGGTCTCCAGGAACTGCTCCGTGGTCAGCCACGGCTGGTCCCCGGAGACCAGGGCGGCGAGGTCCTTCGTCAGCTGGCCGCCCTCGACGGTCTCGGCGCAGACCTCCTCCAGCGACTCGGCGAAGTCGACGACCTCGGGTGTGCCGTCCAGGCGGCCCCGGTGCGCCAGACCCCGGGTCCAGGCGTGGACGCAGGCGATCGGGTTGGTGGACGTCGCCTTGCCCTGCTGGTGGCGGCGGTAGTGGCGGGTGACGGTGCCGTGCGCGGCCTCCGTCACGACGGTCCGGCCGTCGGGGGCCATGAGCACGGAGGTCATCAGCCCGGGCGAACCGGCCCACCGCACCAGGGCGTCGGACTGGACGTCGCCGTCGTAGTTCTTGCACGCCCAGACGTAGCCGCCCTCGCCCGCCGGGGCCGAGGCGGCCATGTCGTCGACGAGGCGGTGCTCGTACGTCAGCCCGGCGGCGTCGAAGTCCTCCGTGAACTCCGTGTCGAAGACCTCCTGGAAGAGGTCCTTGAAGCGGCCGTCGTACTTCTTCAGGACGGTGTTCTTCGTCGAGAGGTACACCGGGTAGCCGCGGGCCAGCCCGTAGCGGAAGGAGGCGCGCGCGAAGTCGCGGATGGACGCGTCGACGTTGTACATCGCGAGCGCGACGCCCGGGCCCTCGAACGCGTACACCTCCAGCTCGACCGGGTCGGCGGCGGGACCGGTGGTGGTGGCGGGGGTGAAGCTGAGGGTGAGCGTGCCGGGGCCGGGGACCCTGAGCTCGGTGGCCCGGTACTGGTCCCCGAAGGGATGGCGGCCGACGACGACCGGTCTGGCCGGGCGCGGCGCGGCGCCCACGAGGACCGGCTCGCGGAAGACCGCACCGCCGAGCGCCTCCCACAGGGTCGCGCCGGGCGGGCGGTACCTCGCCTTGAGACCGAACTCGGCGACGCGCGCGTCGTCCGGTGTGATCGTGGGGCACTTGACGCCGACGCCGTACTCCTTGACGGCCCGCGCGGCGTCGGCCGTCACCTGGTCGCGGGTGGCGTCGCGGTGCTGGATGCCGAGGTCGAAGGAGCGCAGCTCGACATCCACGTACGGCAGGATCAGCCGCTCCTTGATGAACCGCCAGACGATGCGGGCCATCTCATCGCCGTCGAGTTCGACGACGGGAGTGGCCACCTTGATCTTGACCATGGGGCGAACGTCCCTCTCGCGCGGGGCCGGGTCGGTCTCTCACCCCATGTGTGCACGGAAGGTACGCGCCTCTAACGCACCGTGAACCGGACGGCTTTCTCCAGGAACGGGATCTCCAGCCACGGGTTGGGCTGCGTCATCAGCGCCAGCAGCACGATCACCACGCCGAGCAGGCCGTACGTGACCATGTCGGTGAACCGCGACCGTACGGCGAGCATGCCGACGGACGGCACGGCGCGGCGCAGCGCGGCACCGGTGAGCAGGGCGAGGCCGATGAGGATGGCCCCGATCCGCGGTGCCTGCGGGAAGGGGTCGAGCCCGACGACGACCAGCCCGAGCGTGGCGACCCCGAGCACGGTCAGCAGCGGCCACTGCCGCGCGGGCGCGGGCGCGTCCCCGGGCGCCGCCCGCCCGCCGCCCTCGGGCCGCGCGGTGTCCCGCGTCATGGCGGGCGGCCGCCGCGTGTGCCGCGGCGCGGGCGCATCCTCCTGCGCGGTCCCGGCGCCCGTGCCGTCCTGCACCTGCGCCTGCGGGGCCTCGGACGTGGTGCCCGCGTCCGTGCTGCCCTTGCCGGTCCCGGCCTGCGGGCCCTCGGACGCGGTGCCTGCGTCGGTGCTGCCCTTGTCGGTCCCGGCCTGCGAGGCCTCGGACGCCGTGCCCACGTCCGTGCTGCCCCTGTCGGTCCCGGCCTGCGAGGCCTCGGACGCCGTGCCCACGTCGGTGCTGCCCCTGTCGGTCCCGGCCTGCGGGCCCTCGGACGCGGTGCCCGCGTCCGTGCTGCCCCTGTCGGTCCCGGCCTGCGGGGCTTCGGACGTGGTGCCCGCGTCCGTGCTGCCCTTGTCGGTCCCGGCCTGCGGGGCCTCGGGCGCGGTGCCTGCGTCGGTGCTGCCCTTGTCGGTCCCGGCCTGCGAGGCCTCGGCCGCCGTGCCCACGTCCGTGCTGCCCTTGTCGGTCCCGGCCTGCGGGCCCTCGGGTGCGGTGCCCGCGTCGGTGCTGCCCTTGTCGGTCCCGGCCTGCGGGGCCTCGGGCGCGGTGTCCGCGGCGTTGGCGGGCTGGTCCTGCGAGGCCTCGGGCGAGGCTCCAGCGGCGTTGTCGGCTTCGGCCTGCGAGGCCTCGGACGGAGCTCCTGCAGCCGGGCTGCTCTGCCCTTCCGGCGCCTCGGGCGCGGCATCTGCCGAGGGGCCGGGCTCGGCCTCGGGCGCGGTGCCTGCAGCCGGGGGCTTGCCGCCCGGCTGGGGCTCCTGTGCGGGGCTCGCGGGGCTGTCGGCGCCCGCGTCCGGGGGGACGCCGTCGGCGGCGCCGGGCGCGTGGCCGCCCTCGCCGGGGCCCGAGGCGCCGGCCGGCGCCTCGTCCTCGGCGGCTTCGCGCCCCGCGGGCCCGGGTGCCGTGGAGCCGCCGGCCGCGGCCGCATCGGTGCCGACCGGCGCCGCCTCGGCGGCAGCGGTCGCGGTCGCGGGGTCCTCGTTCGCCCGTACGCCCATGGGGTCGCCCTCTCCGGTCCGGCTCAGCTCGCGGTGGCGGCGGCGCGTTCCGCGGCCTCGACGACGTTGACCAGCAGCTGCGCCCGGGTCATCGGGCCCACGCCGCCCGGGTTCGGGGCGCGCCACCCGGCCACCTCGGCGACGCCGGGGTGAACGTCACCGACGATCTTGCCGCTCTCGTCGCGGCTGACGCCGACGTCCAGGACGGCGGCGCCCGGCTTGACGTCCTCGGGCTTGATCAGGTGCGGTACGCCCGCCGCGGCCACGATGATGTCGGCGCGGCGCAGGTGCGCGGCGAGGTCGCGCGTACCCGTGTGGCACTGCGTGACCGTGGCGTTCTCGGACTTGCGCGTGAGCAGCAGCGGCATCGGGCGCCCGATGGTCGTGCCGCGGCCGACGACGACGACCTCCGCGCCGCTGATCTCGACGCCGTGCGCGCGCAGCAGCGTGATGATGCCGTTCGGGGTGCAGGGCAGGGGGGCGGGCTCGTTCAGCACGAGGCGCCCGAGGTTCATCGGGTGGAGGCCGTCCGCGTCCTTGGACGGGTCCATGAGCTCGAGGATGCGGTTCTCGTCGATGCCCTTGGGGAGCGGCAGCTGCACGATGTACCCGGTGCAGTCGGGGTCCTCGTTCAGTTCGCGTACGACCGCCTCGATCTCGTCCTGCGTGGCGGTGGCGGGCAGTTCCCGCTGGATGGAGGCGATGCCGACCTCGGCGCAGTCGCGGTGCTTGCCCGCGACGTACTTCTGGCTGCCCGGGTCGTCGCCGACCAGGACGGTGCCGAGACCGGGCGTGATGCCCTTGGTCTTCAGGGCCGCCACACGGGCGGCCAGGTCGGACTTGATCGCTGCTGCGGTGGCCTTGCCATCGAGAATCTGGGCGGTCATGGCCCCATCCTCGCGGATGAACCCGCCCGGGTTCCAATTCGCGCACCCCGGTGGAACGCCAGGTTGCACTTGCACAACACGTACAGATTCCGACTGGACAAAAAGGAGATGGTACGACCACGATGATCCGCGCAGTGCCGCGGGCAGTGCCGGGGGGCCAAACCGCTCAATACATGTGAAAGTTCGTTCCTCCGCGCGGGCCGCGCCGTCCCCGCACCCATCCAACGGAGGAACACGCCATGAGTTTCGGCGACCCGAACAACCCCTACGGCCAGCCGCAGGGCCAGCCGCAGCAGCCCGGTTACGGCTACCCGCAGCAGGGCCAGCCCCAGCAGCCCGGCTACGGCTACCCGGCCGCCCCGCCGCCGGCCCCGGCGTACGGCGGCGGCTACGCCGGCGCGCCGCAGCAGATGCCGGGTGGCGTCAAGGCCGCGCAGGTCATGATGTGGGTGATCGCCGGTCTCCAGGTCGTGGGCATCATCCTGCTGGGCCTGGGCCTCGCCGCGGTGAACAAGCTCAAGGAAGACCAGCAGCTGCAGACGACCGAGGGCTTCGACGCCTTCGCCGACTTCTCCTCCGGTGTGCTCTACGCGCTCATCGCCCTCGCGGTGGTCTACCTCATCGCGTCGATCGCACTCGCGCTCCAGTGCGGCAAGGGCGGCAACGGCGCACGCGTCGGCATCATCGTGTACGCGTCGATCGGCCTCCTGCTGAGCATTTACCCGTTCTTCCCGCTCAGCATCGTCCACATCGTGCTGCTGATCCTCGTCATCGTCTTCGTCTCGAAGGCGGACGGTGCGGCGTGGTTCAAGCGCCCGCGGTACTAAGGCGACGCCGCACTCAGGCCGCGGCCCCACTGCTCGACAGCAGTGGGGCCGCGGCCTGTTTCATGCCGGAACAGGCCGCGAGCCCCGGCTGGGCCGGCAATCAGCAGCTGTAGTGCTTGATTCCCGAGAACATACCCGTGTAGGAGAGCTTCACCTCAATACAGCGGCCGTTGTTCTTGGCGTACTCCCAGGTGTTCTTGATTTTGGTGGCCACGGCCGTGGTAACCACAGCACAAGGGATTCCCGCCAGGCCGCCGATGGAGCACACGGTGGCTGCGCCGTTGAGGTAGGTCACCTTGCCGTAGAGGGCCTTTACTTCTTTCTTCGAGTAATTGATGTAAATACCTGCACCGAAGGAAATCTTGGGGTCAGCTACGACCGGGAACGCCGTATCCTGGTTCACTTCGACCGTCTGAACCAACGCGCCCGATTCGACCCTGTATTGAGTGGCAACCGGCTCGCCGAGTGCGTCCTTGGCCCAAGGCGCAGCGATCGCGCCGACGACGGTCGCGCCGCCGGCGTCCTGCTTCACCGCGAGGTAGCCGCCGCGGCCGTCCGGCTGGAGCTCGACACCGTCAGGCAGATCGAGGTCGAACCGGTGCTCCGTCGGGGCGCTGCTGTCCTTCAACGTGATCAGAGCCCGGGCGGATCCGTCCTGGGTGAGCTGGACCGCCAGATCGGTAGCCTCGGCCGAGTCCGGATACACGACGGTTCCGCTTTCGGACGCGATGCCCTTGACGCTCCTCGTCTCCGGCAGGCCAAGACTGAAGGAGCCACCGTCCGCGGTGGGCCCTTCTATGCGCCCCCCGGACTCCGCCGGGACCGTCACCTTGACTCCGTCACCAGCGGCCGTGCGGAGGGACACGAGGTCGTCCGTGCCGGTGGCTTGCTCGATCACCGCCGCCGCGCGCGCGGCTTCGTCAGCGGTTCCCGGTTGGGCCAAGGCCACGGGTGCCCCGGCGAGAAGGAGTGAGCCGACCGTGGCGGCTGCGACAAGGGCGCCGACAGCGCGAGACCTGTAATTCATTCTATCTCCCGTTTCCATGGCGAGACCACCTCTATTCAGCCAGGCAGGCTTGGACTTTTGGTCAGAAAGTCCCGAGCGATCTCGATCAATACTCTCGCATGCAGGCGCCACTGATTCCCATATCGTTGAGCTAGATTTGAGCTTCAGCGCACCAATGCGGCCCTGCTATGCCAGCAGGCGCGCGTGCCACAGAAAGGGGGAACCGTAACTACAGCCGCCAGGCCTCAATACAACGCGCCGATGCAGCGCACCCGTAAGCACGAAGGACGTTAATTCGCCAGTGGCGCATTAACGTCCTTCGTTTTTTGGGCGAATCACCCCGGCTAATGCCGGCGGGGGGCTCCGCCAGTTCGGCATCTAGTGGAAGAAGTGGCGCGTCCCCGTGAAGTACATCGTCACGCCCGCCTTCTTCGCCGCCTCGACGACCTGCTCGTCGCGGACCGAGCCGCCCGGCTGGACCACGGCCTTGACGCCGGCCGCGGTGAGGATCTCCAGGCCGTCGGGGAACGGGAAGAACGCGTCCGACGCGGCGTACGAGCCGCGTGCCCGCTCCTCGCCCGCGCGCTCGACGGCGAGCTTCGCGGAGTCGACGCGGTTGACCTGGCCCATGCCCACGCCGACGCTCGCGCCGTCCTTGGCGAGCAGGATGGCGTTGGACTTGACGGCGCGGCAGGCGCGCCAGGCGAAGGCCAGCTCGGCCAGCTCGTCGGCGGAGAGCGCCTCGCCGGTGGCGAGGCTCCAGTTGGCCGGGTCGTCGCCGTCCGCCTGGAGGCGGTCGGTGACCTGGAGCAGCGCGCCGCCGTCGATCGGCTTGACCTCGACCGGGGCGGACGGGGCGCCGGGGGCGCGCAGCACGCGGATGTTCTTCTTGCGGGCGAGCACCTCGACCGCGCCGTCCTCGTAGTCGGGCGCGACGATGACCTCGGTGAAGATCTCGGCGACCTGCTCCGCCATGGCCACGGAGACCGGGCGGTTGACGGCGATCACGCCGCCGAAGGCCGACAGCGGGTCGCACGCGTGCGCCTTGCGGTGCGCCTCGGCGACGTCCGCGCCGACCGCGATGCCGCAGGGGTTCGCGTGCTTGATGATCGCGACGCACGGCTCGGTGTGGTCGTACGCGGCCCGGCGCGCGGCGTCGGTGTCCGTGTAGTTGTTGTACGACATCTCCTTGCCGTGCAGCTGCTCCGCCTCGGCCAGCCCGCCGGTGCCGTCGACGTACAGCGCGGCGCCCTGGTGCGGGTTCTCGCCGTAGCGCAGGACGTTCTCGCGGGTGTACGTGGCGCCGAGGAAGTCGGGGAAACCACTGTCGTCCGCGGCGGCGTAGTCGTCGGCGAACCAGGAGGCGACGGCGACGTCGTACGCCGCGGTGTGCTGGAACGCCTCGGCGGCCAGGCGCTTGCGGGCGGCCATGTCGAAGCCGCCCGCCTGGACCGCGGCGAGGACGTCGCCGTAGCGCGCCGGGGAGGTGACGACGGCGACGGAGGGGTGGTTCTTGGCGGCGGCGCGGACCATGGAGGGGCCGCCGATGTCGATCTGCTCGACGCACTCGTCGGCCGTGGCGCCGGAGGCGACCGTCTCCCGGAACGGGTAGAGGTTCACGACGACCAGCTCGAACGGCTCCACGCCCAGCTCGGCGAGCTGCTCGCGGTGCGCGTCCAGGCGCAGGTCGGCGAGGATTCCGGCGTGCACGCGCGGGTGCAGGGTCTTGACGCGGCCGTCCAGGCACTCGGGGAAGCCGGTGAGCTCCTCGACCTTGGTGACCGGGACCCCGGCCGCGGCGATCTTCGCGGCGGTGGAGCCGGTGGAGACCAGCTCGACGCCGTTCTCGTGCAGCCCGCGGGCGAGCTCTTCCAGCCCCGTCTTGTCGTAGACACTGATCAACGCGCGACGGATGGGCTTATTCACCGACATGAACCTTTCGTCCCTCAATGCGGTAGCCGTGCCGGGCCAGACGCCCCACGACCTCGACGAGCAGCGTGCGCTCGACTTCCTTGATGCGCTCCTGGAGAGCGGCTTCGTCGTCCTCGTCCCGGACCTGGACCACACCCTGGGCGATGATCGGGCCGGTGTCGACGCCGTCGTCGACGAAGTGGACGGTGCATCCGGTGACCTTCACGCCGTGCGCGAGCGCGTCCCGCACTCCGTGGGCACCGGGAAAACTGGGCAGCAGGGCCGGGTGCGTGTTGACGATCCGCCCGCCGAACCGGGACAGGAACTCCTTGCCGAGGATCTTCATGAACCCGGCCGAGACGATCAGGTCCGGTGCGTACGCGGCGGTCGCCTCGGTGAGCGCGCGGTCCCAGTCCTCGCGCGAAGCGTGGTCCTTGACCCGGCACACGAACGTCGGCAGCCCGGCGCGCTCGGCCCGCTCCAGACCGGCGATGCCGTCGCGGTCGGCGCCGACGGCGACGATCTCGGCGCCGTACGCCTCGGGATCGTCACCGATGGCGTCGAGCAAGGCTTGCAGGTTCGTCCCCGACCCGGAGACCAGGACGACGAGGCGGGCGGCAGCCACGGGGGAAACTCCTTGTTTGTGTGGTCGTACGAATGAATCGCGCCCCTCGACACGGGGAACCCTACGAACGAGCCGACCGTCAGCAACGATACCGGCACACCGAGCCGCCCCCACGGGACGGGGGCGGAGCCGGGGGGTAGCGTCTGGGAGGGAGCCGTCCCGAACGGACGGACACGACAACACAAGGCCCTTTGCGCACACCGGGTCTGAGGGGAAGACGTTCACCACATGCCGGACCGCCACCGCCCGTCCACGGAGTCCACGTCCACGCCCGCGTCCACGCCCGGGTCGACGCCCGGGTCGGCGCCCGGGACCTCCGGGACGTCCGGGGACGAGAACAATCCGTTCGCGCCGCCCCCCGAGGGCCGGCCGGACCAGCCGTGGCAGCCGCGCCGCCCCGAGAACGGCGACGACGACTCGGGCGACGACCGGTCCGAGCGGCCCGCCTGGGGCAGCCAGTGGAGCCCGCGGCAGCCCGGCCGCTCCTCCGGCGGCTTCGGCAGCCGCCCGAACGGTGACCAGCAGGGCGGCGGCTCCGGCGGCGGCCCCGGCGGCACCCAGCAGGGCCCGGCCCTGCGCTGGGACCCGACGGACCCGGCCCAGCGGCGCGCCCGCTACGCGCTCCTGTCGGGCATGTGGGCGTTCTTCTTCGCGCTCTTCGACTTCCCGGAGATCGCCCTGCTGCTCGGCGCGCTGGCCCTCTACTGGGGCATCAGCTCCCTGCGCGCCAAGCCCGCCACGGCACCGGCCGCCTCCACCGAGGGCTCCCCCGCCCCGACGGCTCCCGCGCCCCCCGCCCCGGCTCCGGCTCCGGTCGCCGCTCCGGGAGCCCCGGCCGGCTCCGGAAGCCCGCGCCCCGGGACCCGCCCCCAGCGCACGGCCGCGCTCAGCGGCCTGGTGACGGCGGCGCTGGCCCTGGCGATCGTGGCGGCGACCTTCACGGTCCAGCTGGTCTACCGCGACTACTACAGCTGCGTGGACGACGCCCTGACGAAGACGGGCCAGCTCTCCTGCAACGAACTGCTGCCGACGCCGCTGCGCGACGTCTTCGGCGTACAGGAGTAGCCGGCTCGGCCCTCACGGCCTGACCGGCGGGTCCTCTTCCGGTGGGTCCTCTTCCGGCGGGACCTCCTCCGGCGGGTCCTCCTCCGTATCCGGCTCTTCGGTGTCGAGGGCGGTGTCAGGGGCCTGGGCGGTGACAGCCGGCGTCTCCCAGGCCGCCGGGAGCACCCCGTACGGCTCGGCAGCGTCCTCGTCCACCCGCTCCTGCTCGGCGGGCACGGACGCCGCCACCAGGGCAGGGGCCTGAGCCGGGGCGGGGAGAGGAACCGCGGGGGGTACGGCGGTGGCGCCCCGCAGACGCCAGGCACGTACCGCGAGCGCTCCCGGGACGCCGAGCAGCGCCGTCCACGCCAGGGCCGCCGCGCCCACGCGCCAGCCCACGGGCCCGAACTCCGCCAGCCGCCCCGCCCCCAGCGGCCCGCCCGCCGCCGCGCCGAGTACCGCCGCGCCCGCGCCGCACAGCGCCGCCGCCGCGCACGCCGCCAGCACCGTGTCCCGTACGCTCCGTACCGACTCCGCCCGCCCCGCGAACCAGGCGACCACCAGGCCCGCCACCACCGGCACCGCCGCGGCCGCCCAGTGCGGCCAGGTTCCGCGCCCCTCCCCCGGTACCGCGGCGAGAAGGGGGAAGAGCGGCACCGCCGGGTCGCCGGTGAGCGCGAACGGCGTGGCCACCGCGCCCGTGCCGAGGGCGAAGCCCGCGCCGAGCGCGTACGCCGAGCCCCACACCGCCGCGTTGGGCAGGAGCGCGACGGCCAGGACCAGCACCCCCGTCCGCCCGGCCCACGTGTCGGACAGGCCCACGAACCCGTCCCGCACGGCGCCCAGGTGCCACACCAGCGACACCGCCACCACGAGCGCTCCGCCGCCCACCAGCGTCACCAGACCGGCCGCGGCGGCGCGTGCCGCGACACCCGTCCGCGAGCGGGCCAGCTCCACGCGCAGCCACTGCGGGAGCCAACGCGGCAGCGGCCCGGCCGGGCGGCCGTTCGCCGTCCACACCCCGGCCGCCGCCGCGAGCGCGACGAGCGGCGGCAGGTGCAGCGCCGCGCTGAGCGGCTGCGGGGCCAGCGGGCCGCCGAGCGCGTACGCCACGGCGCCCGCGCCGACGACCGCGTACCCCGCGGTCACCCCGCCGACGACGCTCAACGCCGGTCCGGGCGCCACATCGCGCGTGGTGCGGTACGCCAGCCAGCCCGGCAGCGCGAGCAGCAGCAGCGGTACGACGCCGACGGGCGCCGGCGCCCCGGCCGGTGGCGCTCCGGCCTCCCGCACCAGCTCCGTCCCATGGGCCAGCAGCCACACCGCGGCGGCGACGTGCAACGCCCCGTCCGGGCCCCGGTCCGGGTAGGGCGAGCTGATCCACATCACCATCACCAGGACGGTGACGGAGCCGAGCCCGAGCCCTGCGGCGAGCGCGCCGCGCACACCGCTCACGGTGATCCTGGTCATGGCCGTCACGGCCGTCGCGCGAGTCACGGCGCCATGCTGCCAACGACACGCGCTTTCTCTGCGTAACGGGAGATTGCCCGCTGTGTCGCTCAATATACGGTTATGTACTTTTTCGTCGCGTGCAGCGCCGCGGGGAGCCTCCCATGACCCAGAGCACCACGACCCGCTCCGCGCCGCCGCTCCCGTCCCCCAAGGAGCGGCGACGACTGCGTGAGGCGAGATCGTTGAGCGAGAGCCAGGTCGCCGAGGTCCTCGGGGTCACCAAGGCGACCGTGCGTTCCTGGGAGACGGGGCGGTCGAGCCCGCGCGGGCGCAAGCGCGAGGCGTACGTGAAGCTGCTGCGCGCGCACGAGGCCGCCACGGCGGGGGCGAAGCCGGCCAACAAGTCGGCGAAGTCCGCCGCGAAGGGCCAGACCCGGCCGCGCACCTCCCAGCAGGCGCCACGGGCCGAGCGCCGGCGTCCGCAGAGCACCACGGCGCCCGACGCCTCACGCGCGCAGAGGCCGGAACCGGAGCCCGAGCCTGAGGAGCCGGAGGAGGCGGAGGAGGCACGGGCGTCGCAGGAGCCCCAGGAGCCCCAGAAGGCACAGGAGCCGGCGCCTGCGAAGGAAGCCCCGGAAGCAGCCGCGGCGCCGCAGAGCGCGGAGAAATCCGGTCCCGTCGCCCTCGACGCCGCCGACGCCGCCGACGCCTCCGAGACGTCCGCGACATCCGAGGCGGAGAAGTCGGAGGTGGCGGAGGAGGCGGAGGAGACTCCGGAGGCGTGCGAGACGTCCGAGACCTCCGAGGCACCCGAGACGTCCGAGGCGCCCGCCACCGCCTCCGACGCCTTCGACGCGCTGTACGCCTGCGCCGCCCCCGCCGTCCTCCAGCAGGCATACCTGCTCACCGGGCGGCGCCGGCTGGCGCGCGAGGCCGTCGAGTACGCCTTCCACCTCGCCTGGGAGCGCTGGCCGGAGGTCGCCGTCGACCCTGACCCCGCCGGGTGGGTGCGCGCGGCGGCGCACGCGTACGCCCTCTCCCCCTGGCACCGGCTGCGCCCCACCCACCGGCACCCCGACCCGCCGACCACCGACCGCGCCGCCCGGGCGCTGCGCGGCGCGGTGCTCGACCTGCCGCCGCCGTACCGCCGCGCCCTGCTGCTCTACGACGGCCTCGGCATGGACCTGCCCGAGACCGCCGCCGAGCTGGAGGCGAGCACCCCGGCCGCCGCGCACCGCATCCTGGGTGCGCGGGAAGCCGTCGCCGAGCGGCTGCCCGAGCTGGCCGACCCGGACGCGCTCCACGAACGCCTCGCGGAGCTGCTCGCCAAGGGCCCGACCATGGTGCTGGCCCTGCCCCGCGCCGTCCGTACGGGCAGCGAGCGCCGCGCCAGGACCTGGACGCGGGCGGCCATCGGCCTGACCACGCTCATCGTCGGCGCGACCGCGTTCACGCTGGCCACGGCGCCGACCGCGTACGAGCCGCCGCTCGCGCCGGGCGAGGCGATCGCCGGCGTACCGGTGCTGAGCGGACCGCAGCGGCTGACCCCGGAGGACGAGGAGCTGCGCGACGCGCTGCGCGGCCTGCCATTCGCCGGTCCGCCACGGCTCCTCCCGGACCCTCGCTGAACACGCGGATGGGCCCGCCCCCGGAGATCCGGGAGCGGGCCCATCCGCTGTGCGGCAGTGCGGTACAGCCTGTTCAGAGGCTGTTCAGCTGTTCAGGCAGGTCAGCCGGCGAGGATGGCGCGCGCCAGCTTGGCCGTCTCGGTCGGGGTCTTGCCGACCTTGACGCCCGCGGCCTCGAGGGCCTCCTTCTTCGCCTGCGCGGTGCCGGACGAGCCGGACACGATCGCACCGGCGTGGCCCATCGTCTTGCCCTCGGGGGCGGTGAAGCCCGCGACGTAGCCGACGACCGGCTTGGTGACGTTGGCCTTGATGAAGTCGGCCGCCCGCTCCTCCGCGTCGCCGCCGATCTCACCGATCATCACGATCAGCTCGGTCTCGGGGTCGGCCTCGAAGGCCGCGAGCGCGTCGATGTGGGTGGTGCCGATGACCGGGTCGCCGCCGATGCCGACGCACGACGTGAAGCCGATGTCGCGCAGCTCGTACATCATCTGGTACGTCAGCGTGCCGGACTTGGACACCAGGCCGATCTTGCCGGGCTTGGTGATGTCGCCGGGGATGATGCCCGCGTTGGACTGGCCCGGCGTGATGAGGCCGGGGCAGTTCGGGCCGATGATCCGGGTCTTGTTGCCCTTCTCGACGGCGTACGCGTAGAAGGCGGCGGAGTCGTGGACCGCGATGCCCTCGGTGATGACGACGGCCAGCGGGATCTCGGCGTCGATGGCCTCGACGACGGCGGACTTGGCGAAGGCCGGCGGGACGAAGAGGACGGAGACGTCGGCCCCGGTCTTCTCCATCGCCTCGGCGACCGTGCCGAACACGGGTACCTCGGTGCCGTCGAAGTCGACGGTCGTGCCCGCCTTGCGGGGGTTCACGCCACCGACGATGTTGGTGCCGTCACCCAGCATGAGCTTGGTGTGCTTCATGCCCGTGGCACCGGTCATGCCCTGGACGATGACCTTGCTTTCCTTGGTCAGGAAGATAGCCATGGTGTTTCTGACCTCGTCCCTTACTTCGCAGCCGCGAGCTCGGCGGCCTTGTCGGCCGCGCCGTCCATGGTGTCCACGCGCTGCACGAGCGGGTGGTTGGCGTCCGACAGGATCTTGCGACCCAGCTCCGCGTTGTTGCCGTCGAGGCGCACGACCAGCGGCTTGGTGACTTCCTCGCCCTTGTCGGCGAGCAGCTGCAGCGCCTGGACGATGCCGTTGGCGACCTCGTCGCAGGCGGTGATGCCACCGAAGACGTTGACGAAGACGGACTTGACGTCCGGGTCGCCGAGGATGATCTCCAGGCCGTTCGCCATCACCTGGGCGGACGCGCCGCCGCCGATGTCGAGGAAGTTGGCGGGCTTGACGCCGCCGTGCGCCTCACCGGCGTACGCGACGACGTCGAGCGTCGACATGACCAGGCCGGCGCCGTTGCCGATGATGCCGACCTCGCCGTCCAGCTTGACGTAGTTGAGGCCCTTGGCCTTGGCGGCAGCCTCGAGCGGGTTGGCTGCGGCCTTGTCCTCGAGCTCGGCGTGCTCGGGGTGGCGGAAGTCGGCGTTGGCGTCCAGGGACACCTTGCCGTCGAGGGCGATGACCCGGCCGTCGGCGACCTTGGCCAGCGGGTTGACCTCGACGAGGAGCGCGTCCTCGGCGACGAAGGTCTTCCACAGGGTCACGAGGATCTCGGCGACCTGGTCCTTGACCTCGGCCGGGAACTTCGCGGCCTCGACGATCTCGCGGGCCTTGGCCTCGGTGACGCCCTCGTTGGCGTCGACCGGGATCTTCGCCAGGGCCTCGGGCTTGGTGGCCGCGACTTCCTCGATGTCCATGCCGCCCTCGACGGAGGCCATGGCGAGGAAGGTGCGGTTGGTGCGGTCGAGGAGGTACGAGACGTAGTACTCCTCGGCGATCTCGGGTGCCGTCTCGGCGATCATCACCTTGTGGACCGTGTGGCCCTTGATGTCCATGCCGAGAATGTCCGTCGCGCGGGCGACGGCCTCGTCGGGGCTGGCGGCCAGCTTGACGCCGCCGGCCTTGCCGCGGCCGCCGACCTTCACCTGCGCCTTGACGACCGAACGGCCGCCCAGTCGCTCGGTCGCCTCGCGCGCCGCCTCAGGCGTGTCGATGACTTCACCGGCCAGCACCGGTACACCGTGCTTGGCGAAGAGGTCCCTCGCCTGGTACTCGAACAGGTCCACGCGCGTCCGTCCCTTTTCTGGTGATCGCGGTTCGTTGTCTGCGTGGGCGTGCCGCGCGCCCGGACCGGGCGGAGGGCAACGTGACTGCGCTGTCACAAGGGAGGCGTACACGGTGTCCGTGGACGCGGCATGTCCGTCTCGCAGGTTATCCCCGTAGGACCTGGGTCCCTAAATCACAGGTCACACCCGCGCGGTGATACCTGTCACAGGCACAGACCTCAAACGGGCGGCCTCACGGGTTGTGAGACCGCCCGTAGCTACGGATTTCGTAGCGGACCAGACGTGGTGAACCGGCCCGGTGGTCCGGCTCGGTGATCCGGCCCGGTGGTCCGGCCCGGTGACCCGGTCCGGTGATCAGCCGCCGTAGGGGAGGTAGTCCGGGGTGACCGACTGGACGGTGGACTGGACGCCGGTGACCGCGTTGGCGGAGAGCGGCTGGACGTCGGCGGTGACGTGCGAGACGACGGACTGCCCGAACGTCTGCGCGTCGCCGGTGACGCCCTGCGTGAACGGCTGCACCTCGCCCGTCACCCCGTACGCCAGACCGGTCGCGCTGCCGCCGACGCCGTCGACCACCGGCTGGACGTGGTCGGAGACGGTGTCGACGACCGCCTGGACGAACGGCTGCACGGCACCCGTCACCCCGTACGCGAACGGTTGGACCTCGCCCGTCACGCCGTACGCCAGCGGCGGGACGTCCGCGACGACACCGCCAGCGAAGGGCTGCACGCCGGAGACGACGCCCTGGGCGAGGGTGCCGGCGTCACCGACGGCCTGGCCCGCGACCGGGACGGCTCCGTCGACGGCGCGGTCGGCGATGGGCGGCAGGACGTCCTGGGCGACACCGTCGAGGATCGGGGTCGCGGTGCCGACCGGATCGCCGTGGACCTCGTGGGCGAAGGAGGCGAGGGGGCCGAAGAGGTAGTCGATCTCGCCCGTGGCGGTGTCGACGGTGGTGTCCACGGCCGGGGTGACGGCGCCCTGCACCTGCTGGACCTCGGCCTGGACGTCCTGGGTGACGCCCTGGACGTTCTGGACGGTGGGGGTGGTGGCCGACGCGACGGTGTTCACATCGGTCTTGGCGTCCTGCGTGACGTCCTGGACCGTGTCCTGGGCGGTGTCCTCCACCGCGTCGACGACCTTGTCCGGGGTCGACAGCGGCACGGAGACGTTGACCTCGGCCGCGCTGGCGGCCGCGGTGCCGATGGCCCACATGCCGGTGGCGGTGGCGGCGACGGCTATGGAACGGCGGATGTTCTTGTTCATGGGGTGCGTCGGTTCCTTCGAATTCCGTGTGTGGTGTCACCGATGGGGTGACGGCGGGCAGACCTGTCCCGCCCCCGCGCGGCAGGTCTTGGGCGTCCTGGACGGGGGACGGTCTGCCCTAGCCGGGGAATTCGAGGATGTCGTGCGGTCGGTCGTGGACCGGGGCGACGGTCGCCGGCAGTCCGGCGCCGCGTACGGGCCCGGGGTACGGGACCGACGCCGACTGCGCGGCGTGCTGGTCGGCGCCGCGCGGCGAACCGCTGTCACCGGCGCCGACACCGGCGGTCGGGAGGCACACACCGCCGGAGCACGGCTCCGGGGCGGTGGGCGGCGCCGCGGGAAGCGCGACGGCGGTGGCGGGCGTGGCGGGTGTGGTGGGTGTGGCGGCCCGGTGGCCCTCGCCGTACCCGGGTATGCGCTCGCCGCTCGCCGGGGTGGCGCTGTCCGCGTGCGAGGCGGCCGGGGCCGCGGAGCCCGTACGGGCGCCGGTGCCGGTCGTGGTGGTCGCGGTTCCGGCGACGGGTGGGGCTCCGGGGCTTCCGGCCTCCGCGGGTGCCGGGGCCTGCGGCAGCTCGGGCGCCACCGGGAGGCCGGGCAGGCCGGGCGCCGAGGGGCGCTCGACGGGACCCGGCGGAAGGGTTCCGGTGAGACCCGAGCCGAGGTCCCGCACCGCACCGGCGGCGACGGCGACGGCCCCGCCAACGGGCTCGACGGCTTGGGCCGCGTCGGCCACGTCGGCGGCGTCGGGGGCTTCGGCGGCTTCGGCGGCTTCGGCGGCTTCGGCGGCTACGCCCGTACGGTCGGCGGCCTCGCGGACGGCTTCCGTGGCGCGGGGCGCGGCGGCCCCCGGCTCGGCGGCGCGGAGCCGCTCGGCGGGGACCTGCATGACGTGCGTGGCCTGCGTGACCTGTGTGCCCGGCGCCGCGCCCGGCGTGGGGTCCGCCGCGTACGCCTGTCCGCCGCAGAGGAAGCCCAGGGCGAGCAGGCCGCCGAGGAACAGCGCGGCGGTCAGCGCCCGCGCGCCGAGCGTGCGGTGCCGCGGCGCGTGCCGCCGGGCCGCTCCGCGCACCAGGCGCAGGGCGGCAACCGGCACGGCTGCTGCGGCGGTCACGGCGTTCGGAGTCCTTCCAGGGCGGCGGAAGTCGAGGTTCGGACTCCGCATACGGCGCGCTGATGCTTGCACGAGCCTCGGGGGGTCACGCAAGTCCGGTGTTACTGATGGGTCGCCATGTCCGGTATGGGTAGGGGGCGCTTCTCGATGGCGGCGGCCATCACCTCGGGGAAGAGGTCCGGGGTACAGGCGAACGCCGGGGCGCCCAGTGCCGCGAGCGCCGCCGCGTGCTCGCGGTCGTACGCCGGTGTGCCCTCGTCGGAGAGCGCGAGGAGCGCCACGAACTGCACGCCGGACGCCTTCATCGCGGCGACCCGCTTGAGCATCTCGTCGCGGATGCCTCCTTCGTAGAGGTCGCTGATGAGGACGACCACGGTCTCGGCGGGGCGGGTGATCTGCGACTGGCAGTAGGCCAGCGCCCTGTTGATGTCCGTGCCGCCGCCGAGCTGGGTGCCGAAGAGGACGTCGACCGGATCGTCGAGCTGGTCCGTGAGGTCCACGACGGCGGTGTCGAAGACGACGAGCCGGGTGGCGATGGACCGCATGGAGGCCAGCACCGCGCCGAAGACCGAGGCGTAGACGACGGACGCCGCCATCGACCCCGACTGGTCGATGCACAGGACGACGTCCTTCTTGACGGACTGCGAGGCGCGGCCGTAGCCGATGAGCCGCTCGGGCACCACGGTGCGATGCTCGGGGAGGTAGTTCTTCAGGTTCGCCCGGATCGTCCGGTCCCAGTCGATGTCCCGGTGACGGGGGCGGCTGACGCGCGCGCTGCGGTCGAGCGCACCGGTGAGCGTGGCACGGGTGCGGGTGGCGAGCCGCTTCTCCAGGTCCTCGACGACCTTGCGGACGACGGCCCGTGCGGTCTCCTTCGTCGTCTCGGGCATCGCCTTGTTGAGGGAGAGGAGCGTGCCGACGAGGTGCACGTCGGCCTCGACCGCCTCCAGCATCTCCGGCTCCAGCAGCAGCGTCGACAGACCGAGACGGTCGATCGCGTCGCGCTGCATGACCTGGACGACAGAGCTCGGGAAGTACGTGCGGATGTCGCCGAGCCAGCGGGCGACGGACGGCGCCGACGCTCCCAGCCCGGCCGAACGGTCCCGCCCGGTCCTGCCCCGGCCGCCGCTCTCGCCGTAGAGGGCGGCCAGGGCGCCGTCCATGGCGGCGTCGGTTCCGGCGAGCGCGCGGCCGGTCCCGTCGGCCGCTCCGCCGCCGAGCACCAGCCGCCAGCGCCGCAGCCGCTCGTCCTCGTCCTTGTCCTTGGCCTTGGCCTTGGCCGTGACCTCGCTCATCGTGCCGCCCCCACCAGGTCGTCGTCGTCCATGCCGTGCGCGTCCCGCGCGCCGTCGAGCAACAGCCGCACCAGCGGCACGACGGCGTCCGCGCGCTCCTCGTCCAGGCCCGGGCCGAAGCCCGGTGCGCCGGGCTCGGCGGCGCGGCCCGCCGCCGTTGCGCCGGGTGCCGCCGGGCCGCGCCGCACCAGCTCGCCGAGCGTGCGCCGCACACCCGGTTCGTACGCTCCGAACGTGCGCCGCAGCAGCGGCAGTACGTCGGTGAACGCCTCCGCCGGGACCCCGGTGAGCCAGGCGTCGACCAGGCCCAGCAGCCGCTCGTCGTGGACGAGGAGCATGCCCCCGCCGGAGGAACCGGCTCCCGGGCCGCCGCCGACGAACCCCTCGATCCAGGCCGCCGCCTCAGCGGGCGGCGTGCCCGGCGAGAGGGCGAGGGCCATCAGCCGGGCCGCCTCCTCCTCGGCGAGCCGCCCGTCGTCCAGCAGCAGCCGGGCGGCTCGGCCGCGTATCACTCCTGGCACGGTGTCCCGGCCGGCGAGGCCGCGCAGGACGGTGCCCCAGCGGGCGGTGACCTCCTCGGCCTCGGCCTCCGGCAGGAGCCGGATGGCGGTGTGGACGCCGTCGAGGTGGCCGCGCATCTCGGCGGCGCCGTCCGCGTCGAGCCCCGCGCAGGCGGGCGGCAGCCCGACGCAGACGCGCAGCGCGAGGCCGGTGGCGACCTCGCCGAGCGCGGCCGTGTCCGTGGACCGCACGTCGCCGTACCGCAGGGAGCGGGCCAGCGCGGGCAACGCCTGGGCGAGGTGGCCGACGTCCGCGTCGAGCGCGGCCCGGTCGGCGAGCGCCTTCATCACCACGGGCAGCGCGTCGGGCAGCCCGGCCAGGAGGCACCGCTCGGCGAGCGCGGTCACATCGGCCAGCGCGGTGGCCGACACCGCGAGCGACTCGGCCTTGGCGGTGGCGGCGGCGAGCACCGTGGTGCCCCACACACCCGCCTCCGCCACGCGCACGTGCAGCTCCGGCTGCCAGCGCAGCCGCCAGCCCTCCCGGAACGTGCCGGTGGAGCCGCGCCCGCCGTCCGGATCGCCCCAGTCGATGCCGAGCAGCCGCAGGCGGTGCAGCAGCCGGCTGCGCTCGGCGTCCGTCTCCTTGCGCAGGTCGAGGTCGAGCTCGCGCTCCAGGGCCTCCGGCTTGAGGCGCAGGGTGCGCTGAAGCCGGGTCAGGTCCCGTTGCAGCGGGACGGCGGGCGCGCTGTCCGGCACCTCGCCGAGCACGTCGCCGACGATCAGCCGGTCCCTGATGAGGTCCAGCGGCACGTCGGAGCCGTCGCACATCACCGCCCGTACGGCGTCCATGGTCTCGGTGAGCCCGGCGAGCGGGCGGCCGCGCAGGACGGCGAGCGTCCCGGCGAGGCGTACGGCCTCGATGACATGGGCCGAGGAGACGATCCGGTCCTCGTCGCGCAGCAGCCCGGCGACCTTCGTCAGCCAGCGCTCGACGGGCCGGTCGGGTGCGCTGAACAGGTGCCCGTACCAGCCGGGGGAGTCGATGCCCGCGCCGTAGCCGGTGTGGCGGGCGAGGCGGCGGTGGGTCCACGGCACCCAGGTGATCTCGGTCTTGACCTTGGGCAGGCCCTTGAGGAGGGCGCGGTCGGCGGTGACGGTGTTCTTCGCCGCGAGCGCCGGCACGTGCCAGGCGCCGCACACGACGGCCACGCCGTCGCCGTACGTCTTGCGCTCGGCGCGCAGCTGGAGCCGCATGTAGGCCTCGCGGATCAGGTCCCGGCGGTGGCCGCCGTGTCCGTACGCCTCGCGCAGTGCGGACATGGCCTCCGCGAGCTCGTCGAAGACGGCGACGGGATCGGAACCTCCGTCGTCCGTGCCTCCGTCGTCCATGCCTCCGTCGTCCGTGCCTTCGACGTCGCCCGGGGGCCCGTGGCGGGCCCCGACCGGGCCGCGCGGCCCGCGGTGCTCGACGACGTCCTCCCACCAGCGCTCCGGGTCGTCGTACCCGGCGGTCTCGGCGAGCACGGCGAGCGGGTCGACGCGGACGCCGTCGGCCTCCTCCTCGTCCCCGTCGCCCCAGGTGGGGTCCGCGGCCATGGCCAGCGAGTGGGTGGCCGGCAGGTCGATGAAGCGGACGGGCACGCCGTGGTCGAGCGCCCAGCGCACGGCGACCCACTCCGGTGAGAACTCCGCCAGCGGCCAGAACGCCGCCCGGGCCGGGTCGTCCACCGCGTGCGCCAGCAGGGCGACGGGCGGGCGCATCCGCTCGTCGGCGGCGAGCGGGAGCAGCGCGTCGCCCTCGGGCGGGCCCTCGATCAGCACGGCCGGGGGCTTCGCGGCGTCCAGGGCGGCCCGGACCGCGCGGGCGGACCCCGGGCCGTGGTGCCG
Organism: Streptomyces sp. NPDC045998; assembly: GCF_056430285.1. Taxonomy (NCBI): domain Bacteria; kingdom Bacillati; phylum Actinomycetota; class Actinomycetes; order Kitasatosporales; family Streptomycetaceae; genus Streptomyces; species Streptomyces sp. NPDC045998. The sequence continues at coordinate 143,517 of NZ_JBWKLJ010000010.1, forward strand.
CACCCCGAGGAGCAGCGGCTTCGTGGCGGTCGCGCGTGCCGTCGCCGTCGCCTTCGCCTTCGCCGTCATGCCGAGACCTCCCGGCAGGCGCGGTAGAAGTCCTTCCAGCCGTCGCGTTCGCGGACGACCGTCTCCAGGTACTCCTGCCAGATGACGCGGTCGGCCGCCGGGTCTCGGACGACCGCGCCGAGGATGCCGGCGGCCACGTCGCCGGGGCGGAGCACGCCGTCGCCGAAGTGCGCGGCGAGCGCGAGGCCGCCGGTGACGACGGAGATCGCCTCGGCCGTGGAGAGTGTCCCGGACGGGGACTTGAGCTTGGTGCGGCCGTCGGTGGTGACGCCGTCGCGCAGCTCGCGGAAGACGGTGACGACCCGGCGGATCTCGTCGACGCCCTCCGGCGTCGCGGGGAGGTCGAGCGAGCTCCCTATCTGGTCGACGCGCCGCGAGACGATCTCGACCTCGGCCTCCGGCGTCGCCGGCAGCGGCAGGACGACGGTGTTGAAGCGGCGGCGCAGGGCGCTGGACAGGTCGTTGACCCCGCGGTCGCGGTCGTTGGCGGTCGCGATCAGGTTGAAACCCCGTACCGCCTGGACCTCTTGGCCCAGCTCCGGGATGGGGAGCGTCTTCTCGGACAGGATGGTGATCAGCGTGTCCTGCACGTCGGCCGGGATGCGGGTGAGCTCCTCCACCCGGGCCGTCATGCCCTCGGCCATGGCGCGCATCACCGGGCTGGGCACCAGCGCGTCCCGGCTGGGACCGTGGGCCAGCAGCTGCGCGTAGTTCCAGCCGTACCGGATGGCTTCCTCGGGAGTGCCCGCCGTGCCCTGGACGAGGAGCGTGGAGTCGCCGCTGACCGCCGCGGCGAGGTGTTCGGAGACCCAGGTCTTGGCGGTGCCGGGCACGCCGAGCAGCAGCAGGGCGCGGTCGGTGGCGAGTGTGGTGACGGCGACCTCGACGATGCGGCGCGGGCCGACGTACTTCGGTGTGATGACGGTGCCGTCGGGGAGGGTGCCGCCGAGCAGATAGGTGGCGACGGCCCACGGCGAGAGCCGCCAGCGGGCGGGGCGGGGCCGGTCGTCGGCCGCCGCCAGCGCCTTGAGCTCGTGCGCGAACGCGTCCTCGGCGTGCGGCCGCAGAGGCTCGGCGCCGGTGACCGGGGCGGAGTCTGCGCCGGTGGGCGCGGTGGGCGCGGTGGCTTCGGTGGTTTCGGGCACGGTCATGGATCCCCCTCCAGATCGTTGCGACCGGGTGTGGGATCCACCGTGCACCATGCCACTGACAATCGATCGTCTGCGCAGGTCAGAGCCGATTGTCAGTGGTGGGGCCTACGGTCGGGGGCATGAATCAGCAGGGGGTGCGCTGGACGGCTGAACAGGTGCTGGCTCTGGCTCCTGACGACGCCTCACGCAAAGCGGGAAGCAAACTCGGCACGGCCGGACCGTGGTCCGGCACGGGCGGCAGCGGCGCGGGGGCCGTCTGGGGTCTGTGCAAGGGCAGCGGGAGCAAGCCGTATCAGACGATCGTGGACACCACCGGCCCGGCGTACAAATGCAGTTGCCCGAGCCGGAAGTTCCCGTGCAAGCACGCGCTCGGGCTGCTGCTGCTCTGGGCGTCGGACGAACGGGCCGTACCGGACGCCGACGCCGCGCCGGAGTGGGCCGAGCAGTGGCTCGCCGGGCGCGGAGAACGGGCTGCCGGCCGCGACGGAGGGGACGCGGCCGGCTCCCCCGCCCCGAGAACCGCCGACCCCGAGGCGGCCCGGCGCCGCGCCGAACGCCGCTCGGCCCGGATCACCGCGGGCGCGCGGGAGTTGGAGCAGCGGCTCGCCGACCTCCTGCGCGGCGGGCTCGCCTCCGCCGACCAGGCGGGGTACGGACTGTGGGAGGAGACGGCCGCCCGCATGGTCGACGCGCAGGCCCCCGGGCTGGCCGGCCGTGTGCGGGAGCTGGGCGCGATACCGGGCTCGGGCCCCGGCTGGCCCGTACGACTGCTGGAGGAGTGCGCCCTGACGCACCTCCTCGACCAGGCGTGGCTGGGCATCGACCGGCTGCCGGAGCCACTGGCCGCGACCGTACGCACCCGCGTCGGGCTCACCGCGCCCGCCGACGGCCCGGCCGTGCGCGACCGCTGGACGGTCCTCGCCCAGTACGACACCTCGGACGGCAAGCTGACCACGCGCCGCATCTGGCTGTACGGGCGGAACAGCGGGCGCACGGCCCTGCTCCTGTCCTTCGGCGCCGCGGGGCGGGCGCCGCAGCTGGCCCTGCCCGTCGGCGTGGTCATCGACGCCGAGGTCACCCCGTACGCGGGCGCCGGACAGCTGCGGGCCGAGCTCGGGCCGCAGTTCTCGCCGCCGGTCCCCGCCGAGGGGCCGCCGCCCGGCGGGACGGCCACGGAGGCCCTCGCCGCGTACGGGCGCGCGCTGCGCGAGGATCCCTGGCTGGACGCCTGGCCGGTGACGCTCGCCGACGTCATACCCGTGCCGTCGCAGGACGGCACCTGGCAACTGGCCGCGGCCGACGGCACGTCCGCGCTGCCGGTGGCCCCCGCCGCGCTCGGCCGCGCAGGCCTGTGGCGGCTCGTCGCCCTCTCCGGCGGCGGCCCCGTCACCGTCTTCGGCGAATGCGGGCACCGGGGCTTCACCCCGCTCGCCGCGTGGTCGGCGGAGACGGCCGGGAAGCCGGGGACGGACGAGACGACCAGGACGCCGGGAGCGGTCGGGACGATCGGGACGCCGGGAGCGGTCGGGACGGCCGAGACTGCGGAGCCGCTCGGGCCGCGCGGGCCACGCGGGCCACGCGGGCCGTTCGAGTCGCTCCAGCCGTTCGAGCCGCTCGAGTCGCTCCAGCCGTTCGAGCCGCTCGGGCCGCTTGGGCCGCTCGAGACCGTTCCGCTCATCTGACGCCGGGCTACGGAAGGACGACGCCATGACCACCGCCACATCCTGGGAAGACCTCGTGACCTCGGCACTGCTCGGCACCGAGCGGCGGCCGCCCGGCGCCGGTTCGGGCGGGAAGGACGCGCCGGTCGCGCTCCTGGACGCCGCCGCCCTGCACACCGTGCGGCGCAGGGCGGGCCTGCTGCCCGCGCCCGCCGCCGCCCCGCCCGAACCGGCGCCGCACGATCCGCGGCCACTCGTCCCCGAAGCGGCCCGCCGCCGGCTCACCCAGCTGCTCGCCGACCGGGCCGGGCCGTCACAGGGCGGCGGCCGGCGCGGGGCGGCACCCGACCTCACCGAGCTGCTGCCCCAGTGGCTCGCGACCGCGAACGCACACGGCTACCGGGCGCCCGCCTCCGTCCTCCCCGCCCTGTTGGACGCCGCCCGTGCCCGCACCGACCTGCGCCCCCAGGCCCTCACCTTCGCCGGGCCGCGCGGGCTGTGGCTCGCCCGGTTCAACCCCGAGTGGCGATTCGCCCTGCGCGGCCCCTCGGGAGTGGCCGCGCTCCCCGCGCCCGACGACACCCCGGCGGTGCGGAGCCTGTGGGAGGAGGGCCTCTTCGCCGAGCGCGTCGCCCTCCTCGCGGCCGTACGGGCCCACGAGCCCGGAGCCGCGCTCGCGCTGCTGCGCTCGACCTGGTCCGCCGAACGGGCCGAGGACCGGCTCATGTTCCTCGACTCCCTGCGCACCGGACTGTCCGACGCGGACGAGCCCTTCCTGGAAGACGCGCTCTCCGACCGCAGCCGCAACGTCCGCGCCACCGCCGCCGAGCTGCTGTCCGCGCTCCCGCAGTCGGCGCTGGCCGCGCGCATGGCCGAGCGGGCGGCGACCTGCGTCAGCCTCGACCGCACCGGCGACACGGCCGTGATCTCCGTCGAGGCGCCGCACGAGTGCGACGCCGGCATGCAGCGCGACGGCGTCCTGCCGAACCCGCCCGCCGGACGGGGCGAGCGGTCCTGGTGGCTCGGCCAGCTGGTCGAGGCGACGCCGCTCGCCGCCTGGTCCGCGCGGCTCGGCGGGCGCACGCCCGAGGAGATCGTCGCCCTGCCCGTCGCCGACGACTGGCGCGACGAGCTCCACGCCGCGTGGTGCCGGGCGGCCGTCCGGCAGCGCGACGCGGCCTGGTCGCGCGCCCTGCTGGGCCCGCCCGCGACGCCGCCCGCCTCGCTGGCGGAGCGGTCCAAGCTGCTGTCCACCCTGCCCGCGGACGAACGGGCCTTGTGGGTCGCCGACTTCATCGCCGCGCACGGCCTGTCGGAGGCGTTTCAGCTCCTCGGCGTCTGCGCCGTGCCCTGGGCGGAGCCGCTGGGCCGTGCCGTCGTCGACGCGCTCGACATCGCCCGCGACGCCGGGAGCTACCCGTGGAGCTTCAGCGGCGTGATGGGCCTCGCGGAACGCTGCCTCGACCCGGTCGAAGCGGCGCGGCTCGAGGTCCTCACCGCCGTCCCCGACGAACCGGAGGACGCGTCCCCCGGCGCGGGCGGCTACTGGTCGGAGGCCTTCCAACGCCTGGTGTCCACGCTGAGGCTCCGCGCGACGATGCACGCGGAGCTCACGCGGTAGCCCGGCGTGCGCCGGGGGCGGCGGTGCGGTGCTTCTGCCCGGTGGGGCGGCTTTCGGGTGCGCGGTGGCTTGCGCCGGTGGGTGCGGGTCGGTGCGGTGCTTCTGCCCGGTGGACGGCTTTCCGGCGCGCCGTGGCTTGCGCCGGTGGGTGCGGGTCGGTGCGGTGCTTCTGCCCGGTGGACGGCTTTCCGGCGCGCCGTGGCTTGCGCCGGTGCGTACCGGGCGGGTGCCGGGGGTTCCGGTGGGGGGTGGTCGGACTCTCGTTCACCGCGCTTCGCGCGAGTTCAGTCGTCTTACGTCCGACCACCCCCCACGCTCCACCCCCGACCCCCTCACGCGGATGGTCGTCCCCGCCGCCGACGCGTGCCTCCCCCGGTGGTGCCCCTACGCCACCACCGGGGCCCCTGCCGAACCCTCCGAGTGGCGGCGCGCAGCTGCCGCGCTCCGGGGTGTGGGGGCGTCAGCCCCCACGTACACCTCCCCCGGGGGGTCTCGGGCGTCAGCCCCAGTTACGGGAAGTGGGGGTCCCCCCACGCCCGCAGGGCGTAGGGGGAGGGGTGGGGGAAAAGAACTCCGGGCCACACCCCGCAGGGGCCGTGCCGCTACGCGGCGACGCGGACGTTCGCGTTGACCCAGTCGACGATCGACGCCGTCGTCGCGCCGGGCGTGAAGATCTCCGCGACGCCCTTCTCCTTCAGCGGCGGGATGTCCGCCTCCGGAATGATCCCGCCCCCGAAGACCTTGATGTCCTCCGCGTCCCGCTCCTTCAGCAGCTCCAGCACCTTCGCGAACAGCGTGTTGTGCGCGCCCGAGAGGATCGAGAGGCCGATCGCGTCCGCGTCCTCCTGGATCGCGGTGTCCACGATCTGCTCCGGCGTCTGGTGCAGGCCGGTGTAGATGACCTCCATACCGGCGTCGCGCAGGGCCCGCGCGATCACCTTGGCCCCGCGATCGTGGCCGTCGAGACCCGGCTTGGCCACCACCACGCGGATCGGACCGGTCACACCCATCACTGCCTCCACATGCGTCCCCCGTAGCTGTATCCCGGGGAGGTGAACGAACGTTATCTACAGCATCCCGCAAGCGGCCGTTTCACGGTGAATACCGAGGGGGAAATCACACGTGGGACATGCTCGCGAGGGAAAACCTCACGTCGGCGCGGCGTGGCGCGGTGCCTCGTGTGCCGGTGCGGGAGGGCGAGGTCGGCCATGAGGGTCATCGCGCTGTTCAAGGCCACAACCCTGGAGCTGGCCATCCTCGCCTGCCACCTGGTGCTCTACCCCACCGGTGTCGCCCCGGAACGCCGCCGCCGTGCTCCCGTCACGGCCGTCGACGGGCGGCCGCCCGTCGTGCTGCTGCACGGGTTCATCGACAACCGTTCCGTCTTCGTGCTGCTGCGCCGCTCCCTCGTCCGGTCCGGCCGACCGCCTCAGCACCTGGAGTCGCTCAACTACTCCCCTCTCACCTGCGATCTGCGGACCGCCGCCGCACTGCTCGGCCGCCATGTGGAGGACCTCTGCTCCCGCACCGGCCACCCCGAGGTGGACGTCGTCGGGCACAGCCTCGGCGGTCTGATCGCCCGCTACTACGTGCAGCGGCTCGGCGGCGACCGGCGCGTACGCACGCTGGTCACGCTCGGCACACCGCACGCGGGCACCACCTTCGCCCCGCTGGCCGGTGCCCACCCGCTCGTCCGCCAGATGCGTCCCGGTTCGTCCGTGCTGCGGGAGTTGAGCGAGCCCGCACCCCAGTGCCGTACGCGGTTCGTGAGCTTCTGGAGCGATCTCGACCAGGTGATGGTCCCCGCCGAGACGGCGTGCCTGCGCCATCCAGATCTGATCGCGGAGAACGTCCGGGTCACCGGGATCGGCCACCTGGCGCTCCCGGTCCACCCGGCGGTCGCCGCCGCGGTCCGCCGGGTGCTGGAGTCGGAGGAGCCGACCGCCGGAGCGGTTGATTCCGTGTCGGTGGCGTGAAGGCAACGCCACAACGGTCGAACGGATTTCGAACGTACGGCCAAGGCTCTGTGTGCACTCCGCCGAAAGGCGGCTGAATGCCCGTTTCCCCCGGGCCCAAAACTCTCGGAAGATTGTCGCTTGCGCGTACCGCCGGGTACAGTCGCGCCCACTGCTTTCCCCTCTGGGGTTCCCCATCCCGGGGGCCGCGCCCAGACCTGGTCCTGCTGCCGAGGCGAGAGAGAAGTTGGTGAACGACCAGCACCCCCACGCCGGGTACGTCGGAGACGACGCCTACACCACGGGCAGCTACAGCACTGGCAGTTACACCACGGGCACGTACGAGACCGGGACCTACGACACCGGCGCCTTCGCCACCGACCCGCTCTTCGGCGCCCTCCCCGGGTCCTACGACGGCGGCTACCAGGCGAGTTACGACACCGCCGGACACCAGAGCGGCTACGACGCCGGGCACAGCGGCCAGTACGACACCACGCAGTGGGACGGCGCCACCACCGGTTACGTCGAGTACTCCGAGTACACCGGCCAGTGGGACGCCAGCGCCTGGAACAACCAGACGCAGTACGACACCGGCGCCTACGACGCCACCGCCTGGCACTCCGCGCCCACCGAGACGTTCGTGCCGGAGCAGTACGACTACGCCTCGGCGGAGGCCCTCCATGCGGAGGCCCCGCACGCCGAAGCCCCCGAGCCGGAGCAGGACCAGGACCAGGAGCACGAGGAGTCGGACCCGGAGCCCGAGGCGGCGCCCGAGGCCGAAGCCGAGCCCGTGGCCGCGGCCGTCATCCCCCGCCCCGCCCGCCGCTCCGGCGGAGGCGGCAGCCGTGGCCGGCGGCGTACCCCCGCGAAACGTTCCGCGCTTCTGACCGTGGCCGTGCCCTCCGCGTGCGTCATGGGTGTCGCCGGGATCGCGGCGGCCTCCGTCAGCGGCCTCACCGGCGGCGAGGAGAAGGCCGAGGCCAAACCGGTGACCGCCGAGGACCCGTCCTCCGTCAAGACCGTCGCCGCCGCCAACAGCGCCCTGGACACCCAGCTCGCCGCGCTCAGCGCCGACGCCCGCGACTTCGGCGACCGCGCCAGCCGCACGCAGGAGCGCATCGACCTCAAGGCCCGCCAGGAGGCCGAGCGCAAGAAGCGCGAGGAGGAGGCCGCGCGCCGCGAGGCGCTGCGCCCCAAGTTCGCGCTCCCCGTCAAGCTGCACCAGCTCAGCGCCCACTACGGACAGGCCGGCGTCAACTGGATGTCCCTGCACACCGGGATCGACTTCCCCGTGCAGTACGGCACTCCCGTGATGGCCGCCACCGACGGCACCGTGCGCACCCAGTGGAACAGCGCCTACGGGAACATGGCCATCGTGACCGCCAAGGACGGCACCGAGACCTGGTACTGCCACCTCAGCAGCACCAAGATCCGGTCCGGCGAGGTCAAGGCCGGTGATGTCATCGCGTACTCCGGCAACTCCGGCAACTCCACCGGACCGCACCTGCACTTCGAGGTACGGCCCGGCGGCGGCACCGCGATCGACCCGCTGCCGTGGCTGCGCAGCCACGGCCTCGACCCGACCGGCTGATCAGAACCCGGACTACAGCTTCTCGACCGGGGCGTACCGCAGCAGCAGCCGCTTCGGCTTCTCGTCCCCGAAGTCGATCGTCGCCTGCGCGTCGGCGCCCGCGCCCGTCACCGCCATCACGGTCCCGAGCCCGAACTGGTCGTGCGTGACCCGGTCCCCGACCGCCAGCGCGATCACCGGCTTGTCGGTCGTACGCCGCGTGGCGAAGCCCGACGGGCCGGAGCGGGAGCGCGAGGACGACAGCGACGCGGTGATCCCGGAGGCCGGGCCGCCGGACGACGGCTTGGCCATCGCGCCCGTGCGCTTCCACTCCAGGTGCTGGGCCGGGATCTCCTCCAGGAACCGCGAGGGCGGGTTGTACGAGGGCTGGCCCCAGGCGCTGCGCATCGACGACCGCGTGAGGTAGAGCCGTTCGCGGGCGCGCGTGATGCCGACGTACGCGAGGCGCCGCTCCTCCTCCAGCTCCTTGGTCTGGCCGAGGGCGCGCATGTGCGGGAAGACGCCGTCCTCCATGCCCGTCAGGAACACCACCGGGAACTCCAGGCCCTTGGCGGTGTGCAGCGTCATCAGCGTGATGACGCCGGAGCCCTCCTCGTCCTCGTCCGGGATCTGGTCGGAGTCGGCGACGAGCGCCACCTGCTCCAGGAACTCGGCGAGCGTGCCGGGGTTCTCGCCGCGCTCCTGCTCGAACTCCAGGGCCACGGCGGCGAGCTCCTGGAGGTTCTCGATGCGGGTCTCGTCCTGCGGGTCGGTGGAGGCCTGCAGCTCGGCGAGGTACCCGGTGCGCTCCAGGACCGCCTCGAGGACCACGGCCGGGCCGGCGCCGGACTCGGCGATGGTGCGCAGCTCGTCGAGGAGCGTGTTGAAGCGCTTCACGGCGTTCGCGGAGCGCGCCGCCATGCCGTACGCCTCGTCGACGCGGCGCAGCGCCTGCGGGAAGGTGATCTTCTCGCGGAGGGCCAGCGCCTCGATCATCGCCTCGGCGCGGTCGCCGATGCCCCGCTTGGGCACGTTGAGGATGCGGCGCAGCGGGACGCTGTCCTCCGGGTTCGCCAGCACGCGCAGGTACGCCAGGACGTCCCGGACCTCCTTGCGCTCGTAGAAGCGGACGCCGCCGACGACCTTGTACGGCAGGCCGACGCGGATGAAGATCTCCTCGAAGACGCGGGACTGGGCGTTCGTCCGGTAGAAGATCGCGACGTCGCCGGCCTTCGCCTCGCCCGCGTCCGTCAGCCGGTCGATCTCGTCGGCGACGAACTGCGCCTCGTCGTGCTCGGTGTCCGCGACGTACCCGGTGATGCGCGAGCCGGGGCCTGCGTTCGTCCACAGGTTCTTGGGGCGGCGGCTCTCGTTGCGCTCGATCACGGCGTTGGCGGCGGAGAGGATGGTCTGCGTGGAGCGGTAGTTCTGCTCCAGCAGGATCGTCGTCGCGTCGGGGTAGTCCTCCTCGAACTGGAGGATGTTGCGGATGGTGGCGCCGCGGAAGGCGTAGATCGACTGGTCGGCGTCACCCACGACGCACAGCTCGGCCGGGTCCAGGTCCTCATAACCGGTGCCCACCAGCTCGCGTACGAGCGTGTACTGGGCGTGATTGGTGTCCTGGTACTCGTCGACGAGGACGTGGCGGAAGCGGCGGCGGTAGTGCTCGGCGACGTCCGGGAACGCCTGGAGCAGGTGGACCGTCGTCATGATGATGTCGTCGAAGTCCAGGGCGTTGGCCTCGCGCAGCCGTGCCTGGTACATCCGGTACGCCTCGGCGAGCGTCTTCTCGAAACCGTCGGCGGCCTGGTCGGCGAAGGTCTCCTCGTCGATCAGCTCGTTCTTGAGGTTGGAGATCTTGGCGCTGAAGGACTTCGGCGGGAACTTCTTCGGGTCGAGGTCCAGGTCGCGGCAGACCAGCGCCATGAGCCGCTTGGAGTCGGCGGCGTCGTAGATCGAGAAGGACGACGTGAAGCCGAGCCTCTTCGACTCGCGGCGCAGGATGCGGACGCACGCGCTGTGGAAGGTCATCACCCACATGGCGTTGGCGCGCGGGCCGACGAGCTGCTCGACGCGCTCCTTCATCTCGCCGGCGGCCTTGTTGGTGAAGGTGATCGCCAGTATCTGGCCCGGATGGACGTGCCGGGTGGCCAGCAGGTGGGCGATGCGGTGGGTGAGCACCCGGGTCTTGCCGGAGCCCGCACCGGCCACGATGAGCAGCGGCGAGCCGGTGTGGACGACGGCGGCGCGCTGCTGGTCGTTCAGCCCCTCCAGCAGCGCGGCGGGGTCCACGACGGTGCGCGGCGCGCCGTCGCGGTGGTACGCGTCCCGGGCCGGGGGCACGTCGAAGCGGTCCCCGAAGAGGTCGTGCGGGACCTCCTCCGGGGCCGGGGCGTGGCCCTCGGCGTCCTCGGGGGGCGGCGGCGGTTCCTCGGAGGTGTGGTTCCGCAGGTCCGCCAGGAAGCTGTCGTCAAAGAGGCTGCTCATCGCCTATCGAGTCTAGGCCGCCCCACCGACAGCCGGGGCCGAACAGACTTCGTCGCAGAGCGCGATGACACATAAGCGTCGCGTAAAGGTCACGAAAATGTATCCGGCATATCGAACATCATCCTTCACAGCACCACCACACGTTGGCTAGCGTGCCGCACAAGCGGACCGTTCCCTCATCGGCGAACCACGCCGATCGGACCGCCCACGCCGAATCCACTCTCCCCGCACGGGAGTTGGAACCGGGGACCCACCATGCACCATGGGGTGAATCGGCCGCTTCCGCAGGCCGTAGGGCACCTTCCGTTCGCCCGAACCCGCCGGTTGACCCGGTAGGCGGTCTACGGAAGGAGATGCCGGCCTTGGCGTCGCATCGCAAGCCGCGCAGCCGCACCACCCGCACGCTCGGTACGTTTGGTTCGTTCGGTACGAATTCCCCCGCCGTCGGGGTCACGACGGCCGCCATCGCCTCGGTCACGACCCTGCTGTCCGCCCAGTCGGCCGAGGCCGCGCCGGGCCGGCCGACGGTGGAGGAGGTGCAGAGGAAGGTCGACGACCTCTACCGGCAGGCCGGAGGGACGATGACGCAGGCGCAGCGGTACGCCCAGCCCGTGCGGCCCGCCCCGCCGGCCCAGCCCGTGCGGCCCGCCCCGCCCGTCCAGCTCACCCCGCCCAGCCCGCACGTCCCGCACGTCGAGTCGGAGCCGACCGCGAAGCCCGACAACGATGCCGTCGAGGCCGCCGAGGCCCTCGAAGCCGCCGAGGCGTGGAAGGCGGAGGCCCCGACCCCGCGGGCCGAGCCCGCGAAGACCCCCGAGGCGCTGCGCGCCGGCAAGCGGACGGTGCAGCGCAAGCTCGCGGAGGCGCGCGCCCTGCTGGCGCGGGAGGAGACGCGGCCGGAGACGCTGAGCGGGACACCGACCGGGACGCCGACCGGGACGCCGACCGGTACGCGGACGGAGGCCCCGGTGTACGGGCCGGAAGTCCGCGAGACCGAGAGCGGAACCGGTCACGGCCCCGACCGCACCGCGGCCGAAGCCGACAAGGTGCTGGCCTTCGCCCGCGCCCAGCTGGGCAAGCCGTACGTCTGGGGCGCGGCCGGCCCGAGCTCGTACGACTGCTCCGGCCTGACCCAGGCGGCCTGGAAGGCGGCGGGCGTCGACCTGCCGCGGACCACCTGGGAGCAGGCCCGCGTCGGCACGCGCGTCTCCATGGACGAGCTGCGCCCCGGCGACCTGGTGTTCTTCTACGACGACATCAGCCACGTCGGCGTCTACCAGGGCGACGGCGTGATGATCCACGCCCCGCGTCCCGGGATGAACGTCCGCGAGGACGCGGTCCACTCCATGCCGCTGTACGGCTGCGTGCGCCCCGCCTGAGGGGCCGCCTGAGAGGGGCGGCCCGCCCGTGGGAAGCGGGCCGCTCAGGTCACCTCAGGTCCAGAGCGTCGCGATGAAGATGTTGGCGACGGTGAGGCCGCCGACGGCGCCGAACAGCGCCTTGTCGACCGTCTCCTCGTCCCGCTTGACGTAGACCAGGCCGAGGATGACGACCAGGATCGCCAGCTTCACGCCGATCTTGATGTTGTTCACGGTCTGGTCGTCGGCCTGGTTGAGCCCGACCAGGGCCACACCCGTCACCAGCATGGTCAGCGCGCCGTGCAGCATGCCGGGGCTGAAGCGCGCCGTGCCCGCGCCCATCGCCTTCATCTGGGACAGGAAGCCGCCCAGCAGGGCGCCGATACCGATGATGTGCAGCGCGACGAAGACATTGATGAGTACGTCCATGGGCCGGAGCCTAACCGGGGCCATAGCACCGGTCGCCGGGCAGGGTTGCCTCATTCGTCGCCTCGGTCACAGCTGATACGGAATGAGAGATTCCAGGCGCGTCGCCGCCGACGGAAGCCGTTCCCGAACTCTCACCTGCGGGCAATTGCGGTCACTCCCCCTCACCACCGTGACCGGCGGGTTTAGCGTCCTCCCCCAGGTGGCCGGTTCTCCCACCGCCGTCTTCCGACTCCCGGGCGGCGGCCGGCCACCCCACCCACACGCGACAGGGAAGGGAAGTGACCCGCCCTCGTGGCAGCTCACCCAGAACCAGAACCTCCGCAGCACGGCGATCACGGCCATGACAGCGGTCGCGGCAAGCACCGCAAGCCCCGGCAGCGCTCCCTGAACGCGGCTGCGGCCGGGTGGGCTGCCGGGCGGGTGGCCGGGCGCACCGCCGTCGGCTTCGTACTCGCCGGGGCGGCGACCGCCACCGCCCTCAGCGGCGCCGGGCACGCGGAGCCCCGCCTCTCCCCCGCCCAGGTCAGGAGCGAGGTGGACCGGCTGCACCGGGAGGCCGAGGAGGCCACCGAGCGGTACAACGGCGCCAAGGAGCAGGCCGACAAGGCCCGTTCCTCCCTGGACGCCCTGCGGGACGAGGCCGCCCGCCGGACGGAGCGGCTCGCCGCCACCCGCCACGCGCTCGGTTCCGTGGCCACCGCCCAGTACCGGCACAGGGGCCTCGACCCCGCCCTCCAGCTCGCCCTCTCCAGCGACCCCGACGCGTACCTGGAGGGCGCCGCCCTCGCCGAGCGCGCCGGGACCCGCCAGACCGACGCCATCGCCGCCCTGCGCCGCGAACTCGCCGGGCTCGCGCAGCTGCGCGCCGAATCCGGCGGCCACCTGCGGGAACTGGCGGCCCGCCAGGCCGAGCTGCGCCGTCACAAGACCACCATCCGGCAGAAGCTCGCCGCCGCCGAGCGCCTCCTGGGCCGGCTGTCCGCCCCCGAACGCGCCCGGTACGACAACCCCGGCCCGTCGGCCGGAAGCCTCCCTCCGGCGCGAGCGCCGCAGGCGCCCAACCCGCGCGCCGCGCAGGCCGTCGCGTACGCGTACGGGGCCCTCGGCAAGCCGTACGTATGGGGCGCGACCGGGCCGTCGGCCTTCGACTGCTCGGGCCTCACCCAGGCCGCGTGGCGCTCCGCGGGGGTGTCCCTGCCGCGTACCACGTACACCCAGATCAACGCCGGACAGCGCGTACCGCGCTCCGCGCTCGCCCCCGGTGACCTGGTGTTCTTCTACTCCGGTGTCAGCCACGTCGGGCTCTACATCGGCGACGGCAAGATGATCCACGCGCCGCGCCCCGGCGCGGCCGTACGGATCGCGCCGATCGACGAAATGCCGTGGGCGGGAGCGACCCGGATCGCATAGGGTCCGGAATCCATGACCATGGATCGCGACACCCGTGAAACCGTTCCCGACGGCATCGCCGCCGCCCTCCAGGACTGCGTCCGCACCCTGGTGCAGCGGTCCCCCGACCACCGCCGCGTGGGCCCCTTCACCCTGCGCTACAACCCCGACTGGGACATCCCGCCCGCCAACTACGCCGTCCCCGACGCGGGCGCCGCGCCCACGAAGGCGGAGATCGACGAACTGGTGGCGGCCTTCCGCGAGCTGGAACGGCTGCCGCGCCTGGAGTTCCAGCCCGCCTGCGCGCCGGAGCTGGAACCTGCGCTGCTCGCCGCGGGGTTCACCGTCGAGCGGCGGGCGCCGCTGATGGCGTGCGCGCCGGACGGGCTGCGGGAACCGGGACCCGTCGACGGCATCGCGTTCGGCGAGCCGGCGGACGACGCCGCGTACGCGGCCGCCGCCGCGGTGCAGAACCTCGCGTACGGCGGGACGGGCGAGGCGAACGAGGGCGCGATCCGCTGGCTGCGCACGGCGGCGGCCGGCGGCGGCGTCGCCGGCGTCGCCACGGACACCTCCGACGGTACGACGGTGGGGGCGGGCGGCTGCTCGGTGCCGGTGGACGGGCTGAGCGAGCTCGCCGGGCTGGCGGTCGCGGCGAGCCACCGGCGGCGGGGCATCGGCGCGGGCCTCTCGGCGTACCTGACGGCGACGGCGTTCGCGCGCGGTTGCCGGCTGGTGTGGCTGGAGCCGGCCGACGCGGCGATCGAGCGGATCTACGCGGGGATCGGTTACCGGCGGGTGGCGGAGAAGGTGGACGTCTCGCTGGCTCCGTGACCCCCGGCGGCCCCCGCCCCGGGACCCGTCCCCATGCGCGCCGTCAGCCACTCGAAGACCGCCGGCACCTCCCGCATCCAGGAGGCCGTGCGGTGGCCGCCCGTGACCTGGCGGACGTCGATCCGGGTCGGCGGCCGGGAGACGGCGCGCAGGTCCAGGCCCTGCTGGAAGCCGTCCTGCCCGTTCCCGGTGAACAGCATCGTGACCCTGGGCGGGGTCGCGGCCGTCTTCAGGAGGGTGAGCGGGTTGTGCCGGTGCCGCAGCTCCGGGTCCCGGCCGGTGAGCGAGGACGGCTCGGCGGCCGGGTCGTTGTAGCCGGACATGCTGATCGCGTACCCGTACCGGTCGGGGTGCGCCACCGTCAGCTTCGCGGCGCAGTGGGCGCCCGCCGAGTACCCGGCCACGGCCCAGCCGTCGGGGGTGTCGAGGGCGCGGAAGTTGTCGGTGACCATCCGGCGTACGTCGATGCTGAGCCACGAGTCGGCGTTCACCTTGCCGGGGATGTTGGCGCAGCCGGTGTCGGTGTCGCCGAGCAGGGTGGTCCGCGGCGACACCAGGATGAACGGCGCGACCTTGCCCTGCCGCATCAGCGGCTCCAGCTGCCTGCTCGCGTGCAGGCTGCCGAACCAGGACTTCGGGGAGCCGGGGAAGCCGGAGAGCAGCTCGACCACCGGGAACCTGCGGTCCTTGTACGCCGGGTCGTCGTACTGCGGCGGCAGCCATACGTACACCTCGGCCTCCACCCCGGAGATGCGGCCCTTGAGGGTGGTGCGCCGGATGCCCTCGCCCATGCCCGGGTCGTCGACCGGCTCGAACGTCTGCCGCACCTTCGGCAGGTCGGTGACGCGCTTGCCGCCCGTGCCGTCGGGGCCGAGGTCGATCGCCGCGTCGACGTGGTCGCTGGTGCCGAGGAGGTCGCCCCAGCTGTCGTACAGGCGGTTGGCGTTGTTGACCGCGACGAAGACCACCACGATCGCGGTGAGCTGGGCGAAGGCGACCATGCCCAGCCGGAGTGCGCCCCGCACGACCGCCGGTCCGCGCAGTCGGGTCCACAGCACCAGCGGCAGCAGGACCGCGATCACGGCCAGCACGATCGCGGTCACGAGGAAGGGCGTACCCGTCAGGCTCATCACGGTCTGTAGGAGGGGCCCGGAACCGTGCGGGTTGCCCCGGTTATGTCCCGGTTACGTCATGAGCGGCCGGGGACGGGCGGCCCTCAGACGAGGCGGCGGGCCGTCGCCCAGCGGGTCAGCTCGTGCCGGTTGGACAGCTGGAGCTTCCGGAGCACCGCCGAGACGTGCGACTCGACCGTCTTGACCGAGATGAACAGCTGCTTGGCGATCTCCTTGTACGCGTACCCGCGGGCGATCAGCCGCAGCACCTCGCGCTCCCGCTGCGTGAGCCGGTCGAGGTCCTCGTCGACGGGCGGGGCGTCGGTCGAGGCGAAGGCGTCCAGCACGAATCCGGCCAGCCGGGGCGAGAACACGGCGTCGCCGTCCTGCACCCGGAAGATCGAGTCGACCAGGTCGCTCCCGGTGATGGTCTTGGTGACGTACCCGCGGGCCCCGCCGCGGATGACGCCGATGACGTCCTCGGCGGCGTCCGAGACCGACAGCGCGAGGAAGCGGACCGGGTTCCGGGCGTCGGCCATCAGCGGCGCGCAGCGGCGCAGCACCTCGACGCCGCCGCCGCCCGGCAGGTGGACGTCGAGGAGGACGACCTCGGGGCGGGTCTCGGTGATCACGGAGACGGCCTCGTCGACGTCGGCGGCCTCGCCGACCACCTCGACGCCGGTCGTCTCGGTCCGGCCGATCTCGGCCCGGACGCCGGTGCGGAACATCCGGTGGTCGTCGACGAGCACCACCCGCACGCGCCGCCCCACCGGCTGCCCGGACTGCTCGGACTCCACGGGCTCCACGGACCGCCCGGGCGCCACGGACGGCCGGGACGTCCCGGACTCCCCGGGCTCCACAGACTGCCCGGGCGCCACGGACTGCCGGGACGTCCCCGACTCCCCGGGTCCTACGGAAGCCGTCGTCTCCTCGGTCATGCGTCCGCCCTCTCCATCTCGAGCTCCACTTCGGTGCCGTCCCCCGGCACCGACCGCAGCCGCGCGGTGCCGCCGTTGCGCTGCATCCGGCCGATGATCGATTCTCGTACGCCCATCCGGTCGGCGGGCACCGCGTCCAGGTCGAAGCCGGGCCCCCGGTCCCGTACGGAGACGAAGACGGTACGGCCCTCGACCTCGGCGTACACCTGTACGGCCCCGCCCCCGCCACCGTACTTGGCGGCGTTGACCATCGCCTCGCGCGCGGCCTGCGCCTGCGCGGCCAGTCTCTCGTCCAGCGGGCAGTCGCCGACGACCACGACCTCGATGGGGACGCCGTGGGTGTCCTCGACCTCGGCCGCGGTCCGCTTCACGGCCTCGGCGAGGGTCTCGGGCTCCTCGTCCGCGTCCTTTCCGGTGCCCTCCGGCTTGTACAGCCACTCGCGCAGCTCGCGCTCCTGGGCGCGGGCGAGGCGGCGGACCTCGCCCGGGTCGTCGGCGTTGCGCTGGATGAGGGTGAGGGTGTGCAGGACGGAGTCGTGGACGTGGGCGGCGACCTCGGCGCGCTCCTGGGCGCGGATGCGCATGGTCCGCTCCTCGGAGAGGTCCTGCGACATCCGCACCAGCCAGGGCCCGGCGAGCAGCGCTATGCCAGCCAGCACCGCTATGGCCGCGGTGAGCGCCGTGCCCAGCTGGGCCGCCGAGCCGCGCACCACCATGAACACGGTCAGGCCCATGCCGACGAGCGCCACCCCGGCCAGGCCGCGCGCGAGCTGGAAGAGCCGCTTGCGACGGCCGGAGCGGGACCACTGCGCCCGGCGCGCGTTGTCCGCCTGGCGCCACACCAGGACGACGCCGACGCCCACGAGCAGGATCGGCCAGACGTACCGCTCGCCGCCCAGGTCGACGCTGCCGACGAAGGCGCCTGCGCCGATCGTCAGCGCGATGAGGGCGACGATCTGGCCCTTGTCGGGCTTGCGGAGGCGGCGGCGCCCGTCGGGGGTGGTCTCGAACACGGAACGCGGCTCGACGGTCCTGGCCCTGCCCCCGACGCCGAGCGGGACGACGATCCAGAAGACGGCGTAGAGCAGCACGCCCAGGCCGTCGGCCATGAAGAGGGCGAGGAAGACGAAGCGCACCCAGATGACGGGCAGGCCCAGGTGCCCGGCGAGGCCCCGCGCGACACCGCCGAGCATCCGCCCGTCGGCGCTGCGGTACAGCTTGCGCACGGGCGGTTCGTCGGTCTCGGGCGGACGGGTGGCGACGGGCATGGTCCGATCGTCACACGGCATCCGGCCCGCCCACATCAGGGTCGGTCCCCTACGCGGCCCTGAGACGGCTCCCCGGGGCCCGGGGGCGATATCAGGGACGGGCCAGGGTCGGCCCCGGTGCCGCCGGGGCGCGCGGACCGCCACCATGGACGTATGACCCGCACGACTCCCGCGCCGCCCGAGGGGGTTCCCGAGGGCGCGGCCGGCCCCGCCCCCTCGGGAGCGCCCGCGCCCGCCGCCCCTCCGCCGCTGCGCCGCGCGCGCCGGCACAAGGTGCTGGCCGGGGTGTGCGGCGGTCTCGGCCGGCACTACGACCTCGACCCGGTGGTCTTCCGGGTAGCGGTCGGCGTGCTCGCCGTCACCGGCGGCCTCGGCCTGCTCTTCTACGGCTTCGCCTGGCTGCTGATCACCGCCGACGGCGAGGAGGAGAACGAAGCGCGCCGACTGCTGTCGGGCCGCGTCGACGGCGCCTCGCTGACCGCCGTGCTGATGGCGCTCGTCGGCTGCGGGCTGTTCCTGTCGATGCTGGGCAACAGCAGCACCCTCTCCTTCTCGCTGCTGCTCGTCATAGCGGTGAGCGGCGCGGCCGTCTGGTCGCAGCGGCGTCGGCTGACGGTCGAGGCGGAGGTGCCGCTGGACCCGGCGGCAGCGCACGCGGTGGCGGAGGCGCCGCCCGAGACGCAGGCCCCGCCGCCGCCCGCGGCGCCGTCGTGGTGGCGGGACCCGATCGTCAAGGACGGTACGACGGGGCCGCTGGCCCTCGGCTACCTGTGGGGCCCCGAGGACGCGGTGGGCGTCGAGGACGCGATCAGCGCCCGCCCCACCCAGCGCGCGTGGGCACCGGCGCCGACCGCCGCCGCGGCCCGGCGCGGCCCGCGCTCGATCGGCGGCCTGGTCCTGCTGCTCGCGCTGCTGGCGGGAGCGCTCGGCACGGCCCTGCCCTGGGGGTCGCAGCCGCTCGGTACGTGCCTGCAGACGGGGCTCGCGTGCGCGCTGGGCGTCCTCGCCCTCGGCCTGGTGGTCAGCTCGTTCGCGGGCCGCACCGGCCTGGGCACGGTCTTCATGACGGTCGTCATGGCCCTGCTGCTGGCGGGTGCCTCGCTGATACCGCGGCAGATCGGCACCGAGTGGACCCGTACGACATGGCGACCGGCCACCGTCGCGGACGTCCAGCCGCGCTACGCCGTGGGCAGCGGCGTCGGCACGGTGGACCTCTCCCAGGTGGCCGTCCCCCCGGAGCGGACCCTGCGCACCTCGGCGGAGGTGGGCGCCGGCCGCGTGGAAGTGGTCGTCCCCCGGAACGTGACCGTGACGGTGCACGCCCAGGTGGGCCTCGGTGACGTGCGGCTTCCGGCCGACCCGTCCGGTGAGGTCGACATCGCGCCGGACCAGGACACGGTCCGTACGATCCCCCCGCCCCGAGGGGTGCCCCCGGCCGGCACCGTGCATCTCACGCTGAACGCCGCGCTCGGACTGGTGGAGGTCACCCGTGCCGCTGCATGAGTTCCGCCCGGGCCGGCTGGTCGCGGGCGCCACGGGCATGACGATCGCCGTCCTGTACGGGGGCGACGCCGCCGGTTCCTGGCACACGCCCTGGTACGCGGTGGTACCGCTGCTCTGCGGCGGGCTGGGGCTGGCGGGCGCCGCCGCCTGGGCCGCCTACCGGCTGCGCCGCCGCCGCGCGGCGAGGACCGCGTCGACGGAGAGGACGGACGCCCCGGCCAGCACCAGCGGGAGCCACGCCATCAGGTAGGCGAGGTCGTTGCCGTAGTAGTACGGGTCGGACTGCCAGCTCACGGTCAGCCACAGGCTCAGCGAGATGAGCGCCCCACCGGCGGCGGCGAGCCGCGCGAACAGCCCGAGCAGCGTCCCGGCCCCGACGGCCAGCTCGCCGAAGGCGATGGCCTGCCCGAACGCCTCCGGGTTCTTCAGCGCCAGGTCGACCAGCCACGGCACGGCGGAGGAGTCCCGCACGGACCGCATGAGCTCGCCGACCGAGCCCGCTCCGGACGCGGCCAGGAACCGGTCGTCGGTGAGCTTGTCGAGTCCGGCGTAGACGAACGTGACGCCGAGGAAGATCCGCAGCGGCAGCAGCGCGTAGCGCGAGGCCGCCGCCCGCAGCCCCCGCGCCTCCCCCGCCGTCCGGTACGTCCCGTACCTGTGCCCGCCCATCTCCGACCCGCCTCTCCGCCACCTCGTGAACCGATTCTCCGGCCCCACCCCATGGATACGCGACGGAAGGACCGCCGGTTCAGCGCTTCGGCGTCGTACGACGAAGCCGCCGCCCACGAGGGTGAACGGCGGCTTCGTCCGGCTACGCCCGGAGTCGGAGTGGGGTCACTCCCACTCGATGGTGCCCGGCGGCTTGCTGGTCACGTCCAGCACGACGCGGTTGACGTCGCGCACCTCGTTGGTGATGCGCGTCGAGATCCGCGCGAGCACGTCGTACGGCATCCGCGTCCAGTCCGCGGTCATCGCGTCCTCGGACGAGACGGGCCGCAGGACGATCGGGTGGCCGTAGGTACGCCCGTCACCCTGGACGCCCACGCTGCGCACGTCGGCGAGCAACACGACCGGGCACTGCCAGATCTCGCCGTCCAGGCCGGCCGCGGTGAGCTCCTCGCGGGCGATGGCGTCGGCCTCGCGCAGCAGGTCCAGGCGCTCCTTGGTGACCTCGCCGACGATGCGGATGCCGAGGCCGGGGCCCGGGAAGGGCTGGCGCTGGACGATCTCCTCCGGCAGGCCGAGCTCCTGGCCGACCATCCGGACCTCGTCCTTGAACAGCTTGCGCAGCGGCTCGATCAGCTTGAACTCGAGGTCCTCGGGGAGCCCGCCCACGTTGTGGTGGGACTTGATGTTCGCCGTGCCCGTACCGCCGCCGGACTCGACGACGTCGGGGTAGAGGGTGCCCTGGACGAGGAACTCGACCGGCTGGTCGTCCGGCGCCTCGGCCACGATCTCGGCCTGGGCCTGCTCGAAGACCCGGATGAACTCACGGCCGATGATCTTGCGCTTCTCCTCGGGGTCGGAGACCCCGGCGAGCGCGGCGAGGAACCGCTCCTGCGCGTCGACGACCTTCAGCTGGACGCCGGTCGCCGCCACGAAGTCCTTCTCGACCTGCTCCGTCTCGCCCTTGCGCATCAGGCCGTGGTCGACGTACACGCAGGTCAGCTGCGAGCCGATGGCCTTCTGGACGAGCGCGGCCGCGACGGCCGAGTCGACGCCGCCGGAGAGGCCGCAGATGGCGCGCTTGTCGCCGACCTGGGCGCGGATCGCCTCGATCTGCTCCTCGATGACGTTCCCGGTGGTCCAGTCGGGGCGCAGGCCGGCGCCGCGGTAGAGGAAGTGCTCCAGGATCTGCTGGCCGTGCGTGGAGTGCATCACCTCGGGGTGGTACTGCACGCCGTACAGCTTCTTCTCGTCGTTCTCGAAGGCGGCGACCGGTACGACGTCCGTGGACGCGGTGACGGTGAAGCCCTCGGGCGCGGCGGAGCAGGCGTCGCCGTGCGACATCCACACCGGCTGCTCGGCCGGGGTGCCCTCGAAGAGGGTCGAGGAGACCTTGCTGACGTGCAGCGGCGTACGGCCGTACTCGCGTGCGCCGGTGTTGTCGACCGTGCCGCCGAGGGTCGTGGCCATCAGCTGGAAGCCGTAGCACATGCCGAAGACGGGGACGCCGGCCTCGAAGATCTCGCGGTCGAGGGTGGGGGCGCCTTCCTCGTACACGGAGGACGGGCCGCCGGAGAGGATGATCGCCTTGGGGTTCTTGGCCAGCATCTCGGCCACCGGCATGGTGGACGGGACGATCTCGCTGTAGACCCGCGCCTCACGGACGCGTCGGGCGATGAGCTGGGCGTACTGCGCGCCGAAGTCGACGACCAGTACGGCGTCGGGCGCGGCAGCGGGATTCGCTGATGACACTACGGCGGCCTTCCGGCGGTGGGAGGAGGGGCTGTACGCCAATTCTACCGGCGCGCCCGCGCGACCTTTCGTCTCACCATCCGAACCCGGGCTTGCCGTGATGTGCGGATGCACCATACTGGCGCCCATGCACAAGCACCTGACCTACGTCTTTACCTATGGCACCGGGCCCGTCCGGCTGCCATGGTCGTGCTGCTTGAGCCACTGACAAGCGACTTCCCCAGGCGCCCCGGGCCGACAAGGTCCGGGGCGTCTGTCGTTTCCGGGCCATGCCGCTCGGGGCACCGCTCACCGACTGAGGAGCCCCGCCATGACCGCACTCGACTCGCTCGACAAGACCGGCGCCCGCACGGACGACGCCGCGGAGCTGATCACCGACGCGCGTGAGCGCATCGACGCGCTCGACGACCGGATCATCGGCCTGATCCAGGAACGGGTGGCCATCTCGGCCGTCATCCAGGAGGCCCGCATCACCTCCGGCGGCCGCCGCGTGAACCTGGCCCGCGAGATGGAGGTCCTCGCCCACTACCGCTCCGCGCTGGGCAAGCCGGGCACCGCGCTGGCGATGACGATGCTGGAGCTGTGCCGGGGCCGTATCTGAGTTCGGTCCCACCCTCACCCGTACGGCGCGTGACCGCACGGTACCGGCCTTCGTTGGATCGGTTGTCCGTGTCAGCCAGGGGCGGGCCGAAGAAACCACGCGTGGCTCCGCTGGAGCGTGTGGCGTACCCCTCGGGTACGTCGTGGGACCTCGCTCCAGCGTGCGTGACCGGACGGCAGGGGACAGCAGCCCGGTCACCCGAAAAAGCGGTCGGCTCCGGGGACGCCCGGAGCCGACCGCATCCGCCCCGGACCGCCGCCAGTCCCTCTCCCGGTCCCCGCACGTGCACCCATGCAGTACGCCGACGACCAAGGCCCCGCGGTGGGGATGACCGCGGGGCCTTGGTGTGTCAGTCAGAGTGTGACTCTGGAATTCCTTTGGCTACCAGGTGCCACCTTCACCGTGCCAGGAGGGTTGGGGATTGTCGAAGTCGCCGTCGCTCTTACCTACGAAGGTGTAGGCACGGCTGTCTCCACTCATCTGTTCGTAGATCACAGCCAAGTCTCCGACTCCGTCGGCGTTCGCATCACCGGAAACCGCATCGCCGGGGTTGCCGAATGCCCATCTGCCGCTCCAAGCAGGAGTCTCCCAGCTGACACGCGGTGCACTGAACCCACCGTCTGGAGTGGCAGTGAAGGTCTCCAGCTTCTTGGCTGTGCTCCCCTTGCCCTTGAGCACAGCGAGATCCGCCCTCTTGTCACCGTTGAAGTCACCGCTGGTCAAGCGGCCGGCGGCGTTCCATGCTTCTGCGCCCGAATCCCAGGCCTTGCCATTACTGGAGAATGATCCGGTGACGGCGGTGTTGAAGCGCCAGAGAGCTGCCGTTCCGCTCTCGTACTGGTACAAGCCGGCAAGCTCGGCACGCCCGTCCCCGTTGAAATCGCCGGGGACCATCTGGGCCCTGGTGGCATCCCAGCCCCCAACACCAGACTTCCAACTGGCCAGCGGAGAATTGAACGTACCGTCCGCCTTCGCGAGGAAGGTGTGAAGGCCGGAAGTGGCGTTGCCGTAGTCGTAGAGGATCGCGAAGTCATCGCGTTTGTCCCCGTTGAAGTCGCCACTGCGCACCTGGCTGGCTTCCCATGACCAGCCGCTTGGGTTCGTCGTGCTCTTGAGGGTGCGCTTGAAGGTTCCGTCGGACTCGCCCAAGAAGCTCCAGGTGGCAACGGATCCGTCGGCATATCCGTAGAAGGCGGCGACATCGGCACGGCCGTCGGCGTTGAAGTCGCCGGAGATCCACTTGCTCCGGGTGTAGTCGAAGCCGCCCCTCGCGCTGGTCCAAGCCTCCTTCGGCGGGCCGAACCCGCCTTCGGTGTTGGCGGTCAGGACGTGGAAGCCGGTGGTGGCGCCGCCGTAGTTGTAAATGGTGATCATGTCGCTACGGCCGTCACCGTTGACGTCCCCTCCGAGTTCCGTGCGCAGACCGCCGGTCATCGCGTTCGGCTTGTACTCGGTGGCGATATCACTCGCCCGGTTCCAGCGCACGTACCCGTCCTCGAAGTCGGTCCGCGTCCCTCCGGTGACCTCGTACTCGTCGGACGTCGGGAAGCCCAGCCAGCTGTTCTCCGACTCCAGGGAGATCCACTTCGCCCGAATCTGCCCGGACACGGGCCAGGCGCCCGTCGCGCTGCTCCAGTAAATGGATGAGCTGTCCGCCGTCTCGTGACGGAAGCGGTACCGCTGGAAAGAACCGGCCTTGGGGGTCGTGGCCCGCACGTCGGTCGTCGGATATCCCAGGGCTGCCGTGGCGCCGCGCTCCAGGTACTTCGTATAGACAGGTCCGTGGATGGAGAAGGCGCCGATGCCCTGGGCGTAGTAGATGGCGCCTGTCTTGCCGCCCTTGCTGAAGGTGGTGACCCGGCCGACCCCGTCGCTAGTGGGACGCTCGTCCGAGGTCGGGTAGCCGAGGACACTGGTGTCGCGGCCCATCTCGTTCCATTTGGCCCAGATGCTGCCGTGGACCGGCCAGGCGCCGGTGTCCGGGCTCCAGAAGATGGAGCGGTTCTCCGTCGTCGTACCCGGCTGGTGGAAGTGGACGTAGCGGCCCACGCCGTCTCCGGCGGTCTTGACGTCGCTGGTCGGGTAGCCGAACTTGGCCGGGCCGCCGATGGCCTTGTACTTGGCCAGGATCGGCCCGCAAAGGGAACGCTTGCCGGTAGCCGTGGATTCGAAGACCTCGCACGTGCCCCAAGGCGTGCCGCCCGTGACGAGCGGCCGCGCCGCGCCGAAGGCGGAGCTGTTCGCGAGCGCCCTGCCCGGGAACTCGACCGCTGTGCCGACACCGTCCCGTGCCCACAGGTCCGCGAAGCCGTCGCCCTCGAAGTCTCCCTCCGTGGACAGATGCGGGTACGCGGCCGATGTGAAGCCCGTGCCGATGGACGCGGTGCGGACGGCCGCGTCACCGTAAACGGTGAGATCGGCGGCGGTGAGGTCGCCGGCGACAGGGTTGACCCGGCTGGTGTACTGGTGCACCGTACCGGCCTTGGTGTCGCGGACCCACAGCTCTGGGAGCCCGTCCTTGTTGAGGTCGCCGGGCGCCATCAGGGTCATGTTCTGCCAGTCGGCGTTGCCGAGCGGGATGGGCTCGGAGAACTCGTCCAGGAAGGGACTGCCCTGGGCACCGAGGTACAGCCAGAGCTGTCCGGCCGACTTGACCAGCAAGTCGGGTGTGTCGACATCGGTGAGCGTGCCGTCGCCGTTGTCGTCGTTCATGCTGCCGACCGAGAGGATCTGGTCGGCGTTGTGCCAGTGGTTGGCGTCGTCGGAGAACACCTGCAGCTCACGGCGTCCGAACTCCGTGCCGGCCAGCTGGCCGTTGCCCTCGTTGCTGTAGACCCACAGTTCCTTGCGCGCCGGGTCCTCGGCACCAGGGCGGAGCGCCACCAGGTCCTCGTAGTAGTCCTCGTTCCAGCTGCCGCGATGGGCGGTGACCGCCTCGCCGAACGATTCGTCGTCGGCCTGCTGGCCCACGCCGAACTTGCCGTTGCCCTGGCCCGGGTGTGCCCACAGGGCCCCGCCGCCGGGGTCGACGCTCCACAGATCGACAGTGCCGTCGCCGTTGAGGTCGCCCGGCTTGTCGCGGGCGGGCGCACGAGTCGCGATGAAGAGATAGGCGCGCAGTGCAGAGCGGTTGCCCGCCGCGTCGACACTGCGGACGTACAGGTACTGCGGTCCCGCGCTGAGCGGCGTGTACTCGATCCTCGGTGGCTTCAGCGGATCCGGGAAGTCCTTGGCGTGCACGAAGCGCTCCGTGGCGTCGGAGTCGGTCCACCACATCCAGTGGGTGACGTCGCTGACGCCGCCGTTGGTGAGGAGGAACTGCCCCTTCGTACGAGCCGGGTTTCCATCCGTGTCAGCCGGGAACTCCTTCGAGCTGATGCCGGGGAGGGCGGACGGGGCGTTCTTGTCGAAGGTGAAACGGCAGGTGTCGCTCACCGGGCTGTTGGCCGTGCCGTCGCTGGCCACCACGTTCCACCAGTACGTGCCGCTGGCCAGGTTCCGCGTATCGATGCGCAGGGAGGCGACCGTGCCCCGGCTCGCGTTGACCTTGGCGGGCCGGATGGGAGCGGCGGAAGAGCCCGCCACCGCGTACTGGAACTGGACCGTGAGGTTGTTGTCCTCCGCGTCGTCCACCTTGGCACGGAGAGTCACGTAGTCGGTGACGCCGAACGTGCCGCCGGAGCAGGGCACCGACGGGTTCGTGGACAGGTCGGTCGGCTTGACCGGCAGCGTGTTCATGTACGTCGAAACGCGTACCGAGTGGGGATCGAACTTGCGCCAGGAATGATCGACCGTGGAGCTCCGGGCTGTCAGAGCGAACGCCCACGCGGGGTACTTGCCCTTGGCGGCCTTGCTGATGGCCGACGTGACGTCGAATTCGACCAGCCCCGCCGTATCAGCGGGGCAGTTGCGACCACCGAAGGACTCTCCCGAGGAATCCACGGTGGAGAGCCAGGTGGGCTGGTTGTTCCACGTGATGTTCGAGGGGAGGGACTTCCCGATGTCCTTCACAAGAATGTCACCGGATTTGCACGACCACGAACCCGCGTGCGTCTGCTTGATGCGCAACGTCGACTTGAGGATCTGCTTGTCCCACACGTTGCCCGTGGCGACGCGGAAGTACGTGTTCGCGCTCACCGTCCCGCCGTTGGGGTCGTTGGCGACGCCGACGCGAGCGAAGTCGGAGATGGTGCCGCCGTTCCAGTACACCGTGTTCTCGGTGCCTGGGTAGCCGGTGTGCTTGTACGCGATCGACCAGGCGTTCTTCCAGGCGTCCTTCCCCCAGATCGGGTCGAGGACGACGGGGAAGACGGTCCCGGGGTCACTGAGGAGCGTCCTGTCCGGCGTCAGCGTGAGCGCGTGTTTCGTCAGCTTCATGCCCATCGGCGCCTGACGCGATCCCTCCGTCGCCCCGGTGAGCACCGCCGCGAGGGGGCGCTTCGCCGTCGGCGCGGCCTTGACGGCCTCGGACCCGGCCGAGTCCCACATGCGAGGCTTCGGCGCCGAGAACGCGGCATCGCCGTTAGGTGTGACGGCGTGGAGCCCTCCCTCCGGACCGGGCTTCACGTCGAGGCCCTTCACCTTCAGGCCGAAGGTGACCGCGGCCAGCGCCGGATTCTTGGCGGCCTCGGCGTTCTTAACGACGAGGGCATGCGAGAACGAGTCCACGGTCGTCGTGGCCGTGAGGTCGACGCCGGGCAGCACCTCCGCGTACGTCGCCGTGTTGCCGTTCAAGGATGGCTTGGGCAGCTTGCCAGGCCAGGACAAGGACAGCTCGCGGCCGTTGTCCCTCATGGTCGCGAAGGTGCCATCACCTCCGCCCGAGAACGACACCTGGAGCGCGGTCGCCCCGGGGGCGATACGCCCGTCGCCCGCGACCGCGAGTTCGGGGTCGACGGGCACGAGCTCGCCCTGTTGCCGGACCCTCACCGGAACAATGGCGCGGTCCACACTGAACGTGCCATCCGGATTCGCATAAGTCTCATCCGTCTCGGTACGCATCGAGATGATCTCGACACGCTTTCCGGTCTTTACTGCAGATTTTTCAGCGGCCGCGCTTTCCGCCTGCCGCTTTTCCGTCAGCGTAACCGCGGATGCGGCACCGCCGGGTGCGCGTAATTCCGCACCCTCAGCGGACGCGACCTCTGGTTGCATGGTGATAATTCCCGCGAGCATCGCCCCAGCGGCGACAGCGGATGTTCGTCTTCTCAAAATCCCCCCTGGTTATTCGCTGCTTCCTGCGAGTCTGTGAAGCGCTCCGCAGAGGACCCAGAACCCTCGACCGATATTTACTCAGCGTGACGTGCCCCCTGCGGCGAATCCCGTTTCTACCAGGCGAAGGGGTGGCTGCGCGAGAAGGGTCAAGCAATACGACAAGTAACCATTGATCCCTCCTTGTCCCGCTCCGACACGTCAACTCTCCGACAACTGGCTTGTTTGTTTTACCTGTCCCTGAAAAGCACAGACGGGCCCTGGAGGTAGTGATACGTTCTCCGGCCGGTTGTGCGTTTTCGCGAATACAGGGGGGATCTTGAGATCACGTTTACGCGCTGGGCGGATAAGACGGCGCATACGTTTTCGGCCGATGACGCGCTGGGCAGTCCCAGCGCTTGCGTCCGCCATCCTTGTTACCGGGCTGCCGTCGACTCCGGTCGCCGTGGCAGCGCAGAAAAATCTTCTGCCGGGGCTGCAGAAACTCACCAATGTTCCCGGCAAGCCCGCCAAGGGCGCATCCAGCAAGGCGCTCTCCGCGGAGCGCTCATGGAAGGCCCCGCCGGCAGTGGCCTGGCCGAAACCCGGCACCGCCGAGGTCACGCTGCCGACCACGACGGCTCCCGCGAAGTCCCGCCTCACCGCGTCCGTGGCAGGAGCGGCGGTGAAGGCCGGTGCGGCCCCCGTTCGACTCGCCGTCGCCAAGCCGAACGCCGCCACGACACCCGTACGGGCCAGGGTCCAGGTCAAGGACCGGGCGTCCGCCCAGCGTGCGGGTGTGGACGGACTTCTGCTGAAGGTGCAGCGGACGGACACGGGCGTGTCGACGAGCCCGCTGGCCGTAGAGCTGGACTACCGGAGCTTCCGCAACGCCTACGGGGGTGATTGGGGCTCGCGTCTGACGTTCGTGGCGCTCCCTGAGTGTGCCCTGACGACTCCGCAGAAGCCGGAATGTCAGACACGCACGCCTGTCGCCACGACGAACAACGCGGCCGCGGGAACCGTCACCGCGACGATCCAGCCGCAGGCCAAGCCGTCCGCGGCCAAGGCCTCCGAGACCAAGGCCGCGCCGGCGACACCCGCCCCCATGGTCCTGGCCGCCACAGCCGGCGCGAGCGGAGCCAACGGCGACTACCGCGCGACGTCGTTGAGCCCTTCCGGTTCCTGGCAGGGTGGCGGTTCGTCCGGTGACTTCTCCTGGTCGTACCCGATGGAGATCCCGGCGTCGCTGGGCGGCCCCGGGCCGTCCCTGGGGCTGAGCTACTCCTCCGCGAGTGTGGACGGGCGTTCCTCGGCGACGTCCCAGCAGCCGAGCTGGGTCGGTGACGGCTGGGATCTCGCCTCGAACTTCATCGAACGGACCTATCTGCCGTGTTCAGAGGACCGGAAGGAGGGTTCGGGACACAACAACCCGAAGAACCCGACCGGTGACCTCTGCCAGGGCCCGCCGATGGTGACGATGTCACTCAACGGCTCCTCCACGCAGCTCGTCCTGGACGACGCCACCAAGAAATGGCGTCCGCAGGGGGACGACGGCTCCCGCGTCGAGCTGGTCAAGGGCGCCGTCAACGGCGACACGGAGAAGGAGTACTGGCGCGTCACCAACATGCAAGGCGTCCAGTACTACTTCGGCCTGAACCGGCTCCCCGGCTGGGCCGCCGGGAACCCGGAGACGAACTCCGCGTGGACCGTGCCGGTGTACGGCAACCACGCGGGCGAGGACTGCCACCAGACGGCGTACGCGGAGTCGGTGTGCGATCAGGCCTGGCGTTGGAACCTCGACTACGTGGTCGACCCTCGCGGCAACGCGATGACCTACTGGTACGCCAAGGAGCGCAACCACTACGGCTCCAACGTCACGGAGCTGGGAAAGTCGACCGCCCGTGGCTACGACCGGGGCGGCTGGCTGACCCGCGTCTCGTACGGTCTGCGGAGCGACGCCCTCTTCGCGGCGGCCCCCGCCCAGATCACGTTCGACGTGGCCGAGCGCTGCATCAAGACGGATACCTTCGACTGCGCCGAGGCCAAGCTGACCTCGGAGGCGCAGTGGGAGACCACCCGTAACTGGCCGGACGTACCCGCCGACATGCTGTGCGAGTCGGGCAAGGAGTGCAAGGACCGCTACTCGCCGACGTTCTTCTCCCGCAAGCGGCTGACCGCCGTCAACGCCTGGGTACTCAAGGCCGGTAAGCCCGAGCCGGTCGATACCTGGACCCTGACGCAGGACTTCAAGTCCACCGGTGACGGCGGCGTGGCGGGGGACTACCCGCTGTGGCTCGCGAAGATCCAGCACACGGGCAAGAACGGCACGCCCATCGCGATGCCGCCGGTCGTCTTCGAGGGCAAGCAGTTGCCCAACCGGGTGGACAACGACACCGACGGCAACCCGCCCTTCCTGCGCTGGCGTGTGGAGACGATCCAGACGGAGACCGGTGCGCGGATCGCGGTGAAGTACGCCGCGCCCGAGTGCAGCACCGTGGAGCCGAAGAAGCTCCCTGCCACTCCCGATACGAACACGCTCCGCTGTTATCCGGTCGTCATTGAGGTTCCGGACCCCACCGACCCGACCGGCATGAAGAAGGTGTACTCCACCGACTGGTTCCACAAGCACCGCGTGGACCAGGTGCGCGAGGAGGACAAGAACGGCACGTCGCCGACCAAGGAGACGAATTACGTCTACCTGGGTGCGCCGGCCTGGGCCTATGACGACGAGTCGGAGGTCCTGAGCGAGCGTGCGCGCACGTGGTCGCAGTGGCGCGGTTACGAGCGCGTACGGACCCTGGTGGGCGTCGCGCCGGACAAGCGCACGATGGTGGAGAACCTCTACTTCCGAGGCATGGACGGCGACAAGCTCGCCGGCGGTACTCGGCGGTCGGTGAAGGTGAAGGACAGCGAGGGCGGTGAGGTCGCCGACCACGAGCTGTACGCCGGGCAGACGCGCGAGACCCTCTACTACAACGGCGAGGGCGGGGCTCTCGAGTCGGCGACGCTCTACACGCCATGGGTCCACGGCCCGACCGCGTCCCGCAAACGCGGCGACGAGGGTGCGCAGCCGCTGCAGGCATGGGTGCAGGGCACCACGACCATCGCCTCGCGCACGGTGCTCTCGGACGGCCGGGGCCAGATCCGTACGGCGGTCGAGCACACCTACGACAGTCGGGGCCGGGTGCTCAGCACCACCGACCGCGGCAACACGGGCAAGCCGGACGACGACACGTGTGTCCGTTACGAGTACGTCGAGGACCTGTCCAAGTGGCTCCTGTCGCTCCAGAAGCGGGTGGAGTCCCTCACCAAGGCGTGTGACGCGACGACGATCCAGCGTCCGCAGGATGTCGCGTCGGACAAGCGCGTCCATTACGACACCGTCGGCAACGTCATCAAGGCCGAGTCGCTGTCCGGTTACAAGGACGGCCAGCCGGTCTACACGCTCAACGGGTCCACGACCTTCGACGCGTACGGACGCCCCACGTCGGCGACGGACGTGTACGGCAACGTCACGAAGACGTCGTACACCCCCGCGTCAGGCTCGGTCGTCACGAAGATCACGACGACGAATGCGCTCGGTCACGTGAGTTCCACCGAGTTGGATCCTGGGCGTAGCCTGCCGGTGGCGCAGGAGGACGCGAACAAGCGCCGCTCCGTGATGGAGTACGACGCGCTCGGCCGTCTGCTCAAGGTGTGGTCACCGGACCGCGACCCGGCGACGACGATCCCGGACGCCGAGTTCGGCTACAGCGTGACCCCGGACGCTCCGGTGGTCATCACCACCAAGCGGCTTCTGGAGAGAGGCACCTACCGCACCAGCTACGACATCTACGACGGTGCGCTCCGTCTTCGTCAGACCCAGCAGCCCGCGCTCGACGGCGGCCGGGTCATCACGGACACCTTCTACGACAGCCGCGGGCTGATCTGGAAGGAGAACGGTGCCCACTTCAACGACCAGGCCCCGTCGGCCGGTCTGTGGATCTCGGACGACAACAAAGTGCCAGCGTCCACGCGCATGGAGTACGACGGCATGGGGCGCCCGGTGGCGACGATCGCCCGCAAGCTCGGCGCGGAGACCTGGCGAACGACGACGTCGTACGGCGGCGACTGGATAGCGGTCGACCCGCCCAAGGGCGACACCCCGACCAAGGCGCTGATCGACGCCAAGGGTCGTAAGACCCAGCTCCAGCAGTTCAAGGGCGACAGCCCTTCGGGAACGTTCGACAAGATCGACTACACGTACGAACGGCGGGGGCTGCTGGAGTCGGTCACCGACCAGGCGGGCAACAGGTGGTCGTACAAGTACGACATCCGCGGCCGCGCGTACGAGACGGTGGACCCCGACAAGGGGACCTCGCGGACCACGTACGACCAGGGCGACCGTGTCCTGACCATCACCGACGGCCGCGGCCCGGCGAAGACGATCGCCTTCGCTTACGACGCCCTCGGCCGCGTCACCGCCACCCATGAGGGCGCGCTCACCGGACCGAAACTGACCGAGCAGACGTACGACACCCTGCCGGGCGCGCTCGGACTACCCGTGGCCTCGACCCGCTACGTCGACGGAAACGCCTACACCCAGGCAGTGACCGCATACGACGCGGAGTACCGGCCGCTGGGCAACAAGGTCACTATCCCCGCGTCCGAAGGGAAGCTCGCGGGCGACTACCTCTACACCAACACGTACAGCAAGACGACCGGCCTCCCGCAGACGGTCACGCATCCGGCGGCGGGCGGCTTGCCCTCCGAACGTGTCAGCCTCGGCTACAACGGCTTCGACGTGGTCGACACGATGTCGGTCGCGGGCAAGACCTTCGTCGCGCAGACGCAGTACACGCCCCTGGGCGATGTGGTGCGTACGAGGGTGGGACCGGCCGGCAAGCAGCTGATCTCCAGCCATGAGTTCGACGAGCAGACCCGCCGGTCGACCCGTTCCGTGTACGACCAGGAAGTCGGGCTGACCAGCACGGCACGCATCAGTGATGTGCGTACGGCCTACGACGACGTCGGCAACGTCCTGAAGATCACGGATGCGCAGGGCGCCAACCCGACGCAGGCCACGACCGACACCCAGTGCTTCGCCTACGACTACCTGCGGCGCATGACCGACGCCTGGACGGCGACGGACGACTGCGCGGCCAAGCCCGGCAGCGCAGGCCCGGGATCGGCGCCGAAGGTGGGCGGTCCGGACCCGTACTGGACGTCGTACACCTTCGACGCTGTCGGCAACCGCAAGACCGAGGTCAAGCACGACACCGTCGGCGACACCGCCAAGGACGTCATCCGCACCTACACCTACGAGACCGGGGGCACTACCACCAGCCGCCTGTCCAAGGTCCACACCAAGGGGCCGCAGGGCGAGCGGGAGGACCTCTTCGCATACGACACGGCCGGCAACACTACGAAGCGTGTCGTCCAGGGCAACACCCAGACCCTCGAGTGGGACGTCGAGGGCCACCTGCAGAGCGTGACCAAGGGCACGGAGAGCACGTCGTACGTCTACGACGCGGGTGGCAACCGCCTCATACGACGCGACCCCACCGGGACGACGCTCTACCTGCCGGGCACCGAGGTCAAGCTCGACAAGGCGGGGAACATCGCCAAGGGCACGCGTTACTTCGCCCACCCGGCAGGCCCTGGCATGGTCAAGGTCGCCCAAGCCGGCACGATCACCACCTCGTACCTGCTCGGCGACCGCAACGGCACGGCGACCACGTCAGTGGATGCCACCACCCAGGCGGTCACGCGGCGCAAGTTCACACCCTTCGGGGAGACGCGGGGCGAGAAGCCCTCGATCTGGCCGGGAGAGAAGGGCTTCGTCGGCGGGACGGTCGACGAGTCCACGGGGCTCACCCATCTCGGGGCACGCGAATACGACCCGGCGGTGGGGCGGTTCATCTCGGTCGACCCGATGATGGACTTCGCCGAGTCGCAGACGATGAGCCCGTACGCGTATGCACTCAACAGTCCAATCACCTTGAGCGACCCGTCCGGCGAGTGGGTGAACTTCTCGGAGTGGATCAAGGCGGCGAAGACCTACAACGCCACTCTTTCCGCCGCCGGCGTCCCGCCCGCGCCCTCCGCGCCGGTGCCGAGCGTCAGCAAGCGAGACGTTGACCGCGCTCGCGCGTTCACGCAGCAAAGCAAAGTCGACATCGCTCTCCAAGTGGCCAAGGAGGCCTTGAAGGGAGCCACCGGCTGGGATGACATCGCCGCCTGTCTCGGCGGTGACCTGGCCACGTGCGGGATGTTGGCCCTCGAGGCCGCAGTCCCGTGGGCGGGTGGCGCGAAGCGCGTCCTCAAGGCCCTCGACAAGGCATGGGACGCCTACCGCAGATGGGAAGACGACGTCCAGTGGGCCGTCGGCATCATCAAGCGGACTGACTCCGATGCCGTCGCCATGGCCAAGTACACGGAAGACATGGCCGCGTGGCGGAAACAAGCGGACGCGGCCATAGCGGCGAAAAAAGCGGAAGCCGACGAAGCGGCGGCGATAGCCGCGAAGAAGGCCGACAGCGGTGACGGCGGGGGCGGAGGAAATGGCAGTGCCGGTGAATCCTGCACCGTCAACAGCTTCACGCCCGAGACTCCCGTCCTCATGGCCGACGGCAGCAAGAAGGCCATCAAGGACCTGAAGCCCGGCGACAAGGTCATCGCCACGGATCCCGAGACCGGCGAGACGTCGGCCAGGGACGTCTCCGCGACCATCATCGGCAAGGGGTCCAAGAACCTGGTCGAGGTCACCGTCGACATCGACGGTGAGAAGGGCGACAAGTCGGCGACCATCACGGCCACCGACGGACATCCCTTCTGGGTCCCCGAGCTAGGCGAATGGATCGACGCCACCGAGCTGAAGTCAGGCCAGTGGCTCCGCACCAGCGCCGGCACGCACGTCCAGATCTCGGCGGTCCAGCGCTGGACCCAGCAGGCGATGGTTCACAACCTCACGGTGGCTGATATCCACACGTACTACGTGCTGGTGGGGACTGCGCCGGTCCTGGTTCACAACTGCGGGGATAAGGTCTGGGAACCCTTCCGCGAGGGCGTCGACCACGCCGACCAGGGAACCCTTCCCGCAGACGCAGGGATTTCGGCAGGGTCCCCCCTAGGTGCGGGTGAGTATCACTTCGTCGTCCGCCGGGATGGTTCACTGCGTGCCATGCAGAACGAATCGATGTGGGACCTGAATCCGGATGCCGGGCACACCTCCTTGGGTGACCGTAAAGGGGTGCTCATGGCAGGCACCTTCGACGTCGATGCAAATGGTGTGATTTCCAGGATCGACAACTTCTCCGGTCATTACCGTCCGACGGACCTCCCAGGGTTCACTCCATTGCTAGATATCACCCGCGGGGCCTTCCGACGGCACGGTTGGGACTTTTCCGACAGCGCCTGGGACTACTACGCTGGACCACCAGGCCACTGAACGGCGATGTTCACTGGGGGCAGCCTTGTGGACGCTGCCCCCAGCGGGCGTTGCACACACCCTGAATAAGTCCTCTTCTGATGCGACGGTGGCGATGGAATTCCCGACATACCCCGGCTCCGACGTTCTCCTGGCGCGTCTTGCGCACAGTCAAGGCATGGAGCCACCTCAAACTTCGATGGGGAAACTTTCGACCGAGAAGTTCCTTCATCGACTAGCGAAGCAGATCGGCATGCAAAGCCACGATCTTTTCCTCATCGCGGACCTTTCCATTCCGGACCAGGAGTGGCCTTTCGATGAGGGTGCCAGCCGCGAGCTCCCCCGACTGGTCCGGCATGCACTCCCCTTGCCTGCTTCCTCCAGGCAGCAGCTGCGGGATTACGCCCGATCCCTGACCGAGCGACCGATGACCGCATCACCCAGGAAGCGAAATTCTTATGAGCAGTACCCCCCATGTTTCGGTTCGCTCTTTGTGCGGATGCTCGCTCTCCGCAATCTGGGGTGGTCCTCGGCAGCCAAGGTGATGTATCTGATGTCCGATGTCTATCTATCAGCTGCGACCATCGGAGCAGTAGGGCGTGGCGTCAAGGAACTCGACCGTGAGCTCCTCAATGGCTTCGCAGCTGTGTTCGGCGTCAGGGTCTCTGTTTTGGCGACCTTGACCGGTATGCAGGACGTGCCGCCGAGTCGCGAAGTGCCGGGCGAGATTGCCGACACGGCAGCATTGCTCTGGGACGTGCGGCATCTGCCTGCGGCCCAGGTGCGGCAAGTCTCCCAACATGCTGGAGCCCTCGGCCACAGTTGATGTTGAGCAGCACAAAGCCTAGCTAGCGAACCTTTCCAGCTGGTTGGCCGAGCGGCAGGCCCCTGGCGGGGCTGCGGTCCCGTGCGAGGCGCGCCTGGCAGGGGTGGCGGTCCTCGACGAAGAGAGGAATCCACAGCGCGAGCCCGGTGAGGTTCCTTCGCGCGTGCGCGATCACCGTGGCGGTTTAGGTTGCGCTGCTCGTTGCGCTGTTCGGGCTGTACGCCTGCGAGGGCAGGAGTCGGGAGCTGGGCACCGCTGATGTCGTGAAGGGTGGACGGGAGACGGCGGTGGTCGCGGGTCGACTTCCGAGAGGACGGGGAGTTCGAGATGCCTGGTATTCCGTGTGACGCCTTTCATCGGCTCGACCGTCCCTCCGGGGCAGGCCTCTACTCGGGGCAGACGCATGGTCACTCCGCGGCAACAAGGAACGCAGTTTCGTGATCGATCTCTAGATCACCGTCGGGGGCACCCTTCGAGGAG
Source organism: Streptomyces sp. NPDC045998 (assembly GCF_056430285.1). Classification (NCBI taxonomy): domain Bacteria; kingdom Bacillati; phylum Actinomycetota; class Actinomycetes; order Kitasatosporales; family Streptomycetaceae; genus Streptomyces; species Streptomyces sp. NPDC045998. The sequence continues at coordinate 179,788 of NZ_JBWKLJ010000010.1, forward strand.
GGGCGTCCGCAGTGCTGCAGGAGCTGTGTGGCGGCGACGAGCCCGTTCTCTACTTCGAGACCAACGTCGGCCAGGGGTACGACTACGAGGTCCGGTGCGCGGACGCCGGACGCTAGGCCATTCGTGTGACGCGGGACACATAAAGTTTTCGTCAGTTGGCGCACAACCATCCCCACCCGTCACGGGTCATGCATGCGAAACAACGGCCACACCCGTGACACCCCCACCTCGGGAGGCGGCCCGCCAGACTCCGTGCCGCGTGATGCGGTACGCCAGACCACGAGGTCTTGAATGAAGCTTCGCCGCGCCATGGCGGTCGCCGCCGCGACCGCCGTCATCGCCCCTGCCGCCTTCCTGGCGGCTCCGGCCGCGTACGCGACGGACGGCACCACGAGCACGACCTCTACCGGCGGCGCCGGGGAGCAGGGCACCACCACGCCCGACACGACGACGCCGGACACGGCGAACGACGACACCACGACGCCGGGCTCGACGACCCCGGACGACGCGGACACCACCGAGGGCGAGAAGCCCGCCTCCGAGGCCGAGAAGCCGGCCGCGGAGGGCGAGAAGCCCGCCGCGGAGGGCGAGAAGCCCGCGGAGAAGCCCGCGGACAAGCCTGCGGACAAGCCCGCCGAGGGCGAGAAGCCGGCCACCGACGACAAGCCCGCCGAGTCCGAGGAAGACGAGGAGGCTCCGCTCGAGGAGTTCTGCGAGGACCTCACCCTCGACGTGAGCCTCTCCGGCTTCCCGAACAAGATCGTCGCGGGGAGCGGTTGGAAGGAGTTCTCCTTCGACGTCAAGAACACGGGTAAGAGCGACATCGAGAACCTTGAGCTCTTCGCCTTCGCGTCGTACGAGAAGGAGCTCGACGGGGAGACCAACAAGCTGGTCGAGCAGTACGCGCACTTCGAGATGTACGACCCGCAGGCCAAGAAGTGGACGTCGGACTTCGCCGAGGAGGGCGCCAACAACGGCTACTTCCAGGGCGCGTTCGCGCTCAAGGCGGGCAAGCAGGAGTCCGTCAAGCTCCGCGTGAAGATCGACAAGCCGGCTCCGGCGGGTCAGAGCGTTGCCCTCATCATGGGCTTCGACGCCAGCGAAGAGCCGAGCGCCGACTGCGCCTTCGACATGGAGGAGTACCCGTTCGAGGTCGTCGCCGCGGGTGGTAACCCGGGCGAGGTCGAGGACTCGAAGCCGTCGGGCGAGAAGCCGAAGGCCGACGTCAAGCCGCAGGGTGAGGCCAAGCAGATCCCCGTCACCGGCAACCTCGCCGAGACCGGTTCGTCGTCGATGCTGCCGGTGATCGGTATCGCCGGTGGTATCACCATCGTCGCCGGTGCCGGTGTCGTCTTCGCGATGCGTCGTCGCAACAGCGGCGCCACCGCGTAACCAGCACCACACGGACAAGAGAGGCGCTGCACTCGGAGGGGGGTGCAGCGCCTCTCGTGTGTCCGCGGCCGCTCAGGCCTTCGGCGGGACCGTGGGGATGCCCAGGAACGGGAGCTTCAGGGCCGCGAAGGCGTCCGCCGGGACCGCCGGGGACTTGGGTTCGACCGGGGTGAGGCGTACGTAGGCGGCGCCCTGGCGGGGGCGGGGGTCCGGTTCGCCTTTGTTGGGCCAGAAGGACATGGCGCGTTCCGCCTGGGCCGTGATGGTGAGGGACGGGTTCACGCCGAGGTTGGCGGAGACGGCCGCGCCGTCGACGACCGAGATGCCCGGGTGGCCGTAGAGGCGGTGGTACGGGTCGATGACGCCGTCCTCGGCCGTCGCGCCGATCACGCAGCCGCCCAGGAAGTGCGCGGTGAGCGGGGTGCCCATGAGCTCGCCGACGTTCGAGCCGGCGAAGCCGTTGATCTCCTCGGCGAGGAGGGAGGCGGCGCGCGTGCCCTCGGGGATCTGCTTGGGGTTCGGGGCGCCGTGGCCCTGGCGGGCGGTGAGGAGGCCCTTCCCGATGCCGTCGCGTTTGCGGTAGGTGGTGAGGGAGTTGTCCAGGGACTGCATGACGAGCCCGATGATGGTCTTCTCCGACCAGCGGCGGTTGGAGAGCGAGCGCAGCGCCTGCAGCGGGTGTCGGGCGACGTTGCCGAGCCAGGCGGTGACGCGGTGGTCGGAGTACGGCACCTGGAGGATGGACAGGGACCCCATGGCGTTGGAGCCCTTGCCGTAGCGGACGGGCTCGATGTGGGTGTTGGCGTCCGGGTGGATGGAGGACGTGATCGCGACGCCGCGCGTGAAGTCGACGCGGCGGTGGCCGTGGCGCTTGCGGTAGCGGCGGTCCGTGGTCTGGGACCCGACCAGCGCCTCCGAGTTCGTACGGGTCAGCTCGCCGAGTCGGGAGGAGAGGCGGGGCAGTTTCCCCTCGTCCTTCATGCGGTGCAGCAGGGTCTGCGTGCCGTACGTGCCCGCCGCGACGACGACGTACCGGCAGCGCAGCGTGTGCGGGGTGGCCTTGCGGCGGCGGTGCGTGGGGACGGTGGTGACCAGGTAGCCGTCGCCGGAGGCGGACTCGGTGAGGGCGGTGACCGTGGTCATGGGGTGGATGACCGCTCCCGCCTTCTCTGCGAGGTGCAGGTAGTTCTCGGTGAGGGTGTTCTTCGCGCCGTGCCGGCAGCCGGTCATGCACGAGCCACACTCCGTGCAGGCGCTCCGGGCGGGGCCGGCCCCGCCGAAGTACGGGTCGGGCACGGTCGAGCCGGGTGTGGCCTTCGCCGTACCGTCGGCGTCCCGGCCGTCGCCGAAGAAGACGCCGACCGGGGCGAGGTGGAAGGTGTCGCCGACCCCCATCGCCTCGGCCGTGGCCTTGAGGTGGACGTCCGAGGGCGTCATGGTCGGGTTGAGGCGTACGCCCAGCATCCGCTTGGCCTGGTCGTAGTACGGCGCCAGCTCCGCCTGCCAGTCCGTGATGGCGGCCCACTGCTTGTCCTGGAAGAAGGGCGCGGGCGGTACGTAGAGGGTGTTCGCGTAGTTGAGGGAGCCCCCGCCGACACCGGCGCCCGCCAGGACCATGACGTTGCCGAGCAGATGGATGCGCTGGATGCCGAACAGGCCGAGGGCGGGGGCCCAGAGGTAGTTCTTCACGTCCCAGGAGCTCTTGGGGAGGGTCTCCCGCGTGAAGCGGCGGCCCGCCTCCAGGACGCCGACGCGGTAGCCCTTCTCCGTGAGGCGGAGGGCCGAGACCGAGCCGCCGAAGCCGGAGCCGACGACGATGACGTCGTAGTCGTACCCGTCAGCCGGTTCATCCTGATTCTGGGCAGGGGGGACCTGGGGCATGGGCTCTCCTCGTACCGAAAAGGGGACTTCTAGCGGAAGCGGAACGCCTTCATCAGTCGCAGGCTGTGGCTCATGAACGCCGCGTACTTCTCGTCGTCCATGCCGAAGGACGGCGCCAGCGGCATCAGCCGCTGCTGCGCGATCGTCTGGGCCTCGGTGTACTTGAGGATGCCCTCGGAGCCGTGGCGGCGGCCGAGGCCCGAGTCCTTCATGCCGCCCATGGGCGACTGGACGCTGCCGTACGCCGGGGCGAAGCCCTCGTTGATGTTGACCGTGCCGGTACGCAGGCGGGCGGCGACGGCGTGGCCGCGGCGGCCGTCCTTCGTCCAGACGCTGGCGTTGAGGCCGTACGCGGTGGCGTTGGCGCGCTCGACGACCTCGTCCTCGTCCGTGAAGCGGTAGACCGAGACGACCGGGCCGAAGGTCTCCTCGGCGCAGACGGACATCGGTTCCTGGACGCCTTCGAGGATGGTCGGCTCGTAGAAGAGCGGGCCGATGTCGGGGCGGGCGACGCCGCCGGCGAGGAGCGTGGCGCCCTTGGCGACGGCCTCGTCGACGTGCCGGGTCACCGTCTCCAGCTGCCGCTCGCCGACCAGGGAGCCCATGTCGGCGCCGTACGCGAGGGAGTTGCCGAGCCGCATCGCCTTCGTGCGGGCGGTGAAGCGCTCGATGAAGTCGTCGGCTATGGACTCGTGGACGTACAGCCGCTCGATGGAGATGCACAGCTGGCCGGCGGAGGAGAAGCAGGCGCGGACGGCGCCGGCGGCGGCCTTCTCCACGTCCGCGTCGTGGAGGACCAGCATGGCGTTCTTGCCGCCGAGTTCGAGGGAGACCCCGACGAGCCGGGCGGCGGCGCCCTGGGCGACCTCGCGGCCGGTGCGGGTGGAGCCGGTGAAGGAGACGTAGTCGGCGTGCTTGACGACCTCGGGGCCGACGACCGGGCCGTCCCCGAGGACCACCTGGAAGACCTCGGCCGGCAGACCGGCTTCGATGAGCAGGTCACGGGCCCACAGCGCGGTCAGCGCGGTCTCGGTGTCGGGCTTCATGACGACGGCGTTGCCGGCGACGAAGGCGGGCAGCGCGTCGCCGACGGAGAGTTCGAGGGGGTAGTTCCAGGGCGCGATCTGGCCGACGACACCGCGCGGTTGACGCAGCTCCGTGACCTTGGTGAGCGCCGGTACGACGCCGGCGTGGCGCTTCGGCTTCAGGTACGCGCCCGCGCGGCGGCCGTAGTGGCGGGCCGCGACGGCGACGGCCTGGACCTCCTCGTGGGCGTGCAGGCGCGCCTTGCCGGTCTCCAGCTGGATCAGGTCCAGCACCTCGGCCTGGCGCTGGAGGACCAGGTCGTGGAAGCGGAGGAGTACGGCGGCACGGGCGCGGACCGGGGTCGCGGCCCAGACCGGCTGGGCGGCGCGGGCGCGCGCGAACGCCTCGGCGACGTCCTCGGGGGTGGACTCCGGCAGGTCCGCCAGCTTCTCACCGGTGAACGGCGTGTGGTTGGCCGTGCGGCCGGAGCCGACCACGCCGCGCGTGAGCTGGGCGACCACCTCGGGTGTGACCACGTCGGCGGCGGTGCGGGCGCCGGCCGGGGCGGGGGCCACGGGGTTCGTTCCGATCCGCTCCGTCGCTGCGGGGGAAGCCGAGGGGGCGGAGGTGGCCTGCGTCTCCGTGGAGTCCGTCGTGTCCGTCGAGTCCGTCATGGGGGCGAGGGTATGCGGAATGCCGGGCGCGCGGTACCCGCCGGTAACAGCTTTTCGCGGGACCCTCACACCACGCCAGCGATCACTGGCAAAGAAGCCCTGATCAGGGGCTCGTCAGGCGTGCCGCACACGGAACGAATCCAGAACCGTGTCGAAATGGCGCTTCAGCTCGTCCAGGCGCGTGCGCGGTGCCGAGACCCACACGTTGTACAGGTGGCCCCCCTCGTCCCAGCAGATGTCGTACGTACGCCGGGGGCCCTCGCCGTCCGTGAAACCGTTCCAGGTGAACTCGCGGAGGGCGGCGGGGAGGCCGTTGTGCGTGGTGGGGGTGACCTTGGCGTCGCGGTAACCCGGGTTGCGGTCCGGGCCGTCGGCGTCGGCGCGGCGCATGGCCGCCAGGGGGCCGCCCTCGACGGTCCGGCGGATCCGGATGCCGATCCGGTACGCCTTGTCCGGGGACATGTAGTAGACGCGTTGGCCGTCCGTGCTGCGGAGGTAGCCCTCCGGGACGACGAGGGAGAAGCCGCCGGGGTCGGAGACGGCGCGGTACCCGGCGGGTACGGGGGTGGAGCGCGACGGGGTCGGGGTGGGAGCGGGGGTGGGGCCGTTCTGGTGCCCCGACGGGGACGCCGTGACGGTGGCCACGGGCGGCGCGGCGCCGCCGTCACCGGTGTCCCCGGGGTCGTCGCGCAGGAGCAGCACGCCCGCGGCGCCCGCCCCGGCGAGCGCCGCGGCGGCGGCCAGCACGGTGGCGGCCACGACGGGGGTGCGGAGGGGGTGGCGCGTGCGGTGGGCGGTGGGCGTGGGGCGGGTGACGGCGGAGTGGGGTGGAGGGATGGGGGCGGTGGGGGCGGTGGGGGCGGTGGGGGCTGCCGTGGCACTGGGGGGAGGTGAGAGAGGGGAGGTGGCCGTGGCGTCACCGGGGCTGCTGGAGCATGTGGGGTTGGTGGGGCTGGTGGAGTTAGTGGGGTTGATAGGGGCGTGTGAGGCGCTCGGGTCGCCGGGGCTGTGTGAGGCGGCGGTGTCGCGCGGGGCCGGCGAGCCGCCCGAGGTGTCCGCGCCGGCCGGGGCGGGCGACCCGCCGGAACCGCCGGAACCGCCGGAGCCCGGCACGGCAGGCGCCCCAGCGGAGCCACCGGAGCGAGCGGAGCCGGCCGGGGCGGGCGCCCCTCCCTCGCCGTCGGCCCCGCTCGAGCCCGGCGCGACGGCGGGGCCGCCCGAGTCACCCGAGCCGCCCGGTCCACCGGCGGCGCCCGAGCCGCCCGGCGTCTGCCGGAAGGGCCGGGGTGGCCAGTGGAGCAGTTCCGACCGCTGAGCCCTCTCGGACCGCCCCGCGGAACGCCCCTCGGACCGTCCCGCCGAACCCTCCGGCCCCTCCGGCCCCTCCGCCCCCCGCGACCGCTCACGAGCACGCTGCGACCTCTGTGCCCGCTGCGCCCACCTGCTCCGGGTCCGCGCGGTTCCGTCCTCCGCCGCCTCGTCCCGCGCCCGGGCGTGGCCCGGTTCCGGAGGCCGCTCGGCCGGTGGCGGCGGCTCGTACAGCGGGGTCGTCCCCGTCACCAGGTAGGTCCGCAGCAACCGCTCCGCCTCCGCCACGCCGATCCTGCGCTCCGGGTCGCGCTCCAGTAGCCCGCGTACCAGCGGCATCAGCGGTCCGGCCGCCGCCGGGTGCCGGACCTCCTCCTCCACGACCGCGTGCAGCACCCCGCCCAACGAGTCGCGATGGAAGGGCGACTGGCCGGTCAGCGCCGCGCACAGCAACGCGCCCAGCGACCACAGGTCCGTCTCGGGCCCCGCCTGCGCGCCCTGCATCCGCTCCGGAGCGGTGTACTCGGGGGAGCCGACGAACATCCCCGCCTCCGTGAGCGTCGTCGCCCCCGCGAGGTGCGCGATGCCGAAGTCGGTGAGGACGACCCGCCCGGTGCCGTCCTCCAGCAGGACGTTGGCGGGCTTGAGGTCGCGGTGCAGCACCCCGAGCGCGTGCGCGGCGCGCAGCGCGCCCAGCAGCGCGAGGCCGATGCGCGCCGCCTCGGGCGGGTCGACGGGGCCGCGTACCGCGAGCAGTTCGGCGAGCGAGAGTCCCTCGACGAGCTCCATCACGATGTACGGGGTGCCGTCCTCCTCGACCACGTCGTGAACGCAGATGACGTTCGGGTGGTGGACGCGGGCGACGGCGCGCGCCTCACGCAGCGAGGAGTGGGGGGTGGCGCCGGCGTCGACGTGGATCTCCTTGACGGCCACCCGGCGGCCGAGGAGTTCGTCGTACGCCCGCCAGACGGTCCCCATGCCACCGCGGCCGAGCCGGGATTCCAAACGGTAACGATCGGCGATCCGCCGCTGCTGCCCCAGTCCGGACACGGCACATCCCCTCTGCTCGCGCCGAGGTCACTCCTCGGCGGGACGCCAGCCGCGCAGCACGATGTCGAACTGCTTCCGAGTGGTCGCCCAGTCCTCGGCCGGGGACGACATGTACAGCGCGTACTCGGTTCCGTCGTCCGCGTAGTACACCTGGTCGATCGCGCGTCGCTCCCCCGCGTGGTCCTTGGTCTCCACCCAGGTGAACTCCCACAGACAGGATTCCAGTTGATCACGGAACGTGTTCGTTTGCAGCTGCTTCCGTGCATACTGTGGCAGCCGTTTCCGCAGGCTCTTCTCGATGTCGCTCATGTGCAGGCACGGCGTCTCGAAGTCCGGCGCCGGGTCCTTGCTGATCCGGATGAGGTGGCGGCCGTTGTCAGGGGTGTAGTCGATCTGGTCCCCCTCCATGCGCCGCTCCCAACCCTCGGGCACAAAAAGGCTGAAACCTTCCGGGTCCTTGACGCGTTCCCAGCCGTCCGGGACGGCCGTCGGCAGCGCGCGGTCGGGGCGGCTGCCGCCGTCGTCCCCGTACCGCGTCACGGCGAAGCCGGCGGCGCTGCCGACGACGGCGGCGAGGACGACGACGAGGGCGGCCGCACGCCAACGGCGTCCGGCGCCGCTATCCGCGACCGCGGTGGTGGCGGCTGCGCTTTCCCGGGCGGTCTTCGGGGCGGGCGCGGACGAGGCGGAACCGGCTGACCCAGAGGAGCCGGAGGCCCCAGAGGCCCCAAAGGCCCTAGAGGACCCAGCGGTCCCCGAGGACCCAGCGGCCCCAGACGTCGCGGAGGCCCCAGACGTCGCGGAGGACCCGGAGGGCCCGGAGGTCTCCTCACCCGGCCGCCCGTCCACCTTGGTGGGCGCGTCGTCCCGGTTCGCCGTCGCCGCGGCGCGGTCCGCCTCGTCGACGCGCCGCGTCGGCACGTACGCCTGGGCGGCGGCCGGGGTGCGGCCCTCCATGGCCTCCAGCAGCATCCGTTCGGTCTCGGCGGCGTCGGGGCGGTCCGCCGGGTCCTTGCGCAGCAGCGCGGTGATGACGGGGGCGAGCGGTCCGGCGTGCTCGGCGGGCGGCTGCTCCTCCGTCACGACGGCCTGCATGGTGCTGATGGGGGAAGAGCGACGGAAGGGCGAGGCGCCCTCGACCGCCGCGTACAGCGTGGCGCCCAGCGACCACAGGTCGGAGGCCGGGCCGGGGGAACCGCCCCGTACCCGCTCGGGCGCCAGGTAGTCGATGGAGCCGACGAGTTCCCCGGTACGGGTGATGGTCGCGTCGCCCTCGATGGCGGCGATCCCGAAGTCGGTGAGCAGCACGCGGCCGTCGCGGGCCAGCAGGACGTTGCCGGGCTTGACGTCCCGGTGGAGCACTCCGGCGGCGTGGGCGGCACGCAGCGCATTCACCACGTGCATGCCGATACGGGCCGCCTCACGCGCTTCGATACGGCGGTTTTCGGCCTCCTTGGCGGCGTCGGCGAGGGAGGGCCCGTCGACGTACTGCATCACGATCCAGGGCCGGTCGTCGTGCTCCAGGACGTCGTGGACGGTGACGACGCCGGGGTGGCTGATGCGGGCGGCGGCGCGTGCTTCCTTCTGCGTACGGGCGTGGAGGACGATCCGGTCCGCCTCCGACGCGTAACGGCCCGCCGTCAGTTCCTTGACGGCGACGGTCCTGTGGAGGAGCTCGTCATGGGCCCGCCATACCTTGCCCATGCCACCGCGGCCGATGGATTCGGCCAATCTGTAACGCCCGGCCAGTACCAGACCCTTGGCCGTTTCCCCAGAGTGTTCCACTTGCCCCCGCCCATTGCTCAGGAGGCCAAGATTACGGAGGGTGGCGGCCGGCGGGGAACCTCGGGGCCACCACGGAGACCGCACCGTGATGCGTGCGGCGGCCGTGCCGGTGCCCGGTGGGGCTCAGCGGGTGGCGCGGTAGGCGGTGACGGCCTGTTCGTAGACCTCGTTGACCTTGTCGCGCTGGCCGTCCGGGCCGATGACCTGGATGACGTGGTAGCGGTCGCCGACGATGAGGGCGAGGTTGCGGACGTACACCTCACGGTTGTTGGCGTCCCGCCAGGTGAACTGGCCCTCCGCCATGACCTGCTGTCCGACGTCGACGCGGCGCATACCGGTGACGGAGGACCAGGAGGAGTCCCGCCAGGGCTGCAGCTCGCGCTCCTTGGTCCGCTGGTACTCCATCGGGTCGGCACCGTTGGCCCGGAGGGTGTCGCGGCCGGGGACGACGATCAGGGTGTAGTCCCCGTTCGTGTAGCGCACTTGACCGACGTCGTTGATGGGGCTGCGGCGCCAGTCCTTGGGGACGCCTATGCGGAAGCCCTCGGGGTCCTCCCGGAGCGTGTAGCCGGCGGCGAGGGCGGGGGTGGTCGGGGTGACGGCGTTGGGAGAGGGGGCGGGGGTGGTGGGGGTCGGCGTGGGCGTGGGCGCCGGCTGCCCGGTCTGACCGTCCTGCCGGGGCGCGGTGGGCCGGGGCGCCGCACCCTGCTGCCGCTCCTGGGGCTCGGCCTTGGGCATGAACAGCAGGGCGTACGCGATGGCGGCCGCGAGCGCGGCCAGGATGAGCAGCAGGAGGGTACGGCCGAGCGCACGTGGGCGCCGGGCGCCGTCCTGGTGCCCCTGGGGCGCTCTCGCCGGGCGCGGCTCGCGGGTCGCCGCCCTGGGCTTCTTGTGGCGGTGGCGGCCGTGGCCCGCCTGCTCGACCGTGCCCGCGCGGCCGCGGCGCCTGCGGACGAGCTCGCCGCGTCGGCGTACGACCGGCAGGCGCGCGCTGTCGACCGGGACGGACGGCATGGGGACGACGCCGACGCCCGCGTCGGGCTCGGGCGCGGAGCGGATGAGCGAGCGCAGCCAGCCGCGCAGCTCCTCGAAGTCGGGGCGTTCGGTGGGGTCCTGGCGCAGCAGCGACTCGACGACCGGGCGCAGCGGGCCGCACTCCTCCGCGTACGCGGGCGGTTCGGCGCACACCAGCTGCACCAGCTCGGCGGCGCTCTCCTCGGGGTACGGGGCATGCCCCTGGACCGCGCGGTAGAGCAGCGCCCCGAGCGCCCACAGGTCGGTGGCGGGGCCGATGGGCGGGGCCAGCTGCCAGGTCCCGTGGACGGGCCCGGCCTGCTCGGGCGCCCACCGCTCGGTCACGGCCCCGACGACGGCGATCCGGGCCTGTCGGGCGCGCTCGGCGGCGAGGGGGGTGGCCGGGCCCCGGTAGGGGGTGTCGGGGCGGCTGCCCGCGACGACGTCGTCCCAGCGGCCGGCGGGCGCGGAGGCGTGCCCGGGCTCCGGCTGGAGCCCGGGTACGGGCTCGGGCCGCACGGGCTCCTGCGAGGACCGGGGCACGGGCACGCGGCCACCGCCGGCCGGTACGGGTCCGGTGGCGCCGGGGCCGTCGTGCCAGGTGCCCGTCAGCAGGGCGCGCGGCGCCTCGCCGCCGTACGCGTCGTGGTCTTCGAGGTCGTCGAGCTCGTCGAGGTCCTCGTCGTACAGCGCCGCATGGGCCTGGTGGGGCTCGTAGCCGGGCGGCAGCGTGCCGCCGGGGGGCAACGCGACGGCACCGGCCTCGTGGGCGCGGCTCGCGGCGGCCGCCCCGGCCCGGTACGCGGCGATGGCCCCGGCGCGCACGGCACGCGGGTCCGCCGTGGAGGCGCCGGCCGGGTCCACGCCGTACGGCCGCGTGCCGTACGGCAGCCCGGGCTCGCCACCTGGAGTCGGCCCGGGGGCTTCCGGCGCGTCCGCGCGCTCCGTTTCGTCGTCGTGCTCGTCGTCCTCGTCGTCCGGTACGGGGACCGGCGCGTACCCGCACAGGGCCTCTTCGGCGGCGCCGGCCGCCAGGCCCGTCAGGACGACGCGCCCGTCGTCGCAGACCAGCACCGTACGCGCGGTGATGTTGCGGTGGACCCAGCCGTGCGCGTGCAGGGCGCGCAGCGCGGTGAGCACGTCCGAGGCGATCTCGGCCGCCCGGTACGGGCTCAGCGGTTCCTCGGCGAGCAGCGCGGCCAGCGGACGGGCCGGCACGAGCTCGCTGACTATCCACAGGGAACCGGCCTCCGTGAACACGTCGAAGACCTGGTCCAGGCGCGGGTGGTCCGGGATCTGCGCCGCGGCCTGGGCGGCCTCGACGGCCCGCCGTACGGCAGGGTCACCGGGCCGCCGGGTGGCCCGGCCGGGCGCCCCGCGCCGCGGCGCCGCCGCGTACCCCGGCGGTGTGCCGCGGTCGTCGAGCACCTCGGCCTCGACGACCTCCGGCAACGGCAGTTGCCGGACCAGCACCTCCTGGCCGCTGTAGGTGTCGAAGGCGCGGGTCTCGACGAGGTCGTACTCGTCCGAGGGCGGCAAGGGCAGGCGGTAGCGGTCGGCGAGCACCCTCCCCGCGTAGTCCTCCACGACGCCTCCCCACGAGCGCGCTGTCCCCCGGTCCGCCAGGCCGTGCGGAACCGTCAAAACCGGTCAGTACCCGTACCGTTAACTACCCAATCGGCTTCGTACGGTCCTCGCGCTCTCACGATACGTGGCCCCGGTCAGTCCTTGGGGCGGAACGTCGCGAACGCCGTCTTGCGCAGCGTGGTGCACTCCGCTCCGTTCCACTCGCTGGACTTGCAGGTGATCATGATCGAGTAGCCGTGCTTGGCGTCGACCTTGAAGCCCCTGTTGAGCACCCATACCCGCTCACCGCCCTGATTGCGCTCGAACTGCCAGTCGGCGGCGGTGGGGTAGCCGTTGTAGTCGACCTTCTCGATGCCGTGGTGCTTGTAGCCGTTGCTGGTGGCCGAGACGGCGCCCACGGCCGCGGCCCAGGCGCTGGCGGCGTCGTCCTTGGGGCTGGCGTTGAAGTCGACCTGGACGCGCGGGAACCCGCCGTTCGCGCTGAATATCCCGCCGGAGTTCTGCCCGGCTATGCCCGTCATGCGGAAGGTGGAGGGCATGGCCATGGAGAAGTGGAAGCGGTCGTTCGTGACCATGGTGTAGCCGGGCGGGAGGGCCGCGCCGTTGCCGGTCCCGCCGGTGGACTGGCCGGTGCCGGTGCTGGTGCCGGTTCCCGTGCTCGTACCGGTGCCGGTGCTCGTGCCGGTGTTCGTGCCGGTGCCGCCGCCCTGGGCGCCCTGGGTGGCGTCCTGGCCACCGGTGGCCGGCTGCTGTCCGCCCTGCCCCTTGCCGCCGTCCTCGCCCTTGTCCCCGCCGGTGGCCCCGGCGGACGCGGTCGTACCGCCCTGCGGCTTGCCCTGCCCGCCCGTGCCCTTCTCGTCGTCGCCGCCGAGCGCGAAGGCCAGCACGACGGCCACCACCGCGAGCACGGCCACGACCGCGATGACCACGAGCGTGCGGCGCGGCACCACGTCGGTGAGCGGCGCCCGCACCGGTGCCTGCGGCCTCTGCTCCGCCGTCGGCCCGGGCCGGGGCGCGGGCTCCGGCTTGGTCGCCGCGTTGCGTACGGAGCGCAGCGCCCCGCGCATCCGCTCGGCCGCCGCGTCGGCCGCCTCCTTGCCCTTCGCCGCGGCCGAGGGCGCGGGCGGCAGCGGCACCACGCGGGTGGCCTCCGGCGACGGCTCCGGGGCCGGCGGCGCCACCGGCGGCTCGGGCGTGTGGATCACGTCGTTGAGCAGCACCCGCGCGCCCGCGTCGTCGAGCCGCTTCTCGGGGTCCTTGTGCAGGAGGCCGTAGATGACCTCCTCCAGCCGGCCCGCGTTCTTCGGCGGGTCGAGCTGCTCGGTCATCACGGCGGTCAGCGTCGCGATGGCGGAGCCCTTGTCGTACGGCGGGCAGCCCTCCACGCACGCGTACAGCAGGCCGCCGAGCGACCACATGTCCGCCGCGGGGCCCGGCTTGTGGCCACGGGCGCGCTCGGGCGAGATGTACGAGGGGGCGCCGACGAGCATGCCCGTCGAGGTGATGGACGGGTCCCCTTCGACCTGGGCGATGCCGAAGTCGGTGAGGACGACGCGCCCGTCGTCGGCGATGAGCACGTTGGACGGCTTCACGTCGCGGTGGAGGATGCCCTCGCGGTGCGCGGAGCGCAGGACGTCGAGGATGGCGAGGCCGACCTCGGCCGCGCGCTTCGGCGTGAGCACGCCGTCCTCGCGGATGACGTCGGCGAGCGACTTGCCCTCGATGAGTTCCATGACGATCCAGGGGCGGTCGTCCTCGTCGACGACGTCGTAGACCGTCACCGCGCCGTTGTTGCGGATCCGCGCGATGGCCTTGGCCTCGCGCAGGGTGCGCGTGATGAGGCGGCGCTTCTCCTCCTCGTCGATGCTGTTGGGGAAACGCAGCTCCTTGACGGCGACGGTCCGGCCGAGGGTCTCGTCGACGGCCCGCCAGACGGTGCCCATGCCGCCGCGGCCGAGCACGACACCGAGCCGGTACCGGCCGGCCAGGAGGCGGCCCTCGGCCGTCTTGGCGACCGTACCCGCCGAGCGTCCGGCCGCCGCGCCGGGCGTGCGGCCTGCCGCCTCGCCGGAGGCGGAGGTGCCCTTCTTGTCCGCGCCACCGGGCTGCCGGGCTCCCGGCACCGACGGCTTGCGTGCGGCGGCCGCGGACGCCGGGGGCTCGGCCGCGGACGCGGACGCTCCGCCCGGTTCCGCCGGCTTGTCGGCCCGCGAGGGCTCCGAGGGCTCCGAGCCCTCCGAGCGCTCCGAGGACCGCGCGGGCCGGGAAGGCCCGGTGGGCTTGGCGTCGTCGTCCGCCGCGCCCGACCGTGCGGCGGGGACCGCCGCCCGGGCCTCGGACGCGGTACCGCTCTTCACCCGCGCCGCTCCGGATTCCGCTTCCGCTTCGGCTCCGGCTTCCGCTTGGGCGGTTCCATTCCGCTTCACGTCCTGTCCGACGCCCGACTCCACGGCCGCACCCTTGCCCGTCTCGACACCCGGCTTCACGTCCGGCCCGTCCTTCGCTCCGGCCCCCGGACCGGCCTCCGGACCGGCCTCCGGACCGTCATCCGACCCACCGCTCCGGCTCTTTCCCGCACCGTCGCCGACCGCGCCGCCTTCGGCCACACCGTCGTCGACCGCGCCGTCGGCCCGGCCGTCGACGGTGCCTCCGGCCTGCCCGTCATCCGGCTTGACGTCCGCTTCGGCGCCCGGCTTCGCTTCGTCCCGCTGAGGTTTCCGCGCCGCGCCCCGCGACTGCTCCGCTTCCGACATGCGTCCCCTCTGCGATCCCTGATCCTCGCCCGCGCCTGCCGCTTCCCGCGCGATGCGGTAACCCGCCCTGGAAGAGCGTCCATTGTCCCTCACTCCGGGACCGGCGGTTCTTCCGGGTCCGCCGTGCGTCAGGATGGCCCCGGAGGAAGGGACCCGGACCATGCCAACGCCCTGGAAGCGAAGCGCCGTCGTCGTGGCGGCGGTCCTGCTCGCGCTGGGCGCGCGGCCCCTTTCCCCGGAGCCGGAGCCCGTGCCCGACTCCCCCGTCCTGCAGCGGTTCGTGTCGGAAGGTCACGCGCCCGCCGCCGCCCTGTTGTCCGCTTCACCGCGCTCCTCCCGTTTCCAGGCCACTGGTCCGGACATCGACCGTGCGGACCACTTCCGCGCGGGCAGCATCACCAAGACGTTCATCGCGACGGTGGTCCTCCAGCTCGGCGCCGAGCGGCGGTTGCGCCTGGACGACCCGGTGGCACGCCATCTGCCCGGACTGCTGCCCGGCCCTCTGGGCCGCCGCGTCACCCTGCGCGCCCTGCTGACGCACACCAGCGGCATCCCGGACTACGCCACCGCCGCGGGCCCCGCACCGGCCCGCCCGGCGGACGCCGTCCGCAACGCCCTGGCCCGCCCACCGCGACCACCGGGCTCGTACGCGTACTCGAACACCAACTACGCGCTGCTGGGCATGGTCGTCGAGCGGGTCACCGGCCGCTCCTACGCGGACGAGACCCGGCGCCGCATCATCAACCCCCTTCGCCTCACAGGCACCTCGTTCCCCGGCGCCCGGACCGCACTCCCCGCCCCGCACGGCCGCGCGTACGACGCGCGGGGCCATGACGTGACCGCCCTCGACGCGCGCCACGCGGGCGCGGCCGGCGAGCTGATCAGCACGCTCGACGACCTGAACCGCTTCTACGCCGCCCTCCTCGGCGGCCGCCTGCTCCCCTCACCCCAACTGCGCGAACTGCTCGACACCCGCCCGTCCCACGGGGCGTACGGCATGGGCGTCTATCCGGTCACCCTGTCCTGCGGCACCACCGTGTGGGGACACAACGGGCACATCACCGGGAGTTACGTCCGTACCGCCGCGACCACAGACGGTCGACGCACCCTCACCTTCCGGGTCAACACGGACACGCTCGCGGCCGGAACACTTCCCGCCCTGGAACCGGCGCTCCTGGAGTCCGAGTTCTGCGCGCGCCCGCCGGTCGACCGCCGGGCCGGCTAAAGCCTGATCCGGAAAACAGGCCCTAGATCGGCACGATGTCCGGCGCGCCGAGCCGTGCCGCGTCCGCCGTCAGGTCGTCCGGCTGCCGCTGCGACTCGCGCTCCGCCTCGACCCGCTTGTCGTAGTGCTCCACCTCCTTGTCGACGTGGTCCCGGTCCCAGCCGAGCACCGGCGCCATCAGCTCCGCGCACTCCCGCGCGCTCCGCGTGCCCCGGTCGAAGGTCTCGATGGAGATCCGGGTCCGCCGGGTCAGCACGTCGTCCAGGTGCCGCGCCCCCTCGTGCGACGCCGCGTAGACGATCTCGGCACGCAGGTAGTCGTCGGCCGCCGCCAGCGGCGCGCCGAGCGAGGGATCGGCGGCTATCAGTTCCAGCACCTCCTCCACCAGGGAGCCGTACCGGTTCAACAGGTGCTCCACGCGCGCCACGTGAAGGCCCGTCCGGGCCGCGATGCGCGCCCGCGCGTTCCACAGCGCGCGGTAGCCCTCGGCGCCGAGCAGTGGCACGTCCTCGGTGACGCAGGCCGCCACCCGCGTGTCGAGGGCGTGCACCGCCTCGTCGACGGCGTCCTTGGCCATCACGCGGTACGTCGTGTACTTGCCGCCCGCCACGACGACCAGGCCCGGCACCGGGTGCGCCACCGTGTGCTCGCGCGACAGCTTGCTCGTGGCGTCCGACTCGCCGGCCAGCAGCGGCCGCAGCCCGGCGTACACGCCCTCCACGTCGTCCCGGGTGAGCGGCACCGCCAGCACGCTGTTGACGTGCTCCAGCAGGTAGTCGATGTCGGCGCTGGAGGCCGCGGGGTGCGCCTTGTCGAGGTCCCAGCCGGTGTCGGTGGTGCCGATGATCCAGTGGCGGCCCCAGGGGATCACGAAGAGCACGGACTTCTCCGTGCGCAGGATCAGCCCGGTGCTCGAGTGGATCCGGTCCTTGGGCACGACGAGGTGGATGCCCTTCGACGCCCGTACGTGGAACTGCCCCCTCTCCCCGATCAGCGCCTGGGTGTCGTCCGTCCACACGCCCGTGGCGTTGACGATCTGCTTGGCGCGGACCTCGTACTCCCCGCCCGCTTCCACGTCCCGCACCCGGGCACCGACGACGCGCTCCCCCTCGCGCAGGAACCCGACGACCCGGGCCCGGCTGGCGACCCGGGCGCCGTAGCTCGCGGCCGTCCGCACCAGGGTGGTGACGAAGCGGGCGTCGTCCATCTGGGCGTCGTAGTACTGCAACGCGCCCACCAGGGCGTCCTTGCGCAGCGCCGGCGCCACCCGCAGCGCGTGCCGCCGCGTCAGGTGCCGGTGTACGGGCAGCCCGCGCCCATGCCCGGACGAGACCGACATCGCGTCGTACAGCGCGACGCCCGACCCGGCGTAGAGCCGCTCCCAGCCCTTGTGCTTCAGCGGGTAGAGGAAGGGCACCGGCTTGACCAGGTGCGGTGCGAGCCGCTCCAGCAGCAGCCCGCGCTCCTTCAGCGCCTCGCGGACGAGCGCGAAGTCCAGCATCTCGAGATAGCGCAGCCCGCCGTGGATGAGCTTGCTGGAGCGGCTCGACGTGCCGGACGCCCAGTCGCGCGCCTCCACCAGCCCGGTCGCGAGCCCGCGGGTCGCCGCGTCCAGGGCGGTCCCGGCGCCGACCACTCCGCCGCCGACCACCAGCACGTCCAGCTCACCCTCGGCCATGCCCGCCAGCGCCTCGGCGCGCTCCGCGGGTCCCAGTGTCGCTGTCCTCACCGCTGCCTCCCGTCGTCCCCCCGTGTGGTCGGGCCCACAGCTTCGATTCTGTCCCCGCGCTCCGACTTCAGCCACCGCCTGTGGACAACACTCGGACGTCCAAACGCTGGCAATGCCACATAACGGTCATATTTACGCCTAGTCTGACATTGCTCCCGCTCGTTCTGTCCACAGGACTTGCACAACGCGTCCACTCCGGCTACGGGAAAGGACGGCATCACCCATGCCCGCAGACCTCGCCGTCATCGGCCTCGGCCACCTCGGACTGCCCCTCGCCCAAGCCGCCACAGCAGCCGGTATCGGCACCATCGGCTTCGACACCGATCCCCGCCCCGTCGCGGAACTCGCCGCCGGCCGCCCCCCGGTCGACGGCTCGCTGACCGCGTCCGAGATCCGCCGGATGCTCTCGGGGGGCTTCCGGCCCACCACCAACCCCACCGAGCTCGGCCGGGTCCGCACCGCCGTCATCTGCGCGCCCACCCCGCTCGGCGCCGACCAGGCCCTGGACCTGACCGCCGTCACCGGCGCCGCCCGCGCCCTGGCCGCCCGGCTGCGCCCGCACACCACCGTCCTGCTGGAATCCCCGGTGCACCCCGGCACCACCGAGGACGTCCTGCGCCCGCTGCTCGAAGAGGGCTCCGGGCTGCGAGCCGGCCGCGACTTCCACCTGGCGTACTCGCCCGGCCGCCTCGACCCCGGCAACCGCGCGCACGACTACGCCCACATCCCCAAGGTCATCGGTGGCCTCACCCCCGCCTGCACCGAGTCGGCCGCCGCCTTCTACGGCCGCCTCACCGACAAGGTCGTCCGCGCCCGCGGGCCGCGCGAGGCGGAGACCGTCAAACTGCTGGAGACCAACTTCCGCCACGTCAACATCGCCCTGGTCAACGAGATGGCCGTCCTCTGCCACGACCTCGGCGTCGACCTGTGGGACGTCATCCGGTGCGCCGAGACCAAGCCCTTCGGCTTCCAGGCCTTCCGCCCGGGCCCCGGAGTCGGCGGCCACGGCACACCCGTCGACACCATCGGCCCCCACCGGCCGCTGCGCCTGGTCGAACTGGCGACGCGCATCAACGAACGGATGCCGCAGTACGTCATCCAGCGCTGCGCCACTCTCCTCAACGAGCACGGCAAGTCGGCGCGCGGCGCGCGCGTGCTGCTGCTCGGCATCACGTACAAGCCGGACCTGGCCGACCAGGAGGGCTCCCCCGCCACCGAGATCGCCCGCCGCCTGATGGACATGGGGGCGGTGGTCAGCTACCACGACCCGTACGTGGCCGACTGGCGCGTCCGCGACCTGCCGGTGCCCCGCGCGGACTCGCTCTACGAGGCGGCCGCCGCCGCGGACCTGACGATCCTGCTCCAGCACCACCGTACGTACGACCTCCAGGGGCTGGCGGTGAAGGCCCAGCTCCTCCTGGACACCCGCGGGGTCACCCCGGTGGGGGCGGCACACCGCCTCTGAGTGGCACCTGTTGGGCCGAACGGGTGACGGCCGAACAGGGCCGCCCCACCTGACACCCCGCGTAACGAAGACCTCACGGCCAATCCGTACAACTTTTCCCCAACGTGGTCCGTCTGAGTGCAAGATGCGGGAAAGGCTTGCGCGCATACCGGAGGGGGGTCCTCGCACATGAAACGCCGTACCGTGCTCGTCGGCGGCGCCGGCGCCGCCGGCACGCTCGCCGGAGTGGCGGCCTTCAGCACCTCCCGGGCCCCCGCGGCGAAGGACTTACGGCCGCAGAGCGACCTGACGGGCCGGGACCCGGCGGCCACCCCCGCCGCCCGCGCCGTCTACGGCTTATTAGCCGCCCTGGAGGCCGACGCGCGGGCAGGCCGCCCCAGGGGCACGGTCATCGGCCAGCACGTCGAGCTCCACAACGAGCGGTACAACCCGCGCTACGGCGACCACCAGGGCGTCAAACCCGCCGGGTACTACTACCGCAAGCCCCGCGACATCACCGGCGAACTGCCCGGTTTCGTCGAAGTGGACCTCGGACCGGGCTATCAGGAGGCCGACTGGGGCGTCGGCGAGCCCCGCTCCTACTCGCGCGCCGCCTGGCCCGCGCGCCGCGCCCACTGGACGTACACGAACGACGCCGTCGACCTCGCCATGGGCGTCTGGCACGGCCTCCCCCGCACCCCCGACGGCTCCTACAACCGGGACGGCAGGGAGCGCCGGTGGGACGGCACCCGCGGCGCCCTGCCCCACAACGGCGGAGCACCCGCCGGACTGGTCGGGATGTCCTTCCACCAGCCGTGGCCCGGCAGCCCGGTCAAGAGCTTCGACCACACCATGCGGCGCACCTCCCCGGCCGCCCGCGACGCGGGCTGGATCGACCGGGTGATCACCCCCGGCACCGCCGAACACCGGGACCTGCTGCTCGACCTCTCCTTCCTCGCGGACCACCTCGGCTACCTCGCCGCCCATGACGTCCCCGTACTGCTGCGCCCGTACCACGAGATGAACGCGCTCGGCGAGGACCGCGGCTTCTGGTGGTCGGGGCTGCGCCCGGAGCAGTACGCCGCGCTGTGGCGCACGCTCCACGACTACCTGGTGGGCTCCCGCGGCCTGCACAACCTGATCTTCGTCTGGGCGCCGTCCGCGTGGGACGGGGTCCACGGCAGCGAGCCGTGGGACCACTTCCCCGGGGCCGAGTACGTCGACGTGGTGGGCGTCGACGACTACAGCGGCACCCCGGACCAGCCCTTCGGCCCGGGCCCCTGGACCAGCAGGTGGCACCGGGACCTCGCCCGATACGGCAAGCCGCGCGTGCTCGCGGAGTCCTTCCACGTGCCCCTGGGCGTGCGCCGGCGCGACACGCTGCGGGACGCGCCCTGGGTGTTGTGGACGGTCTGGGGGGACGGCCTGACCGCCCGGAACGCGCCGGAGGACGTCAAGGCGACGTACGGCGCACCGTCGGTGCTCACCGGCGGCAGCGGCGGCCCCGTCGACTGGGGGGCACTGCACCGCCGCTGACCGAACGGCACGACACGACGCCACACGAGACCGCACGACTCTGCACGGCACAGCACAGCACAGCACAGCACGAGACCGCACGGCACAGCACGACACGTCAGGACACACGAGTTCGGCCGGGGTGACCACTCCGGGCCGGGGGACGAACGGGAGTCACGTGACCGCCTCACTGTTACGGGAACAGCGGCAACAGCCCCTGCCGCGCGCGTACCGCGCGGCCGCCTGGACGGCCCTCGCCTGGGCGGGCGTCCTGCTGGTCTGGGCCGCCTACAACTGCTTCTGGCAGGTGGGCCCCGCGGAGTTCCTGCAGGGCGTCTTCTACTACGGATTCAACGACGGTTCGGGCCGCGCCGAGACGTTCAACCTCAACTGGGCGGTCGTCTACCTGGCGGCGGGGCTGCTGATCCTGCAGGGCAACGCCCTGGGGCGCGGACTGGCCGTCGGGGTGGCCCTGGTGGAGGGCTACAACCGGCTGCGCAGCCTCACCGGTGCGCTCCTGGACGACCAGCAGAGCGACTGGTTCACGGGCACCCTCGAGGGCCAGCTGAAGCTGGTCACGTTCGCGGCGGGCTTCCTGGTCACCGCGGCGCTCACCGTCCTCCTCGTCCGGGGGCGGGAGCCGCACCAGCCGTGGCAGCCACCGGCCAACCCGTGGACCCAGCAGGCCCAGGCCGCCCAGCAGGCCGCCCAGCAGTCGGCTCAGCAGTCGGCTCCGCACTCGGTTCAGCAGTCCGCCCAGGCGTACCCGCAGCAGGGCCCTCCGCAGGCCGCGCCGCAGCCGTACACCCCCGGACCCCCGCCCGCGCCGCACACCCCGCAGCCGTACGGGAACGCCGTACCGCCCGTACCGCCGGGCTGGCCGCAGCAGGACGCGCGGCAGGGGCCGCCACAGGGCCCGCCCTACGGCGCACCGCGGCCGCCGCAGCCGCCGCAGCCGCCGCAGCGGTGACTCCGTAGCGAGCCCGTAGGGCCCCCGTCCCCTCCCGTCCCGTCCCGTCACGCATGCAACGCACCGGAGAGAGACCCTTCCTCATGTCTTCGACCGCCGTACGCAGCGCGGTGACCCCGTCCCGCCTCGACGCCCGGATGGCGAAGCGGCATGCCAAGTGGAAACCGAGCGTCCTGGCATTCCTGCTTCCCTTCCTCTGCCTGCTCGCCTTCGGCCTGTGGGTCTTCGAACCGAACCCCTCCCCGCTCGGCTGGACCCTCTCGGTCATCTGGTCGCTGCCGGCCATCGGCGTGATGGTCGGCTTCCAGGGCGTCCTGCTCATCCGCCGCCGGGTGCGCCGCGCCCATGAGATGACCCCGCCGGCGCCCGTGGAGCAGGACTCCCTGATCGTGCTGGTCCCGACCATCGGCCGCCACGACACCTACCCGGCCCTGGAGAGGTCGGTCCTCAGCTACGTCGAGCACCTCCCGGCGTACTTCCCGCACCTGCGGGTCGACGTGCTGACCGAGGAGGGCTGCGAGGCCGCCGCCCGCATCGACGCGCTCGCCGCCTCCCACCCGCTCATCCGGGTCGTCACGGTCCCCAAGGCGTACGAGACGCCCAACGGCACCCGCTTCAAGGCACGGGCCAACCACTACGCGCACGAGCTGCGGATCGGCGAGGGCGAGGCGCTCGACGACGTGTGGGTCCTGCACATGGACGACGACACCGGGGTGGGCCCGGACACGGCGGCGGCCCTCGCCCAGTTCGTCAACCGCCAGCGGCGCGCCGGCGACCAGGCCAAGCACATGGCGCAGGGCATCCTGGCGTACCCGCGTGAGAACGCCGTCAACCGGTTCACCTGGCTCGCCGACGCCGTCCGCCCCGCCGACGACATCGCACGGTTCCGGGCCTTCACCGGTCTCGGCACCCCCGTCGCCGGCGTCCACGGGGAGCTGCTGCTGTTACGCGCCTCCATAGAGGCGACCATCGGCTGGGACTTCGGCCCGAAGGCGATCGTGGAGGACGCGCAGCTGGCGCTGACCTTCTGCCGTACGTACCCCGGCCGCAGCGACTGGTTCAACGGCCGCTGCTACGGCGCTTCGCCCGCGACCACGCGGGACTTCGTCAAGCAGCGGGAGCGGTGGGCGTGGGGGCTGGTGGCGCTCTGCTTCAACCGGACCATACCGCTGCGCTACCGCTGGTTCCTGATGCTGTGCATGGTCAGCTGGGTCCTCGGCCCGCTCCAGCACGTGGCGACGGTGCTCTTCGTGGCCTGGCTGGTCGGGGACTTCAACACCTCTCCGGTCACCCAGTCCGTGGTGGTGATGTGGTCGCTGAGCTTCGCCTATGTGATCTGGACGTACTGGGAGGGGCTGCGGCTCAACGCCCTGGTCTCGTTCAACGGCAAGCGCGCCTGGTGGGAGCCGTTCGCGGTGCTGGCGCTCATCCCGGTCTTCTCGGTGATGGAGGGACTCGGCGGCCTGCGCGGGCTCATCAAGTTCCTCCGTCGCGAGGAGAACAAGTTCGTCGTCATCGCCAAGCCCGCATAGCGTTCGGAAACCCAGATGAGCCCCATGAGACCCATGAGTCGCACGAATGCCGTGAGTTCCTCGAGCCCCGCACCACGGAAGCAGCGTTCCAGGATCCCCCTCCTCGCCGTGTTCCCGGTGACGGTGACCGTTCTGGTCGTCGGCGCGCCCCTCGTGGTGGGTGACCACCCGGTGCGCTGGGAGGCCGGCGACCCGGTCCCCAGGATCGTGGTCGGCGACGACTCCGCACCACCGTCCGTACGGCCCGAGCCGCCCTCCTCCCGGGACGGGGCCCGGAAGAACACCTCCCCCGCGCGCGTGGCCCGGCCGTGGCGGCCCGGCATGCCGCAGTGGGGCGTCCAGGTCTACTGGGAGGACAAGGCGTCCCACAGCGACGCGTACATCGCCGCGAAGGCCGCCGAACAGGCCGACTACCTCGTGGGCCTGAAGGCCAACTCGGTGGCCGTCTCCTTCCCGCTCTACACGGAGGGGCGTACGTCCAGCGTGCTGAAGGCGGGCGTCCACACGCCGAGCCCGGGGCATCTGGCCATCGTCCTGGAGACCTTCCGCAAGGCGGGCCTGCGCACCACGGTCCGCCCCCTCCTGGACGAGAAGTCGCTGGACCCGCCCGAGGGCTGGCGGGGCAACATCGCCCCGTCGAGCCGCTCGGCCTGGTTCGCCTCGTACGAGCGCTTCCTGGGCCCCTACCTGGACGTGGCGGAGGGCGAGAAGGCGGCGACGTTCGTCATCGGCACGGAGCTGAACTCCATGGAGGGCGCGCAGGGCTGGAAGGCCCTGGTGGAGTCGGCCGAGAAGCGGTTCTCGGGGGAGATCTCGTACGACGCCAACTGGGACAGTTACGTAGCCGGGCGGGTCGACGTGCCGGTCACCCACCTCGGCGTCGACGCGTACTTCCCCGTGAAGGTGTCCGACGACGCGTCCGTCGAGCAGCTGGCCGCCGGCTGGAACACCTGGCTGGACAAGAAGGCCGAGGGCCCCCTGCCCCGCGTGGTGCTGACCGAGGCGGGCATCGCCGCGATGGACGGCGCGTACCACGCCCCCGGCGACTTCTACACCACGCGTGAGGTCAACACGGCCGTCCAGGCCAACTGGTACACGGCCGTCTGCCGGGTGGTCCGGGAACGCCGGATGGGCGGCGTCTACTGGTGGTCGGTCTACTTCGACGACGACCCGAGGACCCCGCCGACGGACGAGGAGTCCCGGCTGAACTTCGCCGGCCGCGCGAAGACGGAGGAAGCCATCCGTTCGTGCTTCGGCTCCGCCTATCCCGGCCCAGGGACCGGGACCGGGAGCGGCACCGGGACCGGGACCGGCAGCGGCACCGGGACCGGCGCCGGAACCCGTGCCGGTCCGGACACCACCCCCGCACCATGACCCTTCGGAACAGCAGAAAGGGGTGAGCCCGCGATGAGTGAGGCCATCCTCCTGGTCGGCGGCAAGGGCACGCGATTACGGCCCCTGACCACCCACACCCCCAAGCCCCTCCTGAGGGTCGCGGGCGTCCCCCTCCTCACGCACCAGCTGGCCCGCGCGGCGGCCGCCGGAGTGACCCGGCTCGTCCTCGCCACGTCGTACCTCGCCGAGCTGTTCGAGGCGGAGTACGGCGACGGTTCCGCGCTCGGCCTGGAGCTGGTGTACGCGACGGAACCGGAGCCCCTGGGCACGGGCGGCGCCATCCGCAACGCCGCCGCGCTCCTGACGAGCGGCCCCCGGGAGCCGGTCTTCGTCTTCAACGGCGACATCCTCTCCGGCGTGGACCTCGCCGCCCACCTGTCCTCGGGGGCGGCCGTCACGCTGCACCTGACCCGGGTCGCGGACCCGCGCGCGTTCGGGCTCGTACCGACCGACGCGGAGGGGCGGGTGACGGCCTTCCTGGAGAAGCCCGGGCCGGAGGAGCGGATCACCACGGACCAGATCAACGCGGGCTGCTACGTCTTCACCCGCGCGGTGATCGACACGATCCCCACCGGGCGGGAGGTGTCGGTGGAACGGGAGACGTTTCCCGGCCTGCTCGCCGCCGGTGTCCCCCTGCACGGCGTGGTCGACTCCGGCTACTGGCTGGACCTGGGCACGCCGCAGGCCTTCGTACGGGGCTCCGCCGACCTGGTCACCGGCGCGGTCGCCTCGCCCGCGCTCCCGGGCCCGGCCGGTGACGCGCTCGTCCTGCCGGGCGCCCTGGTGGACCCGGCCGCGGTGCTCAGCGGCGGCACCGTGGTGTGCGAGGGGGCCGTCGTGGCGGCCGGGGCGGTCGTGGAGGGCAGCGTGCTGCTGCCGGGCGCCCGGATAGCCGGCGGCGCCCTGGTGCACCGCTCCGTGGTCGGCGAAGGCGCCTCGATCGGCGCGGGCACCACCCTGCGGGACACGGTCGTCGGCGCCCGCGCGGCCGTCGGCCCGGACAACGAGCTCGTCCCCGGGCTGCGGATCGGCTGCGGCGTCACGCTCCCGCCGGCCGCCATCCGCACCTCCGCGGCGCCGTCGCTCCTCTCCTAGGACCGCGCGGACAGGACCGTACGGACAAGCCGTCCGCGGAGAGGGCCGTACGCGGACGGGACCGTTACGCCGACGGGGCCCGCACCGGCGCTCGGTGCGGGCCCCGTCGCGCGAAGGCGCGTGGGAAGCGGTCAGCGGCTGTGCTGGGCGTCCGCGACCGTCACCTCGACGCGCTGGAACTCCTTGAGCTCGCTGTAGCCGGTCGTGGCCATCGCGCGGCGCAGGGCGCCGAAGAAGTTCATCGACCCGTCCGGGGAGTGCGAGGGACCGGTGAGGATCTCCTCCGTCGTGCCGACCGCACCGAGGTCGACCAGCTTGCCGCGCGGCACGTCCTCGTGGACGGCCTCCATGCCCCAGTGGCGGCCCTTGCCCGGCGCGTCCGTCGCGCGGGCCAGCGGGGAGCCGACCATCACCGCGTCGGCGCCGCACGCGATCGCCTTGGGCAGGTCGCCGGACCAGCCGACGCCGCCGTCCGCGATGACGTGGACGTACCGGCCGCCGGACTCGTCCATGTAGTCGCGGCGGGCGGCCGCGACGTCCGCGACGGCGGTCGCCATCGGGACCTGGATGCCCAGGACGTTGCGCGTGGTGTGCGCGGCGCCGCCGCCGAAGCCCACCAGGACGCCCGCCGCGCCCGTGCGCATCAGGTGCAGGGCGGCGGTGTAGGTGGCGCAGCCGCCGACGATGACCGGGACGTCCAGCTCGTAGATGAACTGCTTCAGGTTCAGCGGCTCGGCCGCGCCGGAGACGTGCTCGGCGGAGACGGTGGTGCCGCGGATGACGAAGAGGTCGACACCGGCGTCCACCACGGCCTTGGAGAACTGCGCCGTGCGCTGCGGGGAGAGCGCGGCCGCGGTGACCACGCCCGAGTCGCGCACCTCCTTGATGCGCCGCCCGATCAGCTCCTCCTGGATCGGGGCCGCGTAGATCTCCTGCAGACGGCGGGTCGCGGTCTCGCCCGGCAGCTCGGCGATCTCGTCGAGCAGCGGCTGCGGGTCCTCGTAGCGGGTCCACAGGCCCTCGAGGTTCAGGACGCCGAGGCCGCCGAGCCGCCCGATGCGGATGGCGGTCTCGGGCGAGACCACCGAGTCCATGGGGGCGGCCAGGAACGGCAGCTCGAAGCGGTAGGCGTCGATCTGCCAGGCGATCGAGACCTCCTTCGGGTCCCGGGTGCGCCGGCTCGGTACGACGGCGATGTCGTCGAACGCGTACGCCCTGCGGCCGCGCTTGCCGCGCCCGATCTCGATCTCAGTCACGATGTGTGGCCTTTCCCTCTACGTCTGCGCCTACCAGTATCCCCGACACACGCGGGAGGGGCGGTTCCGGCCGTATCCCGGAACCGCCCCTCCCGCGCGTACGCCTGATTCCCGCTGCTACTTCCTGCTGTAGTTCGGCGCCTCGACGGTCATCTGGATGTCGTGCGGGTGGCTCTCCTTGAGGCCCGCCGACGTGATCCGGACGAACTTGCCGCGCTCCTGGAGCTCGGGGACCGTGCGCCCGCCGACGTAGAACATCGACTGGCGCAGACCGCCGACCAGCTGGTGGACGACCGCGGACAGCGGGCCGCGGAAGGGCACCTGGCCCTCGATGCCCTCGGGGACCAGCTTCTCGTCGGAGGCGACGCCCTCCTGGAAGTACCGGTCCTTGGAGAAGGACCGCTGCTCGCCACGGGACTGCATGGCGCCGAGGGAGCCCATGCCGCGGTAGGACTTGAACTGCTTGCCGTTGATGAACATCAGCTCGCCCGGCGACTCCTCGCAGCCCGCGAGCAGCGAGCCGAGCATCACCGTGTCGGCGCCGGCGACCAGGGCCTTGGCGATGTCGCCCGAGTACTGCAGGCCTCCGTCGCCGATGACCGGGACACCGGCCGCGCGGGCGGCCAGGGAGGCCTCGTAGATGGCGGTGACCTGCGGGACGCCGATGCCGGCGACGACGCGGGTGGTGCAGATGGAGCCGGGGCCGACGCCGACCTTGATGCCGTCGACACCGGCGTCGACGAGCGCCTGGGCGCCGTCGCGGGTGGCGACGTTGCCGCCGATGACGTCCACCGAGGAGTTCGACTTGATCTTGGCGACCATGTCGCCGACCAGCCGGGAGTGGCCGTGCGCGGTGTCGACGACGATGAAGTCGACGCCCGCCTCGATCAGCGCCTGGGCGCGCTCGTACGCGTCGCCCGCGACACCGACGGCGGCACCGACGATCAGCCGGCCTTCCTTGTCCTTCGCGGCGTTCGGGTACTTCTCCGCCTTGACGAAGTCCTTGACCGTGATGAGGCCCTTGAGGATGCCGGAGTCGTCGACGAGCGGCAGCTTCTCGATCTTGTGGCGGCGCAGCAGCTCCATGGCGTCGACGCCGGAGATGCCGACCTTGCCGGTGACCAGCGGCATGGGGGTCATGACGTCGCGCACCTGCTGGTGGCGGTCGGTCTCGAAGGCCATGTCGCGGTTGGTGACGATGCCGAGGAGCTTGCCCGCCGGGTCGGTGACCGGGACGCCGCTGATGCGGAACTTCGCACAGATGGCGTCGGCCTCGGCGAGGGTGGCCTCCGGGCGGACCGTGATCGGATCGGTGACCATGCCGGACTCGGAGCGCTTCACCAGGTCGACCTGGTTGGCCTGGTCGGCGATGGAGAGGTTGCGGTGGAGGACGCCGACGCCGCCCTGACGGGCCATGGCGATGGCCATGCGGGACTCGGTGACCTTGTCCATCGCCGCGGACAGCAGCGGGATGTTCACCCGTACGTTCTTGGAGATGTACGAGGAAGTGTCGATCTGGTCGGGCGCCATGTCCGACGCGCCCGGCAGCAGCAGCACGTCGTCGTAGGTCAGCCCGAGTGTCGCGAATTTCTCGGGCACTCCGTCGACGTTGGCAGTCATGACACCTTCCCCAAATGGCCTTGATCGGTGCGGATGTCCATGCTAACGGGCTGAGCGCGTGTCTCATTCCACGAGCAAGATCACCCGGAAGGTTTGTACGTTCACACGGACGGACGCGGCCGTACGAGGCCGCGCGGAGCGGCCGCACGACGTGGGCGCGGGCGCCTTACGGGCGGCCGTACGGACGGGCCGCTCACTGTTCGGCGAGGGCGCGCAGGCGGCTGAGGGCGCGGTGCTGGGCGACCCGCACGGCGCCCGGGGACATCCCGAGCATCTGGCCGGTCTCCTCGGCGGTGAGGCCGACGGCGACGCGCAGCACCAGCAGCTCGCGCTGGTTCTCCGGCAGGTTGGCGAGGAGCTTCTTGGCCCACTCGGCGTCGTCGCTGAGCAGGGCCCGCTCCTCCGGTCCGAGCGAGTCGTCCGGGCGCTCGGGCATCTCGTCGGACGGTACGGCGGTGGATCCGGGGTGCCGCATCGCGGCCCGCTGGAGGTCGGCCACCTTGTGTCCGGCGATGGCGAAGACGAACGCCTCGAAGGGCCGCCCGGTGTCCTTGTAGCGCGGCAGCGCCATCAGGACGGCGACGCAGACCTCCTGGGCCAGGTCCTCGACGAAGTGGCGCGCGTCACCGGGGAGCCTGCTCAGCCGGGTACGGCAGTACCGCAGGGCCAGGGGGTGGACGTGCGCCAGGAGGTCGTGGGTGGCCTGCTCGTCGCCTTCGACGGCACGGTGGACCAGCGCTCCGATCGCCCCCGCTCCCGCGGACATGGCAGACACCTGCGTCTCGTCATCGCGCATCGGTCCATCGTGCCTTGACGTCTGCCGCTCGGTGGCACCGCGTGCGTACTTGTGCACCGAAGCGTTATGAGCAGGTGCGCCGGACGTCATCTCCTGCGCCCTCCCCTCCCGCTCGATCGACTCGTCCCCGAGGAACTCCACATCTCAAGGATGCGGCATCGAGCCGGAAACAGACATCGGGCCTCCGCCGCCCCGTCCGCCGGGCGGCGGACGGGGATCCGAACGGTCACGTGCTAGCGCACCAGACCCCAGCGGAATCCGAGCGCGACGGCGTGCGCCCGGTCCGAGGCGCCCAGCTTCTTGAACAGCCGCCGGGCGTGGGTCTTGACCGTGTCCTCGGAGAGGAACAGCTCGCGGCCGATCTCGGCGTTGGAGCGGCCGTGACTCATGCCCTCGAGGACCTGGATCTCGCGCGCGGTGAGCGTGGGCGCGGCGCCCATCTCGGCCGAGCGCAGCCGGCGCGGGGCGAGGCGCCAGGTCGGGTCGGCGAGCGCCTGGGTGACGGTGGCGCGCAGCTCGGCGCGCGAGGCGTCCTTGTGCAGATAGCCCCGGGCACCCGCGGCGACGGCGAGCGCGACGCCGTCGAGGTCCTCGGCGACGGTGAGCATGATGATGCGGGCGCCGGGGTCCGCGGAGAGCAGCCGGCGGACGGTCTCCACGCCGCCCAGTCCGGGCATGCGTACGTCCATCAGAATCAGGTCCGAGCGGTCCGCGCCCCAGCGGCGGAGGACTTCCTCGCCGTTGGCCGCGGTCGTCACGCGCTCGACGCCGGGCACGGTGGCGACGGCGCGGCGGAGCGCTTCTCGGGCAAGCGGGGAGTCGTCGCAGACGAGGACGGATGTCATGGCCGTCCTCCGCAGCTGATGCGCGTCACCTTGGGCCTCCAGGCTGGTTACGTATCGTCACCTGTGCGGTTGACGCGCCCGGACGTCTGCCCGAGCGCTTGTTCTCTCAACCGCCTCCGCACTCTCAACGACGGTCACTCGAAAGAGTTACGGGTCCGCCCTCCCCCTTCGGCACTCTACGTGAGTGAGCGCGTACGGAGCAGAGCGACGCAGGTCACCGTTGCTTCACCCAGAGCTATGCCCCATTTAGCGGCTTTTCCTTCACTTTGTCGGTGTCTGTAGCTAGATTCGCAATGAGTCATATTTACATCTACTTAGACAGTAGTTGTACGGTCGTGGCTGTATCAGCCCAGGCATCAGCCCAGCTATCCGCTCAGCACCGGTTTCAAGGGGACATGCGCTATGGCAGATTTCTCCCGCCTTCCCGGACCCAACGCCGACCTGTGGGACTGGCAGCTCCTCGCGGCCTGCCGGGGGGTCGACAGTTCGCTCTTCTTCCACCCGGAGGGGGAGCGCGGCGCGGCGCGGAGTGCGCGCGAGAACTCGGCGAAAGAGGTCTGCATGCGGTGCCCGGTCCGCGCGGAGTGCGCGGCCCACGCGCTGGCCGTGCGGGAGCCCTACGGCGTATGGGGCGGCCTCACCGAGGACGAGCGCGAGGAGCTCATGGGGCGGGCCCGCAATCGTCTGGTCACGACGTCGGCGGCATCGGCGGCAGGAGGCCCGGGAGCATCGGCGGGATCGGCGGCACACACGGGATCGGCGGCACGCAGCTGAAGGAACGTTTCTTCACCAGGTCTTCACCCGACAGGACTCAGGGCGGCCCAACGGGGCCGCCCTTCTGAATGTTCAGGCCCTTCCGGTGTCCGAGCCCTTCCGGTGTTCAGGTCCGGGCCGCCGTGCGCGCCAGGTGGTCGAGGGTGGCCGCGACGGCCGGGACGTTGGCCAGGTCCGGCAGGGTGAGGGCGACGATCTCCCGCTCCAGGGCGGGTTCCACGACGACCGTGCGGGCGCCCCGGGGGCGTACGGACTCGATGGCCAGCTCCGGCAGTACGGCGACGCCCAGGCCGGCGCCGACCAGGCCCACCACCGCCGGGTAGTCGTCGGTCGCGAAGTCGATGCGCGGGGTGAAACCGGCGCTCTCGCACACGCTGACCAGCTGGCGGCGGCAGCGCGGGCAGCCGGCGATCCAGGACTCCTCGGCCAGGTCGCCGATGGAGACGGAACCGGCGTCCGCGAGGCGGTGCCCCTCGGGGACCAGGCCGACCAGGCGGTCGGCGAGCAGGGGCCGGACGACCAGGTCGTCCCACTCCGCGACGGCCGGGCGGTAGCGGAAGGCGAGCGCCACGTCGCAGTCGCCCTCGCGGAGCATCTCCACCGAGCGCGGCGGCTCGGCCTCGACCAGGGAGACGCGGGTGCCGGGGTGGGCGGCGCGCAGGGCGGCGAGGGCGCCGGGCACCAGGCTGGAGCTGCCGCTGGGGAAGGAGACCAGCCGGACCCGGCCCGCCCGCAGGCCCGCGATGGCGGCGATCTCCTCCTCCGCGGCGGTGAGCCCCGCGAGGATGCCGGAGGCGTGGCGTACGAGCGCCTCGCCGGCCTGGGTGAGGCGCATCTCGCGGCCCGTGCGGATCAGCAGCGGGGTACCCGCGGACGCTTCGAGCGCCTTCATCTGCTGGCTCACGGCGGGCTGCGTACAGCCCAGTTCGCGGGCGGCCGCGGAGAAGGAGCCGGTGGCGGCCACGGCACGCAGGACGCGGAGATGGCGGGCTTCGATCACCCTTCGAATATAAGACTTGCTTGGGTGTTCAGCGAAATATTCACTGGTCACTTTGGGTTACGCGGGCTAGCCTGCCGCGCCATGAGGATTCTGACCGTGAACGTCGGGCGGCCGCAGGCCGTCGCGTACACCGACGCGCCGAGCGGCACCACTGGGATCGACAAGCGGCCCGTCGAGGGGGCGGTGCGGGTGGCGGAACCCGGGCCCGAGGGCGGGGGCGCGAGCGGCGTGGCCGGGGATGCGGTGTGCGACGTGCGCCACCACGGCGGTACGCACCAGGCGGTGTACGCGTACGCGCGCGAGGACCTCGACCACTGGGAGGCCGTGCTGGGCCGGCCCCTGGCCAACGGCGCGTTCGGCGAGAACCTGACCACGTCGGGCCTCGACGTGAACGGCGCGCGGATCGGGGAGCGCTGGCGGATCGGTTCCGAGCTCGTCCTGGAGGTGGCGTCGGCGCGGATCCCGTGCCGTACGTTCGCGAGCTGGCTGGAGGAGAAGGGCTGGGTCAAGCGGTTCACGGAGCAGGGGGCGCCGGGCGCGTACCTCCGGGTCGTCGAGCCGGGCGAGATCCGGGCCGGCGACCCGGTGGAGGTGGTGCACCGGCCGGACCACGACGTCACCGTGGCGCTCGCCTTCCAGGCCCTCACCGTGCGGCGCGAGTTGCTGCCGGGGGTGCTGGCGGCGGGGGACGCGCTCGGCCCGGAGCTCCGCGAGACGGCACTCAAGTACGCGCGTACGAACGCTTCACCGACGGGCACTAACGTGCCCGTATGACGACTGCACTGATTACGGGCGCGACGGCGGGAATCGGGGCCGCCTTCGCGCGGCGGCTGGCGGCGGAGGGCCGCGACGTGGTGCTGGTGGCGCGCGATGTGAAGCGGCTTCGGGAGCAGGCGACCGAGCTGCACGACCGCCACGGTGTCGAGGCGGAGGTCCTGGCCGCGGACCTGTCGCGGGAGGAGGGCATCGCGGCCGTGGAGGCGCGGCTCTCCGACCCGAAGCGGCCGGTGGACCTGCTGGTCAACAACGCCGGGTTCGGCAACAAGGGCCGGTTCCTCGAAGTGTCCATGGCCGACGAGCTGAAGATGCTCACGGTCCACTGCGAGGCGGTGCTCCGCCTCACGGCGGCGGCGACCCGGTCGATGCGCGAGCGCGGCCGGGGCGGCGTGGTGAACGTCGCGTCGGTGGCCGCGTTCGTGCCGCGGGGCACGTACGGGGCGTCGAAGGCGTGGGTCGTGCAGTTCACCCAGGGGGCGGCGCGCGATCTGGCGGGCAGCGGGGTGCGGCTGATGGCGCTGTGCCCGGGGTTCGTACGGACGGAGTTCCACGAGCGGGCCGGGATGGGGACGGACAACATCCCCGGCTGGATGTGGCTGGACGCCGACAAGCTGGTCCGGGAGGCGCTGGCCGACCTGGCGCGCGGCAAGACGGTGTCGATCCCCGATCCGCGGTACAAGGCGCTGATGGGCGTGGTGAAGCTGGCGCCGCGCGGACTGCTCGGTGGCTTCAGCTCGCGGGCGGGCCGCAAGTACGGGCCGCGGTAGCCGCGACGTGGCCGAGCGATCGGATCTCGACGGATGTCGTCGGATGCCGACGGACGTCGTCGGCTGTCGCCGGATGCCGCCGGTTCCGATCGAATGATCGGAACTTCTCGGGTTTCGATCAGCTGGACTAGGGTCTGAAGAGCCACCACACCTCAAGGGGGACTTCCGCGTGCGCGAGAGTGCTGTCGAACGTCATGACCGGCTGCTGGCCCTGGTCCGGGAGCGGGGCACGGCCCGGGTGTCGGAGCTGGCCGCGCAGCTGGGCGTCTCCCCCGTCACGGCGCGCCGGGACGTGGAGGCGCTGGCGGCCCGGGGGCTGCTGGACCGGGTGCACGGTCAGGTCTCCTGGCCCGAGCGGCCCTCCGGCGCCGAGGGGCCGGGGCAGGACGGCGGCCCGGTGCTGGGGCTGCTCGCGCCGTCCGCGACGTACTACTTCGCGGAGATCATCCGCGGGGCGCGCGAGGCGGCCGCCGGGGCCGGGGCGCGGCTGATCCTGCGCATCTCGGACTACCGGCCGGAGGACGACCGGGCGCGCACCGAGGGCCTGCTGGCGGCCGGCGCCGAGGGGCTGCTGGTCGCGCCGGGCTGGCGGGCGCCGGGCGACCAGGCCGCGCACAGCGACTGGATCGCCGAGCTGCCCGTCCCGGCGGTGCTGCTGGAGCGGCGGGCCACGCCGGGCTCGCCGCTGGACGCCCTGGACCGAGTGTCGTCGGACCACCGGCACGGGGTGGTCCTCGCCGTGCGCCACCTGGTCGGGCTCGGCCACGGGGCGCCGCTGCTGGTGGCCCGGGCGGACAGCCCGACCGCGCTCGCGGTGCGCGCCGGGTACGCGGAGGCGCTGGGCGCGCTGGGCCTGACCGGGCCCGGCCCGGTGATCGACTCCGTACCGGCGGAGCTGGACCCGGAGGGGTTCGAGGAGGCGGTGCGGGCGCTGTCGGCGGCGGTGGCGTCGGGCGCGGCCACGGCGGCGCTGGTGCACAACGACGTGGACGCCATCCAGATGGTGCAGCGCCTCGCCGAGCTGGGCGTACGGGTGCCGCAGGACCTGGCGCTGATCGCGTACGACGACGAGGTGGCGGCGCTCGCCGATACGCCGCTGACGGCCGTGGCGCCGCCGAAGCGGCACGTGGGGCGGCTCGCCACCGAGCTGCTGCTGGAGCGGCTCGCGGAGGCGGGACCCGGGGCCGGAGCCGGGGCAGCGGCGGGAGCCGGAGCCGGGACCGCCGACCGGGAGGAGCCGCGGCGGCATGTGACGCTGCTGCCGAGGCTGCGCGTACGGGCCTCGTGCGGCGCCTCCTCGGGTGCCGCGGATCCGAAACCGATCTGATCTTTTTTCGATCAAACAATCTTTCGCTCTTGACTTCGCTCATGAGGGGCCCAAGTATCTCGGCCACGAGGTCCGTTCCTGTCGCCCCTTCGTACGAAGCTGGAGCCCGCCATGCGCCGCAGCCGGAGAACGTCCGCCGCCATAGCCCTCACCGCCACCGCCACCGCGTTCGCCGTCCTCACGGCGTGCGGCGGCGGTGACGGTGGCGGTGACGACGCGTCAGCCCCGGGGGCCGACGGCAAGCCCGTGACCCTCACCTTCTGGGGCTGGGCCAAGGGGTCGAAGGAGGTCGTCGACGCGTTCAACGCCTCGCACACGGACATCAAGGTGAGGTTCGAGGAGATCCCCGCCGGCAACGCGGGCGGCTACGCCAAGATCTCCAACGCGGTGAAGGCGGGCAACGCCCCCGACCTGGTCTCCATCGAGTACCCCTCGCTCCCCGAGTTCGTCAGCCAGGGTTCGCTCCAGGACATCGGCGCCCACTTCTCCGAGGAGGAGAAGAAGAAGCTGCTGCCGCAGGCCGTCCAGCTCACGACCCTCGGCGGCAAGACCTGGGCCGTGCCCTTCGACGCCGCGCCGCAGGCCTTCTACTACCGCAAGGACCTCTTCGCGAAGTACGGCGTCGCCGTCCCCCGCACGTGGGACGAGTTCAAGGCGGCGGCCGAGAAGGTCAAGAAGGCCGACGCCAAGGCCAGGATCGCCACCTTCTTCCCCGACGACCCGACCACCTTCGAGGCGATGGCCTGGCAGGCCGGGGCCCAGTGGTTCAAGGCCGAGGGCGACACCTGGAAGATCGAAACCGGCGACGCGGCCACCAACAAGGTCACCGCCTACTGGCAGGGGCTCCTCGACGCCGACCTCGTCCACAACGACGCCTCGTTCACCCCCGAGTGGACCGGCTCCCTGAAGAACGGCACCACCCTCGGCTACCTCGGCGCCTCCTGGGGCGCGGGCGTCCTCAAGGGCACGCTGCCCGAACAGAGCGGCAAGTGGGCCGTCGCCCCGATGCCCAGCTGGGACGGCAAGCCCGCCAGCGGCATGCTCGGCGGCTCGACCTTCGCCGTGACCAAGGACAGCGAGAAGACCGAGGCGGCGGTCGAGTTCGCGAAGTGGATGGCCACCACCGAGGAGGGCGTCACGGCCCGGATCTCCTCCGGCACCTCCAGCGCCTTCCCGGCCGCCACCGCCCTGCGCCCGGTCGCCAAGCGCTCCTTCGACGCCGGTTTCTACGGCGGCCAGGACATCTACCGGCTGTTCGAGCAGGCGGGAGCCTCCATCAACCCGCACTGGGCCTGGGGCCCGGCCACCGGCACCACCAACACCGCCATCAAGGACCGGTTCGGCAAGGTCGCGAGCGGCGGCGTCACCCTCGCCGAGGCCGTGAAGGCCGGGCACGACGCGACCGTCGCCGAGCTGACCAAGCGCGGCCTGAAGGTCGAGGGCTGAACCGATGAAGGCCCGTGCCGCGCGCGCCGCCGGAACCGGAGTCGCCCGCGTCCCTGCCGGAGCCGGAGCCCGTACCGCTGCCGGTGCCGGTGTCCATGCCGGCGCCCGTACCGCTGCCGGATCCCGTACGGGTGCCGGTGCCGGTGCCGGTGCGCGCAACCGTGCCGCAGCCGTCCTCCTGGCCCCCTTCTTCGCGCTGTTCACCGCCGTGATGGTGGTGCCGGTCGGATACGCGGTCTGGCTCAGCCTGTTCAGCGAGAAGCAGTCGGGGCTGGGCTTCGGCGGCACCGAGACCGTCTTCACCGGACTCGACAACTACGCGGCCGCGCTCGCGGACCGGGCCTTCCTCGAGGGCTTCGGCGTCCTGCTCGGATACTGCCTGTTCTACATCCCGCTGCTGCTCGCCGGGGCCCTCACCCTCGCCCTGCTGCTCGACTCGGCGCTCGCCCGCGCCCGCCGCTTCTTCCAGCTCGCGCTCTTCCTGCCGCACGCCGTGCCCGGCATCATCGCCGCGCTGATCTGGGTCTACCTCTACACGCCCCAGCTCAGCCCGGTCGTGAAGGCCATGGAGTCCGGCGGGATCGGCTTCGACTTCTTCTCCCCCGAAGGCGCCCTCCCCTCCATCGTCAACATCGCGCTGTGGGAATGGCTCGGCTACAACATGGTGATCTTCTACGCGGCCCTCCAGGCCATCGACCGCTCCGTCCTCGAAGCGGCGACGGTCGACGGCGCCGGCGCCTGGCGCATCGCGTTCGGCATCAAACTCCCGCTGATCCGCGCGTCGCTGACGATGGTCGCGCTCTTCACCCTCATCGGCTCGCTCCAGCTGTTCACCGAGCCGCTGATCCTCAACAAGGGCACGGGCTCCGCCGTCACCTCCTCCTGGACGCCCAACATGTACGCGTACTCCGCGGCCTTCGACCGCAACGACTACGGGCTCGCCGCCGCCGCCTCCGTACTCCTCGCGCTCACCGCCGCGCTGCTGTCCTTCGCCGTCACCCGCCTCACCGGCCGCCGCCAGGAGAAGCACGCATGAGCGCGACCGCCCGCCCCGGGCCGCCCAGCCGCTGGCTGTCCCGCACCGCAGTCAACGGCGTCCTGCTGCTGTCCACCGCCTACATGCTCTTCCCCCTCGTCTGGCTGGTCACGGCCGCCACCAAGGACGCGGGCGGGCTGCTCGGCGGGGACGCCCTCTCCTTCGAGGGCTTCGACCTGTCCGGCAACCTGACCCGGCTCGCCGAGTACGGCGACGGCGTGTACGTCCGCTGGTACCTCAACAGCCTGCTGTACGCGGGCGGCGGCGCCCTCGTCTGCTCGCTGATCTGCGTCGCCGCCGGCTACGCCTTCGACACGTACGACTTCCGGGGCAAGGAGAAGCTCTTCGGCACCGTCCTGCTGGGCGTGCTCGTCCCCACCACCGCGCTCGCCCTGCCCATGTACCTGCTCGCCAGCAGCACCGGCATCGTCAACACCTACTGGGCCGTGCTGATCCCGGTCCTGGTCAACCCCTTCGGCGTCTACCTCTCCCGCGTCTTCAGCGCCGGCTACATCCCCGGCGAGGCGCTGGAGGCCGCCCGTATCGACGGGGCCGGCGAGCTGCGCACCTTCTGGTCCATCGGGCTGCGCATGGTGATGCCGGGCTTCGTGACCGTCTTCCTCTTCCAGTTCACCGCCATCTGGAACAACTTCTTCCTCCCCCTGGTGATGCTCTCGGACCAGAAGCTCTTCCCGCTGAGCCTCGGCCTGTACGCATGGAACAGCAACGCCCACGCCGAACCGGACTTCTACCCCCTCGTCGTCACCGGCTCCCTGCTCGCCGTCGTCCCCCTGGTCGTTGCGTTCGTCTCCCTCCAACGCCACTGGAAAGCCGGCCTGAGCGCCGGCAGCGTCAAGTGAGGAGCTCGGTTTCCACCATGCACCACGCCACCGACAACCGGCCGACGGTCCTCCTGGCGATGGGCCCCGGCATCGCGGACCGCCTGTTCACCGACGCGCACCGGGCCCGCCTCGCCGCCCTGTCGCGCACCGACCCGCACCTGGTCGCCCACGACCTGACCGAGCCCACCCCCCGTGTCGCGGCCGCCCTCGCCGAGGCCGAGGTCCTCTTCACCTGCTGGGGCGCCACCCCGCTGACGGCCGCCGTCCTCGACCGGGCCCCGCGCCTGCGCGCCGTCGTCCACGCCGCCGGGTCGGTCAAGCACCACGTCACCGGGGCCTGCTGGGCGCGCGGCATCACCGTCACCTCGGCGGCCGCGGCCAACGCGCTGCCCGTCGCCGAGTACGCGCTCGCCGCGATCCTCCTCGCCGGCAAGCACGTCCTGCCCTCGGCCCGGCGGTACGCGCAGCTGCGCGCCGCGCACGACTGGCACGAGGAGCTCGCCGCCGCCGGCAATTACCGCCGTACCGTCGGCATCGTCGGCGCCTCGCGCATCGGCCGCCGCGTGATCGAGCTGCTGCGCCCCTTCGACCTGCGGGTCCTGCTGTACGACCCGTACGTGGACGCCGCCGGGGCGGTGGCGCTCGGCGTGGAGCCGGTGCCCCTGGACGAGTTGTGCGCCCGCGCGTCGGTCGTCTCCGTCCACGCGCCGCAGCTGCCGTCGACGTACCGGATGATCGGGCCGCGCCAGCTGGCGGCGATGCCGGACGGGGCGACGCTGGTCAACACCTCGCGCGGCTCGCTCGTCGACGAGGAGGCCCTCCTCGCGCACCTGCGCTCCGGTCGTCTGCACGCCGTGCTGGACGTGACGGACCCGGAGCTGCCGCCGCCGGACTCGCCGCTGTACGAGCTGCCGAACGTGCTGCTCACGCCGCACGTGGCCGGTTCACTCGGCAACGAGCTGCACCGGATGGCGGACCAGGCGCTGGACGAGCTGGAGCGGTACGCCGCGGGCGTGCCGTTCGCCGACCCCGTACGGCCCTCGCAGCTGACCAGGTCGGCGTAGCCGCCCGGAGCAGCACCGAGGCCCGGTGCCCCCGCGACGGGGGCACCGGGCCTCTGATGTACCGCGTACTACCGCGTACTACGGCGTACTACTGCGTCGGGTGACGTCAGTGGGCGTGGCCGTGGCTGTGGCCGTGGCCCGCGTCCGCCGGCTCCTCTTCCTTCTTCTCGACCACGAGCGTCTCGGTGGTCAGGAGGAGGGAGGCGATCGACGCGGCGTTCTCCAGCGCGGAGCGCGTGACCTTGACCGGGTCGATGACGCCGGCCTTCACCAGGTCGCCGTACTCGCCGGTGGCGGCGTTGAAGCCCTGGCCCTTGTCGAGCTCCGCCACCTTCGAGGTGATGACGTAGCCCTCGAGGCCCGCGTTCTCGGCGATCCAGCGCAGCGGCTCGACCGCGGCGCGGCGGACGACCGCGACACCGGTGGCCTCGTCGCCGGTCTTGCCGAGGTTGCCCTCGAGCACCTTGACGGCGTGGACCAGCGCGGAGCCACCACCGGAGACGATGCCCTCCTCGACCGCGGCGCGGGTCGCGGAGATGGCGTCCTCCAGACGGTGCTTGCGCTCCTTCAGCTCCACCTCGGTGGCGGCGCCGACGCGGATCACGCACACGCCGCCGGCCAGCTTCGCGAGGCGCTCCTGGAGCTTCTCGCGGTCCCAGTCGGAGTCGGTGGACTCGATCTCGCCCTTGATCTGCGCCACGCGGCCGGTGACGTCCTCGGACTTGCCGCCACCGTCGACGATGGTGGTGTCGTCCTTGGTGACCGTCACGCGACGGGCGGTGCCGAGCACGTCCAGGCCGACCTGGTCGAGCTTGAGGCCGACCTCCTCGGCGACGACGGTGGCACCGGTGAGGGCGGCCATGTCGCCGAGCATCGCCTTGCGGCGGTCGCCGAAGCCGGGGGCCTTGACCGCGACCGCGTTGAAGGTGCCGCGGATCTTGTTGACGACCAGGGTCGACAGGGCCTCGCCCTCGACGTCCTCGGCGATGATCAGCAGCGGCTTGGAGGAGCCGGCCTGGATGATCTTCTCGAGGAGCGGGAGCAGGTCGGCGATCGCGGAGATCTTGCCCTGGTGGATCAGGATGTACGGGTCGTCGAGGACGGCCTCCATACGCTCCTGGTCGGTCACCATGTACGGGGACAGGTAGCCCTTGTCGAAGGCCATGCCCTCGGTGAAGTCGAGCTCCAGGCCGAAGGTGTTGGACTCCTCGACGGTGATGACACCGTCCTTGCCGACCTTGTCCATCGCCTCGGCGATGAGCTCGCCGACCTGCTGGTCCTGCGCGGAGAGCGCGGCCACGGCGGCGATGTCGGCCTTGTCGTCGATCGGGCGCGCGGTGGCGAGCAGCTCGTCGGAGACGGCCTTGACCGCGGCGTCGATGCCCTTCTTCAGGGCGGCCGGGGAGGCGCCGGCGGCGACGTTGCGCAGGCCCTCGCGGACCAGCGCCTGGGCCAGCACGGTGGCGGTGGTGGTGCCGTCACCAGCGATGTCGTTGGTCTTGGTGGCCACCTCCTTCACCAGCTGGGCGCCGAGGTTCTCGTACGGGTCGTCGAGCTCGACCTCGCGGGCGATCGTCACACCGTCGTTGGTGATGGTGGGAGCGCCGAACTTCTTGTCGATGACGACGTTGCGGCCCTTGGGGCCGATGGTCACCTTGACGGTGTCGGCGAGCTTGTTGACACCGCGCTCGAGGGCGCGACGGGCGTCCTCGTCGAACTTCAGGATCTTCGCCATGGGGCTGAGTCAGTCCTCTCGAACGAACCGCGCCCCTCGACGCCCGGCGCTGTGGAGAGCGGGGCGGCCAGGGGCGCAGCTCAAAGCATCTCTGCTTCGGGAAAAGCGGGGTGAATTACTTCTCGACGATCGCGAGCACGTCGCGGGCCGAGAGGACGAGGTACTCCTCGTTGTTGTACTTCACCTCGGTGCCGCCGTACTTGCTGTACAGCACGATGTCGCCGGTCTTGACGTCGAGCGGCAGGCGCTCGCCGTTCTCGAAGCGGCCCGGGCCCACGGCGAGGACGACGCCCTCCTGGGGCTTCTCCTTCGCAGTGTCCGGGATGACCAGGCCAGAGGCCGTGGTCTGCTCGGCGTCGAGCGGCTGGACCACGACACGGTCCTCGAGCGGCTTGATGGCAACCTTGGAGCTGGTGGTCGTCACGATCCGACCTCCCCCTTCGGAGATCTCACGGGGTTAACTGTCTGAGGTGGCGACCAGGTGGATCCGTCGTCGCGGGTGCCGGACCTGCCCGTCGCTGTGTTGGCACTCTCCGGTGGGGAGTGCCAGAGCCGAGACTATGACCGCGATTAGCACTCGGTCAAGCGGAGTGCCAATTCACGACGGCGCGGCGTTTTCTCGCCGCCCTCGGCGGGGTCCTCCGCGACGGGGTCCTCAGACGTAGTCCTCGAGCTTCGCGACGGCGTAGCCCTTCGCCGTCACGACGTTCATGACGTACCGGATCATGTCCGCCATGCTGCCCTTCCAGTCCTCCCGGCCCCGGAAGTGCGTGAGGATGATGTCGCCGGGGTGCAGGTCCCGGTCCCACTCGCGCCACTCCATGTGGTCGGGGAACGCCTCGGCCGCCCACAGCGGTACGGCCTTGACGCCGCAGGACCGGGCGGCGCGCAGCGTGTCGCCGTTGTAGTTGCCGTACGGCGGGCGGAAGAGCGGCGGGCGCGTGCCGTAGCGCTTCTCGATGACGTCCTGCTGGCCGCAGATCTCGCGCTTCTGCTCCGCGTAGGAGAGGGCGGGCATGTAGCGGTGGTTGAGGGTGTGGTTGTGCAGGGCGACGCCGGTGCGCTGCATCTTCTTGAAGTAGCCGTAGTCCTCCCTGACGAGGTAGTCGCTGAGGAACGCGCTGTAGGGGATGTCGAGTTCGTCCATCATCCGCACCAGCTCGGGGTCCTTCTCGGCGCCGTCGTCGATGGTGAGGAAGACGATCCGCTCCTTGGTGGGGACGGTCGTGAAGACGGGCGGCAGGGTGGGGTCGCCCACGCCGAAGCCCTTACGGAAGGTGATCTTCGGTTTCTCGGCGGCCGTGGGCGGCGGGGGCGCGGCCAGCGGCGTGAGCTTCAGCCCCCACTTGCGGGCGGCGACGGCGCGGGCGGCCTGCGCGCGCTTGACCCTCTCCACGTACGCGGCCAGCGCGCCGGCCGGTCCGGCGGCCGCGGCCCCGCCGCCCTGGCGCGGCTGGGGCTGTCCGCCGGCGGGGGCGACGTCCTCCCGTCCGGAGTCGGGGTCACCGCAGGCGGCGAGTGCGGCGAGGAGGAGAGCGGCGAGCACGGCGGCGGCGCGCCGGGGCCACCACCCCCTCGCGACCGACGGCATTTGTTCCGTTTGTCGTACTAGCTGCATGGCGCCGCATCCTGTCAGCGCCGCGCCCCGCCGCCCGGGCGACACCGCCGCCCCGCGCGCACCATCGCCCACCTGGCCCACAATGGGGCGGGTGACCGATCTCGCCGCCTTCTCCGCGCTCCTCACCGACGAGGGCCAGGCCCTGCTGGCCGCCCTGCGCGACTACGACCCGTCCCAGGAGCTCGCCGTCGCCTCCCGGCTGCGCCGGGACCACCCGGCCGAGCTGGTCACGGCGGCGATCGGACAGGCCCGGCTGCGGCAGCGGGCGGTGGCGAAGTTCGGCGCGGAGGACGCGTACCGGATGTACTTCACGCCCAACGGCGTCGAGCAGTCGACCCGGGCCTCCGTCGGCGCCTACCGCGCGGCGCGCTTCAAGGAGCTGGGCGTACGCGGCGTCGCGGACCTCTGCTGCGGCATCGGCGGCGACGCCGTCGCGCTGGCCCGCGCGGGGATCCGGGTCCTGGCCGTGGACCGGGACCCGCTGACCGCCGGGGCCGCCCGCGCGAACGCCGAGGCGCTGGGCCTGGCCGACCTGATCGAGGTGCGCTGCGCGGACGTCACGGAGGTCGACACCTCCGGGTACGACGCGGTCTTCGTGGACCCGGCCCGGCGCGGTGGCCGGGGCCGCGTGTTCGACCCCGAGGCGTACTCGCCGCCGCTGTCCTGGGCCGTCGGCACGGCGCTCGGGGCGCCGCACGCCGCGCTGAAGATCGCCCCCGGCATCCCGCACGAGACGGTGCCGCCGGAGGCCGAGGCCGAGTGGATCTCGGACGGCGGCGACGTGAAGGAGGCCGTCCTCTGGTTCGGCACCCGCCCCGGCGCGGTCACCGCCACGCTGCTCCCGGGCCCGCACACCCTCGGCGGCCGCGGCCTGCCCGACCCGCCGGTCCGCGAGGTCGGCCGTTTCCTGTACGAGCCCGACGGCGCGGTCATCCGCGCCCACCTGGTCGCCGAGGTCGCCGAGGAGCTCGGCGGCGGGCTGCTCGACGAGACGATCGCCTACATCACGGCGGACGAGCTGCGCCCGACGCCGTACGCCACCGCGTACGAGATCACCGACCGGATGCCCTTCAACGTCAAGAAGCTCAAGTCCCTCATGCGGGAGCGCGAGGTGGGCCACCTGACGGTCAAGAAGCGCGGCTCCGCGGTCGAACCGGAAGAGCTCCGCCGCAAGCTGAAGCCGAAGGGCCCGAACGCGGCGACGGTCTTCCTGACCCGGGTGGCGGGGGCGCCCACGATGCTGATCGGACGCCCGGCGTAAGGGACTTCACCGCACGGCCTGCGGGTGGCGCGCCCCCAGGCGTACCGCCCAGCGGTAGTGACCCACCGCCTTGGTCACGGCGATCAGCCCGTGCACCCACAGGATGAGGCCGACGCCCATCAGGGCGGCGACCTCGGCGTACGTCGTGGACCCGGGACGGGCGGAGGCGGGGACCGCGAAGCAGAGCCAGAGGCCCGACGCGCACAGCGCGAAGGAGAGCAGGAACCAGATCAGGCCGAGCACCGGCACCCGGAAGACGGCGTCGCGCGGCGGGTCGCTGTCGAGGGACGCCCACTGGACGAGGAGTTCGCGCGCCGCGCGGTCACGGCGGACGGCGAAGGCCACCGCGAACACGACCGGGATCACGACGGCGAGGCCCACGCAGACGCCGAGGGCGCCCGCCATCGCCGTGAGCGGGTCCACCAGGCCGTCCTCCAGCGACATCAGCGCTCCGCCGACCATCAGCCAGCCCGCCTGCAGGCCCGCCAGCGTCAGCAGGAACAGCACCAGCCGCCGCCCGCCCATGATGCGCCAGATCAGCTCCCCCATGGCCCGGTTCCGGTCGGCGAGCAGCGCCGCGCGGTCCGGCCAGGTGCGCAGGTGCGGGGGCGGCGGTGGCGGGGGCAGGAGGCGACGGGGAGACATGCTCCGAGGCTAGCGACCGTGATCGCGCGGGGGGAAAGGCGCCCGGCGTCAGACGTAGTCCTCCAGGCGGGCGACCGTGAAGCCCTGCTCCTGGATGCGGCGCAGCATGTTCGCCGTCATCTCGGTCATCGAGGTGCCCTTGAGGTCCTGCGGGCCGCGGAAGTGGGCCAGGACGATGTCGCCGGGGTGGAGCTTCCGGTCGCCGCGCTGGTACTGCATGTTGGTGATCTGCATCGACTCGCGCCACAGCACGATCGCCTCGACACCGCACTGCGCGGCGGCCGCGCGGGTGTCCTCGTTCCAGTTGCCGTACG
Source organism: Streptomyces sp. NPDC045998 (assembly GCF_056430285.1). Taxonomy (NCBI): domain Bacteria; kingdom Bacillati; phylum Actinomycetota; class Actinomycetes; order Kitasatosporales; family Streptomycetaceae; genus Streptomyces; species Streptomyces sp. NPDC045998. The sequence continues at coordinate 224,286 of NZ_JBWKLJ010000010.1, forward strand.
GCGGGCGGAAGAGGCGCGGGGCGGTGCCGTAGGTCCGCTTCAGCTTCTCCTGCTGGCCGCAGATCTCGCGCTGCTGGGCGGCGGCGCCGAGGGTGCGGAGGTTGGGGTGGGTGAGCGTGTGGTTGGCGACGCCCGCGCCGCCGCCGAGGTCGCGCAGGCGCGTGAAGTACGCGTAGTCGTCGCGGATGGCGGCGTCCGTCAGGAACATCGTGAAGGGGACCTTCAGCTCCCGCATCATCTCGATGAACTCGGGGTCCTTCTCGGCGCCGTCGTCGAAGGTGAGGAAGACGACCTTGTCGGTGGTCGGTATCTCGCTGATGACGGGCACCGGGCCGCCCACGCCCGTCTTCACCGGCTTGGTCTTCGGCGGGGCCGGCGGCGCCGGGAAGGGCTTCAGGCCCCATTTCGCGTACGCGGCCGAGGCGTCCGGTGCCTGGCGCGGCGGCGCGGCCGCGGTCGTGCTCGGCGCCGGCTCCGGGACCGTTGCCGAGCCGGAGCCGGAGCCGGAACCGGAACCCGACGCCGTACAGCCCGATATGAGCAGTGCCGCGGCCAGCGCCGCCGCACCCGCGATGTACTTCCCCACCCTGCAACCCCATGTTCGAACGTCTGATCAGCCGCGTACTGCTTGACGGCTGAACGACTCCGGGGGTTGCCTCAGGCCGCCGTCCCGTGGGACTCGAACCGCCAGCGGTGGACCGGCCGCGTGACCAGGTCCGCCGGCGGCTCGGGCAGTTCGGGCAGGTCCGCGTCGTACGCGGCCTCCCACCACGTCAGCACGAGCACCCGGTCGCCCGGCGCCGTGAAGGTCTCGCGGCGCCGCGGTACGGCCTGCGGTACGGCGGGGAGCCCGGCCGCCCGCGCCCACGCCAGCAGCTCCGGGCCGCGGCCCTCGGCGGCGCGGGCCTCCCACATCAGGGTGACCACGGTCATGAGTAGAGGTTGTCCTTGCTGATCTCGTGGACGTGGTCGTGGTCGTGACCGTGGCCGTGGCCGTGGCCGTGGTTGCCGGGCACGTGCGGCTCGGTCACCGGCAGGGAGGAGTCCGCGGGCAGCTCCAGGTCCGAGGCCGGCCGGTTGCGGGCGACCATCTCGGCGCCGAGCGCCGCGACCATCGCGCCGTTGTCGGTGCACAGGCCCGGCCGGGGCACGCGCAGCCGGATGCCGGCCCGCTCGCACCGCTCCTCGGCCAGCGCGCGCAGCCGCGAGTTGGCCGCCACACCGCCGCCGATCATCAGGTGGTCGACGCCCTCGTCCTTGCACGCGCGTACGGCCTTGCGGGTCAGGACGTCGACGACCGCCTCCTGGAAGGACGCCGCCACATCACGGACCGGCACCTCCTCGCCGACGGCGCGCTTCGCCTCGATCCAGCGGGCCACCGCGGTCTTCAGGCCCGAGAAGGAGAAGTCGTACGCCGGGTCGCGCGGCCCGCTCAGGCCGCGCGGGAACGCGATCGCGGACGGGTCGCCCTCCTTCGCCAGCCGGTCGATGACCGGCCCGCCCGGGAAGCCGAGGTCCAGCACGCGCGCGATCTTGTCGAACGCCTCGCCCGCCGCGTCGTCGATCGTCGCCCCCATGGGCCGTACGTCGGAGGTGATGTCCGGCGCGAGCAGCAGCGACGAGTGGCCGCCGGAGACGAGCAGCGCCATCGTCGGCTCGGGCAGCGGCCCGTGCTCCAGCTGGTCGACGCAGATGTGCGAGGCGAGGTGGTTCACGCCGTACAGCGGCTTGCCGAGCGCGTACGCGTACGCCTTGGCCGCCGAGACGCCGACGAGGAGCGCGCCCGCGAGGCCCGGCCCGGCCGTGACCGCGATGCCGTCGAGGTCGCGGGCGGAGACCCCGGCCTGCTCCAGGGCGCGCTCGATGGTCGGGACCATCGCCTCCAGGTGGGCGCGGGAGGCGATCTCGGGCACCACGCCGCCGTACCGCGCGTGCGCGTCCACGCTCGACGCGACGGCGTCCGCGAGCAGGGTCGTGCCCCGGACGATGCCGACGCCGGTCTCGTCGCAGGAGGTCTCGATGCCGAGGACGAGGGGTTCGTCAGCCATCACTCTCAGTTCCTTGTACGGTCAGGCGCATCACCAGCGCGTCGACGTTGCCCGGTTGGTAGTAAGCGCGGCGGAAGCCGATCGGTTCGAAGCCGAAGCGCTCGTACAGCTTCTGGGCGCGGGTGTTGTCCACGCGCACTTCGAGGAGCACCTCGTCGCACTCGAAGGCGGTGGCGTGCCGCAGCAGTTCGGTCAGGAGCCGCGCCCCGAGGCCGGTCCCCCACTGGTCGCGGGCGACGGCGATGGTCTGTACGTCGCCGAGCCCGCCGGCCGCCGCGAGCCCTGCGTACCCGACGATCCGCCCGTCGGGCGCGGTCTCGGCCACGACGTAGCGGCGGGTGGAGTGCGGGCCGCGCGCGTGGGCGAGCTCGGACCAGAACATCCCGGCCGACCAGGCGTCGTCGGGGAACAGCTCCCGCTCCAGCGCCAGCACCGGTTCGATGTCCCACCAGCGCATCTCGCGAAGCGTGGCCGTGGTCACCGTGGTCACTTCGGCGTGACCACCTTGTAGTTCTTCGGCACCTGGGCGTCGGGGCGCCGCAGGTACAGCGGCAGCGGGTCCTCGAACGTCCCGCCGTCCCGCAGCCGTTCGGCGGCGAGCGCGGCGAGGGCCGCGGCCGACTGGTGCTCGGGGTCGCGGGCGTCGGGGAACACCTCGCCGTACAGGCGGGCTCCGGCGCCGACGGCCGGGAGGCCGGCGACCTGGTCGGCGATGTCGGCGGGGCGGTCGACGGCGGGGCCGGTCGCGCGCGTACGGCAGTCGTCGTAGCGCGCCCAGTAGACCTCCTTGCGGCGCGCGTCCGTCGCCACGACGAACGGCTCCTCGATCCCGGAGGCGTAGGCGAGCCCGTCGAGCGTGCACACGCCGTGCACCGGTACGCCGCCGAGCGCCGAGGCGAAGGTGGCGGCGGTGACCAGGCCGACCCGCAGCCCGGTGTACGGGCCGGGGCCGACGCCCACGACGATGCCGGTCACGGCGTCCAGCGTGCGGCCGGCCTCCCGGAGCACCCGGTCGACGGTGGGCAGCAGCAGCTCCCCGTGGCGGCGGGCGTCGACCTGGGCGGCCTCGGCGAGGACGGAGTCCCCGTCGTGGAGGGCGACGGTGACGGCGGGTGTGGCGGTATCCATGGCGAGCAAGAGCACGCAAACAGCCTACGGCTCCCGGGGCGGGGGCACGGCCGCCCCGGTCGGTCCGCCCGCCGACTGCTACCGTCACCCCCATTACGTACGCGTACGCGCGAGAGGTGGGCAGCAGGGTGGCAAGGAGCAGCTCGGGATTCGTGGCCGGGCTCACCGTGGCGGCGCTGGCCGCGGTCGGTTTCCTCGCCTATCAGGCGTCGGCCAACGTCCCCGCCGACCTCGCGGCGAAGCCCTCGGCGTCGCCGAGCGGCCCCGCGACGCCGGCGCCCGCGCCGGGCGGCGGCACCAAGGCCGCGGACCCGCTGGCCCTGCCGGAGGAGTCGGGCACGGGGACGCGGGTGGTGTACGCGCTCGGCGCCCGGCGCGTCTGGCTGGTCGACGCGAACGACAAGGTCACGCGGACGTTCGCGGTCATGCCGAGCACCGTCAACCCGAAGCCGGGCACGTACGCCGTGACGACCCGCTCGAGCAGCGTGCCGGGCTCCGACGGCGTACGGGTCGAGCACGTGGTGCGGTTCGCCCGGGTCGACGGGGTGACGATCGGCTTCAGCGCGGCGGTGGACGGCACGATGGCCAGCCCGGACCCGACGCGCAAGACGGGCGGTATCCGGATGACGCGGGCGGACGGCGACGCGCTGTGGACGTTCGCCGCGGTCAACTCGAAGGTCGTCGTCGTCCCGTAAGGCGTGACGCCGGCCGGGCCGTTACGCGGGTCGGACCGTTACGCGGCGCGGGCCGTTACGCCGCGTCCGACGCCACGGCGTCGTCGCCCGGCACGTCCGCGTCGGCGTCGGCGTCCGCTTCGGCACCGTCGCCGTTCTCGGCCCGGGGCGGGGTGGACACGGCGCTGGCCGCCGCACACGACGCCAGCAGATCACGCATCGAGACATCCTGCTCGGACGTCGGCATCGGTTGCCTCCTGGGGCTCCGGGGGCAGGCATGGTTAGGTAGACCTAACCACGTACGGGTATCCATGGGACCACGCCCCGGACGTACGACGCAACATCGTGCCGACACCTTGTCGGAAACTACGGGGAACACGGCGCCGCCCGAGGCCGCGAGACGCGAGCCGCGAGCCGCGAGCCGCGAGGCTCAGGCGAGGCCCGGGTCCAGGTCCGACCCCAGGCCCAGGCTCAGGCCCAGGCCGTCGAGGTCCGCCTCCGCCCAGCGCGCCCCGTACCCGGACAGCGTCACCACGCGCCGCTCGTCGTCCGTCGAGCCGACCACGCGGTGGATCACCACGTGCAGCCGGTCCTCGGACAGCTCCTCGACCTTGCCCTCGCCCCACTCCACGACCACCACCGAATCCGGCAGGGACACGTCGAGGTCGAGGTCCTCCATCTCGTCGAGGCCGCCGCCGAGGCGGTAGGCGTCGACGTGGACGAGCGCGGGGCCGCCGGTCAGCGACGGGTGGACGCGGGCGATGACGAACGTCGGGGACGTGACCGCCCCCCGTACGCCGAGCCCTTCGCCGAGCCCGCGCGTCATGGTCGTCTTGCCCGCGCCCAGCTCACCGGTCATCAGGACCAGGTCGCCGGGGCGCAGCAGCTTCGCCAGCGCGCGGCCGAGGTCCTGTGTCTGCTCGGGCGCGTGGAGGGTGAACCGGGCGGTGGCGGCGGGGGCTTCTGCGGCTGCGGCCTGGGTGCCGTCAGCCGCCGGGCTGTGCGGTGCTTCCATACCCGCCAACGTTAGCCGCTGCGGACACCGCCCCCACGCGCGCCAGCAGGTCCGCGAGCCGGTCGGTCACCGCCTCCGGGTGCTCCAGCATCACCAGGTGCCCGCCGTCCGGGACGATGACCAGCTCGGCGTCGGGGAGGAGGTCGGCGATCGTCTCGGTGTGCGAGCTGGGCGTGACCAGGTCCTGGTCGCCCGCGAGCGCGAGCACCGGCACCTCGGCGAAGACGCGCAGCGCGTCCGCCTTGTCGTGGTCCGTGAACGCCGGGTAGAACTCCGCGACGACGTCGATCGGCGTGCCCTCGATCATCCGCTCCGCGAACCGGGCGACGGCCGGGTCCACGTCCCGCGACGAGAACGAGTACCGCTTGATGAGCCCCGCGAACAGGTCCGCGGTCGCCCCCCGCGCGCGCTCCACCAGCTCCGCCTGCGAGCCGAGCGCCCGCAGCACGCCCGGCAGGACGCGCCGGACGGCGTTGACGCCCGCGACCGGGAGGCCGTAGTTCACCTCGCCGAGCCGGCCGCACGACGTACCGACGAAGGCGACGCCGACGACCCGCTCGCGGATCAGCTCGGGGTACTGGTCGGCCAGCGCCATCACCGTCATGCCGCCCATCGAGTGCCCGACCAGCACGAGCGGCCCCTCGGGCGCGGCGGCGTCGATGACGGCCTTCAGGTCGCGGCCCAGCTGGTCGATGGAGACCGGCACGGCGTCGGCGTCCGGGCGGCGGCGCTGGGCGACGCCGCGCCCCGAACGGCCGTGGCTGCGCTGGTCCCAGTGGACGGTGCGCACCAGGCCGCGCAGGGCGGCGCGCTGGAAGTGCCAGGAGTCCTGGTTGAGGCAGTAGCCGTGGCTGAAGACGACCGTGACGGGCGCGGGCGCCTTGGCGCCGAAGAGGCGGCGCCGGCGCGGGATGCCGCCTCCCGCGTCCGCCTCGTCGGGGTCGGCCACCTCGTCGACCTCGTAGTACAGCTCCGTGCCGTCGTCCGCCGCGGCCTTGCCGGGGGTGCCGCGCAGCGCGCCGTACGGGCCCGCCGCGTCCAGCGCGAGGCGCGCCTTCCTGCGCATGCCGCGCCCGACGGTGAGGCGCTCTATGGCGACACCGGCGGCCGCACCGGCCGCGATCACTCCTATCGCCGCGCCGGCGAAACCGGCGCGGCGCCAATTGCCGGCGGCCGCGGCCTCCACCGCACTGGTCTCACTCACGCGGCAGCTCCTCGTCGGTCAGGTCGCGTCGGTTACGTTCGTATAGACGCGTGGTACCCGCGATCCGATCCGGGTCACGATCTCGTACGCGATCGTGTCCGCCGCCCGCGCCCAGTCCTCGGCGGTCGGCTCACCCCGGTCGCCCGGCCCGAACAGCACGGCCTGCGCGCCCGGCTCCACGGCGTCGCCCTCCAGGTCGACCACGAACTGGTCCATCGCGACCCGGCCGGCCACCGTCCGCACCCGGTCCCCGACCAGCACCGGGCCGCGGCCGGAGGCGTGGCGCGGGATGCCGTCGGCGTACCCGAGGGGGATGAGGCCGAGGGTGGTCGGTCCGTCGGTGACGTAGTGGTGCCCGTAGCTGACGCCGTGCCCGCCAGGCACGTTCTTGACGAGCGCGACGCTCCCCACCAGCCGCATGACGGGCCGCAGCCCGAAGTCGGCCGGTGCGCCCACCTCGGGGATCGGCGAGACGCCGTACATGGCGATCCCGGTCCGTACGAGGTCGAAGTGGGTCTCGGGCAGGGTGAGGGTGGCCGGGGAGTTGGCCAGGTGCCGCACCTCGGGCCGGACGCCCGCCTTCTCGGCGTACTCCAGCATGGTGTGGAACGCGTCCAGCTGGGCGGCGATGGAGGGGTGGCCGGGCTCGTCGGCGCAGGCGAAGTGCGACCAGACGCCGGTGACCCGGAGCAGGCCGTCGGCCTCGGCCCTCAGCGCCTCGCCGACGAGCCGGGGCCAGTCGGCGGGCTGGCAGCCGTTGCGGCCGAGGCCCGTGTCGGCCTTGAGCTGCACGCGCGCCGGCTGTGCGGTCCGGCGCGCCGCCTCGATGACCTCGTCCAGGGCCCACATCCCGCTCACGGCCATGTCCACGTCGGCCCGGATGGCCTCGTCCCAGGGGCCGCCGGGCGTCCACAGCCAGCACAGGACGGGCGCGTCGATCCCGGCCGCCCGCAGTGCGAGCGCCTCGTGCGGCGTGGCGGTCCCGAGCCAGGTGGCTCCCGCCTCCAGCGCCGCCCGGGCACAGGGGACGGCGCCGTGCCCGTACGCGTCGGCCTTCACGACGGCCATGACCTGGACGTCCGTCCCCACGCGCCCGCGCAGGGCACGCACGTTGGCGCGCAGCGCCCCGAGATCGATCTCGGCGCGGGCGCGAAGGGTCTGCGGTGTCTCACTCATCGCGCCCAGTCTCTCAGGTGCGCCCGTCGCCCTCGCCGCGCGCTCGTGTCATACCTGTCACGCGACCCCCCGCCACGCCCCCGGCAGCGCCTCCGCCACGTCGTACGCCGTGATCGGCGCCTCCCGCGCCGCCCGCCGCGCCGCGAGGCCGTGGAGGTACGCCGCCACCGACGCGGCGTCCCGGGGCGCGAGGCCGGCCGCGAGCAGGGAGCCGGCGAGGCCCGACAGGACGTCGCCGCTGCCCGCGGTGGCGAGCCACGCCGTACCCGTGGGGTTGACCCGTACCGGCCCCTCCGGGGCGGCGACCAGCGTCGTCGAGCCCTTGAGCAGCACGGTCGCGCCGTACCGGCCCGCGAGCTCCCGCACCGCCTCCAGGCGCCGGGCCTCGACCTCCTCGCGGGCGACGCCCAGCAGCGCGGCGGCCTCGCCCGCGTGCGGGGTCAGGACGGTGGGGGCGGGGCGGGCGCGGACGGCCGCCGGGTCCAGGTGGCGCAGGCCGTCGGCGTCGACCAGGACCGATACGTCCGAGGCGAGTACGTCGTCGACGCCGGGCGTGTCGCCGAGCCCGGGCCCGATGACCCACGCCTGGACACGGCCCGCCTTCCCCGGGGGCCCGGCGTGGACGAGCGTCTCCGGATGGCGCGCGATGACGGCGTCGCCGGCCGGGCCGACGTACCGCACGGCCCCGGCCCCGCCGCGCAGCGCGCCGGAGACCGCGAGCACCGCCGCGCCGGGGTAGCGGGCGGAACCGGCGACCACGCCGACGACGCCGCGCCGGTACTTGTCGCTCTCGCCGGAGGGGACTGGCAGCAGCCGGGCCACGTCGGCGTGCTGGAGCGCCTCCAGCTCGGGCTCGGCCGGCAGCCGGAGCCCGATGCCGACGAGCCGCACGGCGCCGGCGTACTCCCGCGCCGGGTCGACCAGCAGCCCCGGCTTGTACGCCCCGAAGGTCACCGTCGCGTCCGCGCGCACCGCCTCCCCCGCGACCTCGCCGGTGTCGGCGTCCACGCCGCTGGGCAGGTCCACGGCGACGACGGCCGCCCCGGAGTCGTGGGCCGCGCGCACCACGGGCACGGCGTCGGGCCGCAGTCCGCCGCGCCCGCCGATGCCGGTGATCCCGTCGAGGACGAGGTCGGCGCGGGCGAGGACCGCGTACGGGTCCTCGGCGACGTGTCCGCCCGCGCCGCGCAGCGCCGCCAGCCCGCCCTCGTGGGCGCGGGAGCCGAGCAGCACCGCCGAGACGCCGGCCCCGCGCCGGGCCAGGCGGGCGCCCGCGTAGAGCGCGTCGCCGCCGTTGGCGCCGCTGCCGACGAGCAGCACCACGCGCGCGCCGTAGACGCGGCCCAGCAGCCCGGCGCAGGCGGCGGCCAGTCCGGCCGCGGCGCGCTGCATCAGCGCGTCCGGTGGCAGCCGCGCCATCAGTTCGGCCTCGGCGGCCCGTACGGTCTCCACCCGGTAGGCGGTACGCATCCGATCACCCCTCCACGACGACGGCGGCCTTCCGTGATCAACCCTCCGCGATCACCACGGCCGACGCCACCCCCGCGTCATGGCTGAGCGACACGTGCCAGTGCCGTACGCCCAGCTCGGCCGCGCGGGCCGCGACCGTGCCGCGCACCCGCAGGCGCGGCCGGCCGCTGTCCTCGACGTACACCTCGGCGTCGGTCCACAGCAGTCCGGCCGGCGCGCCGAGCGCCTTCGCGATCGCCTCCTTGGCCGCGAAGCGGGCGGCGAGCGAGGCCATCCCGCGCCGCTCGCCGCTCGGCAGGAGCAGTTCGCGCTCCAGGAAGAGCCGGTGCGCCAGGTTCGGTGTCCGTTCCATCGACGCCGCGAACCGGTCGATCTCCGCGACGTCGATCCCCACCCCGATGATCATTTCTCTCCCGATCTGTCCCGCTCACTCCACCGTCACGGACTTGGCGAGGTTACGCGGCTGGTCGACCTCGTTGCCGCGCGCGGTCGCCAGTTCGCACGCGAACACCTGGAGCGGCACCGTCGACACCATCGGCTGGAGCAGCACCGGCGTCGCCGGGACGCGGATCAGGTGGTCCGCGTACGGCACGACCGCCTCGTCCCCGTCCTCCGCGATCACGATGGTCCGCGCACCGCGCGCCCGGATCTCCTGGATGTTCGACACGATCTTGTCGTGGAGGACGGAGCGGCCGCGCGGCGACGGCACCACGACCACCACCGGCAGGCCCTTCTCGATCAGCGCGATCGGCCCGTGCTTCAGCTCGCCCGCCGCGAACCCCTCCGCGTGCATGTACGCGAGCTCCTTGAGCTTCAGCGCGCCTTCGAGCGCCACCGGGAAGCCCACGTGCCGGCCGAGGAACAGCACGGTGTCCGCGTCGGCGAGCGAGCGCGCCAGCTCGCGCACCGGCTCCATGGTCTGCAGGACCCGCTCGACGTCCTCCCCGATCCTCGACAGGTCCCGGACCACGGCCCGGATCTCGTCGCCCCACGTGGTGCCGCGCACCTGCCCGAGGTAGAGCGCCAGCAGGTAGACGGCCACGAGCTGGGTGAGGAACGCCTTGGTGGAGGCGACCGCCACCTCGGGCCCGGCGTGCGTGTACAGCACGGCGTCGGACTCGCGCGGGATGGTCGCGCCGTTGGTGTTGGAGACGGCCAGTACCTTCGCGCCCTGCTCGCGGGCGTGGCGCAGCGCCATGAGGGTGTCCATGGTCTCGCCGGACTGGGAGATGGCCACCACCAGCGTCCGCCGGTCGAGGATCGGGTCCCGGTAGCGGAACTCGCTCGCCAGCTCCACCTCGCACGGGATGCGGGTCCAGTGCTCGATGGCGTACTTGGCGATCAGCGCCGCGTGGAACGCGGTGCCGCAGGCCACGATGACGACCTTGTCCGCCTCGCGCAGCACCTCGTCCGGGATGCGGAGCTCGTCCAGGGTCAGGGAGCCGTTCGCGTCGACGCGGCCGAGCAGGGTGTCGGCGACCGCCTTCGGCTGCTCGGCGATCTCCTTGAGCATGAAGGAGGCGTAGCCGCCCTTCTCGGCCGCCGAGGCGTCCCAGTCGACGTGGTACGCCCGTACCTCGGCCGGCGCCCCGTCGAAGTCGGTCACCGTCACGGCGTCCCGGCGGACCTCGACGACCTGGTCCTGGCCGAGCTCGATCGCGGAGCGGGTGTGCTCGATGAACGCGGCCACGTCCGAGGCGAGGAACGCCTCGCCCTCGCCGACGCCCACCACCAGCGGGGAGTTGCGCCGTGCGCCGACGACCACGTCCGGCTCGTCGGCGTGCACGGCGACCAGCGTGAAAGCGCCCTCGAGGCGGCGGCACACCAGCCGCATCGCCTCGGCGAGGTCGCCGCAGGACGAGAACGTCTCGGCCAGCAGGTGCGCGACGGTCTCGGTGTCGGTCTCCGACTCCAGCATGTGGCCCCGCTCCGCCAGCTCGGCGCGGAGGGCGGCGAAGTTCTCGATGATGCCGTTGTGGACGACGGCCACGCGCCCGGCGTTGTCGAGGTGCGGGTGGGCGTTGGCGTCGGTGGGGGCGCCGTGCGTGGCCCACCGGGTGTGCCCGATGCCCGTCGACCCGGCCGGCAGGGGCCGGGCGTCCAGCTCCTTCTCCAGGTTGACGAGCTTGCCCGCCTTCTTCGCGGCCGCCATCCCGCCGTCGGCGAGCACCGCGACACCGGCCGAGTCGTAGCCCCGGTACTCCAGCCGCTTGAGGCCCGCGATCACCACATCGAGCGCCGACTGCCCGCCGACGTAACCCACGATTCCGCACATGTCGGCAGCCTAGGGGAGGCTGACCGCGCCGGGCAGTAGGCCCGACCGCGTCATGCTTTCGCCCGGTACGCCCGCATGGCCAGCGGATAGAAGACCAGGGCTATGCCCGCCGCCCAGACCAGCGACCACAGCACCGGCCGCCCCACCTCGCCGCCCAGCAGCAGCCCGCGGAAGGCGTCCGACAGATGGGTCACGGGGTTGATGTCCACCCAGGCCTGCAGCCAGCCGGGCATGGTGTCGACGCGGACGAAGGCGCTGCTGGTGAAGGTGATCGGGAAGATCAGCGTGAAGCCGAAGGCCTGCACCTTCTCCGCGTCGCCCGCCAGCATCCCGATGAGCACCGCGCACCACGACACGGCCGCCGCGAAGGCGATCACCAGCGCCACGCCCGCGAGGAAGCCGCCGAGCCCGCCGGTGAGCCGGAAGCCGAGCGCGAGGCCGAGGGCGATCATCAGCAGCACGGCCCACAGGTGCTTGGCCAGGTCGGCGGCGATCCGGCCGATCAGCGGCGCGGAGCGGGCGATCGGCAGGCTCCGCAGCCGGTCGAAGACGCCCTTGGTGAGGTCGGTGTTGAGCGCCATGGCGGTGTAGATCGTCATGAACAGCGTGTTCTGGACGATGATCCCCGGCAGGGCGTACCGCAGGTACGCGTCCGGCGAGCCGGCCATCTGGCCGCCCATCACGTACGTGAAGAGGAACACGAACATGATCGGGGTGATGCTGTAGTCCACCAGCTCCAGCGGGTTGTGCTTGACGGCCACCAGGCTCCGCCACGCCATGGTGGCGGTCTGGCGCACGGCGGCCCCGGGCCGCACGCGGCCGGTCGCCGTCACGGGGGCGGTCACGGTGGTCGCGGTCATGCCGAGCTCACCACCTTTTCGATGTCGCTGTCGTCGGGCTCCGGTGCCTGCTCGCCCTCCTTGCCGGGCTCCGGCTCGGCGCGGTGGCCGGTCAGCGCCAGGAACACCTCGTCGAGGGACGAGCGGCGCAGGGTCAGCTCGCCGACCGCGATGCCCGCCCCGTCCAGCCGCCGTACGACGGCGGGCATCAACTCGGGGTCGTTCACCGGCGCGGTGATCACGTCGCCCTCGATCTGGGTCTGCGCCCCGGCCGCCTGCTCCACCAGGGCGTGCGCCGCGGCCAGGTCCGCGTCCCGCACCGGCCGCAGCTGGAGGACCTGGCCGCCCACCTGCGACTTCAGCTCGTCGGGGGTGCCCTCGGCGATCACCCGGCCCCGGTCGATCACCACGATGTCGTCGGCGAGCATGTCCGCCTCGTTGAGGTACTGCGTGGTGAGCAGGGCCGTCACGCCCTCGGCGACCAGGCCGCGCACCATGTCCCACAGCTCGCCGCGGCTGCGCGGGTCGAGGCCGGTCGTCGGCTCGTCGAGGAACAGGATCCGCGGCCGCCCGACCAGGCTCGCCGCCAGGTCCAGCCGGCGCCGCATGCCGCCGGAGTACGTCTTCACCGCGCGCCCGGCCGCGTCGGTGAGGTGGAACCGCCCCAGCAGCTCCGCCGCCCGCGCCCTGGCCTCGCGCCGCGATATGCCCAGCAGCCGCCCGATGAGCAGCAGGTTCTCGGTGCCCGTGAGGTTCTCGTCGACCGCCGCATACTGCCCGGTCAGGCCCACCAGGGACCGCACGAGGCCCGCCTGCCGCACCACGTCGTGCCCCGCCACGGTCGCCCGGCCCGCGTCGGGCTGGAGCAGCGTGGCGAAGATGCGGACGGCGGTGGTCTTGCCGGCACCGTTGGGCCCGAGCAGCCCCAGCACCGTCCCGGTCCGCGCGGCGAGGTCCACGCCGTCCAGCGCCCGGGTCTCCTTGAAGTGTTTGGCCAGGCCCTCGGCCTGGATCGCGTACGCGTCGGTCATGGGAGTTTCCCCTCGGATCGGGGTCGTCGCGCTGACGCGGGCGGACGGCGGCCGGCCGACGCCCACCCTTCCCACAACTGTGACGCACGCCACTGACATTCCTCGCGCGGGAAAAGGCCGCCGCCTCAGGCACCGCCGAGGAAGGCCGCCAGAGCCGGCCCCGTCGTCTCCACGACGGCGGCCTTCTCCCGCAGGTCGGCGGAGAGATGGGCCCGGTCGCCCTCCTCGCGGAGGATCACCGGCCGGTCCGTCGGGATCACGCTCGCCCCGAGGCGATCCACCAGCTCGGCGAGGAGGTCGAAGAACCGGCCGGGCGGGAAGCGGCTCACGGCGACGCAGACCTCGTCGACGTCCACGTCGACCTCGTAGCCGTCGGGGGTGCGGATCAGCACGCCGTTCGCGAGGTCCTCGTCGGCGGCGACGGCGTACGGCGCCAGGACCTCGCGCACAAGGTCCATGTCGAGGGGCTCGGGCGCTCCGTTCCGGTAGCGGAGGACGAACAGCGTGCGGCTCATTCCGGGATTCTCGCCGGAGCCTGCCCGGAGGTCACGTGCCGGCGTTCCCGCACCCGCCGGGCCACCCCCGCCGCGTGACCGACCCCACCCCCCGCAGCCGCCCCTCAGCGGCCCTCCAGCCCCGACAATGGCGAGGTGATCACCTCGCCGTCCCGAAGTGCCACCGCGCCCCGGAGCGCCTCCGCGCAGCGCCGCGCGGAGGCCACGCCGTACGTCGACCTCACCCGTGAGGAGTGGAGCGCCCTGCGGGACAAGACCCCGCTGCCGCTGACCGCCGAGGAGGTCGAGCGGCTGCGGGGCCTCGGGGACGTCATCGACCTCGACGAGGTGCGCGACATCTACCTGCCGCTCTCGCGGCTGCTCAACCTCTACGTCGGCGCCACCGCCAACCTGCGCGGCGCGCTCAACACCTTCCTCGGCGACGCCGGTGAGCGCGGGTCCCAGCGCGGCACCCCCTTCGTCATAGGCGTCGCCGGCTCCGTCGCCGTCGGCAAGTCGACCGTCGCCCGCCTCCTCCAGGCGCTGCTCGCCCGCTGGCCCGAGCACCCGCGCGTCGAGCTGGTCACCACCGACGGGTTCCTGCTGCCGATGAAGGAGCTCAAGGAGCGGGGCCTGGTGTCGCGGAAGGGCTTCCCCGAGTCGTACGACCGGCGCGCGCTGACGCGCTTCGTCGCCGACATCAAGGCGGGCAAGGACGAGGTGACCGCGCCCGTCTACTCGCACCTCATCTACGACATCGTGCCCGGCGAGCGGCTGACCGTCCGCCGCCCCGACATCCTCATCGTCGAGGGCCTCAACGTCCTCCAGCCCGCGCTGCCGGGCAAGGACGGCCGCACCCGCGTCGCCCTCGCCGACTACTTCGACTTCTCGGTGTACGTCGACGCGCGCACCGAGGACATCGAGGCCTGGTACCTGAATCGTTTCCGCAAGCTGCGCGACACGGCGTTCCAGAGCCCGTCCTCGTACTTCCGCAAGTACACGCAGGTGACGGAGGAGGAGGCGCTCGCGTACGCCCGGACGACCTGGCGGACCATCAACAAGCCGAACCTGCTGGAGAACGTGGCACCGACGCGCGGCCGTGCCACCCTCGTCGTACGCAAGGGCCCGGACCACAAGGTCCAGCGGCTCTCCCTCCGCAAGCTCTGAAAGGGACGCGGACCCGTGCTGCACCTACGCCTGATCGTCCCCCCCGACCGTACGGACGACGCCGTCCGCACCATCGAGAAGACGGTCGGTACGACCCACCTCGTCGTCATCCCCGGCGCGGCCCGCGACCCGGCGGGCGACCTGGTCCTGTGCGACGTGGCGCGCGAGGCCGCGGACGAGCTGATCAACGACCTGTGCGCGCTGGGCCTCGACGCCTCGGGCTCGATCGCCGTCGAGAACGTCGACCTGTCGCTGTCGAAGCGGGCGGAGAAGGCGCAGGAGGACGCCCCGGGCGAGGGCTCGGACGCGGTGCTGTGGGACCAGCTGTCGGACGCGACGCACGAGGAGTCGACGCTCTCGGTCACGTACGTGGCGTTCCTGACCCTCGCCACCATGATCGCGGCCTGCGGCGTGGTCCTGGACAACGCCATCCTCATCGTGGGCGCGATGGCCGTCGGCCCGGAGTTCGGCCCCCTGGCCGGTCTCTGTACGGCGCTGGTGCGGCGCCGCCCGAAGCTGGCGGTGCGGGCCCTGGTGGCGCTGGTGGCGGGGTTCGCCGTGGCCATGGCGCTGACCGTGGCGTTCAGCCTCGCGATGGACGCGGTGGGCCTGTTCACCGAGTCCAAGCTGCACGGCCATCGGCCCAACACCGGCTTCATCTACGCGCCCGACTGGTTCTCGTTCGTCGTGGGCCTGCTCGCGGGCGCCGCCGGCACCCTGTCGCTCACCTCGGCCAAGTCCGGCGCCCTGGTGGGCGTGGCCATCTCCGTCACCACGGTCCCGGCGGCGGCGAACGCGGCGGTGGCGCTCGGCTACGGCGACCTCGCCCAGACGAAGGGCTCGGTCGAGCAGCTGCTGCTGAACCTGCTGGCGATCCTGCTCGCCGGGACGCTGACGCTGCTGGCGCAGAAGTTCTTCTGGGCGCGGCAGCGCGAGCGGCGGGCGAGCAGGCAGACCGTGTGAGCCGGTCCTGGGTACGGCGAAGGGGGGCACCCGACGGGCGCCCCCCTTCGTCACATCCAGCCGGTCATCCCAGCGCGGACTTCACCACGTCCGCCAGCTGCCCCGCGACCGTCCGGGCCTGCTCGATGTCGGCGGCCTCGACCATCACGCGCACCAGCGGCTCGGTGCCCGAGGGGCGCAGCAGGACGCGCCCGGTGGAGCCCAGGGCGCGCTCGGCCTCGGCGACGGCGGAGCCCAGCTCGGCGGAGGTCTTCACGCGCGTCTTGTCGACGTCCTTCACGTTGATCAGGACCTGCGGCAGGCGCTCCATGACGCCGGCCAGCTCGGCCAGCGACCGCCCGGTGGCGGCGACGCGCGCCGCGAGCAGCAGGCCGGTCAGGGTGCCGTCGCCGGTGGTCGCGTGGTCCAGGACGATGACGTGGCCGGACTGCTCGCCGCCGAGCGCGTACCCGTGCTCCTTCATCGACTCCAGGACGTAGCGGTCGCCGACGGCCGTCTGGACCAGCTGCAGGCCCTCGCGCTCCATGGCGAGCTTGAAGCCCAGGTTCGACATGACGGTGGCGACGACGGCGTCGCCGCGCAGCGTTCCGGCCTCGCGCATGGCGAGCGCCAGGACGGCGAGGATCTGGTCGCCGTCGACCTCGGCGCCGGTGTGGTCCACGGCCAGGCAGCGGTCGGCGTCGCCGTCGTGCGCGATGCCGAGGTCGGCGCCGTGCTCGACGACGGCGGCCTTCAGCAGGTCGAGGTGCGTGGAGCCGCAGCCGTCGTTGATGTTGAGGCCGTCCGGCGTGGCGCCGATGGTGATGACCTCGGCACCGGCCTGCGTGAACGCCGCCGGCGAGACGCCGGACGCGGCGCCGTGCGCCTCGTCGAGGACGATCTTGAGCCCGTCGAGGCGGTTCGGCAGGACGGACAGCAGGTGGGCGACGTACTGGTCGAAGCCCTCCGCGTAGTCGGCGACGCGGCCGACGCCCGCGCCGGTCGGCCGGTCCCACGGCTCACCGGTGCGGTGCTGCTCGTACACGGCCTCGATGCGGTCCTCCAGCTCGTCGGCCAGCTTGTGGCCGCCGCGCGCGAAGAACTTGATGCCGTTGTCCGGCATGGCGTTGTGGCTCGCGGAGAGCATCACGCCGAGGTCGGCGCCGAGCGCGCCGGTCAGGTACGCGACGGCCGGGGTCGGCAGCACGCCCACGCGCATGACGTCCACGCCCGCGCTGGCGAGGCCGGCCACCACGGCCGCCTCCAGGAACTCTCCCGACGCACGCGGGTCCCGACCGACCACGGCGGTCGGCCGGTGTCCTTCAAACGTCCCCGCTTCGGCGAGCACGTGCGCCGCCGCGACCGACAGGCCGAGCGCGAGCTCCGCCGTCAGGTCCGCGTTGGCGACACCGCGCACACCGTCCGTGCCGAAGAGTCGTCCCACAGCTGTCCTCCGAGTTACTCCGAAAAAGCAAGGTGAAGCGTAAAGACGTACGCCCCGGCAGCACGGAAGGTGCCGCCGGGGCGTACGAATGAGCAGACCGAGCAGGCGTGATTAGCGCTTGCTGTACTGCGGGGCCTTGCGGGCCTTCTTCAGACCGGCCTTCTTGCGCTCGACGGCACGGTCGTCGCGGCTCAGGAAGCCGGCCTTCTTCAGCGGGCCGCGGTTGTTGTCCACGTCCGCCTCGTTCAGCGCGCGGGCCACGCCGAGGCGCAGGGCGCCGGCCTGGCCGGAGACGCCGCCACCCGAGATGCGGGCGATGACGTCGTAGCGGTTGTCGAGCTCGAGCACCTTGAAGGGCTCGTTGACTTCCTGCTGGTGCACCTTGTTCGGGAAGTAGTCCTCGAGGGTGCGACCGTTGATCTTCCACTTGCCGGTGCCCGGGACGATCCGGACGCGGGCGATGGCGTTCTTGCGACGGCCCAGGCCGGCGGCCGGCTGCGGCTCGCCGAAGCGGGACGCGAGGGACTCGGAGGTGTACTCACCCTCGATGGGGACCTCGGACTCGAAGGTGGTGACCTCCGCGTAGGTCTCCTCGCCCTCGATGGGGTTCTCAACAGTGGTCTCGGCCACGATGCTCCTCAGATTTCTTTCGTTCTTAGGGGTGGCCGGAACTACTGCGCGACCTGGGTGATCTCGAACGGGACCGGCTGCTGGGCAGCGTGCGGGTGGTTCTCGCCCGCGTAGACCTTCAGCTTCGAGAGCATCTGACGGCCGAGGGAGTTCTTGGGGATCATGCCCTTGATGGCCTTCTCGACGGCCTTCTCGGGGTTCTTGTCCAGCAGCTCGTCGTAACGGACGGAGCGCAGACCACCCGGGTAGCCGGAGTGGCGGTAGGCCATCTTCTGGGTCTTCTTGTTGCCGGACAGGTGGACCTTGTCAGCGTTGATGATGATGACGAAGTCGCCCATGTCCATGTGCGGCGCGTAGACGGGCTTGTGCTTGCCTCGCAGGAGGTTCGCAGCCGTGGTCGCCAGACGGCCCAGGACAACGTCCCGCGCGTCGATGATGTGCCACTGGCGAGTCACGTCGCCGGGCTTGGGGCTGTACGTACGCACTTCGTAGCCTTCGCTTCTTCAGTGGATGGAGTCCAGACACACCTGAAGCGATCATGCAGCTGGGGCCCACACTGCCGGGACACCGCCCGTATGCGAGCCACTGGTAACTGCTCCAGGGAACCTGCGTAGGGCCCCTTCGCGTGAGAACGACGAAGCCAATACGCATAACGAACCAGAAGAATACTCGTGCGCCCCCGCCGGGGTCAAAACCGCCCTCGACCGCCGGGCCGCTCCCCTTACGGAGCCGCAGCCTCCGCCGTGTCGCCCGCCGGCTCGGCCGCCACCGGCTCCGTAATGAAGCGTACGGACGCCTCCAGCTTCCGGGCCAGGGCCTGCGCCTCCTCCGAGGTGTCCGCGCCGACCGCGATGTGGCCGACGCGGTTGCCGACCGAGCGGTGCTCCGCGATGACGTCGCCCGGGGCGAGGGCCAGCTCCGCGTGGATCAGGTTCGGGTGGGCCAGCACCTCGTCCCAGCCCTCGACCGCCACCAGCCGGCCCGGCGGCGGCGTGAGGAAGCGGATCGCGGAGCCGCGCACCGGCGTGAGGGCGGCCGGGTCGACGGGGTTCCCGAGGACGTCGTCGAACACCAGACCGAACCACTCCAGGCCGGGGATGACGTGCGCCAGCATGCGGTGGATCCAGCCGCCCGCGTTGCGCACGTGGATCTCGCCGAGGACGACGCCGCGCTCGGTCCACCACAGCTCCACGTGGAACTGCCCGTAGCGCAGCTCCAGCGCGGTGAGGGCGGCGACGACCTGGCGCTCGATCTCCCCGGCGGTGTCCTCGGGGAGGATCGCCGGGATGACGTACTCGATCTCGAAGAAGTTCGGCGGCGGCAGGAGCTCCTTCGAGGTGAGGGCCAGGACGCGCGGCACGCCGTCGACGAAGACGCCCTCCGCGCTGTACTCGGGCCCTTCCACGAACTCCTCGACGATGAAGGAGCCCCCGCCCTCCGGGCCTCCCGGCAGGAAGTCCAGCGCCGCGGCCAGGTCCTCCGGCCCCTCGATCCGGGTCACGCCCTCGCTGCCCATGGCGTCGCGCGGCTTGACCACCCACGGCCCGGTGGAGCCGTCGAGGAACGCCCGGGCCTCGGCCTCGTCCGCGCAGACCCGGAAGCGCGGCTGGAGGAAGCCGGCGGCGGACAGGGCGGCGCGCGCCTCGTCCTTGGTACGCACCCGGTGCACGGCGTGCGGCGGGTTGCCCGGCCGGCCGAGCGCGTCCGCGGCCTCGGCGACCGCCTCCTGGGCCATCTCCCGTACGCCGAAGACGACGTCGAAGCGGTCGCCGGCCGCGGCCCGCTCGCGCACCCAGGCCGCGGTCGCGCCGGGCACCTCGAAGTCGACGGCCGTCGCGGCGTCGGCGAGGGCTGTGATCGCCGGGGTGGCGGCCAGGGTGGCTTCCTGGTTGGTGACGTGGACGCGCAGTCCGCGCTTGCGGGCCTGGCGTATCGCCGTCTCGACGACGTCGACGGCGAGGGTGGCGTTCCCGGCGCCGCCGACGAAGAGAAGCTGGGGGGAGGCCGGTTCGGCCATCTGTGCTCCCGGAGTGGTGATGCGTACGGACACGGTTACGGAACGGTCGGTGGAAGGTCGGTTCAGAGCGCGAGCAGCAGCTTTCCGGTGGTCGCCCGGCTCTCCAGGAGCCGGTGCGCCTCGGCGGCCTCCCGCAGCGGCAGCGTCGCGTGGAGGTGCGGCGTGAGGACACCGTCCGCGAGGTGACCGAAGACGGCGGCGGCCGCGGCGCGCAGGGTCGCGGCGTCGTACACGTGGTCCTTCATGGTGGGACGGGTGAGGAACGCCGAGCCGGCGCCGCGCAGCAGCTCGATGTCGAAGGGCGGTACGGGGCCGCTGGACAGGCCGCACAGCGCGAGCAGCCCGCGCCTGCCGAGGGCGCCCAGGCTGGTGCGGTACGTCGCCGCGCCGACCGAGTCGTACACGACGCGGGCGCCCCGGCCACCGGTCAGCTCCCGTACGGCGGTGTCGAAGCCGTCGTACCCGAGGACGTGGTGCGCGCCGGCGGCGCGCGCGGCCTCCTCCTTCTCGGGGGTGGAGGTCACCGCGATCACCGTCGCCCCGCGGGCCGCCGCCAGCTGGACGAGGAAGCGCCCGAGCCCGCCGGCCGCCGCCAGCACCACCACCGTGTCGCCTTCGGCCACCGGGTGGGTCTCGTGGGTGAGGTAGTGCGCCGCCAGGCCCTGGAGCATGACGGCGGCCGCCGCGGTCAGGTCGACGCCGTCCGGTACGGGGACGAGCTTGTCCTGGTGCACCACGCTGTACTCGGCGTACGCGCCCAGCTGGGAGGCGTAGGCGACACGGGCGCCCTCCGCGAAGGCCGTGACGCCCTCGCCGACGGCCGTGACCACGCCGGCGCCCTCCTGGCCCGGGGTGAAGGGGGGCTCGGCGGGATAGCTGCCGTTGCGGTAGTAGACGTCGATGAAGTTGACGCCGGCCGCGGTGTTGCGGACCAGTACCTCGCCCCTGCCCGGGACGGGCACCTCGCTCTCCGTGAGGGTGAGTGCGGAGGGTCCGCCGGGGCTGGTCACGATGATGGACTGCATGCTCTTACCCACTCCAGGTCGTGCTGTGGCTGCCGGGTGCCGGCCGCCGCCGGGTCAGGACGGTGCTGCGGGACTCTCGCCGAAGACGTGCAGGAAGTAGTTGATGTCCGACGTCAGCCCCTTCACCATGTCGCCGATGCGGGTGCCGCCTCCCGTGGCGGCGAGGCTCGCCTCGTTGCGCCGGCGCGTACGGTCGGAGAAGGGGAGTGACCCCGGGTCCAGGTAGCGTATGGCACCGTCCGCGGCGCGGCGGGGGATCACTTCGGAGCGGGCGTAACGGCTGGCGCTGAAGGGGATGTCCAGCCGTCCGTCCGCGAAGGCCGCCTCGATCTCCTTGTGGAGGCAGGCGGTTGCGAGGACCGGCTCCACGATCTCCGCCACCTCTTCGAGGATCCACTCCAGTTCGCGGCCCACCCGGTCCTCGTCGAGCGCGATGAAGTCCAGGAGCGGGGAGTTGGCGCGGGAGGCGAGGAGCAGCCCGTCGATGTTGGCGCGGGTGTCGGGGATGCCGTAGGCCTCCAGGTACGTCTTGGTGATGAGCTTGCTGGCGCCGCCGAGCCGGGCGACCAGCGCGCCGTAGAGGATGAGGTCCTCGGCGTGCGACCGCTCCTTGGGGAAGACGCCCATGAACTCGTGGAGTACGGCGTGGACTTCGACGTCCTCGGGGAGGTAGCGGGCCGCGAGGACGGGGATCGCCCGCAGCGCGGCCACGTCCTGCTCGACGTGGCCGCCCTGGGGGTACGCCACCGAGATGCACCGCACCCCTTCGCGTGCGGCGGCCACGGCCTCCAGGACGCTGACGGCGAGCGAGACGGACGGGGGGACGAGCACGGCGGTGAGCGTGCCGAACAGCTCCCGGTCGATGACGAGTCCGCGCCGGGCGAGGTCGCCGCAGAGCGCGTCCACCTCGCGCCACGCGGCCAGCGACTCGCTCAGCGGCACGGCCTTGGAGTAGGGCAGGTTGTACGAGATCCCGCCGCCCTCGAAGGAGGTGATGCCGGACGCCACCGAGGTCTCGAACAGCAGGCGCGCGTCGGGGGAACCGTGGCGCACCTCCAGGGGCGCGGCCACGGCTTCGTTCAGCTCGCGGCCCCGCTGCCAGCCGTGGGTGACCAGGGGGTAGCCGTTGAGCTCGGCCGAGTTGCGCAGCAGCGCGGCCCGGGCGTTGTCGAAACGTTTCAGCCGGGTGTGCGAGTCGATGGTGAGCGTGAGGATGTCCGGCTTGGCGTGCCGTTCCAGGTCCCGCAGCAGGGTCATCATCTGGGCGTGCGAGCCGACGCCGCAGCGCGGCTGCAGCGCGACCCGCCCGGCGGAGCGGGCCGCGTGCAGCACCTCGGCGGCGGTCGGCTTCCCCAGCCGCCGGACGTAGGCGACGGACTCGGCGGCCGTGGGGAGCTCGGGGGGCACCGCCGGTGGTACGGCTTCGTTCATGAGGCGGCGGTCGGCTGCGCGGTACGGAGCCGGAGCTCGTCCAGGGTCGCCGGCAGGAGCTCCGGGTCGGACAGGATGACGTCGACGCCGAGCCCGTAGAACCGGTCGAGGTGGGCCGGGTCCTTGTAGCTGCCCACGGAGAGGTTGCCGCCCAGGATCACCGGGCAGTCCAGGAGCCCCTGGGCGCGGGCGGCGGGCAGGTCCTGGAGGTCCTCGTAGGCGTGCCCGTTGAGACTGCCGATGATGACCGCCTCGGCCTCGGGGTGCTCGGCGTACGCTTCGGCGAACTCCGCGACCGAGGTGCAGGTGCCGACGTTGACGACGTGGAAACCCTGGGCGCGCAGGGCGTGGGCGATGAGCTGGTTGGCCACGACGTGGGCGTCGCTGGCTGCCACACCGAGAATGACGGTGCGGGTTGCGTTTTCGTGCCGCATGGAGAACCCCCGGAAGTCTTGTGGACGGAATTTCTTCTCAGGACGGCGGACTCGGAGACCGGTCGCTTACCGGCTGATGACCGGTTGATTGCCGGTTGCTTGCCGGTTTCTCACCGGTCGGATGTCAGTCGTCGAACGCGGCGAAGAGTTCGCGCTTGCTGACCTCACGCAGCCGGGTGACGCTGTATTCCTCCGGGTCGGCGACGGACAGCGAGTCGAAGACGAGGTTGATCGCGGCCACGAGACCCCAGGCATGGCGGTATTCCGGCCACCCGGGACTTCCCTTGTCGGCGTCCGCCTGTCGCTCGAAGATGTAATTCGCCCATTTCGGCGTCGAGGGGTAGCGGTGGTGGAAGTCGTGGACGACGGTGTCACCGGTCAGGACGAGGTAGCGCGCGGGCGCGTGCACGAACAGCATCCGCGCGGCCCATCTCCCCCAGGCGGCGACGCGCCGCACCGGCGGCAGGGCCGGGGAGGGTGCCGCCTCGCCGATGAAGATGGCGTTGGTCAGGCTGCCGAAGTACTCCTTGCCGCGGCGCTCGGTCACGTCCGCCGCGGGGAAGGTGTGCTTCACGCACAGCCGCAGGGTGTTGCTCACCTGGAACAGCGGGAAGAGCGGCACCAGCCAGGCGACCACCAGCATCGGCCAGGTGCCGGTGGCGACGGTGGCGGCCGCGGCGCCTCCGTAGAGCGCGACACTGGTCGCCTTCTCGCTGGTGTCGGAGTCGTGCCAGAAGGAACGGGCGCGCGCCACCGCGAAGTTGAGGTGGAACCAGGGCGAGAAGATCTTGCCCAGAACGCGGCGCCACATCTGCCGGCGCGTCATTCCCGGGTGCAGGTCCAGGCTGACCAGGAACGCCTGGACCGTGGGGTCGCGCAACGTCATGTGGTGTGCCGCGTGGTGGTCGCTGACGTGCTCGCGGCTGTAGCGGGCGAAGTTCTGGATGATCAGCAGGCTGG
Organism: Streptomyces sp. NPDC045998; assembly: GCF_056430285.1. NCBI lineage: Bacteria > Bacillati > Actinomycetota > Actinomycetes > Kitasatosporales > Streptomycetaceae > Streptomyces > Streptomyces sp. NPDC045998. The sequence continues at coordinate 247,690 of NZ_JBWKLJ010000010.1, forward strand.
AGGTGGCGCGGCCGATCGCGGCGTCCAGACGGCGCTTGCGGTACATGTTCCGGTGCGAGCACTGGTGGTAGATCATCATGCGCAGGTTGCGCATGCCGTGCAGGGTGACGGCCCAGCCGGGCAGCAGGAGCAGCAGCCAGAAGCCGCCCAGGCCCATGCCGGTGCAGCTGATCGCGAGACCGAGCAGCATGGACAGTCCGGCGGTGGTCAGGTGAAATCCGGGGGTCCACCAGGACAGGGGTTTCTGCCCGGCTATCGGCTTTCCCGTGAACAGCGTGAGCGGATACTGAAGGAACCGAGGCAGGGCGCGCATGGTTTCGCGAGGATCCGAGTAATCCGCAATGCCTTCGGTTCGGAAGCCACTTTCGATGGCCGCCATCGCACTCCTCAAGGTCAGGATCAAATTGACACCGACAGGAGGGGCGCTGTCCAGCGCATCCGCAATCGGTGCCACATAAAGTCTGTGACTGGGTGCGTCGTTGATCTTCGCAGGCATTCGCCGCCAAGGTCAACACGTTAGTGGAAGGTTTGATCACCTCCCCGCCGGCTCTCCATAAATAATTCGGCGCGAATTCATGCCGCCGTGTTATGTGCCTGCTGTTCGGGCAGCTCCCGCCGGGAGCGCACCGGGGAAAGGAAGACCGGCAGGAAGGCGGTGGCCATGAAGGCTCCGCCGACCCACAGGGTGGCCTGTACGCCGGCCAGCTCGCCCAGCGCGCCGGACACCGCGGCGCCGACGGCGAGCGCGCCGGTGAGCAGGAACCGGAAGGTGGCGTTCATCCGGCCGAGCAGGACGTCGGCGGTCATCCGCTGGCGCAGGCTGACACCGATGACGTTGTCCATGCCGACCTTGAACATGGCCAGAAACCATCCGGCTCCGGCCAGGAACAGCCAGAACCCGCGGTCGACCAGGGGCACCAGCAGCCCCGCGGGCGCGAAACACAGCCCGGCGAGACCGAGGGTGCGCCCGTAGCCGAGGCGGGTCGCGACCGGCCGGGCGCAGCGCGCCCCGACCAGCAGCCCCACCCCGCCGGCCGCCCAGAAGAGCCCGAGCGCCCCGGGCGAGAGGTCCAGTTCGCGGACGAACCAGACCGGCAGCATGGTGTTCACGATCGCGGAGCCCAGGTTGCCCAGCGCCGCGGTGAGCGCCAGCGCCCTGAGCTCCGGGTTTCCGAAGACGTGCCGTACGCCCTCCGCGATCTGGGTCCGCAGCCCGGCGGTCTTCCGGGCGGCGGCCTGCTGCCCGGCGGACGACTGCCCCGCGGTCGGCTGCCCGGGCGAGGTGCCGGCCGGGGCGTCAGCCGCCGGGGTCTGCCGGATGCCGGTCAGCCGTAGCGCCGAGGCCAGGTGCGCCCCGGCGGTGACGAGTACGGCCACGGGCGCCGTGAGCAGGGCGACCAGTCCGCCGCCCGCACCGCGCCCGGCCACGTTGCCCGCCGCGATCAGTGTGTTGATGTCGGCGTTGGCCTGAACCAGACTGTCCCGCCCCACCAGTTGGGGCAGCACGCTCTGCGAACCCACGTCGAAGAAGACGGTGGCGCAGCCGTTGAGCAGGACCACGGCGTAGAGCTGGCCGAGAGTGAGCACATCCAGCCACCAGGCCAGCGGCACGGTGGCGAAGAGCAGCGCCCGGCACAGGTCCGCGGTGATCAGTACCCGCCGGTGGCTGAGCCGGTCCACCCAGGCCCCGGCCGGCAGGCCGATGACCAGGAAGGCGACGGTGCTCAGGGTGGCCAGCGCGCCCACCTGGCCGGGGCGGGCGTCCAGCGCGGCCACGGCGACGAGCGGCATGGCCACGTAGCCGATGTTGGTGCCGAGCTGGCTGAGCGCGGACGCGGTGAAAAGGGTGCGGAAGTCACGTATTCGCCACGGAGAGTTGGGTCGCATGGTCCGTTCATCCGGTGGTTGGTCCGGAACCGCCGTTGTGCGGAGATTCCATCGGAGCGGGGCGGGTAGACCCCGGTTCGCCAGTCTTTGCGGGTACGGAAAATGGCCAAGAACAGAAGCGGCTGAAAAGAGCAGGCCAATGGCTGAATTCTCGCCACAAGGATTCGGCCACACCCACCCCCTTGCCCGGTACCGACGTTACTCGGACACGTCAGTCGGCAAGGATTGACGATATCTCGGCCTTGCGCAAGGGATCCACGGCGCCGGCCCGCGCGCTGTTGACTCCTTTACGAACATTGGACGAACGAACCGTCTTGACGCGTTGACATGGGCTGAGGTTGGTGTGATGGTCTGGGAGGTGCCGACCGGGGGGCGGTTTACCCTCCCCTGGCCTGCTGCCATGCGCGGATATCGGGAAGCCTGCATTCCGCCAATGTGATCACCACGGCAAATCGGCCGAACCGGCATGAGGCACTGTTCAACCCCCCACAAAGGGCCCTGCACCGCCCGTTCAGGGTCATGAACCCAGACAAGCCAGGTGAGAAGTAGAGTGACCGCACGTACTGCACTCCTGATCGGTGCCGCCGGTGGAATTCTCTCCGAGACCGCCCGAGGACTGGCCGAAGAAGGGCACTCACTCGTCCTGTTCGACAGGAACGAGGAGGCCGTCAGGCGCCTCGCGGACGAGCTGGCCCCACGGACCAAGGTCGACGTGGTCGTGGGCGACATCACCGACATCCCCGCCGCCGAGCGGCTGCTGACCTCCGTCGTCGAGCAGCACGCCCCCTCCATCCTGGTCAACGGCGTCGGCGGGGACACCCGCGTCATCGGCTACGCCGACCTGCAGCGCTCCCACTTCGAGGAGACGTACCTGGAGAACGTGGTCAGCACCTGGATCGCGATCAAGGTGTGCGCGCCGCGGATGGTCCAGGACGGCTACGGACGCATCGTCAACTTCGCCTCGGCGGGCGGGCGTACGTACAGCCACTTCAACAACGCGGCCTACGTCGGGGCCAAGGCCGCCGTCATCGGCATGACCAAGCAGATGGGCTACGAACTGGCCGGAACCGGCGTGGTGGTGAACGTGGTGGCCCACGGCCCCATCGCCACCGAGCGCGTGGCGCGGGCCTTCGAGCAGCGCGACGAGGAGTCCAAGAAGGCCGTGCTGTCCCGGTTGCCCATGGGCCGCTACGGCACGGTGTCCGAAGCCGTGGGCAGCGTCCTGCACCTGTGCTCGGAGAGCGCCGGCTACTCCACGGGCTCCGTCATCGACATCAACGGCGGCCTCTACATGTGAGGGCCACCCCCACCCTCGTAAGAAAAAGCGCACAAGGAGCTGGTGTGGCGAAGTTTGTCGTCGAATTCGAGTACAACGTCGACCGGGCCGGCCGCCAGGGCCTGCATCCGGCGCATGCCGAGAACCTCTACCGGCTGGCCGACAGCGGAGTCCTGCTGCTCGGCGGCCCGCTCGTGGGAGAGAACGCCGGACTCCTGCTCTATGAGGCGGCCGACCGCGACGAACTCCAGCGGATTCTGGACGACGAGCCGTATGTAAAAGGCGGAATCGTGGCGAGCACCCGTATCCGTGAATGGAACCCGGGTAAAGGCAGCTGGATATCCGCGCTGAACACGTCGGAAGAAGTCACCAGCGCGGAAGGGAACCGCTGACATGCTCTCGTTCCAGCAGGACGCATTGCACGGGGGAATCGCCGACCCCGAAATGGACTCCATGCGGATCCTCAGCGAGACGGCGCTGCGGTTCCCGGACGCGCTCTCCTTCTCGTCGGGCGCGCCGTACGACGGGAACCACGACCTGGGCAATCTCACCTATTACGTGGACCGCTATATCAAGTACCTGCGGGACAAGGGTGTGCCGGAGCAGCGCATCACCCGGCTCCTCTTCCAGTACGGGCCGGTCAACGGCCTGATCCAGGAGGAGGTCGCCCGCATGCTGAAGCGGGACGAGGACATCGATGTCCCGCCCGAGGCGATCATGATCACGCACGGCTTCCAGGAGGCGGCTCTGGTCGCCCTGCGCGGCCTGTGCGCCTCCCCCGACGACGTACTGCTGTCGGTCTCCCCCGCGTACGTCGGCATCCGGGGCGCCGCGCGCATGCTCGACGTCCCCGTCCGCGGCATCCTGGAGGGCCCCGACGGGCTCGACCCCGAGGCCGTGGCCGAGGCCGCCCGCGCCGTACGGGCCGAGGGCAAGCGCGCGGTCGCGCTCTACCTGGTGCCCGACTTCTCCAACCCGTCCGGCACGGTGCTGCCCCTGCAGGCCCGCAAGCGGCTGCTGGAGGTGGCCGCCGAAGAGGACTTCGTGATCCTGGAGGACAACCCGTACGGCCTCTTCGCCCGCGACGGCGAGTCGATGCCGACGCTGAAGTCGCTGGACACCGAGCGCCGGGTCGCCTACCTCGGCTCGTTCGCCAAGTCGGCCTTCCCGGGCGCCCGCCTCGGCTACCTGGTCGCGGACCAGGAGGTCACCGACGCCACCGGGGCCACCCGCACCCTCGCGCAGAGCCTCTCCAAGGCCAAGGCGATGTTCACGGTCGGGTCCTCCACCCTCTCCCAGGCGGTGATCGGCGGCATCCTCGTCGAGCACGACTACGACCTGCGCTCCGCCACCCGTGAGCTCGCCGCGGTCTACCTGGAGCGGCTGGACGCCACCCTGGAGGCGCTGGCCGAGCACTTCCCGGCCGGCGAGGACCACGGCGTGAGCTGGAACACCCCGCGCGGCGGCTTCTTCCTCACCCTGACCGTCCCCTTCACCGCGGACCTGGCGGCGATGGAACGTTCCGCCAGGGACTACCGGGTGAGCTGGGCGCCCATGAGCATGTTCTACCTCGACGGCGGCGGCGACCGGGAGATGCGGCTCGGCTTCAGCAACCTGGCGCCGGAGGCGATCCGCGAGGGCATCTCCCGCCTGGCCCGCTTCATCAAGGAGACCCCGCGCGAGACGCCCCGTGAGACCCCGGAGGTGCGGGCATGACCACCGCACAGCCGGGCACCGCACAGCCGACCGCCGTCGTCGTGGACGGCTACTCGGCGGGCAACTTCTACCCCGCGGCCTTCACCGCCGCCGGCGCCCGCGTCATCCACGTACAGAGCACGCCGGAGCTCATCCCGACGATGCTCGCGCCCGACCTCACCGCGTACGCCGAGAACATCGTCTGCTCCGACGAGGACCGGCTCGTCGAGCTGCTCCGCCCGTACGCCCCCGTCGCCGTCGTGCCCGGGCAGGAGTCCGCCGTACAACTGGCGGACCGCCTCTCCGAGGCGCTCGGCGTGAAGTCCAACGGCACCGCGCTCTCCGCCGCCCGCCGCGACAAGTACGAGATGATCGAGGCCCTGCGCCGCGCCGGGGTGCGCTGCGCGGAGCAGTTCAAGAGCGACGACGCGGACCTCGTCGTCAAGTGGGCGCAGGACCACGGAAGCTGGCCCGTCGTCGTCAAGCCGATCAGCTCCGCCGCCTCCGACGGCGTGTTCGTCTGCGACAGCGCCGAGGAGGTGGCCGCCGCCGCCCGCCGCGTCCTCGGGACCCGCGACATCTTCGGCTCGGCCAACACCGAGGTGCTCGTCCAGGAGTACCTCAGGGGCCAGGAGTACGTCGTCGACACGGTCAGCTGCGACGGCCGGCGGTACGTCTCCGGCGTCTGGGAGTACGACAAGATCCTGCTGCCCTCCGGCCAGAACATCTACAACCGCGACATCCTCGTCGCGCCGGACGAGGAGCCGGTCGCGGCGCTGATCGACTACATCCACGACGTCCTCGACGCGCTGGACGTCCGCTGGGGCCCGGCCCACGCCGAGGTCATCGCCACCGACCGGGGCCCGGTCCTGGTCGAGATCGCCACGCGCCTCAACGGCCAGCTCAACCCCGGCTTCCAGGAACTGTGCCTGGGCGACGACCAGGCCGGGCTCGCCGCACTGGCCTACACCCGCCCGGAGGAGTTCCTCCGGGAGTACGCCGGCCGGATCTACCGCAAGCTGCGCTCCGCGTACAGCTACAACCCGGGCACCACCCTCGACGGTGTGGTGGCGGAGGTCGACCAGGACGTCGTCGCCCGCATCAACGCGCTGCCCAGTGTGTTCCTGACCAGCGTCAAGTACGCGCCCGGCGCCCGCATCCGCCCCACCACCGACCTGCTGACGGCCGCCATGAGGATCTACCTGACCTCGGCCGACGAACGACAGCTCGTCGCCGACTACGAGACGGCACGCGAGCTGAAGGACTCCGTCTACCGCCTCGCCTGACCACGCGGCCCCTCGCCTTCCTCACCACACCACCCATGCTGGAGGACAGCAGTGCACAGCCGTATCGGCCTCTTCCTGTCACCCGTCCACGAGACCGGGCAGGACCCGCATCTGGCGATTCACCGCAATCTCGACCTGGTGGAGCACGCCGACCGCCTGAACTTCGACGAGGCGTGGTTCGGCGAGCACCACACCCTGGGCTGGGGCCTCGTCGGCGCCCCGGAGACCATGATCGCCGCCGCGAGCCAGCGCACCCGGCAGATCAAGCTCGCGCACGGCGTGGTCCCCCTCTCCGGGCACCACCCCTTCCACGTCGCCAGCCGCGCGGTGCACCTGCACCACCTCGCCCGGGGCCGCTACATCCTGGGCGTCGGCCCGGGCGTGCCCTTCGACGCGGGCATGTTCGGCCTCGACCCGAAGGTGCAGCGCAAGCGCCTCGACGAGGCCCTGCCGACCGTCCTGGAGCTGGTCAACGGCGAGGAGCGCGTCACGCAGAAGACGGACTGGTACGAGCTGAACGACGCCAAGCTCCAGCTGCCCCGCTTCGGCCCCGGCCCGATCGAGGTCGCCATGGCCACCTCCGGCACCTCGGTGACCAGCCCGCGTCTCGTCGGCCGGTACGGGCTGAGCATGACCTCCTTCGCGCTGCCGTTCGCCCTGATGACCCCGGGCGCGCCGGACCACATCGGGCTGGCCCAGCAGTGGAAGCACGCCGAGGAGGCCGCCGACGAGTTCGGGCGGACCATCCGCCGCGAGGACTGGCGCATCGCCCTCCCGGTGCACGTCGCCGAGACGAGCAAGCAGGCGTTCGACGAGGTCCGCGAGGGCTACGACCGCTGGCTCTTCGAGTACTTCGGCAAGGCCGCCGGCCGCGAGGTCCAGCCCCCCGGCACCCCGCGCGAGAAGCTCCTCGAAGCCCGCGTGGAGGCGGGCGGCGCCCTGGTCGGCTCCGTCGACGAGGTGGTCGCCGGCATCCGCCGCATGCAGGAGGCCACCGGCGGCTTCGGCACCCTCCTGGTGTACGTGGCGGACTGGACCTCGTACGAGAACACCAACCGCAGCCTCGAGCTGCTCGCCCGGTACGTGGCCCCGCAGATCACCGGTGCCGCGGCCCGCCCCCAGGAGGCCGTCGACTGGGCGATCGCCGCCCGCGCGGCGCGGTAGCCGCGCCCGCCCCCCTGCGTCTCGCCGACGAGCGCGGCGTCCCGGCAATCCCGGGACGCCCGCGCCGCCGGTGACCGAAGCCCTCACCGCCGACCAAGACCGTCCGCCGGACCGAGTGGAAACGCATCGCATGCTGCAACAGACCGAGCCGGTACAACACCCTTTGGATCAGCGCTCGTTCCGTGACATTCTGGGCCGTTTCACCACCGGAGTCGTGCTCGTGACCGCACAGGCGGCGCACGGCCCCGTGGGGATGGCCGTCAACTCGTTCACCTCCGTCTCGCTCGACCCGCCGCTCATCGCGCTGTGCGCGGCGTACACCTCGACCACGTGGCCGGACATCCGAGCGACGGGGAGCTTCGCGGTCACCATCCTCGGCGAGCGCCACGCCGAGCTGTGCCGCCTGTTCAGCGAGCGCGGTGCCGACCGGTTCGCCGGCCGCGACTGGGCGTACACCAGGGCCGGGCACCCCATCCCGGCCGACGGGCTGGCCTGGCTGGACTGCGGGATCACCGCGATCCACCCCACCGGAGACCACGAACTGGTGGTCGCGTCGGCGGCCGAGGGCGCCCTGGCGGACTCCGCGGAGCCGCTCGTCTTCCACGCGGGCCGGTTCCGCGGGCTCGTCGCCCCCAGGAGCGTCGGCGCCTGAGCCGGCCGTCGCCCGAGCCATTCGGCGGCCACCGGAGCCATGACTCACCAGTTCACCGGCACCACTGTCAGAACGAGTTGAGGGAGATACCGAAGCCGTGGGCAGTTCGCACTGGCACGAGCACTGGAACGCGCGCCGCAGCCCCTTCGCCGAGGAGTGCCGGCAGGCCCGCGCCACCCTGCTGGCGGACCTCAAGGACCCCTACGCGGCCCAGCAGCGGGTCCTGAACGACATCATCGCCCTGTGCGCCGACTCGCTGCGCTGGAAGGAGCGGGGGTACGACGCCGTCGCCGCCGACCCGGCGGCCTTCCGCGACGTCGTCCCGGTGATGCGGTACGCCGACTTCACCGAGGACATCGACCGGGAGACCCGCACCAAGGGCGGTGTCCTGTCGTGCAGCCCGGTGCTGCGCTGGCTGAAGACGAGCGGCACGACCGACGTCCCCAAGCGCATCCCGTACACCCTGCACTGGCTGCTGACCTACCGCATCCCGGCGATGCAGGCCATGTGGGGCACGTACATGGAGCACCACCCCGAGATCCTCGCCCACCCGCACGCCACGCTCGACACGCAGACCGTGTACGACGACGTCGACGACTTCCTGTACGGCGTCCAGTACCAGGCGATCAGCAACCGCCACCCGCGGATCAACAGCCGCGACTGGAACCCGCCGTGGTCCGCGGCCCCGTGGTTCGGCACCGAGGCGCCGTCCTCGCACGCCGGGCGGATGTACCACCGGATCCGCCACCTCGTGGGCAAGGACCTGCACTTCGTCTCGGCCATCAACCCGAGCACCCTGATCTCGCTGCGGGACCTGGTCGCCGAGCACGGCCCCGCCCTGGTCCGCGACCTCGCCGAGGGCACCCTCGAAGGCAAGCCGTACACCGACCCCGACCCCGAGGCGGCCCGCCACCTGCAAGGCGTCCTGGAGAAGGGCGAGTTCGCCCTCACGGACGTCTGGCCCTCGCTGCGCCTCTACAGCTGCTGGCTGTCGTCCTCGGCCGGGCTCTACCAGTCCCGGCTGGACACCGTGCTGCCGGGCGTGGCCGCCATGCCGTTCATGAGCTGCGGCACCGAGGGTGTGACCACCATCCCGGTCGACGACTCCCTCGACAGCCAGCCCCTCGCCGTCAACCAGGCCTTCTTCGAGTTCGTACCGGCCGGGGTGGAGCTGGGCGCGCTGCTGGACGCGGGCGAGCGGGTCGACACCCTGCTCTTCGACGAGGTGGAGGAGGGCCGCGACTACCACCTGATCATGACGCAGGCCAACGGCCTGCACCGGCTGTGGAGCGGGGACGTCTACCGCGTCGACCGGATCGTGGACGGCACCCCCTGGGTGCACTTCGTCCAGCGCGACGACATCTACCACTCCTTCACCGGCGAGAAGATCACCGAAGTACAGGTCACCCAGGCCATCGAGCAGGCCCTCGGCGACCGGGGGATGCCCGTCGGGCTCTACATGTGCGGACCGCAGTGGGCCGAACCGCCCTACTACGTGGTCGTCGGCGAGGCCACCGAGCCGGGACCCGACCTGGACCGGGCCCTGTCGGAGGCGGTGGACCGCGCGCTGGGCGTCATCAACATCGAGTACGCGTCCAAGCGGAGCAGCGGCCGCCTCGGCCCGCTCTCCTTCGCCACGGTCCCGCACGGCGCCATCGCCGCCTACACCGAAGCGCGCCGCCAGCAGGGCAACGCCACCCAGTACAAGTACAAGCCCTTCCAGAAGGACACGGACTTCGCCGCCGACCTCCTCGGCGTGACGGCGGCGACGGCAGCGACGGGAGCGCACCGGTGATCGAGACGAAGAGGCCGCCGCAGAACCTCCGCCGGGAGATCATCACGCTCGCGGCCGACGACGGCACCGACCTGGCGCTCCACCTGTGGCGGCCCCGGGAGCGGACCAAGGGGGCGGTCTTCTACCTCCACGGGCTCCAGAGCCACGCCGGGTGGCTGTGGGAGGTGGGGCCCAGATTCGCCGACAACGACATCGCGTTCTTCGTGCTCGACCGGCGCGGCAGCGGCATCAGCGGCGGGCCGCGCCACGAGATACCCGATGTGGACACGGTGATCTCCGACTACACCGGCGCGCTCGCGCACGTACGGAAGCTGATCGGCGACGAGATCCCGCTGACGCTGTTCGGGCACTGCCTGGGCGGCTCCTTCCTCGCCGCCCTGCTGCACCACTCCGCCTTCGACGTCCGCTACGACGCCGCCGTCTACTGCTCGACGTGGCTGGGCCGGCTGCACTCGCTGCTCGGCGGGGAGGAGCGCGCGGCGCTGGCCGCCGAGCGGTCCACCGAGCTGTGGGACGCGGGACTGAAGTCGCACGACTTCACCGCCGACCCCCGCTACCGGCACTTCATCGACCACGACGACCTGGCCGTACGGGAGATCACCCGCCGCTCCCGCGCCACCCTGCTGGGGCTGGAGCGCCTCTACCTGGACCCGCACCACCCGGACCGGCGCGAACTCCCGGAGGTCCCGGCGGCGTTCGTCTCCGGCCTGACCGACCCGATCGTCGACCTCGACGACACCCACCGGGTGTTCAACCGGATGGTCTCCGACCGGGGCATGATCATCAAGTTCCCGACCGACCGGCACTACCTCTTCTACACCGACGTCCGCGACGACGTGGTCGACTGGGCGTCCGCCTACACCCTGCTCCAGGCCGTGGACCGCGATGTCTGAGGCCGAGGCCCGGCTGTACCGGGTGGCGCTGCCGATGCGCGTCGGCTTCGACCACCCGGCGGCCCGCCGCTCCACCAGCGACAGCCTCGTGCTGAGCCTGACCGTCGACGGGGTGACCGGCCTCGGGGAGTGCGCGCCGCGCGCGTACGTCACGGGCGAGACGACCGCGACCGTCACGGAGGAGCTGCGCCGGGTCCCGCTGGACGGGCTGATCGCACGGCTGCGCGAGGTCCCGCCGGAGGAGTTCCTCGACCGGCTGCGGCGGGACGGCTTCGCGGCGGCGGCGGGCCTGAACCTGCCGCCCGAGGCCCCGGAGCGGCCCGGCGCGTACAACAACCTCGTCTGCCTGCTGGAGACGGCGGTCCTCGACCTCCTCGCGCACCGGCTCTCCGTCCCGGCCGCCGACCTCCTGGAAGGCTTCCCGGCACCCGCCACCCTGCCCGTGTCGCAGGTCCTCGACCTCAGCCTGGGCGTCGACGAGTTCCTCGACACCCGCGGCCCCTTCCACTTCGTCAAGGTCAAGGCGTCACAGGACATCGACCGCGACGTCCGCACGGTCGGCGCCATCCGGGACCGGCTCGGCCCGAAGGTCCCCGTCATGGTGGACGCCAACATGAGCTGGACCCCCGAGACCGCCGTGCCGTACGCCCGCCGGCTGCGCGACGCCGGTGCCGAGCTCGTCGAGGAGCCGCTGCCCCGGCGCTCCTGGGACGCCCTGCGCACGCTGCGCCACGAGTCCGGCATCCGCGTGATGCTGGACGAGTCGGTGTGCACGCTCGCGGATGCCCGGGCGGCCGTGGCCGCCGAGGCCTGCGACGCCGTCAACGTACGCGTCGCGAAGAACGGCGGCCTGCTGAACGCCGCCCGCCTGGTCGCGTACGCCCGAAGCGCCGGCCTCGCCTTCCAGATCGGCGTCCAGGTCGCGGAGACCGGCCCGCTGATCAACGCCGGCCGCGCGCTGGCCTTCCGCAGCCCCGACGCCCTGACCGTCGAGGCCGGCCAGTCCGACCGGTTCTTCCCCGGCCCCGAGATGATCGTCTCGCCGCGCCCCCTGGTGGACCGCCGGGCCAACACCCTCGCCCCGCCCCCCGGACCCGGCTTCGGGCTCCGCCTGACCCCATCGGCCGCGCCCTGGGCGGCCCTGACCTGGGCCGACGGCCGCTGGTCCGCCCTCACCCGCAAGGAGAACCCACGTTGACGGTCCTGTACGAGTGCGTCCACCAGGGCGCGCGGCACTTCGGTCTCGGCACGCCCGAGGACACCGTCCTGCGCCTCTACCCGCTGGGCGACACCGACCTGCGGGCCACCCTGCTCGCGGCGGGCGGCGACACGGAGGCGTTCACCGCCGCCGTCACCGAGGGCCGCACCCCCGCCGAGGCGGCGCCCGCCGACGTACGCTTCCGGCCCCCGCTGCTGCCGGAGTCGGCCGGCGACGCCATGATCAGCGGCTTCATGGCGACCCACAACGTCAAGGTCGACGACACCACGCAGACGCAGCCCAACTGGTTCTTCAAGGGCCTCGGCGACGTCCTGAAGGTCTCCGGCGAACCGCTGCGCGCGCCGGCCGGGTCCGTCGCGCTGACGGAGGAGGCGGAGGTCGTGCTCGTCTACGTCACCGACGAGCACCGCACCCCGCACTACGCCGGCTACACCTTCGGCAACGACCTCACCGACATCGGCCGCTTCAAGCGCCACAACGGCCACCTGTCGTACGCCAAGCTCTGCGACGCGGGCGTGGCCCCCTGGCTGTTCCTGGGCACCCCGCCCCGCCACGTCACCGGTGAGGTCACCATCGCACGCGACGGCGCACCGGCCTGGGAGGGCACCTTCACCACGGGCGTCAAGGCGCTCCACTACGGCCTGCGGGACATGATGGCCGGCCTGTTCGCCCACGAGGCCCTGCTCCACCCGGGCCGGGTGCACTACGTCTACCTCGGCGCGGACCGCAGCAGCTTCCACAGCGGCTTCACCATGGCCGACGGGGACCGCGTCGAGATGCGGTTCGCCACGCACGGTGTGGAGCTGTCCCACCCGGTGTCGGCCCCCTGACCACGGCACGGCGGGTGGGCCGGGCCCCTCACGGCTACCGGGCCCGGTCCACCCGCCGCTCGTCCCACACCGGCTCCGGGGCCTCCCGGACCACCCCGTCCGCGCCGAACACCAGGAAGCGGTCGAAGGCCCGCGCGAACCACCGGTCGTGCGTGACCGCGAGGACCGTGCCCTCGTACGCCTCCAGGCCCACCTGCAGGGCCTCCGCCGACTCCAGGTCCAGGTTGTCCGTCGGCTCGTCGAGCAGCAGGGCCGTCGTGCCCGACAGCTCCAGCAGCAGGATCTGGAAGCGCGCCTGCTGCCCGCCCGACAGCCGGTCGAAGGGCTGGTCGCCCTGGCGCTCCAGCTCGTACCGCCGCAGCGCGGACATCGCCCCGCCCCGGTCCTTGGCGTGCTCGGTCCACAGGATGTCGACGAGCGTCCGGCCCATCAGCTCCGGGTGGGCGTGGGTCTGGGCGAAGTGCCCCGGCACCACCCGCGCGCCGAGCTTCCACGTGCCGGTGTGGGCGACGTCCTCCCCCGCCAGCAGCCGCAGGAAGTGCGACTTGCCGGAGCCGTTGGAACCGAGGACGGCGACCCGCTCGCCGTAGAAGACCTCCAGCGAGAAGGGCTTCATCAGCCCCGTCAGCTCCAGCCCCGCGCAGGTCACCGCCCGCACCCCGGTCCGCCCGCCGCGCAGCCGCATCCGGATGTCCTGCTCCCGCGGCGGCTCCGGCGGCGGGCCCGCCTCCTCGAACTTCCGCAGCCGCGTCTGGGCGGCCTGGTAGCGGGAGGCCAGCCCGTCGTTGAACGCGGCCTTGTTCTTCAGGGTGTTGACCAGCTGCTTGAGCTGCGCGTGCTTCTCCTCCCAGCGCCGCAGCAGCTCCTCGAAGCGCGCGAACCGCTCCCGCCGCGCCTCGTGGAAGGTCGCGAAGCCGCCACCGTGCACCCACACGTCCGAGCCCGCGGGGCCCGGCTCGACGGCCACGATCTTCTCGGCGGCCCGCGCCAGCAGCTCCCGGTCGTGCGAGACGAACAGCACCGTCTTGCGGGTCTCGGCGAGCCGCTCCTCCAGCCACCGCTTGCCCGGCACGTCCAGGTAGTTGTCCGGCTCGTCCAGCAGCAGGACCTCCTCGGGCCCGCGCAGCAGCGCCTCCAGCACGAGCCGCTTCTGCTCGCCGCCGCTCAGCGTGCGCACCTCACGGAACTGCGCCTTCTCGTACGGCACACCCAGAGCCGCCATGGTGCACATGTCCCAGACGGTCTCGGCCTCGTACCCCCGCGCCTCCGCCCAGTCGCTCAGCGCCTGCGCGTACGCCATCTGCGCGGCCTCGTCGTCCACGGTGAGGATGCGGTGCTCGGCGGCGTCCACCGCGGCCGCAGCCTCCCGGATCCGCGCCGGCGCGACCGACACCAGCAGGTCGCGCACGCTGCGCTCGTCCCGTACGGACCCGACGAACTGCGGCATGACGCCCAGCCCGCCCCCGACGGTCACCGCACCGCCGTGCGGCTGGAGCTCCCCCGCGATCAGCTTCAGCAGCGTCGACTTGCCGGCGCCGTTCGCCCCCACCAGGGCCACCACCGCGCCCTCGCCCACCCGGAACGACACATCGCCGAGCAGGATCCGACCGTCCGGCAGGTAGTACTCCAGATGCGCGACCTCTACATGACCCATGGAGCGCATTCTCTCCGGGGAAGAGCCCCCGTCCCAACCGCATTAGGATGCGCGGCATGAGCTTTGGGGGATCGCAGTGGCCGCCGCAAGAGCCGCACCAGCCATACCAGCAGCACCAGCAGCCGTACCCGCCGTCGTACGAGCAGTCCTACGACGCCGGCACGCCCGACTGGAGCGCGCTCGCCGAAGCCTCCGAGGCACGGGCCCGGCGCAGGCGCTGGCTGCTCATCGGCGGCGGCGCGCTCGCCACCGCCGCCATCGGCACGATCATCGCGGTCGCGATCGTCTCGGCCAACAAGGGCGGTGACGACAACAAGGCGTCCGGCACCGGCAGTTCCACCCCCGAGCTGCCCACCGACACCACCAAGCCGCAGCCGTCCTTCTCCTCCGTCGCTCCCCCGCCCCCGCCGAACCCGATGGACTTCATCTCCACCGCGCAGAAGGACAAGGCGCCCCTCACCCCCGAATCCCTCTTCCCGGGCAAGACGCTCACGATGGGCGACCGCGTCTACGACAAGGGCGCGACCAGCTCCACCACCGACTGCACCGCCGCCGTCCAGGCCGGCCTCGGCCCGGTCCTCACGAAGCACGGCTGCAGCCGCGTGATCCGCGCCACGTACGAGAAGGACGGCGTCGCCATCACCGTGGGCGTCGCGCTCTTCGACACCACGGCCGCCGCGCTCAAGGCCAAGGAGCAGGTCCAGGGCGGCGTCGCGCCGCTCGCCGGGTCCGGCGTCGGGGGCTTCTGCCAGGCCAAGACGGTCTGCCTGCGCCGCGCCAACTCCCTCGGCCGGTACGCCTACTTCACCCAGGCGGGATACACCAGCGGCAAGAAGGTGACGAAGGCGGACGACGTCGTCTTCAAGACCAGCGACGACGTCGGCACCTTCGCCTTCAACCAGATCTACGCCCGCGGCCGCGCCCAGGCGTCAGCAGCAGCCGCCTCCCCCGCGCCCGCCGGCTGACACCGAGATCGGCAGTGACCGCTTGTTGCGGGCCTCCAGGTTCCTGGCGGCCAGCAGCTCGTCGGCCGGGTAGCCGACCTCCTCCAGCGTGAGCCCGTGCGGCCGTACGACATGGACGGCCGAGTCCCGCACGCCCGCGGCCAGCACCTTCCCGGGCCACTCCACCGGCCGGTGCCCGTCGCCGACGAAGAGCAGCGCGCCCACCAGCGAGCGCACCATGTTGTGGCAGAAGGCGTCCGCCCGGACCGTGGCCTCCAGCACCCCGGACGGCAGCCGCTCCCAGCGCAGCTCCTGGAGCGTGCGGATGGTGGTCGCCCCGTCGCGCTTCTTGCAGTAAGCGGCGAAGTCGTGCTCGCCGACGAGCCGCTCGGCGGCCGCGTTCATCGCGTCGACGTCCAGCGCCCAGTCGTGCCACAGCACATGGCCCCGCAGCAGCGGGTCCACACCGCCCGGATCGTCCGTCACCCGGTACGTGTACCGCCGCCAGATCGCGGAGAACCGCGCGTTGAAGCCGGCCGGAGCCTCCTCGACGCGCCAGATCCGCACGTCGTGCGCCAGCCGCCCGGCCAGCCGCCGCAGCAGCTTGTCCCGGTGCTCGGCCCACAGCGCCTCCGGCAGGTCTACGTGCGCGACCTGCCCCCGCGCGTGCACCCCGGCGTCGGTCCGCCCCGCCACGGTCAGCTCGTACGTCTCCGACGACCGCGTCACCGTGCGCAGCGCGTCCTCGATCTCGCCCTGCACCGTCCGCCGGCCGCCGGCCTGCTTGGCCCAGCCGTGGAAGTCCTTGCCGTCGTACGACAGGTCCAGCCGCACCCGTACGAAACCGGGCTTCACCTCATCGCTCACGCGTCCATCCTCTCAAGCGCGCGACACAACGGAACGGGCCCGCCCCCCGCGAGGGGAACGGGCCCGTCCGTCAGCCTTCAGAACGCGGTTCAGGCGTCCTTGGACTCTTCGGCCTTGGCCTCGTCAGCCTTGGCCTCGGCCTCGTCGGCCTTCGCCTCGTCGACCTTGGCGTTGGCCTCGTCGGCCTCCTTGACCGCGCGCTTCGTCGCGGCCTCGGCCTCGGCGACGGTCGCCTTCTTCGCGATCTCACCCTCGACCAGCTCGATCACAGCCATCGGGGCGTTGTCGCCACGACGGTTGCCGATCTTGGTGATGCGGGTGTAGCCACCCGGGCGCTCGGCGTAGCGCGGGGCGATCTCGGTGAAGAGCGTGTGGACGATGCCCTTGTCCGTGATCGTCTGCAGCACCAGGCGACGGTTGTGGATGTCGCCCTTCTTCGCCTTGGTGATCAGGCGCTCGGCGACCGGACGCAGGCGGCGGGCCTTGGCCTCGGTCGTGGTGATGCGGCCGTGCTCGAACAGCGACTTCGCGAGGTTCGCGAGAAGCAGCTTCTCGTGCGCGGCGCTGCCGCCCAGACGGGCACCCTTGGCGGGCTTCGGCATGGTGTTTCTCCTTGTGATCTGCCCCGGCCGTATCAGGTACCGGGGTCAGGACCCCGCAGGCGGTCGCCTACGGGCAGCAATCAGTACTGCTCGGTCTCGACGAAGCCCGCGTCCGCGTCGTCGTCGGCGCCGAAGGCGTCGGCGGCGGCGGTCGGGTCGAATCCGGGCGGGCTGTCCTTCAGGGCCAGGCCCATGCCGGCCAGCTTCGCCTTGACCTCGTCGATCGACTTCGCACCGAAGTTGCGGATGTCGAGCAGGTCGGCCTCGGAGCGCGCCACGAGCTCACCCACGGAGTGGATGCCCTCACGCTTGAGGCAGTTGTACGAGCGGACCGTGAGCTCCAGCTCCTCGATCGGCAGCGCCAGGTCCGCGGCGAGCGCGGCGTCCGTCGGGGACGGACCCATGTCGATGCCCTCGGCGTCGATGTTGAGCTCGCGCGCCAGGCCGAAGAGCTCGACCAGGGTCTTACCGGCGGAGGCCATGGCGTCACGCGGACGCATCGCCTGCTTGGTCTCGACGTCGACGATCAGCTTGTCGAAGTCGGTGCGCTGCTCGACTCGGGTCGCCTCGACCTTGTAGGTGACCTTGAGGACGGGCGAGTAGATGGAGTCGACCGGGATGCGGCCGATCTCCTGGCCCGCCTGCTTGTTCTGAACGGCGGAGACGTAGCCGCGACCGCGCTCGACGGTCAGCTCCATCTCGAGCTTGCCCTTGCCGTTCAGCGTGGCGAGCACCAGGTCGGGGTTGTGCACCTCGACACCGGCCGGCGGGGCGATGTCGGCCGCGGTCACGAGGCCCGGGCCCTGCTTGCGCAGGTACATCACGACCGGCTCGTCGTGCTCGCTCGACACGACCAGCTGCTTGATGTTGAGGATGAGGTCGGTGACGTCCTCCTTGACGCCCGGCACGGTGGTGAACTCGTGCAGGACACCGTCGATGCGGATGGACGTGACGGCCGCACCCGGGATCGAGGAGAGGAGCGTACGGCGAAGCGAGTTGCCGAGCGTGTAGCCGAAGCCCGGCTCCAGGGGCTCGATGACGAACCGCGAGCGGTACTCGTCGACAACCTCTTCGGTCAGCGAGGGACGCTGAGCGATAAGCATGGTGTGTTTCCTTCAGTCGTGGACGCCCGCTATTTGACGTCCTCTGATTGCAAGGGTACGGGCGGCACGCCCCCGAAGAGCCGTACCGCCCGGAACCTCACAGAACAAGCAGCAACCGTGCCCGTGCGTCAGACGCGGCGGCGCTTCGGCGGACGGCAGCCGTTGTGCGGGGTGGGGGTGACGTCCTGGATCGAGCCGACCTCGAGGCCGGTGGCCTGGAGGGAGCGGATCGCGGTCTCACGGCCGGAGCCGGGACCCTTGACGAAGACGTCGACCTTGCGCATGCCGTGCTCCTGCGCGCGGCGGGCGGCCGACTCGGCGGCCATCTGCGCGGCGAAGGGGGTGGACTTGCGCGAGCCCTTGAAGCCGACGTGGCCGGCGGAGGCCCAGGAGATCACGTTGCCGCTCGGGTCCGTGATGGACACGATCGTGTTGTTGAACGTGCTCTTGATGTGCGCGTGGCCGTGAGCGACGTTCTTCTTTTCCTTGCGGCGCACCTTCTTGGCAGCGCCCTGACGACCCTTGGGGGGCATGTCTTACTCCTACGGGAGGTGGTCGGTCCTACAGCGAAGACCGTGGACAGTCGTCCGCTGCGGACTACTTCTTGCCCGGCTTCTTCTTGCCGGCGATGGCGCGACGCGGGCCCTTGCGGGTACGAGCGTTCGTGCTGGTGCGCTGACCGTGGACCGGCAGACCGCGGCGGTGACGCAGACCCTGGTAGCAGCCGATCTCGACCTTGCGGCGGATGTCGGCCTGGATCTCGCGACGGAGGTCACCCTCGGTCTTGAGGTTGGCGTCCACGTACTCGCGGATCTTGACCAGGTCCTCCTCGGACAGGTCACGAACGCGGGTGTTCGGGTTCACACCGGTGGAGGCGAGGGTCTCCTTCGCCAGGGTGCGGCCGATGCCGAAGACGTAGGTGAGTGCGACCTCCACGCGCTTGTCGCGCGGGATGTCAACACCGGAAACGCGTGCCATTCAATGGCTCCTGTGTGTTCGGGGGTCTTCCACAGCACCGCTCCATGGCCGCCGACCCCTTTTGATCAAAAGAAGTGGTACGTCCAGGTCCCCGGCCCCCGCCGGAGGTGTCGTCAGCCCTGTCAGGGCTTGGACGGGCGCTGCGTATGTACGAATTTGCTCGCGTCGCGCGAAGATACTGCGAGGTGCAGGTTGGCGTGCGTCAGCCCTGGCGCTGCTTGTGGCGCAGGTTGTCGCAGATGACCATGACCCGGCCGTGGCGGCGGATCACCTTGCACTTGTCGCAGATCTTCTTGACGCTCGGCTTGACCTTCATGGGATGTGAGGTTCTCCGGGTCAGTGCCACCACCCGCGCGGAAGAACACCGCGCCGGTGCGGGCAAGATCTACTTGTAGCGGTAGACGATCCGGCCACGCGTCAGGTCGTACGGAGAGAGCTCCACCACGACCCGGTCGTCCGGGAGGATACGGATGTAGTGCATCCGCATCTTGCCGGAGATGTGCGCGAGGACCTTGTGACCGTTCTGGAGCTCCACCTTGAACATGGCGTTCGGCAGGGACTCGATCACGGTGCCCTCAATCTCGATGGCACCTTGCTTCTTGGCCACGCTTCGCCCTTCGAATCGGCTACCTTGATCGACTCTCCGTCTCCGTGTGTGGACACACGGGTACACGAGAGCCGACGCATCAGTCTACGTCAGGGCATTCGAAAAGACGAATCGGGCTCAGTCTGCCCATGCCGGAAGATCGCTAAGCCGGCGGATCCCCCCGGACGACATCACGCCAGCGGGTCCGGCGCCGCCGTGACGCCCAGCTCCGCCGGCTTCGCCTTGCCGCCGACCCACCCTCGACGCCGGCCTCCGGCCGACGGACGGGACCGGCCCCGCCCGACGACATCACGCCAGCGGGTCCGGCGCCGCCGTGACGCCCAGCTCCGCCAGCTTCGCCTTGCCGCCGTCGGGGGCGGTCAGCACCAGCGGGCCGTCCTCGGTGAGGGCGACCGAGTGCTCCCAGTGGGAGGACCAGGTGCCGTCCGTCGTGATGACGGTCCACTCGTCCTCCAGGACCTCCGTGCGCGGCGTACCCAGCGACACCATCGGCTCGATGGCCAGGCAGAAGCCGGGGACCAGCTTCGGGCCCTTGCCGCGCTTGCGGGAGACGTAGTTCAGCAGGTGCGGGTCCATGTGCATCTCGGTGCCGATGCCGTGGCCGCCGTACTCCTCGATGATCCCGTACTTGCCGCCGCCCGGCTTCGGCTGGCGGCGGATGTACGTCTCGATGGCGCGCGAGATGTCGACCAGCCGGTTGCCGTTCCGCATGGCGGCGATGCCGTGCCACATCGACTCCTCCGTCACCCGGGAGAGCTCGATCAGCTCCGGGGCGTGACCGGAGCCCACGAAGGCGGTGTACGCGGCGTCGCCGTGCCAGCCGTCGACGACCGCGCCGCAGTCGATGGAGATGACGTCGCCGTCCTTGAGGACGACGTCCTGGCTGGGGATGCCGTGGACGACGACCTCGTTGACCGAGGTGCAGATCGTCGCGGGGAACCCGCCGTACCCGAGGAAGTTCGACTTGGCGCCGTGCTCGGCGAGCACCTTGCGCGCCACCTCGTCCAGGTCCTTCGTCGTCGCCCCGGGAACCGCCGCCTCGCGCGTCGCCGCGTGGATGGCGGCGACGACCAGCCCCGCCTCGCGCATCTTCGCGATCTGCTCGGGAGTCTTGATCTGCACCATGACGGCTGACGCCTTTCCAAACGGAGAACGGGTTGACCCGACAACGATACGGCGGTACGACACCGGCCGCGGCGCCCCGAAGGGCACCGCGGCCGGTGTACGACACGTACGACGCGTACGAAGAGTGCTAGGCGGCCTGCTCGCCGCGGCCCCGCAGCGCCTCCATCGCGCGCGCGGTCACGTCCTCGACCTTGCCGAGCGCGGAGATCGTGACCACCAGGCCCTGGGCCTTGTAGTAGTCGATGATCGGCTCGGTCTGCGTGTGGTAGACCTCCAGGCGGCGGCGGACCGTCTCCTCGGAGTCGTCACCGCGCTGGTACAGCTCGCCGCCGCAGACGTCGCAGACGCCCTCGGTCTTCGGCGGGGTGTACGTCACGTGGAAGACGTGCTTGTCGTTGTTGCGGCACAGCCGGCGGCCGGCGATCCGCTTGACGACCTCGTCCTCGGGGACCTCCAGGTCCAGCACCGCGTCGAGCTTCATGTCCCCGGCCTGGAGCATCGCGTCCAGCGCCTCGGCCTGCGACACGTTGCGCGGGAAGCCGTCCAGCAGGAAGCCGTTCACCGCGTCGGGCTGCTCCATGCGGTCCTTGGCCATGCCGATGGTGACCTCGTCGGGCACCAGCTCGCCGGCGTCCATGAAGGACTTGGCCTTGAGGCCCAGCTCCGTGCCCTGGCTGATGTTGGCACGGAAGAGGTCGCCCGTGGAGATGTGCGGAATCGACAGGTTCGCGGCAAGGAACGCGGCCTGCGTTCCCTTCCCGGCACCGGGCGGTCCGACGAGGACGATTCGCATCAGCGGAGGAACCCTTCGTAATTGCGCTGCTGGAGCTGGCTCTCGATCTGCTTCACGGTCTCCAGACCAACACCCACGATGATCAGGATGCTCGTCCCGCCGAACGGGAAGTTCTGGTTCGCGCCACCGAAGCCCGCCAACGCCATCGTCGGCACGAGAGCGATCAGACCCAGATACAGCGAGCCCGGCCAGGTGATCCGGTTGAGCACGTAGCTCAGGTACTCGGCAGTAGGTCGACCAGCCCGGATGCCCGGGATGAAGCCACCATACTTCTTCATGTTGTCCGCGACTTCCTCGGGGTTGAACGAGATGGCCACGTAGAAGAACGCGAAGAACACGATCAACAGGAAGTACACGGTGATGTAGTACGGGTGGTCACCCTTGACGAAGTGCTGTTCGATCCAGGTTTTCCAGCCCGCGGTGGAGTTCGAGAACTGCGCGATCAGCGCCGGGATGTAGAGCAGCGACGACGCGAAGATGACGGGAATCACACCCGCCTGGTTCACCTTGAGCGGGATGTACGTGGACGTACCGCCGTACGACCGCCGGCCGATCATCCGCTTCGCGTACTGCACGGGGATGCGGCGCTGGGCCTGCTCGACGAAGACGACGAGCGCCACCATGACGAAGCCGATCAGGATGACCGTGCCGAACTCGATCCAGCCCTTGGCGAGCTTGCCGCTCTCCTTGATGGCCCACAGGGCGCCCGGGAAGCCGGCCGCGATCGAGATGAACATCAGGATCGACATGCCGTTGCCGATGCCGCGGTCGGTGATGAGCTCGCCGAGCCACATGACGACCGCCGTACCCGCGGTCATGGTGATCACCATGGTGATGGTGACGAAGATCGACTGGTCCGGGACGACCTCGCTCGCCACGGTGCAGCCGCTGAAGAGGGCGCCGGTACGGGCGGTGGCCACGAGGCCGGTGCCCTGGAGGATCGCCAGCGCGACGGTGAGGTAGCGGGTGTACTGCGTGATCTTCGCCTGGCCGGACTGCCCCTCCTTCTTCAGGGCTTCCAGACGCGGGATGACCACGGTCAGCAGCTGCAGGATGATGCTCGCCGTGATGTACGGCATGATGCCGAGCGCGAAGATCGTGATCTGCAGCAGCGCCCCGCCACTGAACATGTTCACGAGGCCGAACAGGCTGTTGTTGCCCTGCTGGGCCTGGTCCACACACATCTGGACCTTCTCGTAGCTGACCCCGGGCACGGGGACGTGCGCCCCGAGCCGGTACAGCACGATGATGCCGAGCGTGAAGAGCAGCTTCTTGCGCAGGTCGGGCGTCTTGAACGCCCGGGCGAACGCGGTGAGCACGGTGCCTCCTGCGACCCCCGCGCTATGCGTCAGAGGTGACGGTCTTGAGGATCGACGAATACGTATCAGTCAGTGGTCAGTAAAAACCGCGGGGGCGGACCCTGGGGTCCGTCCGCGCGGCCCGGGGCGCATGCCCCAAGTCATTACGGCAACACAGTGCACGCCACCTTACCGGCGGACATGCCCCCCTAGGAACGACCAACCGGGGATGCCCCTTTTGAGAGGCATCCCCGGTCGGATGTTCAAGCCATCGAGTCGTCTCAGACGAGCTCGGTGACGGTACCGCCGGCGGCGGTGATCTTCTCCTTGGCGGAGCCGGAGACGGCGTCGACCGTCACCTGCAGCGCCACGGAGATGTCGCCCTGGCCCAGGACCTTGACGAGCTGGTTCTTGCGCACGGCACCCTTGGCGACCAGGTCGGCCACGGTGACCTCGCCACCCTCGGGGTAGAGCGCGGCCAGCTTGTCCAGGTTCACGACCTGGTACTCGGTCTTGAAGGGGTTCTTGAAGCCCTTCAGCTTCGGGAGACGCATGTGGAGCGGCATCTGGCCACCCTCGAAGCTCTCCGGAACCTGGTAGCGGGCCTTCGTGCCCTTCGTACCACGACCGGCCGTCTTACCCTTCGACGCCTCACCACGACCCACACGGGTCTTGGCGGTCTTGGCGCCCGGGGCGGGACGGAGGTTGTGGACCTTCAGCGGGTTCTGCTCCGCCATGTCAGTCGACCTCCTCGACCGTCACGAGGTGGCGGACGGTGTGCACCATGCCGCGGAACTCGGGGCGGTCCTCCTTGACGACCTGCGTGTTGATGCCCTTGAGACCAAGGGAACGCAGGGTGTCGCGGTGGTTCTGCTTGCTGCCGATGTACGACTTCGTCTGCGTGATCTTGAGGCGAGCCATTACGCACCCGCCCCGGCACGCGCACGGAGGAGAGCCGCGGGGGCGACGTCCTCGAGGGGCAGACCACGGCGGGCCGCGATCTCCTCGGGACGCTGCAGGCCCTTCAGGGCCTCCACGGTCGCGTGCACGATGTTGATCGCGTTGTCGGAGCCGAGCGACTTCGACAGGATGTCGTGAACGCCGGCGCACTCGAGCACGGCACGCACCGGGCCACCGGCGATAACGCCGGTACCGGGGGACGCCGGCTTGAGCAGGACGACGCCCGCCGCCTTCTCACCCTGGATGGGGTGCGGGATGGTGCCCTGGATACGGGGGACCTTGAAGAAGTGCTTCTTGGCCTCCTCCACACCCTTGGCGATGGCGGCCGGCACCTCCTTGGCCTTGCCGTAACCGACACCCACGGTGCCGTCACCGTCGCCCACCACGACCAGCGCGGTGAAGCTGAAGCGACGACCACCCTTCACAACCTTGGCGACGCGGTTGATCGCGACGACGCGCTCAACGTACGCGGTCTTCTCGGCGGCAGCAGCGCCGCCGTCACGGCCCTTCCGGTCCCGCCGCTCGCCGCCACCGGCACCGCTTCCGCGGCGCTGGGGTCCAGCCATTGGACTTTCCTTCCTAGTCTTCCTACGTGCGGAACCGGCTCAGAACTTCAGGCCGGCTTCACGGGCGGCATCCGCCAGGGCGGCGATGCGCCCGGCGTAGCGGTTGCCGCCACGGTCGAACACGACAGCTTCGACGCCGGCGGCCTTGGCACGCTCGGCCACGAGCTGGCCGACCTGCTTCGCCTTCGCCGACTTGTCGCCTTCGCCGCCGCGGATGGACGCGTCCAGGGTGGACGCCGACGCCAGGGTGTGACCCGCGATGTCGTCGATGACCTGAGCGGTGATGCCGCGGTTGGACCGGGTGACGACGAGGCGCGGACGCTCCGGCGTACCCGAGACGTTCTTGCGGATACGGATGTGGCGACGCGCCTTAGCAGCGCGCTTGTAAGCGTCGCCCTTGGCGATCTTCGTACCGTATGCCATGGCTTACTTACCAGCCTTTCCGACCTTGCGGCGGATGACCTCGCCCGCGTACTTCACGCCCTTGGCCTTGTACGGGTCGGGCTTGCGCAGCTTGCGGATGTTCGCGGCGACCTCGCCGACCTTCTGCTTGTCGATGCCCTCGACCGAGAACTTGGTCGGCGACTCGACCTTGAAGGAGATCCCCTCGGGGGCCTCCACCAGGATCGGGTGGCTGTAACCGAGCTGGAACTCCAGGTTGGAGCCCTTCGCGGCGACGCGGTAACCGACACCGCTGATCTCGAGCGCCTTGGTGTACCCCTGGGTCACACCGGTGATCATGTTGGCCACCAGCGTGCGGGACAGGCCGTGGAGGGCCTTGTTCTGACGCTCATCGTTCGGGCGGGTGACGTTCAGAACGCCGTCCTCACCCTTGACGATCTCGATCGGGGCGGCGACGGTGTGGGTGAGGGTGCCCTTGGGGCCCTTCACCTCGACCGTGCGGCCATCGATGGTGACGTCCACACCGGCGGGAACCGTGATGGGGAGCTTGCCGATACGCGACATTGGCTTTTCCTCCGTTCCCGACTACCAGACGTAGGCGAGGACTTCCCCACCCACGCCCTTCTTCTGCGCCTGCTGGCCGGTCAGGAGACCGTGGGACGTGGAGATGATCGCCACGCCCAGGCCGCCGAGGACCTTCGGCAGGTTGGTGGACTTCGCGTACACCCGGAGACCGGGCTTCGAGATCCGCTTGATGCCCGCGATGGAGCGCTCACGGTTCGGGCCGAACTTGAGCTCGAGGACGAGGTTCTTGCCGACCTCGGCGTCCTCGACCTTCCAGCCCGTGATGAAGCCCTCCTGCTTGAGGATCTCCGCGATGTGAGACTTGATCTTGCTGTGCGGCATCGTCACGGTGTCGTGGTACGCCGAGTTCGCGTTCCGCAGACGCGTAAGCATGTCTGCGATCGGATCAGTCATGGTCATGAATTGGCCTTCGGCCTCTCTCGCCGGGGTTTCCTATGTGCGCCATCCCTCTCCCCACTCATGGGCGGGACGGGTGCGGTGCGGGGACCTACGGCGTAGTAAGTCGTACGGGCGGCAGGCGCCCAACCCCACAAGCCTACGACATGCGGGGAAGGGCTCCTGCCGACCAGATGCTTACCGAGAGACTCCGGTCATCCCAAGTGAGGGATTACCAGGAGCTCTTGGTCACGCCCGGCAGCTCGCCACGGTGAGCCATCTCACGGAGGCACACGCGGCACAGGCCGAACTTGCGGTAGACGGAGTGCGGACGACCGCAGCGCTGGCAGCGGGTGTACGCGCGCACGCCGAACTTGGGCTTGCGGGCAGCCTTCGCGATGAGAGCCTTCTTCGCCATCTCGCTTACGCCTCCTTGAAGGGGAAGCCGAGGTGACGGAGGAGCGCACGGCCCTCTTCGTCGTTGGTCGCCGTGGTCACCACGGTGATGTCCATACCCCGGACACGGTCGATCTTGTCCTGGTCGATCTCGTGGAACATGACCTGCTCCGTGAGACCGAAGGTGTAGTTGCCACGGCCGTCGAACTGCTTGGGGGACAGGCCGCGGAAGTCGCGGATGCGCGGCAGCGCGAGCGACAGGGTGCGGTCCAGGAACTCCCACATGCGGTCGCCACGGAGCGTGACGTGGGCACCGATCGGCTGGCCCTCACGCAGCTTGAACTGCGCGATGGACTTGCGGGCCTTGGTGACGGCCGGCTTCTGACCGGTGATCGTGGTGAGGTCGCGGATGGCGCCCTCGATCAGCTTGGAGTCGCGGGCGGCGTCGCCCACACCCATGTTGACCACGATCTTGACGAGGCCCGGGACCTGCATGACGTTCTCGTACGAGAACTCCTCACGCAGCTTGCCCGCGATCTCCTCGCGGTACTTCGTCTTCAGACGCGGAGTGGTGGTGGTAGCCATCAGATGTCCTCACCCGTCCGCTTGGCAACGCGGATCTTGTTGCCCTCGTCGTCGAAGCGGTAACCGACGCGGGTCACGACCTTCTTGCCGTCCTTCTCCACGACGAGCTGAACGTTGCTCACGTGGATGGGGGCCTCGGTGGTGATGATCCCACCGGTCTGCGAGCCGCGAGCGGTCTGACCGGCCTTGGTGTGCTTCTTGACCCGGTTGACACCCTCGACCAGGACACGGTCCTCGCGGGGGAAGGCCGCGATGACCTTGCCCTGCTTGCCCTTGTCCTTACCGGTGATGACCTGGACCAGGTCGCCCTTCTTGATCTTCATGCTTACAGCACCTCCGGCGCGAGCGAGATGATCTTCATGAACTTCTTCTCGCGCAGCTCACGGCCCACGGGGCCGAAGATACGGGTGCCGCGAGGGTCGCCGTCGTTCTTCAGAATGACGGCGGCGTTCTCGTCGAAGCGGATGTACGAGCCGTCCTGGCGGCGGCGCTCCTTGACGGTGCGAACGATGACCGCCTTGACGACGTCACCCTTCTTCACGTTGCCACCGGGGATCGCGTCCTTGACGGTGGCGACGATGACGTCACCGATGCCCGCGTAGCGGCGACCGGAACCACCGAGAACACGGATGCAAAGGATCTCCTTGGCACCAGTGTTGTCGGCGACACGCAGTCGCGACTCCTGCTGGATCACGTCTATCTCCTGATCGTCTGCCGGTTCCCGGCAGGGCCTGTGAAGGCCCTGCCGAGCCTGGCGGAACTAAATGCTGGGGCAGTGACGCCTCAGCGAGGGGCATGCGGGGACTCTCCCGGCGAGGGGAGAGTCCGCCGCAAAATTACTTGGCCTTCTCGAGGATCTCGACGACGCGCCAGCGCTTCGTCGCGGACAGCGGCCGGGTCTCCATGAGGAGGACGCGGTCGCCGACGCCCGCGGCGTTCTGCTCGTCGTGCGCCTTGAGCTTGTTCGTACGGCGGATGACCTTGCCGTACAGCGCGTGCTTGACGCGGTCCTCGACGGCGACGACGACGGTCTTGTCCATCTTGTCGCTGACGACCAGACCCTCACGGGTCTTGCGGAAACCGCGCGCTTCCTTGTTCTCAGTCACGTTGCTCTCGCTCATCAGGCGCTCTCCACCGTCTCGATGCCCAGCTCGCGCTCGCGCATCAGGGTGTAGATCCGGGCGATGTCCTTACGGACGGACTTGAGCCGACCGTGGTTCTCGAGCTGCCCGGTCGCCGCCTGGAAGCGGAGGTTGAACAGCTCTTCCTTGGCCTCGCGGAGCTTGTTGAGAAGCTCCTCGTTGCCCAGCTCGCGCAGCTCGGACGCCTTGGTACCGGCCGACATCACAGCTCACCTGCCTCGCGCTTGACGATCTTGCACTTCATCGGCAGCTTGTGGGCGGCACGAGTCAGGGCCTCACGCGCGATCTTCTCGTTCGGGTAGGACAGCTCGAACATCACCCGACCAGGCTTGACGTTCGCGATCCACCACTCCGGCGAACCCTTACCGGAACCCATGCGGGTCTCGGCAGGCTTCTTCGTGAGCGGACGGTCCGGGTAGATGTTGATCCAGACCTTGCCGCCACGCTTGATGTGGCGGGTCATCGCGATACGCGCGGCCTCGATCTGGCGGTTGGTCACGTAGGCCGGGGTGAGGGCCTGAATGCCGTACTCGCCGAACGCAACCTGCGTGCCACCCTTGGACATACCGTTGCGCTTCGGGTGGTGCTGCTTGCGGTGCTTGACCCTACGGGGGATCAGCATGTCGGTCAGGCCTCCGTTCCGGTGCTCTCAGCCGGAGCAGCGGCGGCAGCCTCGGCCTTGGGGGCCTCGGCGCCGGCGTTCTGCTGCGGCTTGCGACCGCGACCGCCACGCTCGCCACCGCGGCCACCACGGCCGGCGGGGCGGTCAGCGCCACCACGGGCCGGGCGGTTGCCGGCGCGGGCAGCGGCGTTCTCGGCGCGGACCTCGGCGATGTTCTTGACGTCGCCCTTGTAGATCCAGACCTTCACGCCGATGCGGCCGAAGGTCGTCTTGGCCTCGAAGAAGCCGTACTCGACGTTCGCGCGGAGCGTGTGCAGCGGCACACGGCCCTCGCGGTAGAACTCCGAGCGGGACATCTCGGCGCCGCCGAGACGGCCGCCACACTGGATCTTGATGCCCTTGGCGCCCGCCTTCATCGCCGACTGCATGCTCTTACGCATGGCGCGGCGGAAGGAGACGCGGGAGGACAGCTGCTCGGCAACGGCCTGGGCCACGAGCTGAGCGTCGACCTCGGGGTTCTTGACCTCGAGGATGTTCAGCTGGACCTGCTTGCCCGTGAGCTTCTCGAGGTCACCGCGGATGCGGTCGGCCTCGGCGCCACGGCGGCCGATGACGATGCCCGGACGCGCGGTGTGGATGTCCACGCGGACACGGTCACGGGTGCGCTCGATCTCCACCTTCGAGATGCCGGCGCGCTCCATGCCGGACGTCATCATCCGACGGATGGCGACGTCTTCCTTGACGTAGTCCTTGTACAGCTTGTCGGCGTACCAGCGCGACTTGAAGTCGGTGGTGATGCCGAGCCGGAACCCGTGCGGGTTTACCTTCTGGCCCATTACCGGGTTCCTTCCTTGCTGCTGACGACCACGGTGATGTGGCTGGTCCGCTTGCGGATCCGGTAGGCACGGCCCTGGGCACGCGGACGGAACCGCTTCAGGGTCGGGCCCTCGTCAACGTACGCCTCGCTGATGTACAGCGAAGAGGCGTCCGTGTGGTCGTAGTTGTGCGCGGCGTTGGCAATGGCGCTGTCCAGCACCTTGCCCACCGGCACGCTCGCGGCCTGCGGGGCGAAACGCAGGACCGCCTGAGCCTCCGTGGCGTCCATGCCACGGATGAGGTCCACCACGCGGCGGGCCTTCATGGGCGTGACGCGGATGTACCGCGCCTGGGCCCTGGCTTCCATGGTTGTCCCTTCAGTGTCTGACACGTTCGTCATGGTCTTTCACCCCGCTGGTTAGCGGCGCTTCGACTTCCGGTCTTCCTTGACGTGACCCCGGAAGGTGCGCGTCGGCGAGAACTCGCCGAGCTTGTGGCCGACCATCGACTCGGTGACGAACACCGGGATGTGGGTCTTGCCGTTGTGCACCGCGATCGTGTGGCCGAGCATGGCCGGGACGATCATCGAGCGACGGGACCAGGTCTTGATGACGTTCTTGGTGCCGGCTTCGTTCTGAGAATCCACCTTCTTGATCAGGTGGTCGTCGACGAAGGGCCCCTTCTTGAGACTACGCGGCATCTAAACCCGCTCCTAGCGCTTCTTGTTCGTCTTGCGGCGGCGGACGATGTACTTGTTGCTCGCCTTCTTGGGAGAACGAGTACGACCCTCCTTCTGACCCCACGGGGAAACCGGGTGACGACCACCGGAGGTCTTGCCCTCACCACCACCGTGCGGGTGGTCGACCGGGTTCATGGCGACACCACGGACGGTCGGGCGGACGCCCAGCCAGCGCTTGCGGCCGGCCTTGCCCCAGTTGATGTTCGACTGCTCGGCGTTGCCGACCTCGCCGATGGTGGCGCGGCAGCGGACGTCGACCAGACGGATCTCACCGGACGGCATGCGGAGGTGGGCCATCGAGCCCTCCTTCGCGAGCAGCTGCACGGAGGCACCGGCGGAGCGGGCGAACTTGGCGCCACCGCCGGGACGGAGCTCGATCGCGTGGATCGTGGTACCGACCGGGATGTTGCGCAGGGCCAGGTTGTTGCCCGGCTTGATGTCGGCCGCGGGGCCGTTCTCGATCCGGTCGCCCTGGTTCAGGCCACGCGGAGCGATGATGTAGCGCTTCTCGCCGTCCGCGTAGTGGAGCAGCGCGATGCGAGCGGTGCGGTTGGGGTCGTACTCGATGTGAGCGACCTTCGCCGGCACGCCGTCCTTGTCGTGACGACGGAAGTCGATCACGCGGTAGGCGCGCTTGTGGCCACCGCCCTGGTGACGGACGGTCACACGACCGGTGTTGTTACGGCCGCCCTTGCTGTGCAGGGGGCGGACCAGCGACTTCTCCGGCGTGGACCGCGTGATCTCGACGAAGTCGGCGACGCTGGAGCCACGACGGCCCGGAGTCGTCGGCTTGTACTTGCGGATACCCATTTCTCAGTCCTCGTCCGATATTCGGACCAGGGCACTCCGTTAGGAGGCCTGGCCGAAGATGTCGATTCGGCTGCCCTCGGCAAGGGTCACGATGGCGCGCTTCGTGTTGGCGCGCTTGCCGAAACCGGTGCGGGTGCGCTTGCGCTTGCCCTGGCGGTTGATCGTGTTGACCCCGGCGACCTTGACCGAGAAGACCGCCTCGACGGCCTGCTTGATCTGGGTCTTGTTCGCGCGCGGGTCGACGATGAACGTGTACTTGTTCTCGTCCAGCAGCGCGTAGCTCTTCTCGGAGACAACCGGCTTGACGAGAATGTCGCGCGGGTCCGTGAAGGTCTTGCTGGTGATCTCGGCCATCAGGCCTCGCTCCCCTCGTTGTCAGCGGCCTTGGGGCCAGACACGAAGGACTCGAAGGCGGCCTTGGTGAAGACCACGTCGTCGGAGACGAGCACGTCGTACGTGTTCAGCTGGCCCGGCTCCAGGATGTGCACCTGGGGCAGGTTGCGGGCGGACAGCCACGCGGCCTCGTCCGAGCGCTCGGCGACCAGGAGCAGGTTCTTGCGCTCCGAGATCTTGCCGAACAGCGTCTTGGCGGCCTTGGTGGAGATCTCGCCCTCGACCACGCCGGAGACGACGTGGATGCGGGAGTGACGCGCCCGGTCCGAGAGGGCACCGCGGAGGGCGGCGGCCTTCATCTTCTTCGGGGTGCGCTGCGAGTAGTCACGCGGCACGGGGCCGTGGACGACGCCACCGCCGGCGAACTGCGGGGCGCGGGTCGAGCCCTGACGGGCGCGGCCGGTGCCCTTCTGGCGGTACGGCTTCTTGCCACCGCCGCGGACTTCGCCACGGGTCTTGGTCTTGTGCGTGCCCTGGCGGGCAGCGGCCAGCTGTGCGACGACGACCTGGTGGATCAGCGGAACGCTGGTCTTCGCGTCGAAGATCTCCGCGGGGAGCTCGACGGTCCCGGCCTTGTCGCCTGCCGGCGAAAGGATGTCAATGGTGCTCATCGGTTACCTCAGGCCCCCTTGGCCGCGGTACGGACCAGGACGAGGCCGCCGTTCGGACCAGGAACCGCACCCTTGATCAGGAGCAGGCCCTTCTCCGCGTCAACGGCGTGGACGGTCAGGTTCTGGGTGGTGACCCGCTCGTTGCCCATGCGGCCCGCCATGCGGAGGCCCTTGAACACACGGCCCGGGGTGGCGCAGCCACCGATGGAACCGGGCGAGCGGTGCTTGCGCTGGGTGCCGTGTCCGGCGCCCAGGCCACGGAAGTTGTGGCGCTTCATGACACCGGCGAAGCCCTTGCCCTTGCTCTTGCCGGTGACGTCGACCTTGACGCCCGCCTCGAAGACCTCAGCGGTGATCTCCTGGCCGAGCGTGTACTCGGAGGCGTCAGCGGTGCGGATCTCCACCAGGTGGCGGCGCGGGGTGACGTCGGCCTTGGCGAAGTGACCCTTGAGGGGCTTGTTCACCTTGCGCGGGTCGATCTCGCCGAAGGCGATCTGGACCGACTCGTAGCCGTCGATGTCGTTCGTGCGGACCTGGGTGACGACGCAGGGCCCGGCCTTGACGACGGTCACCGGGACGACCCGGTTGTTCTCGTCCCAGACCTGGGTCATGCCGAGCTTCTCGCCCAGGACGCCCTTAATGTTCTTAGCCATCTCGCGCGTCACCTCAGAGCTTGATCTCGATGTCGACGCCGGCCGGCAGGTCGAGGCGCATGAGCGAGTCAACCGTCTTCGGCGTGGGGTCGAGGATGTCGATGAGGCGCTTGTGCGTGCGCATCTCGAAGTGCTCGCGCGAGTCCTTGTACTTGTGCGGCGACTTGATGACGCAGTACACGTTCTTCTCAGTGGGCAGCGGCACCGGGCCCGCGACCGACGCACCGGTACGGGTCACCGTCTCGACGATCTTCTTCGCCGAAGAGTCGATGACCTCGTGGTCGTAGGCCTTGAGCCGGATGCGGATCTTCTGTCCCGCCATGGCTACTCAGTAGTCCTGTCTCTCGTAACGCTCTGGTACCTGGTGGGTCCGCGCCCTGTCCTGATCTCCGACCCACGCGGTCGGGCGTGTCGCACTCCCTCTACGCAGATATCCCGAAGGATTTCCCAACCGAGGGGGTGCGGTCCCGTGGACCGCGAGACCGGGGATCGACGTATGGACGCGTCTGGCCACCGGGTGCCTGGTCGGCGCCCCGCTGACACTTCCCGGAAGATTCCCGTACGTCCGCCCCTGATCAGAGGCGACGAGTACTGTGGGACTCGCTTCCGGTCCTCCCGGCGGGAGGCGCGCAGCATCGGCACTCAACCGAGCAACCCGGACAGTCTGCCACACCGGGCACGGCCGACGCCAATCGAGCCGAAGAGATTACCCCGCCGGGGTTGCCTGTCAAACCGCGGCACGCGGAAGCGCGCGGTCCGGCCGCGCCGTGCGCCGCCCGCCGCCGCCACTATGATCACTGGCCGTCCCGGGCGGGCCCACCGCCCCGGAACCGGATGGATCATGGGGGACATCGTGCGCAAGACGACGACGGCCGTGGCGCTGGCCCTGGCGGCGGCACTGCTGACGGGCTGCGGCGGAGCGGACGGGACCGGCGGCAGCGCCGGCGGCAAGGGCGACGCGGGTGCCGGGAAGACGCCGACGGCGGAGCAGCCGACGGAGAAGCCCGCGGGGAAGCCCGCGGATGAGGGCGGCGGGGCGCACGAGGTGACCATCGAGGTGACCGGCAAGGGCCAGACGATGATCATGTACACCCTCGACGAGTCGAAGACCGAGACGGTGACGCTGCCCTGGAAGAGGACCGCCACCATCACCCCGGAGGGCGCGGAGAAGCAGGTCGGCCGGCTCGTGATCGTCACGCCGGGCCACTCGCAGGGCGAGGACGGCATGCTGAAGGCGGCCGGGTGCACGATCACGGTCGACGGCAAGAAGGTGGCGGACAACGGCGACGGGGCGGTCGCCAAGCCCTGCTCGTACAAGCTGAAGTAGCGCAGCGCTTTGGGCGTCGCATGGAGCACTCGGGGAAGTTCTGTGCACGCGCGCACCGGCGTCAAGATCCCCATGAACGTGCTGGACTTCGGCGCGAAGGCGGCCGACGCCTGGAAGCGCGCGGACGACATCATCGAGCACGTCGGGGGGACCGCGAAGCTGGGCGACGACGCCGAGAAGTGGGTGATGCGGAACATCAACTCCTTCGGCAGCAAGGCGCACGCGATCCACATCACCGCGGACGGTCTGGCGGACCGGTTCAAGGTGGCCGTGGCCAAGGAGTTGGGTGACTTCAACCTGTACCGGCCCGGGGCGGGGGTGACGGACATCGCCTTCCAGAAGGTGATGCCCCAGATGATCGAGAACACCCCGCTGCGACACATACCCGCGCTCGCCGACTCCGTCAGGCCGATCATCGACGACACCGGCGAGACCGTCGGCAAGTACATCGACCCGCGGTCCTGGACGGCACGCGGCTACGAGGCGGTGACCGGCGCGAAGAACCTCTACAAGGAAGGCGTGCGGATCGCCACGCAGGACGTGCAGTACGCGTCCGAGAAGTTCCACGAGAAGCTCGACCAGGCGCGCGATACGGCGGGCGACGTCATCGGCCGGCTGTCGAGCGCCAACCCCTTCGGATGACACCGTGAGCGACGTGAACGACACGACCGGCACCCCGTACGCGTTCCTGGTCTCCGTGAACAACCCGGTTCCGGTAGCCGACCCGCAGCCACCGCACCTGCCGCCCGACGCCGAGATGGCCTCGACGATCCGGCTGGCGACCGCCCGTCGCCCCGAGGACACCCCGCTGGCCCGGGTCTTCACCCCGCGTACCACGGGGCGCTGGAGCCGCCGGGCACCCGTGCCCTTCTGGATCGACGACGGACGGGACGGCGGTCCGTCCTGCTCCGTACGCCCCGCCGCCCCGGACGTCTACGACGTCCACACGCCCGACGGCACGCCATTGGCCCGGATCACCCGCCGTGCCGGCCGGTTCCTGCCCTGGCCCCGCCGCATCCGCTGGTCGGCGCGGTTCACCCACCCGCCCCGGACCGTGACCGGCAGGTCCGGCACCTGGTACGCGTGGCTCCTCTACGTGCTGACCGCCCCCGTCTGGTTCCTCGTCGTACTCGGCGTATCGGTGTACTCGTTCGTCGTGGGCGAGGCCGACGACGACACGGTCGCGAGACCGGTACGAACCCGCTGGCGCACGCCCGGCGCCGGCACGGTGCTGGACTACCGGGGCGTCGGCAGGATCTACCGCTTCGACCCGCGGCACCTGGACACGCGCGTCGCCTACGCACTCGCGGTCCTCCAGACGTGGGAGCGCGAACGGTAGCCGTATAACCAGGTGCGTGGCGGCGGGAGGCCGCCTACGGTACGGATGCCTTGATCGAATTCGGAGCATGGGGGAACCGTGCGTACGTCCTATCCCCGCACGCCCCACCTGCCCTGGTCCCCCGGCGCGACCGCCGACGATGTGCGGGCGGGGGGTCTGGAGGGGTTCGCCGGCCGGGAAGTCGTGGTCACCGAGAAGCTCGACGGCGAGAACACGACCCTGTACGCCGACGGCCTGCACGCCCGCTCGCTCGACTCGGCACACCATCCGTCGCGGGCCTGGGTCAAGGGTCTCCAGGGGCGGATCGCCGCCCGCGTCCCGGCGGGGTGGCGGGTGTGCGGCGAGAACATGTACGCGCGGCACTCGATCGCGTACACCGGTCTGGAGAGCTGGTTCTACGGCTTCTCCGTCTGGGACGGCGACGGGCGGTGCCTGGACTGGGACCGGACCGTGGCGTTCCTGCTGCGGCTGGGGATCCCCACGCCGCCGGTCCTGTGGCGGGGCACCTTCGACGAGCGGGCGCTGCGCGCCCTGCGGCTCGACACCGGCCGCCAGGAGGGGTACGTCGTCCGGACGGTCGAGGGCTTCGGGTACGCGGAGTTCGGGCGGCGGGTGGCGAAGTGGGTGCGGCCCCGGCACGTGACGACCGACGCGCACTGGATGCACGCCGCCGTCGTGGAGAACGGGCTTGGCCCGCGCGCCGCGTTGTGGGACGTGCGGTCCGGGGCGACGCCCGACCCCGGGGCCCTCACGGCGGCGGTCGGCCTGCCGGAAGGCGGGGATGCCGGTGCCGCCTCGGCCGGAGCCGCGGACGGGGCCGCGGACGTGGCTGCAGACGTGGTGGCGGACGTGGCGGCGCGGCTCGACGGGCTCGGTCCCGGGCGGTCCGGCGACGACCGGCTCGCCGGGGTGCTCGCGGCGCTGCTGCACCGGCATCCGAGGGCGCGGCTCGCGGCCCGGCTGGCGGCGCCGCTGGGCATGCCGCTCGCGCGCCGCGTGGCCGACCTGGTCGGGCTGTACCCGGGGCTGCACCGGCCGTACCCGGACGAGGAGCGGCGCACCGGGCTGCTGCGGCTGTCGTACGCCGCCGACCTGGGCGTCCTGCACGCGGTGGCAGCGGCCCTCGCGGACACCGCCGAGGCGCGCGAGCAAGTGGAGTGGTCCGCGCTCCACGCGGAGGAGGCCCGGCCGCTGGACGGGCTCCGGGAGGCGTTCCGTGACGTGGACGACCCCGACGCGGCCGACCGCTGCGTGGCGCAGGCGCGCGAGGCGTACGCGCTGGGCCGGATCGCGACCGCCGAGGAGGCGGTCGCGGCGACGTGGCGGTGGCGGTCGGGGGACTTCCCCCGGCTGGTGCACCTGGTGGGGCCGTCGGGCAGCGGGAAGAGCACCTTCGGGCGCCGCCTGCTGCCGGGCGGGAACCCCGCCGCGTACGTGTCGCTCGACGAGCTGCGCGCGGCGCGCGGCGCCCGGTCGGACCAGCGGGACAACGGCGCCGTCCTGCGCGAGGGCCTCGACCGGC
The DNA here is from genome assembly GCF_056430285.1 of Streptomyces sp. NPDC045998. Taxonomy (NCBI): domain Bacteria; kingdom Bacillati; phylum Actinomycetota; class Actinomycetes; order Kitasatosporales; family Streptomycetaceae; genus Streptomyces; species Streptomyces sp. NPDC045998. The sequence continues at coordinate 284,201 of NZ_JBWKLJ010000010.1, forward strand.
TCGACACGGCCCTCGCCGCCGGAGGCACCGTGGTGTGGGACGCCACGTCGCTCAATCCGCACCAGCGGTCCCTGGTGCACGCGGTCGCGCACCGCCGCGACGCGCTCGTCACGCACGCGGTGGCGCTGGTCGACGAGGCCGAGCTCGCGCGCCGCAACGCGCACCGGACGCACGCGGTGCCGCCGGAGGTGCTCGCCGGCCAGCTGCGCCGGTTCGTCCCGCCGTACCCGGGCCAGGCGCACCGCACCTGGTACGTCGGCGCGAGCGGCACAGTGGAAGACGAGGCGTGAGGCATGCGCACGAGCGAGGAGATCTACCACCGGGTGCTGTGGGACCCGCGGTTCGACCCGGCCCGGTTCGTGGTGGGCGTGCGGCGGCGCGACCCCGGCATGGGCCCGAAGCGGATGCCGTTGTCCGCGTTCGTCCCCGGCGGGGACATCCCGTGGCACCGGGTGCTGTTCTTCGAGGCGGACGGCGAGATCGTCTGGGACCGCTCCACGGGCGTGGACCGCATCGACGCGACCGACGCCGGGCGGGTGCGCGACCCGCGGCTGCTGCGGGCGCCGTTCTTCACGGCGCGGACGCCGTACGCGTACGACGGCGGCTGGGCAGCGGCGTCGACGCCGCGCGGCGCACCCGCCGCGGCCGGGCTGCGCGTGCTGACCTGGAACACCCTGTGGGACCGGTACGACAGCGACCGCATCGACAGCGCCCGGCGCCGCCCGCTGCTGCTGGCCGCCCTGGAGGAGGCGGACGCCGACGTCATCGCGCTCCAGGAGGTCGAGGCCGGGCTGCTGCGCCTGCTGCTGGACGCGCCGTGGGTGAGGGACGCGTACACGCTGGGCACCGACCCGGCGGGGCCGGACGTCGCCGAGTGCGGGCTGCTGCTGCTCAGCCGGCTGCCCGTACGGGAGGCCGGTCTGCACGTGCTGGGGCCGCACAAGGCGGTCGCGGCCGTCGTCGTGGAGACGGCGACGGGTCCGCTGGTCGTGGCCGCGACGCACCTCAGCAGCGACCACTCCCCCGACGGCGCCGCGCGGCGCGACACCGAGCTGGCCCGGATCGCCGAGGGGCTCGCGTCCACCGAGGCCCCCGTGATCCTGCTGGGCGACTTCAACGACGGCGGCGAGACCCCCGCGCGCACGCTGGGCATGCGCGACGCCTGGAGCGAGGTGCACGGCCCGGCGGACGGCACGCCGACGTTCGACCCGCGGGTCAATCCCCTGGCGGCCGTCTCGTCGCTCACCGGCCGCGCCTCCCGGCTGGACCGGGTGCTGCTGCGCGCCGAGGACCTGCGGGTGGACGCGGCCGTGCTGCGCGGGGACACTCCCACGGTGGACGGGCTGTACGTCTCCGACCACTACGCCGTCCAGGCCGACCTCGGTTTCGACGGACCCGCCGCCTCGGGCGTCCTCGACACGCGGCCGACGGCCCGTACGGCGGTGGCCTGGCTTCCGCCACGGGAGCTGTGGCCGCCGCTCCAGGCCGTGCGCGAGGACCACGACCCGCAGATCGACCGCTGGCCGCCGCACGTCAACCTGCTCTTCGGGTTCGTACCGGAGTACGACTTCGAGCGCGCGGCGCCGCTGATCGCCGAGGCGGCGGCCGCCGTCCAGCCGTTCGAGGCCCGGCTGGAGGGCGTGCACACCTTCGGGCACCGGGAGGACGCCACCGTGTGGCTGGACCCGGCCGCGGCGGGCGAGGAGCCGTGGGCGCGGCTGCGCAGCGAACTGGAGCGGCGCTTCCCGCGCTGCCGGGCCCAGCGGTCCGGGTTCACACCGCACCTGAGCCTGGGCCGTACCCGCGACCCGCAAGCCGTCGCCGCCGAGTGCGCGCGCCGCCTGCCCGGCCCGCTGGCCGCGCGCGTCGGTGAGCTGGTGTTGCTGTCCCGGCGGGGCGACGAGCCGATGCGGGTCCGGGCGACGGTCGTGCTGGGCACGGGCGAGGTGCGCTGGGCCGAGGACCCCGGTCCGGAGGCCCCACGGCCGGAGGACCCGCGCCGCGCCGAGCACGCCCGCGAGGTGGCGGCCCGTGTGTCGGACGCGCTGCCGGAGGCGGCGGTGTACGTCGTCGGCTCGCGGCGGATGGGCTGCGCCCTGGAGGGCGCCGACCTGGACCTGGTGGCGGCCGCGCCGGGCCTCACCGGCGTACGGGACACCCGGGACCGGCTGGCGGCGGCGTTCCCCGAGGCCGACGGCGTACGGGAGGTGGTCGGCGCCCGCGTGCCGGGCCTGCGGCTGCGGGTCGGGGACCTGGGTGTGGACCTGGTGCTCGTGGACACGGCTCCGGTGCAGCCGTCCGAGGCGGCGTCCGAGGCGGCGGCGGTCGCGCTGAGCGCGGTGAGCGACGCCGACGCGCTGCTCCCGGAGCCGGGCGCGCGGCGGGAGGGCTTCGTACGCCTCGCCCGCGAGGTGAAGGCGTGGGCGCGGGCACGCGGCCTGGATTCGGCGCCCTTCGGCGGCCTGCCGGGCCTGGCGTGGTGCGTCCTGGCGGCCCGTACGGTACGGGAGGCCGACGGCCTGTCACCGGAGGATCTGCTCCGGCGGTTCTTCGCCCGGTGGGCGGCCTGGGACTGGCGCGAGCCGGTGGGTGACGGACCGGTGCCGGTCCCGCCACCGCCGGTCACGATCCTGACCCCGACCGCGCCCGTACGCCCCTGCACGGAGCAAGTGAGCCCGGGCGGCCGCGATCTGCTGACGCAGGAGCTGTTCCGCGCCTGGGAGATCCTGGAGGCGTCCCCCACCGCCTGGTCGTGGTCCGAGCTGCTGGCGCCGCCGCCCCTCCACCGCCGCCACGCCGCGTGGGCGGTCCTCACCGTCCCGGACGCCGAACTCGGCCGGGTGCGGGGCCGGATGCGCGCCCTGCTGTCCGACCTGGAGGCTGCGGGCGCCCCTGACGCCCACGCGTGGCCGCGCCCGTTCGCCCCCGGCCGCTACGCGATCGGCCTCGGCGCCACCCCGCCGGACGAGCAGGCGCTGGCCCGCTTCGCCGAGCACCGGCTGCGGGGCCTCGCCGGTGTGGCGTTGAGGCGCGCGGAAGGCGGCGACGTACCGACCCTGCGCTGACCGCGTCAGGCGGCGGGGGCCCAGGAGGCCTTCGCCGCCTCGGTGTCCAGGGAACCGGGCGGGACCTGGCCGCAGGGGGCGTAGACGCTGACGACCAGGGTCGTCGTCCGGTTGTTCCACCGCACGTCGACATGGTCCTCGCCGCCCGGCTGCTGGTAGCGGTAGCCGAGCTCGACCAGGTCCTCGACCGTGCGGTTCCCGTCATAGGTGAGCTTCCAGCCCGCCCCCTCCAGCCGCTTCCGCAGCCGCTGCTTTGCCCGACGGGCCGTGTCCTCCGGGACGCCGGGCACTTCCCACCGGAGCCCGAAGTCGACGACGTCCATGCGCGCCTCGTCGATGTGCCCGAACCCCCGCAGCCCGCGGTAGTAGCAGGCGCCGGTGCTCATGCCGCCCGCCTGGACCGCGCCGGCCGTGGCCGGAGGCAGGCCGAAGCCGTCGTACGTCCACTGGGACCGCTCCTGCAGCTTCCGCGCCACGGCCGCCGGATCGGCCGCCGGGTACGGGCGCCCGTTCCAGAGCTCCGACACCTTCTTCGCCCCGGCGTCCACGCCGACGGCCAGGAGGGCCAGGGCCCCCACGGCCGCCAGAACCCCCAGGCCCACGCGCTTCTTCTTCATGCCCCCGACGCTACGAACCGCGGTGCGGGCGCGCGTGAGTAGGCGTACTCATGAACGCACGCAACGCACGCGCCACGTGCTCACGTCCGCGTCACGGTCCCGCACTCCTCCGACCGGTCGGCGAGCGGCTTGCTGCGGTCGTAGGGGTCGACCGACGGGCCGGGCGCCTCGGTGGGTGTGGGTGGGAGTTCGGAGGCGAACTGCGGGTGGAGGAAGCCGTCGCCGTCGCGGGCGCAGTCGTCGTTGCCGGCGGACTGCAGCCAGCGCAGGACGTACAGCTTCCCGGGCGTCGTACGGATCTTGGCGGGGTCATAGAGGGCGAACGTCATCTCGCGGCGTACGACCGTCCGCGCGACCTCCGTGGCGCCCGGCCTCGCGCGCACCACCGGGTAGACGAAGGTGTAGTCGGCGTGCACCAGCACCTCGCCGTCGCGGTCGCCCTTCTCGTACGTCATGCGTCCGCGCGTCTTGACGACCGCGCCCGCCGGCCGCACCTCGGACGGGTCGAAGCGGCTGAAGGCCCACAGCGGGTTCTGCTCGGCGCTGGGCGCGGTGAGCGCCTTCTCGATCAACCGGCGTCCATCGGCCTGGAGCGGGTCCAGCAGCTCCAGCGCCGCCGTCGGCCGCTCGCCCCGGAGCGTGGCGGGGTCGAGGTTGGCGGCGACGATCAGCTGCTTGGTGCTGGTCAGGGCGTGGGCGACCTGCTCCTTGGTCATGCCGCCGACGGCCTTGGCCTCCGGTACGTGGATCCCGGCGGCGCCGTCCTCCCAGGCGGCGGCGGGCGAGCCCCGGAACGGCTCCTTGAGCGTCGGCTCGTCCGGGAAGAGTTCCTCCGGCGGCGCCCCGGTGGGCCGTGCCGTCTCGGCGGCCAGCGGCGCCGCCTGGCCTTCGGTGCCCCAGCCGCCCGGCAGACGGTCGGTGACCAGCTCCGGCCGTACGGCGACGACGGCGAGGCCCAGCGCCAGCAGTACGCCGACCGTCGCCGCCCAGCTCCGCTTTCGCGTGCGGCCGCCGTTCATCTCCCGCCACGCGGGGCCGGTCCGCCACCCCTCGGGCTCCGCCGCGCGCGGTTTCCGCGCGGCCCGGGCGGCGGCGGACGGCTCCTTCGGCGCGCCGTGCCCACCGTCCTCCTGAGCCTTGCGGACGAACTCCGCCCACTCCTCGTCCGACACCGATGACGACTCGTCGCCGCGCTTGCCCATCGCCCCACCCCACGTCGTGCACCTGACGCGGACATTTCACCACGGGCCACGCTCTACGCCGTGGGCGGCCTCACCCCTCCACCAGCCCGGTGATGCCGTCGAGCAGCGCGCGCAGTCCGAAGGAGAAGAGCGCGTCCAGGTCGAGGTCGTACCCCCCGTTCCGAAAGCCGGTGAGGGTGCGGGAGAAAGCGGGGAAGCGACCCGAGGCGACGATCTCGCGGAAGGCCGCGCCCTGCCCCTCCATCCACTCCTCGTCCGTCATGCCGGTCGCCGCCCGCGCCTGCACCTCGCGCTCCAGGTTGACGGCCAGGCCCTGGACGTGGCTGTAGACCAGCAGGTGGATGTCGAACATGGTCTCGGCGTCGAGGCCGTGCCCTTCGAGGGCGCCGAGCAGCCAGTCGCCGTGCGCCATCAGATTCGGCAGGAGGAGGGGCCTGCCGATCGGGCCGATGTGGGCGACCCACGGGTGGCTGCGGCACACCTGCCACAGGGTGTGCGCGACCAGTTCCAGGCGGGCGCGCCAGCCCTCGGGCGGTACGGCGGGGTAGGCCGGCGCCTCGCCGTAGACGGTGTCGGCCATCAGCGCGACGAGGTCGTCCTTGCTGCCGACGTGGCGGTACGGGGACATCGCCGCCACGCCGAGACGGGCGGCGATGGAGCGCATGGAGAGGGCGGCGAGCCCCTCGGCGTCGGCGATCTCGATGGCGGTACGCACGATGCGCTCCCGCGTGAGCTCGCGCTCGGGCGCAGGAACGGGCACGGAAGCGAGCACGGGCAGGGAGGCGGACGCGGGCAGGGAGGCGGACGCGGGCACGGACGGCTTAGGCCGTACCGAGACGTCCGCCGCGCCCCGCACGGCCGCGACGACCGTGCCGACCCGGGGCCGGGCCTCCACGTGCCCCTCCAGCCGCAGGGTGGTGAGCGCCTTCGTGGCGGTGGCGAGGGCGACGCCCCACTCCTGGGCGATACGGCGGGTCGACGGCACCCGATCGCCGGGGGCGAGCTCCCCACTGGCGATCCGGCGGCGGATGTCGGCCGCGATACGGAGGTAGGGGGGCGGCTCGGTCGCTTCAGCCATGCGCGGATTCCCTTCGACTTTTTTCCACTGCCCGGGTGCCTGTACTAGGGCAGACGCTACCAGCGACGACACCCCCTAGAGGCCTCACTGACCTAGTACAGGTGGAAGAAAACCCCAGTTGGCAGGCGCTCGCGTACGCCGTACATTCAGCGGCGTACACCGTATGGAGGGGGAAGCACATGAGGACCGTACTCATCTCGGGTGGCGGCATCGCAGGCGCCGCACTCGCCCTGCTGCTGCGCCGCCGCGGCTTCGCGCCGGTGGTCGTCGAGCGGGCGCCGGACGTGCGCGCGGGCGGCCAGGCCGTCGACATCCGGGGCGTCGCGCTGGAGGTCATGGACCGGATGGGCCTGCTGGCGGAGGCGCGCGGCATGCGCACCCGGATACGCGGCATGTCGATGCTCGACGCCGACGGCACGGAGGTCGAGCGCACGACGGAGTACGCCCTCAGCAGTGGGCGGCTCGACAGCGACGACATCGAGATCCTCCGCGAGGACCTCGTACGACTGCTCCACGCGCAGACGCACGCGCAGACGGCGCACGAGGACGTGGAGGAAGACGTGGAGTACGTCTTCGGCGACAGCATCGTGTCGCTGGAGGAGCACGAGGCCGGCGTGCGGGTCGGCTTCGCGCACGGCCCGGCGCGGGACGTCGACCTCGTCGTCGGCGCCGACGGCCGCCACTCGGCGGTGCGGCGCCTCGCCTTCGGCCCCGCCGAGGACTACACCCACTACCTCGGCAGCTACCTCTCGGTCTTCAGCGCCGACAACTTCCTGGGCCTGGACGACTGGCAGGTCTGGCTGCGCGACGGCGACGCGGGCTTCGGCATCATGCCGGTGCGCGACGGCAAGGAGGTGCGGGTCGCCTTCGGCTTCCAGTCCTCCTCGCCGCTGGAGGGCGACCACCGGGACACGGAGTGGCTGCGGCGGCTCGTGGTCGAGCGCGTCTCCGCCCTGCGCTGGGAGTCCGACCGGCTGGCGAAGGCCGCGCGGGAGGCGCCCGACTTCTACTGCGACGCCCTGGCCCAGATCCGGATGGACCGCTGGTCGCACGGCCGCACGGTCCTCCTCGGCGACGCCGGTTACTGCGCCTCGCCCTTCTCCGGACAGGGCACGAGCCTCGCGCTGGTCGGCGCGTACGTCCTGGCCGATGCCCTGGCCGAGGGCGCCGACCACCGTGCCGCCTTCGCCCGCTACGAGTCGGCCATGCGGCCCTTCGTCGAGTTGAACCAGGCCCTCGCGACCGAGAACCCGTGCGCCCCGGCCTCGGAGGAGTCGATGGCCCGGGCCAAGAACGCGATCACGCTGCCGGAAGCTGCTGCTGTCCGCTGACGACGCCGGACTGAGTGGGCGCGGCAGGCGCGGGCGTCGTGGCCGGCGTACCGAACGTCGACACGCCCTGGTAGTACGTCCACGCCAGCGTGTGGCACGAGACGCGCACGGCGCCGCTGGCGTACCGCGCGCACACACGCTTCATGTCCTCGTGGAACGCCGTGTCCAGCCGCGCCTTGTTCGCCTCGAACTGCCCCGCCGCCTTGTAGTTGCGGTACCCGAAGTCGTGCCGCGCGCAGGAGTGCTGGAAGGGGAAGCCGAGGGGGTTGTCGGGCGCGCCGGAGCAGTAGTCCGTGGACCAGTCGAAGGCGTACGCGCTCCACGCGGCCTGGTTCTGGCGCGCCGCCCACCAGGCGTCATAGCTGGTGGCGCTGGGCTGGGTCCAGGCGTTGAGCAGCTTCGGCTTGTCGGCGGGCACGGTGGACACGGACGCCGGTGCGGCGAGCACGTAGGCCGGGGAGGCCAGAGCGAGCAGGGTGGACGCGAGCGGCAGGGCGAGACGGCGGCGCATACGGGGTCTCCGGAGGGCGCGAGCGATCATGGGCGCCCATAGCCTCCGCTCGCGCGGGGCCGTGCCCCGTCATCGACGCGCGCGCCGAAGGGTGAACCTGGGCGTTCAGGCCTGCGGAGGTGTCCCGTGCGGTGTCAGCTCGATGTCGAAGTGCAGCGCCTGCGGGGTAGGGGGAAAGGGCCCACAGGGCCAGCCGGACGAGCCGGACGAGCCGGTAGGGAGCGAGGACCATCGCCCGGCTTCCTTCATGATCATTGGGTGGTACGTCCATGAGTATGCGAGGTGCGAGCGACGCCGGGCGCGTGCTGGCCGTCCCGCCGACCGCCCGGACGGCGGTGGCCTGGCTCCCGCCGCCCGAGCTGTGGCCGCCGATCCAGCACATCCGCCGCGAGCACGACCGCCAGTTCCACCGCTGGCCGCCGCACGTCAACGTCCTCTTCGGCTTCGTACCGGAGACCGACTTCGAGCGGGCGGGCCCGCTGCTGGCGGCGGCCGCCGCCGAGGTGGCGCCCTTCCCGGTCCGGCTGGAGGGCGTGCGCTGGTTCCGCCACCGCCACGACGCCACGGTCTGGCTGGACCCTGCGGCGGGAGGCGCCGGGCCGTGGACGCGGCTGTACGACGCACTGGAGCTCCGCTTCCCGCTCTGCACGGGCCGCCACGAGCGCTTCACCCCGCACCTCTCCCTCGGCCGCAGCCGCACCCCGCGCGAGCTGGCGGCCCACTGCGCTGCCCTCCTCGGCACCCTGACGACCCGGGTCACCGAGCTGACGCTCCTCTCCCGCCGCGCCGACGGCCCGATGCGGTCCCGGGCGACGGTGGCGCTGGGCACCGGGGAGTTGCGGTGGTCAGCGGGCGCGTAGCGGGTGGGTAGCGGGTGCGTCACCAGCGCTCGTACGCCGTGAAGGGCCGCACGCCCTCGCCCCAGCGGACGACGATGAAGAGGTCCTTGTACGTGAGCAGGTCCTGGCTCGCGACCGGCTCCTCGCGGAACTTGCGGTCCTCCTCTTCCTCCCCCGTGGCGGCGTCGTAGACCAGCAGCCGGTCCCCGTACTTGTGCGAATCGACCAGGAACAACACCCGGTCGCCCTCCGCGCGCAGCGCCCCGGGGTCGGACCCGCCGCCCCCGCCGTCCTCCCGCCACAGCTCGTCCCCGCTCGCGAGGTCGAAGGCGACGATCTGCTCCAACTCGCTCCGGCTGCCCTTGTACGTGGCTACCGCGAAGAGCCGCCCGTTGGCGATCGCCACGTCGGAGATCCTGCCGTACTCGCCGCTGCCCTCGATGTGCGCCTGCGGCCGGCCATCCGGTCCGAAGGCGAGCGCGGTGAGGGTGGTGGGGCTGAAGACACTGGTGCCGTCACTCACGCCCAGCACGATCGGTTCGACGGACTCGAAGGTCACCTCCGCCTTCGCGCTCACGCCCCGCCGGTCGTCGAGGGGCACGGTCCACCGCTCCTTGCCGTCGGCCGGGTCGAACGCGGCGAGCTTCAGTTCGTCGCCGCAGGTGAGGACGGCGAGGACCTGCTTCGTGGCGGCGGCGGTCGTGTACGGGGTGCACCCCTTCGGCAGGGCCGCCTGCCAGCGCGGAGTACCGGTCCGCAGGTCGAAGACCCGCACGGCCACGGCGCCCTGCTGTACCACGGCGAGTCCGCCACCGGTGGCGACGTCGCGGACTGCGGCGGCCTCTTCACCCTTCGCCGGTACGAGGGCCGTGCGCCACAGTTCACGGCCGTCCGTGAGGTCGAGCGCGGCGACGGTGTCGCAGCCCTTGCCCTTCTGGCTGTACGCGATCAGCGCGACGGAGTCGTCGGCGACGGTACTGGCCGCGCAGATCTCGGTGCGCCGGGGCGGAAGGTGCTCCCAGCGCTTCTTCCCCGACCCCGCGTCGAAGCCGGTGACGGCGTCGTAGCGGCTACGGACGACGGTGTCACCGACGAGCCAGGCGCCGTTGCCGTGCTCGGCCGCCTTGCGGTCGACCGGGGTCTCCCAGACCTGCTTGATCGAAACGAACGGCACGTAGCCGGTGCTGCTCAGCAAGACGTACGCGATACCGCCGGTGAAGCCGAGCACGACAATGCCGGCGACCAGATACGCGAGCGGCCTCTGCCACCAGCTCACGGGTGACGACGTGCCAGTTACCATGCGGATCCCCACCCTTGTGACGTCGAACGCCCTGAGGGTAGGGGATCCGTGATCAGCGCGCTGACGCGTCCGCGATGAAGCCGGCCCAGGCGCCGGGCGCGATGGCGAGGCGGGGCCCGTCGGGGTTCTTGGAGTCGCGGACGTGGATGGCTCCGGGGGTGGCGGCGACCTCGACGCAGTCATTCGGGTTGCTGCTGTCGCTGTAGCTGCTCTTGAACCAGACGAGCCCGTCGGACTCCCCGGCAGAGGACTTGCGGATCATGTCTCTCCCAGCACTCGCTCAATGAAGGCCAGCGACTCCCGTGGGGTGAGAGCCTGCGCCCGGATAATCCCATAGCGCAGCTCAAGCACCCTGAGCTGCCTCGGATTGGAGACAGGACGCCCTCCGTACTCATCGTCAGTACGGCCCACCGCAGAGCCGTCCCCGAACTTGAGTACCTGGATCTTTCCACTCGTCCCGGGGTGCTCCCAGCGGTCCGTCGGCATGACCTGAATCTCGACGTTCCGCATGTGCCCTACCTCCAAGAGGCGTTCGAGCTGTCGGCTCTGCACCATTCTGCCGCCGACAGGTCGGCGGAGCGTCGCCTCTTCCTGGACAAAGCTCATCTCGGGTGCAGGCACCCGGTCAAAGATGGATTGCCGCGCCATGCGCGCCGCAACAGCCCGCTCCAACTCGCCTTCCGACAGAGCAGGCCGACGCGTGCCGAGCAGCGCGCGAGCGTATTCCTCCGTCTGCAAGACTCCATGCAGGTTGTGGTTGCCATACGACAGCAACTCGACAGCACGGGCCTCCATCCGCGCCAGGTCTCGTACCTTCTTCGGGTAGCGGACCTCGGCGATATCGCCTTTCATCGCGGCGATCCGCCCGCCCGCCTGGAGCACCTCGTCCGCCTTGTCGAGGTACTCCGGCCTCGGGATCCGCTTGCCCGCCTCCACCTTGTAGACGAGGTCCTCGCCATACCCGATGGCGAGTCCGAACTCGGCGGCCTTCATACCCGCGGACTCCCGCCACAGCCGCAGCTGCCGCCCCACCGTCGCGACGACAGCCGCGCCGGACTCGTCGTCCGGGTCCACCTCCCAACCCGGCTCGTCCGCCTCGCTCTTGCTGCCGTTCTCTTCCAGGCTCATGCGCGCCCACCTCCGACGTACCTCCCTGCCCGTACGCCCCGGCGGACAGGCCGGACAGCGCCGGACAAGCTCCGGACAGTCACCGTACGCATGCATAACGTGACTAGCGCGCCCGCGCTCGCCGCCGTCAGGCTTTGTGGCGTGAACCACAAAATCACCGAACTGCCCTCATCCACCTGCCACTTCAGCGTGCGCCTGTCCCCCACCCCGCGCGGCGCCCGCCTCGCCCGACTGCTCGCCACCGAGCGGCTGCACGCGTGGGACCTGCCGTACGGGGTGGCCGAAACGGCCGCGCAGCTCGTGGCCGAGCTCGCCGCGAACGCCGTCACCCACGGCAAGGTGCCGGGCCGGGACTTCGTCCTCGAACTGCGTACGACCGAGGGCGACAAGAGGCTCCGTGTCGAGGTGACGGACACGCGCGGGGACCGGCTCCCGTGCCGCAGCGAGACGGGGCACGGACTGGTGCTCGTCGAGGCGTTCGCGGACCGGTGGGGTGTGACGGAGGGGCCGGTTCCGCGCAAGACGGTGTGGGCGGAGATCGGGCTCGTACCGGCGCCCGGAAATCCGGTCTTCGGTGGCTCGGGCGGTCTTCCCAAAACCAAAGAACCGGAGAGAAAGAACCCCAACCAAACCCCACCCCTCCCTCCCGTGGGGCGGCCTCACTCACCCGAGTGAATATGCCAAGTGGAGTGGCATAACGGGCGGTTGCGTGTCTTACGCTCACGGCGACACAGAACCGCAGACATGCGACGGCCCCCGCCGGGACGGGCAATCCCGGACGAGGGCCTGGCCACCGAGGAAGTAGGACCTTCCTGATGGATACGAAGCACCTTAGCGCGCGCTCACGCGCCCAGCGCGGGAACGTCCGCACCCGTACGCACCACTCACGAAGCGGCGGCGTCGTCCACGAGAACAACCGGCACCGCACCCGGTTCACGATCATCGGCAATCACCTCGCCCAGCACGGAAAGTTGTCCCTGACGGCGATCGGGCTCTCGGTGCACATCCAGTCCCTGCCCCCAGGCGCTCGGGTGGACATCAGGACCCTGGCGGGTCGCTTCCCGGAGGGCAGGGAACGGGTCGCGGCGGCGCTGCGGGAGCTGGAGGAGCACGGCTACCTGCGGCGGGAGCGCGGGCGCACCCCGGACGGCCGGTGCTTCACCCGCACGATCTCCTGCAACAACCCAGCCGCCGCGCGGAAGGAGTCCGCACCGGAGCCGACGGCCGCGCCGCCGGAGCCGACGCCCCGGCCCCGCCGCGAGCCGAGGCCCCTCTCCGTACCGCAGCCGGGCTACGCGAACGCGGACCTGCTGCGGCAGGCCGTCGACCTGCTGGCCGGGCTGCGCCACGTGGACCCGCGCCTGCTGCTGTCGGAGCGGGACGCGGAGGCGCTGGCTCCGGGGGTCGTCGCGTGGCTGGAGCGCGAGGTGGAGCCCGAGCTCGTACGCGCCGCGCTGACCGCGTGCCTGCCGAGCGGGCCGCTGAACCGCCCGGCCGCTCTGCTCGCCCACCGCCTGACGGCCCAGCTGCCGCCACCGCCGACGTTCCGGGCGGCGCGTCGGCCGCACCCGCTCCAGTGCTGCGACCGCTGCGAACGGGCCTTCCGCGCCCCGGAACCGGGCGTGTGCCGCGACTGCCTCCCGGCGACCTCACCGACCTAAGGACCCGCATGGTCAGCTCGTCCCACGAGGCGATGCACCGCATCTTCCAGGAGTGCCCGGACCTCTTCTCCCGGGTGTCGGAGGTGCTGGGCGTCGACTTCGCCCCGCCCACCGCCGTGGACATCCTGCCCACGGACCTCACCGAGACCCGCCCCCTCGAACGCCGGGTGGACACCCTGCTGCGCTTCGACACCGAGGAGGACGGCACCTTCCTGCTCGCGGTGGAAGCCCAGGGCAAGAAGGACCTCGCCAAGTCCGCCAGCTGGATGTACTACCTCACGTACCTGCACAGCAAGTACCGGCTTCCGGTCTTCCTGCTGGTCGTGTGCCAGGACCGTTCCACGGCCGAGTGGGCGACGCGGCCCGTGCACATCGGGAACCCGAAGTGGGCATCACTGACGATGCGGCCCTTCGTGATCGGCCCGCACAACATGCCACTGATCACCAGAACGGAGGAGGCCCGCAAGGACCCGGCACTGGCGACGCTCGCCGCGATCACACACGCTGACAATCGGGACGCCGATGCCATACTGAAGGCGGTCTCCGGCGCCCTGCGCGAAACACCTGAACAGCTGGCGTACGTCCTCGCCGAATTCATCGCCCAAGGCCTGGGCGGACGCCCCATCGCACCCCTGTGGAGGAAACTGATGGCTGTCGAACTGTCGTTCTTCCAGTCCTCCGTCTCGGAGGAGCTGCGCGAGGAGGGGCGGGAGGAGGGCCGCGAGGAAGGCCGCGAAATCGGCCGCGCGGAAGGGCGCCAGGAAGGCCAGGCTGCAGGCCTCGCAAAGGCCATCCTGCGCCTCCTTGACCGCCACGGCGTGGACGTGCCGAGCGCGGCCCGCGAGCGCATCACCGGCTGCCTGGACCTGGAGCTCCTGGACCAGTGGTTCGACCGCGCTCTCACCGCCACGTCGGTCGATGAGCTCTTCGCCGATGAGTAACCCCGACGCGGAAGAAGTGTTCATCTTCGACCGCCGCATGGTGCTCATCGAAAAGATCAATCAAGGTCTCAGCGACAACCCGGAGGCCCTTGCCAAGTGGATGGAGCTGGTGGATCGGCATTTTCCCTTCTTCAGGGTGACACTCAGGGAAGCAGCTCGTTGGCAAGCCCTCCGAGAGTGCCGCATCGAAAACATCCTGTCGGTCTTGGAAAGGCGCGCCCTCGACGTCACCGACGACACCCGCGAGCGCATCGCCGACTGCTTCGACATGGATCTCCTGCTCCGCTGGTACGACCGCGCTCTCACCGCCACCTCCGCCGAGGAGATCTTCGCCGACGCGTAGCCCCGCCCTGGAGCAGCTGCCCTACGGGCAAGATCGGGATGGCCCCGAGCATCGACTCTGGAGTTGAATCGGCTGATGGACATGTCCTCCCGAGAGATCCGCATGCCGCTCAGCGAGGTCGTCGCAGTGCTGCAGGACCTGAACGAGTTCGTCGTTTCTCTTGACCGGCTCGGATCCCGTCAGGCAGCCGGAACCGCCGACGAGTACACCGTCGGCGAATTCATCGCAGACTGGGATGTCGCTCGGCGATTGGCCCGCGCCCGACGCGTCATCAGCGTTGCGCTGGATGCGCAACTGAGCGAGGAGGACAACGCCGAGATCGACGCCCTGTGCGACCAGGGCCGCTTCTACGGCACGGACAGCGCCATCAGCCCCTCCGCTGAACAGTCCAGCTGAGGCTCGACCGGGCAGGCTGGCCGCAGCGCAGCTGGCTGCTGCCGCCCTTTCCGACTCCCCGAGGGGGACCGCCTTCCCGGACCTAGGGGCCCACGGTGTCCTTGGCGACCAGCCTCCCGCCCGAGAAGCACAGGCGGTAGAGGTCGACCTCCTCCAGGACGTTGCCGTTCGAGCGGTAGAAGTCGCAGGTGGCGCCGGGCGGGGCGGGCGCGGAGCGCGCTGCTTCGGGGGCGTAGCGGAAGGGCCGGGCGGGGAGCAGGGGCTCCAGGTCCGCGCGGGGGGTGCCCAGGCGGAGGCCCTCGTAGCGGGACGGCGGCAGGACGCTGCCGGTGAGCTGGTACGCCAGATACGCGGCACTCGGCAGGAAGACCGCCGCCGCCGCGGCGGGGAAGGCGAAGACGGCAGCGAAGCGCCAGCGGGCGACGCGACGGACGCGGGCGCGGCGGCGTACCGATTCGGGTACGGCGTCGGCGTCGGCGGGCGGCGTACGGTCGGCCGGGTCGTCCGGGTCGGGTGGGGTCGCCTGGGCGGAGGCCCGGTGCGGCAGGGTCGCCGAGACCTCGAAGCCACCCGCGTACGGACCGGCGCGCAAGGTGCCGCCCAGGACCGCCACCCGCTCGCGCAGTCCGGCCAGGCCGTGGTTTCCGCCCGCAACGAGCGGCGGCGGGCCGGCCGGTGGCTCCGCGTTGACGACGCGTACGCGCGTGGTGTCGCCGGTGTGCGCGATGGTGACGCGGACGGCGCTGCCCGGCGCGTGCTTGGTGGCGTTGGTGAGGGCCTCCTGCACCACCCGGTACACGGCCCGTTCGACCAGGGGCGACCGGGGCGGCGGTCCGCCGCGCTCCCACCGCACCGGGACGCCGGAGGCGACCGCACGCCCGAGCAGCTCCTCCACCGTGTCGGCCGCGTCCGCGTGCGGGTCGGCGCGCAGCACGGTGACGGTCTCGCGGAGCCGGTCGACGGCGTCGGATATCGCGCGCCGGAGTTCGGCGACGTCGTCGCGGTCCTGCGCGGTGAGGGACGGCGACAGCTCCAGCGCCCCGGCGCGCAGCGCGACCAGGCTCAGGACGTGGCCGAGGGAGTCGTGCATGTCGGCGGCGATGGCCGCGCGTTCGGCCAGGCGGGCCCGCTCCGCGGCGAGGTGCTGCCGTTCCTCCAGGTTGCGGGCCAACTGCCAGCCGCCCTCGATCAGTTCGCGGCGCCCGCGCCGGTAGCGGCCGGCGAGCCAGGGCGGCAGGAGGGCGGCGGGCAGCATGGTCATCGCGTAGAACCACCACACCGCGGGGACCCGCAGGACGGCGCAGACGGCCAGGTCGACCGTCAGGCAGCCGGCGAGCACCAGCAGCGGCGTGCGGGCCGTGGCGCTGCGGGCGCCCAGCAGGAAGCTCATGCAGGCCAGCGTCAGCGCGTAGACGTTCGCCGGGCTCGCGGCACCGGCGAGCCCCAGCGCGCACGGGACGTTGGCCAGGAGGACGGCCGCCCCGGGGCGGCGGCGGGACAGCGGTACGGCCACAGCCAGCGCGAGCAGGGGGACGAGCAGGTCCCGGGTGGCGGAGGCGGCCCGGGTGTCGCCGAACCAGAGGGCGCCGGCGGTCGCGAACACCACCCACAGGGCGATGTCGGCGACCACCGGCCTGGCCCACGGTCTCGGCCACGGCCACGGCCACGGCCTCAGCGATACGCGAAGGCGCCGCATCGTCGGTCGGGGTTCCTCTCCTGGCAGTCCGGGGGGCAAGGTCCGTGCTGTCACCGGGCCGACGCTACGTCACCCGTACGCGAACGGGGTCGGGTCAGGCGTCCCGGCGGCGCAGCACGTACAGACCGGTGAGGTGGGCGGCGAGCGTCCACGCGAGCAGGACGGCGACCGCGGTGGCGGGGCCGTAGGGGGCGCCGGAGCCGCCGCGCATGAGGATGCCGCCCGCGCTGTGCGGCAGCCAGTCGTTGACCGCGAGCAGGGCCGGGCCGCCGAGCCCCACCAGCATGCTCGGCAGGGCCCACAGCAGGGTGAAGAGCACCGTCAGGGTGCCGGCGGCGTGGCGCGTGGCGAAGGAGACGCCCACGGTCATGACGGCGACGAGGGCGTAGTACGCGCCGACGGAGAGGACCTGCCCCACCGTCTCGGCGGCGTCGAACGAGGCGTGGCCGGAGAACGGTCCCCAGGCGACAGCCGTGCCCAGCGCGGCGCACACCGTGCCGGCGGTGAAGGTGACCAGCGCGGTGACCAGGGCCTTGGCGAGCTGGACGCGGCGGCGTACCGGTACCCAGAGCAGGGACGAGCTCATGCTGGTGGTCGCGTACTCGCCGGTGACGGTGAGCATGGCCAGGATGACCACGGCGAACTGGACGAGGACCGTGGAGGAGATCGCCGCATGGCCGACCGGCTGGACGGGATGGTCGTTGATGCGCGCGATCGAGCCGTAGTAGAAGGTGAACACGCCGGTCACGGCGAGCGCCGCCGCGAGACAGAGGTACGGGGCGCGCACCGACCACAGCTTGGTCCACTCGGCGGCCACGGCCCCGCGAAACGGCCCGGCCGGCCCCTTGACCTGAGATGCGTGGTGGGCCGTCATCACGCCTCCTCCTCGGTCCGTGCGCCCGTCGCGTACTCGACGCTGCGCGCCGTCAGGTCCATGTACGCCTGCTCCAGGGACACGTGGACGTCGGTGAGCTGGTGCAGCCGGACGCCGCAGCGGTGGGCGAGGTCACCGATCTGCCCGGCGGTCCGGCCCGTGACGACGATCTCGTCCCGGTCCGCCGTGTCGACGGTCACGGTCACCGTGGCGTCCAAGCGATCGGCCGCCAGGCGGCGTACGAGGACGGCCCGCTCCTCCGGATCCGGTACGCGCACCCGCACGGTCGCACGGGAGCCGCCCGCGAGGAAGTCCGCCATGGAGGTGTCGGCCAACAGCCGGCCCCGGCCGATGACCACGAGGTGGTCGGCCGTCAGCTGCATCTCGCTCATCAGGTGGCTGGAGAGGAACACCGTGCGGCCCTGCGCGGCCAGGCTCCGGACGAGGTCGCGCATCCAGCGCACGCCGTCGGGGTCGAGGCCGTTGACCGGCTCGTCCAAGATCAGCGTGGACGGGTCACCGAGCAGCGCCCCCGCCACGCCGAGCCGCTGGGACATGCCGAGCGAGTACGTCCCGGCGCGGCGGCGCGCCGCCTTGGCGAGGCCGACGGTCTCCAGCACCTCGTCCACGCGGCGTACCGGGATGCCGTTGCTGCGGGCCTGTGCGACGAGGTGGCTGCGGGCGGAGCGCGCCGGGTGGAGCGCCTTCGCGTCCAGCAGCGCGCCGACCTCGCGGACCGGGTGCCGCAGGGCGGCGTAGGGCCTGCCGTTGACGAGGGCCCGGCCTCGGGAGGGGTGGTCGAGGCCGAGGATCATCCTCATCGTGGTGGATTTCCCGGCCCCGTTGGGGCCGAGGAAGCCGGTCACCTTCCCTTCCTCGACGTCCAGTGTCAGGTCGTCGACGGCGACGGTCTCGCCGTAGCGCTTGCCGAGCCCTCTCAGGGTGATCACACCGATTCCTCCGTCCGCTCCGGGGTACGGCGACGACGCTAAGAGCGCTGCGTCCAGGGGCACATGGGGCGATCGTCAGGTCCTTCCTTCCCTTCGTCGGGGGTGGTGCTGCGCCGTAGGTCGGATTTCGGCGGGGCCCGGTAGCGCCGCCCGGCCGGGTCCGTACGCTCGCCGTGTGGAAGAGACGACACCAGGTCAACGGCCGGTCCGCGTCCTCGTGGTGGACGACGAGGCGATGGTGCGGGCCGGTATCCGGGCCATCCTGGCGCGGGACCCGCGGACGGAGGTGGTCGCCGAGGCGGCCGACGGGGCGGAGGCGGTCGCGCTGGCGCGCCGTCACCGGCCCGACGTGGTCCTCATGGACATCCAGATGCCCGGCCTCGACGGCATCGCGGCGGCGGCCCGCATCCACGAGGCCGTGCCGACGAGCAGCGTGGTGATGCTGACGACGTTCGGCGAGGACCACTTCATCCAACGGGCCCTGGAGGAAGGCGCCAGCGGGTTCCTGCTGAAGGCGGACGATCCCCGGGAGCTGCTGAACGGGGTGCAGGCCGTGGCCTCCGGCGGGGCCTATCTGTCGCCGAGGGTCGCCGCCCGGGTCGTCGCCGGTCTGCGCGCGCAGCGGTCCGCCCGGCCCCGGCGGTCCCTCGACCATCTGACGCGCCGGGAGCGCGACGTGCTGGCCGGGCTCGGCGCGGGGCTGTCCAACGCGGAGATCGCGGCGACGCTGCACCTGGTCGAGGGCACGGTGAAGGCCCACGTCAGCGCCGTACTGGCGAAGCTCGGCGCCCGCAACCGCGTGGAGGCCGCCCTCGCGGCGCACGAGGCGGGCCTGGTCGCGGAACAGGTCGCGGGCCAGGTCGCGGGTCGGCCGCCCCAGTCACCCCGGCGGTCCCAGCCGCCCCGGCAGTCCCAGCCGGGACAGCCGGGACAGCCGCGACAGCCGTCTCCTCGGACAACTGAAGAACCGACACGCCACCCGGAAGGACCATGACTTCATGACGACCCCTGCCCGCGGCCTCACCCTCTGGATACCCCGGCTCGTCCACGCCGCCGCCGCGACGCACCTGCTCGTCGGCTTCGTCGCCGCCCGCTCCCACTGGAGCGGCATCCTCTCCGAGGGGCTCTGGAACACCGTCGGCAACGACGACGAGGGCCGCATGACGGCCCTCTGGTTCATGGCGTGCGGCATCGCCCTCATCGGTCTCGGCCTCCTGGCCCGCAGGTCCGTGACGACCACCGGGGCGCTGCCCCCCGACCTCGGGTGGATCCTGCTGGCGCTCGGGGTGCCGGTGTCCCTGCTGGAGCCGGTTTCCGGCGGCTGGTCACTGGTCGCCATCGGCGCGCTGGCGGTGCTGCGTTCGCGGCGGGACCGTGCGGCGCTGTCGGCACCGGAGCGCCGGGACAGTCCTGAGGAGACCCGCCCCGCCCCAGGCAACCCCGCCCCCCGATAATCCGTCTAACCGACCGCGCGGCGCGCGGCTCCGCACCAGCCCCGCCGCCGCGATCGG
Source organism: Streptomyces sp. NPDC045998 (assembly GCF_056430285.1). Taxonomy (NCBI): domain Bacteria; kingdom Bacillati; phylum Actinomycetota; class Actinomycetes; order Kitasatosporales; family Streptomycetaceae; genus Streptomyces; species Streptomyces sp. NPDC045998. Next base: position 303,644 of record NZ_JBWKLJ010000010.1, read on the forward strand.
GGACGACGTAACGCAGGCGGGGGCACCGCTGCGGGGGAAGCGGACGGGGAGCACGACAAGTGAACGAGATACGGGGGGCGGGGCCGCGCCCTGCCATCGGGCGGGTGGCGACGACCGTGCGGCGGCGCGGCGTTCTGGCCGGCATGGCCGCCATCGGGGCGGCGGTCGCCGCCGGGGTCACCGGGTGCACCGTGCCCACGCCGCGGCGCAGGGGGCCCACGGCCGACCCGGCGCCGGGGATGCCGATCACCAGCTCGCGGCGCGCGCAGCTGATGCAGATCGCCGCACACCCGGACGACGACCTGTACTTCATGAACCCGGACACCCAGCGGATGGTCGACGCCGGTGTCCCGCTGGTCTCCGTCTACGTCACCGCGGGCGAGCACGACGGCAAGAACCACATCCCCGGCCGCAAGGACATCCCCGCCGACAAGTCGGCGTACTCCTCGGCTCGGCACCAGGGGCTGCGGCAGGCGTACGCGCGGATGTTGGGGCTCGACACGTTCACGCCGTGGCAGAAGGGCGTCCTCACCCTCCGCGGCGACCGGCGCGCCGAGATCAACACGCTGACCCACGGCAACCGCCGCGTCGAGCTGGTCTTCCTCAACCTCGCCATGCACGCCCCGCGCCGCTGGATGGCGCTCCCCAGCCTGTGGCACGACCGCCAGTTGGGCCTGCGGACCGTCGTCGCCGACGACTCCCCCGTACGCAAGGCCGACGACTACGACTACGACCGGCTCATCGACGTGCTCGTCGGGCTCATGGAGCAGTACCGGCCGACCGTCATCCACACCCTGGACCCGGACCCGGACATCCAGCACAGCGACGAGAAGACCCGCAAGAAGGACTCCGAGCAGCCGGGTTACTCGGACCACGCCGACCACACCGCCGTCGCCTCCTTCAGCTGGGCGGCGATGATCCGCTGGGTCGCGCACGCGACGGGGGACGGCGGCGCGATACCGGCCTTCGTGACGACGTCCTTCCGGGGCTACTACAACCGGCACTGGCCCAAGAACCTCCCCGAGCCCGTGCTGCGCGAGAAGGCCGCGCACCTCGTGCCGTACGGCGGCGACCCGGACTGGCGGTGCGGCAACAGCGGCGGCTGCGGCGACTACAGCGTCGGCGGCGTCCGCCCCCTCACCAACAAGAAGGGGTGGGTGCGGGCCACGCACTACCGCTACCCGGACCCCGGGCCGGTCGTCGTCACCGAGCCCGACGGACGGCTCGCCGTGTACGGGGTGCTCGGCCTGCGCGCGGTGCGCTGGCACGAGACCGCGCGCGGCAGCGGCCAGTGGGGCGAGCCGGACGACCTCGGCGGCGGGCCGCTCGCGCCCGGCCTCGGCTCGGCGGCCCTCAAGGACGGGCGGCGGCTCCTCTTCGGCCTGCGCTTCGCGGCGCTCGGCGGGCACGGCGGCCCGAACAGGCGCGAGATCGTGGTGCTGGAGCAGCGCACGCCGGGTGGGCCGTTCCTCCCCTGGCGCGGGCTCGGCAACCCCGAGCACGGCGACGACCGCGGGCGCCGGCTCGGCGTCCCGGTGGCCGTCACCGACGGCCGCGACCGGGTCCACCTCTTCGTACGCAACGCCGACAAGGGCGTCAGCACCCGCGTCCGCGAGCCCGACGGCAGCTGGGGGCCCTGGCGGGACCTCGGCGGCGAGGAGATCCAGGACGGCCTGGCGGCCGCGGCGGACCGCACCGGGCGCGTCCACCTCTTCGCCACCGCCCGCGACACGATCCACCACTGGGCGCAGACCGCGCCGGGCGGGCGGGTCACGTTCCGCCCCGACAGCGGCCTGCCCGCCTCCGGCGACCCGCTGGCGGTGGCCGCGGCGCCCGACGGCGGCCTGGAGCTGTACTACCGCGCGCCGACCAGCGAGAAGCTGACGGCGGTACGCGTCGACGACGCGGCCCCGACCCGTGTCGCCTTCGACGGGTACGGGCCCGTCGGCGCCGTCGCGACCCCCGAGGGGCCGGTGCTGGTCGGCAAGGACCTGCGGGGCCGCGTCCGGATCCGCACCGGCGCCGGACGGCTGTCCACCCGTACGCAGGGGGCCGTGGCCCTGGAATCGGCGACGCTGCACGCCCACCGCGAGCACGGCGTCGTCGCGATCGGCCTCGGCGCGGACGCCCACCCGTGGACGTGGGCGCCGGAGCCGCGCACCGAAGGCTGAGCGCCCAGCGCCGGATACGCCGAAGGGCCCCGCACCTCACGGTGCGGGGCCCTCGGCTTGCAGCAGCTCTGCGACGAGCTACCAGGTCAAACCGTCAGAGTTACTTGACGATCTTGGTGACCTGGCCGGCGCCGACGGTCCGGCCACCCTCACGGATGGCGAACTTGAGGCCCTCCTCCATGGCGACCGGCTGGATCAGCTGGACGGACATGGAGGTGTTGTCGCCCGGCATGACCATCTCGGTGCCCTCGGGGAGGGTCACGACGCCGGTCACGTCCGTGGTACGGAAGTAGAACTGCGGGCGGTAGTTGTTGAAGAACGGCGTGTGGCGGCCACCCTCGTCCTTGGACAGGATGTAGGCCTGCGCCTCGAACTCGGTGTGCGGGGTGACCGAGCCCGGCTTGATGATGACCTGGCCGCGCTCGACGTCCTCGCGCTTGATGCCACGGAGGAGCAGACCGACGTTCTCACCGGCCTGGCCCTCGTCGAGCAGCTTGCGGAACATCTCGATGCCGGTGACCGTGGTGGTGGTCTTCTCGGTCTTGATGCCGATGATGTCGACGGTCTCGTTGACCTTCAGGACACCACGCTCGATACGGCCGGTGACGACCGTACCGCGACCGGTGATCGTGAAGACGTCCTCGATCGGCATGAGGAACGGCTTGTCGACGTCGCGCTCCGGCTGCGGGATGGCCTCGTCGACGGCGTTCATCAGGTTGAGGACCGACTCGGCCCACTCCGGGTCGCCCTCGAGCGCCTTCAGAGCGGAGACCTTGACGACCGGCAGGTCGTCGCCCGGGAACTCGTACTCGGAGAGGAGCTCACGCACCTCGAGCTCGACGAGCTCCAGGATCTCCTCGTCGTCCACCATGTCGGCCTTGTTCAGGGCGACGACGATGTACGGAACGCCGACCTGGCGGGCCAGGAGCACGTGCTCCTTGGTCTGCGGCATCGGGCCGTCGGTGGCGGCGACCACGAGGATGGCGCCGTCCATCTGGGCCGCACCGGTGATCATGTTCTTGATGTAGTCCGCGTGACCCGGGCAGTCGACGTGCGCGTAGTGACGCGACTCCGTCTGGTACTCGACGTGCGCGATGGAGATGGTGATACCGCGCTGACGCTCCTCAGGAGCCTTGTCGATCTGGTCGAAGGCCGAAGCCTCGTTCAGGTCCGGGTACTTGTCGTGCAGCACCTTGGTAATGGCGGCCGTGAGGGTCGTCTTACCGTGGTCGATGTGACCGATGGTGCCGATGTTGACGTGCGGCTTAGTCCGCTCGAACTTCGCCTTCGCCACGGGGGTCCTCCTGAGAGTGGTTCTGGTACGCCTTACTCATCGGCGCCAGGTGATCTTTGCTGGGTGGCCACCCGCCGGGAACTCTGCCTCGGGTTCGGGGCGGAGCCCCGGCGGATGGTGTCAAGCCTAAAGCGTGAACCGGTGAGAGTTACTCGCCCTTGGCCTTCGCGATGATCTCCTCGGCGACGTTCCGCGGAACCTCGGCGTAGGAGTCGAACTGCATCGAGTAGCTTGCGCGACCCGAGGTCTTGCTGCGGAGGTCGCCGACGTAGCCGAACATCTCCGAAAGCGGCACCAGGCCCTTGACGACCCGGGCGCCGGCCCGCTCCTCCATGGCCTGGATCTGGCCACGGCGGGAGTTGATGTCGCCGATGACGTCGCCCATGTAGTCCTCGGGCGTGGTGACCTCGACGGCCATCATCGGCTCGAGGAGCACCGGGGACGCCTTGCGCGCGGCCTCCTTGAAGGCCTGCGAACCGGCGATCTTGAAGGCGAGCTCGGAGGAGTCGACCTCGTGGTAGGCACCGTCGAGAAGCGTGACGCGGACGCCCGTCATCTCGTAGCCCGCGAGGATGCCGAACTGCATGGCCTCCTGGCAGCCGGCGTCCACCGAAGGAATGTATTCCTTCGGGATGCGGCCACCGGTGACCTTGTTGACGAACTCGTACGAGGCGTCGCCGCCCTCGATCGGCTCGACCGCGATCTGCACCTTGGCGAACTGACCGGTACCACCGGTCTGCTTCTTGTGGGTGTAGTCCACGCGCTCGACGGCCTTGCGGATCGTCTCACGGTACGCGACCTGAGGCTTGCCGACGTTGGCCTCGACCTTGAACTCGCGCTTCATGCGGTCGACGAGGACCTCGAGGTGAAGCTCGCCCATACCGCCGATGACGGTCTGGCCGGTCTCCTCGTTGGTGTGCACCTGGAAGGAGGGGTCCTCCTCCGCGAGACGCTGGATGGCGACACCCAGCTTCTCCTGGTCACCCTTGGACTTGGGCTCGATCGCGACCTCGATGACCGGGGCCGGGAAGTCCATGGACTCCAGGATGACCGGGGCCTTCTCGTCGCACAGCGTCTCACCGGTCGTGGTCTGCTTCAGACCCATGACGGCGATGATGTCGCCGGCGCCCACCGACTCGATCTCCTCACGCTTGTTCGCGTGCATGCGGTAGATCTTGCCGATGCGCTCCTTCTTGCCCTTGACGGAGTTCAGCACCGAGGTGCCGGACTCCAGGCGACCGGAGTAGATCCGGACGAAGGTGAGCTTGCCGAGGTGCGGGTCGCTCATGATCTTGAACGCCAGCGCCGACAGCGGCTCGTCGTCGGACGGCTTGCGCTTGACGACCGTCTCCGCGTCCTTGACGTCGTGGCCCTCGATGGCCTCGATGTCGACGGGGGAGGGGAGGTAGCGCACGACCGCGTCGAGCAGGGGCTGGACGCCCTTGTTCTTGAACGCGGTGCCACAGAACACCGGGGTGACCGTGGTGCCGGTGCCCTTGCCGGAGGCGATGGTGATGCGACGGATCGCGGCGTACAGCTGCTCCTCGGACGGCTCCTGGCCCTCCAGGTACAGCTCCATGATCTCTTCGTCGTTCTCGGCGACGGTCTCAACCAGCTTGCCGCGCCACTCCTCGGCGGCCTCGGCGTGCGTGGCCGGGATGTCGACGATGTCGTACATCTCGCCCTTGGCGGCCTCGGCGGACCAGACCAGCGCCTTCATGCGGACCAGGTCGATGACGCCCTTGAAGTCCGCCTCGGCACCGATCGGGAGCTGCATGACGATCGGCTGCGCACCCAGGCGGTCCGAGATCATGTCCACGCAGCGGTGGAACTCGGCGCCCGTACGGTCGAGCTTGTTGACGAAGCAGATGCGCGGAACGCCGTAGCGGTCCGCCTGACGCCACACGGTCTCGGACTGCGGCTCGACACCGGCCACACCGTCGAACACCGTCACGGCGCCGTCGAGGACGCGGAGCGAACGCTCCACCTCGACGGTGAAGTCGACGTGACCCGGGGTGTCGATGATGTTGATGGTGTGATCGACGTCCTCGAGCGACCAGTGGCAGGTCGTCGCGGCGGACGTGATCGTGATGCCGCGCTCCTGCTCCTGCTCCATCCAGTCCATCGTGGCGGCGCCGTCGTGGACCTCACCGATCTTGTACGAAACGCCGGTGTAGAACAGGATCCGCTCGGTGGTGGTCGTCTTGCCCGCGTCGATGTGGGCCATGATCCCGATGTTGCGGACCCTGGCCAGGTCAAGCGAAGTGGTAGCCATAAGGCTTCAGTCTTCTCTCGGTCTCGATGTGGGTGCGACTACCAGCGGTAGTGCGCGAAGGCCTTGTTGGACTCGGCCATCTTGTGCGTGTCCTCACGCTTCTTGACCGAAGCACCGAGGCCGTTCGAGGCGTCCAGGAGCTCGTTCATGAGGCGCTCGGTCATGGTCTTCTCGCGACGGGCGCGGGAGTAACCCACGAGCCAGCGCAGCGCGAGCGTGGAGGCGCGACCGGGCTTGACCTCGATCGGCACCTGGTAGGTGGCGCCACCGACACGGCGGGACTTGACCTCGAGAGACGGCTTGACGTTCTCGAGGGCGCGCTTCAGCGTGATGACCGGGTCGTTGCCGGTCTTCTCGCGGAGGCCTTCCATGGCGCCGTAGACGATCCGCTCGGCGGTGGAGCGCTTGCCGTTCAGCAGGATCTTGTTGATGAGCGAGGTCACCAGAGGAGAACCGTAGACCGGGTCGATGATGACCGGGCGCTTCGGGGCGGGGCCCTTACGAGGCATTCTTACTTCTCCTTCTTGGCGCCGTAGCGGCTGCGGGCCTGCTTGCGGTTCTTGACACCCTGGGTGTCGAGCGAGCCGCGGATGATCTTGTAACGAACACCCGGCAGGTCCTTCACACGGCCACCACGCACGAGCACGATGGAGTGCTCCTGCAGGTTGTGTCCCTCACCCGGAATGTAAGCCGTGACCTCGATCCCGCTGGTCAGACGCACACGCGCGACCTTGCGGAGGGCCGAGTTCGGCTTCTTCGGGGTGGTCGTGAACACACGCGTGCAGACGCCGCGGCGCTGAGGGGAACCCTCGAGTGCGGGCGTCTTGTTCTTCTCGACCTTGTCCTGCCGGCCCTTCCGGACCAGCTGCTGGATCGTAGGCACTACTTCTCCGGTTTCTGTGTGCCGTGTAGTAAAGCTAACCTGGAACGTTGCCGACCCACGCGGTCGGGTGTGTCGAATACTGCGGACTCCCGCCTCGCGGCGGAAATGGGCGCAGATTGCGGTGGCCGATGCTCGACTCGCCGTGCGGTTGAGGACACGCACAGGAGCCCAGGCACACCCCAGGCACAAGGTCTGAGCGTACCTACCGTATGGACCTGGGTCAAAACAAATGACCTCGCCCGCCGGGCCTCGGCCGGTTGCGCGAAAACCCCTCGTCCCGGCGTTCGCCCGGACCCGGGTCCCGGCCTTGGGCGCGGCCGTCGGCCCGGCCGTGGGCGCGGGGCCCGCGCGCCGCCTCAGGGGTGGTCGCCGGGCCTCCGGCGGCGCGCCGGGAGCCGCGGGATCGTGGGGACGCGGGAGCTGCGCGACTTGGCGACGAGCTTGGGCGCGGCGGCCGCGGTACGGGCCTGGTCCGCGGCGGGATCCTGCGCATCGGCCTGGCGCTGCGGGCCCTCGCGGGTCGCGGACTCGGCGGGGGGCCGGCGCTGCGGGCCCTCGGCGGCGCGGGAGTCGGCGGCGCCTTGGCCCTGCGGGGGCTCGGCGGTGCCGGGCGCGTTCCCGTCCGGGGCCGGACGGTGCGCGTCCTCGACGGCGTTCGACGGGGGCGGGACCTGGCGCTGCCCGTTCTCGCGGCGGTGCGGGCGCGGTGCGGCCGGGGCCTGGCGCTGGGCGGGGGGCTCGGCGGCGGGCGGGTCGGCCGGGGCCTGGCGGGCTGGGCGGTCGCGCGGGTGCGCCGCCGCGTCCTCGCTTGTTGCGCGCGAGCGCGTAGCGGGCGAAGTGCGCGAAGTGGGCGAAGAGACCGGGGCCGGGGCCGGATCCCTTCCGGTGTCGCCGGACGCGCCGCCGCGCCCCCTCGGCCGCCGGGAGGCCGACGCGCTCGCCTCGGCGCCGGGGCCCGGGGACTCCGGGTGGGTTTCCGGTCGGCCCCCGGCGGACTCGTCGTCCGCCGCCGGGTCCTCGCCCTGGGGGAAGGGGATGACCGCCGCCTGGCCCGGCGTGCGGCCGACCAGCCGCAGGCGGCGGGTCTGGGCGATGCGGCGCGCCTCCTCCAGGACGGGTTCGTACTCGTCGGCGGCGTCGCGCCAGCCGTTGACGTACGCCTGGAACTCCCGGCGCGCCAGTTCCTCGCGCAGCAGGACCACGACCTCGTCGGGCGCGTGACCCTCCAGGTAGCGGCCGAGGGCGGCGAGCAGGGCCGGCAGGTCGGCGGCCGGTTCCGGAAGTCCGCGTACGGGGCCCCTGGCCCTGGTCGGCCCCGCCTCGTCGTCGCCCGGGTCGCCGGTCGGCCGGGAGCACCCCTCGCCCTCGACCATGACACTCTCTTTCGCAACCCGTCGCCGTTTCGGTTCCGCCGAAGACGCCGGTTCACGCTCCGCGCCGGCGACGCCCGTACCTACGGCGGTGCCCCCGGAGGCTCGGCCGCCGCCGGGGCAATGAGCCTGCGAAATCGTGGGGACAGGCGCGAACAAGCTTACGAGAAAGCGGAGTCAGGCCTCGCGGACACCCTGGGCGTCCGCCTGCCGGGGCCCTGGGTGCGCCTCGCGCTCGGGGCGCCCGGCGGGCCACTCGGGGAGGAACTGTCCGGCCACCCGGATGAACATGTCGCGCTGGTCGGGCGGGATGCCCAGCCCGGCCGCGGCCTGTTCGAGGGTGAGGGCGGGGGCCGCCGGCTCCTCGGCGGGCGGCACGTCACCGGACAGGCCGGGCAACGGCAGGTCCTCCTCGGTGAGCCTGCCGGACTTGATGAGCATGTCGCGGACCGGGACGCGCAGCACGTGGGCGAGGCGGCGCATGGTCTCCAGGTCAGGCATGCTCTGCCCCTGCAGGAGGCGGGTGATGGCCGCCCGGTGCACGCCGGCCTCGTCGGCGAGACGGGATTTGCCACCGCCACGCGGGCTGTCGATGTCGTACCCCTGCCGCCGGATCACCCCTTCGATCCAGGCCGTGAACTCTTCCAGTTCGCTGACGGACATGGGTACGCCCTCCCTTCGAGGCGGCCACCAGACTATCGCGCTTGCGCGCACTGGTTGCGCGCTTACACGCACGCAATTGTGAAGGTTGCGTCGAGAACTGGATATGCCCGCTTTCAGTTTTAGTTGCGTGCTCGCTCGCAACATGCCAGTGTGCTGCCTCGCAACATACGTTTCGCTCAGGCGTTCGCAGTGCATCAGGGGGCCACCGTCATGTCCGTACCGCCGTTCAACGCCCGTCCGTCGTCGTCATCGTCCGCCGCGGAGCTGCGGGAGTTCCTCGGGTGGCGGATGGACGCCGCCTGTGCGGGGCTGCCGCCGCAGGTGGTCTTCGCCCGGCGGCCGGCCGACGCGGCGCCGGCGCTGCGGGCGTGCGCGCGCTGCCCTGTGACGCGGGAGTGCGAGGAGGCCGTGGACCCCGCGCGTACGTGGTTCGACGGCGTGAGCGCCGGGCGGCTGTGGCACAACGGCCGGCCCGTGGACCTGAACCGGGGCAACCGTGCCCGCGCCCAGGGCGGCGCCCGTGAGGCCGAGGCCCTCGCGGCGGGCCCCGAGGACCACCGCACGCCCCCGCTCGACCAGGCCGCCGCCTGACCTCCGCCGCCGCGCAGGCCCCGCACGTACGTACACCACACGCCGCCGGTACGGCCGGCACCACCGGTACGGCCGGCACCACCGGGTCAGCAGCCACAGCCACTCACCACGTCCGCCACCGTCGTGTCGGCGGCCGCTCCACGTCGGCGCTCTCGCGGCGCCCCGCAGGAGGGAGCACTCCATGTCCGTCAGCCAGCCCACCGCCCTCACCACCACCCTCACCACCACCGCCGACGACGCCACCGCCGGCGTCGTACGGGATGCCGCACTGTGGACCGCCATGCTGGTCCGCCAGTTCCCCGAACTGCTCACCGAACTGGCGCCGACGCCGGGCCGCGGCGGCGCGCCGACCTGTGACCGTCCGGCCCCCGGGGCCGCGCAGCTCGCCGCCCGCGCCGCCCGGCTGCGCGCCGAGCGGCAGGAGGCGCTGCTGAACGAGCAGCGGCACGGCCTGTCCGTACCGGGGCACGTCGCCTCCCCCATCCGCCTCCACGTGTCCGACGCGATCCGGGACATCACCGACGGTGTGGTGGAGCTGGAGGAGGCGGTGTACGACCGGCTGGGCCTGGGCCGGCCGCGCCGGGCCGACGTCGCGCAGCGGCTGCGGCGGATCACGGAGCTGCTCGGCCGCATCGGCGCCGACGCCACGCTCGCCCTCCACGTACGGGACGAGATGCGCCGCATGGCGAGGCGCTGTGCGCGGGAGCTGGGCGAGGCGGAGACGGTGGTGCGCGTGTCCGGGCGCTGCCCGTGGTGCGACTCGGTGTCGCTGCGGGCGTTCCCGACGAGCCGGGCCGTGGTGTGCGTCAACCCCGGGTGCCGGTGCGGTCTGCCGGACTGCGACTGCGTGAGCGACCCGGCGTTCCGGCACCTGTGGGCGGAGGACGCCTGGCAGGAGCTGGCCGGGGCGGCGGAGGGCGGCGTGGCGGAGATCGCCGCCCGCATGGAGGAGACGGCACCGGCGGCGGTGGCCGCGGCGGTGCGCGACGGAGAGGCCCGATGAACGTGAACCGTACGCCGATCACGTCCCGGATCCCGGTCCCGGCCGGAGCCGCGCTCGTCACCGGGCAACTGGCCGCGCAGGAGGCGGGGGTCGTGCCCACCACCATCCGCAAGTGGGTGCAGCTCGGGCACCTGTCCCCCGCGGGGCGGCAGGGCCGGGCGCAGCTCTACCGGCTGGAGGACGTCTTCGCCGCCGAGCGCTCCGCGCGCCGCAAGCCGCGGCCGGTCCAGGCCTGAGCACGCACGACGACGCCGGGGCGGTCACTTCCTCAGAGGAGTGGCCGCCCCGGCGTCGTCGTGCGTATCGACGTATGGAGGGGTCAGCCGTGCTCCGCCGTGTCCGGCGGGCTGGGGATACGCACCACGGACGCGTGCTGCACCTGCTTCGCGGGGGCGGGTGGCTCCGGGCTCAGCGTGGCCACCGCCTCCTGCCAGCCGCTGGAGAAGCCGCGCAGCTCGGCGTCGACCGTGAGGCGCGCGCCGACCTTGGCGATGACGGAACTGAGGGCGCGGCCGACCCCTCCGGTGTACGTCCCCGCCGCGGCGCTCTCCACGGCGACCTCGACGACGGCGGCGGCGACATCTGCCAGTCGGTCCTGCGGGCTGTTCCTCATCGGCCTTCACCGCCGGCTGCCCGCCCGCTCCTCGTGTTCGTCTCCTGCACGCCCCACCACTCCTCACGCCCGCCCGGGTGCTCCGTACCTTCCGCGTCCGCGTCCGCTCGTCCGCTCGACCCTGCATCCTTGCTCGAACTTATGTTCGGGTTAGCGAGCGTAGCGCAGATGAGGGGGGTAGCGGCGGACATACGGAGCGCGTCCCGCCGCAGCCGGGGGGGAAGTTGGTTGCGGAGCCCGCGGGCCTCGATCACACTTGGAGCAGCGGCAGAGCTGCGCCCTCCACCAGGGCGGCGGTCCTGCCGCTTCGTGTTTTCCCGACTCTCTCCGACTCTCTCCCGAAGGGAGCGTCCATGTGAGCCCTCTCGCCTTCCCGGACGCGGAACGACTCGTGGTCGACCACCTGAAGAACCGGGCGGAACTGGCCGGTGTCGTGGTCGACAACCGGCCGCCCGCCGGGTTCGACGGCACCCAGAAGGCCGTCCTCGTCTCCCGCGTCGGCGGCGCCTGGGTGGACGACCTCCACCTCGACCAGCCGCTGCTCGACCTGGAGGTCTACGGGCCGGACAAGACCGCCGCCCACACGGTGGCGCTCACCGCGCGTGCCGCGCTGCTCGAAGCCGCCGGAACGGTGTACGGCGGCGCCTCCGTCACCGAGGTGGCCGAGGCGGACGGTCCGCGCTGGCTGCCCGACTACAACCGGCCGAACGGCAACCGCTACCTCTCGACGGTCCGGATCTCGATCCGCCCCGCGTAGCAGGTCGCTTCCGCACCGGCACACCCCGCCGCGCGTCCCGCGCGGCCCACGAACAGGCCCTGTCGCACCCGCGGCGGGGCCTTCGCCATATCCCGCACCACCCTTCACCTGAGGAGTTCCCATGCCCGCCAACAACGGCAACCAGATCCGCGTCGCCGGCACCGGCCGCATCCTCGTCGCCGCCGCCGGTCCGACCGGCCCGGCCGCGCCGAAGCACACCGCCGACGAGTGGGTCACCGGCTGGACCGAGCTCGGCTACACCAGCACCGACGGCATCAAGTTCAACAAGAAGGACAAGATCGACCCGGTCGACACCTGGCAGTCGGTCAGCCCGGCCCGCTTCATCTACTCGGACCGCGACCTGACGGTGAAGTTCCAGCTCCTGCAGTTCAACAAGGACACGCTGCCGTTCTTCATGGGCGGCGGCTCGGTCACCCCGGTGACCGCCACCGGGGCCGTCGACACCTACTCGTACGCCATGGGCGCCGAGCCGCAGAAGGACGAGCGCCAGCTCGGCATCGAGTTCAAGGACGGCTCGGACGTCACGTACCGCTTCATCGTCCCGCGCGGCCAGGTCACGGAGACCGAGGAGATCGGCCTGACCCGCACCGGAGCGCTGAAGCTCGGCATCACCTTCACCGCCCTCGCGCCCGAGGGCAGCTCCACGCTGGCGACCTGGATCATGAAGGACAAGTCGTACGCGTAAGGGCGCGGCGCTCCCCCGGCGCCCGTCCCTCCCCCACGCCGGTGTCCGGCGCGCGGTCCCCTGTGGCCGCGCGCCGGGCGCCGGCGCCTTCGTTTCCACGTCCCCTCCCCCATCCCCAAAGGAGCCCACGCATGTCCTCCTTCAACGTCAACGCCGCCCGCGCCCAGCGCCTGGAAGCCCTCGGCCGCGCCTGGAGCTTCGAGCTCGACGACCAGACCTTCCAGCTGCCGACCGAGCTGTCCCGCTCCACCGCCCGCAAGCTGCGCGAGCTCGACGACAACGACGTCGACGGGCTGCTGCGGCTGCTCCTGGGCGAGCAGCAGTACGCCCGCTTCGACCGCCTGGAGGTCACGATGCAGGACATCGCGGCCATCCTGGAGGCGTACGGCAAGGAGACCGGGCTCGGCCTGGGGGAAGGCTGAGCCTCGGCGTGCTCGTCGAGGAGCACGCCGAGGCCCTGGAGGCCGACCTACTGCGCCACTACGGCGTGGACCTGCTCGACTGGCACCGCGGCCGGCTCTCCTCGCGCCGGCTCGCGGTGCTGGTCCGGCACATGCCGCGTGACAGCGCGCTCGCGCGCGCGACGCACGGCGAGGCGGCGGAGTGGGGCGTGAGCGACTACCTGCTCGCCGCCGCGGTGGACCATCTCGCCGAGTCCAACTGGATGTTCGCCACGGTCAACCAGGACGAGGACGCGGAGCCGCTGGAGTACCCGAAGCCGGTACCGCGGCCCGACGACAGCGACGCCCCGCAGGACGGGAAGCCGTCGGAGGACGAGGAGCGTGCGGCCCCCCGGCCCGGTCCCGTGGAACTGATGCACTTCTTCGGGTGACGGCGCAGGGGCCGCGATCGGCCGCCGGACGGCAGGCGCGGAGCCGTCAGCGGATCACGCCCGCCTCGTACAGCGCGACGAGGACGAAGCCCAGGACCATCACGACTTCCATGCCCAGCATCCACCAGAGGATCGTCCACGCCTCGGAGCGGGCCTCCAGTTCGCTCCTGCTGCGCACGAAGCGGCGGGCGAAGCCGGGGTCGTACACCAGCACCGCCTCCCGGCCCGGTGTTCCCCAGCTGCGCCAGCTCAACGGCGAGCGGTAATAGACCTTCTCGCCGCCGGCGGTCGTGAACACGAAGCTCGTACTGCGCCGGTTCTCGGAAGCCGTGACGTACCGGCAGACACCGACGGCCTCCACTCCCACCCGTGCGAGGCGCCGCCTCAGCCACAGCGGATACACGCCGAACCACACCAGGAACGGCAGTGGCACGAGCACCCACACCACAGCGACCCACATCAGGCTCGTCACGCACGGATGGTCGCACGCGGCAGCACGGGATGACAAGGAATCCCGCCACCCCAGGAAGGTGACCGAAGTTGGCAACGAACGACGACACGGTCCTGCATTACTGGACGAAGAGCGAAGCAGACAAGTTCAAACACAAACTCAACGGGCTGAGTACGACGGTCGAGGGCCTCAAAATCGCCGTCGGCGTCGTCGGGCTCGGGTTCACACCCTTCAAGTTCGACGCGTCCGTACTGAAGGGCGACGAGAAAGGCATCGTCTTCCTCGGACGGCAGTTGGTCACCTTCCCCTGGGCGAAGGACGAGTCCGAGCGGGACGACCGCAAGCTGGTCCGGCTCGTCGACAGGGCCGAGAGGGCCAGCGAGAAGGCCGCGCAGGCACGCAAGGACGCCGAGGACATCCGGTCACGAGTGGCCCAGGGGATGTCCGGCCAGAACGGCGGACGAGTCGGTGACAACGCGGCAGTCAAAACCGCCCAGCGGCAGGCCGACTTCGCCACCGAGGAAGCCGAAAAGCTACTCAAGAAGGCGCGTCGCCATTATGTCGACACGCTGAAGACGGCCCAGAAGTCCCGCCATGAGGAAAAGGACGCGGAGAAGTCGAAGGAGAGCGCGATCAAGTCCTTGCATTCGGTGAGGAGCAACCTCAAGACCACCAGGGAACAGCTGCGCAGACTCGAAGAGGAGCTCGCCGGATGAAACGCACCGACGGTCACCTTCCCGAGGTGACCGCTAAGGAGATGACGTGAGCCTGAACAGCGCATTCAGCAAGGCCGCCGGCGGGGCGGGGAAATTCCGTTCCGTGATGGACCAGGCCAATTCCTCGCTCGGCCGCCTGAGGCAGTCCTCCGGCACGGCATCCACCGCGGTGGGGAAGATCAAGTCGTCGGCGGGTCAGGCAGGCACCGCCATGACCAAGGTCAAGAGCGGTGCCGACAGGGCCCACACCTCCCTCGGCAAGCTCCGCACCTCCGCCAACAACGGCAACAGCGCCGTCGGCAAGCTCCGGACCGGCCTGAACAACGCCAACACCTCCTTCGGCAAGGCCAAGGGCGGCACCGACAAGTTCAAGACCTCGCTCGACAAGCTCAAGGGCTCCGCCGACAAGGCGAAGAACGCCCTGCGTGACGTCAAGCGCCAGGCGGACGCCGTCGAGAAGTCCGTCGGCAAGGCCGGGAAGAACGCGGACAAGACCGGCAAGACCATGGGGGGCGGGCTCACCAAGGGCCTCAAGGGCGCGAGCCTGGCGCAGAAGGGCCTCAACCTGGCCATGGCGGCCAGCCCGTTCGGCCTCATCATGACGCTGCTCGCCCCGCTCATCGCCAAGTTCGTCAACGTCGACAAGATCGTCTCCGTCGTGACGAAGGGCTTCAAGTCCGGCATGAAGGCGATCCAGAGCGCCGTGTCCACGGCGATCGGGGTCATCACGCCGATCCTCAAGGGCGTCGGCAACGTCATGCTCGCGCCCTTCCGGGCCTTCGCCACCGCCATCAACACGATCATCGGCGCGCTCAACGGCTTCAAGGTCTCGATCCCCAGCTGGGTGCCGAAGTTCGGCGGCAAGAGCTTCTCCATGAACCTGCCGAAGATCCCCGTCCCCCACCTCGCCAAGGGCGGCATCGTCCAGCCCCGCAACGGCGGCACCCTCGCCGTGATCGGCGAGGCCGGCGAGCACGAGGCCGTCATCCCGCTCAGCAAGCTGGAGCGCATGATCGGCCCCGGCGGCGGCCGCGCCCAGATCGCCCGGCTCGCCGAGGCGGTCGAGCGGCTCGCCGACCGGCCCGTCCACGTCCAGGTCGACGGCCAGACCATCGCCCGCGCCGTCATCGCCGGCCACCGCCAACTCGCCCGCCGCTAGGTCGTGTCCGCACGGCACCGGTAGTCACGACCAAGGAAGGAGGCACGTCCCATGCCAAGGAATCTCTGGGTCGGCCTGCCCGGACAGCTCCGGGAGATCAGCCAGGCGGCCAGCGCCTTCGAACGCGGCGCGGACCTCGGGGTCTCCCAGTTCACCTCGCTCAGCGGTCAGATCACCACGATCGCGCCCAAGCGCGCCCCCCGCCGGATCAAGCTCAGCTTCGACCGGCTCTCGCAGGACGACGCGACGCACCTGGACCGGCTGGCACGCCGCATCGACGGCCCCGGCCCCGTCGACCTGCTCGACCCGGTGGCCCGCAACCTGCTGGACCCGCTCCAGGCGGAGGGGCGCAGCGTGTCCAGCACCCCGTACAACGTCTGGTACACCTCCGTCAGCGGCAGCGGCAAGGTGGAGCTGTCGACCGCCGCCGGGGCGCTGCCCCAGACGTACGTCTGGAAGGCCGAGACCACCACGGCGCAGCTCAACTGGCAGCGCCGGCCCCGAGCCGGCTTCCCCGTCGCGCCCGGCATGCGGGTGCGGTTCACCCTGCCGAAGTCGTGGCGGGTCGGCCCCTGCGCCACCCGCCTGCACTGGCGCGACGCGGCGGGCACCTACCTGTCGTCCGCGGCCGACACCGGGCACACCCTCGTGGCCACGGTCCCCGCGGGTGCCGCGCTGGTCACGCCCTCGGGCGTCGCCGGCGAGATCGGGACGTACGGCCTCGACGGCGCCGTGCTGACCATCGACGACGACCACGTGCCCACCGCCCCGGTGAACCTGCTCTCCGCCGACCAGGCCGCCGGCAAGGGCGCGCTGACGCAGTGGTCGGCGACGGGCGTCACCCTGTCGACGGACGCCTCCGGGTACGCGGTCGCCTCCCTGGCCGCGTCCACCGCCGGAACGCTGGCCTTCGTCAACGGCACCCAGAAGGGGCACGCGCTGCCGCCGGGAGCGGGACTGGTCGGCCTGGTGCTGCCCTCCGCGGTCCGCACCCGCGCCCAGAGCTGCGCGCTCACCTTCCACGACGCCGCCGGCGCCGTGCTGGTGACCATCACCGGCTGGGCCCCGGCGGCCGTGCCGGCCGGCGCCACCCACGTCTCCGCCACGGTGTCGTTCGCCTCGGCCACCACGGCGTTCCAGTCGCGGATCGGCCCGGCGAAGCTGCTGCACATCGACCCGACGGTGCCCCAGCTGCCGGGCGACGGGTGCCCGGTGATGGCCGTCACGGCCTTCACCGACTCCGCGGCCCGCCCGCTGCCGTACCGCAACGTCTCCATCGAGCTGGCGGAGGTGGCCGGTGCGAGCAACTGACGAGAACCTGACCGGCACCCTCCAGTCCGGCTCACGCGTCGCCCACCACACCACCCGCCTCGGCGGCCAGGACGTGTCCGAGCAGGTCCAGTCCTGGCAGCTGGAGCGCAGCTACAGCACCGACCTGCCGGACGCCATGCGGGCGTTCTCCGGCAGCTCGTCGGCGCAGCTGCAGCTCCAGCTGTCCGGCTCCGGCGGCAAGTCGGCGCCCGCGCTGTACTCGCCGTGGGCACCGCGCTCGACCGGTGACATCGCCCGACCCGGCCAGTCGGTGGTCCATCAGTACGGCACCGACGCCGGCGTCCTGCCCGCCTTCCGCGGCACCCTGCGCAACCGGTCCGCCGCCTCCGGCACGGACACCGTGCAGCTGACGGCGCTCGACGGCGCGGAGCGGCTGCACGGGCCCGCGGAGCTGCCCAGGCCGTACGCCGGGTTCTACTGGCGGCGTCCGATGGCCACCGCCACCTGGTGCGTCGACGAGCTGCTGCGGCAGGCCGGCGTCCACTCCTGCCCGCCGCCGCGGTACCCGGAGTTCGACCCGGCGGCGCCGCTCACCCTGGTGTACGCCTCGCTGCACGGCGGGTTCGCCGCGACCTACGGCCAGCCCGAGGTCGTGCCCGACCCGCGGCACTACAGCTGGACCCGGCAGGGCGCCCCGCACGAGATGGCGCTCGTGCCGCACGCCGCCGCGACGGACACCCACGCGATGACCGCCACCTGGTTCCCCCGCAGCCGGGTCACCGTTCCGGGCAGCCGGCTGTTCGCCGAGGCCTGGGTGAACAGCGCGGTCGGCTTCGGCAGCACCGTCGCCCTGGAGCTGGACCTCAACCGCACCGGCACCCAGACCGGCCGGCTGCGGATCGCCGTCGACTTCTCGACCGGCCAGGTGTTCATGCACTCCGGCACCCGGGAGGGCACCGGCTACTACTACTCCTGGGGCGTCTCGGCGCTCAAGGAGAAGCCCGGCGTCTGGCACATCGGCGGCCTGTTCGACACCACGTCGACCGGGACGACCGTCCTGCCGACCGTGCAGCCCTTCCTGACCGCGCCGGACGGGACGCACTACCCGTGCGGCCCGGTCACCTTCACCCACCCCTCGGCCGAGCAGCCGGCCGCCGAGCTGTACCAGCTGCGGCTGGTGACCCAGCTCGCCGCCGAGGCGGTCCAGCTCACCAGCGGGCTGGCCGGCACGCCCACGGCCACGGAGTTCGCCCAGAAGACGTGGGTCAAGGAAGCCGAACTGGACGACGCGATCCTCCCGCTGTACGCGGTGCCGCGGGTGTCCGGCTCCCAGTGGGACGTCATCACGCAGATCGCCAAGGCCAGCATGTCGACGGCCGAGTTCGACGAGCGGGGCGTCTTCCAGTGGCGCAACTACACGCGCTTCGCGAAGGCCCCGACGGCCCCCGACCTGACCCTGACGTCGGTACGGGACATCGCGGCGCTCACCGTCACCGAGGAGATCGACGCCTGCCGCAACTACTGCGTCCAGCCGTTCAAGGACTGGTCGTCGGTGAAGGTCACCAGCGGTACGACGTACAACGACACCGTGGTGCGCGAGGTGCCCGGCAACAGCTCGGTGACGCTGAAGTACGTGCTCGCCGAGGAGGAGTTCGACATCGGTCCGCCGAACGTCGACGACGACCAGAGCGTCGCCCCCGGCTTCTCGGTGCGCTTCGCGGCGTCCAACGCGGCCGGCGCGGACGCCGTCAAGGGAGCCGTGGACATCCTCGCGCGGCGGGAGGAGGGGTGCCTGGTCCTGCGGTTCACCAACCGCAGCAGCCGGCGCCTGTACACGGTGACGGAGGACGGCAAGCCGTCCGTCCACATCCAGACGCTCAAGCCGTCCACCGAGGCGGTCGAGCGGCAGGCGACCTCGTGGATCTCCGGCAGCACCAGCGAGAAGTACCACGGGCGCCAGGAGTTCTACGCCGAGGCCAGCGACTGGATCCAGGACTACCGGGCGGCGCAGGAACTCGCCGACGCGATGCGGGTGGCGGGCCAGTACCCCGTGCCCGTGCTCGGTGAGGTCGAGGTGCTGTACGACCCGCGCATCCAGCTCGGTGACGTCGTACGCGTCGTGGACTCCACCGGCGCGGCGCTGGACACCTTCGCCTGGGTCATCGGGATCAAGACCGGCTCCACGGCGCCCGGAACCGTGCAGCAGACCCTGACCCTCCGCGGCACCCGGACGAACGGGATTCCGGCGGACGCCGGGCTGACGCCCGACACCCCCTCCGACCGCACCCCCGTCCCGGCCGGCGCCACCTACGCGGACGTCGCCGCCGCCCATTCCACGCTGGGAGACCTCGCCGGCAGCGGTCTGACCTGGCGGCAGGTCAAGGAGAGCGCGTCATGACCGACAACACCGACACCGCGGTGACCGAGGACACCCCGCCGCCGGTGGAGATCAGCACCGAGGCGCCGGGGGACCCGACCCACCCCGTCGAGGTGCTCCTGGAGGAGCACCCCGTCACGCCCGCTCCCCCGCCGCCCGTCCCGGAGGCCCCGGAGCCCGGACCCGAGCCCGACACCGCACCCGCCGTACCCGTCTCCGGCGGAGGCCAGGAGGAGATCGCATGACCACCCAGTACACCCCGCTCAGCAACCTCCCCTACCCGCAGCCGAGCGACCCCGCCGACCTGCCCGCGCACCTGCAGTCCCTCGCCCAGTCGCTGGACGGGCGGGCGGTGATGCGGTTCGGCACCGCCTCCGAGCGGGACACCAAGGTGACCGCGCCGGTGGCCGGGATGGTGGCGTGGATCGCCTCGCCGGGCCGCCTGATGTACTACACGGGCTCCGCCTGGGCGCCCGTCGGTCCGGTGCCGGTCTTCCGGGTCAACCTCGACGGCGGCAGCACCACCAGCACCACCTGGGCGGAGACCCTGACCGACGCCGTGGGCGACCCGATGAACGCCGTGTTCACCGTGCCCGCCTCGGGCCAGGTCATCATCACCGTGGGCTGCTACATGCACGGCACCGCCACCGGTGTCGGCTGCTACATGTCGGCGAACGTCCGCAATTCCGCCGGAGCCGTGGTGCTCGGAGCCTCCGACGACAGGGCGGCGCTGGTCAACACCCCGAACCGGTCCTCCGTCTCGACGCAGTTCCTGGTCAGCGGCCTGGCCGTCGGTACGACGCACACCGCCACGCCCGCGTACCGGACGGCGAACACCACCAGCACCGGCAACTTCGACACCCGCTTCATCCGCATCGACCCGGTGATGTGACCCCCGCGGCCGCCGGTCCCGCTCCGCGCGGGGCCGGCGGCCCCCGGGCCCACCGGGCTCGCCCGCCCCGCCCCCGCACGACGAGGAGACGTAAGCATGGCAGCTCCCCTCTCCCCCGACCGGCTCCTCGCCGCCCTGCGCGCCGAGGGCGTCCGCGTCGTCGAACACCCCGGCTGGCGCACCCGCAACCGGAACCACAAGGGCCCCTGGGGTCCGGTGCACGGCGTGATCGTGCACCACACCGTCTCCAGCGGCTCCGCCGCCTCCGTGGCGCTCTGCCGCGACGGTTACGCCGGCCTGCCCGGCCCGCTCTGCCAGGCCGTCATCGACAAGGAGGGCACGGTCCACCTGATCGCCAACGGCCGCGCCAACCACGCCGGGACCGGCGACGGCGACGTCCTGCGCGCGGTCCGGGCGGAGACCGCCCCGCCGCCGCCGGCCGACCAGGACACCGACGGCAACGCCCACTTCTACGGCTTCGAGTGCGTCAACCTCGGCGACGGCAAGGACCCCTGGCCCGCCGCCCAGCTCGAGGCCATCGAGCGCGCCTCGGCCGCCCTCTGCCGCGCCCACGGCTGGTCCGCCGGCTCCGTGATCGGCCACAAGGAGTGGACCCGTACCAAGACGGATCCGCGCGGTTTCGAGATGCGTACGATGCGCTCCCGCGTCGCCGCCCGGCTCGGGAAGCCGGCCGGCGGCCCGTCCACCCCGCCCCCGCCGGGCACACCCGGCACGCCGCGCTACCAGCCCTTCCCCGGCGCCTCGTTCTTCACCTCCGCCACCAGCTCCCCGGTGATCACCGCCATGGGCCGCCGGCTGGTCGCCGAGGGCTGCTCGGCGTACGCCGTCGGCCCCGGCCCGCGCTGGTCCGAGGCCGACCGCCGCAGTTACGCGAAGTGGCAGCGCAAGCTCGGCTTCACCGGCTCCGACGCCGACGGCGTACCCGGCCGCGCCTCCTGGAACGCCCTGAAGGTCCCCTACACCCGCTGAGGAGCCCCCGATCATGACCGACGCCGCCCAGCGCACGGCCAGAACCATCCTCCAGACCGCCGTCGGCATCGCCGTCGTCCTGCCCGCGATCGTGGACGCCTCCGGTGTCCCGGCAACCCTCCCCTGGGTCGCCGGCGCCCTGGCCGTCGCCGGCGGGCTGGCGCGGGTCATGGCCCTGGAGGCCGTACAGCGGCTGCTGCCGTCCTGGCTGAGCAGCCCCTCGCCGGGAGTCGCCGATGACCGAGACTGACCGGAACGACCCCGTCGCGGTCGCCCTCGAACTGGAACGGCTGCGCGGCACGCTCGAAGCCGGGTTCGCCCGCGCCGACGGCTCGCTCGCCCTGCTGGTCCAGCGCAGCGACCAGACCGACAAACAGCTCGCCGACCACGAGGCACGGCTCGACGCGCTGGAGCGCACCCGCTGGCCGCTGGCCAGCGTCACGGCGCTCACCGCCGGCGCCGGCTTCACCCTCGCCCTGTGGCAGGCGGCCGGCCGGTAGCAGCCGCCGGGAAACGCCGAAGGGCGGCCACCCCGTACGCAACGGGATGGCCGCCCTTCGATCAACAACTCTTACTGGTTGTACGGACCGTAGTCGTAGTCCTCCAGCGGAACGGCCTGGCCGGAGCCCGTGCCGAACGGCGAGTAGTCGATGTCGTCGTAGCCGACGGCCGAGTACATCGCGGCCTTGGCCTCCTCGGTCGGCTCGACCCGGATGTTGCGGTAGCGGGACAGACCCGTACCGGCCGGGATGAGCTTACCGATGATGACGTTCTCCTTGAGGCCGATCAGGGAGTCGGACTTGGCGTTGATCGCCGCGTCCGTCAGGACCCTGGTCGTCTCCTGGAAGGAGGCCGCGGACAGCCACGACTCCGTCGCCAGCGACGCCTTGGTGATACCCATCAGCTGCGGACGGCCGGAGGCCGGGTGGCCGCCTTCCTGGACCACACGACGGTTCTCGGACTCGAACTTCGACCGCTCGACGAGCTCGCCCGGCAGCAGCTCCGCGTCGCCGGACTCGATGATCGTCACGCGGCGCAGCATCTGCCGGATGATGATCTCGATGTGCTTGTCGTGGATCGACACGCCCTGCGAGTTGTACACCTTCTGGACCTCGCCGACCAGGTGGACCTGGACGGCACGCTGACCCAGGATGCGCAGCACGTCGTGCGGGTTGGTGGCACCCGCGGTGAGCTTCTGGCCCACCTCGACGTGGTCGCCCTCGGAGACCAGGACCTTGGCGCGCTTCGAGATCGGGTAGGCCGTCTCGTCGCTGCCGTCGTCCGGGGTGACGACGATCTTCTTCGTCTTCTCCGTCTCCTCGATCCGCACGCGGCCGGAGGCCTCGGAGATCGGGGCGACACCCTTCGGCGTACGGGCCTCGAAGAGCTCGACGACACGGGGCAGACCCTGGGTGATGTCGTCACCGGCCACACCACCGGTGTGGAAGGTACGCATCGTCAGCTGGGTACCGGGCTCACCGATGGACTGGGCGGCGATGATGCCGACCGCCTCACCGATGTCGACCAGCTTGCCGGTGGCCAGCGAACGGCCGTAGCAGAAGGCACAGGTGCCGACCGCGGACTCACAGGTCAGGACCGAACGGGTCTTGACCTCCTCGACGCCCGCGTTGACCAGGGCGTCGATGAGCACGTCACCCAGGTCGACGTTGGCCGGCGCGATGACCTTGCCGTCCACCACGACGTCCTCGGCGAGCATCCGCGCGTACACGGACGTCTCGACGTCGTCCGTCTTGCGCAGCACGCCGTCCTCGCCGCGCTCGGCGATCCGCAGCTTGAGACCGCGCTCGGTGCCGCAGTCCTCCTCGCGGATGATGACGTCCTGCGAGACGTCCACCAGACGACGGGTGAGGTAACCCGAGTCGGCGGTACGCAGGGCGGTGTCGGCCAGACCCTTACGGGCACCGTGGGTGGAGATGAAGTACTCCAGCACGGACAGGCCCTCACGGAAGGACGCCTTGATCGGACGCGGGATGGTCTCGTTCTTCGCGTTCGACACCAGACCACGCATACCGGCGATCTGCCGCATCTGCATCATGTTTCCTCGGGCACCCGAGTCAACCATCATGAAGATGGGGTTGGTCTTGGGGAAGTTCGCGTTCATCGCCTCGGCGACCTCGTTGGTCGCCTTGGTCCAGATCGCGATGAGCTCCTGCGTGCGCTCTTCCTTGGTGATCAGACCGCGCTCGTACTGCTTCTGGACCTTCTCGTCCTGCTCCTCGTAGCCCTTGACGATCTCCTTCTTCGCCTCGGGAACGACGACGTCGGAGATGGCCACGGTGACGCCGGAACGGGTCGCCCAGTAGAAGCCGGCCGCCTTCAGGTTGTCGAGCGTCGCCGCCACGATGACCTTGGGGTAGCGCTCGGCGAGGTCGTTGACGATCTCGGAGAGCTGCTTCTTGCCGACCGAGTAGTCGACGAACGGGTAGTCCTCGGGCAGCAGCTCGTTGAAGAGCGCGCGGCCCAGGGTCGTCCGCAGACGGAACGAGTCACCCTGCTGCCACTCGGGCTCACCCTCTTCGGCGACCGGCGGGGTCCAGCCACGCGGCGGGACGGTGCCGATCGGGAAGCGGATGTCGACCTTCGCCTGGAGCGAGAGCTCGCCCATGTCGAAGGCCATGATCGCCTCGGCGGTGGAGTTGAAGGCGCGGCCCTCACCCTTGACCTCGCGCTCCTCCTCGTCCGTGGTGAGGAAGAAGAGGCCCAGCACCATGTCCTGGGTCGGCATGGTGACCGGACGGCCGTCGGCCGGCTTGAGGATGTTGTTCGAGGACAGCATCAGGATGCGGGCCTCGGCCTGCGCCTCCGCGGAGAGCGGCAGGTGCACGGCCATCTGGTCACCGTCGAAGTCCGCGTTGAACGCGGTGCAGACGAGCGGGTGGATCTGGATGGCCTTGCCCTCGACCAGCTGCGGCTCGAAGGCCTGGATGCCGAGGCGGTGCAGCGTGGGCGCACGGTTCAGCAGCACCGGGTGCTCGGCGATGACCTCTTCGAGGACGTCGTACACGACGGTGCGGCCGCGCTCGACCATGCGCTTGGCCGACTTGATGTTCTGCGCGTGGTTCAGGTCGACCAGGCGCTTCATCACGAACGGCTTGAAGAGCTCCAGCGCCATGGCCTTGGGCAGACCGCACTGGTGCAGCTTCAGCTGCGGGCCGACGACGATGACGGAACGCGCCGAGTAGTCGACTCGCTTACCGAGCAGGTTCTGACGGAAGCGACCCTGCTTGCCCTTCAGCATGTCGCTGAGGGACTTCAGCGGGCGGTTACCGGGACCGGTGACCGGGCGGCCGCGGCGGCCGTTGTCGAACAGCGCGTCGACGGCCTCCTGCAGCATCCGCTTCTCGTTGTTCACGATGATCTCGGGGGCACCGAGGTCAAGGAGACGCTTGAGGCGGTTGTTGCGGTTGATGACGCGGCGGTACAGGTCGTTCAGGTCGGAGGTCGCGAAGCGGCCACCGTCCAGCTGCACCATCGGACGCAGGTCCGGCGGGATCACCGGCACGCAGTCCAGCACCATGCCCTTGGGGCTGTTGCTGGTCTGCAGGAAGGCGGAGACGACCTTGAGGCGCTTGAGCGCACGGGTCTTCTTCTGGCCCTTGCCGGTACGGATGATCTCGCGGAGGCGCTCGGCCTCCTCCTCGAGGTCGAAGGACTCCAGGCGCTTCTGCAGCGCCGCGGCACCCATCGAACCGTCGAAGTACGTGCCGAAGCGGTCGCGCAGCTCGCGGTAGAGCAGCTCGTCGCCCTCCAGGTCCTGGACCTTGAGGTTCTTGAAGCGGCTCCACACCTCGTCGAGACGGTCGATCTCGCGCTGGGCGCGGTCGCGCAGCTGCTTCATCTCGCGCTCGGCGCCCTCGCGCACCTTGCGGCGCACGTCGGCCTTGGCGCCCTCGGCCTCCAGCTCGGCCAGGTCGGTCTCGAGCTTCTTGGCGCGGGCCTCGAGGTCGGCGTCACGGCGCTGCTCGATCTGCTGGCGCTCGACGGAGACGTGGGCC
The DNA here is from genome assembly GCF_056430285.1 of Streptomyces sp. NPDC045998. Lineage (NCBI taxonomy): Bacteria > Bacillati > Actinomycetota > Actinomycetes > Kitasatosporales > Streptomycetaceae > Streptomyces > Streptomyces sp. NPDC045998. The sequence continues at coordinate 328,675 of NZ_JBWKLJ010000010.1, forward strand.
TCCAGCGACGGCAGGTCGCGCGTGCGGCGCTCCTCGTCGACGTACGTGATCATGTACGCCGCGAAGTAGATGACCTTCTCGAGGTCCTTCGGGGCGAGGTCCAGCAGGTAGCCCAGGCGGGACGGGACGCCCTTGAAGTACCAGATGTGAGTGACGGGAGCGGCCAGCTCGATGTGGCCCATCCGCTCACGGCGCACCTTGGCGCGGGTGACCTCGACGCCACACCGCTCACAGATGATGCCCTTGAAGCGGACGCGCTTGTACTTGCCGCAGTAGCACTCCCAGTCCCGGGTCGGACCGAAGATCTTCTCGCAGAAGAGTCCGTCCTTTTCGGGCTTCAGGGTGCGGTAGTTGATGGTCTCCGGCTTCTTGACCTCGCCGTGGGACCACTGACGGATGTCGTCCGCGGTGGCCAGGCCGATCCGCAGCTCGTCGAAGAAGTTGACGTCGAGCACTATGCGTCAATCCCTCTCAGGGTTTGAGTCTCAATCATGGTCTGATGGGCCCCCCACGCCCGCCAGGGCGTAGGGGGAGGGTCCGGGGGGAGGGTCCGGGACCTCACGAGGAGGCCCCGACCAGACCCGTCAGACCTCTTCGACGCTGCTCGGCTCGCGCCGGGACAGGTCGATGCCAAGCTCTTCCGCAGCGCGGAAGACGTCCTCGTCGGTGTCGCGCATCTCGATGGACATGCCGTCCGAGGACAGCACCTCCACGTTGAGGCACAGGGACTGCATCTCCTTGATGAGCACCTTGAAGGACTCCGGGATGCCGGGCTCGGGAATGTTCTCGCCCTTGACGATCGCCTCGTAGACCTTCACGCGGCCGGTGACGTCGTCGGACTTGATGGTCAGCAGCTCCTGGAGGGCGTACGCGGCGCCGTAAGCCTCCAGCGCCCACACCTCCATCTCACCGAAGCGCTGGCCACCGAACTGAGCCTTACCACCCAGCGGCTGCTGGGTGATCATCGAGTACGGACCGGTCGAGCGCGCGTGCAGCTTGTCGTCGACCAGGTGGTGGAGCTTGAGGATGTACATGTACCCGACGGAGATCGGGTCCGGGAACGGCTCGCCGGAGCGGCCGTCGAACAGGCGCGCCTTACCGGTCGGGAGCACCATGCGGTCCCCGTCGCGGTTCGGGATGGTGTGCTGCAGCAGACCGGCCAGCTCGTCCTCACGCGCACCGTCGAAGACGGGGGTGGCGACGTTGGTGCCGGGCTCGACCTTGTCGGCGCCGATGGCCTGCAGGCGCTGCGCCCACTCGTCCGCGAGGCCGGAGACGTCCCAGCCGCGGCTGGCGAGCCAGCCGAGGTGGATCTCCAGGACCTGTCCCGGGTTCATTCGGGACGGGACACCCAGCGGGTTGAGGATGATGTCGACCGGGGTGCCGTCCTCCAGGAACGGCATGTCCTCGATCGGCAGGATCTTGGAGATGACGCCCTTGTTGCCGTGGCGGCCGGCGAGCTTGTCACCGTCGGTGATCTTGCGCTTCTGCGCGACGTACACGCGCACCAGCTGGTTCACACCGGGGGGAAGCTCGTCGCCCTCCTCGCGGTCGAAGACGCGGACGCCGATGACCTTGCCGGTCTCGCCGTGCGGCACCTTCAGCGAGGTGTCACGGACCTCACGCGCCTTCTCACCGAAGATCGCGCGGAGCAGGCGCTCCTCGGGGGTCAGCTCGGTCTCACCCTTGGGCGTGACCTTGCCGACGAGGATGTCGCCGGCGACGACCTCGGCACCGATGCGGATGATGCCGCGCTCGTCGAGGTCGGCGAGGACCTCCTCGGAGACGTTCGGGATGTCCCGGGTGATCTCCTCGGGGCCGAGCTTGGTGTCACGGGCGTCGACCTCGTGCTCCTCGATGTGGATCGAGGAGAGGACGTCGTCCTGCACGAGGCGCTGCGACAGGATGATCGCGTCCTCGTAGTTGTGACCCTCCCACGGCATGAACGCCACGAGCAGGTTCTTGCCCAGCGCCATCTCGCCGTTCTCGGTGGCCGGACCGTCGGCGAGGACCTGGCCCTCGACGACCCGGTCGCCCTCGGAGACGACGACCTTCTGGTTGACCGAGGTGCCCTGGTTGGAGCGGGCGAACTTGGCCAGGCGGTACGTGATGTACGTGCCGTCGTCGTTGGCGACGGTGATGTAGTCCGCGGAGAGCTCCTGGATCACACCGTCCTTCTCCGCCTTGACGACGTCGCCGGCGTCGGTGGCACAGCGGTACTCCATGCCGGTGCCGACGAGCGGGGCCTCCGCCTTGATGAGCGGAACGGCCTGGCGCATCATGTTCGCGCCCATGAGGGCACGGTTGGCGTCGTCGTGCTCGAGGAACGGGATCATGGCGGTCGCGACCGACACCATCTGGCGCGGCGAGACGTCCATGTAGTCCACGTCGTCGGGCGCGACGTAGTCGACCTCGCCGCCACGGCGGCGGACCAGCACGCGGGCCTCGGCGAACCGGAGCTCGTCGGTCAGCGGCGCGTTGGCCTGGGCGATGACGAAGCGGTCCTCCTCGTCGGCGGTCAGGTAGTCCACCTCGTCGGTGACCTGGCCCTCGACGACCTTGCGGTACGGGGTCTCGACGAAGCCGAACGCGTTGACGCGGCCGTACGAGGCGAGCGAACCGATCAGACCGATGTTCGGGCCTTCGGGGGTCTCGATCGGGCACATGCGTCCGTAGTGGGACGGGTGCACGTCTCGGACCTCGAAGCCGGCCCGCTCACGGGACAGACCACCCGGGCCGAGCGCGGACAGACGACGCTTGTGCGTCAGCCCGGACAGCGGGTTGTTCTGGTCCATGAACTGCGACAGCTGGCTGGTGCCGAAGAACTCCTTGATGGAGGCGACGACCGGCCGGATGTTGATCAGGGTCTGCGGCGTGATCGCCTCGACGTCCTGGGTCGTCATGCGCTCGCGCACGACGCGCTCCATACGAGCCAGACCCGTGCGGACCTGGTTCTGGATGAGCTCGCCGACGTTGCGCAGACGGCGGTTGCCGAAGTGGTCGATGTCGTCCGTCTCGACCACGATGGTCGAGCCGTTCTCACCGACGGTCTCGGTCTCGCCCGCGTGGAGCTTCACCAGGTACTTGATCGTCGCGATGATGTCGTCGACGGTCAGGACGCCGGCGTCCAGCGGCTCGTCCGCACCCAGCTTCTTGTTGACCTTGTAGCGGCCGACCTTGGCCAGGTCGTAACGCTTCGGGTTGAAGTAGAGGTTCTCCAGAAGCGTCTGGGCGGCCTCGCGCGTCGGCGGCTCGCCCGGGCGCAGCTTGCGGTAGATGTCGAGCAGCGCGTCGTCCTGGCCCTGGGTGTGGTCCTTCTCCAGGGTGGCGCGCATGGACTCGTACTCGCCGAACTCCTGCAGGATCTGCTCGGTGGTCCAGCCGAGCGCCTTGAGGAGGACGGTCACGGACTGCTTGCGCTTGCGGTCGATGCGGACACCGACCATGTCGCGCTTGTCGATCTCCATCTCCAGCCAGGCACCCCGGGACGGGATGATCTTGGCGGAGAAGATGTCCTTGTCGGACGTCTTGTCGATGGAGGAGTCGAAGTACACACCCGGCGAGCGCACGAGCTGCGACACCACGACACGCTCGGTGCCGTTGATGACGAAGGTGCCCTTGTTGGTCATGAGCGGGAAGTCGCCCATGAAGACCGTCTGGGACTTGATCTCGCCGGTCTCGTTGTTGGTGAACTCGGCCGTGACGAAGAGCGGCGCGGCGTACGTGAAGTCGCGCTCCTTGCACTCGTCGATGGAGTTCTTCGGAGGCTCGAAGCGGTGGTCGCGGAAGGTCAGCGACATCGACCCGGAGAAGTCCTCGATCGGCGAGATCTCCTCGAAGATCTCCTCCAGACCGGACTTGGTGGGGACGTCCTGTCCGGACTCCAGAGCCGCCTCGACACGAGCCTTCCAGGCGGCGTTGCCGAGCAGCCAGTCAAAGCTCTCGGTCTGCAGCGCGAGGAGGTTCGGAACCTCGAGGGGCTCCTTGATCTTTGCAAAGGAGATGCGCAGCGGGGCGGTGCTTGCGCCGTTGTTCGTATTCGCGGTCGAGGCGTTGCGCGAGGCGGCCAAGAGGGGGTCCTTCCGAGGGCTCGGACTCACTACGCGCGTACCGGTCCCTCACAGGACACGAGGACGAATTTCCCTGATTCAGCCAAAAGGCCTGGTCAGGACGTTCGGTCTCTGTGCTCTTGCGAGGGTATGCCCCTGGTGACGGGCAGGGAGCAGCTAACAGGCAGCGCAAAGGGTCAGTGTAGCCACTTGGCCCACTGATGTCCAGGGCGAGTAAATCGCGACCCTCGTTCTTCTCAACTCCACGGCACCTCGCGCTGTCGGCGCACATCGATACTGCCCGTTCGCCCGTCGATCCATGCCTCGGATCCGGATCGTTGTGACGACGCGTCCTGAGAATTGCGCGCGGCGTGCGGTTCGTCAAGGCCCCCGGGTGAGCGGGGCGCACGGCGAAGATCACCATACTCTCCGTGGGGCTCAGCGCAAGACAGGCACCGCGGGTACGCCGAAGGGCGACCACCCGGCTGGGTGATCGCCCTTCGAAACGCCCCTGAGGGGCGTCAGAACGAGTCAGGAGACCCGCAAGGTCACTTGACCTCGACAGCCGCGCCGGCGGCCTTGAGGGACTCGGCAGCCTTGTCGGCCTGCTCCTTGTTGACCTTCTCGAGGACCGGCTTCGGGGTGCCGTCGACGAGGTCCTTGGCCTCCTTCAGGCCCAGGGAGGTCAGCTCACGCACGACCTTGATGACCTGGATCTTCTTGTCGCCGGCGCCGGTGAGGATGACGTCGAACTCGTCCTTCTCCTCGACGGCCTCGGCGGCGGCGCCACCAGCGGCACCACCGGCGGCGGCAACGGCGACCGGGGCGGCGGCGGTGACGTCGAACTTCTCCTCGAACGCCTTCACGAACTCGGAGAGCTCGATGAGGGTCATCTCCTCGAACTGCGCGAGCAGGTCTTCCTGAGACAGCTTCGCCATGATGGCGGTCCTTCCACTAAATCGGCTGGTGCCGGGTGTACATGTGAGGCGGGCGTACGTTGGGCCCGCTGCGACCGTCGCCCCTAGGGGGCCACGATCAATGCGCGAGCCGAATTACTCGGCACCGCCCTGCTCGGCCTGCTTGGCACGAAGCGCCTCCGCGGTGCGGACGAACTTCGAGGGAAGCGCCTGGAAGAGCGCGGCAGTCTGGGACTGCTTGCCCTTCATGGCGCCCGCCAGCTTGGCGAGCAGAACCTCGCGGGACTCGAGGTCCGCGAGCTTCTTGATCTCATCGGCGGAGAGCGCCTTGCCATCAAGGACACCGCCCTTGATGATCAGGTTGGGGTTCTCCTTGGCGAAGTCACGAAGACCCTTCGCCGACTCCACCGGGTCACCGGTGATGAAGGCAACCGCCGTCGGACCAGCGAACTGGTCGTCGAGCGAGGTGATCCCGGCCTCGTTGGCCGCAATCTTGGTCAGCGTGTTCTTCACCACGGCGTACTGGGCGTTCTCACCGAGCGAACGGCGCAGCTGCTTGAGCTGTGCCACGGTGAGACCGCGGTACTCGGTCAGCACGGCGGCGTTCGAGCTGCGGAACTTGTCCGTCAGCTCGGCAACCGCAGCAGACTTGTCGGGCCTCGCCATGAGCCTCGGCCTCCTTCCGGGTGATTCGGACCGCGTGGGCTGAAGGAAGGAGACTGGGCAAAACGAAACGCCCCGGCGCAGGCGCACGGGGCGTGACTCAACCGGCTGCGCTCACGAAGAGCGGCATCCAGGAGTTCATCCACAGTCACCTGCGCGGGTCGTCCGCAGCTAGCGGATCCTTCGGCCACCGGACCCCTCGCGAGGGCACGGCAACGACCAGCGGTCTTTGGCTTCCTCGGAAGCGTACGCGAATGGCCCCTCGTCAAGCAAATCGGGCCGAACGGCTGACAGGTGCCCGGCTCCGGAAGCCGAAAAAACCGGCCCCCGCCGCTCCGGAGAGCGACGGGGGCCGGCTTCTGCGTACGCGAGACCCGCGACGGCCGTCAGGATCAGACGGCGGCCGGGTCCTCCTCGACGAGGAGGTTGCGGGTGCGGTTCGGGTCCAGCGGGATGCCGGGGCCCATCGTGGTGCTCAGGGTCGCCTTCTTGATGTAGCGGCCCTTGGCGGCCGACGGCTTCAGACGGAGGATCTCCTCCAGCGCGGCGGCGTAGTTCTCGACCAGCTTGGTCTCGTCGAAGGAGACCTTGCCGATGATGAAGTGCAGGTTCGCGTGCTTGTCGACACGGAACTCGATCTTGCCGCCCTTGATGTCGGTGACGGCCTTGGCGACGTCCATCGTGACGGTGCCGGTCTTCGGGTTCGGCATCAGACCACGGGGGCCGAGGACGCGGCCGAGGCGGCCGACCTTGCCCATGAGGTCCGGGGTGGCGACGACGGCGTCGAAGTCCAGACGGCCCTTCGCGACCTCGTCGATCAGTTCGTCGGAGCCGACGATGTCGGCGCCCGCGGCCTCCGCGGCCGCAGCACGGTCACCGGTCGCGAAGACCAGGACCCGGGCGGTCTTACCGGTGCCGTGCGGAAGGTTCACGGTGCCACGGACCATCTGGTCCGCCTTGCGCGGGTCGACACCCAGGCGGAAGGCGACCTCGACGGTGCCGTCGAACTTGGTGGCGGAGGTGTCCTTGGCAATACGGACGGCCTCGAGGGGGGCGTAGTTACGCTCCCGGTCGACCTTGGCGTCCGCGCCGCGGAGAGCCTTGCTGCGCTTCACTTCTTCTCCTGTGGTTCAGGTGTGGAGTTGTGGTCGGGGCCGAGCGCGGGCCCTCCCACAGTGGTCAAGAGGGGGCTGATCAGCCCTCGACCGTGATGCCCATGGAACGGGCGGTGCCGGCGATGATCTTCTCGGCGGCGTCCAGGTCGTTGGCGTTCAGGTCGGGCATCTTGGTGGTGGCGATGTCACGGACCTGGTCGCGCGTCAGCTTGGCGACCTTGGTCTTGTGCGGCTCGCCGGAGCCCTTGTCCACACCCGCGGCCTTGAGGATCAGCTTGGCGGCCGGCGGAGTCTTGGTGACGAAGGTGAAGGAACGGTCCTCGTAGACCGTGATCTCCACCGGCACGACCATGCCACGCTGCGACTCGGTCGCGGCGTTGTAGGCCTTGCAGAACTCCATGATGTTGACGCCGTGCTGACCCAGCGCGGGGCCGACCGGCGGAGCCGGGTTGGCCGCGCCGGCCTGGATCTGGAGCTTGATAAGCCCCGTGACCTTCTTCTTCTTGGGAGGCATTGCTCTCTCCGGGTCCTAGTGAGAGTTTTCCAGCCTCCGTCCGGATCATCCGGATGGAGGCATACCGCACCACGATAACGGGTATGGCAGTGCGGCCAAAAACCGAGCAGGTCAGAGCAGCTGCGACAGCTGATCTGACCTGACCGGAAACCTGTGGGGTTAGTTCTTCTGGATCTGGTCGAAGCTCAGCTCGACCGGGGTCTCGCGGCCGAAGATCTCGACGAGGCCCTTGACCTTCTTCGAGTCGGCGTTGATCTCGTTGATCGTGGCCTGGAGCGTGGCGAACGGGCCGTCGGTGACGGTGACCGAGTCGCCGACCTCGAAGTCCAGCACCTGGACCTCGACCTTGCGGGCCGGAGCCGGCTTGCCCTCGGCCTCGGCGGCCTCGCGGGCGGCCTTGGCCTCGGCCTCCGGGGCGAGCATCTTGACGATCTCGTCCAGGGTCAGCGGGTACGGGTCGTAGGCGTTGCCCACGAAGCCGGTGACACCGGGGGTGTTGCGGACGACGCCCCAGGACTCGTTCGTCAGGTCCATGCGGACGAGCACGTAGCCGGGCAGCTTGTTCTGCTTGACGTTCTTGCGCTCGCCGTTCTTGATCTGGACGATCTCTTCCTCGGGCACCTCGGCCTGGTAGATGAAGTCCTCGACGTTCAGCGAGACGGCACGCTGCTCCAGGTTCGCCTTCACGCGCTTCTCGTAGCCCGCGTAGGTGTGGATCACGTACCACTCGCCGGGCAGGCCGCGCAGCTCCTCGCGCAGGGCGGCGACCGGGTCGACCGGAGCCTCGGGCTCCTCGGCGGCCTCGGCCTCGGCCTCGGCCTCGTCGTCCTCGGCGGCCTCGTCCTCGACGGGCTCGATCTCGGACTCCTCGTCCGCCTCCTCGGCGGTCTCGACGTCGTCCTCGCCCTCGACGGCCTCGTCCGCGTCCTCGTCCTCGACGTGGAGCGCGGCGTCCTCGGCCGCCTCGTCGGCAGCGGCGTCCGCAGCTTCCGCCTGGTCCTCGTCGGCCGCCTCGACGACGTCGAGCTCGTCCTGGGCGGACTCGTTCAGGTTCGGGTCAGACACGGTGGCTGCTTCTTCCTGGATACAGATGGGGTGGAACATGCGAAAAGGGGCGCCGGGGTGGGCGCCCTCCGCGGGAATCAGCCGAAGACGTACTTGACTGCTTCCTGGAAGCCGAGGTCGATCACGGTCACGAGACCGATCATGACGACGACGAAAATGATGACGACGGTGGTGTACGTCGACAGCTGGCTGCGCGTGGGCCAGACGACCTTGCGCAGCTCGGCGACGATCTGGCGGTAGAAGAGCGCGAGACGGCCCAGCGGGCCCTTCTTGCCGCGCTTGCCGCCCTTGCGGTTCTTCTTGGGCGCTTCGTCTTCGGCATCAGGCATGTCGATGGAGCCTACGGCGTCCGTCACGTCTCTCACCTGATTCCGGGTCGGCCGTGCCGCGCCCGGGTGGAGCCGCACGGCGGTGCAATGACATACATACCTGCGCACACATCCTGGCGGTGTGTGTAGCAGGGCCGGAGGGACTTGAACCCCCAACCGCCGGTTTTGGAGACCGGTGCTCTACCAATTGAGCTACGACCCTTTGTCGTTCTCCCCCAACCTACCGCATCCGCGGATGTGGTCGGTGAGGGCCAACGAGCAGAGAGTGTACGTGGTCAGCGGCTCCGCGTCGAACAGATAGCCCCGGACACGGCCGCGGCACCCCCTGACGCACCGTCCGTCCGCACAGCGAAACCTGTGTACCGGGCCCCTCCGGGGTCTGGGACGATGGGCCGCATGAGCGCTGCAACCCCTCCCACCGAGCGCCGGGTCTCCGCGCGCATCGGCGCGATCTCCGAGTCCGCGACCCTCGCCGTCGACGCCAAGGCCAAGGCCCTCAAGGCCGCCGGCCGCCCGGTGATCGGCTTCGGCGCGGGTGAGCCCGACTTCCCGACGCCGGACTACATCGTCGAGGCCGCGATCGAGGCCTGCCGCAACCCGAAGTATCACCGCTACACGCCGGCCGGCGGCCTGCCCGAGCTGAAGGCCGCGATCGTCGCGAAGACGCTGCGCGACTCCGACTACGAGATCGACGCCTCCCAGGTCCTGGTGACCAACGGCGGCAAGCAGGCGATCTACGAGGCCTTCGCCGCGATCCTCGACCCGGGCGACGAGGTCATCGTCCCGGCGCCGTACTGGACGACGTACCCGGAGTCCATCCGGCTCGCCGGCGGTGTCCCGGTGGAGGTCGTCGCCGACGAGACCACCGGCTACCGGGTGTCGGTGGAGCAGCTGGAGGCGGCCCGTACGGAGCGGACCAAGGTCGTCCTGTTCGTCTCCCCGTCCAACCCGACCGGCGCCGTCTACAGCAAGGAAGACGCCGAGGCGATCGGCCGCTGGGCCGTCGAGCACGGCCTGTGGGTGCTGACGGACGAGATCTACGAGCACCTGGTGTACGGCGACGCCACGTTCACCTCGCTGCCGGCCCTCCTGCCGGAGCTGCGCGACAAGTGCATCGTCGTCAACGGCGTGGCCAAGACGTACGCCATGACGGGCTGGCGCGTGGGGTGGATCATCGGCCCGAAGGACGTGGTGAAGGCCGCGACGAACCTCCAGTCGCACGCCACCTCGAACGTCTCCAACGTCGCGCAGGCCGCCGCCCTGGCCGCCGTCTCCGGCAGCCTGGACGCGGTCGCCGAGATGCGCACCGCGTTCGACCGGCGCCGCCAGACGATCGTGCGGATGCTCAACGAGATCGACGGCGTGGTCTGCCCGGTGCCGGAGGGCGCGTTCTACGTGTACCCGTCGGTCAAGGGCCTGCTCGGCAAGGAGATCCGCGGCAAGCGCCCCGGAACCTCGGTGGAGCTGGCGGCGCTGATCCTGGACGAGGCCGAGGTCGCGGTCGTACCGGGCGAGGCGTTCGGTACGCCGGGCTACCTGCGGCTGTCGTACGCGCTGGGTGACGAGGACCTGGTCGAGGGTGTGTCGCGGATGCAGAAGCTGCTGGCGGAAGCACGCGACTAGGCACCTCCGGATTTTCGGAAGCCGAAGAAGCGGGCCCCCGCTGGGGGCCCGCTTTTCCGTTCCCGCAAACACTCGATCGGGGAAAGGGGCTCCCGCGCGGGGTGGCGGTTTGGCAAGATCCCCAGATGGAGCACGTACGAGATCTGCGGCTGCTGCCCAAAGCCCATCTGCACCTGCACTTCACCGGGTCGATGCGGCCCGCCACCCTGCTGGATCTCGCCGACAAGTACGGCGTCCACCTGCCCGAGGCGCTGACCGGCGGGGAGCCCCCGAAGCTGCGGGCGACCGACGAGCGGGGGTGGTTCCGCTTCCAGCGGCTGTACGACCTCGCCCGGTCGTGCCTGCGCGAGCCGGAGGACATCCGGCGGCTGGTGCGCGAGGCCGCGGAGGAGGACGTCAGGGACGGGTCCGGGTGGCTGGAGATCCAGGTGGACCCGACGTCGTACGCGCCGAGGCTGGGCGGGCTGATCCCCACGCTGGAGATCATCCTGGACGCGGTGGAGAGCGCGTCGCGCGAGACCGGCCTCGGGATGCGCGTCCTCGTCGCGGCGAACCGCATGAAGCATCCGCTGGACGCCCGCACGCTGGCGCGCCTCGCCGTCCGGTACGCGGACCGCGGTGTGGTCGGGTTCGGGCTGTCGAACGACGAGCGGCGCGGCCTGGCGCGCGACTTCGACCGGGCGTTCGCGATCGCCCGGGAGGGCGGGCTGCTGGCGGCGCCGCACGGCGGCGAGCTGACCGGCCCCGCGTCCGTACGGGACTGCCTGGACGACCTGGGGGCGCGGCGCATCGGCCACGGGGTGCGGGCGGCGGAGGATCCGCGGCTGCTGCGGCGGCTGGCCGAGAAGGGCGTGACGTGCGAGGTGTGCCCGGCGTCCAACGTGGCGCTGGGCGTCTACGAGAAGCCGGAGCAGGTGCCGTTGCGGACGCTGTACGAGGCCGGAGTGCCGATGGCGCTGGGCGCGGACGACCCGCTGCTGTTCGGCTCGCGGCTGGCGGCGCAGTACGAGATCGCGCGCGTGCACCACGGTTTCACCGACGAGGAGCTCGCGGAGCTGGCCCGCCAGTCGGTCCGGGCCTCGGCGGCCCCGGAGGACGTCCGGGCGAAGCTGCTGGCGGGCGTCGACGACTGGCTCGCGGCCGCCCCGGGAGCGTGACGGACCCGGCGAGCGGGGCCGTCAGAGGCTGACGCCGACCGTCACCGGTTCGTTGACCAGCGTGATGCCGAAGGCGTCCCGTACGCCCGCGACGACCTCGCGCGCCAGGGCCAGGAGGTCCTCGGTGGTGGCCCCGCCGCGGTTGGTGAGGGCGAGGGTGTGCTTGGTCGAGATGCGGGCGGGGCCGGAGCCGTAGCCCTTGGTGAAGCCGGCCTTGTCGATCAGCCAGGCCGCCGACGTCTTGACGCGGCCCTCCCCCGCCGGGAAGGCGGGCGGGGTGACCTCCGGGCCGAGGCGGTCGTGGACGCGCGTGAGGAACGTCTCGTACGCGGCCTCGTCGAGGATCGGGTTGGTGAAGAAGGACCCGGCCGACCAGGTGTCGTGGTCCTCGGGGTCCAGGACCATGCCCTTGCCCGCCCGCAGCTTGAGGACCGTCTCGCGCGCGGTGGCGGCCGGGACGCGGTCGCCGGGCTCGACGCCCAGGGCGCGCGCCGTCTCGGCGTACCGGATCGGGGCGCTCATGCCCTGCGCGTCCTCCAGCTCGAAGCGGACGCGCAGCACCACGAACCGGTCGGGGTGCGCCTTGAAGCGGCTGTGGCGGTACGAGAAGTCGCACGCGGCGTTCGGGATGGTCACGGTCTCGCCGGCGCGGCGGTCGTACGCGACGACCTCGGTGATGGTGGCGGAGACCTCCTGGCCGTACGCCCCCACGTTCTGGATCGGCGTGGCGCCCGCCGAGCCGGGGATGCCGGCGAGGCACTCGATGCCCGCGAGGCCGGCCTCGACGGTGCGCGCGACGGCGTCCGACCAGACCTCGCCCGCGGCGAGCTCCAGCCGCGTGCCGTCCAGCGAGAAGCCCTGGGTGGCGATGCGCAGGGCGGTGCCGTCGAAGCCCTTGTCGCCGATGACGAGGTTGGAGCCGCCGCCGATGACCAGCAGCGGCGTCCCGGCGGCGTCGGCCTCGCGCACGGCGGCGACGACCTCGGCGTCGGTCGTGGCCGTGACGAGGCGGGTGGCGGGCCCGCCGAGCCGGAAGGTGGTCAGCGGGGCGAGGGGGGCGTCGTGGAGTTCCTGCACGGCCCCAAGACTACGGGTGGCCGCTGACAGCGAAGCCACCTCGCCCCCGGCTCCCTGGTCACCCGGGGCCGGGGGCGAGGTGGCTGGGGCCTCAGGGCCTCGGGGCCTCGGGGCCTCGGGGCCTCGGGGCCTCGGGGCCTCAGGCCAGCCGCACCACGGCGCGGGACATGCCGAGGACCTTCTGGCCCGCGCTCATCGCGGTGAGGTCGACCCGCACACGGTTGTCGTCCAGCTTCGCGGCGACCTTCGCCGTGACGTCGATCACGGCGCCCTGGTCGTCGTTGGGGACCACGACCGGCTTGGTGAAGCGGACCCCGTACTCGACGACCGCGGCCGGGTCGCCGGCCCAGTCCGTGACCACCCGGATCGCCTCGGCCATGGTGAACATGCCGTGCGCGATGACGTCCGGCAGGCCGACCTCCTTGGCGAACTTCTCGTTCCAGTGGATCGGGTTGAAGTCCCCGGAGGCGCCCGCGTACCGCACCAGCGTGGCGCGCGTCACGGGGAAGCTCTGCGCCGGGAGCTCGGTGCCGACCTCGACCTCGTCGTATGCGATCTTCGCGGTCATCGTCGCCTCACGCCTCCTCGGCGGCCCGCGCCACCAGCTTGATCCACGCCGTCACGACGTGCTCGCCCGCCTCGTCGTGCACCTCGCCCCGGACGTCCATGATGTCGTTGCCCGCGAGCGACTTGATGGCCTCGATGGTCGAGGTGACCGAGAGCCGGTCCCCCGCGCGTACCGGACGGCTGTAGGCGAACTTCTGGTCGCCGTGGACGACCCGGCTGTAGTCCAGGCCCAGCTGCGGGTCCTCGATGATCTGTCCGGCCGCCTTGAAGGTGATGGCGAACACGAAAGTCGGCGGGGCGATCACATCGGGGTGACCCAGCGCCTTGGCAGCCTCCGTATCGACGTAGGCCGGATTCGCGTCACCGATCGCCTCGGCGAATTCGCGGATCTTTTCCCGGCCGACCTCGTACGGCGCGGTGGGCGGATAGGTCCGCCCCACGAAGGACTGGTCGAGCGCCATGGGCTGGCTACCTCCTGCTGATGCTCCTGCTGACTGTGGTGACAAACGACACGAGGCCGCCCCCGGGTGGGGACGGCCTCGTGTACGAGCCTGATTCAGCGCGTTTCGCGGTGCGCAGTGTGCGCGTTGCAGCGCGGGCAGTGCTTCTTCATCTCAAGACGGTCCGGGTTGTTACGCCGGTTCTTCTTGGTGATGTAGTTCCGCTCCTTGCACTCCACGCAGGCCAGCGTGATCTTCGGGCGGACGTCGGTGGCAGCCACGTGAGTGCTCCTATGACGGACGGATGGACGGGTGAACGCAAGAAAGAGTAGCCGATCGAAGGACCGACCCTGCAATCGGCTACTTTCAGTAAGTAGCGGTGACCGGACTTGAACCGGTGACACAGCGATTATGAGCCGCTTGCTCTACCGACTGAGCTACACCGCTGTGATGCTGGATCCCCTCGCCCGAAGGCGAGGATCACCGACACCAGAGCCCCAATACGGAATCGAACCGTAGACCTTCTCCTTACCATGGAGACGCTCTGCCGACTGAGCTATTGGGGCGAGCGATGAAGACATTACACGGTCGGCTGCCGTTCGCCCAAATCCGATTCCGGGCGACGCGACGACTGCCGACTCCCCCGCCACGTACGCCACTCGCGCCCCACGCCGGTACGACTATTGCGCTCCTCCTCGAAGCCCTGCGGAAGGGCCCCTAGGCTCGCCTCACGCTGCGTGATCTTGCGCGTCTCGCGTACCGACGACCGATGTCCGGGTCGCGCCCGAGCCCCCCGCCAGGAGCGCCAGAAGCGCCAGGAGCCAGAGGAGCCAGATGTCCTCCGACAGCCAGCAGCCGCACCCACCCGAGGGCGCCACCGCCGACGCCACCACGCTGCTGCTGTGCGGCGCCCGCCTCACCGACGGCCGGGCCGTCGACGTACGGCTCGCCGGCGGGCGCATCGAGGCCGTCGGCACGGCGGGCAGCCTGCCCGCCGCCGGCACCGCCCGGGTCGATCTGAGCGGCTACGTGCTGCTGCCCGCGCCCGCCGAGCCGCACGCGCACGCGGACACCGCCCTGAGTGCCGACTCCCCCGGCCCCGTGTCGTACGCCACCGAGGACGTCCAGCGGCGTGCCACCGAGGCCGCGCTGCTCCAGCTCGGCCACGGCGCGACCGCCGTACGCGCGCACGTCCGGATCGGCGACGTGCAGGGCCTCGGGCCGCTGGAGGCGGTCCTCCAGGCGCGCCGCTCGCTGCGCGGGCTGGCCGACCTGACGGCGGTGGCCGTGCCGCGGCTGCTGACCGGCGTGGCGGGCGCGGACGGGCTGGCGATGCTGCGCGACGCGGTGAAGATGGGCGCCTCCGTCGTCGGGGGCTGCCCGGACCTGGACCCCGACCCCATCGGGTACGCGGAGGCCGTGCTGGAGGTGGCGGCCGAGCACGGCTGCCCCGTGGACCTGCACACCGACGGCGACGACCCGGCCCGGCTCGCGCGGCTGGCCGCCCTGGCCGGCGGGATGCGGCCCGGCGTCACCATCGGCCCCTGCGGAGCCCTGGGACGGCTGCCGCGGGACGCGGCGGCCCGGGCGGCCGACCGGCTCGCGGCGGCGGGTGTGACGGTCGTGTGCCTGCCGCAGGGCGGCTGCGCGGGGACGGAGGTGCGCGGCGCCGCGCCGGTACGGCTGCTGCGGGCCGCCGGGGTGCGGCTGGCGGCGGGCAGCGGGGCGCTGCGGGACGTCGCCAATCCGGTGGGGCGGGGCGATCCGCTGGAGGCGGCGTACCTGCTGGCGTCGCAGGGCGGGCTGGGCGCGGGCGAGGCGTACGCGGCGGTGAGCGGGTCCGCGCGGGAGGCGATGGGGCTGCCCGCCGTGCGCGTGGAAGCGGGTTTCCCGGCCGAGCTGCTGGCGGTGCGCGGGGAGCGGCTGTCGGGCGTGCTGTCGCTGGCGTACAGCCGGATCGTGGTGCACCGGGGGCGGGTGGTGGCGCGGACGAGCGCGGTGCGGGAGTACTGCGACTCGGCCGCGGCGCTCGAACTGCCGCGCCAGGGGCGGCCGGACGCCCGTCCCTGAGCGGTTTGGGCTCCGGAGTCGTACGGTCGAGAGCATGCGCATTGTCATCGCTGGAGGACACGGTCGGATCGCCCTGCGACTGGAGCGGCTGCTCTCGGCCGGCGGGCACGAGGCCGCGGGGATCATCCGCGACCCGGAACAGGCGGACGCGGTGCGGGAGGCCGGCGCCGAACCGGTCGTCCTGGACCTGGAGTCGGCCTCCGTCGACGAGGTCGCGGAGGTGCTGCGCGGCGCGGACGCGGCGGTCTTCGCGGCCGGCGCCGGGCCGGGCAGCGGCGCCGCGCGCAAGGACACCGTCGACCGGGGCGCGGCGCAGCTCTTCGCGGACGCGGCGGAGCGGGCCGGGGTACGGCGCTTCGTGCTCGTCTCGTCGATGGGCGCGGACGCGCGGCGGCAGGGGGACGAGGTCTTCGACGCCTACCTGCGGGCGAAGGGCGCGGCGGACGACGACCTCCGGTCGCGCTCGGGCCTGGACTGGACGATCCTCAAGCCCGGCATGCTGACGAACGACGCCGGTACGGGGCTCGTGCGGCTGGAGGCGTCCACCGGGCGCGGTCCGGTGCCGCGCGACGACGTGGCGGCGGTGCTGGCCGAGTTGGTGGAGACACCGGCGACGGCGGGCCTGACGCTGGAGCTGGTCGGCGGGTCGGTGCCGGTGGCGGTCGCCGTCAAGGCGATCGCGGGCGAGTGAGCGGCGCGGGGCCCGGGCGGCGCGGGCCCGTGGTGGAGGAGCGGCCCGAGCAGCCGTACGTCTTCCTGCGCCGCTCCGTGACGATGGACCGCTTCGCCGAAGTCGCCGACCGGCTGCCCGAGCTGGTGGGGTGGCTGGCGGCGCGGGACATCCCGCGGGCCGGGGCGCCGTTCTTCCGCTACAACACGGTCGCTGCGGAGGGCGGCGCGTGCGAGGTGGAGGCGGGCATCCCGGTCGCTTCGGCCCCGGAACCGGAGGGCGACGTCGGCGTGGCCCTGCTGCCGGCCGGCCGCTACGCGACCCTGACCCGCGTCGGCCACCCGGAGGGCCTGCTCGCGGCGGTGAGGACCCTGTTGGAGTGGGCGCGGAAGCAGGGGCTGGAGTGGGACATGCGGGTGGTGGACGGCGTGGAGCGGTGGGGCTGCCGCATCGAGTCGTACCGCACGGACCCGCGCGAGGAGCCGGATCCGGCCGAATGGGAGACGGAGCTGGCGTTCCGCCTGGCGGACTGAGGCCCGCGGCCGCCGCCTGGCCGCCCGCGCCGCGCGAGGGCATGTGAAAACGGCCCCTGATCTCGCGTTTTCGCAGATCAGGGGCCGTTCTTCCAGTGGCGGCGCCAGGATTCGAACCTGGGTAGGCTAAGCCGACGGATTTACAGTCCGCTCCCATTGGCCACTCGGGCACACCGCCATGGGATGTCGCCGTGGAGAGGTCCGCTTCTCGGCGGCGCTCCGTGGCAACGACGTAAACAATACCTGATGCCGACGGGTGCTTCGCCACCGGTTTGATCAGCAGGTGGGGTGGGTGAGGGTGACTAGGCTTTGGGGGCACTGATACGCACCCGACCCAAGGAGCCACAGGACATGGCCGACTCCAGTTTCGACATCGTCTCGAAGGTCGAGCGGCAGGAGGTCGACAACGCCCTCAACCAGGCGGCGAAGGAGATCTCCCAGCGCTACGACTTCAAGAACGTCGGGGCCTCCATCTCCTGGTCCGGCGAGAAGATCCTGATGCAGGCGAACTCCGAGGAGCGGGTCAAGGCCATCCTCGACGTGTTCGAGTCCAAGCTGATCAAGCGGGGCATCTCGCTGAAGTCGCTGGACGCCGGTGAGCCGCAGCTGTCCGGCAAGGAGTACAAGATCTTCGCGTCGATCCAGGAGGGCATCTCCCAGGAGAACGCCAAGAAGGTGGCGAAGATCATCCGCGACGAGGGCCCCAAGGGCGTCAAGGCGCAGGTGCAGGGCGACGAGCTGCGGGTCAGCTCGAAGAGCCGTGACGACCTGCAGGCCGTGATCGCGCTGCTGAAGCAGCAGGACTTCGACTTCGCGCTGCAGTTCGTGAACTACCGCTGAGCCGCCGTGAGCCGCCGCTGAGCCGCCGCTGACGCCACCCGGCCCGGGCTTCGTGTCCGATTTCCGCCAGCGGCCGGACCGGTGCCGCGCCCAGACTGGCGGTCGGAGCCCCCGCCCGGCGGTCAGGAGCGGGCCGGGGGCCGAGCGCGAGGAAGGGAAGACCGAGCCATGACGGTGTACGCGTACGTCGACGGGCCGCTCGGCGCGATGCTGCTGGTCGGCGAGGAGACCGGCCCTGAGGGGGCCGGTACGGCGCTGATCTCGCTCTCGCTGCCGGAGCAGAAGGGCGGCGCGGTCGTCCAGGACGGGTGGCGGCACGCGCCGGAGGCGTTCGAGGGCATCGCGGCGCAGCTCACGGCGTACTTCGCCGGCCGGCTGACGCGCTTCGACATCCCGTACTCCGACGGGGCCGGCACGGACTTCCAGCGGCGGGTGTGGCGGGCGCTGGAGGACATCCCGTACGGCGAGACCGTGACGTACGGCGAGATCGCCGCACGGGTCGGCTCCCCGGGGGCCGGGGTGCGGGCCGTGGGGACGGCGATCGGGCGCAACCCGCTGCTGGTGGTGCGGCCCTGCCACCGGGTGATCGGCGCGGACGGGGCGCTGCGCGGGTACGCGGCCGGGCTGGGGCGCAAGGAGCGGCTGCTGGGGCTGGAAGGCGCGCGGGCGCGGTGACCGGCGGGGCCGACGGGTTGTTTCCGCTGCGGCGTGAACGGGCGGAGGTCGCGCCGGGCGCGGTGCACCTACCCGGCTGGCTGCCGGTGGAGCGGCAGCGGGAGCTGGTCGAGGCGTGCCGGGGCTGGGCGCGCGGGCCGGTGCCGATGCGGCACACGGTGCTGCCGGGCGGGGGCGTCATGTCCGTCCGCACGGTGTGCGTGGGCTGGCACTGGCAGCCGTACCGCTACAGCCGCACCGCCGACGACGTGAACGGCGCCCGCGTGGCGGAGTTCCCCGACTGGCTGGCGGAGCTGGGGCGGGCGGCGCTCGTGGCGGCGTACGGGGACGAGGGCGGGCACGGCGGCTACGCCCCGGACACCGCGCTGGTCAACTTCTACGAGCCCGGGGCCCGGATGGGCATGCACCGGGACCGGGAGGAGCGGTCCGGCGCCCCGGTGGTGTCGCTGAGCATCGGGGACCGTTGCGTCTTCCGGTTCGGGAACACCGAGACGCGTGGGCGGCCCTACACGGACGTGGAGCTGGCGTCGGGCGACCTGTTCGTCTTCGGCGGCCCCTCGCGGTTCGCGTACCACGGGGTGCCGAAGGTGTACCCGGACACGGGCGACCCGGCGGCGGGGCTTCCCTCGGGACGGCTGAACATCACCCTGCGCGAGACCGGGCTCTCCTGAGGGTGTCGGGCGGCTCAGCGCGAGCGGGAGTGGCCGAACAGGATGCGGTAGGCGATCAGCAGCACGAGCGAGCCGCCTATGGCCGCCGCCCAGGTGGCTCCGTCGTAGAACTCGTTGGTGATCGGCCGGTCCAGGAAGCGGGCCGACAGCCAGCCGCCGACGAAGGCGCCCGCGACGCCGATGACGGTGGTGCCGATCAAGCCGCCGGGGTCGCGGCCCGGGAGCAGGATCTTGGCGACGACTCCGGCCAGCAGCCCGAGGACGATCCAGCTGAGGAAGCTCATGCCGGGAACCTGCCTTTCATACGGTGTTGTCGTGGAGGACGCCGGGGGCGCCGGGGAAGGTTGCGGGCGTCAGTAGGGTGCGGCACATGACACGGGAGTTGCGGCGGTCGCTGGGCGTCTTCGACGCGGTCGTCATCGGGCTGGGCTCCATGGTCGGGGCCGGGATCTTCGCGGCCCTGGCACCGGCGGCCGGAGCGGCCGGCAGCGGGCTGCTCGCGGGGCTCGCGCTGGCCGCGGGCGTGGCGTACTGCAACGCCATGGCGTCGGCGCGCCTCGCCGCCCGCTATCCGGCGTCGGGTGGCACCTATGTGTACGGTCGCGAACGGCTCGGTCCGTTCTGGGGCTTCCTGGCCGGGTGGGCCTTCATCGTGGGCAAGACCGCGTCGTGCGCGGCGATGGCGCTGACGGTCGGCGCGTACGTGTGGCCGGGGCAGGCGCACGCGGTCGCGGTCGCGGCGGTGGTGGCCATGACCGCCGTGAACTACGGAGGCGTGCAGAAGTCGGCGTGGGTGACGCGCGCGATCGTGGCGGTGGTGCTGGCGGTCCTGGCCGCGGTGGCGGTCTCCTCTCTCGGGTCGGGGGCCGCGGACTTCGGGCGGCTCGAGCCGGGAAGTGACGCGTCGTTGGGCGGTGTGCTCCAGGCGGCGGGTCTGCTGTTCTTCGCCTTCGCGGGGTACGCGCGGATCGCCACCCTCGGCGAGGAGGTCAGGGACCCGGCGCGGACCATCCCGCGGGCGGTCCCGCTCGCGCTGGGCATCGCGCTCGTGGTGTACGTGGTGGTGGCGGTCTCCGTCCTGTCGGTGCTGGGCGCGCGGGAGCTGGCCGGGTCGGCGGCCCCGCTCGCGGACGCGGCGCGGGCGGCGGGGCACGGCTGGCTGGTCCCGGTGGTGCGGGTCGGCGCGGCGGTGGCCGCGCTCGGCTCGCTGCTGGCGCTGATCCTCGGTGTCTCCCGGACGACGCTGGCGATGGCCCGCGACGGCCACCTGCCGCGCGCCCTCGCCGCCGTCCACCCCCGCTACCAGGTACCGCACCACGCCGAGCTGGCGGTGGGCGCGGTGGTGGCGGCCACGGCGGATCTGCGCGGGGCGATCGGCTTCTCGTCGTTCGGGGTGCTGGCCTACTACGCGATCGCCAACGCCTCGGCGTGGACCCTCGGTACCGGCCGCGTCCTGGCGGTGGCGGGCCTGGCGGGGTGCGCGCTGCTGGCGTTCGCCCTGCCGGTGTCGTCCGTCCTCGCGGGCGCGGCGGTACTGGCGGTGGGCGCGGTGATCTACGCGGTGCGGCGCGGGTAGGGCCCGGGCGGGGGCGGGGACGGCAGAGCTGCGGGGGTCCCTGCCGGGCGGCTCCCCGGCGCGGGTTCGGGCGCGGGCGCGCGTGCGGCCCGTCGCACGGCCGCGCCCAGGGCGGGATAGCGCGCGGCCGCGCTCAGGTCCGGGATATTCGGGGGGCCCAGGCCCCCAAGTCGTACGCGTGTTCCGTCATGGCTCCATGGTGCACCACACCACTGACAACCGGTGACGACGTCGTCACGCCCGGCGTCAGCGGGCCGTGAAGGGCTGGTCCGTCGGGACGATCTCCTTGCCAAGCGGCAGCAGCGAGACCGGGATCAGCTTGAAGTTCGCGATGCCGAGCGGGATGCCGATGATCGTGACGCACAGGGCGATGCCCGTGACGATGTGGCCGATCGCCAGCCACCAGCCCGCCAGCACCAGCCACAGCACGTTCCCGACGCAGGACGCGGCGCCCGCGTCGCGGCGGTCCACCACCGTCTGGCCGAAGGGCCACAGGGCGTACAGGCCGATACGGAAGGCGGCGATGCCGAAGGGGATGCCGATGACGGTGATGCAGAGCAGGAGGCCCGCCGCGAGGTAGCCGAGGCACAGCCAGAAGCCGCTCAGGACCAGCCATATGAGGTTGAGGATCGTCTTCACGGGCGGCGACCTGCCATCTGTTCGAGCCGGGCAATACGTTCCGCCATCGGCGGGTGGGTGGAGAACATCCGGGCGAGCCCCTGGCCCGGCCGGAACGGGTTGGCGATCATCATGTGGCTGGCGGTCTCGATCCTGGGCTCCGGCGGCAGCGGGAGCCGCTTGGCGCCCGCCTCCAGCTTGCGCAGGGCGCTGGCCAGGGCCAGCGGGTCCCCGGTCAGCTGGGCGCCCGAGGCGTCCGCCTCGTACTCCCTGGAGCGGCTGATGGCGAGCTGGATGACCGACGCGGCGAGCGGACCCAGCAGCATGATCAGGAGCATGCCGAACAGGCCCGGGCCCTCGTCGTCGTCCGAGCGGCCGATCGGGATCAGCCAGGCGAAGTTCACCAGGAACATGATCACCGAGGCGAGCGCGCCGGCCACGGACGAGATCAGGATGTCGCGGTTGTAGACGTGGCTGAGCTCGTGGCCGATCACGCCGCGCAGCTCGCGCTCGTCGAGGAGCTGGAGGATGCCCTCGGTGCAGCAGACCGCCGCGTTGCGCGGGTTGCGGCCGGTGGCGAAGGCGTTGGGGGCCATGGTCGGAGAGATGTAGAGCCGCGGCATGGGCTGGCGGGCCTGCGTCGACAGCTCGCGGACCATCCGGTACAGCTGCGGCGCCTGGAACTCGCTCACCGGGCGCGCCCGCATGGCGCGCAGGGCCAGCTTGTCGCTGTTCCAGTACGCGTACCCGTTGGTGCCGAGCGCCACGAGCAGCGCGACGTACAGGCCCGTACGCCCGAAGAGGCTGCCGATGAGGATGATGAGTGCGGACAGTCCTCCGAGGAGTACGGCGGTCCTCAGCCCGTTGTGCCGGCGGTGCACGGTACGCCCTCCAAGTGGTGCGGTAGGGGAACCCTTGCTGGTGCTGGTCCTCGTCCACTGTCCAGTGGACCCTCCCGTACTGGTCAACGCCAGGCGGGAGTGGCGGGTTCCCTCGCGCGCGGAGGGCGGTGCGCTCGGCCGTTCGGGTGACTCAGCGCGGAGCCGGCATCAGACCGGCCTTGGCGAGCGCCTCGGGAACCGGCTGCACCTCGCTGGTGCAGTGGCGGCAGCGGCTGGCGATGGCGGGGATCTCGGAGTAACAGCGGGGGCAGTCGCGCAGGGCCGCCTTGATGTCGAAGGGCTCGTCCCGCTTGAAGCGGCTCTGGATCTTCATCATCGGGACCACGACGCCGAAGTACAGGACGGCCGCCGTGATCAGGAAGGCCAGGATGGCGCTGACGAACAGGCCGTACGGGAACTTCGCGCCCTCCACCGAGAAGGTGGCCTTGCTGTAGTCGCCGATCGAACCGGTGGCGAGGCCGATGAGCGGCACGATGAAGGCGTTGCTGAAGGCCGTGACGACGGCGGTGAAGGCGGCTCCGACGGCCAGACCGATCGCCATGGAGATGACGTTTCCGCGCAGGACGAAGTCCTTGAAACCGTTCAGCACGGTCGTGCTCCTGGAGGTGGTGGGGGGATCGGGACGGGGATCAGAACAGGGTGCTCGCGGCGAAGCGCAGCACCAGCTGGGGGTAGCCGGACAGCAGGACGCCGGCGAAGGCCGTCAGGCCGATGGCGAGGGTGATCGGCGCGGTACCCGCCGCGCGGCTAGCCACGGCCGCCTCCGGGGCCGCGGCCCGCGCCTCCGGGGCGCGGAACAGCACCGCCGTCCACTGGAGGTAGTAGTAGAGGCCGATGACCACGTTGACGCCCATGACGACGGCGAGCCAGCCCAGGCCCGCGTCGACGACCGACTGGAACACGGTCACCTTGGCGAACAGGCCGATGATGCCGGGCGGCAGGCCCGCCAGGCACAGCAGGAAGAAGCCCATGGCGAGCGCGGCGAGGGGCCGGGTCGCGTACAGGCCCCGGTAGTCGGAGATCCGGTTGAGCGGGTGCGTACGCGCCACCAGGGCGGCGACCGCGAAGGCTCCGAGGTTCACGACGGCGTACATCAGGGCGTACGAGACGGTGGCGCCGATCTGGTCGTCGCTGGAGTACGCGGCGGCCGCGATCGGCACCAGGAGGTACCCGGCCTGCGCCACGGAGGACCAGGCCAGCAGCCGGACGGCGCTCCACGCGCGCGTGGAGACCTGCCGCAGGGCGGCGACGTTCCCGACGGTCATGGTCAGCGCGGCCAGCACGGACAGGGCCGGGCCCCAGACGTCGGCGTACGAGGGGAAGGCGACGACGGTCACCAGGATGAGGCCGGTGAAGCCGACCGCCTTCCCGACGACGGAGAGGAACGCGGCGACGGGCAGCGGCGCGCCGACATAGGTGTCCGGCACCCAGAAGTGGAACGGCACGGCGGCCGTCTTGAAGGCGAAGCCGACGAGGGTGAGGGCGACGCCCGCCTTGGCGAGGGTGGCGAGCTGGGCCGGGGTGTCGTCGATGCTCTGGGCGATCTCGGTCAGGTGCAGCGTGCCGGTCGAGGCGTACACGAAGCTCACGCCGAGCAGGGACACGGCCGTCGCGGTGACGGAGGACAGGAAGAACTTCAGCGCCGCCTCGCCCGACATGCGGTCGCCGCGCTTGAGGCCGACGAGCGCGAACGCGGGCAGCGAGGCGACCTCCAGGGCGACGATCAGGGTCGCCAGGTCGCGGGAGGCGGGCAGCAGCGCGGCTCCGGCGGCCGAGGAGAGCAGCAGGAACCAGAACTCGCCCGCGGGGAGCTTCTCCTCGGTCTCCGTCAGCGACAGCAGGGCCGTCAGGAGGGCGCCGCCGAGCACCAGCAGCTGGATGACGAGGGTGAAGTGGTCCGCGGTGTAGCTGCAGGCGTCGGAGTCGGTGGTGAGGCAGAAGGTGGAGCGGTCGCCCTTGCGCAGCGGCGCGAGGGCGGCGAGCGCGACGGCGAGACCGGCGAGGGAGATCCAGCCGAGGAGGCGCCGGCGGTCCTTCGGTACGAAGAGGTCGGCGACGAGCACGGCCAGGCCGGTCACGGCGGCGATGGTGGGCGGCGCGATGGCCGCCCAGTCGACCGACTGGACGAGGTGGGCTGTGTTCGCGGTGCTCGCGGCTGCGGCGGTCACGACTTGCCTCCTGCGAGGAGCTTCTGCACGGCCGGGTCGGACAGGCCGAGGAGGAGCGCGGGCCAGAGGCCGGCGAGGACGGTGAGGACGGCCAGCGGGGTCCAGGCGGCGAACTCGTAGGGCCGGATGTCGGCGATCGGCGGCCGGCCCTCGGCGGGGTGGGCGCCCATGCAGACCCGGCGTACGACGACGAGGAGGTACGCGGCGGTGAGCAGCGTGCCGAAGGCGCCGATGGCCATGAAGGTGAGGAAGGCGGGGCGGTTGAGGCCCGCGGCCGGCTGGAACGCGCCGAACAGCGCGAGCATCTCGCCCCAGAACCCGGCCAGCCCGGGCAGGCCGAGGGAGGCGACGGCCGCGAAGGCGAGCAGGCCGCCGAGGCGCGGCGCGCGGCCGTAGAGCGCGGCGCCGGTCTGCTGGGCCAGGGCGTCGAGGTCGGTGGTGCCGGTGCGGTCCTTGAGGGCGCCGACCAGGAAGAAGAGCAGGCCGGTGATGAGGCCGTGGGCGATGTTGGCGAAGAGCGCGCCGTTCACGCCGGTGGGGGTCATGGTGGCGATGCCGAGGAGCACGAAGCCCATGTGGCCGACGGAGGAGTACGCGATCAGGCGCTTGAGGTCGCCGTTCGCACCGGAACGGGCCAGGGCGAGGCAGGCGAGCGATCCGTAGATGATGCCGGCGACGGCGAAGCCCGCGAGGTACGGGGCGAGGACGTGCATGCCGTCGGGCGTGATCGGCAGGGCGATCCGGACGAACCCGTACGTACCCATCTTCAGCAGCACGCCCGCGAGGAGCACCGACCCGACGGTCGGGGCGGCGGTGTGGGCGTCCGGCAGCCAGCTGTGGAGCGGCCACATCGGGGTCTTCACGGCGAGGCCGACGCCGATCGCGAGAACGGCGATGACCTGCACGGACGTGGTGATGTCGCGGCCGTTGTCAGTGGCGAGTGCCACCATGTCGAAGGTGCCGGCCTTCAGCCCGACGAGCAGCAGGCCGAGCAGCATGACGACCGAACCGAGCAGCGTGTAGAGGATGAACCGCCAGGCGGCCTGGCGCCTGCCCTCGCCGCCCCAGCGGGCGATGAGGAAGTACATCGGGATGAGGACCATCTCGAAGGCCAGGAAGAACAGCAGCAGGTCGAGGACGGCGAAGGTCGCGAGCATGCCGGACTCGAGGACGAGCAGCAGGGCGACGAACGCCTTGGGGGAAGGGCCCGCGGGCAGCTTGAAGTAGCTGTACAGCGCGCAGAGGAAGGTCAGCAGCGCGGTCAGGACGAGGAGGGGGAGCGAGATGCCGTCGGTACCGAGGTGGATCCGCACGTCGAGCGCGGGGATCCAGCTGATGTCCGTCGTGGCCTGCATCTTCGACGGCTGGTCGTGGTCGAAGCCCAGCAGGAGCACGATCGCGGCGGCGAGGACGGCGCCGGTCACGGTCACGCCGTGGCGCAGCACGGCCTGGTCCGGGGACTTCCCCTTCAGCCCGGGCGGGGCGGGGAGGAGAGCCGCGGCCGCGCCGATGAGCGGGCCGACGACGATGAACGCGAGAAGGAACTGCATCACGGATTCGCTGATATCGATCACGGCTCACGCTCCGGCGGCGACGAGTACGGCGGCGATCGCCAGGACGACGGAGCCGGCCAGCAGGACGCTGAGGTAGGTCTGCACATTGCCGGTCTGGGCGCGGCGTACGGCCCGGCCGAGCAGGTGCGTGCCGCCGCCCGCGCCGCGTACGTAGGTCTCGACGACCTCCCGGTCGAGGAAGCTGACCAGGGAGGCGGCGGCCCGGACGGGGCGTACGAAGAGGGCGGAGTAGACGGCGTCAAGGCGGAAGCCCGCGGCGGCGTGGCGGTGCAGCGGGCCGAGCAGCAGGCGCCCCGGGTCGGCGGGGTCGGGGGCCGACGCGATATCGCCGTAGGCGGCCGTGTGGGTGGCGATGGCCTCCTCCTCGGAGACGGCCGGCTGCTCCTGGGGGTGGGCGGCGACCGCGCCGAGCGGGGTGGCCGCCGCGGTGCGCACCTTGTGTGTCGCTGCGCGCCAGGCGGCGTAGGTGACCAGTCCGCCGACGAGCGCGATGCCCGTGCCGAGCACCGCCGTGGTGACGGTGGGGGTGAGGGCCTGGCCGTCGAACCAGTCGCTCAGGTAGCCGGCAGTGAGGCCGAAGGCGAGGGACGGGACGGCGAGCACCCACAGGACGCCGTTCATGACGAGCGGCTGGCGGCCGTGATCGGGGGCCTCGGTGCCGCGGCCCCGGAAGGCGAGCAGCCACAGGCGCGTCGCGTAGGCGGCGGTGAGGAGGGCGGTGATCAGACCGGAGACGAGCACGATCCAGCCCGCCCCGGCGGGGGCGGCGGCCCGGTCGCCGAGAGCGGTGTGCTCGGCGGCCACGAGCACGGCCTCCTTGGAGAAGAAGCCGGCGAAGGGCGGGATCGCGGCGAGCGCGAGCAGCGCGACCGTCATCGTCCAGTACGCGTCGGGGATGCGGGCGGCAAGGCCCCGCATGCGGGACATGGCGGCCAGGGAGTTGGTGCCGGCGGCGTGGATGATCACGCCGGCGGCGAGGAAGAGCAGCGCCTTGAAGGCACCGTGCGACAGGAGGTGGAAGACGGCGGCGCCGCGGTCGCCGACGGCCAGGGCGCCCGACATGTAGCCGAGCTGGCCGATGGTCGAGTACGCGAGCACGCGCTTGATGTCGTCCTGGGCGAGGGCGGCCAGTCCGGAGCCCACCATGGTGACCGCGGCCATCACGGCGAGCACGGTCATGGCCGCGGCGGAGGCGGCGAAAAGCGGGAGGAGGCGGGCCACGAAGTAGATACCGGCGGCGACCATCGTCGCGGCGTGGATCAGCGCGGAGACCGGCGTCGGGCCGGCCATCGCGTCGGGCAGCCAGGTGTGCAGCGGGAACTGCGCGGACTTGCCCGCCACACCCGCGAGGAGCAGCAGCGCCACCAGTGTCGGGTGGTCGATGCCGTCGGCGGCGACGGCTCCCAGGATCCCGGTGATCCGGAACGTGCCGGCGTCGGCGGCCAGCGCGAAGAGGCCGATGAGGAACGGGACGTCACCGAGCTTGGTGACGAGGAACGCCTTCAGGGAGGCGGCCCGCGCCTCGGGAGTCTCCCAGTAGTGGCCGACCAGGAAGTACGAGCAGATGCCCATGATCTCCCAGCCGACCAGCAGCACCATCAGGTCGCCGGAGTAGACGACGAGCAGCATCGCGGAGGTGAAGAGGGAGACGAGCGCCGCGTACGAGGGGTAGCGCGGGTCGTCGCGCAGGTAGCCCGTCGAGTAGATCTGCACGCACGACGCGACCACGCCGACCAGGACGGCGGCGAGGACGGCGAAGCCGTCCAGGTGCAGGGCGAGCTCGATGGGGACCGAGCCGGTCGGGGTGAGCTGGGTGGCCGCGTCGATCGGCCGGCCGCCGCCCTGCCGGGCTGCGACCAGGACGGCCACCACGAGGGCGGCGAGCGTCGGCAGGACGGCGAGCGGGCGGACGAAGCCGGGCGCGGTGCGGCCGAGCAGCAGCCCGGCCAGGGCGCCGAGGAACGGGAGGAGGGGTACGAGGACGGCGAGGGTCGTGGTGGTCACGCGGTGGCCTCGGCCTTCTCGTCGGGGACCTCGCCGGCGGCGTCGGAGGCAGCGTCGGAGGCGGCCTCGTCCAGGGCGTCGTCAGGGGCGTCGTCGGGACCCGGCGTCTCGGCGTTGTCGCGGAGCTTGTCGATGTCGGAGGTGCCGCGGTTGCGGTAGACCATCAGGACGATCGCCAGGCCGATGCCGATCTCGGCGGCGGCGATGGCGATGGTGAAGAGCGTGAGTGCCTGGCCGGCGTGCAGGGTGTCGCGGAGCCAGACGTCGAACGCGACGAGGTTGAGGTTGACGGCGTTGAGCATCAGCTCGACGGACATCAGGACCAGGATCGCGTTGCGGCGGGCGAGGACTCCGTACAGCCCCGTGCAGAAGAGCAGGACGGCGAGGACCGCGGGATAGGCGAGGTGCATCAGCGCTGCCCCTTCCGGTCGGTCGCCCGGCCGGCGGCCGGGCCGGTGGCCCGGCCGGGCGCGGCACCGTCGTCCGCCCGGTCCTTGCGGGACAGGACGATCGCGCCGACGAGCGCGGCGAGCAGGAGGACGGAGAGCGCTTCGAAGGGCAGCACCCAGTGCCGGAAGAGGATCGTGCCGGAGACCTTGGTGGAGCCCTGGACGGGCCCGTCCAGGTCGATCCAGGTGGTGCGGAACGCGTCGACGACCACCCAGACGAGGGCGGCCGCCGCGGCGACGGCGACCGCGAGGGCGGCCGGGCGGTTGCCCGAGTCGGCGTCCGGGGAACGGCCGATGGGTGCCTTGGTGAGCATGAGACCGAAGAGGAGGAGGACGACGACGGAACCGACGTAGATCAGCACC
The DNA here is from genome assembly GCF_056430285.1 of Streptomyces sp. NPDC045998. Taxonomy (NCBI): domain Bacteria; kingdom Bacillati; phylum Actinomycetota; class Actinomycetes; order Kitasatosporales; family Streptomycetaceae; genus Streptomyces; species Streptomyces sp. NPDC045998. The sequence goes on from NZ_JBWKLJ010000010.1 coordinate 357,304, forward strand.
TGCACCCAGGCGACGAACTCGGCGGTGAGGAGCAGGTACTCGACGGCGATGCCGCCGAGCGCCACCACGAGCCACAGGGCGGCGTGCACCAGCTGCTTGGTGGTGACGGTGACGACGGCCGCGCCGAGGGTGACGATGCCGACGAGGAGGAAGGCGATCTCGACGCCCGTGGGCGACAGGAAGCCGTGGGCCGCGGCGAGGCTCACTCACTGCCTCCCGCGGTCCCGGGCGCCTCGGGCGCGTCCGTGGTCTTGGTCGTCTCGGGCGTCTCCCCTGCCTGGGCCGCCTGGGCCGCGGCGAGCTTCTCCGCGGCCTTGCGGGCGGCAGCGATCTCCTTCGGCTCCTCCGCACCCGGGTCGAGGGCGGGCGGCTCCGGGACCGTCCACATCCACTCGCGGAGCTTGTCCCGCTCGTGCGTGAGCTCGTGGATGTCCGTCTCCGCGTACTCGAACTCCGGCGACCAGAACAGCGCGTCGAAAGGACACACCTCGATGCAGATACCGCAGTACATGCACAGTGCGAAGTCGATGGCGAACCGGTCGAGGACGTTGCGGCTGCGCTCGCGCCCGCCCGGCGTGGCGGCGGGCATCGTCTCCTTGTGGGAGTCGATGTAGATGCACCAGTCGGGGCATTCGCGGGCGCACAGCATGCAGACCGTGCAGTTCTCCTCGAACAGCCCGATCACGCCGCGGGTACGGGGCGGCAGTTCGGGCTGGGCGTCCGGGTACTGCGCGGTGTGACTCTTCTTCGTCATCGTGCGCAGCGTGACGGCCAGGCCCTTGGCGAGGCCGGATCCGGGAATCGGAGGCATCAGGGGTTCACCACCTTGACGATGCCGGTGAGGGCGATCTGGGCGAGGGCGAGCGGGACGAGCGTGGTCCAGGCGAGCTTCTGCAGCTGGTCCTCGCGCAGCCGCGGGTAGCTCACGCGCAGCCAGATCACGATGAAGGCCAGCACGGCCGTCTTGAGCAGGGTCCAGAGCCAGCCGAGCCCCTCGGCGCCGAACGGCCCGTGCCAGCCGCCGAGGAAGAGGACGGTGGTCAGACCGCACAGCACGACGATGCCGGCGTACTCGGCGAGGAGGAACAGCGCGAAGCGCAGGCCCGTGTACTCGGTGTATGCACCGAAGATGATCTCGGAGTCGGCGACCGGCATGTCGAAGGGCGGGCGCTGCAGCTCGGCGAGGCCCGCGACGAAGAAGACCAGCGCGCCGACGATCTGCCACGGCAGCCACCACCACTCGAAGGCGTTGACGATGCCCGGGAGGGAGACGGTGCCGGCCGCCATGGCGACGGAGGCGGCGGCGAGCAGCATGGGCAGCTCGTACGCGAGCAGCTGGGCGGCGGTGCGCAGGCCGCCGAGGAGCGAGAACTTGTTGGCGGACGCCCAGCCCGCCATGAGCGAGCCGAGCACGCCGACGCCCATGACGGCGAGCACGAAGAAGACGCCCGCGTCGACCAGTACGCCGACCGCGCCCTCGCTCGGGCCGATCGGGATGGCGACCAGCACGAGGAGGTACGGGAGGAGCGCGATGGCGGGGGCGAGCTGGAAGATGCGGCGGTCGGCGTTGGCCGGGACCACGTCCTCCTTCTGCGCGAACTTCACGCCGTCCGCGACGAGCTGCGCCCAGCCGTGGAAGCCGCCGGCGTACATGGGGCCGAGGCGGCCCTGCATGTGCGCCATGACCTTGTGCTCCGTCTGGCCGATCACCAGCGGCAGGACGAGGAACACGGCGAAGACGGCGACCAGGCGGAGGGCGACGTCGAGCACGTCGTTCACGCGTCTCCTTCAGGTCGTTCGGGCTGTTCGGGCCGTTCGGGCCGTTCCGCTTGTGCGGGTCGTTCCGGCTGTGCGGTCCGTGCGGGTTTCTCGGGTCGTTCGGGGCCTTCGGGGCGCCGCTGCTCTTCGGCGTCGGGCGCGGCGGGCGCGGCGGCGGTGTCGTCGTCGAAGGCGGGGCGCGGGTTGTTCCAGGGCGCGTCCGTGCTGCGGGTGCGCGGCGGGGCCGGCGGCGCGGTGGGGGCCTCGGACGGAGGCGTGGCCTCCGGCGCCGCGGGCCGCGTGCGCTGGGTGGCCGAGCCCTCGCTCACGCTGCGCGCGCGGCGAGGGGTACCGGTCGCCGGGGCCGCAGGAGCCGCCGGGGCGTCCGCAGCCGCAGCAGCCGCCGGAGCCGCCTGGCTCGCGGAGCCCTCGGCGGCCGTACGGGCACGGCGTACCGGACGGTCACCGGCACCGGCAGCGGCACCCGCACCGGCCGCACCCGCCGCACCGGCGGCGCGGGCCGGGCGTTCGCGGACGGGGCGCGCCGGGGCAGGGGGCAGCTGGCCCTTGAGGGGACCCCACTCGTTGGGGTCGGGCACGCCGGGCGGCAGCATCTGGCGGCGCTTGGGGCCGCCGTGCGCCGCGCCCGCCGCAGTCTCCCCGGGCTCTTTCGCGCCCGGCCACGCCTTCGCCACGCGCGCGGCCAGGACGAAGTCCTTGCGCAGCGGGTGGCCCTCGAAGTTCTCGGGGAGGAGGAGAGGCGCGAGGTTGGGGTGGTTCTCGAAGCGGACGCCGAACATCTCGTGCGTCTCGCGCTCGTGCCACGCCGCGCCCGCGTACACGCCGATGGCGGTCGGCAGCACCGGGGCGTCGTGCGGCACGGTCGTACGCAGCAGGAGACGGCGGACCGTGCCGTCCGCCAGGGCGACGACGTGGGCGCAGACGCGGAAGCCCGTCGCCGGTTCGTCGACCGCGCTCAGCCAGTCGAAGTAGGTGCAGCCGAGCTCGTCCCGGGCGGTTTCGAGCGCGGCGATCCAGGAGCCGGCCGGCACGTCGACCGTCAGCAGGTCGTACGCGTGCTCGGCGGTGGCCTCCTCGCCGAAGACCTCGGTGACGGATTCGGGGAGACGGTCGTACGCGTTCACTCCGCGCCTCCCGGCGACGGCGCGGCCGAAGACGTGGCCGACGGGGAGACAGACGCGGAGACGGTCGGCGAGGCGGACGGGGACGGCGGCGGCACGGGACCGCTGCGCAGCTGCGCGACCGACGACGGCCGCCCGTGGCCGTACCGCTCGCCCAGCGACTCGCGGGCGATCTTCTCCTGGAGCTTGAGGATGCCCTGGAGCAGCGCCTCCGGGCGCGGCGGGCAGCCCGGCACGTACACGTCGACGGGGATGATCTGGTCGACGCCCTTGGTCACGGCGTACGAGTCCCAGTACGGTCCCCCGCAGTTGGAGCAGGCGCCGAAGGAGATGACGTACTTCGGCTCCGGCATCTGCTCGTACAGCCGCTTCACCGCCGGGGCCATCTTGTCGGTGACGGTCCCGGAGACGACCATGAGGTCGGCCTGGCGGGGGCCGGGCGCGAACGGGATGACGCCGAGCCGGATGAAGTCGTGCCGGGCCATCGACGCGGCGATGAACTCGATCGCGCAGCAGGCGAGTCCGAAGTTGAAGACCCACAGGCTGTAGCGGCGGCCCCAGTTCAGGACCACCTTCATCGGCTCGGGGGCGAGCCGGGACAGGACGCCGAGCCTTTTCGGTTCGGGCAGGTCCACCGGGCTCGCGGGGACCACAGGGGTCGCAGGCGTCTCGGGAGTCACAGGGGTTACGTCCATGTCAGGACGCCCTTCTTGTACGCGTAGAGCAGTCCTACGGCGAGGAAGCCGAGGAAGATGAACATCTCGACCAGCGTCGTGGCGCCGTACCCCGGTGCTGCGAAGACCGTCGCCCAGGGGAAGAGGAAGATGGAGTCGACGGCGAAGATGACGTACAGAAAAGAGTAGACGTAGTAGCGCACCTGGGTGTGGGCCCAGCCCTCGCCCACGGGGTCGACGCCGCACTCGTAGGTGAGCATCTTCTCCTGCGTCGGCACGACGGGCCGGAGCAGCCGCCCGGCCCCGAAGGCGACGGCGACGAAGAGCACCCCCAATAGCGCCAGCAGGCCTACCACCGAGTAGCTTTGGAAGTAGTCGACGGCGAGTACGGTCCCCACGGTCGGTTCCGGCACGTCCGTAGTCCTCGCTCCCTGCCACGCGGCTGCTGTTGCGGCTGTTGTTTATGCGTTCTCTACGCACGGGAGTGTAGGCCCTGGCAAAGCGCGGGTAATCAGCCGTGCCGCACTTCGGCGGTGCTCGGGGGCCCGCTGGGTGGGGTTAGCCCTACTCCGCTCCCCCCACGAGCCCCATGGCGTGGCCGTGTACGGCCGGGCAGGCTGGTCCGCATGACCGCACGCAGCGCACCGCACTTCGCCTTCGGCCGGCAGGCCTGGAAGGAGGTCGCGTACCTCCTCTCCAGCCTCCCGGTCGCCGTGATGGGTTTCGTGTACGTGCTGGTGGTGGTGGGCGTCGGCGTGGGCCTGTCGGTGACCGTCGTCGGGCTGCCCCTGCTCACCGTCGGGCTCGCCGGGGCGCGGGTGCTCGGTCGGACGGAGCGGTCCCGGGCGCGGGCGCTGCTCGGCATACGGATCGACGAGCCGAGCCGGCTGCCGCACCGGCGCGGCGCCGGATTCTTCCCCTGGCTGTGGACGGGGCTGAAGGACCCGGTGGCCTGGCGGACGATGCTGTACGCGTTCATACGGCTGCCGTGGAGCGTCCTCACCTTCGTCGTCACGCTGGTGGGCCTCGTCGTGCTGTGGCCGGTCCTCGGCTACGTCGTGCGCGGCATGGTGGCTGTGGACGGGGCGCTGGCGCGCGGCCTGTTGTCGCCCTCCGACGAGCTGGAGCGGCGGATCGCGGAGCTGGAGTCGGACCGGGGCGTGGTCGTCGACACGGCCGCCGCCGATCTACGCCGCATCGAGCGCGACCTGCACGACGGCGCCCAGGCCCGGCTCGTCGCCCTCGCCATGGACCTGGGCCTCGCCAAAGAGAAGATGGCCGAGAACCCCGAGGCCGCGGCGCGCATGGTCGAGGAGGCGCACGGCGAGGTCAAGATCGCGCTGCAGGAACTGCGCGACCTGGCACGCGGAATCCACCCCGCCGTGCTCACCGACCGCGGCCTCGACGCCGCCCTGTCCTCCATAGCCTCCCGCTGCACCGTCCCGGTCAAGGTCACCGTCGACCTTCCCGAGCGGCCGGCCGAGGCGATCGAGGGCATCGCCTACTTCACCGTCTCCGAGCTGCTGCAGAACGTCTCCAAACACTCCGGGGCGCGTTCGGCGGCCGTCGACGTCTGGCGGGTGGACGACCGGCTGCTCATACAGGTCACGGACGACGGCCATGGCGGAGCCCGGCTGGACGACGGCACCGGCCTGCCGGGCCTCGAGGAACGGCTGGACGCGGTCGACGGACTGTTCACGGTGGAGTCCCCGGCCGGCGGCCCGACGACGGTCACCGCCGAGCTGCCCTGGCGCCGCCGCGACACCTCGCGCCCGGCCGCGCGTTAGCGGCGCCGCCGAGGGTGGGCCCCCCTTCGGGAGTAGGGAAAACCCCCGGTCACGACGGAGAGCGCCCTCATGGTGGACACGACCCGGGCACGGCAGCCTGGACACACGACGCAATGGCGCGCACCGCGCGACCGCGACTCGCAGAAACGGACTGACACCGATGGCCATGGCTTACGGCTCGGGCACCACCCGGCACCACCGCGTCCCGGCGGCGCTGCGCGCGCCGTTGGAGGCGCGCACCTGGCGCGAGTTCGGCTACCTGCTCCTGGGGCTGCCGCTCAGCGTGTTCTACTTCGCCGTCGCCATCGCGACGGTCGCGCTCGGCGCGGGGCTGCTCGTGACCTTCCTGGGCATACCCGTCCTCGCCGGGGGTCTCGCCCTGTGCCGTGGGTTCGGCGTGGTGGAGCGGGCTCGGGCGCGTGTGCTGCTGGGGGTGGAGATCGCCGACCCCGACCCGGTACGGCGCGGCCCCGGCGGCGGGCCGATGGCCCGGGTGGGCGGCCTGCTCAAGAGCGGCGTGTCCTGGCGGCACCTCCTCTACGCGGTGGTGCACCTGCCCTGGGCGGTCTTCGCCTTCTCGGTCGCGGTGTCCTTCTGGGCGTACGGCTGGGCGCTGCTGACGTATCCGCTGTGGCAGTGGATCTTCCCGGTGTACGCGGGCGTCGACGGGCTGCAGCTGTACGGTGACGGGACGCACAGCGTCCACTTGGACACGCCGGTCGAGCTGGCGCTGACCAGCCTGGCCGGGCTGCTGCTCTGGATGCTCACACCGTGGCTGATCCGGGCGATGGCCGGCGTCGACCGCCTGCTGGTCACGGGGCTGCTCGGCCCGTCCCGGCTCGCCAGCCGGGTGTCGGAGCTGGAGTCGGACCGGGGCGTGGTCGTCGACACGGCCGCCGCCGATCTACGCCGCATCGAGCGCGACCTGCACGACGGCGCCCAGGCCCGGCTCGTCGCCCTCGCCATGGACCTCGGCCTCGCCAAAGAGAAGATGGCCGAGAACCCCGAGGCAGCGGCGCGCATGGTCGAGGAGGCACACGGCGAGGTCAAGATCGCACTGCAGGAACTGCGCGACCTGGCACGCGGAATCCACCCCGCCGTGCTCACCGACCGCGGCCTCGACGCCGCCCTGTCCTCCATAGCCTCCCGCTGCACCGTCCCGGTGTCGGTCGAGGTGGACCTGCCGGAGCGGCCGGCGCCGGCCATCGAGGGCATCGCCTACTTCACCGTCTCGGAGCTGCTGCAGAACGTCTCCAAGCACTCCGGGGCCACGCGGGCCGGTGTCGACGTGTGGCGGGTGGAGGACCGGCTGCTGCTCCAGGTGACGGACAACGGCCGCGGTGGCGCACGACTCGACGGCGGCACGGGCCTGGCGGGGCTGGCCGAGCGGCTGGACGCGGTCGACGGCGTCCTCGCCGTGAAGTCACCGGCCGGCGGCCCGACCGCGATCATCGCCGAGTTGCCGTGGCGCGCCCGGCCCTGACGCGCCCCTCGCCGGCTGCCCGTCCTCCCCCAAGTGGTTATCCACAGGCAGCCCATGACGATCCGGATGCTGGGATGCTGTACCCCGGACGCGGCAAACGCGTGGACCGGATCGATGGTGGGGGCTTCAGGATCGTGGGAGATGTGGAAGACCGGGTACGGGTGGTCATCGCCGAGGATTCCGTACTCCTGCGGGAGGGGCTGACCCGGCTGCTGACCGACCGGGGGCACGACGTCGTCGCCGGGGTGGGTGACGGCGACGCATTGATCAAGACAATCGACGACCTGGCCGGCCAGGGGGATCTGCCGGACGTGGTGGTCGCCGATGTGCGGATGCCCCCGACGCACACCGACGAAGGCGTGCGGGCGGCGGTGCGCCTCCGCAAGGAGCACCCCGGCATCGGTGTCCTGGTGCTGTCGCAGTACGTCGAGGAGCGGTACGCCACCGAGCTGCTGGCCGGCAGCACCCGGGGCGTGGGGTACCTGCTGAAGGACCGGGTCGCGGAGGTCCGCGAGTTCGTGGACGCGGTCGTGCGGGTGTCCCGGGGCGGTACGGCGCTGGACCCCGAGGTGGTGGCCCAGCTGCTGGGGCGGAGCCGTAAACAGGACGTTCTGGCGGGGCTGACGCCGCGTGAGCGTGAGGTCCTGGGGCTGATGGCGGAGGGGCGGACGAACTCCGCGATCGCGCGGCAGCTCAGGGTGAGCGACGGCGCGGTGGAGAAGCACGTGAGCAGCATCTTCCTGAAGCTCGGGCTGTCCCCGAGCGAGGGTGATCACCGGCGGGTGCTCGCGGTGCTCACCTATCTGAACAGCTGAGGCGTCTGTACATCTGAGGCGCCCCAGGCGTCCCGGCCCGGGCTGCCGGCCCAGAACCGGAGGACCGGCCGGGAGCGTCGTTCACGCAGGAGTCGGGGGGAGACAAAGCATGATGAGTCCGGGTGTAAGGACGTTCCAAAATAACGTCCAACATTTGAGCGATCCAGGGAAGGCGACCCTTACGGACGTAGGGTGGGCCTTGGGAGAACCAGCCACCAGGCCGTCTCCCGAGCGTTCCCCCGCCGACGGCGGGGAGGCCCCTTGTCTCGAGGGAGGTCCAGTTCAGTGACCAGCCAGGTCAGTAGCCCGGCCGAGCGGGCGGACGAGGCCGGCGAAGCCGACGAGGCTGTCGTCGGGGAACAGCGCGGCACGCCGACGCGGCACGAGGGCGAGAAGCAGGTCCGTCGTCTGGATCGGGTGATCATCCGGTTCGCGGGTGACTCCGGTGACGGTATGCAGTTGACGGGAGACCGGTTCACTTCGGAGACGGCGTCGTTCGGCAACGACCTGTCGACCCTGCCGAACTTCCCCGCCGAGATCCGCGCCCCCGCCGGCACCCTGCCCGGCGTCTCCTCGTTCCAGCTCCACTTCGCCGACCACGACATCCTCACCCCCGGCGATGCCCCGGACGTGCTGGTCGCGATGAACCCCGCCGCCCTGAAGGCCAACATCGCCGACGTACCCCGCGGCGGCGAGATCATCGTCAACACCGACGAATTCGCCAAACGCGCCATGGCCAAGGTCGGCTACGACACCAGCCCCCTCGAAGACGGCTCCCTGGACGCCTACAACGTCCACCCCGTCCCCCTCACCACGCTGACGATCGAGGCGCTGAAGGACTTCGGCCTGTCCCGCAAGGAAGCCGAACGGTCCAAGAACATGTTCGCCCTCGGCCTGCTGTCGTGGATGTATCACCGGCCTACCGAGGGCACCGAGAGATTCCTGCGCAAGAAGTTCGCCAAGAAGCCCGAGATCGCCGAGGCGAACGTGGCCGCCTTCCGCGCCGGCTGGAACTTCGGCGAGACGACCGAGGACTTCGCCGTCTCCTACGAAGTCGCACCCGCCACCCAGGCCTTCCCCGCCGGCACCTACCGCAACATCTCCGGCAACCTCGCCCTGTCTTACGGGCTGATCGCCGCCTCCCGCCAGGCCGACCTGCCGCTCTACCTGGGCTCCTACCCCATCACCCCGGCCTCCGACATCCTCCACGAGCTGTCCAAGCACAAGAACTTCGGCGTGCGGACCTTCCAGGCCGAGGACGAGATCGCCGGCATCGGCGCCGCGCTCGGCGCCGCCTTCGGCGGGTCGCTGGCCGTCACCACCACCTCAGGGCCCGGTGTGGCACTGAAATCGGAGACCATCGGCCTGGCCGTCTCCCTGGAGCTGCCGCTGCTGATCGTCGACATCCAGCGCGGCGGCCCCTCGACGGGCCTGCCCACCAAGACCGAGCAGGCCGACCTGCTGCAGGCGATGTACGGGCGCAACGGCGAGGCCCCGGTGCCGATCGTGGCACCGCGCACCCCGGCCGACTGCTTCGACGCCGCCCTCGACGCCGCCCGGATCGCGCTCACCTACCGCACACCGGTGTTCCTGCTGTCCGACGGCTACCTCGCCAACGGCTCCGAACCCTGGCGCGTCCCCGAGGTGGACGAGCTGCCCGACCTGCGGGTGCAGTTCGCCTCCGGCCCGAACCACACGCTGGCCGACGGCACCGAGGTCTTCTGGCCCTACAAGCGCGACCCGCACACCCTCGCCCGACCCTGGGCGGTGCCGGGGACACCGGGCCTGGAGCACCGCATCGGCGGCATCGAGAAGCAGGACGGCACGGGCAACATCTCCTACGACCCGGCCAACCACGACTTCATGGTCCGCACCCGCCAGGCCAAGATCGACGGCATCGAGGTGCCGGACGTGGAGGTCGACCACCAGGACGGGGCCCGCACGCTCGTCCTGGGCTGGGGCTCGACCTACGGCCCGATCACCGCCGCCGTACGACGCGTCCGCAGAGACGGCGGCCGCATCGCCCAGGCCCATCTGCGCCACCTCAACCCCTTCCCGAAGAATCTCGGCGAGGTGCTGGCGCGCTACGACAAGGTCGTCGTGCCCGAGATGAACCTCGGCCAGCTCGCCGCTCTCATCCGGGCGAAGTACCTCGTGGACGCGCACAGCTACAACCAGGTCAACGGCATGCCGTTCAAGGCCGAGCAGCTCGCCACGGCTCTCAAGGAGGCCACCGATGTCTGAGGCGCTCAAGCTCGTGCCGAAGGCCGAGGCGAAGCAGTCCATGAAGGACTTCAAGTCGGACCAGGAAGTGCGCTGGTGCCCCGGCTGCGGTGACTACGCGATCCTCGCCGCCGTACAGGGCTTCATGCCCGAGCTCGGCCTGGCCAGGGAGAACATCGTCTTCGTCTCCGGCATCGGCTGCTCCTCCCGCTTCCCGTACTACATGAACACCTACGGGATGCACTCCATCCACGGCCGCGCCC